>CAVTVY010000004.1:0-137649 GCA_963738275.1 uncultured Actinomycetota bacterium
CCAACCCGAGGTGATTCTCATGTCAGTTGCGGCGGCGTACTTCTCCGAAAGGACCAGCGCACCCATCGCCTGTTCGCTGTCGACCGCTGCTTGCTGGTTCAACTTGTTCGGTCGGCATCAGCAACGACACCCTCAGCGCCTGATTGTCAATTCGGCGCGGGTGGGTTTCGTACATGCGGACGATGACGACGATTCCCGGAGAGCGCGGTGAGAGCGGCGACGGCGTAGATCGCGGCCTCGATCGAGACGAGGTCGGCGAGGATGCCGGCGAGAAGCGCACCGACCGCGAAACCGGCGTCGCGCCACAAGCGGTAGACGCCGACAGAGCGTGCCCGCCAGGCGGGGTGGGCGACGTCGCCGATAGCGGCGAGCAGCGTCGGGTACACCATCGCCGTGCCTGCGCCGAGCAGTGCAGCGCCGAGAGCCCATGGGCCGAAGCCGGTGGTGGCGGCGATCATGGCAATGGCGGCGGCTTGGAGGAGCATGCCGCCGGCGATCAACGGCTTTCGCCCGATCCGGTCGGAGAGTCCTCCGGTGACGAGCTGTCCGAGGCCCCACACAGCGGGGTAGATCGCGGCGAGCACACCGATGCGGGCGACCGAGAGGCCGGCATCGGCGAAGAAGATCGGAAACAGTCCCCACGCGAGGCCGTCATTGAGGTTGTTGACGAGTCCGGCCTGTGACGCCGACGAGAGGGCCTTCTCGCGGAACGAGGTGAGGGTGAAGATCTCGCGTGTGGTGAGGTGTTCGTGGAGGTCGTCGTTGGTGGTGACGTGGTTGGCGGCCTCGTAGCGGGCGAAGGCGCGTGTCTCGCGCACGAAGATCGTCGAGATGCCGAGGCCGAGCCCGGCGTAGGCGAGGCCGAGGAAGAACGGCGCCGGTCGTAAGCCGTGCTGTTCGGCGATGTAGCCGGTTGCGAGCGCGGTGGCGGCAACGGCGATGTAGCCGGCGGCCTCGTTGAACCCCATTGCAAGGCCACGTTTGGCCGGGCCGACGAGATCGATCTTCATGATGATCGTCGTCGACCAGGTGAGGCCTTGGTTGACACCGAGGAGGACGTTGGCGAACACGACCCAACTCCAGGTGGGTGCCCACATCAGCAGGAGCGGGACGGGGATGCCGATGATCCAGCCGGCGATCGAGGACGGGTTTGCGGCCGTACCGATCAGACAGGGTGCCGGCGAAGAAGTTGGTTCCCGCTTTGACAATTCCGAATGCTGCGATGAAGGTGAGGGTGGCGGTGAACTTGGTGAGCCCGAACTCTTCCTCAGCGAGCAACGGCAGGACGGTTCGTTCCTGGCCGATCATGCCGCCGACCAGTGCGTTGACACCTACGAGCAGCGAGAACTGGGCAATGTTCTCGCGCAGCCCGAGGCGAATCGGCGCCGGTGCGGTGTCGGTCGGTGTGCTCATCGACCGACCACCAGCGGTTGGCCACTCGACTCAGCCCACGTCTCGGGTCCACCGTCGAGGACCGTGACGTCTCGGTGGCCGCGGCGGGTGAGGATGCTGGCGCCGGTCATGGCGCGCTCGCCGTGTCCGCACATCACCGTCACCGGCCCGGCGGGGACCGTGCTGTCCGCGAGACTGCCGAGCTCGATGTTGATCGCGCCGGCGACGTGGCCGGCCAGGTATTCAGTTTGCTGGCGGACATCGATCAATGTCGACCATGGCCTCGGTTGGAGCGACGAGTGGGATGCCGGTGATCGCTCCACCTGCTGCGCGCCAGGCGTCGATGCCGCCGTCGAGCTCGCCGACGATGTTGTCGTGTCCGATGTCGAGTGCTTGGCGGACGATCTCGTCACGGTCCTGGTCGGCGCCGGCGACGATCACGACCGGCCGGTCGAGGTCGGCGATCCAGCCGAGCCAGCTGGCGAACACCGGTCGCAGCGCGTTGGAGATCGAACCGGGGATGTGGCCGGCCGCGAACTCTGCGATCGGTCGGGCATCGACGATCAGCGCCCCGGCGACAACGTCGAGGTCGACGGTGTCGACATCGAGCCGTTCAAGTTGAGGCAGGTGCGGATACCGGCGCGGGCCGCGCCGGTTCAACTCGGGCAGTCGGGCGAAATAGCTCGGGAACGACCCGAACCCGGCGAGGAGCTGTTCGACGAAGGTGTCTTCGTCGTCGATTCGGAACAAGGCATTGGTGGCGCGCTCGCGTCCCAGCGTGGTCGTGCGGTCGGTGCCGCCTGGTGCCGAGCAGAACGAGCCGCTCCCGTGCGTTGGGTAGACGGCCAGTTCGTCAGGGAGCCCGTCGAGTCGTCGCAGCGAGTGAAACATCTCGTGCGCCAGGGGCTCTGCGAGATCCGGGCCGCACAGGTCGGTACGGCCGACCGCGCCGACCATCAAGCGAACCGCCGGTGAACAACGCCGCGGGTGACCCGTCATGTTCGACGAGATATACGTGGTGGTCAGGTGTGTGCCCCGGCGTCGATATCGCCCGCAACGCGACCTCTGGCGTCATGGCGACGAGTTCCCCGTCGCCCACCGGCCGGTGAGGGGTCTCGAGTTTCGATGCTGCTGGGGCGATGAAGGTCACGCCCGGCCGTGCGGCAAGTGACGGGCTGCCGGTGACGTAGTCGGCGTGTGAGTGCGTGTCGATCGTCCACCGCAATGCGATGCCCTGTTCATCGGCGGCCGCGAGGTGTTCGGTCGGGAACCGCGGCGGGTCGAGGATCGCAGCGGTGCCGTCGCCGAGGTCGATGAGGTACGACGAGTGACCGAGCCCTTCGTCGACGAACATCCGGACTCCAACCATCGCAACACTCCTCAAGCAATGTCTTGAATATACCGCGAGGTTGAGTTACATTGTCAAGTAGTTCTTTGAGGATCTGGATGAGGAGTGTGACGCATGGGTGATCGACAGGCGAAAGATTCGCTGTTCGACGCGTTCGGCGAGGTTGCCAAAGCGATCGGCAACGGGCGCCGAGCGGAGCTGGTCGATGTACTCGCCCAGGGCGAGCGTCACGTCGAAGATCTCGCGGCGGAGATCGGCCAGAGTGTCGCCAACACGTCGTTCCACCTCCGGGTCCTCGCCAACACAGGTCTGGTAACAACCCGTCGAGACGGAACCCGGATCTACTACCGGCTCACCTCGACGCGCGTCGGTGAACTGTGGTCCGCCTTGCGTGACGTCGCTGCCGTCCATCACGAGCAGATCGACGAGTTGGCCGCTGCATACCTGGGCGACCGTGACGGGTTGGATCAGATCGGCCGGAGCGAGCTCGCCGAACGGCTCGCTGCGGGTGACGTTGTGGTCGTCGATGTACGACCCGTTGCCGAGTTCGCCGCCGGACACATCGCTGGAGCACGATCGATCCCGATCGACCAACTCGCCGCCAGCATCAGGAACCTTCCGGCCGGTGTCGATGTCGTCGCGTACTGCCGCGGCCCGTACTGCGTATTCGCCGACGACGCCGTTCGCCTGCTCCGTCGCCGCGGCCGCCGGGCGCGACGGCTCGAAGACGGCTTCCCGGAGTGGCGGCGAGCCGATCTCCCGTCGAGACGCGCAATGGCGTCGTGACGTGCTGGTCATCCTCCAAGGGCCCGGCTACGGCGACGAACCGCCGACTGGGCTACTTTGGGCCGACAAGACCATCACGTTCTGACAGACCGTTCGGCACCAAGCACCCGAAGGGCTAGGTCGCTTCCCCATTCCTCGGCACGGGTTCGCTCGCCGTCGAGGAGGGGCCCGGGCGTGTCGGACACCCAGAACGACGTGGCTGGGGCGGCCGAGCGAAAACCCAATCGGCGGAGTTGCCGTTCGGCCCGTCGGGCTGCGGACCCAGGGATGCCGCGCCGCTTGATTCGTGTGTCGAACGTCGCTGTCACCACCGGCGTCGTCGGCGAGGTCAAGTCTGCCAACCACTCGCGCAGACCCCTGGCCACCGGCGTGACGGTCTCGCCGGCCTGCTCGCTGGCGGCCTGCCGGGTGCTGCGCCTGCTCATGCCGAACGCGTGCGTCGGGCCGCCGACGACGAGTAGCCCAACGTCCTCGGTCACTGTGGTCGGCGCATTGGATACGTCGACAGCTCGTCACGTCGACATGTCGGGCGATTCCTTCGGCGATGGCCTCGGCAATCGCGTTTTCGTATTGACCGAACATCGATTCATAGACCACGAGCGCACGCATCGGGCAACCTCCTCGTAACTGGCTACACCATCATTGTGAGCCGGAGGGATCGACACGAGTAGGGCCGTTCGTCCCCTTCAATGGAGTGTCGACCCGCGCGTGCAAGAGGTGCGCTCGCGTGCGACTGGATGTCAGCCGTTGCGGCCGGCGTGGCGGCCCGCGAGGTAACCGAAGGTCATGCCTGGGCCGATGGTGCCGCCGGCGCCGCCGTACCCGCCGGCGGTGACGGCAGACATGGTGTTGCTGCACACGTACAAACCTTCGATCGGCTCGCCGTCCCAGTCGAGCACCTGGGCGTCGCCGTTGGCCCGCGGGCCTCCGCACGTGCCGTTGGCGCCAGCTTCCATCTTGATGGAGTAGTAGGGCGGTTGGTTGATCGCGCCGAGGGTGCACATGGGGGGCTCGAGTGATTGATCGCCCCAGAAGTTGTCGAACGTCGAGTCGCCGCGGCCAAAATCGTCGTCGTGGCCCTTGTCGACGAGTTGGTTGAACCGTTCGACGGTTGCGGCGAGGGCGTCGCCGTCTACACCGGTGATGTCGGCCAACTCTTCGAGCGTGTCGGCGCTCTTGGCCCAAGGCGGCACCGATTCCCCGGGGCGGCTGGTGAACACGCGGTACTTGCTGGTGAAGTTGCTGTCGAAGATCAGCCAGTAGGGGAGGTTCGCGAACTCGTACTTGTCGGCATCGAAGTTGTGGAGTACGTAGCCGAGCGCGTTGTAGTTCAAAGACTCGTTGACGAATCGCTTGCCGTACTTGTTGACCATGATCGAGCCTGGGTAGCTGCGTTCGACCTGGCTGGGCAGGTAGTTGGCGTCGGGCGTCGCGGTGCCCTGCGGTCGACTCGAGCGACGAGTTGATCCACCAAGCGTTCGACATGTTGCCCAGGCTGGCGTTGACCTCCATCGCCATGAGGAGCCCGTCGCCCTCGCACTCGGGCACGCTGATCGGCCCGGTGAGCGGGCCGCGCAGGAACGCCTTGACGAGCTGCTCGTTCCATTCGAACCCGCCGGTCGCCAGCACGACGCCCTTGCGAGCGTGGTAGCGAAGCGTCGTTCCGTTCTGTTCGGCGACGACGCCGACGATGCGCTCGCCGTCGCGCACCAGATGGCGGCCCCGCGTTTCGAAGTGAATGGGAATCTCGCGATCGACGACCGCCTTGAGGAGCGACCCGATCAGCCCCTGGCCCTGTCCGCGGAAGTCGCGGGCGGCACGCTGCTCGAGCTCTTCGGGGCCGACCTCGTGGTAGTAGTCCTCCATGCGGCTGGTGAGTTTCGGCAAGCCGGTCTTGGGCGGGTTGACGCGGCTCGCCCACGACCCGAGTTCGTCGAACGGGTAGGCCTCGGGGTCGAGCGAACGACCACCGTGCTCCATTGCCCCGATCATGTTCGGCTGGTAATCGGGAAACCCGGTGAAAAGTCGTAGGCGGACTGGAGTGTGGTCGGCGATGAAGCGCACCATCTCTGGGCCGCCTTCGAGGAAGCCCGAGACGCAGTCGGGGTCGAGCCGCTCGGGGGCCATCGCGTCGAGGTAGTTGACCACGTCGTCGAACGAGTCCTCCACGCCGTGCTCGGCCTGATGGTGGTTGAGCGGGATCCACAACATTCCGCCCGACATGGCGGTGGTGCCACCGACCATGCCCGACTTTTCAAGAATCACGACGTTGGCCGCGCCGTGATGGTGCGCCGACAGCGCCGCGATCAACGCCGCCCCACCGCTTCCAAGTACGACGACGTCGGCCTCGACGTCCCATTGTTCGACGTCTTGCTGGTCTTCGACTTGCCCCACGGTGTCCCCTCGCGGTCGCGGACTTACTTTAGACTGACAACAGTATCAGTCGTCGCCGCGGCGTCAAGAAGCGAGCAAGCGAGGCGCCCTCGAGGTGACACGGCCCACGTGATGCGAGCCGTGTCACCCCGAATGGCGGTCACTGCGAGATGTAGATGGTCCGGATCGCCTGGTCGAACGCCTCGAGGTCTGCAGTGGTGATGAACTGCCAAGCCATCACGAACGACCATATGCCGTCTGGGTCGGTGGCGGCCACGACCGCATACCCGGTCGTTGTGTCGCCACACTCGTACCACACTTGATAGAGCCCAACGTAGAGACCGTCGTCATAGTCCATCAGGCCGGTCGTGTCGACGCACGTGCCGTCGGGGAGGCCGTACTCGACGATTGCCGACTGGAAATCGATGGCGCCCTCGACGCCGACGGCGTACATACCCGGAACTAGCCACGACTCGGAGAGATCGACGAGGCTGGTCGACGCAGAAATCCACGGGGCGCCATCGCGCGGCGCTGTGTCGACATCGAACCACGACGTTGGAACATCGACGAACATGCGGCCCGTGTCATCCACCAGCGAGGTGTACTCGTAGGTCGTGCCCTCGTCTACTGGTGCTTCGCCAGAGGTCTCGATTTCTTCGGCGAACGAGAATGCCTGGGTCAAGGTCTTGTCGGGGTTGTTGATCTCGCCCTGCAGCACTTCCTCGGTATCCCAACGGAGCACCTCAATGGCCATCGGCTCACCTTCGCCGGCGGTGCGGATGACATCGCAGTAGTCCTTCATCGTTCCGTCTGTGGCGAGCGGCAGTCCGTTGAGGGCGGTGACGATGTCGCCGGGCAACAGCCCGACTGCGGAAGCGGGGCTGCCGGCCGCCACAGCGGCCACCCACACACCCGAAACGCCTTCGCCGTCGTTCACGGCCGAGCCGTTGATGCCAAGCGACTCGAAATCACCGTCGTACAGCTTGTCGACGACATCCTGCGCAAGTTCGCTCGAGATCGCGAAGAACTGGCTGGTGCCTGTACCCCAGTCACCACTCGCGTAGTGAACGCCGACGACGCGGCCATCGGTACCGACCAGCGGACCGCCAGAGTTCCCGGGTTGCGTCTGTGCATCGTGTTGGATCACACTGTCGATCGACGACCACGGCGTTTCTCCGTCTGCGTCGGCCTTGGAGACGATGCCGCTGGTGAGGGTGTACTCCGGATCGCCGAGCGGGAAGCCGGCGGCGTAGATCTCCTGACCGACCGTCGGTGGTTCGTCGTACCACGCGAGGGATGAAAGGTCGTCGCTGTCGATCTTGATCAATGCGAGGTCGTTGCACTCAGAGACTCCAACGATTTGGGCGTTGTAGCTGTCGGAGGTGTCGCCGCCGATCCACACCTCGAGCGACGCTGCACCGGTAACGACGTGGTTGTTGGTGACCGCATAGCCATCTGGGCTGATGATGAAACCGCTACCTGATCCGGCGCCCGATTGCAGCCCGACCTCGGGGTCGCGGAACGTACCCTTCGCGACGATTTGCACAACGGCCGGTTGCACGTCGGAGAAGCTGCTGATGCCCTCGAGTTCGGCCGCCGTCGTTGCCGGTGCCGCATCTGTCGCGGCTGTCGTTGTGGCCGGTGGTGCGGCCGTGGTAGCGGGCGCGCTTTCCTCGGTTGTGGCCGGCGCTGCGACCGTGGTGCTCACCGAATCGACCGCGATCGGGTCAGAGCCGCCACATCCTGCAACCAGCATGAAGCCGCTTGCCACCGCCAATAGTCGTCGTTGCTTCATGTCTGCTCCGATGCCGGGTCGAGATTTTGCCTTGTCTGGATTACGACACGACTCACCTTACACATCGGTCAGGTCGCGACTGTTCCTAATGATCCGGGGAGACAATTCTTGACAAAGTCCATCAAATTGATGACCAATGCAACGCTGTCACAGTTCGCCCAGCCGGGGGCCCCCAACCCTGGATGACGTGTCCAACATGTGGTGATGGTGACGGTGATGGGTGACCGTGATGGGCGTGCTCGTGATGGGCGTGCTCGTGACGTACTGCTCTATCGATTTCGGTAGCTGATCTCCCTCACCATGATCCTGCGCCGCCGATACCTCGAGGATCTGTGGATCCGCAACGTGACGATCACCACCGGACTCGTCGACGCCTATTCGACACCCACATTGCTGCGACTGATCGGTGCCGGCCAACTCGACGCAGGCCGTCTGGTCACCCATCACTTCGACCTCCAACAAATGGAGAAGGCCTACGAGGTCTTCGGTGACGCAGCCAACACTGGAGCGTTGAAGGTGATGATCGCCGCGTCCCATAACTGACGCGCGAGCGAGCCCCGGGCTGGCACATACGCTGACGATCATGTCGACTCGGACGCGCCGCCCAAGCGCCAGCCGGTGTCGACGTCGATCTGGGTGGACTGGAAGTGATCCGGTCTGGGAGCTCGGAGCGTACGCGGGTGGCCGCGTGTGGGGTATCAGGGCTGGCTCGTAGCGGTCGCCCTGCTGCTGGTCGGCGCCATGGCAGCTCGCGGTGCTCGTGGGATGGCTCACCACGGCGGCGCTCCTGTTGCTGTGGATATGGCTCGAGGTCGGCCAGCCTCGACGCCGCCGGGACGGCGCGGGTGGCCACGCGTGAAGACGACAGTCGCGCAGCGGCCCGTGCTGTCGTCGTCACGTCCAGCGTGATGAGCCTGATCGCGGTCGGCGCAGCGCTACATCGGGCATCGACAGCAGACGTCCGGCTGCAGGCGACTCTCACCGTTGCATCGTTGATATCGGTCGTCTTCTCGTGGCTCGTCGTCAACACCGTGTTCGTACTCCGTTATGCGCACCTCTACTACGGCGCTCCCGAGGCGGGCGGCGTGGAGTTCCCAGGCGTGCACCCGCCCTGCTACCGAGACTTCGCGTACATCGGATTCACGGTCGGGATGACGTTCCAGGTGTCCGACACTGCCATCACCGATCCGGCCATACGTTCAACGGTGCTCCGCCACGCGCTCCTGTCGTTTCTGTTCAGCGTCGCGATCATCGCCACGACGATCAACGTCATCGCCGGCCTGGTCTGACCCGCGGAACGTGTTCGGGCCTGCGGCTAGGAGCACATCGGTTTGGAGCGCTGAGCGAGCAAAAAGGGGCCTTCCGATTGCCAGTGCCTGAAACTCGCCCCTGGCTATGGTTCTGCTCCAGCCGTGTTGTGCGGCGCAGAGGATGGGGGATGAAGATGGCACATACACCGTTGGCATCGATGTTCGAGCGGGCCGCTCACGAACTGCGTGCTGCAGAGGGAGACGAAGCCGGCGCGAGCCGGTGAGCAGTCGGCGGGGATTCCTGGCCGGTGCGGCCGTCGCCGGGGCTGCTGTAGCTACGTGGCGTTTGGGTGAGGCGGCGCCCGTCGCCGCGGCTGGCCCAGAACGCATCGTTGTCGTAGGAGCTGGCCTGGCAGGTTTGACGTGTGCGTACGAGCTCCGCAAAGCCGGGTATGTGGTCGAGATTCACGAAGCTCACCCCAGCCGACTGGGCGGGCGGACGTGGTCAGACCGGCAGACGTTCGCCGCAGGACAGATCGCCGAGCACGGTGGTGAGCTGATCGACCAGGGGCACACGCAGATTCGCCAGTTGTGCAAGTCGCTGGGCCTGACGCTCGACAACCTGCTCGCCGCCGAGCAGAACGGCACCGAGCCCATGTTCTGGTTCGACGGCGCGCCGTACTCGTACGTCGACGCCACGAACGACATCAAGACGATCTGGCAGAAAATCAAGAGCGATCTTCAGGCTGCCAGCTATCCGACGCTGTACAACCTGTCGACCGAGCGTGGACGTGAACTCGACTCGATGTCGATCATCGACTGGATCGAGGAGACCGTGCCGGGTGGCATGTCGTCTCGGCTGGGTCAGCTGCTCGACGTCGCCTACAACATCGAGTACGGCGCGGAGTGCTCCGAGCAGAGCTCGCTGAACCTGCTCTACCTGCTGGGCTACTCGGGGCAAGGCCAGCTGCGTCTCTTCGGCCCCTCGAACGAGAAGTACCACGTGCGCGGCGGCAACGATCAAATCGTCAGCGGCTTGGCGGGGTTGCTCGCCGGGCAGATCGTCACTCGGGTCGGCGCTCACCAAGGTCGCCCGGCGCACCGACGGCGGGTACGACCTCACATTCCGCCGCGCGGGTCAGAAACGTCACCCAGGTCGCCGACCGCGTGGTGCTCGCATTGCCGTTCGCCGTGTTGCGTACACTCGATTTCAGCCGCGCCGGCTTCGACGACCGCAAGGTTCGGGCCATCCGCGAGCAGGGCATGGGCACCAACTCCAAGCTCAACGTGCAGTTCGTCGACCGCCACTGGCGAACGCTCGGCGGCAACGGCGACACGTTCGCCGACACCGGCTATCAAGCCTCGTGGGAGGTCACGCGAGGTCAGGCCGGCGCGCCCGGAATCCTTGTGGATTACACGGGCGGCGCTGATCGGTGACAGCTTTGGAAGCGGTACGCCGCAGACGCGCGCAGCCAGCTTCGCCGACCAGATCGAGCCGCTGTTTCCGGGTATCTCCGACAAGCTCAACGGACGTGCGACGATCGACTACTGGCCTGGTAACCAGTACTCGCTCGGCTCCTATTCGTTCTGGAAGGTCGGCCAGTATCAAGCGTTCGCGGGGGTCGAGCGCGAACGAAGCGGCCGGTGCCACTTCGCCGGAGAACACACCTCAGTCGACTTCCAGGGCTATCTCAACGGCGCCGTCGAAACAGGTCAACGAGCCGCTGCGGAGATTCTCGCCGACTACAAGTAGGACGTCACCGCCGCCCGTTCATCCGATCAAAATTGAGGTTGCCGCGCTCAGTGCGCTCATCTCACCGTGCTCACCGTCGTATCGGGGCGTCGTAGTCTCGTGACAATGCGCACGTTGGAGACCGACTACTTGGTGGTGGGTGCGGGTGCGATGGGGATGGCGTTCACGGACGCGTTGATCGATCACGCGGACGTGCATGTCACGCTCGTCGACCGGCGCCACGCTCCCGGCGGCCATTGGCACGACGCGTATCCGTTCGTCCAACTCCATCAGGCGTCGGTGTTCTATGGCGTTGCGTCTACCGTGCTCGGTACTGGGGCGGTGCAAGAGGAAGGTCCTGAATCGGGGCTACAAGAGCGCGCCCGGCGGTCAGAGATTCAGACCTACTACGACGACCTCCTCCACCGCCGCTTCGTCGGCTCGGGTCGCGTCACGTTTCTCGGCGGAAGCTCGTACCACAGCGACGGCACATCCCATCTCGTGACCTCGGGTGTATCTGGCGAAACCGTGGGCGTGAATGTGCGGCGGCGAGTGGTCGACGCGACGTACCTGTCGCCGACGATCCCCGCGACGACCCCGGCGCCGTTCGGGGTGGCCGACGGGGTTCGCGTTGTCGCCATCAACGAACTGGCGAGTTTGGTCGACGCGCCGAGCAGCTACGTGATCGTCGGATCCGGAAAGACTGCAACGGACGGCATCATCTGGCTGCTGGCGAATGGTGTGCTTCCAGATCGAATCGTCTGGGTGCGACCCCGAGAGCCGTGGATGCTGAATCGTGCCTTGGTCCAGCCCGACCCTGCCGTGGCGCTGGGGCTGGCTGCAGACACGATGACTGCGGCAGCTGAAGCCGAGTCACTCAACGATCTGTTCCTTCGCCTCGAAGCGGCCGGGGTGATGCTTCGGGTCGACACCGACCTCACGCCCACCATGGCGAAGACACCCACGCTTGGTATGTGGGAGCTCGACCTGCTTCGCACCGTCGAGAACGTCGTGCGGCTCGGACACATCAAGTACGTAACCACGAGCGAGATCGTCTTCGAGGACGGGGCGGTGCAGCTCGCACCCGGCGCCCTCGTCGTGCACTGCGCCGCTTCCGGCCTCCAGTACCCGCCGCTGGTTCCACTCTGGGGCGCTGACAAGATTCGGCTGCAAACGATCCGGGCCGGCTTCCCATGTTTCAACGCGGCATTGGCTGGCTATGTCGAAGCGACTCGCGACGACGACGGCGAGAAGAACCGGCTCTGCCCGCCCAACAATCTTCCGAACACGCCCGCCGACTGGGCGCAGATGCAGGTTCGTGGAACCCTCGGCGACGCGTACGTATGGCGCAGAGCCGGACATCGCCGAGTGGGCCAACGGTTGCGCCCTGAACCCGGCTCGAATGAGTGCGGCACAGCGCGAGAACCCAACCGTGCAGGCCGCTGCAGCACGCTTGGCCAACGTTGCCGAGCGCGGTCTCACCCGCCTGGCAGAACTCGCCGAACGAATCCTGAGTCGTCTCACGAGTTTCGCGCCACGGGGTACCATCGCCACGTGGTGCAGCCGGGCTGAGCGGTGAGTTGTCGTGCGACGAGAGGCTTTATGGTGGCCAGCGCTCATCCGAGTACAGCGTTGAAAGCCGGTCAACGTGATTCGGTTCGTCGAAGTTGCGTGGAGAGAAGCGATTTGACCGGTGGGCGGGCCGAACCCGAAGACCATCAAGTTGGTATAGCGCTTGACACCAGGCGAATCGGTGCGCACGATGCGATCAGGGTCTAGTCGAGTGCTGGGCGTGTGATGAGCAACCGATGGGGGATTGCGACCGAGATGGTGACGTTGAGCTTCGCCAGCATGAAGACGGTTCGGCGCTGCGGCAGTCACGACTCAGCCTTCGACACCGAACATTTCCGTTACCGCCGGCAACGGGTGATTGACAACAAGGAGCACAACAACATGACACTTGAGTCGAAGAACCTCGACGCACCCGATGAGACGCGTACCTTCGGTCACGGGTCGATGGGCGTTGTGAACGTCGCCGGCGCGACTATCGGCCGTGCTGTCTTCAATCCGGGTTGGAAATGGTCCAACGACGTGAAGCCGATAGCCGGTACTGATTCGTGCCAGGCCGCCCACACCGGCTACGTCGTATCTGGGCGGATGCGCATCGTGATGGATGACGGTTCCGCAAGCGAAGTCGGTCCGGGCGATGCCGTGGTGATTTCGCCCGGCCACGATGCGTGGATCGTCGGTGACGAACCATGCGTGATGCTCGATTGGTCCGGCAGCGCAAACTACGCGAAGCCCGGAGGCTGACAGCGACCAGCGTGGGCATGACTTTCGTCGGGTGTCAGCGCTTGTTGCGTAGATGCTACAAACATCGTTGACACGGCGTCACTGGTGCGTTCTGCTCGACAAAGAGCCCGCATGTCGGCAAGTGATCTGGCCGCAGCGTCCGGGTGTCACCGTCGACGGTTACCCGCATTGAGCGTGGCGAAGTCAACCCGACGGTTGCGATGCTCGAACGTTGCTCGACGCGTCAGGCAACCAGCTCAAGCTGGTTGTCGCTCCGAGCGCGACCCGCCCGAGTTTGGGCGCGTTGCGCGTCTACCGAGCGGAGATCATCAAGACCGTCGAGTCCTTCGGCGCCAGCAATGTTCGGGTCTTCGGTTCGGTTGCCCTCGGCGACGCTCGAATTGACTCAGACATCGACCTACTCATCGATGTTCCTCCTGGGACCGGCCTGATCACCGTCGAGCGAGTTGCTGCAGCGATCGAGGACGCGATCCCGTGGCACGTGGATGTGGTCACCAGCGGCCGCCCGCGGGCGGATGGCGCACATTCTCGACGAAGCTGTGTCGCTGTGAACGACGATGCCTGCGGCTCGCAGATCGTTCGCGACAAAGTTGGGACTTGGGTCAGATGTAACCGGGACAGCGTGAGTCGTACTTTGAACTCGACACCGGCGGATGACCGGTGCGAGCCGAAGGAGGCACCGTGTTCCGTAACCCGACCGTTGTGAAGGTGGCCGTTGCTGCCTTGGCCCTCTCCGTTCCTCTCGCCGCTTGCGGCGACGACGACGAGGCCGCGACCACGACTGCAGCAGCCGCTAGCTGGGTGCCTGACCCCCGGCCGTGATCAACATCGGGAAGCACCGTCAACGACAACGATGTGAAGCATCTGTTGTGGCTGCGTCAGCAACTCGGTGACGATTGTGTTGATCTCCTGGTGCTGAACACCGGCCCGGAGGCCTATCGCCGCTGGGACGGGGTACCGATTTTTCCCCTAGCGTTGCTCGGACCCTGACACGGTCAGCTTTCGTAGCGTCAGCTGTGAATCGTGCGCCTGCGCCACAGGTGCGGGCAGGCTCTCCATAGATTCGGACGAATGGATACTTGGCGAGGACTTCCGGCTCATCCCTTGATCGTGCACATCCCGGTCGCAATGCTTCCACTGGCTGCACTCGGTGTGTTGGTGATGCTGATCAGGCGATCCTGGTATGAGCGATATCGGTGGGCGGTGCTCTTGGTTGGTGCCATCGGCACTGGTGGTGCAATTCTCGCTGCCTCGACCGGTGAGGCACTCGAACATCGGATCCGGGAGGTCGAGGGCCGTGAAGCGGTCCGTGCCATTCACGAGCACGCGGAAGCTGGTGACCTGGCTCGAACCATGGCGATTGTGTTCTTCGTCGCCCTTGCAGCGTGGGTGATCATCCCTTGGTTCCTCGATCGGCGGGCGACGGCTAACCGGCGCCACCGGCGCTACCGGCAGCACCGATGCAGATCAGGAAGGGATCCCAGCGTCGGCACGCACCGGCAGCCCTTCCTGGCTGCGTCCGTTGCTGATGGCCCTTGCCGCGCTCACAGCTGTCGCCTCAATGGTCACGATTTACGACGCGGGTCACTCCGGGGCGAGTGAGGCCTGGAAAGACCTGGCGGAAACGCCATCAGACGGCTGACCGAACGGATCGTGGAACGATTGGTCTCGGGCGGGCATCATGGTTGACGTGGTCGAAGCCGATACTCCCAATCGGAGAGTGCTCGTCGTCGACGATGAGTACTCGATCGTCGACGCGGTGTCTACTGCACTTCGATACGAGGGGTTCACAGTCGACACGGCCGCCAACGGGCGAGACGCTCTGAGTGCCGTGCAGGAGGGCGACTACGACCTGATCGTGCTCGATGTGATGATGCCTGTTCTCGACGGTCTCGAGGTCGCACGACGGCTCCGCGCTGACGGCGTAGCGGTGCCGATCCTGTTCCTCACCGCCCGGTCGGGCCTCGACGACAAAGCCACCGCATTTGGGCTCGGTGCCGACGATTATGTGACCAAGCCGTTCTCGCTCGCCGAGATCGTCATGCGAACCCAAGCGATCCTGCGACGATCAATACCAGCGGTGCCCGGCTCATCGAACGAACTGCGCTTCGCAGATGTCGTGATGGACACCGACGCACACCTCGTCCGTCGCGGCGACCATGTCGTCCAACTCACGGCGACTGAATTCCGGCTGCTCAGGCTGTTGCTGTTGAACCCGGGTCGAGTGCTCGCCAAGTCGCAGATGCTCGATCATGTGTGGCACTACGACTTCGGTGGGGACGCAAACGTGCTCGAGACGTACGTCAGCTATCTCCGCCGCAAGCTCAACGAGTACGGGCCAAACCTGATCCAGACGGTGCGCCTCGTTGGATACGTGCTGCGAGAAGACGACGAGCTCTGACATGTCGCTGCGCGCGCGGTTGACGCTTGCCACACTCGCCGCGGCGTTCATCGGTCTCGTGATCGTCGACGTGCTGACGTTCGCGCTGGTCACGAGGGCACAGCTCAACGGGGTCGACCAGGAACTCGAGCGCGCCCATCCGCCGATTGAGAGCGCGGCCGTCAACGCAGCTGTCGACGCCAATGTCGACGAACAGACCGAAGCGGTCCGCGATGTAGCTCCGGGCTTTTACGTCGAGGTGCGTGATCCCGATGGCGCGCTGGTGTTGGAAATTCCGATTCGCCGGCCAGGAAGTGAAGCGATCGCGCTGGTCGGCGAGCAACGGCCCGTGCCCACCGGAACAGCAAGCGATGACGAGGCTGTGTTCGCGTCGCTCGACACCGACGGTGATGCAGACGATGCGGGTGCGGGTCTCACGCCAGTCCGACGGCAGTGTGCTCGTGATCGGCCGGCTGCTCACGTCGTACGAGGAGGCGAACGAGCGGTTGGCCGTTGCGCTACTCGCCTCAACCTTGGGCGGTCTGCTCGTGATCGGGTTGCTGGGGGCATGGCTGGTTGGCGTTGGCCTGCGACCACTCACCGAAGTCGAGCGCGCCACAGCACAGATCGACGAAGACGATCTCGAGCGCCGGGTGCCGGGTGCCGACGAGCGAACAGAGATCGGCCGCCTGTCGACGACGATAAACCGAATGCTCGATCGGCTCCAGTCGGCATTCGCCCAACGGCAGCGAGACGTTGCGGCTTTGCAGGAGTCGGAAGCGACCATGCGGCGCTTCGTGGCAGACGCTTCACACGAGTTGCGCACTCCGATCGCCGCCACGGCCGCGTATGCCGAGCTCTTCGAACGTGGAGCACGAGATCGGCCGGACGACTTGGCTCGGGCCATGGCCGGAATCCGCTCCGAGACAGCCAGGATGGCAGCCCTCGTCGAAGACTTGCTGTTCCTCGCGCAGATCGACGAAGGTCGCCCGAGTGCGGAGGTCGATGTCGATCTCGCGGAGGTGGTGGTGGAGGCGGTGGATGCTGCCCGCGCCGTCGCCCCAGAACGTGAGGTGCGACTCCGGTTGGACGATGTCGTGGTCGTCACGGGAGACGCGGCCCGTCTCCGTCAAGTGATCGACAACTTGCTGAGCAACATTCGAACGCACACTCCTACCGAGACCTCATGCCAAGTGACGGTGCGTCGCGAGGGCGACGAAGCGGTGTTGGTCGTCGCCGACGACGGCCCGGGGATGGACCCGGCAGACGCCGACCGTGCGTTTCTCAGATTCCACCGCGCCGACGTCTCACGGACGCGGGCATCGGGTGGAGCGGGTCTCGGTCTCTCGATCGTTGCAGCAATCGTCGCCGCACATCACGGCACGGTCGAGTTGTCCTCCCAGCCCGGCGCAGGCACCACCATCGAAGTACGCCTCCCCATCGCCGACCGTCCAGTCGTAGGACCGTTTCGTCATCGGAGCCTCGAAGCCGCACGATTCGTAGCGTCAGGAATTGCACAGACACTACTGCCGTGGGTGCGAGGAGTGATGGCTGGGTCTTCGAGAGAAGGCGACGATTGCTCGATAACAATCGCTGGTCTTCGTCGGTGGAGGTTCTGGCCCAGGTCGTCCGGTGCGGAGGTGCATGAATGATCGACGAGCTCGACTTTGCCCGCGATCGTGGCTTCCTCGGTTCTCGCCGCTCAACGTCGGTGATCCTGGACAGTTCCGTCTGGGCCGTCCTGCGTAGCGCTTCACACCGTCCATTCGACGGTGGCCAAGGGGTCGGGTGCGTATGAACAGTATGTGCCGGTGCGGAGGCTGGCTTGGAAATGTGCGGCGGCGGGTTGGTGGTGGGCGGCGAGTTCATCAAGGGCATAGCGGAGCGACCGCGCGACCGCGGTGCGAGCGCGTTCGGATGAACCAGTTGCGTGTCGATGACTGCCGCCGATACCGAGGCCGCGGGCGAGTTCGTTGATCAGATAGCGGCGGTCGTCTTCCGCTTTCGCGAGTCGCCCCGAGTCGTTGAACCGGGTTGCCTCGTCGATGTCTTCGTCGATGTCTGCGAGCCGCCGGCGATACGCGTCGCGCGCTGCGTCGTCGAGCAACGGAATGCCGTGTGCCTCGGATCCGGCAGCCCGCAACGTTCCCGCTTCCACCGCCATGAGGTCGAGTACGTGGAACTCGCGTCCTGGTTCGGTGATCATGCGGCTCAGGTAACGAAAGCCCTTGAGGTTCTTGACTACCGCAGACTGCTGGGAAAGCGTCACCGTCCACGTCGGCCCGTCGCAGCGAAAGGTGCCGGT
Source organism: uncultured Actinomycetota bacterium (assembly GCA_963738275.1). Classification (GTDB taxonomy): domain Bacteria; phylum Actinomycetota; class Acidimicrobiia; order Acidimicrobiales; family Ilumatobacteraceae; genus Ilumatobacter. The sequence goes on from CAVTVY010000004.1 coordinate 17,675, forward strand.
GTGCCCCGACGGGCCAGCCTGGCTGGGCTCTGTCCGGCGCACCGCGGATGTGCCGAGCTGCTTGCCGAGGGCCGTCTCGCGACGCGTGGCCCCATAACGGGCGTACTCGGCACGCGCCGCGATGACTTCTTCGTGGGCCGCGACGCCGTTTCCCGCCGCTGCGAGGGCATCGGCCAGCACGACACACGCTCGGGCAACGTCAAAACGTGACCCGAATGGTGGCGAAGCCGTCCCGCGCTGACGTGGCTGCGGCAGCGGCCGCATCGGGCTCGTGTGAGATCAAGGCGAGTCGGGCCTTCGCAAGGTCGGCGGCGGCAACCAGCCACGGGCTGCCGTAAACGGCTGCGACCCGTTCCAACCCAATCGCCGCGTCGCGCGTTGCAGCCTCTTCGCCTGCGCTGAAAGCGATTTCAGACTGCGCATCGAACAGCGGAGCCAGGCGTAGATCGCCGAATGGTGGGAGCTCTTTGGACGGTGCTTCCGCCGGGTGAGCGATCGCTTCGGAGATGAGTTCCAAGGCGAGTGCGGCGTTGCCTTGCTCCAGTCGCAGCAACGCCAGACCGGGGTGAGGCGGCCAGCAATGATCGCGGGCTTGAGCGAACGATTCGTCCGCTCCGGCGAGATCTCCGCGCCGCAAACGCGTCAGACCGAGTTCGACGAGCGGCCAGCCGAACTCGCGGCGCAGCCACGGGCGCAACTCCTCGCATGCCTGCAGTGCTTCACGCTCGGCCGCATCGGCGGGACCGCTGTGGCGAAGTAGCTCGGCCTGATGAACTCGGCACCTACCGCGGATGGCTCCGAATGCGGCGGTGACGCTCCATCGCCGCATGGCTTCGGTCCATTCGGTGGCGAGGTCGAATCGCAGGAGTGCTTGGGCCGCGCAGATCAGCTCGCAGAACATGATGCCGGTCGTCAGGTCGTCGACCTCACCAGACATCAGCAGCGCAGCGACCTCGTCGAGCTGAGCCAATCCGGAGTCGACATCGCCGTTGAGCACTGCGATGCGTCCGCTGGCGGTGCGCCCGATCGCGACCGCAGGGATCACGTCAAAGTGTTCGCCGAGCCGGATTGCTTCGGCAGCATGGCAGCTCGACGCGTCGAGGTCGCCTGAGAAGAACCGTTCGTAGGTCAGCACCCCCGCTATGAGCGCGTGGACTCCAGTCTCGCTCTCGCCGTCGAGCAGACGCTGAGCGCGACGTATCCAACCCCGCACGGTGGAGAGCATCCCTGCGTCGATGAGCAGGAACATGGCGGTCATCGCGGCCGCTCGCGCAGCTGGTACAGCATCGTCGGCCGCACGGTGGAGCGCGTGCAACTGTTCCCAGGCCGCCACTGCGTCTTCATAGTCACCGGTGCCGTAAGCGGCGTTTGCCCGGAGCTCGAGCCACGGGGCGCTGCCCGTTCCGTCACCGTCGGCAAGTGCCACCAACGCGGCTGCGAAGTCGCGTGCGGCGATTGCACCTTCTGCGGCCGCGATCGTCACGTGTCACATTGTGACACGGATTGTTGCGCCTAGGGGTTGACGGCGAGGGCCGTCGATCGACGAGAAGGAGCGCCACATGCGTATCAACAAGAACGACATCCCCACAGTCATGGCTGTGCCGGGGGCAACTGCCCGTCAGGTTGCAGGCCGGCGGTGATCTCGCCGCTGAGTACTTCAGTTTGTCGGCGGGCACCGACATCGCCCCGCTGCTCCACGGGCTCGAAGGCGACGCTTGTCAGGCCGCGCACTGGGGGTACATCATCGAAGGCACCGTCGTCGTGTCGTACCTTGACGGGTCTGGTGCGGAAGACCGCTGCCAGGCTGGCGACTGCTTCTACTGGCCCGCAGGGCACAGTGTTCGCGTCGAAGCCGATGCGGAGGTCGTGTTGTTCAGCCCCCACGCCGCACATGCTGCAGTCATCGACCACATGAAGGCCAAGATCGCCCAAATGGCATAACCGACACGCTGACACGCCTGGTGCCCGGAGAGCCTACCAGGCGTGTCAGGGCCAGGAGAGGTCTGACTCGGGCTTCGGATTCGATGCCGTGGGATGATGGCGGCCATGACCGAGCGCACCGGTGAACGAGTTGCCATTCGTACCTGCCCACTTTGTGAGGCGGGGTGCGGGCTTGAGATCACGCTGCAGCCCGATACCGACGGCACGGGCGAGACGGTCAAGCGAATACGGGGCGACCGTGACGACGTGTTCTCCCGTGGCTTCATCTGCCCGAAGGGCTCCACGCTCGGCCACCTTCACGACGACCCTGACAGGCTCCGTAAGCCTGTCGTCAAACGCGACGGTGTGTTCGTCGAAGTCGAATGGGACGAGGCCTTCGCCACCATCGAGGCCGGGCTGCTGCCACTGCTCGAACAGTACGGCCGCGACGCTTGCGCCATTTACCTCGGCAATCCCGGCGCGCACAGCATGGCCCAGTTGTTCTACAGCCGCACATTGATCAACGCGCTCGGAACCCACAACCGCTTCTCGGCCAGCACGGTCGACCAGCGGCCGAAAGAGATGTCTGCCGCGATGATGTTCGGGTCGGTCGCCGTGCCAGTACCCGACCTCGATCGGACTGATTTCCTCCTCATGCTCGGCGCAAATCCCTACGCGTCGAACGGCTCGCTGTGCACCGCTCCCGACTTTCCCGGCCGTTTGGAACGCATCCAAGAGCGAGGCGGCAAGGTGGTCTGCGTCGACCCACGCCGCAGCGAGACCGCCGAGAAGGCGAGCCAACACATCGCCATTCGGCCAGGCACCGACGCCCACTTTCTGGCAGCGATAGCAACGGTGCTCGCAGGCGAGGGTCTCGCCGAAGTGGGTCGGCTCGCGGACCACACGAACGGCTTGAACGACATGGTTGCAGCGCTCGCTCGCTACACACCCGAATCGGTCGCGGCGACCTGTGGCGTCGACGCCAACGTGATCCGAACCCTCGCCGAGGAGCTGGCAGCCGCACCCACGGCAGCCGTCTACGGCCGAATCGGCACCTGCACACAGGAGTTCGGCACGCTTGCGTCGTGGCTCGTCGACATCGTCAACCTGTTGTCGGGCAATCTCGACCGGGTGGGAGGTGCGATGTTTCCCACCGGCGCCACGGGGCAGCCGTCGACGAAGGGCAAGCCAGGCTCCGGCCGTGGCACGACGTTCGGTCGGGCCCGCAGCCGAGTCGGCGACCGAGCTGAATCGTTTGGTGAGTTTCCGGTGACAGGTCTTCCCGAGGAGATCGAAACACCCGGCGACGGCCAGGTGCGAGCGCTCGTCACGGTCGCCGGCAACCCGGTCTCGTCCAACCCGAACGCCGAGCGACTCGACGCCGCGATTGCGTCGCTGGAGTTCATGGTCGCGATCGATCCGTACATCAACGAGACGACACGCCACGCCGAACGTGATCCTGCCGCCGCCGAGCGCGCTCCAGAAGTCGCACTACGACCTCGCACTGCTCAACTTCGCGGTGCACAACGTGGCCAACTACTCGCCTGCAGTTCTGCCTCTCGACGACGGGCAACCGGAGGAGTGGCAGATCATGCTTCGCCTGGCCGGGTTGCTCGGCGGTGGTGGAGTCGACGTCGACATCGCCGCGATCGACGACGCCATCGCCAACGGGTTCATCGATGCCGCCGTGCGCGATGAGCACGGGCCGGCACACGGTCGCGACGCCGCCGAGATCAGCGCCGAAGTGACGGGCGAGCGGCCCCGAGCGATTGCTCGACATCATGTTGCGAACCGGCCCGTACGGCGACGGCTTCGGGGCGAACCCCGACGGTCTGAGCCTCGCTGCGCTGGAGGCGAACCCGCACGGCGTCGACCTGGGCGAGCTGGTACCGGACCGAATTCCTGATCTGCTGCGAACGCCGTCGGGCAAGATCGAGGCGTTTCCCGACCAGATTCGAGCCGACATCGAACGCCTCCATGCGTCGCTCGACCGCGACTGGGCCGACTCGATGGTGCTCGTCGGCCGCCGCCACGTGCGCTCGAACAACTCGTGGATGCACAACATTCGAGTGCTCACCAAGGGTCGTAACCGTTGCACCCTGCAGATCCACCCCGACGACGCCGACGCGGCTGGGGCTGACCGACGGCTCACCGGCCAAGGTCGCGTCCCGTGTTGGCGAGGTGACGATCGACGTCGAGGTGACCGACGGCATTCGGCCGGGGGTCGTCAGCATCCCGCATGGTTTCGGTCAGAACCTGCCGGGAGTGCGGCTGCGAGTGGCACAGGAGTATCGAGGAGTCAACACCAACGTGCTCACCGACGAACAGTTCTACGACGAGCTGAGCGGCAACATCGCGCTGAATGGCGTGCCGGTCACCGTCACCGCCGCCTGACGGAGCTCGTTACCACTTGCTCGCGGCAGTTCCGGGCTAACGTCGCACGTGGCGACGCCTCAGCTCGATGCTCCGAAGGTGCCATTCGAAGACCTCGACCTGCGTACGAGACGTCGAATGGTCGTACGTGCGATCGTGAACACCGCCTCGGTGGTCGCGTTGATCGTCGCGGCGTACTACCTGCTCCCGTTTGACGTCCGGCGGTACGCGTGGCGTCGTCTTCCGCATCGTGTTCGGGTTGGTTCTGCTCGTCGTCGCCACTGCCGTGTCTGTGCAGAAGGTACTGCATTCCCCGTACCCGATGTTGCGTGCCTTCGAGGCGCTGGGCCTCGTCGTCGCCTTCGCCGTGGTCTCGTTCGCGGCCATCTACGTCATGATGTCGTCGTGGTCTGAGGCGGCATTCACCGAGCCGCTCGGCAAGACCGACGGGCTCTACTTTTCGCTCACGACCGCCACGACGATCGGCTATGGGGACATCAGCCCATTGACCGAGGGTGCGCGAATCGTGGTGATGGTTCAAATGGTGACCAACGTCGCCGTGTTGGGCGTCGCCGCACGGGCGATCGTCAGTGCGGCCCGTCGGGGGCGTTAGCGCTCGGCTCCTGAGCGCTCGTTTGCGCGAGGACTGCGGAGACCGCCTCTTCGAGGTTGCTGTGCAGTTTGGCATCGCCCAACACCGTCAACACGCCCTCGGCGCTGAGGACTTGCGCCACAGCGGGTTGGACCGCGCGAGATGGAGGCCGAGTCCGTTCACTTCTGCCATGCCCACGATCTGCGTCAAGGTTGCCGCGCCCTGCGAATCGATGAAGTTGACGCCGCCGAAGTCGACGATCACCGTCTTCAGCGGCTCCTCACGTTCGGCGAGCGCGACCTGTCGCAACGCATCCAAGAACACGTCTGAGGTGGCGAAAAACAGCCCTGCCGAGAAGCGCAGCACCACGATCCCTGGGTACGTCTGGCCACCTTCGAGGTCGACCCGGTCGAACGCCGCCGACCCAGGCCGGCGGGCGAGCTCAGTCGTCTCCGCGAACGTGCTCACGTAGATGAGCCACAGCAAGGAGATTGCCACGCCGATCACGACGCCAGCGAGCACGCCGGCGCTGAGGACAGCGAGAATCGCGGCGACAGCGATCCAGAAGTCGAAACGCTTCACCACGAACATTCGACGCATCTCGGCGACGTCCATCATTCCGAACACGACCGCGTCGATGATCACCACCCCGAGGATGGGCTTGGGCAGATCGGAGAACAGCGGTGCGATCAGCGACCAGCGTCATCACGACGGTCGCACCGGTGACCAGCGACGCCATCTGCGTGCGGGCGCCCGAGGCATCGTTGAGAGAGCTCGCCGACAGGCTGGTCGACACGGGCATCCCCTGGAACAACCCTGCTCCCATGTTCGACATCCCCTGAGCGATCGATTCCTGGTTGATGTCGACGCGATACCGGTGGCGGGCAGCGAAGACCCGGGCGTCACCCGCCGACTGCGAATAGCCGATGAGCACGATGGCCAACGCCGAAATACCGATGGTCGTCAGATTGCTCCGGATGAGCTCGCCCGGCGGCAGCGTGAGCTGTGGCAGCCCGCGCGGCACGTCACCGACCGTCGCAACTCCTCGCCCAGCGAGGTCGAACAGCGACGACGCGAGCAACCCTCCCACGAGCAGCACCAGCGCGCCGGGCACCTTCGGTGCGAACCGACGAAGACCAAGCACTGTGGCGAGCGCTACGACCGACACCAACATCGTGGTGCTGTGACGTTCATCGAACCCACCGAACCAACTCTTCAGCTCGGAATACGTGTTGTCGCCATCGGCGGGGCTGCCGGTGAGCTTGCCGAGCTCGCCCACGACCACATCGATCGCTGCGCCGAACAAGAAACCCGTCACGACGGCACGGGACAGGAACTGCGACATCCAGCCCATGCGGAACACGCCCATCAGCAGGAACAGGAGTGCTGTCGTAATGGTGATCGCGGCGACCAGTTCAGCTGTTTGTTCGCCGGCGGCGACACCAGACACGGCGACGGCGCCGGCGGCGACCGCAGCAAGCGATGAGCTCGGACCCGTGGAGATCTGTCGTGACGTACCGAATACGCCATACAACAGTGCGCCCGCTGCTGCGGCGTACAGGCCGTACTCCACCGGCAGCTGGGCGATTCCTGCATATCCCAGGTTCTTCGGGATGACCAGGGCCGCGACCGTGAGGCCGGCGATGACGTCGAATCGCAAGTTGGTGCGGTCGTATGCCTTCAGCCAACCGATGATCGGCAACCACTTCGCCAACTTCGCGTTCTCAGACATTGCGACTCTTTCGTTGCGCGATGAGGTCGGACCGATCCGTCGTTCGTGGACTCGGTCGTGGCCTCATCCCAACAACGCCCCGTCGAGGTCGGCTCGATGGTTTGATGTCGGGCAGTCGCATCATGCGGAACGAGTTCAGGAACCCGAGCAGTGAGGCAAGGATCGGGACCAGCATCGCCACTTGAAGGGCGAGGTGGCCGGCATCGGTGTTGATGCTGATGATCTCGTCTCGGATCTCGGCTGGCTGGTCGACGAGCAGTTCCTCGAGCTGCGTGGTGCTGACCAGTTGGGCATTGTCTTCCAAGGCGTCGGCGATCTGCTCTTGCTGTTGCGCCGGGATCACATCGCTGTCCTCGGTCATGTTGATGAAGCTGAATGACAGCGCTGCCAGCAGGATGCCGCCGCCCACCGCCAGCCCGAACGACAATCCGAAGGACTGGCCGGCAGAGTTGACGCCGGCCGCCTCGCTGACTCGCTGCTCGTCGATGGGGGCCAGGATGTAGTTGTTGAGCTGCGAAACCAGCAGGCCGAGGCCGGTTCCGGCGATCAGCAGCGGCACCAGCAACGCCAGGCCGGACTCGCCACGAGGAATGATCGGGATGATGGAAACCATCGCGATCGCCGTCAGCCCGAATCCCACTCGGATGATGCTGCTCGGTCGCCGGTCGCCGGCCTGCTTCCCTACGAGCAGCGCAACGGCGAACATGGTGAGGGACAGTGGGGCGATCGACAGCCCGGCCTTCATCGCGTCGTACTCCAACGTCACCTGCAGGTAGAGCGGGAGCGCGATCATCGCTCCGCCGAGGGTGATCTGTTGCAGCACCATTCCGACCGCTCCGACCCGGAAGTTCGGGAGCTTGAACAGGTCTGGATCGAGCAGCATGACCGTGCCGTCGTGCTTACGCCTGACGAGCCATCGAGCAAGCAATCCGAGTGCGACCGAACCGACGGCGATGATCAGGAGGACGAACTCGCCTCCCTCCTGCCAGACGAGGATGCCCAACACGACGCCACCCATACCGAAGATCGAGAGCCCGGCACCGACGGTGTCGATCTTCCTGGTGCCCGTGTACGGCACGTCTTTGATCAGGCTGATGCCGGAGAGCACCACGGTGATGATCACCACCTCCAGCAGGAAGCCGACGCGCCACGACATGTACGTGGTGACGAAGCCGCCGATCAGCGGGCCGACCGCCGCACCGACCGCGGCCGCCGCTCCGACCAACGCGTAGGTCTTCTTCTGAGCGGCGCCTTGGAAGTTGCCGTGGATCAGCGACTGCATCGAGGGCAGAAGGAGCGAGGCCCCGAACCCTCCGATGATCGCCCAGAAGATAATGATTGGGACCATGCTCTGGGCGAACATCATCGCCGTCGCTCCGGCGGCGTAGGCGAGCAATCCCAACACGAAGGCGCGCTTGCGTCCCATCAGGTCGCCGAGCTTGCTGCCGATCAGGATGAACGCAGCGGAGACCAATGCTTCGAGCGCGATCACTGACTGGACGCTGCTGACCGACGTATCGAGATCGCGGGCCACGGCCGTGATCGACACGTTCATCATCGACGTGTCGACGACCAACACGAACATCGCCATCGCCAGCCGCAGCGCCAGCTTCGGGTTCGCCGACGGCGGTTCGCCAACGTTGGAATCGTTGGAATCGTTGGCGTCTTGCAGGGGGACATCCATGCGCCCACGATAGATGTTCCTGGATATGCGACCCGACTCTGCTCTGGCCGTTGATGGAAATCGCCCAGGACGGGTGAGAACGTGGTGGCGCCATCGGCTGCGTGCTGGTTCGTTCCGAAGTGGTCACAAGGGCGCAGAAATCATCCCAGAAATCATCCACCACGGATGAGGCCGATGATTGCAAACGATGCAACAAATATCTCATGAGACTCGATGTGCCACACGGGCGACCGCTTGCCAAGCTCGCCGCGCACAGTGCTGTCCAGGGAGGTGGCGCGCGCGACTGGCACGTCGGCCCATACGCCCCACCGGCGACGTTGATCGACGACGGGCTCGACCACGTTGCCGCCGACGTCCGCGAACTCTGCGTTGTCATCTTGCGCGGTGTGCTGCTGGGCGTCGACCTGACGACGGTGCGCGGGCGGTTGGCGGCCGACCTCGTCACCTGGAGTCCACAACTCTTCACCGTCACTCGGGACCAACTCCTCTCGAGCGTCCACGGTGCTGCACTTTCCGCTGATCAGCCTGAGTGAGGTCGCGCTCGAGGTGACCAACATCGGTGTTGCGCAACCACGCGTTTTCCTGGAATGGCGACTGACGGCGCGATTTACCTCCCCCGGCTTCATCGACGACCACCATTCGATCGAGCCGACGGGAAGACTCCTGGAGACAGCGGGCCTCCAAGTCGTGACGTTCAACCGTGATCTGGTTGTGTCGGTGCACTGCTATTACGACGATCTCGCTTTGTTCGAACAGCTCATCACCTCGCGCTGATCCGACGGCGAGCTCGCTGCCGGTCAGGGCGGCAGGTGTCCGACCTCGCGAGCGATGGTGACCGCTTCGCTGCGCGACGACACCCCGAGCTTCCGGTAGACGGCGGCGGCGTGTGACTTCGCTGTGTTCCGCGACACGTACAGGCGTTCTGCGATCTCGGCGATCGAGAGGTTGGTCGGAAGCAGGTGCAGCACGCGGAGTTCCGCCGTGGTGAGCGACGACGGGCCCACTGGAAGCGCTCCCCGAGCGGCATCCAACAGCTTGGTGACAACCTCGAGACGCTCCCTTGAGCCAACGGCGTCCGGCTGCGATTTCAGGTAGTGTCTGCACCTCGTCGACGAGCACCTGGGCGCCCGCACGATCACTGAGGAGCAGACTTGCGTGCGCGAGCGAGAAGGCGCGCCTGGACGTTCGCCCACGAACCCATGGACGATACGTATGCCATGTTCCGTCGTGTCAGCGTCAGCTCGGACCTCGCGGTCTGTGGGTCGCCGGCCAGCGCCTCGACGTGCGCGCTCATGGCCGTGACGACGACCAACGAGGGCGTGTTGTCCAGTTTGTGGTGTCGGACCAGTTGCCGGGCCTCGCGCGCCATCGCAGTGGCCTCTGTCCAGTCGCCTTGCTCCCCGAGAATGGCTGCGAGATTGGCGCGGCAGTTGACCCGGATCGTGACAGCCCCGGTCGCGTGGGCCTCGGCCGCGCCTTCTGCGAACCGTGAGGCGGCGATGTCGTCGAGGCCGAGCCCGTGGCTGAGCACGCCGACCGTTTGGCACGCGAGGGCGTGCCAGATGCCGGGGGGGAGCTCGTCGTACGCTCGGGTGGCATCGGGCAAACTCTCGCCGATGGTTTCCACCGTCTGCAGACTCTTCAAGGTCAGGAGCTTGAGACGGGTTTCCCCGGTTGTGTCGTTTCCCGTCGACGGAGCCGATGCCGCAATTCCAAGTCGCACCCATGCTCGTGCTGCCTCATCCTCGCCGAGGTCTACCGCCGTGAGCGCTGAGACGAGGCACAGGTCCGGGTCGGCGTTGACGCGCTCCGCTGGCATCTGGTCCAGCCACTGACGAACCGCCACGCTCTTGCCGCGGGTGTGAGCCGTGACTGCGTGGTGAACCACGAGTTGCTCGGTGAGGCCGTCGTCGCCGGAGCGAACCGCATGGCGGACCGAACTATCGATGTCGCCCTGGCTTTCGAACCATGCGCTTGCCGCCCGATCGATCTCGCGGCGTGCCGTTCGGTCGAGGCGCTCGAAGTCGGCGTCGAGCACGTCGCGCAACAGGCCGTGCAGGCGGTACGAGTCGTCGCGACGGTCGAGCGGAGTCAAGAGCATCCGACTTCGGTGCAGCCGGTGGAGTCGAGCTCCTGAATCGGATCGACCGAGGATCTCGTCACAGACCCGCCCCGACATCCACCTGAGCCCGCTGGTGCGCAGGAGGAAGTCCATGTCGTCAGCGTCCAGTCCGCGGAGCCATTCGTCGCGGACGTACTCTGCGATGACCGTTTGGCTGGCCAGCGAACCCGTGGGCAACTCGGCGTCGTTGGACAGCGCTCGTGCCGCGAGTCGCAGGCCAGCCGGCCACCCTTCGGTTTCTTCCACGTACTGCTGAAGTCGGAGATCATCGATGTTGAACGCCGATGCCTCGAAGATCGCCCGGGCATCGGGAGTGGTGAGGGCGAGTTCGGGGGCAGCGATATCAACAACTCGGTCCTCAATCCGCAGTCGACCGAGCGAGATGTGGGGAACGCTGCGGCCGATCAGGACGACTGTCAACCCTTCGAATACGTTGACTGCGGCGCTGAGAACGTCGAGCGCATTCGGGTCGTCGATGAACTGGATGTCGTCGAGCACGAGCACGCCGGGTCGCTCGACGAGGCGAGACAGTTCGCTGATCTCGGGGACACCGAGCAACGTATTGGCGTCGGCGGGCTGCGGCATGATCGCGGGAGCGTCCATCCCGCTGAGCGATTGCAGCATCGAGACCAACCGTGCAGTGAGCCACCCCGGATCGTTGTCGCGCGTTCCGAGATCGGCCCACACCACCGGACGGCCGTCGTTCGCAGCCCACAGCGCCACCTGAGTCGTCTTGCCGTACCCGGCCGGGGCGCAGACGAGCGCGACGCCATCGGTTGCTTGGTCGAGCCGGGTGTGCACGCTGGTCAACGGTGCGCTGTCCTGGCCGCGTCGTGGGATGTCGAAGCGGGTACGACGACCAGTCGGCGACACACTTTGCGACGCGGTCGCAGAAGTGTTCATGAGCGCAGCTCTCTCATCCCGTTCATCCACTTCATCCACGTGATTGTGGCACGTCTACATTTCTTTGTTATGTCTCCCTGTTATACGGTGGGCAAACGAAGTAGTGAACAGAGACTTATTGCCCTACGTTGAATCACCCGATGTGGGGCATGTGCAAGCCCTCCTTCGCAGCCCAGGATTTAGGGCACTACCCGTCGGTCGTCCGACGCAACAAGAAGACGCAACAAGAAAGGGGAACGACATGAGCCGCTACAAGACCCTGCGACTGTGGGCAGCATTTCTGATGGTGTTCGGCGTTCTCAGCATGATCTCGGCAACGTGGGGCATCATCTCCCTCGCGGTCGCCGTCGACGGATTCTGGGACACGATGGGAGTCATCTTCCTCGGCGCACCTGTAGCGCTATTGTTTGCCAGCTGGCCGTTCGCTGGTGGTACGGCCCTGCGTTCGTTGGCCGACATCGGTGACGCCGTCGTGCTCAACCCCGATAGCCCCCTGTAACCCTGAAATCTGAACCGTCGTCCCTTCGGAGGAAACCCATCATGAACGACAATGACCTCGACCAACTTGGCCCGATCGACTACCTGGTGGTCGAGTTCCCGGCCGACCGGGAACCCGACGGCTCTGCACTGCCCCTGCTCGTCGACCTGGTCGACCAGGGCATCATCCGGATCCTCGACCTGGCCTTCGTCCGTCGGGATCTCGACGGCAGCGTCGCCGGTATCGACATCGCCGACGTCGGTCTGACTGGTGACCTCGACATCACATTGTTCGCGTCTGCGGCGTCGGGCCTGCTCGACGAATCCGATCTGGGCGAGGCCGGGTCCGTACTCGAACCCGGCTGTTCCGCCGCGGTTCTCGTGTACGAGAACACCTGGGCCGCCCCGTTCGCCCGCGCCCTTCGTCTGAACGGCGCTCAACTCGTGGCCGACGGCCGCATCCCGATCCAAGCGCTCCTCGCTGCTGCCGAAGCGCTCGACGACTGAACTCAAACAATTTCAACCAGCAACAGAACAGGAGAACGCCATGCAGGACTAGTCAGGGGAGTCGCCCGAACCGCCGCAATTGCCGGCACCGCGACCGCAGTGTCGAACCGAGTGTCGCGCCGCCAGGCGGCGAAGTGGTCGGAACCGCAGCAGCAACAGCCGCCACCGCCACAACAGCCGCAACAGCCGGCATACCAACAGCCGGCGTATCAGCAGCCCGCGTACCAGCAGCCGGCGTACCAGGCACCGGTTGCTCAGGCACCGGTCGCCCAGAGCCCGCCGCCGACCTCGGCGACTGACCGCGTCGCTGCACTGAAGGATCTCGCCGACCTCCAGGCGGCCGGAATCCTCACTCCGGAGGAGTTCGCGTTGGAGAAGGCCAGGATTTTGGCGTCGTGAGCAGGTCAGCTTCCGCAAGGGTGAGCAAGTCGGCTCCTGCAAAGCCACGGCTCATGACCCTGAAGGAGCGGTTGGAGTCTGGTCGCGAGCTTCGCAACAGTGTCCCGCGCGAGTCGCACGCGGAGTGGCAACCGGCAGACGACCGAGCCGACCCCGTAGACATCCTCACCGCCGGCGACACGGACCGCATTGCTGACCTCCTGCCAATCCGGTACGGGCGCATGGTGATGAGCCCGTTCGCCTTCTTCCGTGGCAGCGCAGCAGTCATGACCGCCGATCTCGCCGCGCAGCCGTCATCAGGTATACCGGTACAGCTCTGCGGTGACTGTCACCTCATGAACTTCGGATTGTTCGCCACGCCCGAACGCAACGTCGTGTTCGGGCTGAACGACTTCGACGAGACCGCTCCCGGACCGTGGGAGTATGACGTGAAGCGCCTCGTAGCCAGCTTTGCTGTGGCGGCGCGAGATGTGGGTCTCGACAAGCGGTCGGCGCGCAAGGTGGCAGCGGCCTCCGTGCGCTCCTACCGGGAACGGCTGTGGGAGCACGTCGAGCAGAGTCCGCTCGAGATCTGGTACGAGCGGATCTCACTGGACGAAGAAATCGAGCGCGCCACCGACGCCAAGGCACGTGCGCGACGCAAGAAGCTCCGCGAGCGCGCAGAACAACGAGTCGGCGACTCGCTGTTTCCCAAGCTCGCACGCGAGGAAGGCGGGCAGATGAGCATCGTCGACCAACCGCCGCTCCTCTTCCATCCGCACCTCGAGAACGCCGAGGCGCTCGCCAAGGATTTCCTCGAGACGTACCGTTCGTCGCTCGCGAGTGACCGTCGTGTCCTGTTCGACCGCTACCAACTCCGCGACGCTGCGGTGAAGGTGGTCGGTGTCGGCAGCGTCGGCACACGATGCCTCGTCGCACTGATGTCGTCGGTCGACGGCCACCCGCTGTTCCTCCAGATCAAAGAGGCCGGTCCTTCGGTGATCGAGACGTTCGGGGTCGCACCCGCGTGCGTGCACGAGGGTGAACGAGTGGTGTTCGGCCAACGGTTGATGCAGCCTGCGAGCGACATCTTTCTTGGCTGGGGAACCGGAGGGATCGGCGGGCGTCACTTCTATGTTCGTCAACTCCGCGACATGAAGGTCTCGGTGGTGTTGGACCGCGATGCGCGGAGTCTCGAGCGCTACGCCGAATATTGCGGCCGCGCACTGGCCCGCGCCCACGCCAACTCGGGCGATGCCGCTGCTATTGCCGGATACCTGGGTCGTGGTGATCGGTTCGACGAGGCTGTGGGGTCGTTCGGGATGCGGTACGTTGACCAGACGATCAGCGACCACGCCGCGTTGTCCGCCGCCATTCTCGACGGTCGGGTGAGCGCCGTCGACGAGATGGCCTAGACGGTACGGGGAGTGTTCGCCCGGACCTGATGCGGGAGACATGGACGATCCGACACCACCCATTTCGGACACCGGCGACACCGTCGTCCTAGCGGCTGAGCGCAACCTGCTCGTACGAGTGGGCGCTGCGATGACTGTCGCAGGGGACTCGATCGACGAGGTTGGAACGAGGTTGGCGGCGATCGCGAAGGCACGTGGTGTGCCCGAGCTGTCGGTCGTGGTTCTCCCCACCGCCCTGTTCGTGCAGACCATGACCGGCGAGCACGCGCACGTACAGCTCGAGGCGTATCCGAATCAGCACGCTCGTTTCGACCAGATCAGCGCGCTGTACGGGCTCTTCGATCGGGTCGAGCGGCCGGGCATGGATGCCACCGAGGCTGTTGCGGAGATCGACCGGATCTTGCGGTCGCCGCCAGCGCTCGGTGCGTTGGTTCGTACCGTTGGGTTGGGCGTGCTGTCGGTCGGATTCTCGTTGTCGTTGCAACCGACGCCGCTGGACATGGCAGCTGCGTTCGCTCTCGGCTGCCTCGTCGGCGGTCTCCGCTTGCTCAGGTGGCCGGGTCTCCAGGCGGTGCTCCCGGTCGTTGCGGCGTTTATCGTCGCGTCGATCGTCTTCGCGACCGCCGACTTTTTTGAGACGGCCAATCCCGTACGGACGCTCATCCCTCCGCTCCTCACCTTCCTCCCGGGTGCAATGCTCACGACGGGGATGCGAGATCTGTCGTCCGGGCAGATCATCAGTGGATCGAGCAGGCTGGTAAATGGCATCGTGACCTTGGCGCTGCTGTCGTTCGGCATCTTGGCCGCGGCGACACTCGTGGGAACGCCAGCGAACGACCTCGTCGACAACCCACTGTCTCGGCTCGGTCCGTGGGCGCCATGGGTGGGGCTCGTGCTCGTCGCGGTCGGCACACACTTGCATCATTGCGCCACTCGACGTTCTGTACCGTGGATCCTTGCGGTCTTGGTCGTCGCCTATACCGGACAGTCGATCGGAGCTGTGGTGTTCTCGGCCGAATTGTCCCCGTTCTTCGGCGCGCAGCGATGACGGTCGCGGTGCTCTGGTTCGAACGGCTCCGGATGGGGCCACCGCCGCTCGTCGTCTTCCTGCCCGCCTTCTGGTTGCTGGTTCCTGGGGCCGCCGGGTTGATCAGCACAACCGAGATCGTGAGCTCCGAGTTGCCGCTCACCGGGGACTTGGTCGACACACTCAGCGCCGTCGTGGCGATAGCGCTCGGTGTTCTCATGGGTACGGCCATGTTTCGGACCGGACACGCCGGAATTGTCGGGGCGGTTCGAACGATCCCGCCGCAGTTGGCACGCACGAGCAAACGCCTCGATCGGTCGTGGCACTGGCCCGGGCATGTCGCTCCACCTCGGATGATCCCAACGGTTGATCCGAGGGTTGATCCCGACGGTTGATCAGCCGTTCGCGGTCACTACCCGTGGGCGGCCAATGAGGCTCGTGCCGTCGAGGTCGCAACGTGAAGGGCTTGCGCCCATTGGTGCACGAGCGTCAGTTCTGCCTCTGTCGGTGACGGCGACACAGCAACCAAATCGACGGCGGCGTGGAGCTGTCCGAGTGGCCCCCGCACACCGTCGATCGCCCGTCGAGCGCTGTCGTTGGGGGCTGTGGCACCGAGGTCCTGAATGGCGACGGCGAGGTCTGCCAGGAGTAGCGAATCACTTCGTGCGACGACCCCGAGCCCTTGTGGCGCGATGGCGAGGAGGTGGGTGGTGAGCCCGTCCAACTGGTCCATCGCTGGTCAACGCCGCCGGTGCCCACGGTGACGGCGCCCGACGAGACCGTGAGCGCCGCGATGAGCGCAGCCAGGATCGCGACGACCAGGATGATTCCGAGCACCCATGGCCACCAGACGGTCTCGTCGGTGGTGTCGTCCTCCACGACCGCTTCATCGGTGGTGTCGTCGGGTGCCGGCTCGGGCTCAGGTGCCAGCGTTGGCTCCGGCTCCGGCTCCGGCTCCGGCTCGGGTTCGGTTGGCGCCGGTTCGGGTTCGGTGTCGGCGCCGGCTCGGGCACGGTGGCGCCCCCGGGCGGACGGGTGACTCCTGGTGGCAGCGTGGCCGTGCCGTCTCCGGCGTCGGACCCGCAGCCGGCCAGCATTGCGACCCCGGTGAATCCAAGGAGCCCGATGACTATGGTACGCCGCGGGCCTTGTTTCGTTCGTGAACGGCTCATCTACTCATTTTGCTGCGTGACATGCGGGGCGCTCGTCCCCCACATCGGGTGTTTGCGACCATTGGCAAAAGATCAGTCAGCGTCGCGGAGCGAGCTCGCCGGCCAGGTCGACCTGCATCAGCCGGCGGACCTCGTCGGGCTCGTGGCGGCCGCGAGCACCATGAGCTTGGTGAGGGCGGCCTCGAAGGTCATGTCGCCGCCCGAGATCGCACCGGTGGCCAGCAGCGCCGAACCGGTCGCGTAGAGACCACCGACCACGCTCCCGGCGCGGCACTGGGTGGTCACGACGACAGTGACGCCCCGATCGACAGCTGCACGCAGCGGATCGAGGAACCAGGCTCGGTCGGGCCGTTGCCCGCCCCGTACGCCTCGAGCACGACACCGCGCAGCCCGGCCGGTCGAGCACCGAGTCAGCGACGTGAGCGTCGAGGCGGGATGAGCCGCAGACCCCGTCACGGCGTCGCTGATCCCGCCGGTGCGTCGGATCGGGCCCGCGCCCGGCGCGCGGATCAGCGACGGGTCGAAGTCGATCGCAACGCCGGCGGTCGCCAGCGGCGGGTAGTTCGGCGAGCGAACCCGTGGTAGCTGTCGGCGTGCACCTTCACCGCCCGGTTGCCGCGGAGCAGGACGTCGGCGAAGAAGATCGTCACCTCCGGCACCAGCGCGGCGCCGCGGAGGTGCCCGGCGGCGATCGCCAGCGCCGTCACCAGGTTCTCGCGGCCGTCGGATCGCAGCTCGGTGACCGGGCGTTGCGCACCCGTCAGCACGATCGGAATGTCGATGCCCTCGAGCAGGAAGCTGAGCGCCGACGCCGTGTACGCCATCGTGTCGGTGCCGTGGAGCACGACCACCCCGGCATGGCCAGGGCGTGGTCGATGATCGCGTCGGCGATGTCTATCCAGTCCGAGGTCCCCATCGCTGACGAATCGATCGGGTCGGGGAACGTCGCGACGGTGAGCGCGATCGGCAGCCGACGGAGGAACGGCAGGTGGACCCCGAGCTCGCGCAGGTCGAGGGGTACGAGAGCGCCGTCGGGCCCAGGAGCCATGCCGATGGTGCCGCCCGTGTACAGCACGAGGAGCGAGGACCGTCGGGACCGATATGACCGATGACGTCCACGGTGCTCATGCCTGCCGAGTATTGCAGCGGCTCGATCCCGACCCGCCGGCCGCCCGCCTTCGACCCGCCGGTCGGCCGCGACTCTGTACGCAGCTTTCTCCTCCTGGCGTGGGGTCCGTCCCGTCGAGTCGGTCGTTGGAGTGTGTGGTTGCTCACCCGAGGAGCGCTTGGCCCCAAGCTGCGGACGTGGTCGTGGGCGAGTCGCAGTCGTCCGGCGAGCCAATCGACGCGATCTTCGGGTGGCAGGTGCCAGTCGGTACCAGGGCGGCTCAAGGTTGCTGCCGTCTCTGGCCCAAGGAGGAACTCGCGGAGGAATTCGTTCTGCCATACGCCGAGGTTGAGGCGGCGAGTGATGCCATCGCTTGGTCGCACGACGGCGAGTGGTTCGATGGTGCGGAGCTCGGCCCGATCGTTGCGGTTTCATGGCCGCCCTTGTACGGACGGTTGTAGGCGACGTCATCGGGCCCCCACGCGTCGAACGCCATCTGGTAGGCGCGTCCGAATAGTGCGCAGTCGCTCGGGCCGCATCGACGGCACCGCGGAGGCCTCCCGCATCGTGGCGGCGTCGCTGGTGGCGAGCTCGCCATTCAGGTCGCCGTGGTTGGAGAGCGCGACGACTGCGGGGAGCCGGTCTTCGGGTTTGCGTTCGAGGCAGATTGCACCGTCGGGCCGGGCGGTGTGGTTCATCGTGTCGTGCATCGACATCACATCGAGGTGGGTTGCCGAGTTCCACTCGCAGCGGTGCACAACGCCGGGTCGATCGTGGCGAGGCGACGCAGCTTGGCCTCGACCACTCGCTCGATCAGGTCGTCGCGCACGCGCTCGTACTCGTCGATGCCGAGCTTGCCAACGCGTCGCAGCGCATCACCGAGTCGGTCCCAATCGGCGTCGGTCTGTGGCCGTTTGAGTACGGGGAGGTAACCGAACGTGACGGGCCGCACGGCGTCGACGCCCTGCAGCGATGGGCGTTTCGGCGCCTTCGGCGTCGAGGCGGGCGAAAGCCTCGCGGAGACCGGGGATGAGGTCGGACGGTCGCGCGCGGTTTGCGTCGCGCACCGCTCGTGGGTGCGGGTCTTCGATGTAGAGAACGCGTGGGTCGATCTGTGCCCAACGACGGGTGACCGGGCTGGTCGAGACGTCGGTGAAGTCGTACTGCAGTCGCTGGGTCAGCCGCACGTCGACGAACGGCTGCATCTCGGCCGGGAACGCAGCCGAGGCGTGCGGACCGGTGATGACCAGGTCTACGTCGGCAAGGACTTCATCGATATCGCGCTCGCCACGCCCGACGAAATACGTCATCTCGGTCGACACCAAATTGTGTGCCCTCCGGGATCCAGTCGATGTGTGCGACGTCCATATCGCTGAACATAACCCGCATCGTTCAACTCGTCGAGACAGATGTGGCCGGTAGTTGAAATTCACCCACTGTGGATGAGCCCCTGAAGTTGAGGTCGGCCTACGTTTGCGCGAAGAAGGGAGTGGCCGATGGATACCACGTTGATATTGCTTCAAGGGGCGGTAGTGATCCTGGCGATCTTCGCTGGGTGTTCGTACCGGCGGAATCGGGCTCGGGTTGTGGGGCCTGGTGGGTTTGGCGGTGTTGGTCTTCGGGTTTGGCCTCCCTCCGGGAGATCCGCCCACTTCGTCGATGTTCATCATCCTGTCGGTGATCACTGCTGCGTCGACGATGCAGTCGGTTGGCGGCATCGACTACCTGGTCGAGGTAGCCAAGAAGCTCCTGAAGAAGAAGCCCGCGTACATCGCGCTGATCGCTCCGCTCGTCGCGTTCGTCTTCACCCTTGGCGCAGGTACCGGCTTCATCTATTACCCGCTGATCCCGGTGATCTACGCGGTGTCGCTCGCCAACAATGTGCGGCCGGAGCGACCGTTGGCCGTAGCCAGCACTGCGTCACAGTTCGCCATCACCGCCAGCCCGGTCAGCGCCGCGATGGCGACGATGGTGGGTCTCCTCGACCCGATCGGTTTCACCATCGTCGACATCCTGATCGTGGTACTGCCGGCGAGCTTGGTCGGTTTGATAACGGCTTGCTTCCTCCAGATGCGTGTTGGCAAGGAGTTGCAGGACGATCCGGAGTACCAGCGGCGCGTGGCTGCGGGCGAAATCGCGCCGCTCGACTTGTCGGTGCTCGAGGAGCGGGAACTGCCGCCCGCGGCGAAGCGCAGCACGATGATCTTCTTGGCAGGCATCGCGGTCATCATGGTGCTTGGCATGTTCGAGGCGTTGCGCCCCGCCTTTCCTGACGAAGCTGGTGAGCTGGTGCCGTTGAGCACGGCGGTGATGATCCAGATCGTCATGGGCGTGACGGCGACGGTGATCGTGCTGTTCTGCAAGGTCGACATCAAAACGGTCGTCACGCAGAGCACGATGACGTCGGGCCTCATCGGCTTGATCGCCTTGTTCGGTATCGCCTGGCTGGCCGACACCTGGATCGGAGCGAACGAGACGGCGATCGTCGGGGCGATGGGCGACCTGGTGGAGCAGTGGCGTTGGTTCATCGCGATCGCGATCTTCATCGTGGCTGCGTTGACGACGAGCCAGGCGGCGGCGATCGCAGCGATCGTCCCGATCGGGCTGACGCTCGGCGTGCCGCCTCAGTTCCTGGCTGCGTTCTCGACAGCTGTATCGGCATCTACTTCTTCCCGGCCAACGGGTCTCAGGTCACGGCGATCGCGACTGACGAGACGGGCACGCACACACATCTCGAAGTACGCCGTCTGGCACTCGTTCTCGTTGCCGATGTTCGTGATGTGGCTGGTGTCGACCGTCGTGGGTTGCTTGGTGGCCCTTGCGGTCTACGGAACGTCGCTGAGCGCAGATCGACCTTTGAAGGGAGGCTCGAATGATGAAGATGAGTTCCGCATCGATCTGGTCAGGGTTGGCAGGCCTGGCATTCGTAGGGCTGGTTGTCGTGCCATCGGTGGTGGGCGCCGACGACGGCGACGGGTTCGACGGCTACATCCAGAGCGGCACCTGTGCCGCCCCGACCGACGAACTGCGTCGTCAAATTCGACAGTGACGGGCCGCACGATGTGAGGCCGTATGTCGCCCTCGATCCGGCCGGTGAGCCCGTTGTTCTCGGCTATTACGGAGCGCCGTCGGTTCCTGGTTTCGGCGTTGGTGCGCTCTACTACTCCGATCAGCCCTTCTCGTTGGTGATCGCCGATACCGACACCGGTGACCCGGTCGCGTGCGGTGAACTGTTGCAACCCGACGCCGATCAGCACAGCGAAGGGGGAGTTGCCGTCGTGCAACTGCTGCCCGTCGGGTCTGGCACCGTTCATGGGGTCGCTGTGCTCGAACGGGCCAAGTTGCAGCGCGAAACGATGTGACCCCCACCCGAGCTCGGGTCCTGCTCGCGACCGAGGCCGTTGACGTGCCGGTATCTGGAGCGGCGGGCTTCGACGGTTTCATCCAGAGCGGCGCCTGTTCGTCGCCGACCTCCAACTTGCGGGTCAACCTCAAGAGTGAGGGCGACCACGACATCACGCCCTTCCTGGCAACGGCGTCGGGTTCCGACGTGCCGGTCACGGTCGCCTACTACGGGTCACCCCGGAGCACCTGGCTTCGGCATCGCCAACGCCCACACTGACCAGGAGTTCTCTGTCGTGGTCAGCGATACCGACTCCGGAGCTGCCGTGGCGTGTGGCGAGATCCTCGAGCCTGGGACGACGACAAGTTCAGCGAAGCTGGCCTCGCGCTGGTTCGGCTCTCGCCACTCGACAACTCAGGAGTGGAGGGATTCGCGGTGATGGATCGTGCCCCGATGCAACGTGAGCTCGACGCCGTACCTACCCGGATCAAGTTCGTTCTGTTTGCCCCACCAGTCAACGCCGATTGACGACCACAGCGCGGCAGCTCGCCGTGCAAGGAGTTTCACATCATGCCAGGACACATCGTCCCAATGGGCGCCGGTCGGGCCGTCATGGACCGCCGCAACGACCCTCTACACGACTACGTACTCGAGCTCACCGGCAAGGACGACCCCAAGGTGTTGTTCTTGCCGACCGCGACCGGTGACGACGCCAGCTACATCGTGTCGTTCTATGAGGCTTTTCACTCCGGTCGGTGCCGACCAAACCACCTCAAGCTGTTCCACCGCGACTACGACGACCTCACCGACCTCGTGGTCGAGGCCGACGTCATCCACGTCGGCGGTGGCAACACTGCGAACATGCTCGACGTGTGGCATCGACAAGGCGTCGACGAGTTGCTGTTTCGAGCACTCGACCACGGAGCCGTGCTCACCGGCGGCAGCGCCGGCGGTCTGTGCTGGTTCGAGGGTGGCACCACCGACTCCTACGGGCCCACCCTTCAACTGCTGAACGAGGGTCTGGGCATGATCAAGGGCAGCTATTGTCCGCATTACGACGCCGAAGATCAACGCCGTCCACTGTTCCACGCGGCACTCCTCGACGGATCGCTCGAGATGGGATACGCGTCCTGGAACCGCGTCGCGATCCGGTTCACTCCGCAAGGCGAGGTCGTCGAGGCGGTCACCTCCGAGCCCGGCGGACGCGCTAGACAAGGTCTACGCAGTCGACGGCAAGATCGTCGAGGAAGACATCCCCTGCCGGATGCTGGAAGAACTCGTCGCCAGCCGCTCAGTGTCCACGTGACGTCGTGGCTGCGCGATTGTCCGATCGCCGTGACCGCGCCGACGAGGACAATCACCCAATGTGGTGCATGCCCACCACGCCAGACTCATCGACAATGGGTCATCGCAACGACACGCTCGTTCGAAACGGCCCGATGAGAAGGCAAGCCGCTGATGGGATTGGATGTGCCCCACCTACGACCACTTGCCAAGCTCGCCGTGCGGCAGCGTGATCCAGGGCGTGCAGGTGCAAGACTTGCACGTCGGCGTGTACGTCCCACCTGTGACCGAGATCGGCGAAGGTCTCGGCCACGTCTCCGCCGACGTCTCGGAGATCTGCAATCGACTGCTCCGCGGGTTGTTGCTCGGTGAAGACCTGTTTCCCATCCGTAACCGTTTGGCGACCGACCTCATCACATGGAGCCCCCAAGTCTTCGCGGTCTCCCGGGACCTGCTCCTCACCAGCACCGAACGTGCACGTCTTGTCGGCGAGACACTCAGCGAGGTCTCGCTCGACGTGACCAACATCAGCGTTGCCAAGTCCGTGTGTACGTGGAATGGCGACTGACGGGGAGATTCACAGGCCCCGCCTTCATCGACGACAACCTGTTGATCGAGCCGACTGGCCGACTTCTTGGAGACAGCGGGCGTCCTCGTGGTCACGTTCAACGGTGACCTCGTCGTGTCGGTGCATTCCTATCAAGACGATCTCGCTCTGCTCGAACAGCTGATCACCTACGCTGACGTCGACATGGTGTTCGGTGCCGTCACCACCGAATTGCACGGCGCGTGGCGTGATCGATCCGGCCGAATTTCCCTGGCCACAATCACCCGAGGTGGATGAGGCGGGCCAGTCCGCCTGATGCGAGCGTATTGGCTGATGAACATCCTGTCGAGATCCGCGAGACCGATTGGTCGACGTGTGTTCGGCGTTGCTGTGGCTGGTTCCACTCCTGCTGACCGCGTGTGGTGAAACCGCCGAACTTGCTTTGTGCCCGTCGTACGCACAGTTCGAAGTCGCCCGAGAGGCGATCCGCTCTGTCGATGCAGAATCGGAGACCGCAACCCAGGCAGCCGTCGAGATCGAGGCGTTCCAGTCGAGCGTTCACCAACTCCGGGAGAATGCGGACGGCCGGTATCGCTCATCGGTCGACGATCTCGATGACGCCATCTCCGACGTGCTTCGCACGCTCGAAGGCGTCGACGCCGATGCTGACTACTCGATTTGGGCACCGCTGGTCGCCGACGACATCGAGACAGCACAGAACGCAAGTGCACGCGTCAGCGAACTCATCGCGCCACAGTGCGCGCCGACCGTAGGAAACTAGGAGACCAACATGGACGGACTTTTGTTCGCACTCGAGGCGCTGGTCGTCGTCGGTGCCATCGTCATGGGTACGAAATCGAGTGGTGTCGCTCTCGGCATCTGGGGTGGCGTAGGCGTTGCCGTTTTGGTGTTCGTCTTCGGCCTCGAACCGGGCAGCCCGCCCATCGATGCGATCCTGATCATCCTCACCGTGATCCTCGCGGCGTCGACCATGCAGGTGGCAGGCGGCATCGACTGGATGGTCTCCGTCGCTGCGAAAGCGATTCAGAACCATCCGAAGCAGATCACGTTCATCGCACCGCTGATGTCGTTCCTGTTCTGCATGGGTGCCGGTACCGGGAACATCGTGTACCCGCTGCTCCCCGTCATCTCCGACGTCTCGTACAAGCAGGGCATCCGTCCTTCGCGTCCGCTGTCGCTCACCGTCGTCGTGTCTGGTGTGGCGCTCGCCTGCAGCCCCGTTTCCGCAGCGATGGCAGCGATGATCACGCTCACTGACGTCGAGCCATACAACTTCGATCTCATCAAAATTCTGTCGGTCACCATCCCCGCTGCCTTGATCGGCCTGTTTCTGACCTCACTGGTCGTGGGGCGGATGGGCGCCGACCTGAGCGACGATCCTGAATACCAGGCCCGCCTCGCCGACGGCCGACTGCTCCCGCCAGACCAGGGCGGCCCGGCGAATACCGAGTTCGCCTACACCAAGGAAGGCCGCAACGCCGCCTATCTCTTCCTCGCCGGTGTTGGAGTGATCGTGTTGTTCGGTCTGTTCCCTGACTTGCGCCCATCGATCCCGAGCGAAGTCACCGATGCCGCTGGCGTGGTCACCACGACCTCCACCCCCATCTCGGTCACCGTCATCATCCAGATGGTGATGATGGTCGTCGCCGCAGCGATCATGCTGGTCTCCAAGCCCGACATGAAGGAGGTGCCCGACTCCACCGTCTACAGGGCAGGCATGATCTCCGCCGTCGCCCTGTTCGGGTTGGCCTGGCTCACCGACACATTCATCGCCGCTTGGGAGACCGAGATCGTCGACACGGTCGGCGGGTGGGTCACCAGCTATCAGGCGATCTTCTTCTTCGGGGTCTTCATCGTTGCGGCGCTCACCACGAGCCAGTCCACGGCGACACGAACGATCGTGCCGATCGGACTCGCTGCAGGTCTGGCGCCGGCAGTCATCGCCGGCATGTGGGCGGGCGCCTTCGCCGGCGTCTTCACCCTGCCCGACGAACGGTTCCCAGATCGCAGCCGCAAACTTCGACCAGACCGGAACCACCAAGCTCGGCACCAAACTCATCGACCACTCGTTCTTCATCCCTGTGCTCCTGCTGTCCGTGTCGACCGCGGCGGTCGGGTCGCTCATCGGTACCTTGCTGTACTGATCATGCGACGAGCATTCGGTTCCCGTGCCTGCCGCCTTCCGAGGTCGCAGCGGCAAAGCAGATGTCGGTTGGCGGTGCCGTCTTCCTTGGTGTCGGCGCCATGGTCGGCGCTGGGATCTTCGCCCTGTTGGGCGAAGCGGGAGCGCTCGCCGGGTCGGCGGTGTGGATCTCGTTCGCTAATCGGTGGAATGATCGCCGGGCTGCTCGGCTACGCAATCTCGAAGCTCAGCGTCAGATACCCCTCGCGGGGCGGGATCGTGTCGTATCTCCACCAGGGGTTTGGTGACAGTCACCTCACCGGCATCGCTTCGTGGTTGTTCTACATCGCAGGCTTGGCTGTCACCACGATGGTGGCGCTCTCGTTCGGAAGCTACGCGCGCGGCGTCGTGTTCGACGATGACGCGAGCGCAAACTGGGTGAACATCTTCGCCTCGTTGGTGATCGTGGCCATGGCAGTCGTGAACCTGGTGGGGGCCGACCTCGTCGGGAAGGTCCAGACGGTCATCGTGTTCGTCCTTCTCGTGGTCTTCGCGGTCTTCGTGGTGGCGACGTTCACCGAAGTCGACTTCGATCGGCTCGCACCATCGACGTATCCATCGGCCTCGTCGATCGTGGCCGCCGTGGCGTTGACATTCTTCGCCTACCTCGGCTTCGCCGTGATCGCCAACACCGCCGAGTCGCTGCCGAACCCCGCCCGCAACGTTCCCCGGGCTACGTACATCGCCCTGGCGATCGCAGGCGGTCTGTACGTGTTGATCTCGATCGGCGTCTACGGCACCTTGTCGGTCGAAGAGGTGATCGCCAGTGGCGACACGGCGTTGGCCGAGGCGGCCAAGCCCGCGCTCGGTGATGCCGGATTTGCCATGATGTCGTTCGCCGCGCTCCTCGCGACGGCGTCGTCGGTAAACGCCAACCTGTTTGCCGCCGGTGGGATCACGGCCAACCTTGCTCAGACCCGCCAGTTCCCGTCGTTCTTCGGAGGGCAGTTCCGGTCGCTCGGTGGACGCGGCTCGCTGATATCGGTGGCGGTCGTTCTGGTCCTCGCGAACTTCTTCGATATCTCGACCATCGCCTCGGTTGGCAGCGCGATCGCGCTGGCGATCTTTGCGCTCGTTGGCGTCGCCGCTCTGAAGCTGCGCAACGAGATCGGCGCGAACTCCGCCGTCGTCGGCGCTGGAGTCGCCGGAGCGTTGGTGGTGCTGGTGCTCTTCTTGGTGGACACCGCTCGCAACGAGCCGCGGACCTTCATATCGATGATCGTCGTCGCCGTCTTGGCAGTGGCATTCGACTTCCTCTGGAGGCAGAGGCGAAACGTCGGCGCCACGTCCGACCGCCGGCTCGCTCCTCCTCCTCGACCTCCCCACTGTCAACTGAAGGGTGTTCTCATGAATGATCAGCAACTCCTCGCTTACGTCAACAACACGTGGGACAGCGACATCGTTCCCACGCTGAACGACTACATCCGCATCCCGAACGTGTCACCGGTGTTCGAGGAAGACTGGGAGTCACTCGGTCATATGCAGCGCGCCGTCACGTTGCTGGCCGACTGGAGTCGAGCCCGCGACATTCCCGGACTCACACTCGAGATCCACGAGATTCCCGGCAAGACGCCGGTCATCCTCATGGAGGTCCCGCCGGCCAACGGCGGTCCGGCCGACGACACCGTGCTGCTCTACGGTCACCTCGACAAGCAGCCCGAGCTGTTCGGCTGGCGGGAGGGGCTTGGCCCCTGGGAGCCGGTGCGGGAGGGTGATCGACTGTACGGGCGCGGTGGTGCCGACGACGGGTACTCGACGTTCGCCGCGCTGGCCGCGATCGAGGCGGCCCAAGCCGCCGGATTCGCCCATTCGCGGCTCGTAGTGTTGATCGAGGCCAGTGAAGAAAGCGGCAGCCGCGACCTCCCCGGCCATATCGACGCACTCAAGGAGCGTATTGGCGTCCCGAGCCTCGTGATCTGCCTCGACTCCGGATGCGCCGACTACGACCATCTCTGGGTCACCACGTCGCTGCGTGGTCTGTTGGCCGGGCAGCTCGATGTAGCGATCATGTCTGAAGGTGTGCACTCGGGCGACGCCAGCGGCGTGGTGCCCTCGACCTTCCGCATTGCCCGCCAGATTCTCTCGCGTATCGAAGACGAGGTCACGGGCGAGATCATCGTGCCAGATCTGCACGTCGACATCCCGGCCGACCGCATCACCGAGCTCCGCGGCACGGCTGAAGTGTTGGTGAAAACCTTGGCCGAGACGATGCCGTTCCTCGACGGGGCGCATCCGGTCACGGACGACCCGGCCCAGCAGCTCATCAACCACACATGGAAGCCGATGCTGGAGATCACAGGTGCGGACGGTTTGCCGCCTTGCGACCGGGCCGGCAATGTGCTTCGGGCCGTTCACCTCGCTGTACTTGTCGCTGCGTCTCCCCCCGACCCGCGACGCCATCTCGGCGAGCGACGTTCTGACGCAGGTGCTGACGTCTGACCCGGCGTACGGCGCCCACGTGTCGTACCGTGCCGACAAGCACTCGCAGGGGTGGAACGCCCCGGCATTCGCTCCGTGGTTGTGGAACAGCCTGCAACGCGGATCTGAGGCTGTGTTCGGTACCCCTGCTTACACCTTCGGTGAGGGCGGCACGATCTCGTTCATGGCGATGCTCGGGGAAAAGTTCCCCGATGCGCAGTTCGCGATCTCTTGGCGTGCTCGGCCCGGGCAGCAACGCCCATGGCCCCAACGAGTTTCTCCACATCCCTACCGGTCAAAAGCTCACCGCAGTAATCGCCCGGCTGCTAGGAGACCACGCCCGCGCGCGAGTTGTAACCCGGCACGATACCCTATGGGGTATGTGTAGACGAGTGACGTGCAAGGTGTGCAACCGGCCGAACTGGGCCGGTTGCGGTGCTCATGTAGAGCAAGTGCTGGGTGATGTTCCACCCGCCCAAAGGTGCCAGTGTCGAACGACGAAGGCGGTAGCCGCCCCGTCGACCGAGCCGAAGAAATCGTGGTTCGCTCGCCTGCGTAGCTGAGAGCCCACGGGTCATCGTGCGGCTTGGAGACATGGTTCTCCATGGCCGGTGTGGGCCATGGTGATTGCGGACGGTTCCCTGCAACCCGGTGAAGTGCTGGTGAACATGCGGTGAACTGTCGTCTCCAACGAGTGGTGGCGATTACCGTCCGGGCCGATGCGATCCCGCCACGCTCGCTCGACGCCGGATGCGGGCGGGTCGTCACCTGATGGCGTGAACGTCGAAATGGGTCGTCGTTGCCGGTGCGGTCGGGCGGAGCGGCGCCGGCGGTCCGCCGACTCGTCGGGATGGAGATCGTGTCTGGGCTGGGAGATGGGATCTTCTGGGTCGGACTCGTGTGGTTCCTCGTCGATCGCGGAGCTGGACCGGTTGGCCTCGCGATCGCAGCTGCCGCGAGGCTCGGACCGCGGGCCTTGTTCGGAGCAACCGGCTGGTGCGCTCGCCGACCGGGTGGATCGCAAGCGGTTGCTCGTCGGGCTCGACCTCGCGAGGTGGGTCACCATGTTGACGTTGTGCCTCGCCACTGCCGGCGGCGCTGGCGTGACGGTGGTCGTCGCGGCGGTCTTCGTGACGTACACGCTCGCGGCGCCGTACCGACCGGCGCTCACAGCAGCGCTTCCTTCGGTTGTGGGGGAGAGTCGACTGGCGTCGACGAATGCAACCATCGCAACGACCCGGCAGCTGATGACCTTCGTCGGGCCGATCTTCGGAACCGTCATTGTGAGGTTTTGGTCTCCGACGGTCGCCTTCGGGCTGAACGCGGCATCGTTCGCGGTGTCTGCTTTGCTCATCGGGTCGGTGGCCGGGCTCGGAGGTGCTGTTCGGGAGCGCCGACGTGGCCTTCCGTCACCAGCGGTCGAGCTTGCGGAGAGAGGTTTCCGAAGGTTGGTCGGAGATCAACGCGACGCCCGGTCTGTCGACGGTGATCGCGTTGGTGTTCGTGATGTACGCGGTTCGCGGGGCAGAGATGATCCTGCTGGTGCTGATTGCCGACGATCAGTTGGGCCTCGGTGCCGCTGGTGTCGGCCTGTTGTTGGGGGCCATCGGCCTTGGGGCGTTGGCGGCGTTGCCGTTCGCCGATCAGATCGCCGACTCCAGGAATCCAGGGCTCGTGCTGACCGGGGCGGTCGCGGCGACCGGCGTACCATTCTTCGCCCTCGCCATGACCAGTTCGCCGCTCGTGGCATTCGTGGCGCTGGTCGCTCTTGGCGCCGGTGTGGTCGCGTTCGAGTTGCTGTCAACGGTGCTGTTGCAGCGACTGACTCGGCGTGATCGACTCGGTCGGGTCTTTGGGCTGGTTGGCTCAGCGAGCAATGGCGGCAAGCTCGCCGGCGCAGTTCTTGCTCCTGCCCTTGTCGCTGTTGCAGGTCTCGAGGTGGCGGTAGCTGTGTGCGGTGCCGCCGTGTGCCTGGCTGCGCTCGTTTCGTCGTCCCGCCTTCAGGCACTGACTGCGCTCACGGCTGACCGGCGACGTGTCCTTGAACCAAGGGTGAAAGTGCTCGCTTCGCTCGGGGTGTTCGCCGGTACCTCGCAGCAGACGCTCGAGATGCTCGCGGCTTACGTCACCGAAGAGCAGGTCGCTGCCGGAACGGTCGTGATCCGTGAGGGCGATACAGCTGACGACCTGTACGTCATCCGAGATGGAACATTCAGCGTCAGTGTCGGTACACGCCAAGTCAACTCGATGGGCCCAGGCCAGTGGTTCGGCGAAATCGGGTTGCTCCACCACCGGCCGCGGACGGCCACCGTCACGGCGACCACGCCGGCGACCGTATGGCGGATTCCCGGATCGGTCTTTCTCGACGCGTTGTACCACGGTTCGAGCGAGCCGTCCGCACTTGTCGAAGTGATGGCCGAACGGCTTGCCCGAACCAGCTGAGACCGCTCGGCGAGACGACGATCGCTGCAATCCGACGCAGTCGACCGTGAAGGTCTAGCGGCGCCAGAGCAGTTGGTGGGTGACGCCACTGGAGCTGGGGACCGAGTCGATGTGGAAGCGGTCGAGCAAGTCTTCGTGTGAGTTCCAGAGTCGTTCGCCGCGGCCGAGTTCGATGGGTGCGACGGCGACGTGCATGGTGTCGACGAGGTCTGCGTCGAGGAACTCACGGATCGTCGTCACACCGCCCCCAAGTCGAACGTCTTTCCCGTCTGCGGCTTCCTTCGCCAGCTCGCAACGCTTCCGCGGGCGTGGTGTTGATGAAGTGGAAGGTCGTGTCGGCCAGTGTGAAACTGGGCCGGGGGTAGTGCGTGAGTACGAACACGGGGGTATGGAACGGCGGCGTGTCGCCCCACCAACCCTGCCAGTCGAGGTTTTCCCACGGGCCACGGTGGGGGCTGAACTTGTTGCGTCCCATGATCTCGGCGCCGATGTTGTGGGTGAAGTCGCGGGTGAAGTAGTCGTCGAGCCCTCGGGTTCCGTCGGGTTCGGTTCGGTGCGGCCAGCTCGCGGTAGCGCCCGCCCACGCGAACAGATCACCGGGGTTGGCGTGCCCAAATGGCTGTTCAAGGGTCTGGCCCTCACCGGCCCCAAACCCGTCTTGGGAAACACCAAAGTTCTGCACTCGGAGTAGCTGGGACACGCTTCACCCTTTCTCGGCGGAAATGACAACCCTCGCGGGCGTGACGCACAGTAGTTCGATGCGTAATCGATGTCATGGGCGGAACCGGAACTGGTGTTGCAAGCGCGCCCGGCATCGGCGCGTTCTGGCGGCACGTGCCGCGGGCCGTCGACGGCCGGTGGCGTGCTGGCCGAGGAGTATGGTGCTTCATGAGCTTCGATGGTGTCAGCGGGACCTTGACGGTGGCGGCGGTGCAGGCCACGCCGGTGTTTCTCGATCGCTCTGCCACGCTCGAGGTGGCCGCCCGTCACATCGCTTCGACAGACGCCGAGCTGGTCGTGTTTCCGGAGTCGTTCGTGCCGGGCTACCCAGACTGGGTGTGGCGGCGGTCTCCGATGAGCGATGGCGATTGGTACGCCCGGTTGGTCGCCAACGCGGTTCGCGTCGACAGCACCGATCTTGATCCGGTGCGCGATGCCGCCCGCGATGCCGGGGCGGTCGTTGCGATCGGCGTCACCGAGCGATCACCGTCAGACACGCTCTACAACACGGTCGTCTACATCGGCGCCGACGGGCGAGATCGTCGGCCGCCACCGCAAGCTCGTGCCGACGGGCGCCGAGCGGCTGGTCTGGGCCAACGGCAACGACCACCTACTGACCGTCATCGATGTCGGCGGCGTGAAGGTCGGTTCGCTGATCTGCTGGGAGAACTACATGCCGCTCGCCCGGATGGCCATGTACGAGCGCGGAGTCGACGTGCTGCTGGCGCCCACGTGGGACAACAGCGACGAGTGGGTGCCGACGCTGCGCCACATCGCGAAGGAAGGCCAGATCTTCGTGGTCGGCGTCACCGCGTTCCTGCGCGGGAGCGATGTGCCGCGTGATCTGTCGGATGCCGATGAGCTGTACGGCGGCGACGACGACTACCTGTCGCGGGGCAACACCACGATCGTTGCTCCGGGCGGTGCGGTGATCGCCGGTCCGCTGATCGGCGAAGCGGGCGTGGTGTCCGCCGAACTCGATCTGTCTCGCATCGCCGCCGGCCGCCGCATGTTCGACCCGACCGGCCACTACTCCCGGCCCGACGTGCTCTCGCTCCGCCAACCCGCGGACGGAGACCCTGAACCCTAAACTCGACCACAGCCGGTGGCAACGATCGTGGTGCACTGCCCGCCGGCCCCCAGTGAGACGACAGATCGAGGTCTCCGTTGCGGCCGCAACTTGGCGCACAAGGTTCGGTGATCGATGCTCGTTGCCACACCGCACTGTGCAAGGCGGGCGACATGGTTACGGACCAGCTCACCACCGTCGAGATCGATTTCGGCTGCGGCGAGTCGCGACACCGCACCTCGGTCTGTTGACTGTTGACGCAGCGGCGTGGGTCGGTCGATCGGTGGGCGGCGGCGCGGCGCCGCAGGCTGTCTCTGGAGTTCGTCTCTGCGAAGGTATCGCCGGCTGTACGTCGTGCGACCAGCACGTCAGACCCAACGAGTTCCGCGCTGCACTAGCGGCTTCCGAGTCGACATCATCGCTCGTCGGCCGCTGGCGTCCACGGATGCCGGTCGGCACAGGATTGGATGTTCCCGTCGTCGCAGTTCCAGCACTCGTTCGCTCGCACGGCTGGCATACGGACGTCGCGTCAGCGGTTTGAACTTCCGAGTCGGCCGTGGCACGGCGTCCGACTCGCAACCCCGGCCGCGACGCTGTTGCTGCTGCCCCGCTTCGTCGACGCCCCGACGCTTGAGCGGTGCATCGACCACTGCCTGATTCTCGGCTCGTCTCAGCGAGCAGTCTTTCGAGCTTGATCGCCGCAATGCCTCCGTCCAACATTGCAAGTCGGCGACTGCTGCTCGATCTGCTCGAACTGCGATCCGTCGGCATGGCCATCGCAGCCGAGTCGAGCAGCAGGTGGCCGAGTGGTTGAACCAGGCCGGCTCGCGCGCTTGGCAACGCAACTTCCGGGCGGTCGACCTCTGGCGGTATAGCTCGAGTGGAGGTCGACTTCGCCTGGCCGTCTGAGAAGTTCTGGAGTCAGCCCGGTTTTCACGCACGGCACGAGGGCCGAGCAGGAACGTGATATCAAGCGACTCGTGCTGACGCTCGGCCTGCGCCGGACACCCCATCGAGCCCCACTCGAGACGCTGCAGCAGACCTGGCCAACTCAAGTTGCTCTCCGCGGCACCAAGGACTGTGCGTTGTGTTGCGGACTGCGCTACGGAGCGCACAAACCTCGACGCCCCTCTGTCGACTCGTACACTGCCGCAGATGACAACCCAATTCGCTCCCGGCTCTTCCGTTCGGAGTCGTTCGTCACACCCGTGTGGAATCTCGACGACTCGGGTGCTCTGGTCGGCTCTGCCGCCCGCACCGACTTCTACATCAACCCGGCCGGGCCAGACGGAGGCGATGCGGAATCGATGCTCAACGGCGCGACGCTGCTCGGCACTCCGCCCGCTGGCGACTTCCAGTTCAGCGCAAGAGTCTCCGTCGACTTTGTTTCTCAGTACGACGCCGGGGTACTGATGATCTGGATCGACGAGCAGCACTGGGCCAAGTTCTGTTTCGAGTTCTCACCAGACGCCGAGCCGATGGTCGTGTCAGTCGTGACACGCGAGTTCTCCGACGACGCCAACTCCTTCGTCATCCCCGACAGATCGATCTGGCTGCGTATCGCTCGGCGCGGCAGGGTGTACGCCTTTCACGCATCGACCGACGGCAACTTCTGGCGACTGGTTCGCGCGTTCACGCTGGGCGACGAGCTCGGCGATCACCAGATCGGATTCGAAGTCCAAGCGCCCACGGGCGATGGCTGCACCGTCAGTTCGACGACATCGGTTTCAGCGCCGCCAGCCTCGTGGACCTACGCGACGGCACCTGACCGGACCGGTCATCAACCTGCGGCGTCTTCGCCGAGGTAGCTCGCTTCGAGCACGGCCCGGTTTGCGAGAAGTTCGGCCGCTGTGCCTTCGAGCCGTACTTCGCCGTGGTTCAACACGTAGCCGCGGTCGGCCACCTGCAACGCCATGTGCACGTGTTGCTCCACGATGAGCACACCGCAGCCGGTTTGGTCGGCGATGTTGCGCACGATCGGCAGCAACCGCTCGACGATGATCGGCGCGAGGCCCAGGCTCATCTCGTCGACCAGTAGGCACTTCGGGTTCGACACCAGGGCGCGGGCCATGGCGAGCATCTGTTGCTCACCGCCCGAGAGCAACCCCGCCCGACGGCCGCCTAAGCGCTTGAGCGCCGGCAGCAACTCCAATGCGCGATCGTGCGCGTCTCGCCGCTCGGCGCGCGGGCCCGTCAGCCCAAGGCGAATGTTCTCATTGACGGTGAGCTCGAAGAAGAGTGAACGGTCTTCCGGCACGTGCGCGAGGCCGCGCCGTGGCACCAGGTGGGGTCGCGACCCATCGACAATTTCGCCCAGCACCTCCACCCTGCCCTGCAACGGTGCCAAGAGTCCGGACAATGTGAGCAGAGTGGTGGTCTTGCCTGCGCCATTCGGACCGAGCAGCGCCACCACCTCACCAGGCGCGACGGTGAGGTTGAGGTCACGCACCACAGGCACACCCCCGTAGCCGGCGTGCAGGCCCTGCACCTCGATGAGCAGATCGTTCACTCTGCCACCTCGGGCTGTTCGGGGAGTTGTTCGGCGTTTCCGAGGTATGCCGCGATCACGTCTGGATTTGTTCGAACCTCACTGGGGGTTCCTTGGGCGATGATGCGGCCGAAGTCGAGCACGTAGATGTAGTCGCATACGTTGAGGACCAGACCCATGTCGTGGTCGATCAGAAACATGCCCATGTCGAGCTCCAGGCATTCACGCAGGTGCGTGCCGAGCAGCAGACTCTCGCTCGAGTCGAGACCGGCGGCAGGCTCGTCGAGCAGCAGCAATCGCGGTTGCGCTGCCAAGGCGCGCGCCACGCTGACCAACTTGCGCTGCCCGTGGCTGAGGTCGCTCGGCATTGCCTCAACGAGTGGTGTGAGTCGCAGCAGGTCGAGTGCCCACTCGATCTGCGCGTCGTGGCGCCTCGCGTTGCGCCGCGGCATGACCACGTCGGACAGCAGCGAGTACCACCTCGGCCGCTCGGCCGCAGCCAGCAAGTTGTCGCGCACACTGAGATCCTCGAAGAGCTCCAACGACTGAAAGGTGCGAGTGAGACCCATGCAGCGCCCGTTGGTCTGGGCCCTTGCCGGCGAGGTCGTGACGGTCGAACGTCACCGTGCCCTTGCGAGATCGGGTGTGAAGCCAGTGATGCGCGTCGATGAAGGTGGTTTGCCCGGCGCCGTTGGGGCCGATCAGCCCGACGAGCATGCCGTCATGGCAGTCGAGGTCGATCGAGTCGTTGGCATGCAAGCCGCCATAGCTGACCGTCAACCCGCGAGCTTCGAGCAACGCCATATCGATCAGTCCCTCGTCTCGTGAGCGAGTGAACTGGTGAGTTCAGCCCCATCGAGTGGCTGCCCATGTGCGTGGGCTGGTGTCAACGGCATCGCTCGCAGTTGTGCTGCTACGAGCGATTCGGGCGACCTGTGCGCGGGCCCGGATGCCGCCGGCGATTCCCTCTGGGTTGAGCACGGCGGTGATGATGAGGAGCACACCGCTGATGAACGCCTCCCACGGCCCGATGCTCCCCGTGACTTCTGAGATCGCAAAGAAGGCGATGCCGGCGGAGGCAGTGACGCCCGCTGCCACGGCTCCGCTCACGCAGGTGATGCCGCCGAGGTACGCCACGGCCAACGCGGTCAGTGATGCGATGGTTCCGAACGAGGCATCAGACACGCTGCCGAAGCGGTAGGCGATGAGGCAGCCACCGATGCCGGCGATGAACGACGACATCGCGAACACCTGCAACTTGACACGTGAGACGCTGATGCCCGCGGCGTAGGCGGCCCGCTCGTTGGATCGGGCCGCGAGCATTCGCCGCCCCGACGCGCTGCGACGGATGTTGGCAACACCAAGTGCCATCAGCACCGCAACGGCTACCAGGAAGATCCCGAAGATGGGCCGCGAGGCCTGACTGCCCAGGATGAGTCCGAGGTCCCATGGGCCGAGCTTCGGGTTGGGAACCTTGGCCCCGCCGGTCGACGTGTCGCCGATGAACGTCGGATTCTTGAACACGAATTCCGAGATCGCCACACCACCGGCGAGCGTGACTATGGCCAGGTTGGTGCCACGCACCCGCAGCGCCGGCAACCCCACGAGCACACCGAACACCGTCGCGACGAGCGCCGCGAGGACGGGCGCGATGGGAAATGGAATCTCCCAGTTGATGGCGATCTTGGACAACGAGAATCCGGCCACACCGGCGAACGCCATCTGCGCCAGCGAGGTCTGCCCGCCAAAGCCAGTGAGCACGACCAGCGAGAGGGCGAGAACCATCGCGATCGTCGAGGTCATGATCGCGCCACGCCACAGCGGGCCGAGCGCAAGGAGGCCGGCGACGGCCAACCCCACCGGCAGCGCGACGTTCCAGACGGTGACTTTGGCGGGTGGCACCGCTGGCAGTTTCCAGGTGTCGACCGAACCGCGTTCGGGAAGACGCTCGCCGAGCACGACCATCGCGATGATGATCACGAGGAACGGCAGCCCCTCGCGAGCGCCGTACTCAGGAAACCAACTGATGTCGCCTTGCATGATGGTGAACGTTGACTGAATCATTCCGATTGCCATGCCGGTGATGACGGTCGGCCACACGAACTCGGAACTGCCCGATCAGCGCCGCGCCCAGCGCCGGGATCAGGTAGAGAAACGTGAAGATGCCAGACGACAACTGGATCATCGGTGAGGCCAGGATGGCAACCAAGGCGCCGATCAGCGACGACACCACGAAACTGGCTCCGGCCAGGAACGTCGGCGAGTACCCCAGCAGCACTGCACCCTTTTCGTTCTCGGCCGCTGCCCTGGTGACCAAGCCGATTCGCGTGTAGCGCGAGGTGGTCCACACTGCCGCTGCCAGCACGAACACCACGGCGGTCAGCCACAGTCCGTCGCGGGGCAGGGTGATGCCATCGGCGAAGGTGACCGGCCCGTCGGGCAGGATCGCGTCGACCCGTAGGTTCGATTCGGCGAAGCGGTTTTCCATGAGCGAGAGGAACACGATCAGCAACCCGATGCTGGCAACCACGTTCGCAAGCGCCGGAGCTCGGAACAGCGGTCTGAAGACCAAGGCATACACCGCCGCGCCCATCACCCCGGCGGTGAGCAACGCCAACAACATCGCCCACCACAAGCCGACGTCGCCGCCTGCGAAGTGGTACCTGGCAGGCAGCCCGGGAAACGGGAATGGGTACGACCCTTCGCGCAAATCTGCGTAGACGAACGCAGCCCAGGCCGACATGGCGCCGAGCGCGAAGTTGACCACCCCGGCACCCTGGTGGGTGATCAACAACCCCAGCCCGAATGCGGCGATGATCGCTCCGGCACCGGTGCCGACGAGCAAGTAGTAGATGTAGTCGGTCACGCCCCGGCCAGCTCTCCTGGCACGTCGTGGTTCGGCGCGTCGTGATTCACGACCAGATTCTCGTTTGCTGGCCCGGCGCTCGAAGCATCGACACGCACGTGAATGTAGACCTTGATCAACTCGTCCCCTACGACCGGATCGTCACGAACCCATGCGCGTTGCATCGGAGATTTCGATCACTTGCCGGCTGATCTTACCGTAGGTAGATAACGCGGATAGTTCGCCACGACTGTGTACCGGGCACACTGTGGCGATGACGATCCGCGTGCGCCGACGCCCGGGACGACCACCTGGTGGTCAGCGCGTTGTCGACCGCGCCGTGGTGCTCGACGCAGCCGAGAGCGTCATCCGTCGAGTCGGTGCGGGCGTATCGCTGGAAGCGATCGCGATCGAAGCGGGCGTCACGAAGCCGATCGTGTATGCACGCGTTGGCGGTCGCGCCGAGGTGTCGAACGCGCTCGCCGAACGCTTGGCGGATCGGATTGTCGCCGCAGCGACCATCGCCATCGACGGGCGGCTCTTCGGGCGCGACATGTTGGCCTCACTGATCCGGGCCAACCTGGTGACGGTTGCTGAGCACCGCGAACTGTTTCTGTACGTCACCGGTGGCACGTCGGATGATTCGCCCACGCAAACGCTGTACTTGGCCGAGCGGTCGACCGCCGGGATGGCGCAACAAATCGCCCGATGGCGCACACATCAAGGGCTCGACCCTGCCGTCGCGGTCCCGTGGGCGTATGCCGTGGTGGGCATGCTGCAACTGGTATCGCTGTGGTGGCTGTCTGAAGACGACCGCTCTGCGGAACAGATCGCCGACCACTTGGCAGAACTGCTCTGGTCCGGCTTCTCCGCCAGCTAAGAAGGGATAGTGCCAGGCACTATCCCTTCTTAGCTTGTCGGCCGCGTCCTGGAATCGCGCAGTGAAGGGATAGTGCCTGGCACTATCCCTTCGACGGGTGAGCCTCCCGTAACTTACTGGTAGTAGCTTTTCATGTGGTCGTTCGTGTTACCGTCCGGCGATGGGAAACGATTCAGCTGTCGACGCTTCTACCAAATGGCACCTTCGGGACAACTGGGCTCCCGTACTCGACGAGATCACCGCAACTGATCTGCGCGTCGACGGGGCGATACCGCCCGAGCTGCTGGGCACATATTTGCGTACCGGCCCGAACCCGGCGTCGGGGATTTCCAACCACTGGTTCTTCGGCGACGGCATGGTGCACGGCATCAGGCTCGCCAACGGCAAGGCCGAGTGGTACCGCAACCGGTTCGTGCAGACGCCCAACATTTCAGACCCGAAGAGCGACCCGATGGAGTCGATGGGGGATCTCTCCCGCGGCACCGGCAACACCCACGTGATGCCGTTCAACGGGGAGTTGCTGTGCCTCGAGGAAGGGCATTGGCCGTGGCGCATCGACAACCAGCTCAACACGCTGGGCGTGCAGAATTACGGCGGAAAGCTCACTTCTTCCATGACAGCCCACCCAAAGGTGTGCCCGATCACGGGAGAGCTCATCGCCTTCAGCTACCTGAACTTCGAGCAGCCGTTCCTGCGTTACATCCGAGTCGGCGCCGACGGTGAACTCAAGCAGCTGGAAGGGATCGAGCTTCCGAACATGGTGATGATGCACGACTTCCAGGTCACGCAGAACTACGCCATCTTCATGGACCTGCCGGTGTGCTTCAATCTGGACGCCCTCTCCACTGGCTTGCCCTTCATGTTCAATCGCGATGCTGGGGCGCGGCTGGGCGTGATGCCTCGCAACGGCACCAACGCCGATGTTCGGTGGTTCGAGATCGACCCGTGTTACGTGTTCCACGGCGTCAACTCATACGAGCAGGGCGACACCATCGTCATGCACGTGTCGCGTCAGCCTGAAGCGTTCGGTGCAAGCAACGACGACTATGCCGAGGTGGGCCGACTGTGGAGCTGGACCATCGACCTGGCGAAAGGCACCGTGACCGAGCAGCAGATCGACGATCGCCCCGGCGACTTCGGCCGCATCGACGATCGGTTGATCGGCCTTCCTGCCCGCTACGGCTATTTGATGGCGATGGCGGGCGAGGGCATCAGCGAAGAGCCGGTCTACGGCTCGGCATTCTGGAAGTACGACTTGCGCGATGGCACCTGCGAGGAGCACCAACTCGGCGACGGTGTGCGCGGTGCCGAGCCGGTGTTTGCGCCGGCATCGCCGACGGCCGGCGAGGACGAAGGCTGGGTCATCAGCCTGGCCCACGACACCAACTCTGGCCAATCGAAGCTGGTCATCATCGACGCCACCGACTTCACCGCCAAGCCGGTAGCTACTGTCCATTTGCCGCAGCGTGTGCCCTACGGGGCGCACGGTAGTTGGGTGCCCGACAGCATCCTGGGGTGACGCGAGCGGCGCTCCGGCGTCTACGGGGTAGGAAACTTACCTGACGTAGAATAACGATATCTGTGCCTGCTACTGTGCCCTCTCAGGCACTGAGGGGACTGTCTTGAGTCGGAAGGCACTGGGAAATCCCGTGTCTCGGGAAATGGGGGATTTCATGAATGCATCACGTCACCGTTCGCCGCGTCGGCAGAGTCCTGCTCGGTGCATGGCTGCAGGTTTGGTCTCGATGGCGTTTGTCGTCGCCGCGTGCGGTGGAGACGACGAAGACACTGTGGCCACGGAGCCCACCACCGCGGTGACCGACGCAGTTGCCACAACAGCGGCACCTGCCACGACGGTTGAAGATGCCACCACGACAGAGCCTGGCACCGACACGACCACGCCGGGAAGTCCATCAACGCAACCCGGCGCGGACACAACTGAGCCCGACGAGGGCTCCTCGGTTGCCCTTCCAGATCTCCCTCCGCCCACCGGTGAGGAGATCGTGATCGGCATGGTGAACAGCGAGGGCACTCCAGGTTTGGACTTCCCCGAGATGCGCATCAACGTGGAAGCCGCCATCGGCTACCTCAACCAGCACGGGGGCATGGGTGGTCGCCCGATCAAGTTGGAAACGTGCGCGGCAAAAGGTTCGCCGGAAACATCGCAGGCATGCGCGCAGGAACTGGTGGGCAAGAACGTCGAACTGGTGCTCATCGGTCTCGACATCTTCCCCGACTATGCGACCTACACGGCCGCCAACGTGCCGGTGATCGGTGTGCTGCCGATCACGCCCGCCGACTACACCGCTGACGCATTGTTCACCACTGGCGGCAACGCCACGACCATGGGTGCAATCGCAGCGGTCGCCAAAGATCACTTCGGAGCCACGAGCGTCGGCATCGTCAGCGCCGACAACACCGGTGCCAACCTTTCCGAGGCCTCGCTCACCGCCTCGCTCGACATCGCCGGCATCTCCCACATCACCGTGAAGGGAGGCGACAACGAAACCGACGCCGGATTCCAGGGCCTCATGCGCGAAGCAGCGAAGAACAATCCCGACCTGCTGATTTCGCTGTACGACGGGGATGGTTGCATCGGGACCATGCTCGGTCGGGCCGCGTTGGGCATCACCATTCCCGCCATCAGCACAGCAATCTGCGCCGGGAAGTCCGTGTTGGACGAAGTCGGCGACGACGCAATCGGTTGGTCGTTCGTCGCTGCCCAGACGCAGCAAGACACCCCAGAGCTGGCGATCGTGCAGGAGATCATCGCCCCGACGCTCGGTGTCGCTCCCGAAGAGGTCGCGACGTCCGAGCTGGGCGTCGGCGCACTGAGCCTCATAGGAATCATGTCGATTGCCATGTGGGCTGGAATGATCGAGGCCAATGGTGACGCCGTCACCGGTGCGTCGATCTACGAGTTCCTCGGCACCGAGCCGGGCCTCACGTCCTGGTCGAGCGGTGCGCCCATCGAGTGTG
The DNA here is from genome assembly GCA_963738275.1 of uncultured Actinomycetota bacterium. GTDB lineage: Bacteria > Actinomycetota > Acidimicrobiia > Acidimicrobiales > Ilumatobacteraceae > Ilumatobacter. The sequence continues at coordinate 58,303 of CAVTVY010000004.1, forward strand.
GGGTCGCAGAAAACTACCCATCGATCTGCTCGTTCACGTTTCCCGTCGCCGAATACGTGGAGGGCGGTTCCGTGATGACCATCGAAGGCCTAGAAGCAGTGTCAGCCATCGACTACTTGCCCTAAGGCAGAGATCGTGCCTGGCACTATCTCTGCTGAGAAAAGGGTCAGACCGTGCGGCCGAGGAATGCAGCGAGTTGGTCGGCCTTCGATGCGCCATCGGGCGCGGGCCGCGCTGGCCCGAACGGTGCCTGCCCATCGGGGCCGCGCCTGGCGTCGGGGATCGCGGGCCTAATGCTCTGGAGCAAACCGTCCGCAAGCGCCGGGTTGAGGTCGGAACTCTGCCCGGTGGCGCGGGCCAGATCCCAACCGTGCACGAAGGTGTCTGTTGCCGCGATGCCGATGAACGCGGAGCCAGGCATATCGCCGAAGGGCAGATGGAACATCCTCTCCATCGCGCCGTCTGCCCCAAAGGCTGCGAGTGACGCTGCCGATCCTTCGTCGAACTTGGCGAGGAAGTCGCCCGAGGCAAAGTCAGGCGGACCATCGCCGCTCGGTGAGCCACCAGCCGCCATCGTCGCGAAGAAGAATTGCCCACCGACCATGTGGTTGATCAGGGCCGATACTGTCCACGATGCACACGGTGTGTCAGCTCCGAGTTGGTCTTGCTGTACGCCGGCAAGCACCGCCCGAGTCGACTCGACAGCCTGTTGCAGTGTTTCAGTGCTCAATGTCGTTCCCCTTCAATTGACGATCTTCCCCAGCGCCGACGGTAGCACTGCAACTCGAAGCCTCTGTCAGCCTGAACACCCCGGAGGATATTCCGGAGCAGTATTCTTCTAGTCCATAACGGAAGTATCTCCCGGGATACCATGGGTTCGTGAGTGACAGATGACGGAGTTGCAGACACAGGCCCGGGCGCTCGGTGACCCGACCCGCCACGAGTTGTTCCGCTACATGGCTGGTGCCAGCCGACCCGTCGACGTGGCGGAACTGACCGAGCATCTCGGGCTGCATCACAATGCGATCCGTCAGCATCTCGCGAAGCTCGTCGAATCGGACCTTGTAACGGAGGGCACGGCGCCGCGGGTCGGACGCGGACGACCGCGGCTCGTCTACACGGTGAACCCGTCGGCTGAGAGCCGGTGGGGGGTCACCGGCCCGTATGAGCGGTTGACGTTGCTGTTGTCGGAGATCATTCGTACCGGCGATTCGCCAGTCGACGTTGGTCGTCGCGCCGGGCCGCCAGATGATCCCTGCAACCAGCGACGCCGCCGACCCGGTCGTTTCGTTGGTCAACGCCATGGCCCGGCACGGGTTCGAGCCGACCGCCACTCGGCGAGGGGACAAGGTCGACATCGAGCTTGGTGCCTGCCCATTCGCAACCACGGCGCTCGCCGACCCTGACACCGTGTGCGGGGTGCACCTCGGTCTCGCGCTTGGAGCCGCAGACTCGATCGGCGGGCTCGTCATCGACGAGCTGCTCCCGCGCGATCCGCGTCGCGGGGAATGTCGACTGCGCTGCCACGTCGAATCATGACCGGGACCTAAGTCATATTTCTTCTAACCACTAGAAATAAACAAAGGGCCCGCAGTAGGGTGGCTGTCAGAAGGTGTTGGTGAGTCCGTTCGGATTCCTCCCACGCCTCTGAACTGAAAGAAGGCGACCATGCAGACGTCACTGCGAATCGAAGGGGCCAACTGCCCGAACTGTTTCAGCCAGACCCTCGACGCGCTCGCCGAACTCGACGGCGTGCGATCCGTGCACGGCTCTTTCGAAGGGCCGTGCATCGAGGTCGACCACGACGTCGACCTCGAGACGATCACTGGAACCATCCGCAACCGCCTGCACGGCATCGAGATGTTCGCCAACGAGGTCCGCATGGTCCCTCTCGAACCGGAAGTGCTGACCACCACGTGCGCTCACCATCAACCATCGGTCCCCGTAGCGGCGACGCCACCCGACGCGGGTGTTCGCCTCATCGATCCGTCGATGACACTCGGTGACATCGTCACACTTCGGCCGTCGCTCGCCGCCGACCTAGAACGTCGCGGTCTCGACTACTGCTGCCATGGCGGTCGAACACTCGCCGAGGCCGCCCGAGACGCAGGTCTCGACGGTCAGACCGTCGCCGCTGAACTGTCCACGCTGCATGGTGACGATCAGGTCGCCGAGTGGGCCACGCTCGGCCCGGCGGAGTTGGTCGATCACATCGAGGCCGTCCATCACCAGTATCTGTGGGCCGAACTGCCGCGCATCAGCGCTTTGGTCGACAAGATCGTCACGGTCCACGGCGAGCGGCACCCCGAACTGGCCGAGGTGCAGCGGCTCTACAACGAGCTGCGCGCCGACCTCGAACCGCACCTCGTTCGCGAGGAGCAACAGCTGTTCCCGATGATCCGCCAGCTCGAGGCGGCCGCCGAGGAAAGGTATTCGCCGCCAGCAGAATTGCTGCCCAGATCGAACTGTTGTCGACCGAGCACGAGACGGTTGGCGACCTTCTCGAGCAGCTGAATCGAGTCACCTCCGGCTACACCACTCCTGCCGACGGGTGCGCCAGCTACAACGCCTGCTACCTGGCGTTGGCCGAACTCGAGTCTGATACGCATCTCCACGTGCACAAGGAGAACAACGTGCTCTTCCCGGCAACGCAGCCCGAGCCTCGGCCGGCTCACTGACGGTTGGAGCGGCATCATGCGAGACATCCCGCGCGGAGGTGATTTCGCCGACAACGTTGCCCGGGTGCAGAGCCAGCACCTCCTTGCCAGAGTGAAACCCAGTGTGACAACCGATACGGATGCGGTCGTCTTCCGCCTGGATACGGTCACGGTGTGAGTGACAACGGCTGGTTGCGGATGATTGAGGAGAACCCAGGTCACTCAGCGTGGTACATCGAGCGGTTCCGGGTGATGGCCGCCGAAGGGCAGGACCTTGACGGTGAGGCTCGGTTCGTCGATGCGATGGCTCCGCGAGTTGCTCGAATTCTCGACGCCGGATGCGGCCCGGGACGGGTGGGCGGCCGCCTGGCCGCACTCGGGCACCAGGTAGTCGGCGTTGACATCGACTCGGCGCTGATCGAAGCCGCCGAAGCAGATCATCCGGGAGCGATCTGGCTGACACGAGACCTAGCCGAGTTCGACCTAACGTCCGAGGGCATCGCTGAGCAGTTCGACGTCATCGTGTCGGCTGGCAATGTGATGACGTTTCTCGATCCGGCTACGCGCCGCAGCGTTCTCGAACGCCTCTGTTCCCATCTCGCACCGGATGGTCGGTTGGTAGTCGGCTTCGGTGCAAATCGCGGCTACGAGTTCGACGACTTCTTCGCCGATGTCGCGTCGGTGGGCTTCCGCTGCGATCTGCTGCTGTCGTCCTGGGATCTTCGACCGTTCGACCAGGCGTCCTCAACCTTCCTGGTCGTGGTCCTGGTTTCTCTTTGACCGGGACAAGTCCAAGGTTTGGGTAGTGGCCGGGCCAACCAGTGGCGACGTGCAGCAGAGTTCTGTGCATACCGACCTCATCGGAGTCGCCGACCTCGGCCAAGCGCTGTCGGGCTGGATGTCGAGTTGGTACGGTGCACAGATCACTGCTCCAGTTCTGTACTTGACATTTCCCGGCAACGCTCGCGAAGCGCTTGAGTTCTATGGGTCGGTCTTTGGAGGCGAGGTCCATCTCCATACCTACGCCGAGTTCTCACGAACCGACGGGCCAGCCGACTCCATCGCTCATGGCGTACTCGACGGTGGGCCTGTCGCGCTGTCTGGGTCCGACGCTGGCACCGGTGAGACGCCGATGCGGCTCGAAGGCGTCTTGCTGTCGTTGCTCGGCACGGCATCGCCCGACGTTCTTCACGCATGGTTCGACCAGCTCGCAGCAACCGGGACGGTGATCGACCCGCTCGGCCCCAAGCCGTGGGGCGCCTCCGACGGGCAAGTGCAAGATCGCTTCGGTCTGTGTTGGCTCATCGGATACGAACCAACAACACCGTGAACTCGGATCTAACCGCGCACGGGGGGTTGGGCGTTGCAGCCCATCATGTAGCGGAGTCGCGGTGAGAGTTGGGTGGCCTGTTCGGCGGTCAACGGTGAGCGCAGGTCGACGAACGGTTTCACCCAACATCGCCCGTACTGCGTAATCACGCCACGCCGCGAGGCGTTGGTTTGGTTTGCGGAGTGGCGGTGCCACGTTTGCGACAACCAGATCGCAAGTGAACCTGCCGGAGCTTCCAGCACGACATCGCCGTCGATGGTTTCATGACCCTTCGGTGGTTTGCGCAACGTGAGATGGCTACCGCGTCCGACGTGCGTCGCGCCGTTTGCCGAGCAAAACTCGTCGAGCATCCACACCGTCTGCAGACTGAGCGTGAAGTTCGGGAGCGGTTCGGGCAACTGGGTCAATGGTGAATCGACGTGCCATCCGCCATCTTGGGTGTGTGGGCCCACGGCGTTCACGCTGACGTCGAGCAAGATTGCGTCCTTGCCGAGCTGGTCTTCCACGACGCTCATCACCAGCGGGTGCTCGACCAGTTTGGCGAACGCGAAGTCTTTGTTGATCAGGTTGAACACTCGCTGCGAGCGCCCGCCGTCGAAGAAGGTCGGGATGTGGATGAAGCTGATGCACACGTCTTCATCTGGCACTGGCCAAGGTGTGTCGAACTCGTCCCGTCGTTGCCGCAGTTGGCGCTCGGCGAGTCGGCGTCGCTCGTCGTCGTCGAGATCCCAGATGCGTGTGTACCAGTCGCCGGAGTCGCCAAACTCTTCGGGCGGTTGCGGAGCATCGGGCCCAAGGGCCAGCGGGTTCGGCGCGCTCGGCATCCATGAGACCTTGCACCCGACTGCCGAGATCGGCGATCGTGTCGGCATCGAGCAGGTTCTCGATCACGACGTAACCGTCGGTCTGCAGACGATCGAGCACGGACGCCACAGTCGTGCCGACATCAACGCCGGCGCCATCAATGTTGGTAGTCATGGCGAACCTCCCTCAGGCACAGATCCCCGCCCCATCATGCTGCTCGCCCCATCATGCTCCTCGCGCCAACGTGCTGCGCAGCGACTGTCGGCCCAACACCTGCGACAACTCGGCCGCCGCGGCGGTGACGGCTGCAGCCATCTCGTGGATCGCCTCGCCGGAGACTCTGACGGCGGGCCCGTCGATGCCGATGCATCCGATAGCTGGTCCGGTGTCACCGACGAACACCGGCGCAGAGATGCAGCGCACACCGATGTCGTTCTCCTCGTCGTCGAGGGCGTAGCCGAGTTCTACGATCTCGACGAGGTGGGCGCGCATCAACTCTGGCGCCGTGATCGTGTGCACCGTGCGTGCTGGCATCTCTACCGGCATCGACGCAGCTCCGAACGCCAGCAGACACTTGCCTGCCGAGGTGCAATGCATCGGCACACGTCGGCCCCGACCGGCGACGACCCGCAACGCCTGCCCGGTCTCGACATCGTCGATCACGGTCACCCAGGACCCGGTGGCGATGGCGGTGTGGGCGCACTCGCCCGTGCGGTCGACGAGTTGCACGAGATACGGGTGGGCGATCTCGCTGAGGTGACGTTGCTCGGTGGTGAGGCCATGATGAATCTGCACGGCAGGCCCGACTCGGTAGCCCTTTCCGGCCGGGTTGGGCACTGCGTAACCGGCTGCCAGCAGCTCGTGCATGATCCGGTTGGCGGCGCTGCGATGCACGCCGATCTGGTTCGCAGCCTGTTGCACCGAGACACCCTTCGGGCGGCGCACGACGTCGGCCTCGACCTCGATCAGGAGGTCGAGCACCTTGAGGAGTCGACGAGCTGGTGAAGTGGACTCTGTGCTCATGTTGGCGAGCACCCTTTCATGCCTTTGACGCGAAATCAAGGACAGAATTGCCACGATCCGTCTTGACAATACGCAACACTGCTCGCGAGGCTTGGCCGTCGAGCGCTTGCCGAAGAGCGCCGACCAGAGGGGGATTTCGATGTCGACCGTTCGTCTCACGACCGGGCAAGCGATCGTTCGTTACCTGATGAACCAGTACGTCGAGCTCGACGGCGAGTCGCAGCGCTTCTTCGCAGGCTGCTGGGGAATCTTCGGGCACGGCAACATCGGTGGCGTCGCTCAGGGCCTGCAACAGGTCGGCCCCGACTTCCCGTACTACCTCGCCCGCAACGAGCAATCGATGGTGCACACCGCCATCGGGTTCGCCAAGATGTCGAACCGGCGTCGGGCCTTCGCGTGCCTCACCTCCATCGGCCCGGGTGCCACCAACATGGTCACCGGTGCGGCGACCGCGACGATCAACCGCATCCCTGTGCTGCTGCTCACCGGTGACACGTTCGCCGAGCGGCTGCAAGACCCGGTGCTGCAGCAACTCGCGAGTGAGCACGACGGCACGCTTGTCGGCGAGCGACGCATTCCGGCCGGTGGTGCGCTACTTCGATCGGATCTCGCGCCCCGAGCAACTCATCGCTTCCCTCCCGGAAGTGATGCGCACCCTCACCTCGCCGGCCGACACCGGCGCGGTGTGCCTCACCATCCCGCAAGACGTGCAGACCTTCGCGTTCGATTTCCCGAAGCGATGTTCCAGCCGCGTACGTGGGTGATTCCGCGTCAGCGTCCCGACGAGACGCTCGTTGCTCGTGCCGCGGCATGGATCCGCGAGGCCGAGCGGCCGATGATCATCGCTGGTGGCGGCGTGCGCTACAGCGAGGCAACCGAAACCCTGCGAACGTTCGCCGAACGTCACGGCATTCCGGTGGCCGAGACCCAAGCGGGCAAAGGCGCCCTCAACTACGACCACCCGCTCAGCCTCGGCGGTGCAGGCGTTGCTGGAACCCGGGGCGCCAACCTGGTCGCCGAACGTGCCGACCTCATCATTGGCGTCGGCACGCGCTACACCGACTTCATCACCGCGTCGAAGACTGCGTTCCAGAACGACGGTGTGCGGTTCATCAACATCAACGTGTTCGAACATGACGCCATCAAGCACGCCGCGATTCCTCTCACCGGTGATGCCAAAGTCACCCTCGCCGAACTCGACAGTCTCCTCGGCGACCACACGACCAGCGCCGAGTACCAGGCCGAGGTGCTGCAGCACAACCGCGACTGGGACGCCGAGATCGAGCGCCTCCACCATCTCGGGCTCGACCCGATCAGCCAGGGTGAGATCATCGGCATGGTCGAGGCAGCCGGCCAGCCTGGGCGACGTGGTGGTCACCGCGGCGGGCAGCCTTCCGGGCGATCTGCTGAAGATGTGGCGCTGCCGCGAGTACCTGGAGTACCAACTCGAGTACGGCAACTCCGTAATGGGCTATGAAGTCCCCGGAGGAATCGGCGCCGCCCTCGCTGCGCCCGACCGGCATGTCACCGTGATGGTTGGCGACGGATCGTTCCTGATGCAACCGGTGGACATCGCCGTCGCCGTTCAGGAATCTGTGCACATGACGATCGTGCTCATCGACAACCACGGCTTCTCCAGCGTCGGCCGCGTCTCCGAACAAGTCGGCAGCGAAGGGTTCGGCTGCCACTACCAGGCCCGAGGCGCCAGCGGCTGGTACGACGGCCCGCCCCTCGACATCGACTTCCCCGCCATCTGCCGTGGGCTCGGCGCTCACGTCACTTCCGTGGCCACATGCGACGAACTGCGGCAAGCGCTCGCAGACGCCCGCCGCGGCAGCGGCGTCATGGTCGTCTACGTCAAGACCGACTGGCACGAGCGGGTTCCCGGCTATGCATCATGCTGGTGGGATATGGCCACTGCCCAAGAGTCGACAATGCCCGCCGTGCAGCAAGCACGTAAGGAGTACGAGCAGGAGAAGGTGCGCCAGCGCTACCTGATGGTGGAAGGTGCGCCGCACGTGACGGTGACACAACCATGAACGCGGCCGTGAGCGAGGCGGCTCATCCTCACGTTCTCGGTGTTGGCATCGTCGGCTGTGGGAACGTCGCCGTCCGCATGCACCTTCCGGCCTGGCAAGACCTCGGCAGCCTCGTGAAAGTCGTGGCCGTTGCCGACCCGAACCCGGAGGCTCGTGAACGGATGCGACAACTCGCAGGTCTGAGCGTCGCAGACGCCTACGCAGACGCCGCCGATTTGATCGCTCGCGATGACGTGCACATCGTCGACGTGTGCACCCCGCAGGCATTCCGACGTGATGTGCTGGTCAGTTGCGCTCAGGCAGGGAAACACGTCCTCGTCGAGAAGCCGTTGGCCACCACGCCGGCCGACGGCGCCGCCGCCGTCGAGGCGGCCGCTGCCCACGGCACGGTGTTGGGCATCGTGCACAACTTCGTCGTCCTGCCCGAGATCTTGGCAGCCAAGCAGGTGATCGACGCCGGTGAGATCGGCACCGTTCGGTCGGTGGTCGCCAACTACCTCGGCGTCGTCTACGAAGCGGGCGCGGCCGGCGACTGGCGCCGCGACCCGGTGCTCGCCGGTGGCGGCGTGCTGACCGACATGGTCCACGGCGTGTACCAAGCCGAAGCGCTCATCGGGGAGCCGTTTCTCCGCGTCAAGGCCCACATCAGTGCACCCGGCCCTGAGTGGCAGGTCGAAGACCTTGCGGCCTGCGTGTTCGAGACCGACCATCGAGTCGCCATCGTCAACATCGGGTGGGGTTTCGGCCCCGGCGGTATCGCGGTCACGGGTGACCAAGGTCGGATCGACATTCGTTACGAAGCTGGCGGCACAGCCCCCTGGGCCAACCTCGAACATGTCCGCGTCACTACCGCCGCCGGTTCTCGTGAGATCATGGGCGCGGCGACCGAGCGTCGCGTCGGCCTGGGAGACTTCCCCAGCCACTCCGTCGCGTTCCGCACCCTCGCGCGTGCGTTCGCCGAAGCCGCCCACGGGCGAGGCGAACCTGTCGCCACGGGTGCCGATGGGCTGCGTGCCCTCGAAAGCGTGGTCGGCGCATACGTCTCGGCGGCCACGGGCGAGACGGTGACCATCCCGCTCGATCGAGGCAGCGCACCGTTCCTGCGCGGAGCGATGGGCGTGCCTGAAGTCGCCACCGTCGACTGGTCGCCGTACCACAACACGCAACTGTTTCGACCCAACGTGTCACCGGAGCTCGCATGAAGATCGGCCTCGTCACCGATTCGCTCGCCCATCTCCCATTCGAGGAGATGCTCGATACCGCCGCCGAACTCGGCATTCAAGGTGTCGAGCTCAATACCTCGAACTGGTCAAGTGGCGTTCATTGTGACCTGGCCGGCCTGCTCGAATCTGAACAGAAGCGCACCGCCTTGCTGCATGCGATCGAGTCTCGTGGCCTCGAGCTGTATGCCCTCAACGCCAACGGGAACCAACTCCACCCGACCGACGGCGAACGACAATCCAAGAATCTCTACGACACCGTCACGCTCGCAGCCCATCTCGGTGTGTCGACGGTGGTCTGCATGTCGGGGCTCCCAGCTGGCGGCCCGGGTGATCTCGTTCCCAACTGGATCGTTTGTTCATGGCCACCCGATACTCAAGACACGTTGCGATGGCAATGGGACGAACAGCTCCTGCCGTACTGGAGCGCGTTTGCCAAGCATGTTGAACAATGCGGGGTCGACCGCATCGCCATCGAGATTCACGGGCATCAACTGGTGTACAACCCGCGCAGCCTGATGCGGCTGCGCGGCGAGATCGGCCCAGTCGTCGGCGCCAACTTCGACCCGAGCCACACGATGTGGATGGGCGGCGACCCGATTCGTGCTGTTGATTACCTCGGCGATGCCATCCATCACGTGCACGCCAAAGACACCTACCTCAACCCCGACGTGCTGGCGATCGCCAGCCGACTCGAGAACGGGCCGCTCGACAACGTCGCCGACCGGTCGTGGTGGCATGTCACCCTCGGCTACGGCCACCCCGAGCAGTGGTGGCGCGAGTTCTGTTACCGGCTCCGTATGGTTGGCTACGACGGCTGGATGTCGATCGAACACGAAGACGTCATGATCGGCCGAGTCGAAGGAGTCCGTCGCTCCGTCGAGCTCCTCCGCAAGGTCGCCCCGAACGACCCCGCCGACTACCAAACCCAAGATCGGTGTAGCCGGATCGATCAGGCTGACGCGGCCGCTTCGTCTCGCGCGGTCTCCCGGGCGATCATCGCTTCGAGCACCGATCGGACTTCTGGCGTGAGGCCAACCGATGCCGTCGTTGGCCAGTCGGCGGCAAGCAGGTCGACTTCGTTCGGCCCAGTCTTCGAGGGTGGCGAGGAGCCGACCGACCAGATCGGCCATGAGGATCACGATGTGGGCGCGTTCCTGGAACAGGCCGTCGCCGGTGAGATACGGCCGCATCTGCTCGAGCCCGAGCCGGCGTCGCGTCCGGGCGTGCTGACGCAGTACGTCGAGCGCTCGCCCGAGATCATCGACCGATCCGCGGTCAGCGAAGAGGAACCGCAGCAAGGGTTCGTTCTGGAAGCGGGGAGCGCCGGGTTCGGTGCCGAGCCAACTCGCGAGTTCGGCCCGGCCAGCGTCGGTCGCGGCATATCGTCGCCGCCCGTCGCTGTCGATAGCGACGTCGGCGAGGCCGGCCGTGACCAATCGCTCGGGTTGGTCGTAGAGCGACCGCTCCGACGTCGGCCAGCAGTAGTCAAGGCTTCGCTGCATCTGCTGGGTGAGTTCGTAGGCCGTCAAAGGGCGGAGGGTGAGCATGCCGAGCACGGCGTATGCGGTGGTTGACAACGAGGTCGGCATGTGCGCAGAGTACTGCATTCAGCACTACTGCAAAATGCAGTATTCCAGAAGGTCCGAGGAGTCGCCATGCCCGCAACCGCAGAGTTCGTCACCACCACGAGTGAGGAACTCCTCGTTCGTATCGGCGAGGCGCATGCTCGGTTCGCCGAGGTAGCGAGAGCCGCGCCCGCCGATGCGTTGGTCGACGACACATGGAGCGTGCGAGACGTCGTCGCTCATCTCGCCAATGTGGTTGACCGCTACGTCGCCTTTCGGCCGGAGCGCCTCGCCGCGACCGCTCGTGGGGTCGACGACATCAACGCCCGCGAGCTCGACGACGTGGCCCACTTGTCGATCGCGGAACTCCTCCACCAACTGGCTGCATCGATCGAAGTGATGATGCCGATGTTCGGTGCGTTGCCACTCGACATGAGGGTGAACTTCCATGGCGGTACGACCATCGACGTGCAGGCGGTACTGACGAACGCAATGGCCGAGTTCCTTGTCCACGGGCTCGACATTGCCAATGCAGTGGGCAAGGAGTGGCCGATCGCCGACACTGATGGGTCTCTCCTTCTCGGCTTTGGCACCCAGATCCTCCCTTCCTACGTGAAGTCCACCAGCACCGGATGCGTCGCCGCTCTCATCGAAGCCGACGGCGGCCCGCCGTGGCTCATGGCCCTCGAGGGGCCGACGTGCACCAGCCGGGCTGCGATCGACGACGACGCAACCGATCTCGTCATCCGTGAGTCGGCCGCCAACATTGCGCTCGCGTTCTATGGGCGAATCGAGCTGGCCGACGCCGGCGCGCAATCATTCATCGATCGCTTCGAGCGACCCTGAGTTCGCAGGTCAGCGGCGGCGCGAGTTGGTGACTTTGCTCGGGCCAGAACGGACGACGTGGTGTCGCTCAGCCTCAACCCCGATGTCTTCGACCGACTCGGTATCGCCGGTGGAGCCGAGACCGCCTTCACCAATCCTCACTACCGAGGCAACATCGTCGATGGACTCGGCAAGCTGACCGCGTTCCTTGCCGACGTCGGCATCATCGGCGAGCAACACAGCCGATGGTCAGACCTCGGCCTCACCATCGGGTGAGCCGCAGAGGTGAGCGCCTACCTGGAGGGCGCCCGCGACGGTGCACGCGCAACTTGCGCACAATCGCTCGGCACGTTCGGCCGCCTTCGTAGCGACGCTTGGGGCAACGTCGTCTGGCTCATATTCGGCTTTGGTCTTCAAAGGGAGCAGACGCCGCAACTCCTTCTCGATCTGCGCCCCGTTTGGGCCACGCTTGACGGAGAAGTACGAGTACCTGATCGTGATCCTCACCAGCGGCCCGAGAATTCCCAACCGAGCGCCGCAGACCGCGTCGGCCGCATTGATGCCAGCATGAATCGCCAGGCTGGTCGCGGCGACGAAACGGCCGGCGAGCACTTCGCTGGCCGCTGCAGTTGCGAACTCGTCGGCTTTGCCCGCATACGCCCGCACCTGAGCGCTCGATACCGGCTTGGTTCGGGCTGGCTTAGGCATGAGCAGGTTCGAGGAGTTCTTCGATCGTGAGCCCGTATACCGGGATCCCGGTTCGGACGACATCGCGCCACAGGGCCTTGTCGCTGGCGAGCCGCGTGCGCAGTTCGTCGTGGCTGAGCTCGAGCACATCGACCCGGTTTCCGGTGGTAGCACGCGATTCGTTGCGCCAACGTTCTACGGCTGTGGCCCAGGTGTCGTCGTCCTCGTTGACGTCGTCGGGTCGCACGACAATCACGTCGATGTCGCTTTGGTTCGTTTGCCTCTCCGCGTGCGAATGATCCGAAAACGATGATGCTGACCGGGCGACACCGGGAAGGACTCGGCCACAACACCCAGACGGCTGAGGGCGGAATCTCGCACTCGCGCGAGGCTAATGACCACCTGTGCCGCAACGTTCTCGCGCGCCAATCGGAACTGTGATGAGGGAGGCACCTCGCGCCGTTCGACAACTCCGAGTTCCACAAGACCCGGCAACACACGAGAAGCCTGAGCGACACTGACCTGTGCGAGGCGGGCCAACGTACTGAGATTGAGCTCTGCGGTTGTTTCGGCGAGCACCGCGAAGCACTCGACCCTGAGCCCCCGGTATCAACGCCTGCACTGGATGCACGAAGTCCATCACCGATCCTTACCGTATATCGTTCATTAATGAAACGATTAGTTTCATAAATGATCGAGATCTACGAGGGCAAATTGTTGAGCGGTGGGCTGCACCTAGCTGGTTTGCAGGGCGCCGCGGAGGATCGACTGGCCTGAGTGGGTCTCGACGCCGTCGCGCGGCTCGATCGAGATGTCGACGACGAAGTGGGTGGTCGGATCGAGCCCGGCTGGAACCTCGATAGGTGCCGTCGCCCTCGGGGTCGATGAGCGACACGGGGGCGACGTCCACCGGTGCGCCAGCGGCGTCGGGCTGAATCAACCACAGCTCGAGATCGTCGTCGCCGAGCTGGGGAAACTGGGTGTTGGTGAGTTCGATCTCGTACGTGCCGTCACGATTCAACAGTCGAGCCTCTGCCGAGGCGTCGGCGCCTCTCGGGTCGAACGCTGCCGGGTCAAACGTCAGTTCGGCGGTTGAGAGGACGGGTTCGTCAGTTCCGCGGCCGACCACGACGAGGGTGCCGGCAATCACCAGCGCAACCGCAGCCGCGGCGGCCATCACCCACGTGGCAGGCGAGCGGCGCCGACTCTCGATGTTCACCACCGTCGCTGGGGGCACATCAGGCACGTCAGGCACATCGACGATTTGACGTTCGATGCCGGCCCACAGGTCGTCGGGGAGTGCGACCGGTTCAAGGTCATCGATGTCGAGTTCGGCCAGGAGGGCCTCGATCCGGTCGAAGTTTTCGTCACTCATCGTTCGGCTCCAGTTGGTCCCGCAGCGCGAGCAGCCCGCGCCGGATGTCGCTCTTGATCGTGCCCAGCGGGATCCCAGTTCGTTCCGCTATCTCGTGGTGGGTGAGCCCATGCACGTAGGCCAGCCCGATGACTTCCCGTGGACGTTCGGGCAGCGTGGCGAGCGCCTGCGCAACCTCAGTCCGTTGGACAATCCGGTCGACGCGTTCCTCGGTGCGATCTTCGGATGGGAGGGACTCGAGTTGCGTTTCGTCACTGCCGTCGGCTCGCCGAGAAGTGTGACGCTGCTCTCGTCGCACGTGGTCGATGATTCGGCGTTTCGCAATGCCCACCAGCCAAGCGCCCAACGCGCCTCGCTCGGGATCGAACTGGTGTCGAGCCTGCCATGCGCTGACGAAGACGTCTTGCGTCACTTCTCCGGCCGACGGACTCTCCGAGCGCCTTGCGGCAGATGGAGTACACCAGCGGTCCGTGGTGGTCGTACACCGCACGCAGGTCGGCGTCGCCGGACGCGAAAGCGAAACCCAAAGATTCTGGGTTTCGTCCGACCTGCGTCTCCGGCATGCGGCGATGGTACCCGGCACGGTCACAGGTGAGGTGTCGATGGCCGAAGGGCCGACGTGTTGAGTGATCGAACGAGACGTTCATGGCGAGCCCTGGTGGGTACCGGACCTGGGATCGTCCGGTACCCACCCTTGGCATCTCTACGCTTGCGGCGGGAGGAGGACCGCGTCGATGACGTGGATGATGCCGTTGCTGGCTGCGATGTCAACTGCGATGACGTTGGCCTCGTTCACCATGACCATGTCGCCGTCGACGGTGATCTCGACGTCGGCGCCATTCACGGTTTCTGCTGACTGGCCGTCCATGGTGACGACTGCGCTGGAAGGCACTTCGCCGGCGATGACGTGGTAGGTGAGGATGCTGGTCAGCGTTTCGGTGTCGGCCAGCAGTTCTTCTGCCGTCAAGCCGAGGGCTTCGAGCGCTGCAGCGAATGCTTCGTCGGTCGGAGCGAAGACCGTGAACGGGCCCTCGCCTGACAATGTCTCAACGAGGCCAGCGGCCTCGACTGCGGCGACCAACGTGGTGAAGTCACCAGCCGCTGCTGCCACATCGACGATCGTGCCGACTTCCTCCTCAGCCATGGTGTCTTCGGCAGTCATGGTTGTCTCGGTTGCCATGGTTGTCTCGGTTGCCTCCATGTCGGCTGGCGGCAGGAGCACTGCGTCGATGACGTGGATGATGCCGTTGCTGGCTGCAATGTCGACTGCAATCACGTTGGCATCGTTGACCTTCACGGCGTCTCCGTCGACGCTGATGGTCACGTCGGCACCGTTGACCGTTGTTGCTGACTGCCCGTCCATGGTGACGACTGCGCTCGACGGTACCTCGCCGGCGATGACGTGGTAGGTGAGGATGCTGGTCAAGGTCTCTGTGTCGGCCAGCAGTTCTTCGGCAGTCAAACCGAGGTCTTCAAGAGCGGCGGCGAACGCGTCGTCGGTTGGAGCGAAGACGGTGAACGGTCCTGGACCGGACAACGTTTCCACCAAGCCAGCGGCCTCGACGGCTGCGACCAACGTGGTGAAGTCGCCAGCGGCTACTGCAACGTCGACGATCGTACCGAGTTCGGCGACGGTGGTTTCGGGGGCCATCGTGGTGGCCGGCGCTGGCGGTGGTGGTGGACGCGGCATCGTTGCTGTCGTCACCGCAGGCTGCCAGCGTGACTGCAGCTACGGCACCGAGTGCGAAGAGTTTGGTTGCCCGTGTACGCATTTCAGATCTCCTTGTTCGTGGTGGGGTTACTTGCCCCTACTACGAACCGAGATGCTGATCTGGATGCGCGCGCAACAAGTTTCCGCCGCCCAACCTCCGAGCGTGTCGCGATTTTGGTCGCCAGGCCGCGCAAGATCGCGACACGCGTGAGGGTTGGGCTAAGCGACGGGCTGGGGGTGGGCTTGGTCGGCTGTGTCGTCGAGGTGGCCGTCGACGATGTGCACGGTGCGGTCGGCGTACTGGGTGATTCGTTCGTCGTGGGTGACGATGATCGCCGCCGTGCCGCGGGCCTTCATCTCGGAACGGATCAGCTGAACCACTTGGTCGCCGAGCTTGGTGTCGAGAGCCGAGGTGGGTTCGTCGAACAGCACGAGCTGCGGGTCGTTCATGAGCGCGCGCCCGATCGCCACACGCTGCTTCTGCCCGCCGGAAAGTTGGGCGGGAAAGGTGTTGGCCTTGTCGCCGAGCCCGAGTTCCTCGAGCAGTTGGTCGGCGCGTTTGCGCGCCACCCGGCCGGTACGGCGGCCGAGTTCGTCGACGACGACGAGATTCTCTTTGGCGGTGAGAAACGGCACGAGATTGACGCTCTGGAAGACAAAGCCAACCGACTCGCGCCGGAACCGTGTGAGCTCAGCGCTGGAGAGACCAGTGATGTCGCGACCGCCGACGTGCACGGTTCCGGCCGTTGCGGTGAGGAGCGCGCCGGCGATCGAGCACAGGGTGGTCTTGCCGGAGCCCGACGGGCCGAGCAGCGCCAGAATCTCGTCGGCCGCCACGGTGAGATTGACGTGGTCGAGCGCCACGACTTCGTCGGCGCCGGTGGGGTACACCTTGCGCACGCCGTCCATGTACAGCGCGGGGGTTGCGTTGGTCATCGCTGGCTCCTGATGAGCTGGGGTTGCGGATGGGTCGTGATCGAGGAACGCGTGGTCGGTGGTCATTGGGCGCCGCCGATGGCGGAAGCGGGATCGACTCGGAGTACCCGCCTCAACGAGAACGCGACCCCGATGAGCGCGGCCAGAATGAGGGCGGCGACGCTCGTCAGCAAGCGCGAGAGTGTGACGGTGAACGGCAAGGAGCCGGCAGGGATCACCGCCTCGAGGGTCAATGCTGCTGCGATACCGATCGCCGAAGCCACCGCGGTCACGATGACGGCTTGCACCAACACACCCAAGAAGATCGTCCGCGAGCTCGCGCCCAGAGCCTTCAACACGCCGTAGAGGCCGATGCGCTCGACCGTGAGTAGCGCAAAGAACAATGCAATGACGACGATCGCGATGATGACGGTGACACCGATGATCTGATTGAACGTGGTGCGCTGTTGAGACACGCCGGGGATGGCCTCGATCGCGCCGTCGATCGTGTACGAGTCGGTCGCTCCGTCGGTGGCCTCGTCGATCATGATGGCCAACTCGGCCGCATCGGCCGAGCTCGGCCCGCCGCGGACCACCAGTGCCTGGACGACCTCGTCACTGACTTGTGCCCCGGGCCTGTTGGCGGCAAGTACGTCGCGCCAAGTGTCGAGCGAACCCCACAGGCTGCTCTGCCCGGCGTAGCGGCTGTCGCTGAGGAACCCGATGACACGTACTTCGCTGCGGGCTGGGCCGAGGCGAATGATGGTCCCTTCCTCCACCCCTTCGATGCGCAACGAGTCGTCGGCGATAGACCTCATTGAGCGATGGCGGCTGAGCCGGTAGGCCCTTTGGTGCGAGTTCGTAACCGAACAACACGATGGGCACGAGGTCGCGGGGTTCGCGGCCATCGAGGCGCCCGCCGAGCTGTACGGAGCCGAGCCCTCCCACCTCGCCATCACCGACGACATTGGTGACCTGTTCGCGCACCTCGGGCCCGATGCGGCTGCGTACTGCCGAGCCCTCCGAACCGGTGGCGTACACGATGACGTCGGCGTCTTGTTGACGCAGCGCCCCAGTGCTGCCTGCCACCAAACCGTCGAGCAGGCCACCGAGAAACAACAGCAGAATCGAGATCAACGTGAGAATCACGGTGGCGACAGCAAACCGGTTCGGCCGGCGACGCAACTCTCGCAGTGCCAGCTTCATCGAGCACCACCTCCTGTGGTGGCCTCGATGGGATCAATCCGAAGCACTCGACGGGCCGAAACCAGTGAGCTGACGACACCGAGAACGAGGAGCAGAACTGCCCACAGCCCAACGGCTTTCGGGTCGAAGCGCAGGCTGATGGTGCCCAAGTCAATGAGTGACACGGGCACGTACAGCAACGTCCCGAGGATGATGCCAGCGCCGAGCACCCACAGCACTTGAACGAGGAGCGAGCGCACCAGTGCACCCGAATCAACACCGACCGCGCGCAGCAGGGTGAGCGATGCCGACTTCTGGAACGTGATGATCAGGAAGAACAGCCCGGTGACGAGGGGGACCACCATGCCGTAGAGCAAGAAGATCACCTGAAACGACTGCTGCACCTCAGCGACCCCAGGGGATTCATCTGCTGCTTGGCTGCGGGTGAGCGCATCGGCGTCGTCGGAGGTTGCATTGACGCGTTCGGTCAACTCCACGTCGGTCACGCCCTCCACTGGCCGCATGCCGATGGCGTTCGGCAAGATCGTCCCCGCATCCGGATTGACGGAGCGGGCGGCGGTTTCGTAGTCGTTCCACGATGTGAAGAGCGTGGGTGTGACTTGCAGTTGGGCGTCTTCGACGACACCCACCACCTCGAATTCGGGCGCGTCGGTGCTCGCCACCCCCACTGGGACGATGCGCACCCGGTCGCCGACTTCGAAGTCTGACGCCGACCCCACTGCTTCCCCAGGGGCCTCAACGAGTCGGCCCTCGTCGACAGACTCGATGCCCCCGAGGCTTCGGTCTCGGGCACCAATAATGGCGGCGTCGCTGGTGTCATCGGTGTTGTTGACACGGACGGTGAAAGTCCCCTGCCCGATCCAGTCGCCGTCGTCGATGCCCTCAGCCGAGAAGATGAGTTCTTCGAGCGGTGGCGGAATCACGCTGCCTTGGAGTGTGCGTTGACCATCGGTGCTGTACACGAGGACCGGGGCCGATTGGGTGCGAATTGCGCCGACGAACGATGTCACCAGCCCACGCTGGAGCGCCTGCTGGAACAGGATGAGGAACACCAGCAACGCGATTGCTGCCACCAGCAAAGCGAATCTGGTTTTGGCCCGCCGCATCTCCCGCATCGCCAAAAACATCGGCGCAATATACCGGCGTTACCGCGAGCGAGACTTGCCGATCGCCGCCGTCAGTCGTGGTGGTCGTGGTCGTGGTCGTGCCGGTGGTGGAGGTCTGGAACGTGGGGGTGGGCGTGCGCCAATTCCTGATGCTCATGAACGTGGCTGTGGCGATCGTGCCCACCGCCTGAGTGCGGGTCGGAATGGTGGCCGTCATGGTGACCGTCATGGTGGCCGTCATGGTGGCCGTCGTCATGGGTGTGCTCGTGCGTGTGCATGGTCGGGTGGTGGTGGTGGCCATGCAGGTGGTCTGATCGCAGCGACACTGCGACGCCCGCGGCTGCGATCGCCATGGCGATCAACTGGACAGCTTCGAGCGAGTCGGACAACACGACCCATGAGAGCACGGCTCCGATGAATGGTGCCGTCGCAAAGATGACCTGTCCGCGCGCGGCACCGAGTTGCTGAGCGCCCCGAACCCACAACGTGATCGACGCTCCATAGCCGAGTGCCCCGACGGCCAACGCTCCCAAAACCGACCAGCCGTCGACGCTGCCGGCGCCGGTGATGACGAGGCCGAGGGCGAGGTTCGTACTGCCGGCCACCACACCTTTCAGGAACACGACGTGTTGAGGGCTGATCTGGTCGATGCGCGCAGTGACGCTGTTGTCGAGCCCCCAACACGCGCACGCGCCCACGATCAAGAGCGCTCCGACGTTGAACGAGGCGCCTGGCTGCCATACGAGCAGAACCCCCGCCAATGTGACCAATGCGGCAGCGGTGATCATGTTGCGGCCGAGGTGCTCGCGGAACAACGTTGCAGCAAGCAAGACCGTTGCCGCCAGCTCCAGATTGAGCAACAGCGACGCCGTAGCTGCGGGAGTGTCCACCAACCCGGCCGTCAGCAGGGCGGGGCCGACGGCGCCGCCGGCGACGATCGCGACCGCCAACGGTCGCCAATCGCGCCGAAGCGCGCCGGTCTGCGGACGCCGACCGATCCACCATGGGGCCACTGCGAGCGCGGCGCCGAGATACAACAGACCAGCAAGCACCAACGGCTTCATATCGTTCGCGATGACGGAGGCTGCAGGGGTGGAAGCGCCGAAGAGCACGGCGGCAATCGCGCAACTCCAGACCCCTGATCTCGTCACATCGCGAACGCTATCGCAGGGTCGTCGCGCCGTCTCGTGCTCGTCAGGCGAGCTGCCAGAACTCGCCGGTCAAGCCGAGACGGGTCAGGATCGCCTGGTTCTGCTCGCGAGCTGTGCGGTGCCCATGTCGGCGACACCCGGTCTCCCCACCACGCATGCGCGAGTTCGCTGAGTTTGGTCGCGTCGATGGTGACTCCGCGGATCGCGCCCTGCGAGCCAGCGATCGATGTGCTCTTCCGACCGGAAGAGGTTCATCGTTGATCAAGTGAAGACGATGTCGTCCCACCATCGCTTTGCAGGCATGAGACAGTGGAACAGGATCGCCGGGTCGTCGGGCTGTTCGCCGCGCACCTGGACGGTGATCGCGTCGCCACAATCGGCACACGACGTCTCGATGATGCCATCGGAGTGGAGTGCGGCGCACACGCCGAACGCGTCCCACGCGCAGTTTGCGTACCACCAGCGATCGTTGGCGTTGACGCGATACGCCGTGGGAACGGCGGAAAACGGGTTGGCCATGCGAAGCCCACGACGGTCGGTCTGCAACACCAACGCGTGCGCGTCATGTAGCCGCGCCCAGCCCCGAAGCGTGTCGTCGACTGTTGCCCCGACAGCGGCGGCGACCATTTCGGCCGTTGGAGCACTGCCAGACTCCACGAACATCTGGTAGGTCAGGTTTCGCAGGGCGACGTCGGCGTCATCCATGCCCCGATGGTACCCGTCGTCACTTGATCACTCGCACCCCGGAGCGCCAGCGTTGACCGAGTCCCATCGTCTACCCGTTGGCTAGGCGCTGTGGAGATCTCGGCGGCACAGTTGCCTGCTTCCGGCTGCGATTGCGGCCGCGGTCGCGCCGATGAGGATGAGCCATCCGATCATGTCGATGCCGTTGCTCACCGGCTGCCGACCGAGCGCCCAGAACCAGGGTGATGCCTTCCGAGTCCACTCGAGCCCTTCGACGATCGGAACCAGAAAGCTCAGCACGTAGCCGACGACGAGGACGAACACGCTGACGCCCACTGCGCCAGACCGGCGCAGACCAGCGCCGCTCGCTGCGTATCCGAGTGCCGCGTGGAACAACGCCAGCAGTGCGCATCCCGCGGTCGCGATGATGAGCCGTGACGGTGCCACCTCGCTCAGCGAGAGGATCGGTCGGGCAATCAACATCACCAAGGTGGTCGCGAGGGAGATGAATACCAGCAGTGTCGTTGCCGCGAGCCATCGGGCGAGCCACACCGCTTCACGGCTGATGGGCAGGGCATGGAGAAACTCCAAACGTCCGGCGTCCTCGTCGCCGGAGGTGAGCGCTGTCACGTGAGCGATCGCCATCCCCGAGAGGAGCAAAGGCAACATCAATGCGTACATCTGGCCGTCGAGATACCCGGCTGCAGTCGCCATGTTCTGCGCGCCGAACGCTTCCATCAGTGATCCCATCTCTTCGCCGCCGAAGGCGTCGAGGGCTTCGCTGCCTTCCAGGCTTGGCCAGAACCCTGCTGTCGTCGCGCACAACGCGCCGATTCCCACACCCCACCAAATCGCAGACCGTCGCAGAGCGGACATGCCCTGTTGCGTCACGGCTGACCAGGCGCTCATTGCGCGCCCTCGTCGTAGAAGTGGAGAAACGACTGTTCCAAGTCGGGTTCCGGCATCGTCATGTGCTCCACCGGATGACGGGCGAGAACCGCCAAGAGCGGGCCGGGCGAGCCGGTGAATGTGCCGGTGACGCTGTGCCCATCAACGCGAAGGCCCTCCAGGCCAGGTAGCGCCGCCAACTCGTCGGCTGGTGGGTGGTCGACGAACCTGACCGAGAACTCTTGACGCGCCGATCGACTCAACTCCTCGACGGTTCCGGCAGCCACCGCCCGACCGGATCTGATGATCACCACGCTGTCGGCGATGCGCTGCACTTCGGCGAGGACATGAGACGACAGCAAGACGGTTCGGCCATCGTCTCGCGCTTCTGTGATCAGGGCTCCGAACTCCGCCTGCACGAGGGGGTCGACACCTGCGGTGGGCTCGTCGAGAATGAGCAGGTCGGGTCGCGACATGAACGCTCCCACCAAACCCACCTTTCGACGGTTCCCGCTCGACAACCCTGCCGCCTTGCGACCCGGGTCGAGGTCAAGTCGCTCGCAGAGTTGTTCGACGTACCCGTTTTCGATCGGCACGTCCCGAACCCGTGCCCACATGCGCAGCGTCTCGTCGACTCGCATCCGGTCGTCGAGACGGAGTTCTCCGGGGAGGTATCCGATTCGGGCGCGCAACCTCGGCCCCGAACGTCTCGGGTCCTGCCCGAACACCCGCACCGTGCCCGCGTCGGCACGTGCAAGGTCGAGCAGAATTCGGATGGTCGTCGACTTTCCAGAACCGTTGGGTCCCAAGTAGCCGACCACCTGGCCCGCCGGAACCTGCAGGTCGAGCTGATCGAGCGCAGCAACATCGCCGAAGCGTTTGGTGACCGATGCGCACAAGATCGGAACAACGTTCGGTCGGCACCAGCCCATCGTGCCCGGTAGTTCAACAGTTCGCTAGGGCCAAATCGCCCAACCCGCGTAACGAGACGTGCCAGGCACGTCTCGTTACGCGGTTGCTGACGCCATGCCCCTCTATCACGCAGTTGAGGTGACGTGGGTCGCGCTGTGGAGCGCGACGATGGGCGGATGGAAGGTTGCTGCGCGCCCACACCGCGAACCGTCGAACGTGACGGCCGGCACTGACTTGGGTTCCCAGCGCCAAGAGGTCGGGCGTGGCGCGCTCCGCGTTGTCGGCAATCCCGGGCGGAACGTTTGTGATGGGTTCACCGCCGGAGGACGGATACGTCGGCGACGGTGAGCACCCTGCTCATGACGTCAAGGTCAGCGGCTTTGAGATCGCAGTGAGCACTGTCACGAACGCCGAGTTCGCCGAGTTCGCTCATGCAAGTGGCCACCACACCATCGCTGAGAGCGAGGGATGGTCGTTTGTGTTCGGCGGGCTACTCCCTGACGACTTCCCACCGACACGGGGTGTGGCGGCGGCGCCGTGGTGGCGGCAGGTCGAGGGAGCCGATTGGCAGCATCCGGAAGGGCCCCAAAGTTCCCTCGAAGGCCGGTTTGACCACCCGGTGGTGCATGTCAGCTGGTTCGACGCCGACGCATATTGTCGTTGGGCGGGAGTCCGGCTGCCGACTGAGGCCGAATGGGAGTATGCGGCGCGCGGTGGCTTGGTGCGGCGCCGCTTCCCGTGGGGCGACGAACTCGAGCCCGACGGCGTTCATCGCATGAACGTCTTTCAGGGAGTATTCCCCGGCGCCAACACGGGTGCCGACGGGTTCGCGGGCACCGCACCGGTGATGTCATTCGCGCCCAACGGGTACGGGTTGTATCAGATGACCGGCAACGTCTGGGAGTGGTGTTCCGATTGGTTTGACCCTCACACGTATGGCGTCGCCCATCGGGTTGATCCCACCGGCCCAGTTGATGGCGATCGTCGCGTCATGCGCGGGGGCTCGTACCTTTGCCACCACTCGTATTGCTCGCGCTATCGAGTCGCCACGCGAAGCTCCAACACTCCCGACAGCGGAGCTGGCAACATCGGATTCCGGATAGCCTCGGGCGGCCCGCTCGAGAGTCAGGGATAGATGTGACGGCACGGTCGTGCCGAGCGATTCTGCTGTGGCTCGACGTCACCGATCCGGGCGCGGTTCGCAGACGTCACGCCATCCGCACAGGGCTCGCGGCAGCATGCTCGTGGTTGACGTTGCGCAGCGCTGTTGCGCTGGGCGGCGGCTCCTCTCGGCCCACAGCGGCGGTCCTGTACGCGGTCGTGGCGTGCCTTGTGGGAGCGTTGGCGATCGCCGACGTGCGCCGCAGGGATCGGCTCGACTCGATGGGCCGTGGGTGCGTCGTTGCGCTCGCGGCGTTGATGATTGCGTCTCTGATTGGCGACTACGTCGTGCTTGCCCGCTGCGTGCTGTTGGTGTTGATGTTCACGTCGTTCGCGAGTCGACGTTTTGGGCCGCGAGCAGGCCAGTTGGCGCTGGTGGCGACGATGTCGTTCTATTTCACAACCTCCAGCGGGGTCGACTCGAACAATCTGGGATGGTTCGTGGGTGCAACGATCTGCGGGTTTGGGTGGTTGGCGGTCTGGCAGTTCGTGTTGGTCCGGTTCGATCCGCAGCAATCTCTCGTCGCTGCCTCTCGGTCGTACTATCGGCGCGCCGGCGATCTGGTCGGCGACGTCCGTGCTCACGTCGCGCTCGCGAGCGGCCGACTGGATGGCTCTCAGCCGGATGCGACCGATCTATCACGTCAACTCGGTCGCGTCGCCGCCACCCGTCGAGTGATGGAAGCCCAACTGTCGGCGTCGGTGCCGCCTGGAGGTCGCGACGCGAGCGCGATCGAGCAGTTGCAGCTCGCCCTGTTCAGCACTGAGCAGGGCCTCGGCATGATGGTCGATGCCGTTGCAGATCCGGTGTGGCTGGCCACGGTCGACCACGGGATCATCGAGTCGTTGGATCAGACACTCGAAGCTTTGGCAGCTGCGCTCTCTCAAGGTGCACCGCCCAGTGCGATTGAGGCATTGGCGGATCGTGCTCAGGTGTTGCGCCACGGCGTTGCACACGCAGTCGACGGGCTCGACCGATCGTCCGCTCAGTCCTCCTGGGCCCAGTCGGCGATCGCGTTGGCACGTGGCACCCAACAGGTCGGCAGGTCGGTGATGCGGGCGCGAGCACTCGTCTTGGAGGTGGCCGATACTTCCGAATCGGCGGTTGCCGGAGAAGGTCAAGCCCAGAAGGACCGACCGCAGCGGCCCCAGACCGCCGACCGCCTTCATCCGACGACGGTGCTCGGATTGCAGGCGATGATTGCCGGGGTTGTTGCGATGGGAGTGGCCCGCCTACTCGGTTTGCACCACACCAACTGGACGTTCTGGACGTCGTTCGTCGTGATCGCGGGATCTGCGGGTGAATCGCTTCGACGAATGCTGCTCCGCGTGATCGGGACTACTGCTGGGGCGACGATCGGCGTAGCGCTCGCGTTACTGATGCCTGATCGCGTGGTCGTTGTGGCTGTGCTGTCGACGCTCGGGATCATGATGGCGATCTTCGAGGCGCCGATCTCGTACGCGCGCATGGTGTTCTGGATCAACGTCGCCTCCGTGCCCGCTTACGCTCAACTGGGCTCGCGTGAACTCGATCTGCTCCGACAACGACCGTTGGCGGCCGCGGTTGGCGGCGCTGTTGCTGTGCTCGTCACCCAAACGGTGTTCCCATTGCGTCTGACCAATCGCGTGAACGGAATGATCCGGCAATACCTGGCAGCAGTCGACACCGCGACCTCGGCGTGGACAGCGGCGTGCGCCGATTCGAGCTCGAGGCCGGCCGCTGAACTGGCGACCGCTCGGGCCGGGGCAACCTACGATCAGCTTCGCCTCGGTTTGGAGGCGTCGATGTTCGAAACGAATCCGTTCCCCCGGACTGCATCACCTTTGGCGGGGCAAGCGGTGACGCTGGGAGCGATCGACGCGTCATTGCATCGACTCGCCCGGGCTGTTCCCGATGAGGCGGCCACCTCACCTCGCGCACTGGAACTGATTGGCGGTATCGCCGATCAAATCCATCACCGCCTCGCCGCGAATGACGCCGAACGAGAGCCGCGACCGGTCGGTGGCCTGGCGTCACTGCCAATCGGTGACAACGTCGACAACGGGTTGGTGTGGGCGTTCAACGATCTCTGCAACAGCACCGCCCGCCTGGCCGGGTAACTCCCTGGCTCAGGCGGGAGGTACACACGATCGCTGTGTCTGTTGCTAGTCCTGCGCCATGGCGATTCTGATCGCCGCTTCATGGTCAACACCCTCGTTGTCGGTTAGATCGATCGTGACGCGATCGATCTGACCCGTGAACGCAAACGGCGGGTCATACGCGGAGCACACCTCGGTGCCGGTGTTGCGGCCGATGACGAGGCCGTACCCGGTCATGGCGCTGTACATCGCGCCGGTCTTGACGTCGTTGATCTGGCCGGCCTGCTTGCCGTCGATGAAGAGTGTGACGTCGCCGGTGAAGAAGTCGGGTTTGAGGTTCTTGCCAGTCGGCATGAATCGAACGCCGAGTGAGTGTTGCCCCGCGGACACACTCCTCGTCGACACGACCTCGTACTCCTGGATTTTGAGGTAGTTGTGGACGTAGTGGAGCCTGCGGTCTTTGACGAACAGGGTCCAACCACCGAACTTGCCGCCGAACGAGGCGAGCACGCCCTCCGCACCTCCGCGCGGGATTTTGACCGTGGCGGTGATCAGGTGTTCTTTGCCGAGCATTTGTGGCCCGGCCAGCGGGTGCAGGTTCGATGTGCCGGCATAGAACGTGTAACGGTCTTTGGTCAGTGCTGCGATCGGGCGTCCCGGGTCGGCGGCACGCTCGTACCGGCGATCGTCGAGCGGCAGCACCTGGAACTTCTCGGCCTCGGCCTGCCAGGTGGCGATCATCTGTTGAAGCTTGTCTGGGCGCTTCGCGGCGAGATCGTTGACCTGCGTGACGTCGACGTCGGTGTGGTACAATTCCCACTTGTCGTCAGCCCACGACGTGTCCTTCTTGTGCCACGCGACGGCTGTCCAACCGCCTGACCAGATGGCGCGGCTGCCGAGCATCTCGTAGTACTGCACTCTTTTGCGGGTCTTCGCAGCTGGCTTGGTGAACGTGTAAGCCAGGCTCGTTCCTTGCACCGGGATCTGTTCGATCCCGTTGACCGAGGTTGGCTCTGGGACGCCCGTGACCTCGAGCACTGTCGGGACGAGGTCGATGAGGTGGTGGTACTGGTTGCGGATCGCTCCGACGTCGCTGATCGTGGGCGGCCACGAGATGATCAGCGTGTCGGTGTTTCCACCGAAGTGGGTGTCTTGCTTCCACTTCTTGAACGGCGCGTTGCCCGCCAGCGCCCAACCCATCGGATAGAGCGCGTCGGATTCGGGGCCGCCGATTTTGTCGAGTACCTTGGACATCTCCTTGACCGTCTCGGGGTTGAAGTTGCGGTATCGGTCGGTGTTGGTGACGCCGTGTCGCAGCCCCTCCTGGGATGCCCCGTTGTCCGACGTCAAGATGACGATGGTGTCATCGCGGATGCCGAGTTGGTCGAGTGAGTCGAGCACGCGCCCGATGTGATGGTCTGCGTGGGCGAGGAACCCAGCGAACGCCTCCTGCAGACGGCAGTACACCTTCTTCTGAAGGTTGTCGAGTTCATCCCACGCCGGGACCAATGGGTCACGTTCGGTCAGTTCGGCGTGCTCGGGCAGGATTCCGAGTTGCTTCTGGCGCTCCAGTGTCTGTTCGTGGACGACGTCCCATCCCTGGTCGAACTTCCCCTTGTACTTGGCGATGAACTCCGTGGGTGCGTGGAACGGTGCGTGGCACGCGCCGAGCGCAAGGTACGCGAAGAACGGTCGACCGGTGTTGCACTGCTGTTGATCACGGATCAACGAGATCGTCGTGTCGGCGAGGTCTTCGGTCAGGTGGTAGCCCGGCCGCTTGGGAGTGTCGATGAAGTGGTTGTCTCGGACGAGCAATGGTGACCACTGGTCGGTTTCCCCACCCAGGAAGCCATAGAACTTCTCAAAACCCATTCTAAGGGCCAGCGGTCGAACGGGCCAGCGGCGGTGTATGCCGTGTAAGGGGTGAGGTGCCACTTACCGACCGCGAAGGTGTTGAAACCGTTCTGCTTGAGCGTCTCCGAGAGCATTGCCGCACTCTTCGGAATGGAGCCGTAACTACCGGGGTAGCCGGTAGCCGCTTCGGTGATGGCGGCCAGACCGACCGAGTGATGGTTGCGCCCGGTCAACAACGCCGCACGTGACGGTGAGCACAGCGCGGTGGTGTGGAAGTTGTTGTACCGCAGCCCTTGCTGACCCAGGCGGTCGATGTTCGGCGTCTCTACGGGTCCGCCGTAGCAACCGATCTGGCCAAAGCCGACGTCGTCGAGCAAGATGACGAGGACGTTCGGCGCCCCTGGGGGAGCCTCGAGCGGCAGTGTCGGTGCCCAATCGGTCGTCGACTCGTGGTATGTCTGTCGGATCTCCCCGCCGAACGGCACCGGCACGGGTGGTAGGACCGTTCGATTCGGCGAGTTGGGCCGTTTCTTGGAGACCATGTCATTTCCTTTCGAGAACACCGTCAGGTGTCCGACGTGGTGTTCTGGGGAACGAGTCTCCGCTAACGAAACCCGAACGACGTCCTCACCAGGTGTGGACTTTTGGATCGTCGTCGTGGACGTTCTCGACAGCCTTCTTGAGGAAGATCGCCGGAAGAATGATTCCTGCAATGAGCACCGAGAGCCACACGATGATGGTCGTCAGCACCCACGTCCACGCACCGTGGATCTCGATGCCATCCGATATGAGTTCGGTGATGAGTAGGCCAACGAACGTGGTCACGAGCGCGACACTGCCGAGCAGGGACTCCATGTGCTTGACGGCAATCTTGCGGATCAGCGGCTGGGCGATCACCTCGACCCCGGTAAAAATCAGCACGGCGATCACAAACGCCACGCCGTCGAGCGACATGTCGTCGAGGAACAACGACGCCACGATCAGCCCGATGGCATTGGCAGCCAGGTGTAGTGCGATGGAGATGAGAAAACGGATCACGGTCAGATCCCGAGGAGCTTGGCCTTCATGGCGGTGAACTCGGCGTCGGAGAGCAGACCCTGCTCTTTCATGGCGGCGAGTTTCTGGAGCTCGGCCATTGGGTCTGCAACCGCTGCAGCCGGCGCTGTGGCTGCCTGAGCGACCGGTGCCTGAGCGGCCATCTGGGCAGCAACGGCTTGGTCAATTGCGGCTTGTTGTGCGACCGCTGCCTGTTCGGAATGCACCTGATCAAGTTCGGCTTGCATCCCGGCCATCTGTTGCTGGTTCGCCGCCGCTTGCTGTTGCTTGGCCTGCTTGTTACCTGATGTTGCGCCGACCACAGCTGTGGCGGTGCCTGCAATGACTGCAGTTCTGGCCATGGTTCCCATGAGCCCTGGTCGTCCTCTACGTCGCGGCATGGTGTCGTTCTCCTTCGTTGATCTTTGTTGTGTTGATCGTTGTTGTCAGGACGCGGCGACTGCCGCGAGCACTTCGTCGACGACTTCTGCCGGCACATGGATGTCGGCGAGGAGTACTCCTCCGGCGGCTGCCATGGCGTCGCGAACTGGCCTCATCCACGTGTGTTCGAACACGAGCACGATGGCGGTTGAACCCGGTTGCAGGTCAGCGGCGAGCTCTTCGATGTCCTCGTCAGACACGAGATCTAGACCAATGGCGATGAAGTCGGAGAGAGCTGTGACGTCTGGGTCGTCGGTGATCTCCTGAAGCTCCAAGAAATCGACGGTTCCATCGGCGTCCTTGCGAATGAGAATCGTGTCGACGATATTCACGATTCCCTGGTCGACAAGTTCGGCGATGCGGGGCCGGATGTCTCCGGTGAACTTGCTGCCTGGAAAGGCCATCGCAATCATTTGTATGGGTCCGAGTGTCACGGGAATCCTCTTCCTCTCAGGTGTGTGGAGCGATCTTGCCCCGGCAGCGTGAGCGCTTGCCTCCCGTCAAGTGGGTGATCCCTAGTGTGAGGTGGCCTGATCGGTGGCCTGATCGGCTGTTAGATCGGCGAGTCCGCGGTGGTTGTCAGCCCGAGCGCTGCCGCCCGCCTCACAGCGTCGGTTCGCGAGCCGACGTCCAACTTGCGGTAGATGGCCTTGATGTGCGTCCTGACAGTGTTGGCAGACACGAACAGGAGCTGGGCGATCTCCACCGTGGACAGATGGGATGGCAGCAGCCGCAACACTTCCCGTTCTTTGGCCGACAGGGCTTCGATGAGAACGAATTTGTCGGACAAGGTGGTTGCCTGTCGTGTGTTCAGCATGGCCGCGAGTGGTGATGTTCTCCAGCGTGGGTTGGCCTCGACGAGTCGGCGTAACCCACTCGTGATGAACTCATCCTCGCGGAGGTATGACGCCACCAACCCGCGTCCGACGCCGAGTTCGAGCGCCCGCTGGAGGTGCACCGTCTCACCCGGGCGGCAGCGATGCTGTAGCAGCTCGACCTCGATTTGGCGACGTAGGGGCCAGGTTGAGGTGGCGACGGCATCGATCAGTTGTACGGCTTTGGTCAGCTGGCCACGCCCTATTGCGATTCGAGCCTCGAGCAGTTGGCGATCGGATGAACTCGGCAGGTTGCCGGTGTGTAGCTCGCAGTCAGCCCATCGGCCCGCACGCGCCGCCAACTCTGCGACCAACCGTCGATATCGTGGACGCATTGCGTCCGGCATGTCCCGAGGTGTGACCTGCAGTGCAACCGACAGCGCGACAGATGGACCTGACCGGGCCTCGAGTGCGTTGAGTGCAGCGCCACGTGCGAGGTAGGTGTAGAGCGGCGCTCCCAAGATTGCGGCCAGTTCGATGGCGCGATCTGCCCACGAGTCGGCGTCGTCCAGTTCAAAACGTTCGACTGCGATGTGCGCCTTCACCACGAACAGCTCGATGATCGCATTGGTCGCACCGCGCCCGTCGGGGCCGATGTGTTCGAGACTCGATTCGGCGATCCTGCAAGCTTCGTCGAGCTTGCCTTGTTCAAGTGCAAGCCACGCCTGTCGTGTTGGGAACCCAACTGCTGTCACCCGCTCGGGTGGCGTCGCTCTGCCAATGAACGCGCCGAGCCATCGTTCTGCCTCGTCGATGTCGCCGTCGACCAAACCGGCAATCGCCATGATCATGGACACTCGAATCGCCTGACCGTCGCGGACCATCAATTGGTTCGGGGTCGAACCGAGACCGGCCACCCTCGACCGAATCGAAGCGGTGTCGCCGCGGCCCAGATCGACCACCATGCTGCTGACGGTCAGGTCGTTCCAGAGCGGTTCGCCGAGGTTGATGAGCGAAGTGGCCTGAGCGTTCCACCGAGCGGCATCATCCAACCGGCCGACGAGGCCTAGCGCCGTGGCGAAGGTGATGATCCGTTGCGGGTCTCTGCCGACGATCTCGGGCGGGAACTGATCGAGCCACGATGTGAGCTGTCGCGTTGCTCCCGAGCGATACATGTCCCAGACGGGCTCGAAGGCGATCGCGAACGCCTTCAGGTGATCTCCAGCCGCGAGCAGATGACGGACTGCGGCTGGGTCGTCACCACCCACACGTTCCGCGACTGCTGCACGCCGGTGGAGTTCCCTGAGGAACGTCGAGTCTTGGAGCTGCAATTCGAGTCGGACGAGGTCGCGGAACAGGGCGTGAAACCGGTAGGTCCGCCGATTCCCAGCGAGTGAGACGATCGGAAGGCCGAGGCGAACGAGCCGGAGCAGCAGCACATCACCGGCTGTAGAACCGGTCAGCTGTTCGCACCGCTGTCGATCAATGTCGTCGAGCACTGAGAGCGCCAAAACGGCCTGACGGTCGTCGGCACTCAACTGGCCCAGCACTTCGCCGACGACGTAATCGAACAGCAGCCGGTCATCTGCAAGGTCGTCTCGAACGAATCGGTCGGCGTCAGGTCGGCCCCGCAGCGACAGGGCGGCCAACTGGAGTGCCACCGGCCATCCGCCGGTGATTTCGATGAGCCGTTCTTCGGTTGATGAGTCGAGCCCGAGGTTGGGCATCGCTCGAATCATCTGGAGGGCCTCGCGTGGCACCATGTTCAGCACGCCCTGGCGTATTTCGGTAGCCAACCCCTCCGCTTGCCATCGAGCACTGGGCAGCCGCAGGTCGGTGCGTGAGACCACGACGATTCGTAGCCACTCTGGTGTTCGCTCGAGGAAGAACGCCAACTGGTCGATGATCGCCGGCTCGGTGATGTGATGCACGTCGTCGAGCACGAGGATCATCGGCGGGCTGTCGTCGCCGAGCTCTGCGAGCAGTACGGATGCCATGTCGGTGCCATCGACTGCCCATTCGCTGATGGCACCGATTGTCTCGTCGCCGATCTCGGGCGCAGCTCGGCTGAATGCTGCCGCGACGTATTGCCAGAACCTGCCGGCCGGGCGGTCTTGTTCGTCGATCGTGAGCCAGGCCACCGGCTCACTGCGACCGCTCGCCCACTGCGCAACGGCGACCGTTTTTCCGTAACCAGCTGGGGCGATGACCGCAGTGAGTCGCGCTGCGCTGTCGATCAGCTCACCGATACGAGCCCTCGGCGCCAGCCCCTCCCCAAGGGCGGGCGGGCGAATCTTCGTAGGGACGAGCCGAACCGGTGGTCCAATATCCAGCTCAGGCTCCACCGGTTCAGGCTAGCGAGGTGACCAACCTGTCACGGTAGACCGCAGGCTCAGTCAGATCACGCTGGCTGGTCGAACGTTTGCCAGTTGACGACCGTGAAGCCCAAGTTGCGCGCTCGCTCGATCAGACCGACCGCTTCGACATCGTCCTTGGCATCTCCACGAATCACCGTTTCGGAACCGTCGATCACCACTTCAAATCCGTCAAACACGACGTTCACGAGACGACTGGCGGCCCCACGCAACCTCAACTCAACTCTCATAAACACCTCCTGGTGTTGGCAGTGGACGTTTCAGTGGACAGTGGCCGTGTGACTTGCGAACCGACGCGACCACCATCCCGACGGCATCAATGGACCGACGTCAGTTTCCCCCGTCGCGGATGCTCCCGAATCCCGTGATCTGGGTGAGCACGCCATGACGGCAGATTCATTAGACCGGCAACAACGATTCGGCGACCCGTCGCCGCCGTCTAACGGGAAGATTTGATGACGAACCTCTGGACCACGCTCACCCCCCTCATCCTCGGTAGCGCGCTGGTACCGATCCAGATCATCATCACGATCCTGTTGCTTCGGTCGTCGGCAGGCAAGCGAGCGGCGATCGCCTGGGTCGCCGGCATGACCGCTGTTCGCGTTGCGCAGGGCGTGGTTTTCGGGCTCATCATGTCGTCGAGTGGTACGACTGAAGACACCGTCGGCGGGGCGTCACCAATCGTGTCGACGGTGCTGCTGATTCTTGGCGTCATGTTCCTCGTCACGGCTGCGCGCCAACTGTTGGCTGGTGACGACCCCGACGCCCCACCACCCAAATGGCTCACAGCGGCTGAGACGATGTCTCCCGCGAAGGCGTTCGGGCTCGGCAGCGCGCTTCTGGTCATCGGGGCCAAGTTCTGGGTGTTCACGCTCGGTGCGATCACGGCCATCGGCGATGCCGATCTCAGCCGTGGGGCTGGCATCGCTACCTTCATTGCGTTCGTGGTGCTCGCCGAACTCGCTCACCTCGCCGTGATCGGCATCTCGTTCGTAGCCCCGCGGAAGTCCGATGCGATTCTCCAGCGCGGCATCGCAGTGGCTCACGAGTCACAACCGGATGATCGTGGTGGTGCTCGGTGTCGTGTTCGGCCTCTGGTTCCTGATCAAGGCGTTGAACGGGTTCGGCGTGTTCTGAGATGTCTCAGGCGTCGCGGTTGTGCTCGCTCGCGTCGAGCTGTGAATAGCGCAGATTAGGTGAGGCCCAACCTGCGGCGGTTGGTTCACGATGTCGGTAACGAGATGGCAACTGGCGATCTCGACCGTCCATCCCATCGCGATGATCCCATTGCGATGTATCAGGAGCACAACATGTTTGCATTTTCGATCTGGAACGCCCTCTGGCTGGTGTTCGTTTCCTTCCTGTTCATCACCGTGTTGATGATGCTCTCGATGGTGATCATCGATCTGTTCCGCGATCGCCAACTCGGCGGAATCTCGAAGCTGATCTGGGTGGTCGTGTTGATCATGTTCCCCCTGATCGGCTTGCTGATCTACCTCGGGGTGCGTGGCGGAGGCATGAGTGACCGCGCGAGCAAGTCCGCCGAGGAATCCAACGCCCGTACCGAGGCGTACGCCCGCCAGGCCGCCGGCTCCTCGGCGAGTGAGTTGGAAACGGCGAGCACCCTGCATAACGAGGGCAAGCTGACCGACGAGGAGTTCGTAGCGCTGAAGACGAAGATCCTCAGCCGATGAAAAGAGCAGCCGCCTTCGGCGCCATCACCCTCGCATCAATTGCGTTGCTCACGAGTTCGGTGGGGGCAGGTACTACTGCGCCGGTGCCGCAGCGGGGCGAGGCACCGGCCGCAGACCTCCAGCAACAGCTGGCCGACCGGTTCGCCCCGATCATGATGCTCAAAGAGCAGAGCGCGGAGTGCGACACCGAAGGCGAGCAGTTCTTGCCGAGCGTCGTCGACATCGTGCTCGACAACCCCGAGGTGGCGCTGCGACAGGTCGGCGGCGGCGACCCGGTCGTGATGCGTGGTCCGGGCGCATCCGACCTGGTAGGGCTTGGACAGGGATTCTTTCTCGACTTCCCGGGCAGTTCGTTGGAACCGGAATGCATCTACGAGCGCGACTTCCGCAAGTACAGCGGGGATCGCCCGGCGACGATCTACGCACATGTGGTGCAGCAACCAGATCGGCCGGATTTGGTGTTCGTGCAGTACTGGTTCTACTGGTACTACAACGATTGGAACAACAAGCACGAGAGTGACTGGGAAGGAATCACCCTCAAGTTTGAGGCATCCTCAGTGGAAGAGGCCTTGGCATCTGAGCCGGTCGCAGTCGGATACGCCCAGCATGTTGGCGGCGAGCGCGCCGGTTGGGACGACACCAAGCTCGAACGAGACGGGGACCATCCAGTCGTGTATTCGGCGGCTGGCTCGCACGCCAGCTACTACAGCGAGGCCCTCTACCTCGGTCGCGCGCCCAGTCAAGGTTTTGGCTGCGACAACACGTCGGGCCCATCGCTACGTGTCGAGCCCGAGGTCGTGGTGTTGCCCGACTCGGTCAACGACCCCAACGATCCGTTCGCTTGGCTCGCTTACAACGGTCGCTGGGGCGAACGCCAGAAGGGCTCGTTCAATGCTCCCGACGGCCCGGCGGCCAAAGCCCGCTGGTCGGAACCATCACCCTGGTTCGACGAGCTGCGCGACTCGAGCGTTGTGATTCCCACCGGAGACTCCCAAGGCGCCTCGGTCGTGTCGCTGTTCTGCAACGCCGTGGAACGCGGTTCGCGGATGCTCGTCACCTTTACCGTCTCACCGGCGCGGCTTCTGACGATGTTCGTGATCGTCGGGCTGATCGCGATGTTCTTGATTCGCCGCACTGAGTGGAACGCCGTTGATCCGAACCCGATTCGAAGGCGACGCAAAGCGGGGCAGATCGTGCGCGCTGCGACCGGAAGCTATCGACGCGAACCACTGGTCTACCTTCTGTTCGGGCTCGTCTATGTGCCGGCGGCGATGGCCACTGGTTTGCTCACCAAGGTCGTCTCACTGATTCCGTTTGTCGATGCGCTGACCTCCCTTGCTGGCTCCACGAGTGGCACCAGGTTGTTCCTTTCGCTGCTCGTCGGGAGTATCGCCAACACGGCTGCGTTTGTGGTTGTGAACTCGCTCGTAGCCGATTATCGACGACATGAGGCACGCGGACTCGAGGCCGCAACTGCCTCGGCACGTCGGGTCTGGGGCCGCCGGGGCGATATCGCCGGCGTGTTCGTTCGGTCGTTCGGGATCGTCCTGGCATTGCTCCTCACAGTCGTCGGCACCCCGTGGGCCATCCGCCAACTCGTGCGATACCAGTTCATTTCACAGGTGGTCATGATCGAGGACGTCTCCGGAGGCGAGGCACTGCGTCGCAGTTCGCAGCTGGTACGTCGGCGCTGGTTCCACACAGCGATCTTCGTAGCCGGGGTCAATGGCTTGGTCGCTGTCGTGGCACTCGCGGTCGGAATTGTCCTGCTCGTCGCCGGCAGCGGACTCCCACTTTGGATGTTCTCCGCCCTCGCCACTCTTGCGTACGTGGTGATGGTTCCGTTGGCGGCGATCTCGATGACTTCGCTGTACGGCGACGCCGCCGTTCAGGGGGATGAAGACAACGCCGATCAGAGGGATGAAGACGCCGCCGACCTCGTCCCAGCGGTGTAGTCAATCGTGCCGACCATCTGCGCGTTAGATACCTCACGGACGCCCGAAGTGTTTGGCTCCTTCGTGCTGCCAGACCCGAGTTGGCCGCTTGACTTATTATACCCCAGGGGGGTATAACGGAGAAGTCAGGAGGTCATCATGAACCACACACAAATCCGAACCGGCCACACCAATTCCGAGCCGACCACCCACGCGGGAGCCGATCGATCGCTGGATTCGCTCAACGCTCACCAGCACGATCACGACCATCACGACCGTCACGACCGTCACACAACCCAACCAGGCGAGCACCAGCATGCTGGCCACGACAAGCATGCTGGCCACGACCCGGAGATGTTCCGTCGTCGGTTCTGGCTGAGTTTGGCACTCACGATTCCGCTGGTTGTCACGAGTCACATGGTGATGGGTTGGTTCAACTACACCGTCGACTTGCCGCTCATGGAGTGGTACGGCCCCGTCCTCGGATCGATCGTGTTCTGGTGGGGAGGCTGGCCCTTCCTTGCCGGAGGCGTTGCCGAGATTCGGAATCGGCAGCCCGGGATGATGCTGCTGATCACGATGGCGATCACGTTGCCTATCTCGCGTCGATGGCGACGAGTCTCGAATGGCTCGACCTCGAGTTCTGGTGGGAGCTCGCGGCTCTCGTCACGATCATGTTGCTCGGCCACTGGCAGGAAATGAAGGCAGTCGGCCAGGCCCAGAACGCGCTGGCTGCGCTGGCGGCGCTGCTGCCCGACGAAGCCGATCTCGTCGACGGCGACACCATTCGGACTGTGCCAGCATCCGACCTGCAGGTTGGAGATGTCGTGTTGGTCCGCCCAGGAGCGCGGGTTCCGGCTGATGGCACGATCGTCGACGGGGCCGCCGAGATCGACGAGTCGATGATCACCGGTGAGTCCAAGCCGGTCGGTCGGTCGGTTGGCGATCGTGTGGTGGCCAGCACCGTGACGACCGACAGTTCGATCAGGGTTCGTGTCGAAGCTGTCGGCGACGACACGACCCTGGCCGGGATCCAACGCCTTGTTGCAGATGCACAGGCGAGCCAAAGCCGCGCTCAAGTGCTCGCCGACCGCTTCGCGGCTTTGCTGTTCTACGTCGCCGTGGCAGCTGGAATCGTGACCTTTCTCGTGTGGTGGGCGATGGGTGATGTGGAGGAAGCGATCGTTCGCACCGTGACGGTGCTGGTGATTGCCTGCCCTCACGCGCTCGGCCTGGCGATCCCGCTCGTGATCGCATTGTCGACTGCGGTGTCTGCGAGATCGGGCATTCTGGTCAAAGACCGGCTCGCTCTGGAAAGGATGCGGTCGATCGAGACGGTCCTCTTCGACAAGACGGGGACGCTGACGATGGGCGCCCACGCTGTCACCGGTGTCGCTGCCACGTCCGAGTTCGACCACGGTCGCGTCTTGCGTACTGCAGCAGCCGTCGAAGCCGAAAGCGAACACCCCCTCGCCCGAGCGATCATTGCGGCCGCTGCTGCTGTCACAGCTGGGGCCGAAGTGGTGCCGAAGGCGACGGGCTTCCGGTCGATCGCTGGTCGGGGCGTCACCGCCACCGTGGAAGGCGTCAACTATGCGGTGGGCGGGCCGGCACTGCTGCGCCAACGAGAGTTTGCAGTGCCAGACTTGTTACGCGGCGACGTCGATGCGTGGGAGCGGCGCGGCGCAGCGGTGCTGTACCTCGCCAACGACCACGCGGTGGTTGGCGCGATGGCACTCGAGGACGAGGTGCGGCCAGAGGCCCGGCAGGCAGTGGAAGAACTGCGCCGCATGGGTATCGATGTGGCGATGATCACGGGCGACGCGCGTCAGGTCGCCGAGGCCGTCGCCCGCGACCTCGGCATTGCCAACGTGTTCGCCGAGGTGCTTCCCGAAGACAAGGACCAGGCTGTCAGCGCTCTGCAGCGACGCGGGCACGACGGTGGCCATGGTCGGCGACGGAGTCAACGATGCCCCGGCTCTTGCCCGTGCAGATGTCGGCCTGGCGATCGGCGCTGGCACCGATGTGGCCATCGAGTCGGCCGGCGTCGTGCTTGCCTCGAGCGACCCACGCGGCGTCGCCAGCGTGATCCGCCTGTCTCGCGCCAGCTACCGCAAGATGATTCAGAACCTTGCCTGGGCGGCCGGATACAACGTGGTTGCCATTCCGGTGGCCGCAGGCGCGTTCGCTTGGGCGGGCGTCACGTTGTCGCCTGCGGTTGGCGCCGTTCTGATGAGCCTCTCGACGATCGTGGTGGCGCTCAACGCCCAACTCTTACGGCGAGTGGACCTCAAGCCGCGGTCGGGCTGAAGCGCCTACGCCCAGAACTTTCTGGCCCTGCGCGCAACGTTGTGACCTTTGGCCGTATCCGGAGGTCTGGATGAGGGCGTAACTCTGTTATTACAACGAGAGACGAGGCTCTGATGGATGACGTGGTGTGCATTGCTCGGTCGGCGAACCGCCCGCCGGTGCGCCGAATAGCAGCTTGGTTCGGAGTTCTTGCGCTGACAGCGGCGCTCGGTGCGTGCGCTGACGACGCCAATGACGAGACTGCGAAATCGGCTGGCGGCGAAAGTGCGGCGCCGGCCGGTGCAGTGGTCTTCGACGTCGAACTCGGCGACTTGTTTGTGAAGCCCTCGTCGATCGAAGTGCCAGCTGGGGAGGTAGTTGTCCTCAACGTCGTGAACAACGGCGCGTTATCGCACGATCTGAAGCTGGACGGCACCGACGGCACAGAGATGCTCGAACCCGGTGCGAGCGAGGAAATCACGATTGGCCCGTTCACCGAATCGGCCCAGGCGTGGTGCACAGTGCCGGGACACAAAGAGGCTGGCATGACGCTCGACATCGTCGTCGCCGGTAGCGCTGCGGCCACCGATTCCGGTGAAATGGCGATGGCGGCGGCCGATACCGGGGCGGAGATCGATTTCGCGGCGACACCCGGGCCCGATTGGCAGGCTTTCGACCCCACGCTGGAGCCCGCCCCAGGTGGGACTGAGCACGAGATCACATTCCACGCCAACGAGGTCGTCATGGAGGTGGCACCTGGTGTCACGCAGGAGATGTGGGTGTTCAACGACGCCTTCCCCGGCCCCGTCCTACGCGGCAAGGTCGGCGACCTGTTCACCGTGACGCTGGTGAACGACGGTGCGATCGGCCACTCGATCGACTTCCACGCTTCGAAGGTTGCCTGGAACGACGAGATGCGCACGATTGCCCCGGGAGAGTCGCTCGTGTACCAGTTCGAAGCCAAGTACAGCGGGATCTGGATGTACCACTGCGGCACCGCCCCAGCGCTCCATCACATCGGCAATGGCATGTTTGGCGCGGTCATCATCGACCCACCCGAGCTGCCAGCCGTTGACCACGAGTTCGTGTTCGTGCAGTCCGAGATCTACACCGGCCCGATGGGCGCCCCTGGCGACTTGACCAAGATGATCAATGAGGATTGGGACGCCGTGGTGTTCAACGGGTACGTCAACCAGTACCTCAACCATCCGGTTCGGGTTGAACCCGGCGAGCGGGTTCGGGCGTGGGTGCTCGATGCAGGCCCGAGCGAGAACTCCTCGTTCCATATCGTCGGCACCATCTTCGACACGGTCTTCAAGGAAGGTGTGCTGTTGCTCACGCCAGACGAGACCCACGGTGGATCGCAGGCGCTCGACCTTCAGCCCGCGCAAGGTGGCTACGTCGAGTTCACCTTTGACGAGGAGGGTCTGTATCCCATCGTCACCCACAAGTTCGCCAACGTCGGCAAGGGAGCGCTAGGGCTCTTCCAAGCCGGCGACGTGGAGTCCACCGGCGAAGGCCACTAAGGGGATCAGCGGATAGGTCGCTTCGCTCCTTTTCATTCTTCGGATTTCCCCCGTATCTATGGGCGTCGCCAACTGGGCAGGCTCGGCAAAGCCTCGCCAACCCGCTCGGCTCCTAACAGGTCAGGTCCAAATCCGTGCGGCGATGTCGGCCCAGAGTTCCTTGAACGCAGCTGCCGCGGCGCTGCTTGGTGCGAAAAGTGCGACCGGTGCGCGCTCGAGGCCCATCTGTTCGATGACGCTGGCGTTCGGAATTGCGGTAGGTAGAAATCCGGGGACGTCGCGGGTCAGATGATCGACGATGTCGCGTTGCATCCGTTTGCGGCGGTCGAGCATTGATGCGAATGGCAGAACCATCGGCGGGTTCGTCTGCGCAGCGAGGAACTTGGTGAGTTGTTCGAGGGTGCGTTCAGACAGGGTGGTGGGGATGGTCGGCACGATCAGCGCATCGGCGGCATCGAACACGCTCTCGCTGGTGAGGGTGATGCCGGGGGCACAATCCAGCAAAGCGACGTCGTAGCGATCGGCGACTGGCGCGAGGAGCGCGGCCAGTCGTCTGGTCGGGTGCTTGGTGTTGTCGAGTTCGAGGTCGAGGTGGCGCAAGGAGAAGTCGGCAGGCACGACGTGGATGGCCGGGTCGTCGGTGGCATGAATGTTCGCGGCGAGCGACTCGGCGTTGGTGATGAGCCGTTCGGCGCCGCCCTTCACCGAGGGCTTGACACGCACGAAGAAGGTCGCGGCGCCCTGGGGGTCAAGGTCCCAAAGCAGTACTCGTGATCCGGCTGCGGCAGCTTCGTGGGCGAGATTGACCGCAGTGGTGGTCTTGCCGACGCCACCTTTGATGCTGTAGGTGGCGAGCACCTTCACCCGTTGATCCCTTCGAGCATGGCGTCGAGAGCGCGTTGGGTTGCAGGTGTGTCGTAGTAGGCGAAGCGTTCCGCGAACTCAGCGCGGGCCGCGAGACGTTGTTGGTCGAGTCGTTCGGTCAGCCGGCCGATTGCGAGCAGCGTGTCAGGGGATACATCGGCGTCGTTCAGCTCGCGAGCGAGGTCTTGCAGCATCTCCACGTGAACGGCGGCGTCCTGATGCTCGCCAAGGTTGTCTTGCAGAGCCTTGAGGTGTTTCACATATTGCTTGCGATCGCCCTCTGGGAGCAGGCTGCCGAAACACTCCAGGAGATAGCGGAGCTTCTTTGCGTCCTTTCGAAGGTCGTGAACCTGTTCGGCGGGTGTATCTGGGCCGATGAGTCGGCCGCGTTCGAGCAACGTGTTGTGGGCGCTACCGATGCGCTTGCCGACGACTCGGCCGAGCGGACGACCGGCCTGCGTTGGAACCTCTTCGTTTCCGAGTGGCTGGGTGAGCCACTGCAACCACGTGTTCAACACCTGGCGAGCGCGGTCGGAGCGAAGGGCCTGTGCCAGCTCGTTGTGGGCTTCGGCGGAGTGCCGTTCAAGAAGGTCTCGCACGGGTTCGAGCTGTTGCGCAGCGTCGACGCCGAGCGGGTCGACGTAGCGCGACCACTCGATCAGGTACACGTCTAAGTCGCGCGGCGCCCCGGTGAGCCCGGCGAGCCATGCGAACTCGCCGCGAGTGTGGCCGAGGACGGCGTCGGGTAGCACGTTCTTGGAGGCGGTGAGGACGGTGCGGGTGCGGCGGGTGGCAATCCGCAGGTCATGCAGAAATTCCGAGTCGGTCTCGTCGATCGTGCCCTGCCAGTTCGCACCGATCGTCGTGGCGAGGTTGGCGAAAACCTGGCGGAAGCCTTCGATCGCCGGCATCTCGGCGTCAAGTGGCACTGTTGCGGACCCGGCGAAGCCGTCGAGGTCGACACCCGCCGCCGATGCGCAGACTGTCAAGGTATCGCTCTCATACTCCACGAGCGGCAGGCAGCGGAGCGCTTCAAGGCTGCGACGAGCCTGCTTCGGATAACCGGCGATCTCGTGGATCTCGATCGTCGATTCGGTGGATGGGAGACCGTGAGGGTCGAGCACCCGGATGGTGTCATGGAGTTCTGCGACAGCGACGATCTTGTCGGCTTTGTCTCGAAGCTCCCCGCGGGTGACGTGAGCGGTGATTCGGAGTTGTGGCGACAGCGCACGGAGTTCGACGATCGCCGCAATGCGTGCTCGGAACGGACCGGGAGGGAGATTCGTCGGCCAGCGCGGAACGCCCTCAACAGCGAGGTGTGCCGGGGGCGTGTCTTGGCCGGAGAGTCGGAGTTGCACTCGATCAGACTCGGTCAGTCGAAGCTGCAGACCGGAGCCATACACACGACCGTCGAAGGTGTCGAGCAGGATCGTCGTCGTTGACAGCGGCACTCCGAACACGAATCCAAGCTCGGTGAGCACCACAACGGCAGCGGTCTCGTACCCGGTTACCTGGAAGGTGGTCACGTGGGTCACTGCGTCGAAGGTAGCCGAGTTTGTTCCATACTGAATGCGTGACTGATCGAGCGACTGATCGAGTGGCTGATCGAGCGACGATCGAGATCGAACGAAAGTTCATCTTGCCCGAGGTTCCGCATCACGACATTCTTGGCGCGGGTGTCCACATCCGGCAGGGATACCTCGCCGAGGAAGGTGACGTGGAGGTTCGGGTCCGTATCAGCTCCGAGAAGGCGACGCTCACCGTCAAGGCGGGGAGGGGTGTGGCCCGAACAGAGGTTGATGTGCCGATCACCGTGGCGCAGGCCGAGTCGCTGTGGACACACACAGAGGCGCGACGCGTCGACAAGACACGCCACCGAGTGACGCTTGACGAGGCGCTCGGTCACGTCGCCGAAGTCGACGTCTACGCCGGTGATCTCGCGGGATTGTGCGTCGTGGAGGTCGAGTTCAGTTCGGAAGTGTCTGCGGCCGAGTTCGTGCCGCCGAGATGGTTCGGGAGCGAGCTCACCGGCGTATCCGGCTGGGGCAACGCCGCCCTCGCCAGGCACGGCCGCCCCGACTGACCTTGTCTCCGTGGAGACGGACGCGGTCGCAGATGTAGTTGTTCGGGCCGGAAGCTCTGGACCTGGTTGCATTTGTCTGCTGTGATTGGCCAATTGGGATTCTGTCGAATCCTTTCTGGCCGTGTACCAAGCAGCGGCCTACTGACACAGGAGGTTCCGTTCTGATGGAGACACGAGTGACCGAGGTGGCCGACGGCGTTCACCAGCTGACAACTGTGGTGCCCGACGCTCCGGTGGCGTTCAATCAATACCTCATCGCCGGTGACGAGCCGACGCTGTTTCACACCGGCATGCGATTCATGTTTCCCCTCGTCTCAGCAGCGGTGTCTTCGGTGCTGCCCGCCGAATCGGTGCGCTGGGTGAGCTTCGGCCACGTCGAAGCCGACGAGTCTGGCTCGATGAACGAGTGGCTCGCTCTTGCCCCGAATGCCACCGTCGTCCAGTCGGAGATTGGTTGCATGGTGTCGCTCGGCGATCTCGCCGACCGTCCGCCCCGACCGCTTGCCGACGGGGAGCGTCTCGATATCGGCGGGCACGTGCTGCAGTGGCTCGACACTCCCCACGTTCCCCACGCATGGGAGGCTGGCCTCCTGTACGACGAAACGACCAAGACGCTGTTCTGTGGCGACCTTTTCACTCGATTCGGTGAATACGAGGCCGTCACGTCAGAAGACATTCTTGGTCCGGCCATCGAGGCCGAGGACCTCGCGCCTGGTTCGCTCTCGCTGCACCCATCGAGCGCGGCGACCATCAGGCGTCTTGCTGAACTCGACATCGAAACCCTGGCACCGATGCACAACGCCGCGTTTGTCGGCGACTGCCGCCAAGCACTACTCGATGTTGCGGCCGACTTCGACCGCCGGATTTCAGAACTCCGATCGGGCGTCTAGCCCGGGCCAGGGTTCTGGGGTTCGTCAGGAAGTCATCAAGAATTCGTCAAGGTCTCGGCCACGTTGCCGATGCAATTGGCGTGAAGATGATCCAACGACTCGCCCTGGCGCTCGCTATCGCCACTCCGATCGGACTCCTCGACGTCGGGTCGGTGCGGGCCGACACGCCACCATCCGCAAGCTCGACGAACGCCACTTACACCATCAAGAGTGGAGATGGTTTGGCAGCAATCGCCCGCAAACTCGGCGTCAAACTCGCTGACTTGTTGGCCGTCAACAACATCACCATCACGTCGACTATCCATCCCGGGCAGACCTTGACGGTTCCGTCCAGCACGAATAGTCCAGCGGCGAACAGCACAGCTTCCGGCGGCAGTGGATCGGGGGCAGCGGCGTCGACACCGACCAACTCAGCGACTGTGTCGTCCTACACCGTGAAGGCGGGCGATTCGCTGTTCGGTATCGCTCGGAAACACAGCGTCAGCCTGAGTGCACTGCTCGCTGCCAACTCATTCACCACGACTTCGACGATTCTGCCCGGGCAAGTCATCAAGGTGCCGGCCGCACAGTCCGCAACACAACCAGCGGCACAGCCAGCGGCACAGTCCGCCGCGTCACCTGGCCCGTCCACGCCAGCGGTCACCACGACCCAGATCGACACGCTCGTCAACTACCTG
Organism: uncultured Actinomycetota bacterium; assembly: GCA_963738275.1. Lineage (GTDB taxonomy): Bacteria > Actinomycetota > Acidimicrobiia > Acidimicrobiales > Ilumatobacteraceae > Ilumatobacter. Next base: position 102,121 of record CAVTVY010000004.1, read on the forward strand.
CGCGAGCAGGTCGGCAAGCCCTACAAGTTCTTCACCGCCGGCCCAGACACGTTCGACTGCTCGGGACTCGTCGTGGCCGGCTACCGCCAAATCGGCAAATCGCTCCCGCACCAGAGCCGGATGCAATCGACGATCGGCACCGAGGTCGACTTCCGGAACGAGCCCATCATGGCCGGCGACCTCATCTTCATGGTGTCGTCGGTCGATCTCACCCAGATCGGTCACGTCGGCATCGCGCTCGATTCCTCCACGTGGATCCAAGCGGTCGCCACGGGCATCCCAGTCAGTATCAAGCCGATTCCCAACCAAAGCCGAATCAGCGCCGTACGGCGAATCATCAACGTGTGATCAACCACGCGGCGCAACGGTCGGGCGATGTGGCGTGGGCCTACTCTGTTGGGGACATCGGCGGCGTTTAGAGTCTGCGCATGAACTGGGATGCTGTGCAGTCTGGGCCCGCGTTCGGGTTCACCGTCGTCGGGCTCGTCATCGTCTTCGGGCCGCTGCTCGCGGAACGCATCAAGCTTCCCGGGCTGTTGGGTCTGTTGCTGCTCGGCGCAGCCATCGGGCCGAACATGCTCGATGTGCTGCCGCGGTTCACCGGCCTTCAGGCAGTGGGCAGCATCGGGGTGCTCTACCTGATCTTTCTCGCAGGTCTGCAGCTCGACATCGAGGCCTTCGTTCGGTACCGCGTCATCTCTGGCGGGTTCGGCATTCTCACTTCCATCATCCCGATGGCGTTGGGCACCGGGGTGGCGCTGCTGCTCGACATCGATACGCGACCCGCCATATTGATCGGTTCGTTCTGGGCTTCGTTCACCCTGATTGCGTACCCAACAGTGGCCAAGTTCGGGTTGACCAAGACCCGGCCGGTCGCGGCGATCGTCGGTGCCAGCGCGATCACCGACGCAGTGTCCCTCGTCGTGCTGGCCCTGATCGTCGGTGCCGAGACCGGCGACACGAGTGGTGCGCGCTTGGTGCTGGACATTGCGATTGGCTTCGCTGTGCTCGGCGTGTACTGCTTCATCGTGGTTCCAGCGGTCGCCCGCTGGTTCTTCACCGGGCTTGGCCAAGAGCGAACGTTGCGCTACATGCTCGTGTTCATCGGGCTCACGTCATCGGCGGTGGTGGCCGAACTGGTCGGGGTCGAGCCGCTCATCGGAGCGTTCTTCGTCGGCGTCTGGCTTGAACAAATTGGTGCCGAATGCGAGCCCGCTGATGGCGGTGACCGACTTCTTCGGTAACGCCTTCTTCATCCCAACGTTTCTGGTGTCGGTTGGTCTGCTGTTTGACCCTCAGGTCATGTTCGTGTGGCCGACGATCCGGCTCGCCATCGGCTTCGTCGCTGCGCTGGTGATTGGCAAAGCGATCGCCGCCTGGCTGACCGGACGGATCTTCGGGTTGACCAGCGATGAGGTTGGGCTGCTGGCTTCGATGTCGGTCGCCCAGGCGGCCGCAACCCTGGCTGCCACCGTCATCGGCTTCGATATCGGTCTGTATGGCAGCGATGTGGTCAACGCAGTCATGGTCGTCGTGGCGGTGAGTTTGGTGTTGACGTCGGTCGGCACCAACCGCTTTGCACCCCTGATTCCCCCGCCTCTAGACGAACGACGGCGGCCAGGCGAGTCGATCCTCGTGCCGGTGCTAGGAGACATCGAAGGGCTGTCGGATTTGCTTCGGCTCGGTCGGGACCTCGCCGAGCCCGGCGGGCGGCTTCGTGCAGCCATTGGTGCCGGTCACGTCGGCGACAACAGGCGACATCGCTGAAGGCCGGGCGAAGCAAGTTGCGGTCGACCGTGTGCTACGGGAACTCGGTGGGGACGCGGAGACGCTCTTGCGCGTGGACCGGTCGGTGTCCATCGGGCTTCATCAGGCCGCGATCGAAGTCGACGCGTCGCTCTTGTTGCTGGGGTGGCCCGGCCCAGACGATCTCCGAGCGCGGATGGTGGGGGCCACGTACAGCGAGATCGTTTCGGCCACTTCTGTTCCCGTTGCGATCGCGGCGCTTGCAGCCGAGGCCCGACGAGGGGCGGGTGATCCTGTACTCGACGGCTCGTGAGCTGGTGCCGGGCAATCTGCCAACGATGACACTGGCTCTGGACCTCGCTTCGACGTTGAGTCGGCAGTGGGAGACGCAACTGATCCTCGGCCCGCTCGCGTACTCCGATCTGGAGGCGGTAGGGCTGAGCACCTCCCAGAGCGCCGAGCATGGTGTCGGTGTCGGTGTCGATGATCTCGAGGCATGGGTGGCGGCGGTTACCCGCCCGGGGGACGTGGTGGTCGTGCCCGTCCACGACCCGTCCGTCGGCCCGGCCCTGATTCGGGTCTTCCGCTCGGGACGTTCGGTGCTCGCCGTCAGCCAGAACCCCGAAATTTCGGCAGCCTCGGTAGTGAGCCCAATGAACCTGCCGGTTGGCCGGTCATTAGGCACCTGATGAAGTGGCGACCGCCGTTCAGTCGACGCACCCTTCGTGAGGACGGTGTGGCTGGCCTGGTGCTGGGCACCCAGAGCGTGCCAGACGGTCTGGCCAGCGGGCTGCTCGCTGGTATCAACCCGTTGTATGGGCTGAATGCCTACGTGCTCGGCACGTTCGCCGGCGCGCTGTCAACGAGCTCGGCGTTCATGGTGGTGCAGGGCACCGGAGCGATGGCGATGGTGATCGCCGACGTGCCAGCAGTCCATGACGCCGACGATCCAGCCCGGGCGTTGTTCACCCTGTCGATGCTGACCGGCGCAGTCATGTTGGTTGCCGGGATCCTTCGACTCGGCTCGCTGCTGCGATTTGTTTCCAACGCCGTGATGGTTGGATTCATCAACGCAGTTGGCGTCAACATCGTGCTGGGCCAGCTCGAAAACCTCACCGGCTATCGGGGCAGCGGAGACAACCGTGTGACGCGGGCGATCGACACCGCGCTCAACGCTGGGCAGATCCATGCCGCAACCCTCACCGTTGGGTTGGTGACGATGCTGCTCATCGTCTTGTTGGAACGGACCCGGCTCGGAGCGCTCGGGATGGTGGTTGCGCTCATCGTCTCGTCGGCGGCGGTAGTCGTGTTGGGCTGGGATGTCGCCAGCCTCAAAGACGTAGCGGACGTACCGAACGCCTTGCCCGTGCCCCGCATGCCTTCGCTGCGACTCGTTCCGGCATTGTTGATTCCAGCGGCAGCGCTTGCGTTTGTCGGCATGGTGCAGGGTGCGGGAGTCTCCGCGAACTTCACGAACCCTGATGGCAACTCCCCAGACCCTTCGGTGGATTTCATCGGTCAAGGCGCCGCCAACGTGGCCTCCGGACTTTTCCAGGGCATGGCGGTAGGCGGCTCGATGTCGGCCTCGGCGCTCCTCAAGGCTGCGGGCGCCCGTTCCCGACAGGCGACGGTCATCGCCGCCCTTGTCATGGTGGTGGTCATCCTTTTGTTCGGTTCGCTCGTCGGGGAGGTGACGATGCCGGCGCTCGCTGGCCTGCTGCTCCTCATTGGCATACGAACGGTCAAGCCATCAGTCGTCTATTCGGTGTGGCGAACAGGGCCAGTACAGAAAGCGGTGCTCGGCGTCACGTTCGCGCTCACCATGGTGATCCCGCTGCAGTATGCGGTACTCGTCGGAGTCGCCGTGTCCGTCGTGCTCCATACGGTCCGCCAGTCGAACCAAGTGACCGTCAAACGCCGGTTGATCGATGCCGAGGGCGACTTCACCGAGACCGACCCGCCAGCGGTGCTTCCCCCCGACGAGGTCGTGATTCTCCAGCCGTACGGCAGCCTGTTCTTCGCGGCCGCTCCGGTGTTCGAGGCCGCACTGCCAGCGGTCGCCGAGACATCGCGGAACACCGTCGTGATCATTCGGCTACGCGGCCGCGGCGACCTCGGCACCACGTTCATGGACGTGATCAAACGTTATGCCGAGTCGCTCGCCGCAAACGGCAGCCGACTGATGATCGTGTCGGTCGACGAACGAATCCTCGAACAGTTCCGCGTGACGGGCGTCACCGCCGTCGTTGGTGAAGGGAACATTTACAGCGGCGACGAACGAGTCGGTGCAACCGTTCGACGAGCCCACCAAGACGCAGAGGCCTGGATTGACGTAAACCGTCCTGCTGAGTGAATCCGGGTCTAGCCGGTGCGGTCTGGCACGGCGCTGGGTTGTTCGAGGCGCCACCGCTGCCAGGGCCAGATGCCTTCCACTTCGAGTTCCAGCGCAATGCTCAACACGATCCGGATGATCACGATCAGCCCGAGGACGCTCACGCTCTCGAACGTTGGGTCGACGACAATCGTCCGGATGATGTCCCCGACGATCAGTATTTCGAGGCCAACCAGTATCACTTTCCCCAAGCTGCGTCGTAGCTGATGATAGGCGCCGGCACGGGAAACCTCTTGCGAAACCGCTACGCCGTAGGCAGCCAACACCCACAGCGCGCCGAGCACCATGATCGCCGCGCCCGTCGCCTCGACGACATTGACCACATCGTGCACGAAGTCTTCGAAGCTCACAGCGCGACCCCGCCAACCGCCCTCGACTGCGCATCCCGACAGACGTTCGTATGTCACAGCAATGAACTGTAGAGAAGTCACCCGCGCCACATCACCACCCACATCCACCAGTCGACCGTGGGCCTCCAGCGGCGTACTGTTGGCATTGGGATGAACGAACCGAGTCCACGGCGCTCTATCGATCAGCTGCTCGCGGATGCACGGCGTCGGCTCGACCGAGTCGCGCCGGCGGATCTCGAACGCGAGCACCGTGACGGAGCCTTGATCGTCGACACTCGCCCGGTCGAGCAACGTTCGCGCGATGGCCTGATGCCCGGCGCGATTGTGATCGACCGAAACGTTTTGGAATGGCGCCTCGATCCCGCTTCCGCGCATCGAATCCCGGAGATCGTTGGCTACGACATGCGGGTCGTGATCGTGTGCAACGAGGGGTATAGCTCGAGCCTCGTTGCGGCGGGGCTGCACGACCTGGGATTGACACGCGCCACCGACCTCATCGGCGGCTACCAGGCTTGGCTCGCTTTCATTAAGGAGCCGAGCGGGTAGGCGAGGCTTTGCCGAGCCTGCCCGGTTGGCGACGTCCATCGAGATGGGGGAAATCATCTGAATTCAAAGGAGCGAAGCGACCTATCCGCTGATCCCTTAGTCGAGCACGACGTCAGACCCGGTCTGTTGCCGTCAAACCACGGTGAACAACGCCCAACGCCTCGAACACAATCTGGCCTGCGTACCAAGGTTTTGGGCAGTTCTACCCGAGCGCCGAGTCCTTCGACTCGTTGCACTAGCCTTCCTTTCGTGAAGCACGAGTTGATCGACCACTACCGCGGTCGATGGGTCGCAGTGACTGACAACGGTGACGTCGTCGCCGACGCTGACGAGCTCGATGCCGTTCTCGCCCTGTTGGAGAATCGGGGCCTGCAAGCTGACGTCGTTCAGCGAGTGCCAGAGGCCGATGGTCCGGTGTTCGTCGGCCTCGGCTAGTTCGCTACATGTGTGTCAATGGTCAGCTGGACGTACGCGCACCAAGACCTTGGTGAGCCTCCGTTCGCAGACGGGTCGGCATTACGGAGACCGGTTGTTCCGTTGCTGTTCGATGCCGGCTCGCCTTCGGTCCTTGGTGTCATCGACTCCGGTTCCCCGATGTCAGTCGCGAACTCCACCCTGTTCAGCCGGTTGGGCATAGACGTGGATCACGAGCTCCCGCTCTACGAGGTTCCGCTCAGCATGGGCGGGCGATTTGCCACCACTCCGGTGTTTGAGGTTGAGCTGTCGCTACACGCTCCGGAACCTGGCGGCCAGCCGATTCGTTGGCGACTTCCGCTCGGCGCAAGCAGGTCGTGGCGGTACCCGTTCACGGTGCTTCTGGGGCAGCGCGGCTGGTTCGACAGATTCCCCACGAGGATCGACGGTGTCGGCTCGACGGTTGAGGTTTGACTGACCAACGAGATCTACCAACCTGCGTCGCCAAGAAGTCTGAAACTCATTTGGCTCGTCGATCTTCCGAGGTCAGACGGGAGAGGTGACGACTGAGGCTCCGGCTGCGGGGGCGCAGATCCAAATGGTGGCTGTGTGGCCGTCGAATGCGAAGTTGTCGGTCACGGCGCTTGCGAACGATTCAGCTTCGTCTGAATTCACCAGGGCCACTGCGCAGCCGGCGAAGCCGCCGCCGGTCATGCGAGCACCCAGGCAGCCTGGCGTCGCAAGCGCGATCTCCACGATGTTGTCGAGGGCGGGCCCTGACACTTCGAAGTCGTCGCGCAAACTCACATGGCTCTCGGTCATGAGGCGGCCCAGTGCGGTGCTGTCGTTGCCGAGCATGGCGTCGACTGCATCGAGCGTTCGGCGGTTTTCCGTCACCACGTGCCGAGCCCGTCGGCGATCGACAGGGTCGGCCACTTGATCGAGCTGGCCGATGGTGGCGTCGCGGAGTGCGGTGATGCCGAGGACCTCCACGGCGCGTTCGCATGCTGCGCGTCGGTCGCCGTACGCCGCCTCGGCGAGTACGCGCCTGGTCTGCGTGTCCATGATCGCCACGACCACGCCAGTTGGCAGTGGAATCGGACGGAGTGTGTTGGCGCGGCAGTCCATCAGGCTGGCGTGCCCCGCAACAGCGCCGGCCGAAATGAACTGGTCCATGATGCCGCTGGCGAGGCCGACGATTTCGTTCTCGACCCGTTGGCCGAGTCTGGCAACCTCGATCGGTGACCAAGTCTCACCGGCGCGCGCCAAGAGCCCCGTGATCAAGGCCACTTCGAGTGCGGCTGACGAAGACAGGCTGGCCCCAACGGGTATGTCGGTTGCGATGGCTGCTCGCCAGCCTCCGGCAGGCAGGCCCTGTCCGCGGAGGAGGGTCACCGCACCGGCGATGTGCCGAGCCCAGGGAACGACCGAACGTGGATCCGCCGACGGGTCGATCTCGATGTCGCCGAAACCCTCCGACGTGATGCTGACCGTTCCCGACACCGGGTCGCCGTGGTCACTCCAAGCGATGGCCGTATCGAACGGCAGCGCCATGGGCAACGCGAACCCCTCGTTGTAATCGGTGTGCTCGCCGATCAGATTGACTCGGCCGGGCGCCCGCGACACAAGGTGTGGCGGCCCCCACCGTTGGGCGTGGTCGTTCGCTGCTCGTTCGACGGCGGCGCGGTTCGTCATCGGCCGTACCGGAATCGGACGCCTTCTGTCATCGCTGCAAGTTACCCCGCTCGGCTAGCGTCGCCTATAACACCGATCCAACATCCAGGAAGCAATGGAACGATCGCCCGAAACCAGAATCGACCCCGTGCTCGGGACCGTCGTGCATGTGGTTGGCACGCGACAAGCCCGTCCGAATCTTCCCGCTTCGGGCTGCCCGTTCTGTGTTGGCGGTCGCGAGGCGCCAGACCCATACGACGTGCGTTGGTTCCCAAATCGGTGGCCGGCGATGCCGGGCGATCGTTGCGAAGTCGTGTTGTACTCTCCGATCCACGACGCCACGTTGGCCACGCTCGGGCCTGCCGGAGTTCGCAAGGTCGTCGACCTCTGGGCCGATCGAACCGAAAGCCTCGGTAGCCGTGAAGATGTCGATTACGTGCTCGCCTTCGAGAATCGTGGTGCCGAAGTAGGCGCGACGATCGCTCATCCTCACGGCCAGATCTACGCCTACGACCATGTGCCATCGCGTCAGGCGCGCCGCCTCGCCGGTGGCTGGGCTCCAGACGAGAATCTCGATGAGCGTCTGATCTGTGAGGTAGACGGATGGCGAGCATGGGTGCCGTACGCACCCACGTTCCCGGTGTCAGTCGAGATTGCCCCGACCGAACGCGTGCCGGATCTCACCTTGCTCGACGACTCTGGTCGCGATGGGCTCGCCGCGGTGCTCACCGACGTCCTCACTCGTCTTGATGGACTGTATGGCCAGCCGCTGCCGTACATGATGTGGCTCAACCAGCGTCCCACCACCCGTTCGGCTTCGCTGGCGGGTTGCGATCAGGCCTGGTTCAACATCGAGATCGTCTCGCCGTGGCGAAGCGCCGGAGTGCAGCGATTCATCGCTGCTGCCGAGGTGGCGAGCGAGGAGTACTTCAACCCGGTGATCCCCGAGGATGTCGCCGCCGAGTTGCGGAGTCTTGCCGGCAGCTGAGTCGTCACGGCGCGAACTGGCCGTTGGAACCCAAATCCGGGCGCTACAGGTGTAGGTGTCCTTCGGGATGTGCGTCAGCGGTCTTCGCCAAGCAGGCCACGGCGGATGACCCTGACCGCGGTTTCGACATCGACGGGTTCCCGCTGGTCCGCCCCGAACGTCTCAACCACGGCGAAAAGTGTGATGGCATCTAGGTCTGGCGAACCGAAGTCTCGATGTTCGAGCAGGCGCGCCAGCCGGCGGCGACCCCAGTCGATCACCGGTGCTCGTTCCTCTCGAAGTGGCGCTTGCACGGCTTCGAGCCAGACGCGAAGCATCGCCGCGTTGTCGGCGTGGACGCTGTGATACCGACGAAGCCAACGACGCAAGTCGCTGGCTTCAGTCGATGCCGGCAGCGTGGCGAGCGCGGATGACGTGGCCGACATAGAACCAACGGCAACCACTCGTACGAAGTCGTCGACGTCGGTGAAGTAGTGGTAGAACGCGCCGATGAGAAACCCCGGCCGCCTCGACGATGTCATCCACTCGGATGCCTTTGAAACCGCGGCCGACGATCACCGGAGCAGCGGCTCCGAGCATCGCCGCCAGCGCTTGACGACCGGGCTCGGCCGATTCCGCTTGCAAGGATCGCGCTTGCTCGAACGTTGCTTCGAGGGTGCTGGTCATGGCGATGGCAGGCGCCCTGACCAGTGTCGGCACAGGCAAGTTGACGCCAGGGATGACGCCGAACAGTGCCCGGTGCGCGGTAGCGGCGATGGAGCCGGCGACATTCTCGCGGGCGTACTGCTCTGGTAGCGCCGGCTCGAGTACTGCGCCCACGTCGATCGCTCGAGTGACAGCAGACAACAGGAGTTCCACGAGCGGTTCCAGCTGCCGGGGCGGCACAGTCGTCTCGCCGAGGCGCGCAAGGAAGATGGACACATTGCGTTCCGTCGTCACGATTGCACCGCGTTGAAGAGCTTCGTCGCTCGCAGCCGCTGCGTCGAACGCTCGGAACACGGGGGCGTACCGCGCATGAACCGCAGCGCGGCTGAGGATCCAGTCCTTCAGCGCGGTGACGCCTGCTGCGTCGGCGGTGACCGGGGCGATCATCTCCATCGACGAGCGCAGCTGCCGTGCCACCTGCCGGGCCAGGTGGCGGAACAGATCGTCCTTGCCGGTGAAGTATTGGTAGATCGACACCCTCGAACATCCGGCGACTTTGCCGACATGCTCGACGGTGGCACGGTCGTAACCCACCTCCGCAAACACCTCGAGTGCAGCATCAAGAATGCGTTGCTGCGTGCGCAGACCACGTGTGCCGACGGTTGGCCGGTCGGCGTACGGTGCCCGTCTTGTTGGAGCGCCCGACTCGGCCCCGTCGTCAGTGTTCTCTTCGGTGATGTCGGTGATGTCGGTGATGTCGCCGGTCGTGATGCCGCCCAGGATTTCTGTCACAGGTGGGCGACGTTACACAGGCACGGGGATGCGCATCGCGTCTGCGAGGTTGCGTCCCATGATGCCGGCTACAACATCGTCAGACAGGCCACGTGGCAAGTGATCGAGGTACGAGCGCGGTTCGGCGAGACCCTCGGGGTGCGGGTAGTCAGAGCCGAAGACCAGCTTGTCGGCACCGAGCACCTCGATGAGTTCGGCGATGTTGTCTTCGTGGAATGGGCTGATCCAGATGTTGCGCTTGAACACGGCGACGGGATCCTCCTCGAACGAGTGCGGCTGTTTGCGGTACACATCTTCGAGGTGGTGCAGGTATGGAACGACCCAGTCGGCGCCATTCTCGATGAGAGCGATGCGGAGGTCGGGGAAGCGGCTGAGCGCACCATGACAGATGAGAGCTGACATCGAATCTTCGATGGCGCGCTTGCCCGACGACATCATGCGGAAGGCGTCGGGTCGGAAGGGCAGCATTTCTTGCGGGCCGGTCCAGTCGCCGGTGTAGCGGGCGTATCCGCTGTCGGACGCGTGCATCGACACGAGGAGGTCGGCTTCGACCACCCGCTCCCAGAACGGGTCGAACTCGGGAAGTCCGAACGAGCGGGAACCACGGAAGCCGGGCACCGGCGCGGGACGGATGAGTACCGTTTTGGCGCCACGCTCGAGGCACCATTCGAGTTCCTCGATGGCCTTGTCAACGATGGGCAGCGTGATCACCGGAGTGGTGAAGATGCGGTCCTCGTAGTCGAACGTCCAGGTCTCGTACATCCATTCGTTGAGTGCGTGGATGGCGGCGTGAATGAGTTCAGGGTCGTCGCGCAAACGTTCCTCGAGCAGGCTGGCCAGCGTGGGGAACATGAGCGACTTGTCGATGCCGAGCTCGTCCATCAACGTGATGCGTGGCTCTGGCGAGCTGAAGGCCGGGAGCGCCCGCATCGGCTCACCGATGAGCTCGCGGTACGACTTGCCGTCGGGGTTGCCCGACCGGAAGTACTCCTCTTGCGCTCCCGGTCGAGCGACTACCTCGAACGTCGGGTTGGGGATGTACTCGCTGACCTGGCCGCGCAACATGATCTTCGTGCGCCCGCGAACCTCGACGTAGTCGATCGCTCCGGCGTACTTCTTCGGCAGGAACTTCGTGAACGAGTCGCGTGTCTCGTAAAGGTGATTGTCGGCGTCGAACAGCATGTAGTTGCCAGAGTACGAGTTTGTCATGCTGCAAATGATAACGAAATCTAACGCAAACGTCAATGACGTGCGTAGGAACCTTGTGGCTGATCACTCGCGTCAATTGTTTGACTGCGCCCGGCCTGACATCGATGTCAAATGTGTCTTGGTTCCGACGCTCCGGCTCTCCGACCCTCCGGCTTCGATGCGCGGGCTCAGCCCGGTTGAGACGCCAGGTCGTGGAGGGAGGTTCACTCGATGTTCATCTCGAAACGCTTGGAATAATCACTCAGCTATGATTGAGTCAGTCAGCAATGAGCGAATATGAGGAACAGCTGACGCTGCGAGCTGCGGTACATGCTGCACTCGGCGAACCGGCGAGGCTGGCGATCGTCGACGAGTTGGCTGTCAGCGACCGATCACCGAAAGAACTTGCCGTCCGATTGGACATCCCGTCGAATTTGCTCGCGCACCATCTCGACGTGCTCGAGCAGGTGGGTTTGATCGCACGGTCATCGTCGTCGGGCGATGGGCGCCGCAAGTACGTCCGGCTGCTCCACCCCACCGTCGCGCTCGAGGCGACCGGGCGCGCTCCGGGCGGCAAGATGTTGTTTCTGTGCAGTCACAATTCCGCACGCTCGCAGCTCGCCGCAGCCATCTGGACCGGCGCGAACTGGCCGCGGCGCATCGTCGGCAGGCACACAACCTGCGCAACGAGTGCATCGGGGCGCAGTCGCTGCGGCACGCCGTGCCGGGATCTCGCTCGATGGTGCCACCCCGACCCGGATCGATTTGATCCCGACTACTTCCCAGGTGGTGACCGTGTGCGACCGGGTGCACGAAGAGTTGGAAGCTCAGCCGGAATGGTGGCACTGGTCGATTGCAGACCCGGTCGAGACTGGCTCGCCGGCAGCGTTCGATGCAGTCGTCGCCGAGCTCGATGCCGCGAATCGCGGGAGTGATTCGCCAGCTCGGTGCCCCTCAAGCAGAAGGACACACCACATGACCGTACGGGTCGGGATCAACGGATTCGGACGAATGGGCCGCTTGGTCGTACGAGCGATGCAGCACCAACCGAGCTTGCAGCTCGTCCACATCAACGAACACAAGGGCGGTCTGGAGACAGCGGCGCACCTCCTCGAGTTCGACACCGTGCACGGCCGGTATCCCGGCGAGGTACGACTCGAAAGCGATCACCTCGTGATCGACGGTCAATCGGTGACGTTCAGCGAGCACTCGTCGGCTGGCGACATCCCCTGGAGCGAATTGGGTGTGGATCTCGTCATAGAGTCGACCGGCAAGTTCAAAACCGTCGAACACATCGAACCGCACTTCGAACGCGGAGCGCGCAGCGTCGTGGTGGCATGCCCGGTGAAGAGCGATGACGTACTCAACGTGGTGATGGGCTGCAATGACCATCTCTACGACCCCACCATTCATCACATCGTGACCGCCGCGTCCTGCACGACGAACTGCCTCGCGCCCGTGGTGAAGGTGCTCCATGAGGGAATCGGTATCGAGCGTGGGGCGATCACAACGATTCATGATGTGACCAACACACAAGTGATCGTCGACGCGCCGCACAAAGATCTGCGTCGAGCACGTTCGGCGCTGAACTCGCTGATCCCCACCTCGACCGGGTCGGCAACAGCGATCACGCTCATCTACCCCGAACTCAGGGGAAGTTGAACGGCATCGCCGTGCGAGTGCCGTTGCTGAACGCCTCACTCACCGACTGCGTGTTCACCATGTACGCGTGGCGTCACGGTGGACGAGGTCAATGAACTGTTCCGTGAGGCGGCCGACGGCGAGCTCAATGGGATTCTCGGGTTCGAGACGCGGCCGCTTGGTGTCCGCCGACTACACCAACGACACCCGGTCTGGCATCGTCGATGGACCGTCGACGATGGTGATCGACGGCACGATGGTGAAGGTTCTCGTTTGGTACGACAACGAGTACGGCTACGTGCACCGCATGGCTGAGCTGGCGGCGAAGGTCGCTGGGTCGCTGCAGCAACCGGTGTGAACGAGCACGCATGAAGCTCCGCAATTACGTACTGGTCACCGCTGGTTACTGGGTCTTCACGGTCACCGACGGCGCACTTGCGCATGTTGGTGCTGTTGCACTTCAACGACCTTGGCTATTCGCCGGTCGCGATCGCGTTCCTGTTCCTCGCGTACGAGTTCATGGGCATCCTCACGAACCTGCTCGGCGGTTGGGTGGGCGCGCGTCCGCGGGCTGAACCGCACGTTGGTCGTCGGCCTCACATTGCAGATCATCGCTCTTGGGGCGCTGACCTTCGAATCGCCCTCGTGGGCGCAATGGATGTCGGTGACGTTTGTCATGGCCATGCAGGCACTGTCCGGGGTGGCGAAAGACCTGACGAAGATGAGCTCGAAGAGTGCCGTCAAGACGGTCGCCGGCGAGGGCTCGCTGTTCAAACTCGTCGCACTTCTCACTGGCTCGAAGAACGCCCTCAAGGGGGTTGGCTTCTTCGTCGGCGCGGTGCTGCTGTCGTGGCTCGGCTACGACGGCGCGCTCTGGGCCATGGCTGCGGCGCTCGCTGTCACCGTGGTCGGCTTGCTGGTCTTCCTGAACGAAGACATCGGCAAGTCCAAGAAGAAGACACCGCTGCGCTCGGTGTTGTCAAAGTCGTCGGCGATCAACCGGTTGTCAGCTGCGAGGTTCTTCCTGTTCGGGTCGCGCGACATCTGGTTCGTCGTGGCTTTGCCCGTCTTCCTGTCCGACGAACTCGGCTGGTCTGAACAAGGCGTGGGTGCGTTTCTTGCTGTCTGGGTGATCGGCTACGGCATCGTGCAATCGTTCGCTCCGCGACTGCTCGCAAGCGGCGGGAGAGAGGTCGATGAGGTGCGAGCGACACAGCAGTGGGCGCTGACGCTCGCCGTCGTATCAGCTGCAATCGCCGTCCTGGTCGCGTTCGACGTCGCAGTGAACGTGGCGATCGTGGGAGGACTCGTGGTGTTCGGCGTTGTCTTCGCGATGAACTCGTCGTTGCACTCGTACCTGGTGCTGGCCTACTCCGATGACGACGACGTTGCACTCGACGTCGGTTTCTACTACTCGGCCAATGCTGCCGGTCGATTCGTCGGCACCCTGCTCTCGGGCGTGCTGTACATGTGGGGCGAACTCGCCGCCGCGCTGTGGGGCTCTGCTGCGTTCGTCGTGCTCACCTGGCTGCTCGCACTCCGCCTCCCGCCAGTTCCCGAGAACACCACAATCTCCCTCGCCACCATCGACACCACCGACTGATCGCTCGCCAACCGCGTAACGAGACGTGCCAGGCACGTCTCGTTACGCGGTTCTCGCTCCCGATGGCGAACGTTCGCAATGCGTTCATCCGCAACTCAAGTTCGTGTCTGTTTGCGTTCCTTACGGTGATCGAAACGACATCCAACGACCAACTGGTAAAGGACGATCACCATGGGCGACACCGACGACATCGGCTCCAATCTCAGCGGCAATCCGCATCTCGGCGACATGATTCTCGAGCGGGTCAACCGTCGCCAAGTCATCGGCGGCAGCCTGGCGGCTGCAGCCGTGGGCATCTTCGGACGAAGCATCTTCGCGGCAACCCCGGCTTCCGCTGCCGCTGCTGCACCTGCGGGCATCACCGGCGGGATGATCAGGCAGAATCCGCAGCTACTCGGCTTCACGCCGGTGGGCGTCAGCACCGACGACACGGTGCACGTTCCTGAGGGCTACCGAGTCGACACGCTCATTCCGTGGGGAACTCCACTGTTTGACGACAGCCCGGCCTGGATGCCAGATGCCTCGAACACTGCTGCCGACCAGGCGATGCAGGTGGGCTTCAACCACGACGGCATCCACTTCTTCCCCTTTGGGAATGGGTCAGCTGGCAGCGGGCACGGCCTCTTGGTGCTGAATCACGAATACACCGACGCCAACCAGATCTACACCGCCGACGCAAGGGCCCAGCGATCACCAACGACGCTGCCGGCCGGGAGAAGGTCGCGAAGGCGCTCGCAGGGCATGGCGTCACCGTCGTCGAAGTCGAGCGGACAGGAGGACGGCAGCTGGCAGCACGTGCAGGGCTCACCGTTCAACCGGCGCATCACCGGCACGACACCCATGGAATTCTCGGGCCCGGTGCCTGCTTCGCATCCGATGCTTCAATCAGAACTCGGCAACGCGCCTACCGGCACGCTGAACAACTGCGGTCATGGATACACCCCGTGGGGCACATATCTGGCCGCCGAGGAAAACTGGAACGGCTACTTCGGCACCGACGACACGACGTGGGTGCGCGAATGCCCTCGAGGCGCGCTACGGCGTGAGCGCAGCCGGCTTCGGATACAACTGGCACAAGGCCGAGGCGCGTTTCGACCTGGCCAAGAACCGCAATGAACTGAACCGCTTCGGTTGGATGGTCGAGATCGACCCGAACGACCCCACGTCGACGCCTGTGAAGCGCACCGCGCTCGGTCGCTTCAAACACGAGGGTGCCACTGTCACCGAAGTCAACGGCCGCGTTGTCGTGTACTCAGGCGATGACGAAAACGGCGACTACCTCTACAAGTTCGTCGGCAACGCCCCGTGGCGTCAGGTTCGTGCCCGAGGCAAGAGCCCACTCGACGAGGGCACGCTCTACGTTGCGAAGTTCAACGCCGACGGCAGTGGCATCTGGTTGCCGTTGGTTCACGGCGTCGGGACCTCTGACGGCGGCGAATGGTTACGTCGACCAAGCCGATGTGCTCATCCGTACCCGTATGGCCGCCGACACACTCGGAGCAACACGACTGCATCGCCCTGAATGGGTAGCTGTGAACAGTCGTACGGGCGATGTCTTCGTCACTCTGACCAACGGCTCGGGTAACAACGCACCGGTCAACAGCAATCGTGACCCGAATCCGTACGGTCACATCGTCCGATTCCACGAGACTGGCAACGTGCAGAACCCGACCTCGTTCGTCTGGGATGTGTTCCTGTTCGCTGGCGATCCGGCCTATCCAGCATTTGCCGGCGTGGACGTTGTTCCGGCAGACCAACCCCTCTTCGGCTCGCCCGACGGAATCTGGGTGGACCCAGACGGCCTGGTGTGGATCCAGACCGACATCTCCAACTCGTCGCAGAACCTCGCCAGCCGCGGATACGACGGCATCGGCAACAATCAGATGCTGGTCGCCAATCCGGTTACGGGTGAAGTGAAGCGGTTCCTCACCGGGCCTCGCGGTTGCGAGATCACCGGAGTCATCACCACGCCGGACCAGACGACCATGTTCGTCAACGTGCAGCACCCAGGCGAGTCGACCAACTACTGGAACGCATTGAACGGGGCACCCAGCCCGGCCAACCCGCGAACGGTCAGCAACTGGCCCGACCAGCAGGCAAACGGGCGTCCCCGGTCGGCGACCCTCGTCATCCGCAAGCTGGATGGCGGCAAGATCGGTTCCTGAGCAGGCGTTCCCCAGACGACCTTATTGCGGCGGCTCTGGACTGGCTGGCCGCCGTCAGTCCAGAGCTGCGATCGGGTTGTTGATGCTCGGAAGCGCAATGGTCATGTCGATCGCCAGTTGAGACTGTGCCGCGCCGCGGCGGTCTCGATCGACTCGACCAATTGTTCGATCGACCCCGCGCAGCTGGCCAGTTCGTCTGAAGACAAGAGAAGGATGGCGCCTGCGTCGGTCTCGGCCACCACCACGGCTGCCTTCCCGCCAGCGGCTGTGCGGATCGCATCAGGTTGATCGTTGCGGTGGAAGGTGTCGAACGGAACCGGCAATCCGGCTTTGCAGGTCTTCCAAGCGGGCCGTTGCCGAACCGACCCGTGTGTGATCTCGCAGAGCGAGCAGTGTCGCCGGCCGAGCCGGGCGCCGACCCAGTAGGCAAGTTCGCCGCGCAAGGTGCTGTCGGCGTCGTACACACCCACCAGCCGAACGATCCGTCGAGTCGATGTCGCGTCGGAGCCGGTCATGGCCCCATCATCGCTCATCGGCCGATCTAGCGGAGGGCGAGGAAGAGTTCTTCCATTTGGTCGGCGGTCATGCCTTCGACCTTGGCCAGTTCGGGGTCGGCAAGGCACGCGCGCATTCCTGCGGCCATGAGGCGCAGACCGGCTCGGTGGAGGGCCGCTTGGGCTGCGGTGAGCTGGGTGATCACAGACTTGCAGTCAGCGCCTTCCTCTAGTAGTCGTTGGACACCGCGAACTTGTCCCTCGGCTCTGCGAAGTCGGTTGATTACGTCGTCGGTGACGTCGTCCGGAAACTGCATGGTTGCAATCCTATCTCATACCCCTTAGGGTATGACATATACCCCCTGAGGTATACAGGATGGCATCAAGGGAGCACGTATGAACCTGGAACAACACGAACAACCTGGCGGTCAACGAGATCCCCGGGCTGCCGGATCATGTCGTGATCAAACAGCTGTACCTCGGCTGCCTCTCCCAGGCGTCATATCTCGTAGGCGACTCGAACACTGGACGGGCAATTGCAGTCGACCCTCGGCGCGATGTCGATGAGATGCTCGACGCAGCACGCGACGAGGGCCTCACGATCGAGATGGTGATCGAGACTCACTTCCATGCCGACTTCCTCTCCGGACACCTCGAACTCGCTGCCGCCACCGGCGCCGAGATCGGGTTCGGGGCGGCCGGGCGCACCGACTTCGCGTCGCGTGCTCTCGCCGACGGCGAAGTGATCGACCTCGGTGGCGTGCAAGTCGAAGTGTTCAGCACGCCAGGGCACACGCCCGAGTCCATCTCGCTCATCGTTCGTCCGGAACCGTCGGCCGATCCGGTTGCGGCGCTCACCGGCGACACGATGTTCATCGGCGATGTCGGTCGGCCCGACCTGCTGGTCGGCCGTCAACGTGCCCGCCGCAGACCTGGCTAGCCAGCTGTACCACTCGTTGCAGCGTCTCCTCGAACTGCCAGACTCGACCCTCGTGCTCCCAGCACACGGAGCTGGTTCGGCATGTGGCAAGTCGCTGTCGGCAGAGACGGTGTCGACGATCGGCGAGCAGCGGCGTTCCAACTATGCGCTGCAGCCAATGGCTGAGGCCACGTTTGTCGAACTCGTCACCGAAGACCAGCCATCTGCGCCGGCGTACTTCGGGTACGACGCCGATCTCAATCGCCGTGAGCGGCCCTTGCTCGATGAGCACGAGGTCATGCCCACGTTCACGCTCGCTGAGCTGCGACGAAGCGGTGGCGTCGGGCGCTGCGGTGGTCGACACCCGCCCACTCGAAGCATTTGCCCAGGGTCATCTGGCCGGCTCTTTGAGCGTCAGCCTGACGGGGCGCTTTGCCGAGCAGGTCGGCTCAGTCGTCGGCGTCGGTACTTCGATCGTCTTGGTGGGCTCGCCAGAAGGCGTTGCGGAGGCCAAGGTGCGATTGGCGCGGATTGGCTTCGACAACGTCATCGGAGCGGTCACCGAGCTCGAGGCGCTGCTCGTTGCCCATCCGGCACGCTCGCGTCGGCTGTCGAGGTTGACCGCCAGTGAGCTGTCGGCCCGGATGGCCGAACTGGGTGACGACGTGCAACTGATCGACGTGCGCAACCCGGGCGAGGTGAAAGCAGCGCCGGTCGATGGGGCGCGCAACATCCCGCTCGCCCGGTTGCGAAGCGAACTGAATCAGCTTGACCCTCGGCGGCCCGTCGTTCTGCTGTGCGCTGGTGGAGCTCGCTCGGCAATCGCCAGCAGCGTGCTGTGGTCCGCAGGCTTCGAGGACGTGTCAGACGTCGTCGGCGGTGCGAACGCTCTGGGCGTGGCGGCCGCCTGCTCCATCCAGCCAGCGCCATGATCATCGCCGTTGCCTTCGGAGTGCTGATCGGCATCGCCCTTGGCGCGCTGGGTGGCGGCGGCTCAGTGCTCGCAGTTCCGGTGCTCGTACATCTGGCCGGGCAGTCTGTGGTCGCTGCAACTGCGACGTCGTTGGTAGCCGTGGGCGTTTCCTCGGCGGTCGCGGCGGTCGGCCATGCTCGGGCCAAACGTGTCCGATGGGATGCGGCTTTGGCCTTCCTGGTCACCGGTGTCGCGGGTACCTGGGCTGGGTCGAGCATCAGCGATCGCATCGACGGCGATGTGCTGCTGCTGGGGTTCTCGGGATTGGTGCTGATTGCCGCCCACCGGATGCTCACCGCCTGCCCGTCCTGCACGAAAGTCGGTGAAGAGCTCGCCCTCGCTCCGGAAGAACCCACGCTGATGAGCCAGCAACATGGCGGTGTGGCGGTCGCCCAGTCGCCGCCCGTGGTGAAGCGCAATTGGAAAGCCGTGGCACGAGTCGTCGCTTCCGGAACAGTGGTTGGGTTCCTCACCGGCCTGTTCGGCGTGGGCGGTGGATTCGTCATCGTTCCCGCGCTCACGCTGTCGCTCGGGCTGACGCTCCCTACAGCGATCGGCACGTCGCTCGTGGTGATCGCAGGCAACACCGCGATCGCGCTGTCGTTCCGAGGACTCGATTCCGTCGACTGGGACATCGCCGTGCCGTTTACCGTGACCATGCTCGTGGGAGCGGCGATCGGTTCCGCCATCGCCCACCGATTGCCGCCGACCCGTTCGCTGCATGCGTTCGCAACGTTGCTCGTGGCGGTAGCAATCGGCAACGGAATCGCCGCCGCAGTGGCGATCCTCGAACTAGCGCCACACGAACGAGAGATCTGACAACAGATCCGGTATTTCGGTCTCGAACTGATTAGCCTTCGCACCGAAGCGGACGATGTTCAGGTCACCCAATCGTGGGTGACGAACGCATCGCCGATCAACCAACACAGACCACCACACATCGACCTGACAAACTCGACCCAACAAACAAGGAACCAATAATGATTGCTTACGACTATCCACTGCTCGGCATGTTCTGGACGATGATGATCTTCTTCCTCTGGTTCGCCTGGATCATGTTGCTCTTCAGGATCATCGTCGACATCTTCCAGAGCAGCAGCATGGGCGGCATCGCCAAGGCGTTCTGGCTGATCTTCGTGATCATCATCCCTTGGCTGGGCGTGCTCATCTATCTGATCGCCAACGGCAACGACATGAACGCTCGCGCAATCGAGCAGCAGCGGGCGAAAGAGGAAGCGTTCTCCAACTACGTTCGCAGCACCACTGGGGCTGGCAGCGCTGACGAGTTGGCCAAACTGGCTGACCTGCGTGACAAAGGCGTACTCACCGAGGCGGAGTTCGCAGCTCAGAAGTCCAAGCTCCTCGCCTGATTGGCAGGCCAAACGTAACCGAGTTCGCGCATGGCCTGACAGTCGTGCGCTGTGCTCCGGCCATCTTGGCCATCGTCCTCGAGCAGCTCGAGTCCTTCGGACTCCAGCTGCTCGAGGCGCGTATGCCGACCAATTTCAGGGGGCTTCGGCCACCGTGATGTACAGCACTGAACCTTCGATCATGTTCGACCCTGCTGGCGGGGCTTGGTCAAGCACGGTGCCGGGGGCAACAGTCGCGGATTCTGTCGGCTGTTCGATCAGTGTCCAGCCATTGGCCGTCGCATCGGTACGAGCCTTCGTGACCGGGCCATTTTCCGAAATTGGGGTTAGGGATGAGGTTGAGAGCTTCGAGGGCATCCGTCGCCGCGTCGCGCTCGGTGACTGCGGTCTGCAACGCGGCTTCGGCTTCGGCGACGCTCTCGTTCGCGCTCTCGAGGTCAGTCAGCGCTGTTGCGAGCTGATCTTCCAACACAGCGATCTGTTCGTTTGCAGCGTCGAGATCTGCCTGCTGATCGGTACCCGAACCTTCAGCATCAGCGATTTCGGCGGCAAGGGCGTCGCGTTCCGCGGTCATGTCGGCGAGGGCAGTTTCAAGTTCGGCAATCTGGTCGGCCGAGTCTTCTTGCGCCGCCGTCAGATCAGCGATTTGAGCCTGGAGGTCGGCGATGACCGCTTCGGTGTTGGGGTCGGTGACGAGCACTTCGCTGGTGATTGGTGCGGTGGCCGCTGGTGCCGCCTCGTCGTCGTCGATTGCGATCGCGATCAGGTATCCCACCAGCCCGCCTGCAAGTAGCGCGATCACGGCAATGAAGTACGGCCAAGCCGGGTTCTGGCCGGGCGGGGGCGGATCCACTGGGCGATACATCGGTGCTGCCGGCGCATACGCGGCCGGTGAGACGGTGGTGGGTGGGACTGCGGTGGGTGCGACGCCCGGCGCAACGACCGGGATTGCCTCAGTTGGAGCGGTTCCGAGTTGGTCGGGGGTCACCACGCCGATCGGAGGAGTCGCGTCGCCGACGTAGCCCCCATATTCCGGAACGGGGGTTGCCTCGACGATGCGTGGTTCGAACGGTTCCTCAGGTGTTCCTGAGGCAAGCGGATCATTCTCATCCATGATCAATCTCATCCATGTCGGTGCGTCCTTCCAGGGCGGGCGGCGGTTGCTGCGCTGGCCGAGAATACCCCCGTCCGGTGAACTCAAACTCGCACCTCGGCTGAAACACGCAAGAGGTCCACAGGTCAGGTCGTGCATAGATCACCCTCGTTCGGGTGATGACTATCTACTCTCAGAACCGGTCAGAGGTGTTATCAATGGTTTCCGTGGATGTGGTTGTTGCGGAAGGTGAAGTGAGCCAAGGCCCGGTGTCTCGGATCTTCGCATCGTCCGGAGACGAGACGCGTGTCGTACGCCCAGCCGATTGGGTGTTGCTGGCGGCGAGCGCTGTGGTGTTGGCTCTGTCGGCGTGGGCAACGGGCGATCCCACCGACCTGGAACAGTGGATCAACTCGATCTTCGCGAGCGCGCCAGGATGGGTGACCTCGATCGCCACCGTGACATTCGCTTTCAGCGGAGTGGTGGTCGTCGGGCTGTTCGTGCTGCTTGCCAGCCGACGCACGCGCTCGGCGTTGCTCCGCGACGCGTTGGTTGCCACTGCCTTGACGGTCGCGATCGGATTGACGGTGGGCAGGTGGGTGTCAGGTGAGTGGCCCGATGTGTTCCCGGAATTCACCAGCGATGACGGGGCTCCTCCCTTTCCAATCCTCAGGTTGGCGATCCTCGTCGCCACGTTGTTCGCAGTTCGTCCGTCGTTGACCGCTCCGATGCGTCGGCTCGATCGCTGGCTGATCGCTTCGACGATCGTCTCCTCGTTGGTGCTCGGCTTCGGCACGTTGACGAACATCGTCGGCGCCGTCAGTCTCGGAACTGCAGCGGCCGCTGTCACCCGTACTCATGTTCGGAACCTCGATGGGTATCCCGTCCATCGACAGGGTCCGAGCTTCGTTGAGTGACTTACATGTCGACGCGACGAAGGTCGCCTATGCCCCCGACGCCGCGCGTGGGCAGCTGAAGGCCACCGCCGTCGACGACCGTGGGCCGATCGAGATCACCATCTATGGACGCGACGCTGCGGATAGCGCCTTCTACAGCCGGTTGTGGCGGGCGATGTGGTACCGGGACGGTCGCTCGCTGTTGAGCGTTTCGCGCGAACAGCAGGCCGGTCATGAAGCTCTGGTGTTGCTCCTTGCGGGGCGAGCTGGCATCGCGGTTCCTGATGTTGTGACCGTGGGGCCGACCTCGATCGGCGACGTATTGCTCGTCACCCGCAATGAGGGAAGGCGGACACTGGAAGTACTCGACCCAACCGAAGTCACCGACGAGATGCTTGGCTCGCTGTGGCACGAACTGGCGAGGCTGCACGATGCTGACCTGTCGCACGGGCGTCTGAACCGCGACGAGCATCACGATCAGCGACAGCGACCCTGAGGCTCGGCCGGGCTTCTGCGACATGTCGGCAAGTGTGTTGTCACCCGACTCCTTGACGGTGGATGTCGACGTCGTCGAACTCTTGGTCTCGACGGCGTTGCTCACCAATGCCGACCGGGCCGTCAGTGCAGCCGTGGCGAACGTCGATCACGCAGAACTGGTGCGTGCGCTGCCGGCGATCCAGCCCGCTGCGCTGTCGCGCGAGTCTGACGAAGAATGTGCGGGCTCAGTCGTTGAAGCTCGACGACTTGCGCGAGCAGTTGGCTACTGCGCTCGACGTCGAGGAACCAAAACCGGTGCAGCTGCGGCGTGTACGTCTGGTCGACGTCGGTATGTGGGCACTCATGCTGCTGGCAATCAACGTGTTTGTCAGTTGGGTGCTGACCATCGACATGGAGTCCTTGCTCGATGAACTCAGTGAGGCGTCGATCGCCTGGCTATTGGTTGGACTGATCGTCGTCCAGTTCACCAACCTCGCTGACACGATGTCACTGATGGCTGTGGTCACCCATCCACTCCCGTTCGCGCCAACGATGCAGTTCCAGTACGCCACGAACTACATCGGGCTGGCGGTGCCATCTGACGCGGGGCGAATTGCGATGACGATTCGTTACCTTCAAAAGGTCGGCGTACCCACGAAAGTCGCGGTTGGCCAGGGCCCATTCACCACCGTGTTCGGCTACGTCATCGACGTGATTCTGTTGCTCGTCGCGGCACGCGTGGTTGGGACATCGCTCGAAGTTCCCGATGACGTCGACTTCTCACGCTTCGTCACTCTGGTCGTGATCATCGCCGTCGTTGCCGTTGCGGGCGTGGTCGACCGTGCTGGTGGTACCCAAACTGCGCCACGCCATCGTTCCCGCCGCGAAGGAGACCGCCAAGGAACTCTCGGGTGCGTTGACTGACCCGAGCAGGGCGGCCCGACTCATCGGCGGCATCACCCCAAGAAGCTGTTGTTCTCCCTCACGATGGCGTGCACCTTGATGGCCTTCGACCAGCCGCTTCCATTCGCTGCAGTCGTCTTCGTCAACATCTCCGTATCGTTGTTCGCCGGGATCATCCCGGTTCCCGGCGGTATCGGGATCGCCGAAGCTGGCATCACCATGGGACTGGTCGCCTTTGGCGTGCCCGAGTCCACCGCACTCGCCGTCGCCATCACCAACCGGCTGATATCCACGTATCTCCCGCCCGTCGCGGGCTACTTCATGTTGAAGCGACTCGAGCGCAACGGCTACCTGTAGCACCCTCGCAACACCCGCAGAGCGAAGTTGAACGTTTCACGATTGCTGGAGTGCCGCGTGCCCGAACTGACGGGCGCCGGTGTCGAGCACCCAATCGAGCGCAATCACCACCGCTGGGCGGGCGACCTTCACGACCGTCTGCAGCGTTCGTTTCGCAGGGTTGAGGTCGTACGACAGGCGGAGTTCGCAACCGAGATTCCGGTCTACCAGTTGCAGCAGGCCGTGGCCGGTGAGGTCACCATCCACCGCCACCCGCACGGTGTCTTGGTCGATCACATCCTCCAACGCAAGTTCAAATCGCAGCACGTACGGCAGCGGTGGTTTGACGGCGCACTGCCAGCGGGCGCCCTCTTCGAACGTAGCGCCGTCGAATCCGTGCAGCCACGGCCACCACACCCGATATTGATCGGTGCGAACGACGGCATCCCACACCGAGGCGCGATCGGCGTCGAACAGAAAGCGACGTTCCGACCGAATACTCACTGCCACACAATGACATGTGTCGGCAATGCCTCACCGGTCACCCGTTGCTGGCTGGCGTCGCGAGCTGGTCAGCTGTCGAGCGTGTCTGCCATGTCACACAGCAAGTCGATCCACCAAGGCGGGCCGGCCACAGCGCGTTCCGGCCAAGGTTGCGGTGGACCCTGGTAGTGATGGAGGAGGCTGCCGGCGACGTATTGGGCGCCCTTGCCGGGGATCGCCGTGTTCTGGTGATCGATACGAAGGGATGCTGGCTGCACCTCGATCCGCACGTCGTCCATGATGCTCATCAGACGCTCGTGTGTGTCGTGGGTCAACACGAGGGGTGCCAGCGACGCCGGGTTGGACGCAACTGTTCGTCCGTTGCGCGGGTTGTATTCCCGGGGATTCCACGCCGGGTCGTTGGGATCGACGATCGATTCGATGACACCGGTCACCTTGCGGGGGTTGGCGACTCCAACAGACAGCACGGTGTGCCACGTCTCGCGGCGATTCCGGCTGGAGATCGTGTTGAGACCAAAGAAGAAGCGTGCGAACTCGCTGCGCGCTGCGTCACCATCTATCTCAACGGTGACGCTGCGGCCACGCACGACGCCTTCGGCGCGAACTGATCGCTCGCCGCGTTCCTCGACAACGAGCCCGAGGCGAGCACCCAACACGGACCACGCTTCCCCAAGTGTTGGTTCGTCGTTGTCGTTGCGTCCCATAGTTTCGGCAATCTAGTTCCCGACTGTCGACCGCTGGTGCGTCGTTCAACCGGGGAGTACCTTTTCGGCATGACGACGAGTGACGACCCAACTTCGGGGCGACCATTGCCACCGCCGTCCGTCCAATCCACGGCGGCTGTCACTCCGTCAACCATTCATACGATCGTCACCACAAATGCCGCAACGACCACGCGAGCCGCCGCGTGAGTCGCGTCTCGTCGGGCTGCTGGTGTGGTTGGTATTGCTTGCGATCCCAGCGGCGCTCGTGGGCGGGGGAGGGTTTCTCCTGTATCAACGAACCTCCGGTACCCGCGTCCAGGCAACGGTGCTCGACTGCGATCTTTCGGGTGGGAGGGTGGGCGGCGCGTCGACCTATCGCCAAGATTGCACGGCCCAGTGGATCATCGACGGTGAAGTGGTTGTTGGCGTCTTCTCAGGTGGCAACGGTGATTCTGATGTCGGCAAGACGGTTGAAGCGACAGTCCGCGGCGACACCGCCTACAGCCGATCGCTGCGCTTGCCGATCGTGTTGATCGCGCTCGGGCTCCCGTTCCTCGTCTTACCGGTGGTCGCCATCCGGTCTCGCCTGAAGGCCAGATCGAGTCGGCGCGACCTTCAACTAGCTCGTGCGAATCCCGACGCAGCAAACCCGACGTCGAGGTCAAGTTCGGGAACGTTGTTCTCATCTGAGGGGAGGGTGATACTCTCCAACACTGTTCGGGGTAGAGGTTGACGTGCTGATAAGGGGCAAATAGATGAGTGGTGAAGGGGAACACATGCGAGTCGTCGTCGACATGGCGCGGTGCGAGGCGAACGCGCTCTGTATGGGCGTCGCGCCCGAAGTGTTCGAACTCACCGACGACGACGAGCTGATCCTGCTGCAGGAGCACCCCGACGAGTCGCTGCGCGCCGCGGTCGACGAAGCCGTCCGGCAGTGTCCCGCGCCAAGCCATCTCCATCGAGCGAGCCGAATCCGACAGGAGTAACGCCATGACCGCCGCCAGCCGACGTCTACTACGACCCGTACGACTTCGACATCGACGCCGATCCGTACCCGGTGTGGAAGCGGATGCGCGACGAGCAGCCGCTGTACTACAACGAGAAGCACGACTTCTACGCCGTCACCCGGTGGGACGACGTCGAAGCCGGGCTCAAGGATCACGCCCGCCTGATCTCGAGCCACGGCACGATCCTCGAGCTGATCAAGGCGAACATCGAGATGCCGCCCGGCATGGTGATCTTCGACGACCCGCCCAGCCACACCGCCTACCGCGGCCTGATGTCGCGGGTGTTCACCCCGCGGAAGATGAACGCCATCGAGCCCGAGGTTCGCCGGTACTGCCAGGTCGAACTCGACGCCATCGACGGCGCCACCGAGTTCGACATCATCGAGGTGCTGGCGGCCAAGATGCCGATGCGCGTCATCGGCATGCTGCTCGGCATCCCCGAAGCCGACCAGCAGGCCATCCGCGACCAGACCGACAGCGGGCTCCACCTCGAGTCGGCCGACGACTACAGCGTCGGCGTTCAAGAGACTTCGGCAACTCCGCCAGCGAGGGCAGCTTCGGCGAGTACCTCGACTGGCGGATGGAGAATCCGTCCGACGACGTGATGACCCAACTCGTCCACGCCGAGTTCGAGGACCACACCGGCGTCACCCGCACGCTCACCCGCGACGAGGTGCTCGGCTACATCAACCTGCTCGCCGGCGCCGGCAACGAGACCACCACCAAGCTGATCGGCCACACCGTGCGCACCCTGGCCGACCTTCCCGACCAGCGCCACGCGATCCGTGGCCGACCCCGACCTGCATCCCGAACGCCGTCGAGGAGATGCTGCGCTTCGAGGCGCCGTCGCCGGTCGCAGGCCCGCTACGTCGCCGAGGACGTCGAGTACCACGGCCAGACCGTGCCGCAGGGCAGCGCGATCCTGCTGGTCAACGGCTCGGCGAACCACGACGAGCGCAAGTGGGGCGACACGGCCGAGCAGTACGACATGCACCGCAAGATCGACCATCACCTGTCGTTCGGCTACGGCCTGCACTTCTGCCTCGGCGCCGCGCTCGGCCCGCCTCGAAGGTCGCGTCGCGCTCGACGAGATCCTCAAGCGCTTCCCCGACTGGTCGATCGACTACGACCAGTCGGAGCGTTCGCACACGTCCACCGTTCGCGGCTGGGACAAGCTCACCGTCGTCGCTCGGCTGACCAACGCCACCGTCTGCACTCGTTCCGACCACCGACTCACTCACCAATCATCGCATCACGAGGAGTACCACCATGTCCCTGTTCGATCTGTTCCGCTACGACGGCAAGCGCGTCGTGGTCGTCGGCGCCGCCACCGGCATGGGCAACGCCGCCGCCCGCCTGCTCGTCGATGCCGGTGCCGAGGTCGTGGCCATGGACTTCGCCCCGATGGACATCGCCGGCGTCGCCACCACGATCAAGGTCAACCTCGCCGACAAGGCGTCGATCGACGCTGCCACCGACGAGTGCGGCGGCCGCGTCGACGCGCTGTTCTCGTGTGCCGGGGTCGCCGACGGCACGCCGGGCATCGAGAAGATCAACTTCCTCGGTCACCGCCACATGATCAACCGGATGCTCGACGCAGGGATGCTCGGTCGGGGCAGCGCGATCGGGTTCATCTCGTCGGCTGCCGGAGCGGGGTGGGCCCGCGACGACAACATGGAGATCCTCGGCGAGTACCTCGCCATCGAGGACATGGACGAGGCGTCGCAGTGGGCGATCGACAACGGCAAGGCCGACTACTTCCAGAGCAAGCTGGCGGTCGTGCATGTACGTCGCCAGCAGCGCCTACTCGCTGCTGCAGAAGGGCATCCGGATCAACGCGATCATGCCCGGGCCCACCGACACGCCGCTCGCCCAGGCGAACAAGGAGATGTGGCTCGGCTTCGGCTCCGACTACCGCGAGTCGACACCGGCGTCGAGGCGTCGACCCCGGAGGATCAGGCGTACCCGCTGGTGTTCCTGTGCAGCGACGCCGCCAAGGCGATCACCGGCATCACGCTCATCGAGCGACCAGGGCTACTTCAGCAGCGGCATCACCAACTCGTTCCCGCCCGGCAAGGGCACAGCCGACTTCCTCAGCGGCCGGTACTGACTCAGTTCAACACGATGGGCATGTGGTCCCAGCCACGGACTGTCGTGGTGGGGGCGAGTTTCATGCCTTCGTAGTCGACGTCCCACTCGGGCCAGCGGTTCAGCATCTCTTCGAGGGCGACCCTGCCCTGCAAACGCGCAAGGCTCGCTCCGAGGCAGAAGTGCAAGCCAAAGCCGAACGTGAGATGGGTGATGTCGGGACGATGGATGTCGAATACGTCCGGGTTCGTGTAGCGGCGTGGATCTCGGTTGGCCGACGCCACGTTCAAGAGCACTGCGCTGCCGGCCGGGATGGTGGTGTCGTAATACTCGAGGTCGCGAGTGGTGCACCGCGCCACGGCATGGCCGGTTGGCTCGAACCGCAATGTTTCGTCGATCACCCGTGAAACGAGCGAGCGATCCTCGGCCACTTGTCGCCGCTGATCGGGATGTTCGGCGAGCACTTTGGCGAGCCAACCAATCAGTCGGCCCGTGGTCTCGTTGCCCGCTCCGGCGAGCACCGCGGTGTAGGTGAGCACCTCTTGGCGGGTGAGCGTTCGCGTCTCGCCATGTTCATCTTCGAACTCGGCGTTGAGCAGTTGCGTCATCAAGTCGTCTGACGGGTGCTCGGCGCGCCACTCGATGTAGTCGGCGAACATGTCGCCGCTGGCGACCTTGTCTTCCTGGACGTCCATCGGCTTGCCGGCTTCAGTTCTCAGGTTCGCATCGGTTTGGTCGCGCACCGCCTCTTGATCTTCTTCGGGGATGCCCAGCAACATGCCGATCACTCGCATGGGCAACATGGCCCCGAGTTCGGCGATGATGTCGAACCCGCTGGAACCAACAAGCGGGTCCAGGCATGCCACGCAATATGCGCGGACTTGGTCTTCGAGAGCGTCCATGCGGCGCGGCGTGAAGACCCGCGACATGAGCCCGCGATGCATCGTGTGCACCGGTGGGTCTTCGAACAAGATCACGCCGGGCGGTAGCTCGATGTCGGCCTTGATGATGTCGAGGATGTCGCTGCGACTGCTGGTGAAGTCGTGCCAGTTGGCGAGACCCTTCTCCACGTCTTCGTGCCGCGAAAGCAACCAGAAGTCATACCGCTCGTTGTGATACGCCGGGGCCTCTTCGCGGAGTCGCGCGTACGTGGGGTACGGGTCGACGGTACCAGTACTCCATTACCGCTGGCAACACCTTCGGCACAGACTTCGGGCTTGAAGTTTAATATTCATGCTAACCTGGTGGAGGGTGTAGAATATAAATTATGGATTGATTTTGATGCGGCCCGTTCTGTTGTTGTTACGGGTAACACCGATTATAAATTGAAGCCGGTGCTACGGACGTTTACGGAAGCAACCAGCGGTGCAATTAAAGGAAACGTACAACCTGCAGCGGCACTAGCAACCGTGTTCGCTATCGCCGGCACTGATTCGTTAAGTGCTATACCTGATGCCGTGACAGGAAGCTACCTTATCCGTGGTGTGCCGGCCGGCAGTTGGAAAACGTTGGCTGATGGCAACAATGGCTATGCGGATCAAACTATCAATAATTATAAGTGTTATGCTTGGGCAGGTAACCTTGGTAGATACTATTACTTTAGTTCCTTAACTAAATTATCAAACATAGTAAAAGCCTT
This sequence comes from uncultured Actinomycetota bacterium, assembly GCA_963738275.1. GTDB lineage: Bacteria > Actinomycetota > Acidimicrobiia > Acidimicrobiales > Ilumatobacteraceae > Ilumatobacter. Next base: position 131,668 of record CAVTVY010000004.1, read on the forward strand.
CCGTCCTGCATAATGGGATTTCGGAAGGCTTTTATGTAAATAAAATGCGTTGCATTTTCACCATGCTGCAAATCTTGGTTTTATTTTTGATTTACGATGTATTTATGCTTCGAAACTATATTTAATTCGATTGATTTTGCAGTAACTTTAAATACATTGCTTAATCATCATCCATGAAACAACGATTAGTTGCCCTGGCAGGCTTGCTTTGCCTTGTGATATTGCTGAATGCATACAGAAAGGAAGAAATATTACTCGTTGAACCAGTGACCGGGGCCTGGCAGTTGCAACAGGGAAGTTCGCAACAGGTATTGATCTTCCGGGACGGCTATTTCTCTCATACCGTTTTTGACAAAGCCAATAAAAAATTTATCAGCACTTATGGAGGCATCTATAAAGAGGATGGTAAGACCTTAAAGCTGACGATCGAATTTGATACCAGGTCCAACGAAAGTGTAGGAAAAGAAATAAGCTTTTTCCAGGAGGTTAAAGGCCAGCAACTATTAGCTACTATCAATGGCACACAAGAATCCTGGTCAAGAATAGATGAAGGAAAGGATAAACTGGCAGGAGTGTGGCGTATTACCGGAAGAATGGTGGACGGTAAGATCAATCACATGCAAAGAGGTGATCGTAAAACGCTGAAGTTGCTGTCTGGTACACGTTTCCAATGGATGGCGATCAACCCCGCTACCAAAGAGTTTTTCGGAACAGGCGGCGGCACCTATACTTTTATTGATGGCAAATACACCGAGCATATCGAATTCTTTTCCCGCGATAGCAGCCGGGTAGGAGCGTCCCTTACTTTTGACGGATCGGTAAAAGATGGAGTTTGGAATCATTCAGGAAAAAATTCAAAAGGCGAGCCGCTGAATGAATTATGGACCAGGGAAAAATAGTGGTGGTAAATATTTGATGGTGGTAGTAATTGATGAGTGGCAATGCTTTCAAAAAAGGATGACATAAATTGGATTACTTAAAAAACACATTGTGTTATCCCGGTCATTCTTTCTTATATGCTCTTTTATCATTAGCATCTTATTCTCCGCGTGCACGAACATCGGTAACAAAAAGAATGTCGCTGGTCCAGAAGATTTTATATTGGAAGAAAAGGACCTGATTCCCGAAGGGGTGGCTTTTGATCCCGTTACCAATTCCATTTTTGTAAGCAGTACTTATAAGAGAAAAATCGTCCGCATAGACTCTGCCGGCCAGGTAAAAGATTTTATTATAGAAAAACAAGATGGCATCTGGAGCACGATTGGCATGGAAGCAGATGCCAGGCGAAGGCATTTATGGGTAGTCAGTTCGCAAGCAAAAGAAGTATTACCCCTGCTTGACGCTGATAGCCTGCAATGGCGGTCAGCCATTTATCAGTACAATATCGAAACCGGCACTTTAATTGATTCCTGCCTTTTGCCGGTGAAAAACGCTTTCCTGAATGATCTTACCATAGCTACCAATGGAGATGTGTATGTCACGGAATCAATGCAAGGCGGTATCTATTATTTAAAAGCAGGAACGGATAGACTTGAATTGTTTCTTACTCCCGCTCCTTACACCTTTCCCAACGGTATCAATTTTTCGGATCAACCCGGGCAGTTGTTTGTCAGTACTTCGGAAGGGATTCTTAAAATAGATATAACCAGCCGCCGTTACGATCTTTTGAAAACCAGTGATTCCGTCAATGCAAAAGATATTGACGGGCTTACGTATGATCAGGGCAGTCTTATTGGTCATCAAAGCAGCAAAGTGGTAAGGTTTGTACTTAATGTTCAACAGGATAGCATTACCCATTCAAACGTTTTAGATACAGGTCCCGATTATGATAGCTCCACCACCGGTGAAATTGGAAATGACCATTACTATTTTGTCGTGAACTCACAGATACGCAGTGGCATTGATTTTAAAAAACAAGCGGTTAAGCCATTGGATAGTTTGGAAAAGATCATTATCAGGAAAATTTCTTTATAAACAAAGCACATCAATGAACACTAACATCGCTTTTGCATTTTTTGCTTTTGCCGTTTTCCTTTGTGGCTGCCATACCAGTGAAGGGTTTAATAAGCAAAAAGAAACGCAGGCTGTCACCGCTTTGCTTCAGCAGGAGCGAAAGGCTCATTTCGAAAAGAACGTAGCTCTTTTCCTGTCTGAATTCGCCGATAGTATGCTTTCTGTAAACAAAGGAAAAGTGTCAGTTGCTACGCCGGAAGAGAACAGGGAACGGATCAGTAAATATTTTGGGCGTGTTGAATTCGTAAAATGGGATGATGTGGCCGAGCCGGTTATCCGCTTCTCCGATGATGGCTCGCTTTGCTATGCCATCGTTCAGAAACAGGTGATCCTATCCTTACCCGATAGCCTCGGTAGAAAAATATCCGATACCACCGATTTTGCATGGGCATCCATCTATCGCAAAAAGAAAGGCGAGTGGAAAGTGGAATGCAACGTTTCAACCAACAAATGATCAGCTTTTCGTTTTTTCAACATACGCACTTTCTTCAAGGAATTTTTTAAAATCCTGGATAGTCAGTATATCCTTTACCGCCTGCTTTTTATTGGGGGCTTTATTGTAATAAGCTTCACAAATTTTATACCCCATATAGTAACCGAGATCACCGGGCCGGTCGTCTTTAGCATTCACTCCGTTGTATAGCCACTCATCTGTATCGTCGCCATCCATCTGCGTCTTAAATTTATCCCAAAGCCAGTTCTCGTGTGCATTACCGCACTCATGTATCCGGCTGTTGAGGTTGTAACCTAATACCAATTGTGTTATAAAATCAGCCGCTCCTTCGTTAATGGCTTTTGCAAGAAGCGTATTGGAAGAACCGGTTTGTTGCTCAATATGTATCAGTTCATGAATAAGTATGCCCAGCATCCGGGAAGTGTCGGAGATCACTGTCTTTTCCCAATTCCCCAATTCGTCTTTTACAACGTTATTGGTGTCGCATAAGAATTCGGCGCCTATTAGTTGTCCGCTGCCCCCGTCGGCTGTACCAAAGGCGCCGAAAGTGCCGATCGTAAAGGTGGTGGGAGGAAAGATGGCTGCAGGGTAAAGTTCTTTTAATTTACGGGCTGCTTCGATCATTCGTGGTTTGAACTTATAAAGCTGTTGGGTAACAGGGCGGATACTTTGAAAATATTTTCTTCTTTTAGTTATCGTTTCAATGATATTGGTAACACGCAATCCCATCCTTACTTCAAAGAAAGTACGTAACCCCTGCGATCCTTTCATGATGTACTCATTCATCAGCAGCTTGTCTGAACCTGGTTGACCGATCCTGTCAAATATTTTCCAGAAGTTGTCGATTTCGCTGGTCAGCACCTGCATATTAGCCGGGTCGCCAAGGGTTGCCTGGTTCTTTGCTATGATCGTTTTGATCGCAGGCCAGTGTAGGGTTTTGGTAACAAATTTTATGCGACCGTTGTAGCTGATGTAGCCAGTGTCATACATGTTTTTCTGAGCGGCCTGTTTAATAAGATTGATCGCTTCCGCGGTATCGCCGGCAGCGGCTTTGTAACCGGCAGCACTTAATAGAACCGAGGGTGTGCGGAGATAGAGATGATGACGATAATAAAAAAAATCATCATAGGAATAAGATGAAGGCCGTTGGGAAAAGCTGCATAGCCCTGCAAGTATGGAGGATATGCAGAAAACTATTTTTCTCATGCAGGTCATATTGATCCCTTCAAAAATAAAACAGTCGTCCCGTTTACAAACAGAAACACTGATTGAATTGAAGAAAATCCGGTATAAAATGGGCAAATCCCGCCACTACGCTAATTGGTTTCAAATAAAACCTATCGTCGGTGTTTTATTTTCAACTAAATAAAAACCTTCGCAGGAAGGGCCTGCGAAGGTTTCAAATACGATGGGGTACTTAGCTATGGGGCTGAAATCACTTTTACAATACGGTAAACGACTGAGCCGGGTCTGTTTACCCTGATCTTGTCCAACATCGTCAATCCCTTCATAGGAAAAACAGTTTTCGGATCCCATGTCGTCATCAATGCTTCCTGCAACGTAGCAAACAGGTCATACGACACAGTATTAAATTTGATATTATCGCCCGAGGGTGATAAGACCCTTGCATTACCCCAGGCTTTTTGGGTGGTTTGCTTTTTATCCATCGCCGTTTGAATAAAGGGCTTCCAGTATTTCTTTTCCAGGTTAATAAAGCTATCCGGCGCATTGGAATTATGATAAAGCATGACCACAAAATTGAAATCGGTCTCCGGCTTTGCTGTTGCTGCCTGCGCCCAGTCTTCGCTATGCAGGAAAATTTGGCTGGTAGTGACCGTAAATGAACCGGTTTCCATCTGGCTCATAAGTACTCCGGCCACCTGTTCAACATCGCTCCACATTGACATAGCGTCGTCAATGTTCGGAAAGGTGTTGATGAATAAATAATTGGAAGAATTCGGAAGATCATCGCCCAAACTTTTTCCAGCAGCGCCCAAAAACTCATCTTTTTGTTGTCCACAGCTTTCTGTGCTACTTTGGTCCAGTAGGTTGTTTCGCGTTTCAGGAATTCTTTGATCTTATCATTCGGTACCCGGCGATACTGGTAAGATGTAATGGAACGATCCTGGGCAATGAGCACTAACTGCAAACAGAAAATAAAAACAATTACTAAAATACCATACCCGATTTTTAAATGGACCTTTTTTTAAGTGTTGCATTTTTTGATTGTTTAATTGGTTGAATAAAATACTAATATGAAAGGTTTCTATTTGGAACTAAGATCCGAACGGTAAAAAAGCAATTCAGACCAGGCGCTTTCAACACAGGTTTTGAGCATATCAAAATAATCATCCCAGGAATCTTCTCCGTTTACTGTTTCATACCTTTCCTTCATCGGTTTACGAAAGCCGGTTGCTTTTTCCTTCAATCCCTGTTTGTAACGGGTAACTAAAGCAAATTGATTAGGGCCCGAGGAATTTGATTGGTATACCGCCAGGGATTCACCGCATCTTCCCAAACCTTCTTAAATTTTTTGATACCATCTCTTAATTCAGGCCCCCATCCTGGCTTAGGGAATAAATGAGCAATATTTATTTTATCTGAATAGTCCGTGAGTTGTACCGTACTCAGGTCCTCCTGGAAAACTGAATACACGTTCGAGCCTCTATCGGTAAGGTAAATGGCGACGGATTTGTTCCAGTCATTATTATGCTCTGTGCCAAGGTTGCCACGTGTATCAACCTGGTCCCAGGAATTGGGTCCTTCCATGATATGGTAACCTCCGAAATCAGGACCGGATTGAATTTCGAAGACCCGCCATTTCCATTCCCCTGTGTGATACTTTTGGGCATGGGCTGCCAATGCCTTTTCAAATTCCAATACTTTGTCAACTTTTGGGAATACCCGGTTAGCGCTAACTACATTTTTTGTCTGGCTTATACCCAATACGGGTACAAGCATGCAGAGAAGGAAAAACTTTCTCATGTTGTTAAAATTTTTTGTTGGTTAATTAAGAGAGGGTAGTGTTGGGATAGGGGCGAAGAATGAAAAAGGTAATGCGAATTTAGACAGATAAAAAATTTTTTAAATCTTAAATTGTTTGCTATATTAAGAAGAAACACTTAGTCCAGGATAAATCCTTAAGCGACGTTCCGGTTTTACCTATAAACAGCGGTTGAAACAACTCACGGAAAAAATGTCTGCCGGGATCGCCGAGCACTCCTGTAACGAACGAAAAGACAAAAATTCAATTATCCCGATAAAAATTTTAGCTTTCGGTTATAAAGACTTTACGTTATGATCACCGTACGCGATGCCACCACCAACGATGCTGAACTGATCGCTGACATAAGCCGACAGACCTTTTATGATTCCTTTGCACAGGATAATACCAAAGAAGACATGGAAATTCATGAATGAACAGTTTACCAAAGACTCACTAATGAAAGAAGTGGGAGCGGAGCGGAATATTTTCTTATTAGCGTATGAGGGTGAAGTGCCGGTGGGTTACGTTC
>CAVTVY010000005.1:0-354389 GCA_963738275.1 uncultured Actinomycetota bacterium
CTGCTTGGATTCCAGCGGTCAGCGCAACACGAGTTGATCGAAGACTTCTAATGGTGTCAGGAATCCGTGGCGTGCGCGTGGTCGGGTGTTGAGTTTGTGAGCGATTGCGTCGAGGTCGTGCTGGGTGAACGTGGACAAGTCGGCGCTGCGTGGCAGGTATTGGCGCAGTAGCCCGTTGATGTTCTCGTTGCTGCCCCGTTGCAGGGTGAACGTGGGTCACAGAAGTACACCTGGATACCGGTCGCGATCGTGAACCTGGCGTGGTCGGCCATCTCGGTGCCCCGATCCCAGGTCAGCGATCCCCGGAGCACCGCTGGCAGGGTTTGGATGCGTTCCTGTAGCCGGTCAGCGATCGTGGCTGCCTGCTTGTTATCGAGCTGGCCCAGCATCAACAGCCCGGTGGTGCGCTCGACCAACGTCACGACGTAGGAGGTGGCGTTGCGGCCCATGATGAGATCACCCTCCCAATGGCCAGGCACGAGCCGATCGTTGACCTCGTCAGGTCGTTCCGCGATCGACACCGGGTTCGGGATCGATGTGACTGCTTTGTTCCGGGCCGTCACGGCGTGGGGGCGGCGAGCTGTGCGTCGGGTCCGTAGATGGGCCGCGAGTTCCTTGCGGAGCCCGCCACGCCCGTACACATACAACCCTTGGTAGATGGTTTCGGCGGCCACTCGCATCGTCTCGTCGTCTGGGAACTCCTTACGCAGCCTCGCACTGATCTGACACGGTGACCACTGCTCGTTCTCCAACCAGTCCTCCACGACTCCCGCTAGCACCGGGTTCTGTTCGAATACCGTTGGCCGGGGACGCCGCGCACGCACACAGGTATCGGTCTGAGCCCGATACGCCCGATAGTTCACACGGCCACCGTTGCGGTTGATCTCGCGGGTCACCGTCGAGGGCGGTCTGCCCAGCTCGGCTGCGATCGAGCGTGCCGAACGGTCCGCTGCCAACCCACACGAGATCACCTCCCGATCAGCAAAACACAACCGGGCACCCGAACATGCATACACATCAGCCATGACCGCAGGCTCACGGCAGATCTGGCGAACCGTCTCGGCCGACATCGAGAACTCCGCAGCCACCTCCCGGGCCGGCCGACCATCCAACCGGCCCAGCAACACCAAACGCCGAACCCCAACAGGAAACCGTCGAGCAGCCATACCAACACCTCACAAAGTCAGGTGTTGCACTGACCGCTGGTCAACAAGCAGGCACTATCCCTTCGCTTCGCGGCGTCGGATGGGTTCTAGGTATGGGTTGGTGAAGGTGCTCGTTGGGTCGAGGTCTTGTTCGAGCGCTGCGAAGTCTTGCCAGCGGGAGTACAGGGCACGGATGTTTGCTGGCGGCAGCGCGGTGAGTTTGCCCCAGTGCGGGCGCGCTTCGAACGGCTCGAACGCGGCTTCCAAGCGCGGGAGGAATGCCATCACCTGTGGTTGATCGGGGATCCATGTGAAGTGCAGCGCCAGCGTGTCGCGGCCGAACGAACCGCTCAGCCACAGGTCGTCGGCGGCGACGGTACGGATCTCGCTGATCTGGAGCAACGGCGCCAGTTCGTCGGCCAGGTTGGCGACTGCTCGAACCGCGGCTGCGCCGTTCGAGCAGGCGACGAAGAACTCCGACTGCAGTTCGTCGCCGCTGCTCGGGGCGTAGCCGAGCTGGAAGTGCGCCAACCGATCTGCCCACGGCCCCGGCACCCCGAGCTGTTGGGTGCATGACTCGCCCGAGATCGACTCGATGGGGTGCAGTGCGACGTCGGCTGGGGAGGCACCGAACAGTGATGCCGGCGCCTGCGGGTCGACGCCCACGCGTCCCTTCCACCACACCTGCTGGACCACGTCGAGCTGGTAGTCGGTGAACAGGCTGACGCTGTAGGCGGCGGCCATGACTTCGTCGAGCCGGTCGAGCGCGACGGCGAACGGCAGGTCTCGGTAGACGGTCTGGGCGACGTCGAAGGTCGGCTCGACGGCGAGTGTGACGCGCACCACGATTCCCAAGGCGCCGAGCCCGACGACGGCTCCGGCCAGGCGCGGGTCGTCGGAGTCGAGCCGCACCAGCGACCCGTCAGCGGTGACCAGTTCGATCGCCCGCACGGCGGTGGCGAGGTTGCCGTTGGTGACGCCCGATCCGTGGGTGGCGGTGGCGACCGCACCGGCGACGGTGATGTGGGGCAGCGACGGCAGGTTGTGGAGCGCCAGCCCCTCGGCCTGGAGGGCGGCCGAGAGTTCGCCGTAACGGATGCCGCCCTCGACGGTGACGGTCATCGCTTCGCGGTCGATCGAGACCACCTGGCTGAGCCCGAGCATCGACACGATCTCCCCGTCGGGGTAGGTGGCAGCGACGGTGCTGAAGCTGTGGCGGCTACCGGTGGCATGCACCCGACGACCTGCCGCGGCCGCCGCGGCGACGATCGCCCGCACCTCGTCGACGCTGGCCGGCTGATGGAACGCAGCCGCCGTGAACATGACGTTCCCCGACCAGTTCCGTTCCATAGCCGCATGCGCTCCGATGCCGAAGTCTGGCAGAGTTCACGCGAGGTGGAGGGCGAGGCGAAGGCCGAGCTCGGAATGGTGACCTGACCCTTCTCGGAAACCTTCATGAGTAGGAATCTGCATTCCCGCTCCTACAGGTCGGCTGCGCTGGTGGTCAAGTATTGGGGTCGATGAGGGTGGCGGCGACTGCGGCGCCCAATTCCCAGCAAGTTGTGATGTCGGCGGCGGTGGGTGTGCCGGTGACTCGAACCGGGGCTTGGGCGAGTCGCCAGTCGAGACCGGTGGTGATCTTGGCGATGTCGCGTAGCGTGCCGTCGACGTCGTTGTTGCCGTGCACGAAGACCCCGTATGGGCGCCGACGAGTAGCGTCGAGACAGGGGTAGTAGATCGTGTCGAAAAAGTGCTTGAGCGCTCCGCTCATCGTGCCCAGGTTTGCCGGCGTGCCGAGCAGGTACCCGTCGGCCTCGAGCACGTCGAGCGCGGTGGTGTTGAGCGCAGCACGGCACACCACCTCGACTCCTTCGAGGCCTTCAGCTCGGGTGCCGTCGCGAACCGCTTCGAACATCGTGTGCATCGCCGGAGATGGCGTGTGGTGGACGATCAACAGGCGCGGCATACGACAAATGGTGACAGTTCTCGGTGACGCTGCACCGTCTCAGCGCGGTCGTGCCCGGACGTGGACGGCGTAGATGGCGGTCACGTCCGACACCGAGTACGTGTTCGCCGCATCCGCTGGAGCGGTGTGTGCGGCGCTCGCCGACACCCACCGGTACCAGAGCTGGTGGCCGTGGTTGACCGAGTTCGAAGCCAGCGGGTTGCACGACGGTGCTCGGTGGCGATGTGCCGTGCGTTCCCCGTTTGGCGTTGACGCTGCGAGTTCGAAATCCGGATCGACGAGGTGACCATCGACGAGGTGACCATCGACGAGGTGACCATCGACGGAATCCAAGCCGGTGACCCCAGCAGCACCGGGGATGGAGTCGATGTCCTCGTTGTGCAGGCGACGCTGAGCGGCGACATCGTTGGTACCGCCGAGATCAGGGTCACCGGGCGACGACGGAAGTAGCCGCGTTCGATTCGTGTCGACGCTGAACCCGAAGGCGCGGCTGTTGTCTGCGGTGTCCGCGTGTCGCGCCACCCTTGGCGCGGAGAGCTCACGATCAAGTGGTGCGCGCCGCCGCCCACCAGTTCCGCGATGCCCTCATCACCTGAGGTTCAGGATGCCCTCATGATCTGACGTTCGGGGTCTGACCCCCACCGTCAGGTTCTTGGGTGGCCCCGGGGCTTCGACGAGACAGCACGTGGTATCGTCATACCATGACGAAGACGTTGTCGATCCGACTTGATGACCATGTGGCTGCACTTGTCACCGAGCGTGCGCAACGGCGAGGGGTCTCCATCAACCAGGAGATCAACGACGCGATCTTGCGTGACGCCGAGAACGACCTCGATCTCGTTCGCGAGCGGGCTCGGGCCAACGTCAAGAAGTACGACACGGTGATGAAGCGCCTCGGATGATTCGCATCTTCCCGTCGGTCGACGCGGTGATCGCGATCAACGCCGTGGTGACTGGAATGGACGAAGCGATCGTGCAGCAATCAGCGAAGCTCGGCCTGCTCGACTCTGCGCTCAACGCACCGCTCGCCGGTTTTGGCGACGTCGACATCTACCCGCTCGATGCGCAGCGACTTGGTGTGCTGTGCTCGCGGCATCGTGCTGAACCATCCGTTCATCGACGGCAACAAGCGCACCGGGTTCTTGGTCATGATCGAAACCGCTTATCTCAACGGCCTCACGCTGGAGTTCACCGACCAAGACGAGGTGTCCGACTGGATCGAGGCCCTCGCCGCCGGTCAGCTCGCGGAGGACGTATTCTGCGAGCACATCGGCCAAGTGCTGGACGCGATGTGACGTCGCCGGTCGACGCTCAGGTCGGTTCGTCGGGCAACCTCGTGGTTGCCGGGGTGGGCGCGGGCCAGCCGCCTGTCGGTTGTGACGACCACGGTGTCGAGCGTTTCGGCGAGTTCTACGTAGAGCGCATCGGTGAGTCGGGTATCTGCTCTCCGATCCCAGGCGCCGGCGAGCAGCGGCGCCAACGGTTCCCGCCGAATCGGCGCAGCGGCCAACCGTGCGATTCGCTCGGTTGCAGTCGTTTCAGAGATCGAACCCGCATCGGTGCTGGCCTTGCCGCGGTCTTCGCCGGGCCGGACGTCGATGACAATGCCCGAGCCGAGCCCGACAAACGGCGCCACGTCTGCAAGCAACGCTTCGACCTGCCTCAACAGGTTGATCATCGATCGCCACGCTTGATCGACGTCACTTCTCAGTAGTCCGACCTAGCAGGTTTGCAAATTTGAAATTGTCCCGCTTTAATAGGCGTTTATAGTCGGTCGAGCGGCTGATGGTGCAATCACGCTCGGTAGCAGTCTTTACCAACCACGACGTTGTCGCCCGATCAGCGAGACCGGCGAGTACAACATCATCAGCGAGCTGGGGTTGGCCGATCAGATCCCACGAAGCGACGCCAGTCAGAGCACCCAGGGCGGCGCGCCACCTCCACCCATGGGTCTACCTCAGGGGCATTACTCGCCGAATCGGCGAGCCGCAACTTCAGCCCGTCACGGCTGCTCGGATCAGTGTTTTTTGCCCATTGCACGACGAGCTCACCGAGCGACGTCTCTATTGAGGCCCGTGGCACCACCGACTCCGCCTCGTCCTGCGACCTGTACTGTGTGTTGCGTCGAGAGAAGACGACGTTCGGCACCGCTCGAGGCAGCCGACGGCGCAGCTCCTGGTCGGATGACAACCGAACACGAGCGTGTGCTGCCCATTCAACGACTGTGTACTCGTCGACCGGCCCGCTCATCAACTGCACCTGACGGGCCACAAGCTCCAGGCGCTCGTGATCGGCATCCTGGCTTCAGCATTAGACACGCCGCCAGGTTACGAGTGTTGCCAGCGCGCGCTTCTCCACCGCCGGGACTGCCTGCTCACCGCTCAATTGGGCGTGAACAGTTGCTGTTGGTTTGCCGCCTTCACCTTCTTCTTGAGCGCCGACAACCTTTTCGCAGACTCACCGCCAACGGCTACGCCCGCTGTTCGGATTCGTTCTAGAATCTCTGCCACCTCAGCTACACGACCCTGTTCCAACTGAGCTTCAGCGGCGAGTAGAAGCAAGAAGATGTCGGGGCGACCATCTCGTCGAGGTTAGCTACAGCCGTGGCCGCCTGGTCGAAGGCCTCAAGATCATCCAAAGCAGCGGCAGCAGCCAGCAGCCGGTGAGCCGTGTACCCATTTACGGCGTGGGCGAAGGCCCTTTTGGTGATGTCTAAGCCCTTCCGATACCCGACCAGACTCCTGCAGGACGCGACTCAGCGCAACGAGTGCCTGCCCGTCAGCAGGCTGGGCTTTCAACGCTGCAGTCAGCGCCCTCTCGGCCTTCGGGAAGAGTTGTAAGTCGCAGTACGCAGCGCCGAGAGTGGTCAGCGCTGGAACGTTCGCCTCATCAGCATTCGCGACAGGCCGCACAGCCTCGACTCCAAGGTCAGCACGTTCTACCTTTCGGAGACGGGAGCACAGCCTGACCTTCGCCGCCGCGCTGTTTATCGCTGAGCAGCACCTGGAGTTCGGTCAGCAACTCGGCTTGTTCGTCGGCGGTCGCCGTGGCACCAGCTTTGTGGAGCTTTGCACGGCTTGAGGCCAGCCATTTCTGGGCTGCGGCCGACACCATCGGCAGCTCCTCGAGTGAGCCTGCTCGTTTCGCAAATAGCTCGCGGGCACCAGCGACTTCAGCCGCCTGGCTCAGATTCACGGTTGCATGTGGCGATGCAACCTTGGTCTCATTGAACGCCCGCTCGGCAGCTTGATGCCGCAACTGCCAGTCGCCAGCAGTTCGTGCCACGGCCACACAACTCATCAACTCCAAAAACGACGCGGCACGAGATTCAAGCACGTGGCGGACATCGTCGACAGTTTCGATCGGTCTCGGCTCAAGTTGCATGGAGTACTCCTTGCTTTGTGTCGAAATGGACGTGGCTACCCGACCCGAGCGCTTGCTTCTGGGGCTGCCCAGCCGGCAAAGGTCGGGATCACCCAATCCCGGAACGTCGAGTCGAAGCCGGCAATGCTGAGGTCGCTGTTGATAACCGAGATGTAGGCCGGGCGTCCTATGCCTCCCACTCGAATGCGGGTCATCGCTACGTAGGCCAGTCGCTTCGAGTGTCTTTGCGACCGATCCCCATCACCAGCGCCGGCGTCTCCCATCCCTTGAAGCTGTGAACGGTGCAGCCCTTCACACCGGGAGCATCCGGCCAAAAACGACTCTTCCGAATCTTCTTTGCGTCGTCGCTCACCGCAAAAATGTGGTGCACCAGGTAGCCAGCTGCTTCGATGACCGCGACAACTGCATCGAGGCCTTCAGCATGGTGTTCGCACAGGAAGGCGACGTCCGCTGGGCTGAGTTCCGGATTTGTCGCGAGAAGCCGAACGACCTCGTGGCCGATCAGCGTTCCGTGAGCACTTGGTGACGGATTGTTGTCCCAGTGGCGAACCGTTGCGGTGGCGGCGCCGAACAGATCGAGGTGATCGGTGGGCACCTCGCCAACAATCTGTTCGCCGTCGAGGTACTTCACCGCGAACGTGTCGGCGATCGGCACCATGTCGGTTGGCATTCGGTATGAACCCTTGAGTTCGGTCCATGGCCCGGAGAACCCGGCACCGAGCATTTGTGCCTTCGTCGGTCCACGTGTGCTTGTTGTACAGGTCTTGGGTTGGGTCTGCGACCAAGAGCATCTCGCCGTCGGGCTTGACCACGTTCTCGCCGAAGCAGGTTCCACCAGTCAAGGGTGAAGTCTTGGCCCTCGTCGATCAGCACTGCGTCGTACGCAACGGTAAAGCCCGCCGAAAATGCCGACTTCGCTTGAGCCACCGGCCAGTCGTACGACGGATGCCCGCAGGCTTGTCGGTCGGGAAGCCGGCTGCAGCTGCGTCTTCGACCAACACGCGCGCAGAACGCATGGAAATGAACAACCGTCACCAAGGTGGGGTTGGCCCGGAGCTCTTGGCACCGTGCATTCACGTGCGAACGGAGGTAGTTGGCCAGGGTTGAGTTGAACGTCAACACAAGAACTGAACGACGTTCGCTGGCCAGGCGAGCGGCACGGGCGGCCAGGCCGAACGACTTGCCGCAACCAGCGGGACCGCGAACTCGACGTCGGCGAGCCTGGCTTGGGTTCGTCGCAATGTTGCGAGCGTCGACACTCAGCTTCGCTGGCTGGCGCGAGTCGGCCGAGATCGTCGATTCGATGAGCAGCCGGCGAAGTCGAGTCGTCGAAGCCGGGTTCGGGGGCCGGCACTTTGCGTTCAACATCTCATCGATGGCTTGACTGATGCCGTCGCCGCCATAAACCGCGATGTCCCTCTCGCCGTTCGTCACCTGAGGAAGTGCCAGCAGCTTGCGCGCACGATCGGTTGAGAAGTTGGGCAGTACCACCAACGCCCGAACTGCTGCGGTGGGCTTACTGCCGTCGTCAGGCAACGCAAAGAACTGATCGAAGATCGTCGCCCGGTAGCGGTATGCCTGATATCGCGGCTGCTCCTGCGACTCGTGCCAGCCACCATTGGCGTCGGTGAAGAGGATGGTTCCGGCGGCGCTCTGCTTGTACTTGCCAGGCGACCAATCCTTCACCTCAATCGCACACACGCCGTGTCGGTCGTGCACCGCCAGGAAGTCGGGCACGTCTTGAGCGAGGCGAGGCTGTACATAGACCGTCCAGTCGTCATCGAGCGCGCCAAGCTGCTGACCCACCTGGCGTTCACCCGCGTTGAGCGGAGTCGCCAAACGATCGCAGTCCTCCAGAGAAGGACGGAATACAGCCAGAGACCTCCCAATTGGCCGACGGTGAGCTATCGGCGCCGAAACACCAGGTCTGAAGCAGCCCAGAACATCGTTATGCGATGGTGGAGCTAAGTTAGGCGAAATTCAAGCTACGGGATGCAGAATTGGCCAGTGCCGAATCTCAACGACATGTCTCCCCCGGTGTGTGCGGGATGACCGGCCCCGGCAACTCGGCGTCTCGGCACCGGCAAACGACCTGGGGTTAGCGGATCGATCGGAGTACTCCGACGACCAGGTTTATCGGTGGTTCTACGAACGTCGCTGGGGGCCCGGCGGCAGCCTTTGTTGGATCGGTTTGAATCCCGGCACCGGTGACACCGACGGCAAGAAGCGACCCACCCTCGACAAAGTCGTGCGACTCGCACGGTCGCTTGGCCTCGACGCCGTCACCGTCGTCAACCTGTTCGCATATCGATCCACTGACCCGAAGGCGCTCAAGAGATCGAGGGTCGACATCGTCGGCGAACACAACGACGAAGCCATCAGCGACGCTGTCAGTGCCGCAGCAATGACACTTGCAGCATGGGGTGCCGGAGGGCGCATCAACGGTCGCGGCGCCGTCGTCGCTGCAGCACACCCAGGAATGTTCTGCCTCGGCACAACGAAGCACGGCGAACCTCGACACCCGCTTTATGTGCCGAGCGCACTCCAACCGGTTCGGTACATCCCAGTCGTAGCGAACCCCAAGCCGATGTAGCCGGGCCCCTCGCGACGGACCCTCGTCTCGGTGGCGTTTCGAGAGAGAAACACCTCAGGAGAGCGAGATGATGCAGGCGAAGTAGTTCTTGTGCGGGTCGTCGGGAACGGGGAACACCCTGGCCTCCCAGTCGTTCGTTGAGGCTGACCATTACCTTGTTGTCACGATGCACGACCGACCGAACAGCGCGGTACCCCAACTCCCGACATCGATTCAACGCGTACTCCTTCAGCCCTCGTCCGATGCCGTGATGCTGCTGACCGAACCGAACTGCAAGTAGCGGCATGAATGCAACTCCGTCCATATCTGAGGCATGCCATGCCACAACTCCGGCCAGGTCGCCCGAGTCGCCGAACGCCCCGACCACGGTCATTGCTGCGTCGGTCGAGAGTAGGCCGGGCAGGTGAAAACGGATCACCTCGTCGACGACTTCCTCCAGCCCCTCGGGTTCAAGAACGCACTGAACTGCTGGAGGAGTGGGGCATCGTCGACCGTCAGCGGCCGAACGATCACAGGCAGCTACCGCGTTGGTGCTCGTGCTCAGCGAGGTGATGCTCGATGAGGTCACGCATCGCAGGAGATGTCGTGACGTTGCCGTCGACCATCATCATCTTGCGGTGGTACGCAAGTTCTTCCTCGCTGGTGGGCCCTCGCCGTTCGGCACTCACTCGCCTCATGCGACCCTGAATCGCTGTGAGCGGTTTGCCGGCACTTCGACGCATGATCGCAATCGCGGCATATACGAAGTCGGCAGACCCCGCGATCAACCGGTCTTTGAAACTGGCGTGGGAAGTCCCCTGAATCCCAACGTTCATGGGTTCATCATGGCAGACGTGTGTTTCCGATGCACGAAGCGTTCATGTGACACTTTCATAAGCGAGATGCCGACCCAGACACAACGCCGACTACCGAAGGGGATTGCTGTCCTCGGCGATCGGCAACAATGGTCCCTATGGGGATGCTGTGGCCTTCGGACTTTGCTCTGGGTCGCTCAAGACTCCTACCGAGCGGCTGGTGGTTTCGGCGCTGTGCGATCAGCTCAATGACTCTTGGTATGTGATTCCTGCTGTCGAGCTTTCTGGGACTGATCGCGACTACGAGATCGATGTTGTCATCGCCCATCCACGCGACGGCATTGCTGTCATCGAGGTGAAGGGGCACCAGCCGGAGATCAAGAGTGGGCAGTGGTACGCGCATGGGTCGGTGATGAATCCGCAGCCGCTGTCGCAAGCCAAGGGCAACTCGTATGAACTGCGCCGACGACTCAGGCCGCTGCACCCTTCGCTCTCGCGCCTGGAGGTTGAGTACGCCGTGGCGTTTCCCAACGTCGACGTCATCAAGGGGCACCTTCCACACGACGCACACCCGTCGCAGGTCTTCACCTGCACCGACCTCGAAGACTGTCGCGACACGGTCGACCGATTGATGAGTCACCGGTTCTCGCAGAAGCAACTCGGCGAGATCGGTATCGATCGCCTCATCAACCTGTTGCTGCCCAACAGCGATGTGCGGTGGGAATCGGAAACACGATCCCGCCTCGCCCGCATGCGGCTGGAGGCGATGTCTGACCAGCAGGTCGGTGCGCTGGCATCGCTCGATCTCAACCGGCGGGTCTGCGTCACCGGCGCGGCCGGCAGCGGCAAGACACGACTCGCCGTGAAGTGGGCAGGCCGGGCGATGCTGCGCGACGGCCGCACGCTGCTCACCTGTTTCAACATCCCGCTCGCCGCGCAACTGCGGGAACGCATCCGACCCAACGAACACCTCGTCGTCGGGCCGTTCTACGAGGTGGCGCTCCACCTCGACGGCATTCCGCCGCTCGACGTGCCCGCGGACGCGGATCGTGACTGGTGGGAGCAGCAGGCGATCGGGCACATCCAGGCCAACTGGCAGCACGTGACCGAACGGTTCGCCACGATCATCATCGACGAGGCCCAAGACTTCAGCCCGGCATGGATCGAGCTGCTCACCAGCCTGCTCACGCCGGACGGGCGGCTGCTGATGGTGGCCGACCCGTCGCAAGGCATCTACGCCCGCGGCTTCCAGATCCCCACCCCACGACGGCTTCACCCTCTGCGAACTCACCGACAACTGTCGCAACACCATGAACATCGCCTCGATGCTGG
The DNA here is from genome assembly GCA_963738275.1 of uncultured Actinomycetota bacterium. GTDB lineage: Bacteria > Actinomycetota > Acidimicrobiia > Acidimicrobiales > Ilumatobacteraceae > Ilumatobacter. The sequence continues at coordinate 11,215 of CAVTVY010000005.1, forward strand.
AACAACGATTCAACGGCGGCCACACTCCCGACGTCGGCCCCGAAAGTGAAGACATCAGCTACGTCGCCATCACCGATGTCGACAACACAATCGACCAGGCCATCGACGCCGTCGGTGACGCCATCGACGAGATCCTCGAAGGACGCGACCACTCCGCCGTCGACGTGCTCGTGGGCACCTTCACCAGCACGGTCCGCGACCGGTTGCGCCAGAAGTACGGCATGGTCGCCTGGGAAGACCGCGACCCCATGGCCATCCTGTGCGAGAACGTCCACCGGGTGAAAGGCCTCGAGTACGACCACGTCATCCTCGTCGTCCACGACGAAGAGGTGAGCAACGAACTCCTCTACGTAGGAGCCAGCCGAGCAGTGATGAGCCTGACAGTCATCGGCCCAAATCAGTACTCCAGCGGCTCGGACACCAGGTCCCCTGACACGGTTTGTGTCAGGCACAAACCGTGTCAGTCGTCTGCGGGACCTAGGCTCGTGTCGTCGCGAGGCACTCGGCGTGCTGCGTCGGCGAAGGCATCCAAAGCGGCGAGCACCTCAGGCGCTTCGTACCGTCGGTTGCGGCGTCCCTCACCAATCTGTCGGAGTGCCCCAGCTTCGACCAACCGGCTGATCGCATCCGTCGCGCTGACGTCGGTGACCCCCAACTCTCGCTCCAAGTACCCAGCATCGACAACACCCTGTCGCAGCACCGCGTCGATCGCCCGCCACACCACTGCTTGCGGCCGAGCCACGATCCGCTCCGCCCAGTCCGATTTCACATCGGCGAGCGCCGCAGCCAACATGCGACCGTGGAACACTGCGAAGTGGCTGGCCTCGGCGAAACGCTCGAGGATCGGCATCGGGTCGCCACGCCGGTAGGCGTCGAGCGCGGCGATGTAGCCCTCCTGGTTCGCCAACAGACCGCCCGACACGGGCAACGTCATGGTGCGCGTGAGCAGCTTGGCCCGCAGCATCGACTGCACGAGCGCCCGCCCCGTTCGCCCGTTGCCGTCGGGAAACGGGTGGATCGTCTCGAACTGGGCATGGGCGATCGCGACATGTTCCAGTACCGGAACATCGTCGCGCGCCATGTACGCAACGAGGTCGTCCATGGCAGCCGGAATCTCCTCGTGGTGCGGTGGCACGAACGAGGCGGTGTGCGGGCCGAAGCTGTTGGTACCGATCCACACCTGCGATTGTCGCCACCGGCCGGTGATACGCGGATTGCTACGCTCCAGCAGCACCCGGTGCATTTCGATAATCGAATCTGAAGTGAGCTGATCAGCCAGGTTGATCGCCGTCATCATCGCCCGCGAGTTGTCGGTGATCAGCAGCGCATTCCGCCGGCTCGTGTCACCGAGTTCCGCAAGTGCGATCGCTCTGGCCGAAGCTGTCAGATGCTCGATCTGTGACGACGCAGCCGACTCCGAGCGCAATAGCACGGCTTCGAGTGGAGCGAAATCTCGTCCCACCTCGGCGTCGAAGCGAGCGATCTCGGCAGTCGCCTCGTCGAGCAACGCTCGGGTACCCGACGGCATCTGCGCCGATCGTTGGTTGATCGCAGGCACGACGGCGGCCCGATACGGCCCCGTGTAGGTCTGCCGATACCGGCTCGGTATGGCATCGGTGTCGCCGTGCCAGCGATGCTCGGCCCACCCGACCGCAGGCCAGGCACCTTCCACCTTCGGTTCCTCTCGCTCCAGACGTCGTGCGACCATGCAACGCTCCTTTGACAGCGGTCAGCTGTATCAAGAGTTTACCCCAAACCTAAGATAAGGATCCATCTCACCGAAGGTTTGGGCCCGTCGAGGCCTGCGATCGAGCGACTGAGACCAGCCGGCATCGCTGGGGGTCAGGCACCCAGCGATGCGCACAACCTGCTTCGGGAACACCCATCGGCGCATTGCTGGGTGCCTGACCCCAGGGCTAGAGCAGCGCCCTGTCGTGATACCTCAACTCAGGTGATGCCGAGTTCCCTTCGAAGCGCCGCCACGTCGAACGACATCGGGCGAAAGCTTTCGGGCACACCATCGCCTTCACCCGCCCGTGCGTCGAGCGCCTCATTCCGCCGATCGAACTCGTCGAGCAGACGCACCAGCTGCTCGCGACGCGTCGGGTCGGCAGCCGCCTCCCGCGGGGTGAGCCCACCCAACGCCGGCACGTGATCATCGAGCCAATGGGCTTGAGCCTGCCGCGCCAGTTCGGCGTTCATCACCGCGATCACGTCTGCCTCATCGGCATCGTCACCCAGCGCCGCAATCGCCGAATCGACTAGCGTCGCGATCGATCATCGAATCGATCATGCCCGGCGAATGCACAATCGACGGCGGAGCGAACAACGCACCCACCCAGGCGCAGATCGCCGCGCCATCGCCCTCGGCACACAGGTCGAGCACCGTCGACTCGCGGCCCGCCGGCACCGGAAACACACCGCCGATGATCTGATGCGACTCGCCATCTGGAACGACCCGGGCGCAATACAACTCCCCCACCGTCGCCTGGCGACTCGCTGGTGCGCTCCCGCACCTCCGCCACCTCACCAGTCGCGAGATCGCGCAACGTCAACGACGAACCGCTCTGAAGCGCGACGACCTCATGCACGCTGCGTTCCACCGTCAACCACGACGCCGCCAACAACTGCTCATCGTCTGGCAACAACGCACCGCGTTCGTGCAAGAACAACTCGAACAGCCCACCCTCGTGCAACGCGGTGTCGAACACGATCGGGTCGGCCCACGCCTCTTGCAACCGGCGCGACGCCTCCTCATCGCCCAAGGCGCGCAACTCGAACTCGCCTCCCTCTGGGTCACCCAATGCCCGGGCGAGCGCCATGCATCAGCGTGGTCTCGCGCGGCTCGCCGGTGGAGTGCTCCAACCACAACGACGCCTTCCGGCACAACCAGGCCACCCGATCCGGCAACGCCGGCAACTCCGACGCCCCGAGGTGGCACTGCTTGAACTTTCGTCCCGAACCGCACCAACACGGATCGTTCCTCCCCAACTTCGGCATGGACCGTCGATGACGTGATCGAGTCGATCAGCGCCGCGGCGGAATGCTCGTCGCTGAGGCGCCGCCACCAACGCAACGCGCCATCGGCGTCGCCACGATCGAATCGATACCAGCCCAACCGCTCCACCACCGAACCGAGGTGTGACTGCGCGGCAGCTGCACGCACCAGATGCTCCTCCGCCACCATGGGCATCGCACAACGTTCATACAACACGGCGGCTAGGTACTCGGCGGTCGCCCGCTCTCTGGGCCGACGCGCTGCCGCGAGCGCTCGGTCGACCAACTCGAACAGCCGCTTTGGTGCGTCGCACCTGCCGGTGTCGGTCGGGTCGAACGCGTCGTCGGCGTCGAGATAATGCGGGAACAGCACGTCGGCCAACGTGTCGAGCGCCGCATCGTCGGCACAGCTGTCGAGCGCTGCACGCACGTCATCGGCGACGGACTCCGGATCGTCGAGCACCTCCATCGCCTGAAGAATCGCCAGACTCCACTGCCGTTCCGGTATCAACGCCGACACCTCCGCGATCGCGGCGGCTCATCAGCTGACGATGCCACATCGACTCGTCGTCAGCGACGAAAGCCGCACGTCGCTCCAAACCGACGAGCTCGCACAACTCAGCGAGCGGGAGCTGCAACGGGGCTGAACGACCGAACAACTCCGGTCGATGGAAACACAACCACAGCGCCAACTCGTCACCCGCAACCGGCATCCGTCTTCCTCGCTCAACGCCTCGAATGCAGCTCGAACTCCAGCGGCCGCTTCGTCGGGCATGGCCGTCTCGGTGGCGATCGCGATGTCCACCGTTGCCACCGACCACTCGTCTGCGCCGATGCCGTCACGTCATCATCTTCGTCATCGTCGTCGTCTGGCTCGTCGACAACGTTCACCGTCACCGCCAACACGTCGTCGGCAGAGAACTCGGCCAGCCAACCATCGGGACCGCGCCACGCAAGGTGGCCAAGCTCGACCGAGAACTGCTCGACGTCGGCGCCGTCTTCCAATCGAAGCTCGTCAAAGCCGGTGAACGCACCGAGATCCACCGCCACGTTCAACACCTGCAGGTTCAATTCCGCATCGTTCACACGGTGCGCGAACGTCACACCATCAACCAAGGTCGGTGTGTGCACCACACCATCGTCAGGCAGCAGATGCAACGGCCCATCGATCAGATGATCGAATACCTGATCCGCCATCGCTTCGAGCAGTCGGCGACCAGTCCGACCCTCCGTCTCGCACACCCGGTCGAACAGATCGTCGATCGAAATGCCCGGCTGCGCTCTCGCAGCGCTGATCAATGCCGACGTCAACTCGGCAGCAGAAGGAAGCGGCAACGCGTCGAGTTGAGCGGTGTATGCGTCGATGTCGAACTCGGTGCGTTCCTCCAGCGCGTGCGACAAATGATCGGTGATCACCATCGACAGCTGCGACAGAATCGCCTCGCGGTCCATGCCCAGTTGGCGCAGCCGATCCACCGTCAACCACGTGGCCGCCGGGTTATCACTGACGATCTGAGCGAATGCCACACAACGCATCGCCATTCGAACCTCGCGACCCGGGCCGTCCATCGGTAACGGCAAGTACTCGTCGACCAGTTCCATCCGATCCGACTCGTCGTCGAGGTCGTAGTCGGCGACAATGCCGGCGGCGTCAGGCCCCAACAAGTACTCCAAGCGATCCATGTGCACGCCAGCGAAACTTAGCGGCTGCCGTGCAGCATCAACCTCGCTGAAAACCGTTTGCCCGACACGACCTGGAACGTTGGTGTCGGTTCTGCCGGCGCTGCTCGACCGAAGTCATCCATCGCTGGGGGTCAGGCACCCAGCGATGCGCCCGATGTGTTGCCTGCATGGTCATCTGCGCATCGCTGGGTGCCTGACCCCACGCGTGTTTGCGGGCGCTTCGTACGGGGTACGACCGCGGCATGGCTCATGAATTCGACAATCCCATCGAAGCTGACGCTGACCAATCTGCCAGGATCACACCAGCCCCCTCAGACAACACCACACTCACGAGCATCATCGAAGGGCTGACGGTCGAGGGATTCGCGGCCGAACTGTCAGCTCGCCCCGACGGACAGATGCATTGCGGTGCCTGCGGGGTCATCTCTCTCGCCTCCGACTACGACGTCCACAGCATCCGCCGACTGGAAGGCGCGTCCGACCCAGACGACATGGTGGCGGTGGTAGCCGCTGCTTGCCCGAGGTGCGGTGCGTGCGGAGTTTCGGTGTTGGCGTTCGGCCCAACTGGTTCGGCCACCGATGCCGACGTGATGGCGGCGCTGGACTTGACACATCGTGCTGCCCAGCATCACCGGCAGAACGAATCACCGGGCGAGCGAAGTGACTGAACCGTTCAGCGCAGAACCCTTCCGAGGGATTGCCATCGAACGGCCGGGCCTGGTGCCCAAGGGTCTCGAGCGCGCTGCCACGTCCGCGTGGCGGCTCATCGCGATCGGCATCGTGGTGCTCGCCGGATTATCGAAGACCGGTGGTTTTCACCTACGACGAGGAGGCAGTGGCAGGCGAAGCAGCGCCCGCCGACTGACGCTCCAGGTTCGTCATGTAACACGTCGTCAACAGATTTCGACCGGTGCGCCGATGAAATGGGCATGACTCCCCGAGCGGCCCGCGTGACCGCTCGCAGAACCACGAGTATGGTGTTCCCATGAGTGCCGCCGGATACACGTGTCTCCCGGGTTGGCCGCCGCTTAGGTGAGGCAGCACGTCAACTCAGCGTCGAGCCAGATGCGTTGGCTGAACAGGCAATCATTGAGTTTCTTGATCAAGACCCGTTCGAGTTCGTCGGGTCGATCCAATCCAGCGAGGTCACTGGACGAAACGTAGATCAGTTTCTGCGTTGCGTCCAATTTGGCAATTGATCTTCGACACCGGCCGGCTCTACACGGCCGCATACTCGAAAGATCCCGATCACGTGGTGTGTGTTCAACTGCTGCAGTCGACCAAAGTGATCGCAGTCCCCGGGCCTGTGATCGCTGAAGTTGGCTTTCTGCTCGGCAAGGCGGCCGGCTCGGCGGCTGAAGCGGCGTTCTTGCGATCGCTCTCGACCCCGGAGTACAGCGTGCTCAATCCCACGGGTTGGAACTGCGTCGAGCGGCCGAACTTGTTGAACAGTACGGCGACCTGCCTCTGGGCACGACCGACTCTGTGGTCATGGCTATGGCCGAGTCTCGTAACGAGCCAGCCGTCGCGACATTGGACCGTCGTCACTTCACCATTGTCCGCCCCGCGGCCTTCCACTCGTTCCAGATCGTCCCGTGACGCTTGGTCGGTCCCGTCCGACGGAGCGGGCGATCGGCATCGGGCGTCAAGCGCCAGGAACGTGGAAAGGTTGGTGATAGCGTTGATAGCAGTGGCTCAGTTGATTGTTCGAAACCTTGACGAGGATTTGGTGTTGCGGTTGAAGCTCCACGCTGCTGCCAACGGCCGGTCCACTGAGGAGGAGCATCGACAGCTGCTGCGTCAGGCCCTACGACCTGAAGGATTGGCCGAGCTGCTGCTGGCCATGCCGAACGTCGGATCCGACGCCGACTTCAAGCGGCTGGGCGACCTGCACGCGATCTCGATCTGCGATGATCGTCGGCTACCTGCTCGACACGAACGTGGTGTCGGAACTCCGCAAGGGCGCTCGGGCAAATCCCGGCGTGCACGCCTGGTTCGAAGCGCACGCTGCCGATCAGCTGTGGCTGTCTGTGCTGGTGGTGGGTGAACTACGGCGCGGGGTCGAGTTGCTTCGCCGGCGAGATGCCAAGGCGGGGAAGAAGCTCAGCGATTGGCTCGCCACCGTCACCAACGACTTCGGTGATCGCGTGCTCCCCGTCACCACAGACGTGTGCGAGCGCTGGGCAATGCTCAACGTCCCGGATCCACTTCCCGTCATCGATGGGCTCCTCGCAGCGACCGCGCTCGAACACCACCTGACACTCGTCACCCGGAACACCAACGACGTCAGTCGAACCGGAGTAGCACTCGACAACCCGTTCGAATGAACACAACACACGAACCTCTGGATTCAGCAGAGGCGGTCATTCATGCGATGCCGGCCCGGGCCAAGTTCCAGGAGTCAAGGAGGAAGCGATGAGCAGAGCAGACCGCGCTCGCCAACTGGCGGCCTTCGAAAAGTGGGCCGACACCGTCCGCAGTGACGAACTCGTGGCCGTCGACACCTCGACGCTTCAAACGGTGTTGCGCCTCGCCGAACAGCGCGCCGTGGTCGATGCCCGACTCGTCGCCGCCGTGGGAGAGGCACGCTCCCGCGGACATTCCTGGTCACAGATCGGCCTCATGCTCGGAGTCTCGAAACAAGCTGCCCAACGCAAATACGGCTCATGCACTCCAGTCGCCTGACCGGCGAGACATTGATGTACAAACTGTGGATGGTGCCGGGCTGATACTCCCGTCGCCTGTCGTCGTTGATTGCTGCGTCGGCTGTACTCGTTGACTACTGCGTCGGTTGCAGGTGAGGCGTCTCTTTCAAAGGGGTGACGATGAAGCGATTCGCAGATCGAACAGAAGCTGGGCGACTGCTCGGCGAACGGCTGGCGCAGCTGCAGCTGGACCGGCCCGTGTTACTGGCGTTGCCGCGAGGTGGCGTGCCGGTGGCCTATGAGGCGGCCCGCGTCCTCGGGGCTGAGCTCGACGTGTTCATCGCCCGCAAGGTGGGCTCGCCCGGTCGTCGCGAGTACGGCATCGGCGCCGTCTCTGAAGGTGGCGTCGTCGTGGCCGACGAGGAGGCGCTGAGGTGGCTGGGCTTGTCTCCGTCAACGGTTCGACGAACTGGCGGCGGTTGAGCAGCAGGAACTCGAGCGGCGCGTCGCCGTGTATCGAGGCGGCCGCAAGACGGTCGACGTGCGCGGTCGTGACGTCGTGCTGATCGACGACGGGCTTGCCACGGGTGTCACGGCGGAAGCGGCCTTGCTCGCCGTTCCGCGCTCGAACCGCGCCGGCTGATCCTGGCGGTGCCGGTGGGCGCGTCAGACACCGTCACCCGACTCGCCGACATCGCCGACGAGGTCGTGTGCCTAAGAGAACCGCCCGGCTTCGCCGCCGTCGGCCAGTGGTACGACAACTTCGACCAGACCACCGACGAAGAAGTCCTCCGCCTCCTCCAATAACGCCGTACCCATTTGCTCGACCGCGTCGCGTTCTCGCGCGCAATGGCGCTCAGAATCGCGACGCGCGAAGAACGTCGGCGGGCAATGCGCTTGTTACTTCAGGGCGTCGCGGGCGTTCTTTGCCCTGGCTGCTCCGATGGCGGTCTTGACGTGCTTCTGTTCCTCTGGCGGTGGCAGCACCGCTGACATGCCAAGCGACTGCACCCAAAGCTCACGGGTCCATCCACTGGAGTGGTAGAGGTGCTCGTCTTCTTCTTCCTCCACCTCGGCAATGGCGTCGGTGAGCACCTTTGCGGTGGCCTCGTCGGCATCGGCTGACATGAGGGCCATCAATTCCCAGTTGAGATGGTCCTTCGTCTCCGCGAGCACCACGCACTCGCCGGCAACGATCTCGGCGCCCTCCGGCGGAGCCGACGCAAGCGCCATCTCCATCGCCGTCACCAAAGAACCTCCGATGTGGCGAACGACCGCACGACCCGGAGTTTCCTTCTCCGGGTCGATCCCGAGTTGCTTCAAGACGTCGGTCATGATCTGTTCGTGACGCGTGGTCTGGTCGAGGTACTCCTCCCACTCCTTTCGCAAATCGTCATTGAGGACGCATCGCAGCGCCGTGGTGTAGATCTGTACGCCGCCGCGTTCAGTCTCCAGCCCCTGCAACAAGAGTTCCTGAAGTTCCATTTTCATGATGTGCCTTTCGGTTGATTCTTCACGACTCGTTCTCGAGTCGGTCTGTGGTTCTTCTTGGTTCGTTCTTGGTTCGTTCTGTGGCGGGTGCCGACGGCTACCCAATTCGGTAGCTCGCCTGCGCCCCACCGATCGGCCCACCGAGCTATTGAGCCGGGATGAGTGCTCACTCGGTGGGCCGATCAGGAGCTGGTGCCAGATGGGGGTTGGCATGCTCTGCAACCGACAACGCGGTTGCGTCACCACGCGGGTACCCAGAAGCGCTCAACGTCAAACCAGGTTTGCGATGAGGTGACGGCGGGTATCCGACTATCCGAACAACCCGCTCGACGATCAGGTCGGGCGTCAACGTAAGGAGCACATCATGCGCAAGACGTTCACCACCATTGCTATCGCAGCTGCGTTCACCGCTGTCCCCATGACCTCCGCCATGGCGACCACACCAACAAACCCAGAAGATCCCAACGACGTCACGGCGATCGACAACCCGCTCGACGAGAACGACGACGAGGGCTTCGATGATTGGGGTCTTCTCGGCCTCGTCGGCCTCCTCGGCCTGGCCGGCTTGGGTGGCAGTCGCAGGAGCGAAACTGTACGAACCTACGAAGAGCGCCCAACCACCCGTATCTGACCTGAACAGACCTGAAACGTCGAAGCCAACAGCGCTGCGACCCACCACCTGAACAGCGGCCCTCCGGGGCCGCTGTTCAACTTTGCGGCGGTCGTCGTTTCACCTGGTTGAGTTCGCCCCCGTAGCGGCCACATTGTCGATGCCGCAGGCCTATTGGCTCGGCTTGAGCGGTGCTCGGTGCCCCGCTTGGCGACGCGTCAGAGTCGCTTCCGGATCCGAGCGACACGTCGCTGTGTGTCGGAACGCCTCACTGGGTCGGTGATGCGCCCGAGCCGCAAACCCGCCAACAGATACGCAAGGTCGTCGCCACGTGCCTCGACGACGAGGACCTCGACAACGTCGTAGCGATCGTCGAGCTCCCGCAGAACAATCCGATACTCCCGCTCATCGATCACCTCAACGACAAGTTTGCCACAATCCGACAGGTCTCCCGTCTTGCCGTAATCCTGCAACTTGATCGGGGTGATCTCTCCTCGATCAAGCTGTCGGAGTTTGCGGAACACCGCTCGAAGCGCCTCGATCGAACGTTGGGCGATCCGGTCGAGGTCATCGAGAGCGTCCTCCGTTAGCTGAACACGCTGGTAATGACCTTGGGGTGGCGTCGTCACAGGGTGTCGAGGTCAATACCGAACCGGGTGGCAGCATCGCCGAGTGTGGTCCGGTCGCCCGTGTCGGTGGCCGCTCGCTCCCGAACCCGCTGACCGAGCACAATGTCTTCAGCGACATCGATCAGCAGTTGGAACATCTCGAACGGCAACAAGACTGCTTCGGGCCGACGATGGTCTCCGAACACCACCGGTTCCGCGTCGAGCCCCTCGGACCGGAATCTGGCCACGTGCCCGGTCAGGTTCTTACGCGTGTCGCTCACCGTTCCCGGTGTTGCCAACGTGTACATGTTCATGTACATAACCGTATCAGCAGAGTGGTCATGGCATCGCCCCGGTTTCAGGGTGAATGTTCACCTGGCGGTCTTTTACGTCGACGGTGAATCGTCGCGGGTCGAACATGAGCCGCTCGATCCGCAGGTCGGGCAGCCTGGCGAGGTCGGGGCGGGCCACCCCCAGCTGCGTCACCTGCCGTGCATCCATGGGTGCTCGCCGAGGAATGTCTTTGCGATGTCGCGGCGGGTCACCGGGCCATGGGTGCGGTTCGATTGACGCAGCCCCTCCACCTCGCGGGGCTGGCACAGCGACGCTGGCAACTCGATACCGAATAGCTCGACAGCATTGCCTGAGAGAATTCGCCGCTTCACATGCGGTGTGAGCGCCGGGTACCCGTACAGCTCTTGATACGCGGGCGTGATCTCGAACGACCGGAACGCTGCGATCTGATCCTGCGGCGAGCCGTACCAGATGCTGTCGGTACCCCACAAGATTCGATCAGGGCCGAACGTCACGAGCAGCTTGCCGAGCACATGCGCCGCAACATCGGGGTTTCCCATCACCGTGCGCCAGGTGGAACCGAGTTCGGCGTACACGTTGTCGCCAGGCCCGACACCCGCATCGCCGACGGACCGGATGAGGCGATCCACACCCTGACCGTTCGGGTCGTACGCCGCTTCGACGACGTTGGTTTCGTAACCGGAGTGGTAGACGAGAAAGGTCACGTCCGGGTTCAACGCGGCCGCCGGCCCGATGTCGACCGGTGAGGCATACCTGTTGCCGCCAGACAACCCCTTGTGCGTGCTGATGATCGGCACGCCCGTCTGGCGGGCAGCGTCGATGAAGGCCTGACCGATCTGTGCGGCGGCCGGGTCGTGGTCGTCGAGAAACCATCCCGTCGGTGCGTGGGTGTACACCTTCCAGGCACACAAGTCGTGCGCGAGGCGACATCTGCCATGGCGGCAAGCGCCGCGTCGAGTGGGCCCACATCTGGCACCGCATGGCCTTGGATGAGGACACGCCCGTCGCCGCACATCTCGGCCGCGAGCAACTTGCCCCGCTCCATCGCCGCAACGGTGAGCGGGTCGGCCTCACCCACCACTGGAACCGCGGAGATGATCGCGACCGCAGTATCGCTTTGATTCAGTACCAGGTCGCGCCAATACTCCACCGACAAGCAGTCGATCGGTTCGGCCTCGCCACAAGCACCTTGCGGAAAGTCCGCTCCCCAACTTCCGCCGTCGAGGAAATGGGTCTGCACGTCCACGACGAGGTCGGTAGCGCCGCTCATCGCTGACGTGGTCGACGGCGAGCCTGCGGTCGTTGATGCTCCAGTGGTCGATGCTCCAGTCGTCGATGCTGCGGCGCCCGAGGAGGAGCTGGGTGCCGCCGCAGGAGTTGTGTGCACGATCGTGGTGGCCTCAGACGGGTCGGTCGCAGCCGTTGACGGCACCGTGAAGCGCCCACCCGGAGCGGTGCCGCGAGCGGCGTTTCGTTCGTCGTTGCACGCAGACAAGATCGACAAGCCGGACGCCATCCCAGCCGACGACAGGAGGAATCGGCGTCGACTCCATCCATGCCGTCGTGCGTGGTGATCCGCGTCGGCCCGGGCACGGCGCATCGCTTCCCGGCGTAGCTCGTCAAGCGGCGCGGGGAGATACTCATCGTTCGAGCATGGCCACAACTTCAGCGGCAGGCCCGGATCGTCATCACCCGACGCTCCCATCGCCTCATCGTAGAAGAGGCATCTAACAGTCTGCGAGAACCAGCGCCGTTGTCTCGACGTGTACCGGGCCATTAACCGCAGGACGTCCAGCCGTGGGCGAGAGCACGACTCGGTGGGGCTCGGTTCACTCACTCGCCTCAAGTGGTGCGACCGGCAGCCGTACCGAAGGGCGGTCGAAACGATCGGTACGGGATGCCGGTCGGGCGAGCTCAGGCAGCCACGAGAGCATCGATCTGGTTGATGGCTGTTGTGGCGCCTTCCACCATGCCCATGTCGAGCACTTGCTGCAACGCTTCCGCAGACGGGTAGACGCCGTGGAACGTGGCGGTGGTGATGCCATTGGCCTCGGTGAACGAGTAGACGTTGTTCCCCACCGGCAAGTCTTCGTTCAAGTTGAAGTCGAGGTCGCAAAATCCGTCATCGAAGCTGAACGACCTGCCTTCCTCGTCGACTTCGGTGATCATCCAGCAGCCAGCGAACTTCTCGCCTTCCGGGCTGGTCATGAAGTAGGTCGACCGGGTGCCGGGCACCAGTTCGTGGTCTACGAACGTTGCCGGGTACGTGGGTGGGCCCCACACCTTTTCGAGTTGGCGAGCATCGGCATAGATGGCCCAGATTCGTTCGATCGGTGCGGCGAACTCGGCGGTCATCGTGATGGTTCGAGCGTCGAGATCATGAGAAACATTGGTCACAGGCATGATTGATTCCTTCGTTGAAGTATGTAGTAGGTGGTCAGGTAGTTGGTTGGCAGTTGGTCAAGGGTCAGAACGGTCGGCCCGTTCTCGTCTTCGGGCAGATCGGCCAGATTCGGTTGGTGTGCCTCGTTTGTCTGTTGTGGCTGTTGTGGCTGGTCTTGCTGGTTTGTCTGGTTTGGCAGGTGACGCGGACGGCACGGCGGGTTCGGCCAGCAGTTCGTCGATTCGGGTGACTCGCCCTCGCCAGATGTCTTCGAGTTCGAGCAGCATCGACCGAACTGATCGAACCGCTTCCACATCGCCGCTGGCGAGTTGTTCGCGGCCGTTGCGCCGCTTCACCAACAGGCCTGCTCGCTCCAGCACAGCGACGTGCTTTTGAACGGCAGCGAAACTCATTTCGTATGACGCGGCGAGAGCTGACACCGAATGTTCGCCGGCCAACACCCGGCGCAGAATGTCGCGCCTCGTGCGGTCTGCCAAAGCGTGAAACATGAGATCCGCAGCATCTTCTGCATCTCCTGCACGCCGGTCGGCCGTTTGCTTCACGCCGCCATCATACAACCATATGGTTGTACGTTGTCAAGCGGCACTGGGCAGACCCTCAAGGGTTGTACCGCCCGACCGAAGACCACCGTCGCGTCGGTCGATCATCGCCATCAGGCACAATGCACAACGTGACTCAAGAGTTGGAAGGTGGTGCGTCGTGTCGTTGACCGAACGTCTCGATGCCTTTCAACGTCGTCACACGTGGGCCAGCTTCCCGCTCGGCGTGATCTACAAGTTCTTCGACGATCAGGGCCCGTATCTCGCAGCGCTCATCACCTACTACGGCTTCTTGTCGCTGTTTCCGCTGCTGCTCCTCCTCACCTCGGTGCTCGGGTTCGTATTCGAAAACAACCCAGACATGCAGCAACAGATCCTCGATTCCGCACTCAGCCAGTTCCCGATCATCGGCGAGCAGCTCGGGCGGCCGCAGGGCCTGGAAGGAAGCGTCGGCGCCATCGTGGTCGGCGGCCTGATCGCCCTCTACGGCGGGCTCGGTTTTGCGCAGGCACTGCAGAACTCGATGTATGTCACGTGGGCGGTGCCCAGACACCGGCGACCGAACCCATTCCTTGCGCGACTGAAAAGCCTTGGGCTCGTGGCCATGTTCGGCCTGTCAGTCGTGCTCACCACCACATTGTCCACCCTCGGTTCGAACGCCGAATTCTTCGGCACCAGTGTTGGCGGTCGCACCACGCTCGGAGCGCTCGGGGTGTCGATCTTGGTGAACTGGGCGATCTTCGTCGTCATGTTCAGAATCTTCCGCCCCACCGGTGTCCGTCGTCGCGACGTCGTGCCGGGCGCGCTCGTCGCCGCCGCAATCTGGCAGCTGCTCCAGTGGTACGGCGCAACGATCGTTGGCAACGTGGTGCGCGACGCCGGCACTTCCTACGGTGTCTTCGCGTTGGTTCTCGGCTTGTTGGCATGGATCTTCATCGCCGCGAGCGGTGTGGTGATCGGCTCGGAAGTCAACGTCGTGCGTGCCAAGCGGCTCTACCCGAGAGCGCTGCTGACCCCGTTCACCGACAACGTCGATCTCACCGCCGCCGACCAACGCGCCTACGACGACGCGGTGAGTTCGCAGAAGTTCAAAGGCTTCCAATCGGTCACCGTCGAATACGCAAACGACGGCCAACACGCCACCGCAAGAAAGGCCCAGTCGGAAGCGGTTGCACCCGAAGCGCTAGCAGCGGCAGCAGCGGCCGACGAACTACCAGACCCGTCGGACTAGCCAGCCCGGCCGCCGCGTCGCGATCCCAGCGCGCCATCCGCCCAGAAACGCGACCCACCCTACAACACCAGCCACCGCGTCGCGATCCCAGGCGCCATTCGCCCAGGAACGCGAACCGCGCCCTACGGGTACCTGGACGCTTTGGGGTCCGCTAGCTGGCGGCGGTCAGGGACTCGGCCCGTCGCTCGGCCAGGAGCTCGTCGACCAGCGGACGCACTTGCGTTCCGTACAGCTCGATGCTGCGCATCATTGCTGCGTGCGGCAACGAACCAGCGCTGTACTTCAGGTCGAAGCGGGTGAGGTCGAGCGCCGATGCCGTCGCGGCGATCTTCCGGGCAACCGTCTCGGGTGAACCGACGTACAGAGCGCCATCAGGCCCGGCCATCCGTTCGAACTCGCCACGGGACAGCGGGCCCCATCCGCGCTCGGCGCCAATCCGGTCACGGTTGCGCTTGAAGTGGGGCCAGAGTTGCTCACGCGCTTCCTCGTCGGTGGGCGCCACGTGACCGGGCGAATGCACGCCAACCGGCAGCGAGCCGTGGCCGTACTCTCCGAGCGCCCGGTGGTACAGGTCGATGAACGGGCGGAACCGCACGCTGTCGCCACCGATGATCGCCAGCATCAACGGCAACCCATGACTGGCCGCACGCACGACCGACTGCGGGCTGCCGCCGACACCCACCCAAGTCATCAGCGAGCCCGACTCGGTCTTGGGGTACACCTCGAGACCGTTGATCGCCGGCCGACTCGCTCCGCCGGGCCAGTTGACGATGCCTTCACGACGAAGGTCGGCAAACAGCGCCAGCTTGTCTTCGAACAGTTCTTCATAGCTGCCGAGTTCCAACCCGAACAACGGGAACGACTCGGTGAAGGAACCGCGACCGAGGATGACTTCAGCCCGTCCACCCGAGATTGCGTCGACGGTGGCGAAGCGTTGGTACACCCGCACCGGGTCGTCAGAGCTGAGCACGGTGACGGCGGAACCGAGATGGATCCGCTCGGTGCGAGCAGCGATCGCGGCAAGCACGGTTTCGGGTGACGACACCGCAAAGTCATCGCGATGGTGCTCACCTACGCCGATGAAGTCGAGGCCGACCTGATCGGCCAACACACCTTCCTCAACGACGTCTCGAATCACCTGGGCCGCGGCGAGCGGCGCGCCGGTTTCGTCCGAAGTGATGTCGCCAAACGTGTCGATCCCAAGTTCGAGCCTGTGGGGGTTGCCGTGATTCGTGTGTCTTGGCGTGTGGTGGTCGGTGTCGTTCATGTCGATCAGTCCTCGATATTAGTTGCGAACACAAGCATAAACCCCTTGGATCATCCAACTATTCCCGAACGCACCTCGTGCGAGGCCCAACTGCCAGCTGTGTCGCGATCTCAGGCGCCATTCGCCCAGGAACGCGACACACGCCGCCAACCTGGCCACCGCGTCGCGATCTCAGGCGTCATTCGCCCGGGAACGCGACACAGGACCGTTGGTTCGGGGGGCTGACCGGCGACACTGGTCGTTATGAGTGATGAAGCGACGGTCAACGAGTGGTCCCAGTACGAAGCGGATTTCGCCGCAGATCGGCCAGAGACCTTCGACGCGTACGTCGCCGTCTGGGAACGCAACGCCGACGTTCGCCGCACGTTCGGTAGCTGGCTCACGTTCGCCGAGTGCGCCAACGCCGACCGCGACGCCATTCGCAAATCGCCTGCCCTCATTCGGGATGCCGAAGCAGCAATGGCCAGGAACGGGTACCGGGTCGGGCCGCCCACAGCGGTCGGCTCACGGCGCTGGCTCCACACCGACGGCAAGCTGCACTCCACGTCGATCGCCAGCACGAAGACAACCACGGCCACCGCTCGAAAGCGAGCCAGTCGGGCCACCTCGAACCGCGCCCCAGCGAAAAAGGCCGCCACCGTGGCCGCCGTGATGCGGCCGCGCCACAGAGAATGCCCGAACGACCCAGGGATGATGGTGCCCCTCGACGGCGAATGCATGTGCGGCTGGAGCCCAGCCGACGACAGCTGACCGTCGAGTCCCCCGACCGTTGCTGTCGCGATTCTGCTGCGCCGATGCGCACCAGAAACGCGACAGCAACTGGTGCCCTCGAGGCACCGCTCCTACACGGTGATGAAACGGGCGTCGACTTCGGCGCTCACGCTGATGTCTTGCGGGGCGAACTCCACGTCTCCTCCGCCACCACCGGCCGCAGCCGACATCCGCTGAAACGAAGCCGGGGCAGCACTCGTTGGGTGCAGCCCTTCGCCGAGCATGCCGGCATCGGCGACCGCCAACATCCGTACCTTGCCGGCGCCGATCGCATCTGAGTAAGCCTGCGCCTTCTCCAAGGCGTTGGTCACCGCGGCGGCACGCACTTGCGCAATGAGGGCGTCCTTGTGAGCGGCCGTCAGTGCCCACTCGATGCCGCCGATCGCCGCGCCCGGCTGCTCCACCGCGCCGGTCACCCATTTGCTCATCTCGGAGAAGTCGGAGAACTTCACCTGAAACGACACGCGGGCATGGAACACCATCGGCAGACGCTTGCCGTCTTTGTGCCACGGGCGCGACGCCCAGGTCTGCACCTGGTCGCTCGACCACCAGGTGACCGGGCCGTCGGTCGGGTTGTGGAGCGCCTCGATCGACCGGCGCAGCCACATTGGCCACTTCCACCGTGGACGAGTACACCGAATTCGCATCCCCGGCTTCAAGGGCGACGACGAGCCGCACCGTCGCCCGCTCGGGTGGGGCGAACGCAGTGTGTGCTCCTCGAACCGTGATCTCAACCTCAGACATACGTCCTCCTTCGAAGCCCGACTGTACGACCCAGCCAAGGCTTTCAGACCCCGCGGAGCGAAGCGAACTTGCCTGCCGCGTCGCGATCTCAGGCGCCATTCGCCCAGGAACGCGACACACCGGTCCAACTTCCTGCCGCGTCGCGATCTCAGGCGCCATTCGCCCAGGAACGCGACACAGCCGGTTGGGCATCATGATCAACAGCGTCAGCAGCAGGTGTCGGGGTTTGAGGCGCGGCTGGCCAGTCGCCGAACTCGACACCGAGCGTCTTCACGAATCGACCGCGCGCCACCACTCGCATTCGAGACACCATGCCGCTCAACACCGGGCTGACGAGGATGGTGAACTCGGGGTGGCGCACCTTGTCGTACGGCGCCAGGTTCTTGCCCTTGGTATTGGTGTCGACCGACACCTCAGCGATCTTGCCTCAACCGGTGGACCGGATGTAGTCGATCGTCATCGTCCCGCCGCGCTGAACGAGCAGCTCGTGCGCGTCATCGGTGATGTCGAGTTGCATCGGCATGCAGCCAAGGTACCGGCCGGCGCGCGCCGGACGCCAGGTCGGGTGCGTGGCGCTGATGGCTGGAGACTCAGTGGATCCGTTGCGCCCGGTGGGAATCACGAGAGTCTGCGTTTCGCAACGGCGGATTGAATCGACCAGCGCCACGACACGCACAAACCTGCGTGTCAGGGGAGTGGTTTCGGTGGGGTTGGTACACCCTGCTGTCATGCTGCCTGCATGGCTGTTGTCACATCAGACCTTTTGCTCGACGCTCTGCAACGGCTGACCGGGCGCGCCGACGCTGAGTTTCGTGACGGCCAGCGTGAGGCGATCACCGCCCTCGTCGACGACCGCTCCCGCGTGCTGGTGGTGCAACGCACGGGCTGGGGCAAGAGCGCTGTGTACTTCCTCACCACCCATCTGCTGCGGCAGCAGGGCCTCGGCCCAACACTGCTGATCTCACCGTTGCTGGCGCTCATGCGCAACCAAATCGAAGCAGCCGAGCGGCTGGGGCTGCGTTGCATGACCATCAACACGTCGACGAAAACCACCGTTCGCGAACTGGTCGCTGCACTCGAAGCGAACGAGGTCGACCTCCTCCTCATCTCCCCCGAACGCCTGGCGAACCCCGAGTTCTCCGAGCAGATCATGCCGCTGGTGCGCGAGCGCCCCGGCCTCATCGTCATCGACGAAGCGCACTGCATCTCAGACTGGGGCCACGATTTCCGTCCCGACTATCGCCGAATTCGAGGTGTCGTGGAACGCATGGCCGGTTCCGGAGTTCCGGTGCTCGGCTGCACGGCCACCGCCAACGACCGTGTCGTCGCCGACGTCGCTGCCCAACTGGGCGCAGAACTCACCGTGTTCCGCGGCCCGCTGCGCCGTGAGGGTTTGGCACTCAGTTCCATCCGCATCGACCGGCAAGCCGAGAGATTGGTGTGGCTGGCCAACGTCATTCCGCGGCTCGCGGGGTCTGGCATCGTCTACTGCCTCACCGTGCGCGACACCGAAATCGTCGCCGATTGGCTGAACCAGCACGACGTCACCGCGCTGGCCTACCACAGCGACCTCGACACCGAAGCGAAGATCGCCGCCGAAGACCAGTTGCTGCGCAACGACATCAAGGTCCTCGTCGCCACCGTCGCACTCGGCATGGGCTACGACAAGCCAGACCTCGGCTTCGTCATCCACTACCAATCACCCGGCTCGCCCGTGGGCTACTACCAACAGGTCGGGCGCGCCGGGCGCGCCCTGCGCCAAAGCGTCGGCGTGTTGTTGCGTGGGCTGGAAGACGAGCAGATTCAGAACTACTTCATCGAGCGTGCGTTCGCCGAAGAGCGCCTGGTGCAAGACGTCATCGCCGAGTTCGATTCGGTCGCCGGCACCCGCGACGAAGAGGTGAGCCTCATCCGCCTGCAGGTGAAACTCAATGTGCGCAAGGGCGTGCTCGACGCAGTGGTGCGCCAGTTGGAAGTCGACGGTGCGTTGCGACGCATCTCGGCCCAGGTCTACGCGCGCACCGGGCACGACTGGGCCTACCCCACAGTTCGGGTAGATGAGGTCACCGCCGCGCGCCGGGCTGAACAGCTAGCCATGACCGACTACCTCACCACCACCGACTGCCGCATGCAGTTCTTGGCCGGCTTGCTCGACGACCCGCACGCCGCGCCTTGTGGCATTTGCGACAACTGCACCGGAGTCAGCGCGGCAGCCGAGCTGCCTGTCGCCGAGGTGGCGATCGCCGAACAGTTCCTACGCAAGCGGCCACTCATCATCAAGCCACGCAAACGTTGCTACGACTTCGCCGCCGACAAGGGCACCTCAATACCGGGTGGAGAACAATCCGAGGAAGGTCGCGCGCTCGCCATCTTGGGCGACGGCGGCTGGGGCCAACTCGTGCGCGACGGGCGAGCGAGCGGACAGTTCGACGACCGCCTCATCGACGCCCTCGCCGACATGATCACCGCCTGGCAACCGGAGCAACCCTTCACGTGGGTCACCGCCGTCCCGTCGATGCGCTCTCCTGAACTCGTCCCGTCGGTTGCGTCGCGGTTGGCAGATCTTCTGGGTCTCCCGTTCGATCCGGTGGTCACCCGTGTCGCCGATCGGCCGCCACAGAAGACCCAAGCCAACGCGTTCCACCTCGAACGCAACGTCGCCCGAGCGTTCCGCGCCACGAAACCGATGGCCGGCCCAGTGCTTCTGGTCGACGACCTGTTCGACTCTGGCTGGACTCTCACCGAAGTAGGCCGAATACTTCGCCGGGCCGGCAGCGGCGCGGTGTACCCCGTGGTGCTCGCCAGCTCAATCGGCCGCGACTGAGCGACTGCTGCGCATCAGGATCCTGACAAGTGGGCCCGGGGCAGACAACAAGGGAACGACACCTACGGCAACAGCCATCCAGCGCGACCGGCTCGCACCCTTAAAACGCCGGCTCTTCGGTCGGTCATGTCCCCGGACCCAACAACAAAGCTACGCCAGCCCACCCGCCGATGAAAGCGCAAATTACTCATGTACTAGGCCGTTGCCTTGGGTGGGAGACGCCGAGCGACGAACGTGGCGCCGAGCACGGCGATCGCGATCGGGGCCACCAACGCCAAGCCCAGGCTGGAGCCGGCGGTCCATCCGGACGAATCACCGGCAGCGACGATCGCACCGCTCAGCCCGGCGCCGAGGGCGACGCCGAGGTTGTCGCTGAGTTGCAGCGACGCAGTGGCCTCGCCGTATCGCTCGGGCGGCGCGACTCGCAGCGTCGCTTGGGCGTGAGCGGAATACCCCAGCCCCACACCGAACCCGGCAAACGTGGCGCCCACGTGGATGAACCAGAACGGGACCCCGTCTACAGCCGACGCCGCCGCAATCACCGCGAGCCCGATCGAGACGAACACGTAACCGATGCGGACGAAATACGCCTCGCCGGTGCGAACGATGTGGCGTTGCTGTATCCAGGCGGCACTCGTCCAACCCATCGTCGCCGCGGTCACCGCCAGGCTGCCGGCAAACGTCGACGCACCCTTTGCGTTGGTGACGGCGTACGGCACGAACGCATCAGCGCCGAAGAACGCAAACATCACCATCCCCCGCGACAGCACGGTGGCAGGCAGCCCGGGCGCCGCAGAAAGCGTGCCCGGCGGAACAAGACGGCGCAGCGGCCAGAGCCCAACGAGCAGACCGGCGACGATGAACGGAGCCAGCGCCCAACCACCGCGGGTGAGGCCGCCGATGATCAGTGCAGCGCCGGCCGCGACACGCACCGCCTCCACCATGGGTCGGCGGGTCCACGGCCCGGTCGGTCGCGACCACTCTCGTTCGGGCGCCCCCATTCGCATCATCGCCGGCACGATCATCACCCCGGCGGCGAGCACCAACGGAAGCAGGCCCAGGAAGATCCAACGCCAACTCGTCCAGGCCGCCACCCGCTCTGACAGCGCCGGGCCCAAGACGCCGGGCACCAGCCATGCTGTTGACAGCACCGCAAACATGCGGGGCCGCGAGTCGACCGGATAGAACCTGCCGATCGCGACGTACCCAACTGCTGGCACCACGCCCGCACCGAAGCCCTGGACGACTCGGCCCAACACCAACACGGGCATCGACGGCGCGAGCCCGGCAACAGTGAGGCCCACCGCGAACAAGGCCAACCCGATCACGTACGGGCGGCCCAGGCCGTGGCGGTCGGCTTGCCCGCCCGCGAACACGATGCCAACCATCGTGCCCAAGAAGAACGCCGTCGTGACCCAGCCGTACCAGGCGAGGCCACCGAGGTCGGCCTCGACTTCGGGCATCACCGTGACGACCGCCAACGACTCGAACGCCACCAGCGTCACGATCGCTACCAGGCCGAAGGTCAACGCTCGGTAGGCGGGGCTGAACAATCCGACAGACGCCGGCGATGCAAGGGCGTCGTCAACGTCAGGCATAGGGGTCTCAGTCAACCACCGCAACTGCGCTTGACGTCGAGCGCATGTCCAGCCCATCCGAAAGGGTGAGTTGCCGCCGGCGAAGAAGCCGGCAGCTCTCGGGCGCGAAGGTGCCGACGAGCTCACCCGGCAATCCCAGGAAATCGTCTGTTTGCCGACGTTGGACCCTTTCTTCCGGCGGCGACGGCGATTACGGTTGCGCCATGTTCGCCAACAAGGACAAAGTCGCCCACCTCAAGGAACTCCCCATTTTTTCGGGCCTGAACAAAAAAGAGCTCGAGGTCGTGGCGAAGGGAAGCGACGAGATCACTGTCCCTCCTGGCACCGTCATCGTCGATCAGGGCCAAACCGGTCGGGAGGCGTTCCTCATTCTCAGCGGCACCGTCACGGTGAAACGAAACGGACGCAAGATCGCCACGCTCGAGCCCGGCAGTCTCGTTGGTGAACTATCGCTACTCGATCACGGGCCACGCACCGCCACCGTGACGTGCGACACCGAGTGCACCTTCTTGGTGGTTGATCAACGCCACTTCCTCGGCATCGTGCTGGCGTCACCGTCGGTCACCTCGAAGCTCCTCGCCAGCCTGGCGAGTCGCATTCGCGAGTTCGACAAATCCACGTACGGTTGAGCGACAGCTCCCGCGGAGACGCGGTGAGCGTGGTTCATAGACTGCGGGGCGATGACGTCGTTTGCTCTTGCTCCACACCCTTCGTTTGCCGGTCGACCTGGGCCGGTGCTGCTCGTCATCGCTGACGGAGTCGGCGTCGCTCCTCCCGGCCCGGCCAATGCGGTCACCGAGGCCGCGACCCCGCAGCTCGACTCCCTCACCTCGAGCGAACTGTCCACGCAGCTCGCGGCGCACGGCCCAGCAGTGGGGCTGCCGTCCGACGACGACATGGGCAACAGCGAGGTCGGCCACAACGCACTTGGCGCTGGCCGGGTGTTCGCCCAGGGAGCCAAGCTGGTCAATCACGCCATCGAGACCGGGGCCATCTTCGACACACCCGTGTGGCACGACCTCATGGCGGCCGGACGCCAGGGCACCTTGCACTTCATCGGGCTCCACTCAGACGGCAACGTCCACTCCCACACCGCCCACCTCTACGCCATGTTGCGGGCAGCTGCCGCAGCGGGGGTGAGCAGCGTTGCCGTGCACATCTTGCTCGACGGGCGCGACGTGCCGGCCCGGTCGGCCCTCACCTACATCGCCGCCACCGAAGCGGTGCTCGCCGACATCAACGACGACCCCGCTGCGAGCGCCAGCCGCAACTTCCGCATTGCCTCGGGCGGCGGGCGGATGCGCATCACGATGGATCGCTACGGCGCCGACTGGGACATGGTGGCGCGCGGGTACCACACCCATACCCACGGGGCAGGTCGCCAGTTCGCGTCGGCTGCCGAAGCGGTCACCACGTTGTACGCCGAAGCCGACGCCGCCGGGCTGAGCACCGGAGATCAATACCTCGGCGAGTTCGTCATCGTGAACAATGTCGAGCGTCGACCATCCAGCATCGACACCGCGCCAGCGCCGGTTGGCGTGATGCACGATGGCGACGCCGTCATCCTGTTCAACTTCCGCGGCGACCGATCCATCGAGATCTCGCGTGCGTACGAAGAGGCCGACTTCCACGAGTTCGACCGAGGCGTGGCGCCGAACGTCCTCTTCGCCGGCATGTTGCAGTACGACGGCGACACGCTGGTACCGAAGCGGTACCTCGTCAACCCGCCGAAGATCGATCGCACCATCAGCGAGTTTCTGTGCGCCGAAGGGGTGCGGTCGTTCGCCATCAGCGAGACCCAGAAGTTCGGTCACGTCACCTACTTCTGGAATGGCAACCGTTCCGGCTACATCGACGAGTCGCTCGAGACGTACGTGAAGATCGAGTCCGACCGGGTGGAGTTCGACCAGACCCCAGCCATGAAGGTGCGCGAGATCACCGCCGAGACGATCGACCTGTTGCGAAGCGGCGAGTACCGATTCGGTCGACTCAACTTCCCCAGCGGCGACATGGTGGGTCACACCGGAAACCTGCCCGCCACGATCGAGGCGATGAACGTGATCGACGAGTGCATGCGCCAACTGGTCGAGGTGATCCGCGAACTCGACGGGGTGCTCGTCTACACCGCCGACCACGGCAATGCCGACGAGATGTTCACCGAGTCGAACGGGGTGCGGTCACCCAAGACGTCGCACACTCTCAACCCAGTGCCGTTCGCCATCTTCGACCCGAACTACGACGGCGAGTATCACATGGCCGAACTCCCAGGCGCCGGGCTGGGCAACGTCGCCGCCACCCTGCTCAACCTGCTCGGCTTCGAACCCCCAGACGACTATCTCCCCAGCCTCATCACCTTCTAACCGAAGGGATAGTGCCAGGCACTATCCCTTCGGTCCTGAGCGGAGGGCTGGCACAGTGTTATCTGAATCGAGCAAGCCGGGTACTGTTCGGCGATGTTCACCAATACCGTCAAGACCGACCGGCTGCAGCAAATCAAACTCTTCTCGGGGCTGAGCAAGAAAGACCTGCAGCTCATCAGCAAGGCCAGCGACGAACTTTCGGTTCCCGCCGGCACGGTCGTCGTCGACCAAGGCCAGACAGGGCGGGAAGCTTTGGTGCTCATGGACGGCACCGTCACGGTGAAGCGCAACGACCGCAAAATCGCGTCGCGTGAGGCAGGCACCGTCATCGGTGAGCTGTCATTGCTCGATCACGGCCCGCGCACTGCCACCGTGGTCTGCGAGACCGACTGCACGTTCCTCGTCATCGATCAGCCCCACTTCCGCAGCATCATCGAAGGCTCGCCGGCCCTCTCGCTTCGCCTGATGGCTTCCCTCGCCAGCCGCATCCGGGAACTCGACAGCAAGTACTCGGGATAGCAACGAGGAATGGGTCTCAACACGAGCCGCGAGTAGCTTGTGTGGAGCCATGAGTACGCACGCCGCACCTCCCGACGCGACCGACACCGCGCCCGCGCGCATCAAGCCGCACCACCTCGCGCTGGCGCTGGGTATCGGCATCGCTGTCTTCACTGCCATCTCGGGCATCGTGCCCCTCATCACCGGATGGCACAACGACAATGCCATACACCGTGAGGTGTTCGGCAATGTCCCGGCACCGTTGAAGGTCGCGTTCTACACCGTCATTCCGGTCATGCTGGTGTGGGGGTCGTTTCAGTTCGCCAACCGCATGAAGAATTGGGAGCGTGGCGCCCCGGCGAAACGGCGCACCACCGCCAAGAACGCCAAGAAGCGTGCGGGCGACTACCGCTCTGGCGTGTACATGCAGACCCTGCTGCGCGACTCGGCCGCCGGGCTGATGCACTCGATGATCTATTTCGGGTTCCTCGTGCTGCTCGGCGTCACCACGGTGCTCGAAGTCGACCACCAAATGCCCGAAGATCTCAAGTTCCTGCACGGCCGCACCTACCAGGCGTACGCCTTCGTCGGCGACGCGGCCGGCCTGGTGTTCACCCTTGGCATCGTCTGGGCAATCGTCCGCCGCTACATCCAGAAGCCGTATCGCATCCGCATCAAGTCCAAGCCCGAACACGCCGTCATCCTCGGCATGTTCCTCATCCTCGGGCTGTCGGGCTTCGCCGCCGAAATGTTCCGGATCGCGCTCAACGGCACGCCGAGTTACGAGAAGTACAGCTTCATCGGCTACCCCCTCGCGCAAACCGTCGACAGCATGAGCATCAACTCACTGGAAACGTGGCATCAGTGGATGTGGGTCGCCCACGTCTTGTCGTTCGTCGTGTTCCTCGCAATTCTGCCGATCACGATGCTGCGACACATGTTCACGTCGCCGCTCAACATGTACCTGCGAGACAAAGACCGGCCCAAGGGCGCCATGAAGCCCATGCCGAACCTCACCGAGACCGAACTCGAATCGTTCGGTGCTTCGGTCGTCGAAGACTTCACGTGGAAGCAGTTGCTCGATACCGACGCTTGCACCATGTGCGGCCGATGCACCAGCGTGTGCCCGGCGCACGCAACGGGCAAGCCGCTCGACCCGCGCGAGATCGTGCTGAAGACCGGCGAAGTCATGGCCGCCACCGGCAGCCCCATCGTGTCGCCGCCCATTGGCACGGTGGCCGAAATCACCATCGGCGCGAACAGCCTGTTCGAGCGCATCACCCCCGAAGAGATCTGGGCGTGCACGTCGTGCAAGGCGTGTGACGAGATCTGCCCGGTCAACATCGAAATCCTCGACAAGATCCTCGACATGCGTCGCTACCTCACGCTCATGGAGTCGAACTTCCCCGCCGAACTCGGTGGCGCGTTCCGCGGCATGGAGAACCAGGGCAACCCGTGGGGCATGAACCAAGGTGAGCGTGGCGACTGGGCCAACGACCTGGCCAACGTGAAAGTCGTCGACCCGGGCGAACCGCTCGAAGCCGAATACCTCTACTGGGTGGGCTGCGCCGGCTCGTTCGACGACAAGAACAAAAAGGTCACCCAGTCCATGGCCAAGCTGCTGTCGCGAGCCGGCATCGACGTGGCGGTGCTCGGCCCATCAGAAATGTGCACCGGCGACTCGGCCCGCCGCGCCGGCAACGAATACCTCTTCCAAATGCTGGCCATGCCCAACATCGAAATGCTCGACGGCATGGGCGTGAAGAAGATCATCACCCAGTGCCCGCATTGCTTCAACACATTGCTCAACGAGTATCCGCAACTTGGTGGTAACTACGAAGTCATTCACCACACGCAGTTGCTCGAGCAACTCATCGACGACGGTCGTCTCGACGTGTCGGAAGCCACGTTGGAAGAGCGCATCACGTACCACGACTCGTGCTACCTCGGCCGCCACAACGACGTCTACATGGCGCCGCGTAAAGTCGTGGGTTCCATCAAGGGCATCGAAGTGGTCGAGATGGGTCGCAACGGCACGAAGGGCATGTGTTGCGGTGCCGGCGGCGGACGCATGTGGATGGAAGAGTCGATCGGCACGAAGGTCAACGACGAGCGGGCGCTCGAAGCCATTTCCACCGGCGCTACCCGTGTCGCCACGGCCTGCCCGTTTTGCTACATCATGCTCGACGACGGCGTGAAGGCTGCCGGCAACGAAGACATCAAGGTCGCCGACCTGTCGATTCACCTTCTCGACGCCATCGAAGCCGGAGAACGCCAACGCGCCTTCCCCGACGCCCCCTGTCTCTCGTCGAATCCCCAGTAGCCGGCGACTGACCCCGCCTGGGGGTCACGCTACGCAGCGATGCGTCAGATTTCATCGGAGGGTCTGACGCATCGCTGGGTGTCTGACCCCATCGTCAGGTCGGCTTCAGTCGAAGTTGAGGGGCGGCATTTCGTCGGTCAGCAGGAACACGTATGCGTAGAAACGCACGCTTGCTTTGAAGTACTTGATCACCCAGCCGTGCAGGCCTGCGGGCCACTTGCCGGTGAACAGGATCGCGAACAAGCCAATGAACCAACAGATGCCGGCAATGATCGCCATCACAAAGAGGATCAGAGCGGCTGGGATGGCGTAGAAGATTCGCAGCCCAACCGACAACCGATTCCGATCGGTGAGCGCAGGAACGTAATTCACCGTGACGGGATGACCGCCAGGGTCTTGGGCCGTCGTTGAGTACTGGAAGGGCGGATACGTCTCGTGGAGAAACCCGGCATACGCGCCGGCCGCGTGCATACGTACGCAGCACCATGCACTGGAAGTTGGCGATGCCCTCCGGCAACTTGCCCGTGAACAAGATGATGAACCACGACACCAGCGCCAGTATCTCCGCCACGTAGCTGAGGAGGCTGGAGATGAAGAGGTATGGAATCGCGAGGAACCACTGAACGAGCGGACGCCAGCGGGCAATCTTCTCGGGAGTCTGAACTTCGACCTGCGCTGGATACATCTGAGTAATCCCTCCGTGAATGCTTGGGCCGTCAGCCGTTGGCGGTCACTGATGCGGAGCGTAGTTCTGGGTACGAGAGCCATTGAGCGATACCGACACATCCCAAGTTCTCAAGCCGCCGCGTCGATCCGTCGATACACGGTCATGCTTCGCCCAGCGTGCCGCCACTCCATCGACGAGTTGATCGGCGCTGCGCATCGGAACGATCGCGACCTCGACCTGGCACTCCTGCGATCGGAGTGCTCGCTCCAGCCGACCTCGAACCGATCAGAGAGGTCTTGACGCTCGACGGGATCGTGTTGCGAGCAACCGTCAACTCAGACGGTCATTGCATGATCGAACTGTCGCGATCAGGTGAACCCTTCGGGCACCTGCACCACAACGGCGACCTCGACCTGTTCGACGCCGTCGTAGCGATCGTCGCCGCCTGACCATGCCGGCGAAGGGATAGTGCCTGGCACTATCCCTTCACTTCTACTTGGCGTCGGGGCCTTTGAGGACTATTTGGACTACTCGGCAGTGATGTTCCCTGAACGCTGGCTTCGCAGTACGCCAAGTAGAAGCGCCACAACCGTTGGAAGCGTTCATCGAGACCTAGTGCCGACACCTCATCGAGGCGCGAGTCGAAGTTCGCCCGCCACCGAGCAAGCGTCTCGGCATAGTGCGGCGTGAGATCTTCCACGTCGGCAACATGCATCGACGTGGCCGAGGCAACCGACTTCTCGATCGCCGCTACCGACGGCAAACACCCGTTGGGGAACACGAACCTCGAAATGAAATCCTGCGTGTGCTTGCCGCGTTCCCACCGTTCGTCGGGCAGGCAAATGGCTTGGATACCGGCCACGCCATCTGTGGCGAGGCATCGCTCGATGGTGGCGAAGAAGTCGTCGTAGTCGCGCCAGTTCACCGCTTCGATCATTTCGATCGAGATCAGTCGATCGAACGGCGGCCGGGCGGCGGTGGGTAGGTCGCGCCAATCACGATCGAGCAGTTCCACCAAATCGGACAGGCCCGCTTCGTCGACTCGGCGACGAGCTTCATGCAGCTGTTCCGACGAGATCGTGGTGGTGGTGACTTCACACCCGATCGTTTCCGCGGCACGGATGGCGAGCCCACCCCAGCCGGTACCGATTTCCAGGGTGCGATGGTGGGAATCCACTCCCAGTTTGGAAAGGAGCAGGTCGTACTTGTGGCGGCTGGCGTCGGCAAGGGTGGTATCTGGGCTGGGAAAGACACCCGCCGAGTACGTCATCGTCTCGTCGAGGAACAACTCGAAGAAGTCGTTGCCGATGTCGTAGTGCGCGGCAATCTCGTCGCGGTTGCGACGACGGCTGTCGGCGGGCCCACCAGCGGAACGACGCGCACGAAGCGGTTCGGCGATCCACCGGGTTCGGCGATGCCAACGGTTCCTCGCCGCGTCGATCGGCCCCAAGTTCGCGATGAGGTAACGCACCACGGCCACTGGGTCGTCGGCACTCCACCAGCCTTCGATGAACCCGCGGCCGAGGCCGACGGAACCTTCACGCACGATCGCCGAGTAGGCGCGCGCGTCGTGCACCTTCAGCCGAGTTTGAATGCCGGGTTGCGACCCGACGAAATGTCGAAAACTCCGCGAGTTGCCGTTGACGTGCTCTTCGATCGAGAGCGTGCCGGTGTCGGCCCGATCCAGCAGGAAGTGGATGACCTGCCGCGACGCTCGACCCGTCACCGGGTCTTTGCGCTGCAAGGTGCTGCCCGACAGTGTGCTGAGCAGGCGGTCGCCTCGAGCACCTTCGAACGTGGTCATCAAGTTCTCCGTTTCGGGTGAGGTACGAACGGCACGCGCTTGACGGCCAGTCTCAGCGCGTGCCAATGGATACCCAACGACACTCGATGCGTTGGGGCTGGCGCGAGGAGTGCTTTGGTGAGCTCGCGCCGTGTCACCGGCTGCCTGCCGACCGACAAGTGTGTCGACACGATCGGCAGCGCGCCACTGCCGGAGCGGTTTCACCGGCGACGTCACCGGCAGCGCCGCAAGTCACTGGCAACAACGTCGATCGACAGTTCAATGCGGTTCGGCGTGGGGAACGCCAGAGCGATCTCGTAGTTGTACGCCTCGTCGAGATAGGGCGACACGTGCATCGTCTTGCGGGTGGAGCCCCTGAACTCGGTGCCGTCGCTGGCCAGCACGATCGGATACACGGTGCGTTCTTTCCACGGCGTGTTGGTCACTTCGAGCACCGCAGCAACAACACGCCCGTCGTGCCACACCACGTAGGCGGTGATGGGGTTGAAGAGCCAGCCCCAACGGCGAATCTGAGTGAGCATGCGGATCTGCCCAGTGGGACGGAACCCCAGCACGGGCGTCAAGGCAGATCGCACCTGCTCACCGAGTGCGAGATCCGAGCCATCGCCATAGTCGCCTGACCGGAACCGGGCGACAGCCAACCGACGCTCGGACCAGAGTGGGATGGGGGGCGCACAGTTCCTCGGGGTGATCCGGGTCGAGCCAGACGTAGCTCACCTTCGAGACGAACTCGTGAAGAGCAGGAGGCCGAACGGATAGGGGAGGCTCGGCCGAGCCTGTCTGTTCGGCACTCCCAATAGATATGGGGAGAAGGCGGCGGAATGAAAAGGAGCGCAGCGACCTATCCGCCGCCTCTCCAGGCACGTTCCGGCGATGGAACACTTGGCCCGAGCAGACCGCTGCAGGGCCGGGTTCGTAGGCTGGGGTCGGTAGATCGATCGAGGCATCGTCGTGGCCACCGGCGCGTCGGTCACGGTCATACCGGCTCGACCTCCCGCTCTCGATGCGGCTCGGTCGGCTTTGTCGCGAAGTGGGCCTGTGGCCAGGCCACTCCCAGCTCACGGCACACTTCGAGCGCCGACGCGGCGCCGTCTTCGTGAAATCCGTAACCCCAGTACGCGCCGCAGAAGTGGATCGGCCCGGCACCCGAGATCTCAGCGCGCCTCGCCTGCGCCGCAATGGCGGCGCTGTCGAACACCGGGTGGGCGTAGTCGATCGAGGCGAGGATGCGATTCGGATCGACAGCCGCTTCCGAGTTCAGCGAGACCAGATAGCGCCCCGAACCAGGTAAGTGCTGCAGGGCGGTGAGGTCGTATGTCAGCGTGGCCGACTCTTGATGTGGCCCGCGGCGTTCGTAGTTCCAGGCAGCCCACGCCCGTTGGTTCGGCGGCAGCAGCGACGTGTCGGTATGCAAGGTCGCCCGGTTCGCTTGATAGCCAATGGCACCAAGAATGGAACGCTCGGCCGCCGTCGGCTGAGCGAGCAACCGCAGTGCCTGATCGCTGTGCGCCGCCACCACGACCCGGTCGAAGTGTTCGGCGCCGCTGGCCGTGACGACACGCACTTGGCCGAACGGCGAGTCGGTTCGCTCGATCGCGACCACCGGTGAGTTGAGTTCCACCCGGCCAGGGAACCGCATCGCGATCGCGTCGACGTACGCACGGCTTCCACCAACGATGGTGCGCCACTGCGGACGGTCGCGGATGCCGAGCAGCCCGTGATTGTCGAGAAACGTGAGGAGGTTGGCGGCCGGGAACTCATCGAACGTCGCTGGGGCAGCAGACCACACCGCGGCTCCCATCGGCAGTAGATGCAGTTCGACGAAATCACGGGAGTAGCCGCCGTCGAGCAGAAACTGCCCGAGGGTCAGCGTGGGGTCTGGGTCGGCGAGGAACCTACGGCTCGCCCGGAAGAACCGACTGATGTCGGCGAGCATGCGCCACATCGCGGGCCGCACCAGATTGCGACGATCGGCGAACAAGCGTGTTGGGGCTGGTGGCGCGGTAGGCAAGGCCATGGGTGGGAGATGTGGGGTCGCGATCGATGACGCCGAAGCTCATTTCGGTGTCGAGCGTTGCCACGCCGAGTTCCTCGAACAGCCGAACCAGGTTCGGATAGTTCCGATCGTTGTGAACAATGAACCCGGTGTCGACGCCGATCGTTCCGGCTAGCGGGTCGTCCACGTCGACGGTATTGGCGTGTCCGCCGAGGCGCGAGTCGGCTTCGAACACGGTCACGTCGTGGTGCGGGCCGAGCACGTGCGCGCACACCAAACCCGCAACACCCGAACCAACGATGGCAACGCGTTGCCGCGGCACGAACTCACTCATCCCGTATTCACCATCACGGCACCCTGGCCCCGGTGACTTCGACGCATCGGTCCCACAACTCCTGGCGGCGTTCGGGTGTGTCGGTGCGCTTCGTGGTCGGCAATTTGTGAATGGAACGGCGCGTTCGGTCGAGCCAGAACTCTCCGCTGCAACCGGCCGGCTCATCATCAGCCGCCAGCCACACCATGGTGTCGGCACCCTGTTCGGCCGACCGCAGCAACGGCCCAACGATCTTGCGGAATGTCGGCAGCGCCTCTTCAACGCCAGGCGTGTCGGCCCAGCCGGGATGCATGGCATGGAACACCACGTCGGAACTGGGAACTCGGGCGGCCCACATCTCGTTCAGCGTCACCTGCGCCCGCTTGGCCTTCGCGTATTGCTCGCTACCACCGTATTCCTCGGGCGACATTTCCAGGCCAGACACGGTGAGACCAGCCGAGTACATGCCACCCGACGACATGGTGAGTACGCGGCCGGGTCGCGTTGCGGCATTCGAACCCAAGGTTTCAAGCAGAAGTGACGTGAGCAGGAACGGCCCGAATACCTGGCTCGCCACCGTCGCTTCGATGCCGGCGCTGTTCTCGCGCCGGTCTGCGGTGAGGGCGCCCGCATTGTGGATCAGCACATCGATCGAGTCGTGACTCTCGAGGAGTTCGTCGGCGAGGGCGCGCACGTCGTCGAGTTCGCCCATGTCTGCACCGACAGCCGAAACCGTTCCCACGCCAGTTGGGAGCGACTCGTTGAGAGTGCCTGCGACGGCATTCGCACGGTCACGCTGCCGGCCGGTGATGACGACGTGAGCGCCGAGCTTGGCCAGACTTTTCGGCGGTGGACAGGCCGAGCCCGGACGTTCCACCGGTGACGACAACCGTTCGACCTCTGAGACTCACGTCAATCAGGTCGTCCCAACCCGACAGCCGAGATCGCACCTGATAGCCGACATTCGTGAAGCTGCTGACGACCGGGACTTCGATGACTTTGTCGACCACGGTTCCGAAGATCTGGGCCGCCCTCATCACTTGGTGACTTCTTGTTTGGTGCCGTCGAGTACCCGCTCGAGACCGGCGGCCGCCTTGTCGCCAGGGCCTTGAAAGCCCTTGCCGAGCAGCTTGTCGAAGACGGACAACGGGCCGTTCAGCAACAGTTCGGCGTCGTACCCGACGATGCAACCGGATTCGGCCGCCTCAACGGTGATCGTGTCGATGGATGTGAAGAACCGGTTCGTTCCTTTCACGACGAAACGACGCGGCGGCTCCCACTGCGTGGTGACGTACCGGAACGACAGATTTCCCACCGGCCCTTTCACGCTGAGGTCGTACTCGGCGGCCAGGCCTGGCCCATCACCGACGACCTGCTCTGCCGACACGGTTCCGGGGTCCCACTCGTCGAAGTTGCGGAGGTCAGACATGTAGGCAAAGGCATCGGCCGCTGGCTTCGAGCTGTGAATCGAGGTGCGGTAGTGGGCCATGGTGTTTCCTTCGTGGTGAAATCGGTCGGGTGAAGACGCGACCTGTCAACACCTACCCTGTTTTCGGAACCGGCAAGCAGTTTGGATGCACCTTCCGACAAGTTTCTACGGAGCGCCAGCCCCGACCGCGTCGCGATTCCGGGCGCCATTCGCTCAGGAACGCGACGCTGCTACTCGATCCCTCTGGCGTATTGAGTTCGGCGGGCTCTTGCATCGGTTGCAGGGGCGACGGTGTCGCCGGCACCGAGTTGCCACCTGGCAATCACCTTCGTGAATGACTCGCCGGTTGCCACCACTGCCGCTTGTACAGCGGCTCCGGTGGCCACCGTCTCGTCGGTGTGGGGAACCACGACCGGTTGCCCGCTGAGGTCGGCAAGTCGCTGACGGTACGCCATCGATCGCGACCCACCACCCACCAAGAACAGGCGACCGTCGCAAGCTGCGCCCACCGAACGCAACGCATCGAGACCATCGAGCAAGCCACAGAGCACACCGTCGTGGGCAGCGAGTGCGAGTTGTTCCCGGGTGGTCGCGTTCGTCAGCCCGACGAATGTGCCCGTGGCGTCTGGCAGGTTCGGCGTGCGCTCGCCGTCGAAATACGGCACCAGCATCGCCTCGCCGGGGTCGTCGGCAGCGGCAAGGGCCAACTCGGCCAAACCCGACGCGTCCGTCCCCAACCAACGGGCCACGGTGTCGGTGACCTTCGTGGCGTTCAGTGTGCACACCAGGGGAAGGAAGTCTCCGGTTGCCGACGCAAAGCCGGCAACAGCGCCGGACGGGTCACGGGTCGGAGTGGCCGACACGGCAAACACGGTGCCCGACGTTCCCAGCGACACGGCGACATCGCCAGCGGTAAGGCCCAGCCCCAACGCGGCGCCCATGTTGTCGCCACTACCCGGCCCAACGATCACATCGGCGGGTAGACCCAATGCGGAGCTTGCCTCGGCGGTGAGCGACCCGGCCGACTCGGTCGCCCCGAGCACAGTCGGCAACTTCTTCAACCACGCCGCGGGGTCGAGCCCGGCGGCCTCGAACGCTTCGGCCACGTACTCGCCACTCGCGGCGTCGAACCAACCGGTGCCCGACGCGTCGCCACGATCGGTGACGTGCTGCCCGGTCAGCCGGAACGTGAGGAAGTCGTGGGGCAACATCACCATCGCGACCTTGCCCAGCTCGGTCGGTTCGTGCTGCGCAACCCAGGCGAGCTTGGTGATGGTGATCGCGGCGACCGGGCGGGTGCCGGTGAGCTCGTGCCCAACGTTGCTCACCGATTGCGGCCACCATGCCCTCCGCTTGCGGGGCCGACGTGGTGTCGTTCCACAACTTGGCTGGCCGAACCGGCGCGCCATCGCCATCGAGCAGGACGAGGCCGTGCTGCTGCCCGGCAACCGACACGGCCACCGCGGCAGCGCGCACATCGGCAGGCAACAACGCACAAGCTTCCACGAGCGCCGACCACCAGGCGCCTGGGTCTTGTTCCGACACGGGCGGGCTGGTGGGCGGATGCTTCGCAGTCGCCGTGGCCACGACCTCACCAGTATCAAGGTCGCGCGCCTCCACCTTGACCGACTGCGTAGATGAGTCAACCCCCAGCACCACACGTGACCACGACGTGTCTGACACGTCGTGGTTGATCACGTTCGGCGACCTCGTCACTTTGCCAGGTCGATGTAGCGGTGCACCACGCCTTCGAGCACTTCTTGACGACCGGACGTGGGCTCTGGCGCGGGCGCATCCATTTGACGGGCATGCAGCGAAGCGAGGTTTTCCTCACCGCTCATGATGCGCCTGCCCAATTCGCCGTGCCAGCCTGCGTAGCGCTCTTCCAGCGGGCCGGACAACGCGCCGTCTTCGATCATGCTGGTGGCGACGAGCAACGACTTCGCCATGACATCCATGCCTCCGATGTGACCGTGGAACAGGTCTGCTCGATCGATCGACTGGCGACGCAGCTTGGTGTCGAACATGAGACCGCCGGTGGTGAAACCGCCGGCCTTGAGAATCTCCAGCATGCCAAGCGACATCTGCTCGACCGATGCCGGGAAGCGGTCGAGGTCCCAACCCAAACGGTCGTCGCCGGCGTTGGCGTCGATGGACCCGAAGATGCCGCAGTTGGCGGCGGTGGCGACCTCGTGGTTGAAGTCGTGACCGGACAACGTGGCGTGATTGACCTCGATGTTGACCTTGAACTCGTTCTCGAGCCCGTACTTCTGGAGGAACCCGAACACGGTGGCGACGTCGTAGTCGTACTGGTGCTTGGTGGGCTCTTGCGGCTTAGGTTCGATGAGGAGGGCACCATCGAACCCGATCTTGTGCTTGTGCTCGACGACCATGTTGAGGAACCGGCCGAGCTGATCGAGCTCGCGCTTCATGTCTGTGTTGAGCAGCGACTCGTAGCCTTCGCGGCCTCCCCAGAGCACGTAGTTCTCGCCGCCCAACCTGTGGGTGGCCTCCAGCACATGGCACACCTGCGCGGCGGCGTGGGCGAAAAGTTCAGGGTTGGGGTTGGTGGCCGCACCAGACATGTATCGGCGATGCGAAAACGCGTTGGCGGTTCCCCACAACAGGCCGACGCCGGTGTCGGCCTGGTACTGACCGGCCAGATCGACCATCTCGTCGAGGTTGTAGCACGACTCTTTGAACGACGCGCCCTCTGGAGCGATGTCGCGATCGTGGAAGGCGTAGAACGGGGAGCCGAGCTTCGAGAAGAACTCGAACGCGGCTGCCATCTTCGTTTTCGCGTGCGGGCATGGGGTCGGCGCCGACCTGCAGCCACGGGCGATCCATGGTGCCCTCACCAAAAATGTCGGAGCCTGGCCAGTTGAAACTGTGCCAGTAGCACACGCCCACCCGGAGGTGGTCACGCATGGTCTTCCCGGCCACCACACGGTCGGCGTCGTACCAGCGAAACGCCAACGGGTTGGTGCTCTCGGGGCCTTCGTAGGCGATGGGATCGATGTCTTCAAAGAAACTCATGGTTGGTCCTCTCCAGCAGTTGTGGCGTTCTCACGCCGAATTCGGAAACTAGGACGGTGCGACCCTCGGCGACGGATCGGCTGGCCGCGAGACCGAGAACCAAGGGCGCTCGTCCATCGGCCAGAGTGACCTGAGAAGGCGCTCCTTCGCGGACCATCGCGACGAACGCGGCCCATTCGGCGATGTACGACGGGATGTAACGGTCGAGAAAGAAGTATGGGATGGTGTCGTGGCGCGACCCGCCTGCAGTGCGCAACACGGTGGTGGTGGAGTACGGGTTGTCAGACATGGCCATGCCACCCGAGCCGAACACTTCGACGCGTTGGTCGTAGCCGTAGACGGCTTGGCGTGAGCAATCGATGGTGGTCAGTGCTCCACACTCATGACGCATGGTGACCATGACGGTGTCGTAGTCGCCCGCTTCGCCGATGGCCGGGTCGACCCGCACCGCTGCGAACGCGGTGACTTCGGTGACCTCGCTACCCACCACGAAACGAGCCATGTCGAAGTCGTGAATGGTCATGTCGTTGAAGATGCCACCAGACACAGCGATGTAGGCAATGGGGGGCGGCGCCGGGTCGCGGCTGGTGATGCGGCACATGTGCACGTCGCCAACATCGCCACTGAGCACGCTGTCTCGAACACCCTTGTGACTGGGGTCGAAGCGACGATTGAACCCCACTTGCACGGCGATGCCAGCCGCTTCGCACGCCGCGATGCCCCGGTCGACTTCGGCGAGATTCAACGACAGCGGCTTCTCGATGAAGACCGCCTTCCCAGCCTCGGCGGCGCCGACGAGCAGATCGATGTGGGTGTCGGTTGCCGAACAGATGGCCACGGCGTCGATGTCGCTCGAGGCAAACATCTCCTCGGGCGTGAGGATGGGCACTCCGTGTTTGGCGGCCACTTCCTGAGCAGCAGCGTCGACGACGTCGTACACGGCACCGAGCACGGTGCCATCGACTTGGGTGGCGAGCAGGTCGGCGTGCATGCGACCGATACGGCCGCACCCGAGCAGACCGATGCGAACTGGGTGGTGTGATGTCATTGCGTGAACTCCGATTGATCGACTGATGTAGATGTAGAGGTGGGCGGCACGGTGGCGAGGGGTTGCAGGGTGGAGACGACTCGTCCGTCGACTTCTTCCACCGGGTACACCGCAAGCGAATTGCGAGCCGGGCGGCGAGTTGCCGCGCCAGTGCGAACGTCGAAACGAGCGTTGTGCTTGGGGCACTCGATCTCGCCGTCGATGAGTGCGCCATCACACAGATGGAACTGTTGATGGGTGCAGTAGCCATCGGCCAACGCCAACGACCCATCGTCGAGCCGACACAACACATACGTGGAGGCAGGGCGGTCGTCGGCGGCGGCCACATCGATGCGGCGGATTGCGCCACGGGTCATTCCATGCGCATCGCCCAAGTCGAATCTGCCATCGGTGTTCGGGGCAGCGGGTTGGTGAAAGAACGCGGTCTCTCCCACATCGATGCGCGCCGCCTTGGCGCGGGCGGGCGGCAGGTCGAGCGGAATCTCGTAGCTGTAGTCGTGCTGCTGCTTCCACAACGTGGAGAAGATCTCACGGTACGCCGAGGCAACGTTGGGTTTGATGGGCGCGAGTTGGTCACGAATCTCTGCGTGCAAGCCCGGCAGCGCGTGATACGGCACACTCGGGAAGATGTGATGCTCGACGTGGTAGTTCATGTTGAGGTACAAGAACCGCAGCACCGGATTCATCCGCACCGAGCGCGAGTTGAGCCGGTGATCGAGCACGTCTTCACGCATACCGGCGTGCTGAGTGATGCCGAAGAACACCATGAGCCATGCGCCATAGATGGTGGGCAATCCGATGAACAACAGCGGCACGATCGACTGAATCGCAATTGCCCAAGCAACGACACCCGCCGTGACCGCAACGAACACCCTGGCTTCCCACACGACCTTGCGCTGCTCATTCGCGGGTACGAAGTCGCGGATGCCGTCGTCGAGCGAACCGAACGCGTTCTTCACCAACCGCCAGCCCATGAGCGGCCCACCCTGCAGGTGGGTGAACGCGAACGCGGCGCGCCACACGTTCGACGGGCGTTCGAACAGAATCTCGGCGTCGCGGCCCACGATGATGGTGTCGGTGTGGTGGCGGTAGTGCGACCAACGCCACGTGGTTGGGCCGCGCCACAACATGAAACACGCCAGGTAGTAGATGATCTCGTTGGCCGCAGTGTTCGCGAACGCGGTGCCGTGGCCGTGTTCGTGCCAGCGGGCGTCGGCCGCGCCGCCGTAGAGCGCTCCGTACACGACGAGCGGCAGCACCGCCCACCAACTCGGCAACAACACGAACGCGGTCACGCCACTGGCAACGAGCAACCCCAGCCACAAGACCGTGTCGCGGGCAGCGCGACCGTTCGACCGCGCCTGCAACCCGCGCATGACCGTCGGATCTATCGCCGGCTGAAACCAGGCCGCCTCCACCAAGCCACGCGCCTGCGCGCGCTCCCGCTCAGGCCCGGTGAGCGAGTAATCCCGCTGCGCGTAACGAGACGTGCCAGGCACCTTTCGTTACGCGCTTTCTAGGGATTCGACGGGTTCCCAGTGGCCCGACTCGCACGACTTCAGCCAGGCGGCTTGGAAGCTGACGTACTCGACCGCCTGAGCGAAGCCCGGGTTGTGTTGGGTGCCGCGGGCGACCGAGGTGAGGAACTCGAAGTTCTCGATGACCTTGAGATCCTCGTAGCTGATGGCGTTGGCATCGCCCGGCACGAAATGACCGTGATACGGGTATCGATCACCGGCGTACACCTTGGTGTACCCGCGGGGAGCGACGCCCGTTTCGTCGACGATGTAGACGTCCATCTCGTTCATGGTTTCCAGATTCCAGCGCAGCGAGCCCTTGGTGCCGTAGACCTCGAATGCCATCTGCGACTCGGGGCCCATGATTGCCCGTGACGATTCGAACGTGCCGCGGGCGCCGCTGGCGAACGTGACCATGGCCGCGGCGTAGTCCTCGTTGGTGACTGCTCCGGTGGGGTCACCGGGCTTGCCGCGGTCGTAGTGCGTGCCGCCCGGGGTGGGCAACGGCCGGTCGCGGATGTACGTCTCCATCGTTCCACTCACGGTAGTGATCGGGCCGACCAACATGGTCGCGAGGTCGACCGAATGCGACAAAATGTCGCTCGACACGCCGTATCCGGCCTCGTCGACGAGGAACCGCCACGACAACAGGCCCATCGGGTCGGCGCCATACATCGAGAAGAACCGACCGCGGTAGTTCGTGATCTCACCGAGCGCGCCGCTGTCGATCAGGTCTTTCGCGTGACGGACGAGCGGCGCCCACCGATAGTTGTAGCCAACCCCCGTGACGACCCCTGCAACACGGGCCGCAGCGTCTACCCGCACGGTTTGGTCTGGCTTGCCGCCAACCGGCTTCTCGCAGAACACGGCTTTGCCGGCCTTGGCCGCAGCGATGGCGACCGCTTCGTGCAGCATGTTCGGCGCCGTGACGTACACCACGTCGACTTCGGGGTGGTCGATGACGTCTTGCCAGTTTTCGACCGCGTGCTCGAAACCGAACCCGTCGAGTGCCAGGGCGCGTCGTTCGGGGCTGTTGTCGCCAATGACGACGAGCCGCACGTCGAACTCACGCTCGGGGAACAACGAGGAAAGTCCGCGCTGCCGACCGGGAGTGGGCCATGCCCATCCACCCGAATCCAACGATGCCAATACCCAATATCGGTCGATTACTCATGGATTGCCTTTGCTTCGGCGAGGGCTAGTCGAGGTCTGCGCGCAGCTCGTGCTCGAGTGCTTCGAGCTCGGCGCCGCCCGCCATGAGACCTGTGAGTTCGTCGATCGCTGATGTCTTCCTTGGCGAACGAACCCATGGAATGGCCACGGTTGAGGATGAGGAAACGGTTACCCACCGGGTACGCGTGCCGCGGGTTGTGGGTGATGAAAATGACGGCCAAGCCCTGCTTGCGGGCTTCGACGATGCGCTTCAACACCACGCCCGATTGCTTGACGCCGAGGGCTGAGGTGGGCTCGTCGAGGATCAGCACCTTGGCGCCGAAGTATCCGGCGCGAGCGATAGCCACCGACTGGCGCTCGCCACCAGACAGTGTGCCGACCGGTTGCTCGGTGTCGCGAATGTCGATGCCCATCTTGGCCATCTCTTCTTTCGCGATCGACTTGGCCTTCTGCTTGTCGATGAACCGAACGGGCCAATTCTCTTGGTGGGCTCGGCGCCGAGAAAGAAGTTTCGCCACACCGACATCAGCGGCACCATGGCGAGGTCTTGGTACACGGTAGCGATGCCCTTGTCGAGCGCATCGCGTGGCGAGCTGAACCGCACCTCTTCGCCGTTGACCCGGATCTCGCCCTCGGTCTGCTGGTGTGCCCCGGCGAGGATTTTGATGAAGGTGGACTTGCCGGCGCCGTTGTCGCCCAACACACAGGTGACCTCACCCGCGTTCACGTGGGTACTCACATCTTTCAGAGCGATGATGTTGCCGTAGTACTTCGAGATGTTGTCGAGTTCGAGCAGATGGGCCATCAGCAAACCTCCTGGTGCGATGAACGATGGTCAAGGGCCACGATGTTGGTGCAGCGTGTTCATCTCCGCATGCCCTCTGCCCGCGTGCGGATAGAGCGGTTGGCGAGCATGGCCGTGAACAAGATGACGCCGAGGAACAAGAAACGCCAGTCGGAGTTCCACCTGGAGCTCGTGATTCCGAGGCCCGACATTGCAACGATCAGGGCGCCAAGCACACCGCCGAGCGCTGTTCCATAACCGCCCGTGAGCAACGTGCCACCCACCACAGCGGCGATGATGTAGTCGAACTCTTCGCCGTTGCCGGTGTTCGCCTGCACGGCGTTGAGGCGGAACGCCAGCAACATGCCGACCAACCATGACGCGCCACTGACGAGCATGAACAGTTGGGTCTTGGTGCGCGCCGCCGGCACACCGACCTGGCGGGCAGCGTCTTTGTTGCCACCTACGGCAAACGTCCAGCTGCCGAACCGGGTCTTCGCCAGCACCAAGATCATGATCACTGCAAATCCGATGAACCACACCGTGCGCATGGTGAACTTGGCGTTGGCGATCTCGGCATCGAGTTCGGCCTGCGTGACGAACAACAACTTGCATCCGAAACCGATGGCCGCCAAGACTCCCGCCGACGCCATCAGTTTCATGCCAAGTGAGTCAGCCACACGGTCGGCCGAGTTTCGTTCGGTGAATCTGGCTCCGAGCAGGGCCCAAATCACGATCAGGAGGGCCAAGCCGTGGAGCACGCTAAAGGCTTCCGAGCGGAACTTGACCGACGTGGACTCGGCCCGGATGAACCAAGCAAGAGCTACCAGCGTCGCAGCGATGATCAACGACACCACCGTGCGAGTGACGGGGCTGCTGCGGCGAGCGGCATTGACCGCCATGGCCAAACAGACATAGCCGCCGAGCGTGAAGATCATGAACATGGTGGCGCGGAAACCCTGCACCGTGAACGGGAAGAACAGGCCAGAGTCGTCGGACGAATCCATGAACTTCGCGAAACGCGACGCCGATCACAATCATGACCAGGCCGATGCCGATGAACTTGAGCGTGGCGGGTGGAAGCGCGACCTTGCCCGCTGACTCCAGTGGCTGGAACTGCCAGGTTGCCAGGCCGAAGGCGGCGACGATTGCACCTGCCGCGATCAGCGCAGCACCCAATACGTTGCCTCCGATCGAGTCGGTCTGGTGGAGTGCAATGATTCCACCGACGACTACCCCCAGGCCTACGACAAACACAGGGATGCCTGGCAGAATTCGGCCCTCCGGTACGACGCTGGAAATGCATGATCAGCATCGCCGCAACCATCGAGGGCGATTGCCAGCAACACGCCGACGAGGTACACCGTGTCACGTCGACCGAATTCGTGGTCGTTGCGAATCCATTCGGCGCCGAACACCTTGAACCATGCGTCGTAGCCGCTGGAATCTTGGATGTTGCCGACCTCGACCTTGTCGACGATCAGCTTCGAGAAGCCGAGCTTGGCCCCAATGAGCACGTAATACGTGGCGAGCGTGATCGTGAAGCTGGGCAACTTGGTGCGCTCGACCAGCGTGCCGTTGATGAAGCCGATGCCAAGTGCCACCAACGAGCGAGATGGGTATCGCGATGTACAACGAGAGGCCGGCTCCACCCTGATCGCCGACCTCCTTCGAGAGCAAGATGACGAGAATGCCCATGGCACCGGTCATGGCGCCGGACGACAAGTCGAACTCGCCGCCGATCATCAGCATCGAGACGGCAACACCCATGATGCCGAGCGTGGAGGCCACATCGATGATGCCTGCGGCGCTGTTGGACGTGCCGAACTGGACGGCGACTGCCCAGAAGAACACCCAGATGCCGACCACGCCGATCATGGCGCCAATTTCTGGGCGAATAAAGAGACGTTGGAAAATGCCGCGGTGGGCGAGGCGCTCGTCTGCGCTCGCAGCGACTGCGACCGACGGTTGCGCGTCGGCAGAGGTTGCACTCATCGTGACGGTCCCCCCAAGAGTGTCGAACGAAAAGTTGAACAGAACAATTCTCACAACCGTCGAGCGTGGGGCCGACCATTGGTTGGCCCCACGCTCGCTATCGGTTGTTCACCATCTTGACGAGATCTGGCCTGGCTAGAACTTGCTTGGCCAGATCAGGCTGAGACGGAAGTTATTTCAGCGGGTGCCCGCTGCAACCAGTTCCTTCACTGCGGCCGCGTTGTCGACGGTGATGAAACCCGGGCCGGTCAGGATTGGCAAGCCGCCACCAGCGGTGTTCTGGTTGGTGACGTTTAGGTACAACAACAGGATCGGCAGGTAACCCTGCAGGTACTGCTGCTGGTCGATGGTGAACGCAATCTCGCCACCCTCGATCGCGTCGAGGATTTCTGGCGTGACGTCGAACCCGGCAACGCCGGTGAGTTCACGACCTGCGTCAGCGGCGGCGTTCAGACCAGACATGGCGATGACCGG
Organism: uncultured Actinomycetota bacterium; assembly: GCA_963738275.1. GTDB lineage: Bacteria > Actinomycetota > Acidimicrobiia > Acidimicrobiales > Ilumatobacteraceae > Ilumatobacter. Next base: position 54,359 of record CAVTVY010000005.1, read on the forward strand.
GCCGGTGCCCATGAAGCCGTCGAAGTCGGGGTCGGCTGCCAGCGCCGCAGCAATGGTTGCCTGCTGCTCTGTCTGGTCGGCGTCGAGACCGACGAACTCGGAGACAACTTCACCCGAGAACGTGTCGGCGAGCCCGTCGCAACGCTCTTCGAGCGCCACGTTTGACTCTTCCTGACGTCCACACAGGATCTTGGTGGCGCCCAACTCGTTGAAGCGCTCGCCTGCACCTTGACCGGCGATGAACTCCGTCTGACCGACGTGGGTCAACGCACCGATTTCCTGGTAGTCGTTCGAGCCAGAGTTGAGCGTGATGACAGGAATGCCTTCAGCAACTGCTGCCTGTAGTGGGCCAATCAACTGGTCGGGGCTGGGAAGGGAGGCGGCGATGCCGTCTGAACCTTCGGCCACGGCCTGCTCGATCAACTGCACCTGGACTGCCGGGTCGTTGACCGACTCGAGCCACACAGCGTGACGCCGAGGTCTTCGGCTGCGGCTTCCATGCCACGCTTGACGACGGACCAGAACGGGCCGCTGTCTGAGTGGGTGATCATGTGGAACGTGAGGTCGGTGCCCTGGCTGGCATCGACGGTGTCGGTTGAGCCTTCGGTGGTTGCGGCGCCAGCGGCTTCTGTGGTGTCAGTGCCACCTGCTTCTGTGCTGTCGGTTTCGCCAGCAGTGGTCTCGCTCGCCGCCGGCCGCTGTGGTGTCAGACGCTTCATCGTCGTCTCCACCGCAAGCGGCGAGGACGAGCGACAGTGCTGCGACTGGCGCAATTACGGTACGCATTTTCTTCATGTGAATGGTTCCCCCATCTGAGTGTTCGGGCTGTGCTTCTGAATTTCCAGGTGCGGCGCCACAGACGGGATAGCGGCACCGTTGCGGACGTGGCCCAGGCATGAAGCCCAGGTCTCGGCACCGAAACTGTGATTTTGTCCCCCATGGACGCTTCACTGTTGAAGCGCTCTAATCATTGTGCTTCAATCAGGTGTTGTCAAGCTCAACGGCAGCCAGGGGGAAAATTTTCGTGCCGAAGCCAACGATGGACGACGTCGCCCGCAAGGCCGGGGTGTCGCGCGCCCTGGTGAGCCTGGCGCTGCGCGGTTCAGACAAAGTTGCTGATGCGTCGCGGGAGGCGGTGCTTGCCGCTGCCGACGAACTCGGCTATCGCCCGAACCTGGCCGCTCGGAACCTGGCGAGCAAACAGACCCGCACCATCGGGCTGATCATCAACGATCTACACAACCCCTACTTTCCCGGCATCGCCGACGGCGCCCACGAAGCGGTGGGGCGATTCGGCTACCGATTGCTGATGAACTCTGCGTTCCTCAGCCCTCGAGACGAGATCGCAGCGATCGAAATGTTCATCGACTTGCAGGTCGACGGAGTCATTCTCACTGGCGGCATGGCGTCGTCGAAAGCGATCGAGCACGTGGCGCGAGCGGTTCCGATGATCATGGTCAGCCGCCCGCTCGAATCGACCGTGCTCGACACGGTGAACAACGACGACTACTTGGGTTCCACGCTCGTAGTGGAGCATCTCATCTCACTCGGCCATCGTCACATTGCGCACATCTCAGGTGGGCCCGCAGCTGGCGCGCCACAACGTCTTGCCGGTTACGAGGCAACCATGCGTGCACACGGCTTGGAACGTCACGTCGAAATCGGCGCATTCACCGAGGTGTCCGGCGTGGCCGCGGCACAGCGAATTCTGGCGAGCGGGCGCCCGGTCACAGCGATCTTCGCTGGCAACGACCTCAGCGCGCTCGGGGCACTCGACGTGCTCGACGCGGCCGGCCGCCGCGTGCCCGACGACATTTCCCTCGTCGGTTACGACAACACCTATGTCGGCAGCGTTGCGCCACATCGGGTTGACGTCGGTCGAACAACAACGCATCGAGCAAGGGGAACTGGCCGTGACGTTGCTGATCGAGCGGATCGAGCAAGGCCGCACCAATCAGTACAACGAGTGGTCACCCCCACCTTGGTAGTAAGAGGCACAACCGCCCAACCCCCGCCGACGAATGGTGTCAGACACCTCTACGTCAGATTCCTGACGAGAGGTGTCTGACCCCGGCGTCAGTTTCAGGTGAAGTTTTCGAAGTAGCGGCTGGGGGTGGGGCCGCGTTGGCCTTGGTACTTGGAACCCTTGGCGCCTTTGCCGTATGGCTTCGCTGCAGGCGTCGTCATGTGCATCACGCTGATCTGGCCGATCTTCATGCCGGGGTACAGCGTGATCGGCAGGCTGGCGACGTTGGCCAGTTCCAACGTGATGTGGCCGTCGAACCCGGCATCGATGAAGCCTGCGGTGGAGTGGATCAACAGCCCCAATCGGCCAAGGCTCGACTTGCCTTCCACACGGCCCACGAGATCGTCGGGCATCGCCACCCGCTCCAAGGTGGACCCGAGCACGAACTCGCCAGGGTGCAACATGAACGGTTCCTCGCCGACGCCGTCTTCGTTCACCGGCATCTCCACCAGTTCGGTGAGCGACGTCATGTCTTTCTTCACATCGATCACACCCGCGGTGTGGTTGCGAAACACCCGGAACAGGTTCGAAATGCGAACGTCGATCGACGACGGCTGGATGAGCGATTCGTCGAGCGGTTCGATGAGAATTCGCCCTGCAGCGATCTGCTCGCGCAACGTGGTGTCAGACAAGATCATGAGAGCATCACGGCCCCGAACCCTAGTGCCCGGCGGGCACGCGGCCAGTCGTCAGCCCCTGTCGCCTTCACGGGTCGTCGGTGGACGCGACCCGCCCTCCACCAGGCGCGATCCGAGCCACCACGGCACGAGTTGACCGGCCGCGATCAGCAGAGCAAGGAAGACGACGACCACTCTGGTCCACTTCATCGAGCCTCCAGGTCGCTTCGCCCGGTGATCGCAAGATCGCGCGGCGTCTTCGGCTGCGGCTCGATACGAATCGAGCAACAGCTGCGTTTCGCCGAGCGCGTCGCGACCGGCTTCGATATTGGCGATGAAACCGTCGACTTCCGATCGCGAGTGAACCACTGTTGCTTGAGAAGCCATCGAGTTCCTCGCCGATCACGGTGAGCTGTTCGCCAAGCGGTTCCAGCGAGGTTCGAAGGCTGCCGATGGCGTCGGGAAACGGCACCTCAGGGTCGTAGCTGGGGCCGAAGGGCAGGAGTGACAAGGCGCTGAGAGTGGTGTCGACGGTGGCGCTCAAGTCCTCCACGGTCGCCAACGCGTCGTCGATGTCGACGAGCGTGGCAGGCAGCGTGGTCGCCAAGTCGGCCGTGGCGTCGGCGACGCCCGCGACGTTGTCGATCGTGGCGCCGATCGGTCTCGGTCATCGACGAGATCGTCACCAACCCGTCGTCGAGCGTGGCGATCAACGCGTCGGCCACGTCGATCGTCTCGCTCAGAGTGACCGCTGCGTCGGCTCCGATCTCGAGACTGCGATCGACGTTTCGTTCGAGGTCACCGAGGAAGTCCCAGATGACGACGGCGGCCACCACCGCCACCACCACACCGAACACCGCAATCGTCTGCATGGCCCGCCCGACCCGGCGAGAAGATGCGACCGGCCGGCAGCCAGGCGACACCTTCATCGGCCGCAGTTCGAGCGCTTTGGTCGTCGGGCTCCGGCAGATCGAACTCACCTGTCATTTCCCACTCATCCCCAGTCGACGGCGCTGGCCGTCGGTGGCGAGCGCTCCATGCGCGGCGATCGTAGCTGTGTGATGGATCGGCAAGAGTGCACGGTTGCGAACCGCAGCCGCCGAGTTGGCGCCTCCGGTCGCGTTCTTGCTCGACCTAGTGAGCAGAAACGCGACAGCTCGCGTCTCCTGAGTCGCTGGGGGCGAACCCGTTCACGGTCGTGATCGGATCTGACGCGTACCTTCGTGGTCATGTACCGCCCGCGCCATTTCGCTGCCGATGACTCATGGGCGATTGCTGCCGCCGACCAGCATCGGCTTCGGTCATCTCGTCGCGCCGGGAGTGACAGGATTCGAGTCGACGCCTCTGCCGTTCCTCGTTTCGCCCGACGGCGCAACCATCCGAGCCCACGTCGCCCGACCCAACCAGATCTGGCGCACCGCGCCGTGCTCGATGTTGCTCATCGTTTCGGGGGCGGACGCGTACGTGTCGCCCTCTGTGTATCCGTCGAAGCAATTGACGGCAAGGTCGTGCCGACATGGAACTACGAGGTGGTGCACGCCCACGGCACTGGGGTGTGCCATCGATGATGCCGACTGGCTGCTGCCAGTTGGTGAGTGACCTGACCGATCGACACGAAGGTTCGAGCACGTGCGGGTGCGACCGAGCCATGGTCGGTCAGCGACGCGCCCGCCGAGTACATCGACAAGATGTTGGGGCGATCGTGGGAATCGAGTTGACCGTGGAACGTTGGGAAGGCAAGCGCAAACTCAGCCAGAACAAGAGCGAAGCGGACGTTGCCGCGGTGGCGGCCGACCTTGCGACCGGCAACGCCGCCGAGCAACAGGTCGCAGCCGCCATGCTGCTGCGCTAGTCTGACGACCGATTCTGCGGGTGTAGTTCAATGGCAGAACATCAGCTTCCCAAGCTGAATACGGGAGTTCGATTCTCCTCACCCGCTCCAAATGCCCTGGTAGATGGCCCTGGGTGTTCGAACCGTTCTCAGCCTTTGCCGTGCATTCAAAGCTGATTCTGCGGAGTGAGAACCCGAAACAGTGTTCGCGCAGCGCCGAAACATAAGGGTGCGCACTTCGCTCCCTGAGTTCAATTCCGATGGATGGGGTCCCGTAGTTGCACGGATGTTGCACGAGATTTCGTCAACGCCGATGTCGCCTCCGCCCCTGCGAGTCGCTTGCGACGCGACGTCGTCTGCGGGAGTACAAGCGGTTTGGAGGTCCGACGTTCAACCGGTGGCGGTCGGCGCCGTTTGCGATGAGCGGAGCCTGGCAGGATGTTCCTCCGTGACTGATGTGAGCGATTTGCTTGCCGTGTTCGATGCGAGCACGGTGCACCGGCTGACGACCGACAAGGTGATCGGCCGCGGCGAGAAATACCACCGCTCTGGGGCGGTGACGATCACCGCACTCACGACAACCTCTGTCTCCGCGAAGATTCAGGGCACTCGCCGGTACGAGGTTCGCCTAGACGTCAGCGCCAATCCCGACTGGTCATGCACGTGCCCAGCAGCGATCGACGGTGACTTCTGCAAACACTGTGTGGCGTTGGCGCTGGAACTCGCCGCGATCGACGCCGGCTACGCCGAGGTGCCGCTGGTGCTCCCGGCCGTCACGCAAATTGGCGCAGCTTCGTCATCTCCCAGCACATCGGTGGGTGAGCAGCGGCAAAGTGAGCGTGAACGCCTCATCGAGTTTCTCCACACGTTGCCGACCGATCGTCTCGTTGACCTGGTGGTCGAACAAGCCGACACGGATTGGAAGTTCCTCGCCAAACTCCAGATCGAAGCCGACCAGACACGCAGCGCTCCCGTCGATCTCGACGCCTGGATACACCGAATCGACCAGGCGATGGCCATCGATGACTACATCGATTGGCGTGCCGCGGACGCGTGGGCGAACAACGTGTCCTTCATTATTGACGCGATGAGAGACCTGATCGACAACGGCCACGCTGGCGCCGTGATCCCGCTCGCCGAGTATGCGTTTCGTAGCGTCGAAGGTGCTGCCGAGTTCGTGGACGACTCCAACAGTGGTTGCCTTCGCGAGATCTCCGAACAAATCGGTGAACTCCACTTCCGTGCCTGCGAACTCCATCGACCCGACCCGGTCACTCTCGCCCGGAACCTGATCGAGCTCGAACTCAACTCCGAACTCGAAGGCCTGTATCACGCCGTCAGCATCTACGCAGATCTCCTCGGCGACGTCGGGCTCGCCGAGTATGGCCGGCTTCTGGACTCGTTGGGCGACGGAAACACACGCTCCGATCGCGGCTACACCGTGAAGTCGTTGCGCCGCGCGTACCTGGAAGAGTTGAACGACGTCGACGCGCTCGTCGCCGAGCTCGGCAAGGACCCGGGCCCGCACGACATCGTGACCATCATGACCACGCTGACCGACGCCGGCCGACTCGACGACGCAATCGCGGCTGGTCGTGACGGTCTCGCACGGTTCCGTTCCGAACGATTCGGCTCCTCGGCCATCATCGACGAGCTGTCATCGCTACTCAACCAACGCGGCGACCGCCCCGGCGCGATCCAGTTGTACGAAGACAGCGTTCCACGACCACCCATCATTGGGATCGCTGAACCGGCTCCTTGAAGTCGTCGACGACAACGACCGCGATCAACGCCTCGACGACGCGATCGAGACGGTTCGGCAACGGGTTTCCAAACCGCCCAAAAGCCAATCGTCGGTCCACAACGACGTCCTCGTCGAGATCCTGATGTGGGCACAGCGACACGACGACGCGTGGGATGCAGCGAAAGCAGGTGGCTGCAACCCCCGCCGTTGGACGGACCTCGCAGCGGCTCGCGAGACGGCTCACCCGGTCGACGCCATCGACATCTACGAACCGCAAGTGATTCGTTCGATCGAAGCCAAGAACAACCAGGGGTACGCGACCGCCATCGAACTGATGCACCGCATCCATCGTCTCGCCGAATCCGCCGGAACCCCGGAACGCTTTCAAGCGCTCGTCGCGATTGCCCGCACCGACCACAAACCCAAACGCAACCTCCAGAAACTCCTCGACCAACAAGGCTGGTAGCTCCGCCGCCCTGGGAGACATAACTATAGACATACGTCTATAGTTATGGCATGGTCACGGTAGATGGATACACAGTCCAAGAAGCAGCCAAGCTGCTCACCGTCAACCGCGCCCGGGTGCACGCAATGATCACAGCAGGAGAACTCAAGGCCACCAAGTTCGGCGGACGATGGATCATCAACTCCAGCGAGATTCGACGAACCCTCGCTACTGATCGAACCGGTGGGCGGCCCTGGGGCCAGCAACGATGTTGGAACTTCATCAGTACCGCAACAACGCAACATCTTGTCGCCCACGCCTGGCAGCTACGTCGCCGCGCGATAACTCGCGACTACGGGTTGCTCACCGAGCTCACCGAACAGATGCTCGCAGACAAACGATTCGTTCTCGGGGGCGAACGAGCCGCGTCCCAACTCGGGGCCGCAATCGCCGTCAGCGAACAAATCGAAGGGTATGTAGCCGAATCCGACCTGGACCAACTCGCATCCGACTACAGCCTGTACGACACCGGCACCGGCGACTCGAACGTCACACTTCACATCGTGCACAACCGAGATCTGCTTGTCGTCGACAACGGCCACATCGACGGGCGCGCCGCTTGGCTCGATCTCCACGAACACATGAACCGCGGCACGAGAGAGCTTCAATACGTCTTGGAACGCGCCCAGTGAACAGCAGCAACGACGGCGGCCAAGACGACAACCTGCAACCGGCCCCCGACGAGTTGGTGTACGGAGCAACGGAAATCACGCCGCAGTTGGAGCAAGTGTTCCGCGGCCTCGCAAACCTCTCCACCACCGTCCCCATCGAGAAATGGTGTCTCATCGGAGGACTCATGGTCGATGTGCTGCTCCGCCAACGCGGACGGACACACCTTCGACCAACCGAGGACGGCGACGTGGTTGGCGACGTAGTGGCCGACAGGAGGATCCTCCGGACGATCTCCCTTGCGTTACGAGATCAAGGATTCGAGATCGAAGAGACCGGTTTGAGGTTCGACTTCGGTGTACGCCACCGCAAAGAAGCAGGCGTCTACATCGACCTGCTCGCACCAGCAAACAGCGCACGCCTCAAGAACATCTGGCAACCGAGGGCCGGACTGAAGACACTCGCCGCACCGGGCTCCGACTCGGCAATGGCAATTGCGATACCGATCACCATTCGCGTAGGGACACCATCAGACGCTCTCACGATCCGTGTCCCCACGCTCGCCGGCGCGATCCACCTGAAAGTGTCCGCATGGTCGGAGTTGGCGTCGAACACGGAACGACGACAGACACATCCATGATGCAGCCCAGCTGCTTGCAGCGGCCCAACTCGAGGACTTGGACATCACGACGTCGTGGAATGCCGGCAAAGGCGACACGAAAGCGGCTCGCCGTACTGGCCGAGGCCTTACAGGACGAACGTTCACCGAACTGGGGTCTGGTCGACATGGCTGAACGGCGGCCATCCCTCGTTCGGCTCGCCCGAGTGCTCGGCTAGGAAGGGCTCGGCGCCCGCGGACGGTGAGGTGCACAAAGATCAGTGCTACGACCCCAGTTGCACAATTGATGCACGACACTCGACGAAGCCCGATGAAGCACCAAGAAACACCAGCTAGATCGCACTACCAGGTGAAATGCTTGGAAGCTTCCCAAGCTGAATACGGGAGTTCGATTCTCCTCACCCGCTCGAAAGTCCCCGGTCAGCGTGGGCTCTGTTTGCGACGTAGCGCTCATGCCGAACGCGTGGCACAGCCGAAGCCGACGCACGGGTCGCCCGCACGGCGGCCGCGGCGTATGGAGCGCGGGGTGGGCCTAGGCGTCGTGCTGCAAAAAGTCGTGCCAGTTGACGATGAGCTCCCCGAACGAGAGAGCCCATCGGTACGAGCGCATCGCGACGCGCAGCGGAACTACCGGACCTGCGGACACGACCTGCCCGTCGATGTCGACGATCGGCTCCACGAGCACACGGGGGAAGGGCATCGGGTTCGCGTGGATCCGGAAGGTCATCGATGCCTGCGGTGTCGGGGTGACGTAGCCCTGGGGCCCGAACGGCATGCCGTCGTCGTAGAACTGTCCGGTGACCAGGTCCCCCGGCGCGTGCTGGGCGGAGAAGCGCTCCACGACGGTCTCGTGGGTCTCGCCGGCCCGGTCGGGCCAGTACCAGACCTGGTCCCAATGCTGCTTGGTGACCAACCACAATCCCGAGTCGGGAACGGTGACCGGACGCATCCCACCCCCGAGGCGTGGTTCCGGCTCGACGATGAGCTCCCGGCGCCCTCGGTCGACCGAGGCCACCTCGTAGGGCGTGCCGACCCCGAAGAGGCACCACACCCGGTCGCCGACGCTGAGGTCCTCGAGGGCGACGCTCACGGGCCGAACAGCTCTCGAGCGGCAGCCAGCACCTCGCTGGGGAACGGGGTGTTCATCACGCCGGCGACGTCGGTCTCCGTCGGCTCACGTCGCCAGAGCCAGCGGACCACGCCGTCGGCATCGATGATCGCATACATCTGATAGGGCCCCCACAGGATGTGGTCACTCGCGTAGGCGCTGAAGACGTCCCAACCCGGGTCGGAGTAGGCGGGCCACTGCAAGTCATGCGCGGCCTGAATCGCCTGGACCCCGTCTGGGGTCGTCGGGTAGACGACGGCGAGCTCGACGCCAGCGGCGGCGAACTCGGCGAAGGTCTCCTTGAGCTCATCCATCCCGCGCTTGCAGAACGGGCAGATCATCACGGGGTCGAGCGCCCGGTACAGGGCCAGGACGAGCGGACGGCCACGGAAGTCTGCCAGCGTGCGTGTGGAGCCGTCCGCTGCGACGATCGAGAAGTCGGGGGCCGGCTCGCCGAGCGTCGCTCCTGGCTCGGTCGGCCGCCCGGCAAGCCGGGTGGCGTGCACAAGGCTGTTGCGACCCATGAGCATCGTGGACGATGACAGCGGCCCTTGCTGCATCACCGTTGCGTAGAAGGCGCGGTCGGCGGGAGGCCAGACCGCAGCGCTTCCACCGTCGATCGTGGTCGGAGTGGATGTCATGGTGCTCCTCTGAGCTCGGGTATTCGACTTCGACGTCGAAACCGTAAGCTACCCGATCACAGCGATGCGGGTGGGTTGGCCATCCAGTCAAGGGGAGATCGTGCACGAATTCGAGAACAACCGCGTCGTGAGGGACACCGGGTCTCGGTACCCGATCTTCAACGCACCGATCGGGTTCATGGCCAGGTCGTCCCTCGTCAGCGCGGTGTCGGAAGCCGGCGGCATGGGCCTTCTCGAGCTGCATGCGAACCCGCTCGCCGAGTCCCAGCGCGAGTACGAGGCCATCAAGGCCAGCACGGACGCGCCGTTCGGTGTCCACATGATCATTCGAGGCAACCTCTACGGCGAGGACATCGAGAAGGTGCTCGACTTCGCTCTCGGTCACGCGACCTTCATGACCACCGGCGTAGGTGATCCGTCGAAGTTCACCAGTCGGATCAAGGACGCCGGAGTGACCGTGTACCACCAGGTCGGCACCCTCCAGGAGGCCGAGGCAGCCGTCAACGCCGGCGTGGACGGCCTGATCGTCGAGGGCGCCGAGGCGGGCGGGGTCCGTCCCATCGACGGACTGCACATGTTCGCGCTCCTCCAACAGATCCGAGCGAACGTCGACGTTCCACTGGTCGCTGCTGGAGGCGTAGCCGACGGCTACGGGATGGCGGGAGCCTTCGCGCTCGGCGCAGAGGGCGTGATCATGGGCTCCCGCTTCCTGAGCTCGGCCGAGAGCCCCGCCCACCACAACTGGAAGCAGGCCATCGCCGACTGCGACATCACGATCACGGCGAATCCGATGGAGTCGCCCGACAAGGTGATGCGGGCGGTACGGAACGAGTTCAGCGAGGCCGTGGCCAGAGGCGAGGGCATCACGACCAAGAACCCCTACGGCGGAGACTTCATCGCAGCATTCTTCCGAGGGGAGCTCGACAAGGCGATGGTCGGAGCCGGCGAGACCGCCTCCCTGATCGAGCGGATCATGCCTGCCGCGGAGATCGTCGACGACACCGTGGCGGTGTTCTGGCTGGAGATCGAACGACTCGCCCGCCTTCTCCCCAGCTCCGTGTAGCGCTGACAACCTCGCACATCAGTTGCCCCGATGCCCCGATGGCGACGGTCAACTGCCGGGCCGTCCGGTCAGATACCGGGCGCGTTGACCCCATGTGGGCAGTTCTTGCGCCGTCGCCCACAGAGCCGGGTAGCCACCGACGAGCATGTCGCGGTAGCTGCGCAGTTCGGTCTTACCGATCCCGTAACGAACGGGTGCGGTCTCCGGCTGCCATGTGCCAAACATGCGGTCCCACACGGTGAATACCGCACCGAAGTTCCGGTCGATGTACTCGGGGTTCGAGCCGTGATGCACACGGTGCACCGACGGTGTCACGAACACATTGCTGAGCGCCCTGCCGACACGACCACGGTCCCAATTGCGTTCCGTGTGGTACAGCTGCCCGATCGCGGCTGCGGTCACGTCGAGCACGATGGCGGCCAGCGGGTGGAAGCCAAGCAGCGGCAGCCACAGGCCGAGCCACGGCTTGTAAACCGCTTCCATCCATGGGACCCGGACCGCCGTCGTCCAGTCGATTCGCTCCGGCGAGTGATGCACCATGTGCGATGCCCACAGCACACGTACGACATGTTCAGCGCGATGCACCCAGTAGTACACAAGATCCCGCAAGGCGAACACTGCGACCCACACGTACGGCGAACTCATGTTGAGGTCGAACAGGCGATGCTCGCGCCACACCCAGAGTGCGACCGCCGTGAACGCGACTTTGCCGACGATGAGCTTGACGGTCGCGAACGTGAACGCGGAAGCGACAGACACGCCTGCTGAGCGGGCGCCGCTCCAGTGCCTACGAGCCAGTTCGACGAGGACGGTCGTGACGGCAAGCACGACGAACGCCGTGACTGCGTGGTCGGCCGTCCACGAGACGGTCGGTGAGAGCGTGTTCATACCGGTCAACCATCGCGGTAATAGCCCCGCCGGTCTATCGGGGTAAACCCCTACTCAGCAGTGAGGGATCGCGGCGGGATGGGGCCGCCACAGCGGTTGGAGCATGTATGTATGATACGTACATGCCGAACAAGACGATCAGTGTTCCGGACGACGTGGTGCCGATCATTGACGGGCTTGGTATCCCGTTTTCCACCTGGGTTGCCAACCAGCTCCGGCATCACGCTGCCACCCACTCCTCGTTGGGTTTCGCCCAACAGCTGCTGGCCGACGCCGAGCTTGCAGACGCCGAACCCCCAACAGGCGCCGAGTCGTTGGCAGCGGTCAAGCGCATGGAGCGTTCCGCACCGTGGTGACGAGGGGCGCGGTGTACTGGATCGAGCTCGACAAACGCCGGCCGTGTGTTGTGGTGTCCTCCGACGATGTGCTCAGTGTGGATGTATGGCAGACCCACGTCGTGCCAATCACTTCGAATGTTGCTCGAGCGGGCATCGCCGGGAACGTGTTGCTTCCCGCCAACGCCAGCGGGCTGCCGAAGGACTCAGTGGCCGTTCCCCTCGGGCTCGAGTTGATTGATCGGTCGCTTCTCGGGCAACAGGCCGGCAGGCTGCCCGAGGTACTCGTTGAGGACATCGACGAAGGTCTTCGGGCCGTCCTCGGCATCCGATGACTGACCAAGCCGAGAAAGCGGGTTCACGCGAATGCGCCCCATGAGTCTGGTTTCGCAGCCAACGCGGAGCGAGGTGGAGAAAGCCTCGACGAACTCCCGGGATTGGTGCGGGCCGCTGTCAGGTCGCCCGCTTTCGACGATGTAGATGCGGCCGTCGGTCGGAGCCGGCCACGGGTGCCACCCTCGGCTGACCTGGCGCGGACGGAATGTACAACAGGACGCGATGGCAGCGGCGGCAGAGTTTGGCACCCTTTGCTGGTGGTTGCGATCAGCCGAGGGTAAGAATCTCGGGCGGCACGTTCAACAGCCCGAAGTCGGAACGCTCGCCGCCCTCGCCGTAAGTCCATTGCACCACATTGGTGCTGCAGATGTTGGGAGCGAACGCCACCGGGGCCGTGCCGCACTGGAACGTGATACCACCGCCCAGCGGCAGTGGCACCGGCTCGGGCATCGCCGACAGGGCAGCGGTGACCGAAGCCGCATCGACGGCGTCGGTGACGCCGGTCAGCGCTCGCACGAACGCCAGTGCATCGGCGAAAGCTCCGGGGGTCTGGGCGTCGGGGACGAGTCCGGGTGCATACTCGGCGATCACCGCGTCGAACAGTTGAACGTCTTCGTCGGTCGGATCGTCGGTGGAGGTGCCCGTGCCCACGATCCCGACGATTCCGTCTCCCACACCGTCGATGACCGACTGGGAGAGCGCGCCGGTCACGACCGGCCCCTCGAAACCTTGTTGGCGGAGTGCGTTGACCGCGCGGATGTAGAACTCGTCGGTGCCCGTCACCGAGATCACGTCTGCACCCCCGAGGATTGCAGCCTGGATGTTGGGTGACATGTCGGCCACGGAGGCGGCGATCGGGAAGATCTGCAGCGCGATCCCGAGGTTGCGGTACATCGGTTCGGCGATTGCCGTGATGGGACCCGTCGCCGCTGGATTGTCGATGATGATGAACCCGACGGTATCGTGACCCGCCTCCTGGGCCACGAGGCCCGGCACAGCGATCTGAGAAATCGGATTCGTCAGCAGGTACGCACCTGGCGACCCGAGAATCGACGGCGTGGCAGACGTGTACGTGAAGTACGGAATGTTGGAACCTGCCATGCCCTCGAAGATCGAGCCGTCTTGGATCGACACAGGCACGAGCGCCGCAGCGACACCAGACTGCACCATCTGAACACCGCAGAGAGTGGCACCGGCCGGAGTGCCCTGTGTCAGGCACTCCTCGACTTCGATCACATGACCGTTGATGCCGCCGAGGTGATCGTTGGCGTACTGCAAGGTCGCCTTGACCATGTCGAGAATCGGTGAACTGTCGGCGGTGCCGCTCGCGGCGTCGACGACGACGCCGACCTTGATGGGAGCACCGGTCGCTTCGTTCGTCTCGCCCAACGGATCGGCTGGCTCAACCGGAGCCTCGGTTGACGCCACGGTGGTGGCCGTCGTGTCGGCCGGTTCATCTGGAGCCTCCGTCGATGCGACGGTCGTGGCGGTCGCATCAGTTGAGTCGGTGGTCTCGGGCGGTTCATCGGACGCTTCGGTCGCATCGGTCGAGGCGACGGTGTTCTCGACGGCGACGGTGTCGCCGCTGCCGGCATCGTCGTCGCCGCCACACGCAGCTGCGAACAACGCCAGCGCCGCCACTGCAACGTACGCGGCCTGAGGACTGTGTCGAACCTGACGATGCATGGCTTCCCCCTAAAAGTGACTTTGACGTCAAGGTAGCATCTGCGGCGAACCAGAAGGGACCCAACCTCTCGATTCCCTTACCGATCCGGACGCCGTCGGTTGAGCCTGGCTTCGTCCTTTGTTCTGACTACTCGTTCACAACCGATGACGGCGGAACTGCCCACTATCGGCCCTCGGCGGGGCCTGATATTCTCAAGACCCGCGACGACGAAGGGAGTGCTCGATGGCTGTTCTCATGATCGGCGAAGTGCCGAACCTGACCGAGGAGATCTATGGCGGCATGATTGCCCAGATGATCCCTCTCTTGCGCGCTTCCAAAGGCTTCATCTCCCATGCGGGTGGGCCGAGCCCGGCTGGCGGGTGGCGCGTCATCGAGGTCTGGGAGTCGGAGGAGGACGGCAAGGCGTGGTTCGACGAGAACGTCAAGCCCAATTTGCCTCCCGGCATCGTTCCTGACCGCCGGTACTACTCGCTCCACACAGCGATCACGAAGTAACACCGTCGCCGGAGTCACACGAGGGCCGAAATGGTCGATCCTTTCGACTTCGTCGTCATCGGTGCCGGGATCTGCTGGCGCCGTACTGGCGGCGCGTCTTTCCGAACGCTCGGACGTGTCGGTGTTGCTGATCGAGGCTGGTCCCGACCACACCTCGTCCAACGCACCGGCCAGCATCCGATCGGCGAACTTCTTCAGCGGCGTGAACACACCGGGCCGAATCTGGCCGAATCTCCTCGCGGTCCGCGCATCTGGTCAGTCGCCTTCCTTGTACGTCCGCGGGCTGGGGGCGGGCGGGTCGTCTTCAGTGAACGGGATGGGGGCGATCCGCGGCCTGCCCGACGACTACGACCGTTGGGCCGACGAGTTCGGGTGCGCCGGATGGGGCTGGGCCGAGATGCTGGAGACGTTTCTGGCCGTCGAAGACGACACCGACTACGGCAAGGATGACGGGCACGGCAGCGGCGGCCCGATCCCGTTGTGCCGCACACCGATCGAACGCCGTGCACCCTTCGACCTCGCAATGATCGACGCTATGACCGCGCTCGGCTACCCGGTCTGTGACGACTACCACGCGCCAGGCGCGACGGGCACCAGCCGATGGGCGTTGACAGTGCGCGACGGTCGCCGCGTCTCGACCAACGACGCATACCTTGAACCGATCCGAGCCCGCCCGAACCTTCGGTGCGCGGCGACGTGCTGGTCGATCGGATCCTTCTCGAGGCAAACCGAGTCGTGGGCGTGCGAACGTCTGCCGGCGAGGAGATCGCCGCACGTGAGGTCATCGTGAGTGCCGGAGCGATCCATTCACCCGCGATCCTGCTGCGTTCCGGCGTCGGCGTCGACGACGGGCTGCCGGTGGGTGCAAACCTCAAGGAACACGCAGCGACCGCCGGGTTCGAAGTGGCACTCACCGCATCAGGGCAAATGGCGTCAGCGGATGCTCCCGTGATGACGTCGGTGGCGCGATATACGTCAGGTCTCGCTGACGCAGGGCTGAACGACATGCAGATTCTGTGGTTCAACGGCGTCGGCCCAGACGACGCCGGGCGCGCCGGTGCGCGTGTGATCGGTGCCGTCATGCGCGTCTTCTCCACCGGTCGAGTCGCATTGACATCGAATGATCCCCACGACGACCCGCTCGTCGAGTTCAACATGCTGTCGGATGAACGCGATCTCGTTCGCCTGCGCGATTGCACACGGCGGATCATCGATGCCCTTCGTCAACCGGCCATCGCGAGGATTTCCCGCGAGATCGTCGCCCTGAACACACCGATCGACGCTCTCAACGACGACGCATCGATCGACGAGTGGCTCCGCGCTACGGTCACCGATTACGTACACGCGGTCGGCACGTGCCGCATGGGGCGACCCGACGATCCGGCAGCCGTGGTCGACACCGACTGCAAGGTCATCGGTTACACGGGCCTTCGGGTCTGCGACGCATCGGTGATGCCCGACCTCCCCAAGGCGAACACACACCTCACCACCGTGGCGCTCGCCGAACGGCTCATCAACAGAATGCGAACCGCTACGCCGCTGCAATGAGCGTTGCACGCCGGCGTTACCCGTCACCGTCCACGTGTGACGTGATCGCGTCAGCCCTCACCCGTCACGATGTACCGAGACGCTGGGGCTTCAGGCAAGCGAAGGTTGCGGCGGAGATGGATTGCGAACGCGGCGCTGCTGATCGCTGCCCAAGCACACCAGAGCGATGCGAAGCCGTCGATCGTCAGGCGTGCTATCAACGCAGCCGCGATGAGATTGATCGCACCAAACCATGCGATTTCACGAACGCCGGAGACGATCAACGAGCCGCACGTCGCCGCCACGTACAACGCCACCACGAAGACGCCTGCGTGCAGATCCGTCGAGTAGTGAACGTAATGAGGTGCAAGAGTTGCGGTGACCGGGCCACGCACCATGGCAGCGAGAAGCACACCGGAAACCACAGCGCCCAGCGCTATGAACGGCATCATCATCCACCGTCGCTGATGGTGGGGCTCGAGTACGAGGATCGAGAGCGGCACAAGAACCGGCAGGACGACGAACGCGAACAAGAGGTAGACCCATGTCGCGAACTGTCCAACCGCAGCTGGAACGTGACCCTGCAGTCCCCACCAGACGAACGCCTCGTCGAGTTGGTGGAGTGACAGGAGCAACGGGAGCGACGCCAACAACGCATACCGGCGCCTCCCGTTCACGTGGCGCATGACGTCGACGCCGATAGCGCCGATGACGAGGCCACCCACGACGTCAGCACCCGCAGAGAAGCACACAATTCACCGCCGTGGAGAACCCGGTCGAGTGCCGAAGCAGTCGACCAGTCGCGGTGGTCGCGACGGACACGCTAGCGACGGTAGGCGTGCCGCAGATTGTCGGCTCAGCATCTCGGTCACGTCGTACCTCCCGTGGCGATCAGGCGCGACCATGGTCAGAAGCAACGCAAGTGGAACGGATGGTCCCCCCTCCTGTCGGCCAGCATATGCCATTCGAGCCGAGGCGAAGGAGCAGCCCTTTGGTACGTTCCGCGCTCAGCGTCGACACGAGCGCGACGAGACGTGCGGGTCGACCGGCGGGTTGGTACCCCGCCAAGCTTGCCTGCGGAGTTGGGCTTCCCAGCTCTTCGTGCGCTGCGTTTCAGGCGTCGATACAGGCGAAAAACTCGGCGAGCATGTTGGGTATCGAAGCGAGCGGTGAGATGTCCGTCCGCGTCGTGGCCGATGTCGAGCGCCGGGCAGAAGAAGTCATGGGATGGTGACGAAGAAGTGCGGCGATCCCTTCACCCCGCGCTCCCTGCCCCCGTCGTAGTCGGCCTGAACCGCCGGGGAGGCCTCGGTGCCGGGAGGGCCAGCGGATAGGTCATGGGTGGCGGCGATCGCTGCGAGCACGTCGTGCTGGCTGATGTCCTCACCGCGCTCGAAAAGCGCCACCCGCAGGTCGAGGCTGACCGCAAGGCCGACCTCGGAGCTGTGCTCGTAAGCGCTGGCAGCGAGGTTCAGCGCCGGGATCGTGGTGAATGGCCAGCGGTCGGCCCGCAACCCGCCGAAGTCGTCGACGCCCAGCTGCTCGGTCAGCGCCTTGGCCTTCTCCGCGACGGCATCAAACGCCAGCGGCGCGCCGTTGACCCACTCGAGGGGCCACGCGCGCACGATCACTTCAGCCGGTTCGGCCATCTCCTCGACGTGACGAATCACCTGCTTCAGCCCGACATGTGTGAACGGGCAGGTGATATCCGCGTAGACCTCGACGACTGACATGAGACGAGTATCGTCTCGCAGCCGGGGAAGTCCAAGACTGCCGTTGATCTCGTCGTGCGCCTTCTACGCTCCTGGGGTGGCGCAGCGACGATTCGACGATGGGCCTCGTCGGCGCCGAGCTGGAGCCGGGCGGCCGCGGAACCAGGTTCGTGTCGGGTCCGGGCCGGTGAACACCGAGATCCTCGGTGCGGCCGCCCACCTCTTCGCGACGCATGGCATTGGTGCGACGACGATGGCGCAGATCGCCGAGGCCGTCGGGCTCAAGGTGTCGTCGATCTACTACTACTTCAGCAACAAGCACGAGATCCTGGAACGGATCGTCGTGGACGTCAACCGTGTGCCGCTGGCGATCGCCGCCGAAGTGCAGGTCGACTTCGCTGATGCGGCGCGCCGGCTGCATGCGTTCGTCCGCCGAGATGCTGCCGCACTCTGCGACTTCGCCTTCGACTTCAACGAGATCCATCGCCTCGCACGCGACGACCCGGACAGCTTCGAGCGCTACTGGGCGGATCGCGAGCGTCTGCTCTTCGAGGTGGAGCGATGGTTCACGACGGGGTCGACGAGGCGGTGTTCCGCCCAGTCGACGCCGAGCTCGCAGCCGTGACGATCCTCGCGAACGACGAGGCCGTACAGAACTGGTATCGGCCTTCGACGGGCTCCACCGCCTCCCGCCTCACGCCCGCCGAGATCGGCGGGTTCGTCGCCGACTTGGCGTTGCGTGGACTCCTCGTCGACGCAACGACGCTCTCGGACATCGCTCGCGACACTGCCCGCCAAACTCCCGACTGAGGTCGCGCCCGACGGCTGACCGACCACGGCACAGGCCTGCGCAATATGGAAATCGGGACGAAACATTGCGTTCGTCTCCGCTTATTTCGAATGACATTCGATTGAAATGCGGCCTTCCTAGGTTGAAGTTGCCCGCGACGTGGGCCCACGACTTGAAGGGTGAACACGAATGAATCGTTCGACGACACGATGCGCCGCAGCGCTGTCGGTGCTGCTGCTGGTCGCCGCGAGCTGCGGTGACGACGACACGACTGCCACACCCACGACCACTGCGTCCGCCGAGACCTCAACTGCCGACTCGGCACCCGAAGACAGCACTGAAACCACCGCTGAATCCACCGCTGCACCGAATCCACAGCTGCCGAGACCACAGCTGGCGAAACCGGCGAGGTCGACTCGATCAAGATCGGATACTCCGCGTGGCCCGGCTGGTTCCCGCTGGCGATCACCGAGCAAGCCGGAATCTTCGAGGCGGCAGGCCTCGACGTGGAGTTGGTGTACTTCGCCGACTACATCGCGAGCATCGACGCGATGGCCGCCGGCGAGCTCGATTTCGTGACCCAGACACTGAACGACACCATGGCGAGCGTCGCGTTCGGCAGCGACCAGGTCATCGTCGTCGTCAACGACAACTCCACCGGCAACGACAAGATCATCTGCGACGGCTCGATCACTTCGATTGAAGAGATGGCAGGCAAGACCGTCGCCGCCGAAGCGGGAGTCGTCGACCACTTCCTCCTGGTACAGGGGTTGGAATCGGTCGGCATGACCGAGGACGACATCGATTTCCGTGGTGTGCTCACCGACGCCGCCGCGGCGGGCTTCGCCGCGGGCGAGTTCGACTGCGTCGGTGTGTTCGCCCCCTTCTGGTTGACGGCGCTCGAACGCGAGGGATCGGCCGAGGTGTTCAGCTCGGCCGACTTCCCCGGATTGATCCCCGATCACATCGTGGCGTCACGCGACATCGTCGACAGCAACCCTGGCGCCGTTCAGAAGCTGGTCGACGCCTGGTACCTCACCCTCGACTACATGGCCGACAACCCCGAGGAATCGACCGAGATCATGGCCGCAGTTGCCGAGATATCGGTCGAGGAGTACGAGTCGTTCGCCGAAGGCACCACCCTCTTCAGCGCCGAGGACGCGCTCGCCGCCTTCCAGCCCGGCGACGACACGACGTCGTTGATGTACACCGCAGAACTCATCAACCCGTTCCTCGTCGCCTCCGGGTTCACCGAGGCCGAGGCCCCACTCGACGGCCTCTTCGACGCCAGCTTCACTCAGGACTACGTCGACCGGATGGGCGGCTGAAACCGGCCGTCGAACGCGGAACCGGTGAGACGACCGCGAGATGACATGAGATGACCGTGACGCGATCATGAGCACGCCAGATCATCGCGACCAGCTTCGGCATGGTGCCTGCCGCGCCGGAACCCGCGGTGGATGCGTCGTTGAACGAGACCGCGAACGAGACCGTGAACGAGACGGCGAACGAGACGGCGAACGAGACCGGTCACGGGGCGTCGGCGGGCGTTGACGGAACGTCCGGCTCACCACGCCGACCGGGACGCGGGCAGCGCCAGGGAACCATCCTGAAACTGCGCGGCGAGATCCCCGCCCGCGTTCGATGGACGGCGACTGCGCTCGGCGTTGCTTCCATCCTCGCTCTCTGGACGTTCGCCGCGACCGCACCCTCGGGCGACGGCTTCGCCGTGCCGAGCATGTTGGCGACCTGGGACGCTCTCATCGAGATGTGGCGCGACGGCGAGTTGTGGCCCGACTTCGTGGCGAGCTTTCAACGGGTCGCGATCGGCTATTCGATCAGCCTGTTGATCGGCGTCTCGCTCGGACTACTCATCGGCAGCTTCGCCAGCGTCAACGCGTTCTTCGAACCGCAGATCGGCTTCCTGCGCTACATCCCGGCAACTGCACTAACACCGTTGCTGCTGATCTGGCTCGGAATCGACGAGACGCCAAAGATCGCGCTGGTCGTGGTCGGCACCGTCTTCTACAACATCCTGATGGTGGCCGACGTCGCACGCGCCGTGCCCAACGAACTGATCAAAGCGTCATACACCCTCGGTGCGAAACGGTCGACCGTGATGCGTCGAGTCGTGTTCCCGCACTCCTGGCCCGGCATCGTCGACGTGGCGCGAATCAACCTCGCGGCAGCCTGGTTGATGCTCGTCGTCGCCGAGTTGCTCGCGGCGCAGGAAGGACTCGCGTTTCGAATCATCCGAGCGCAGCGGTTCCGCCGCATCGACCGGATGTTTGCGCTACTGCTGGTCTTCGGCATTCTCGGAATCGTCAGCGACATGGCATTGCGGATGCTGCGCAACCGGACAGCCCGCTGGGCACGGGACGACGGATGACACTGACATCGACGACTACTTCGCGGCCTGGCGTCGCCCATCCGCGGGTCGCCGTTCGCGGACTGGTGAAGGACTTTCCGCAGCCGACGCACCACGGTGCGGGCGATCGACCACGTCGACCTCGACGTGGCATCCGGCGAGTTCGTGTGCATCGTCGGCGCTTCAGGATGCGGCAAGTCGACGTTGCTCAACATCGTCGGTGGGCTCGACTCGTTGTCGAGCGGCACCGTCGAGATCGACGGCGACCCCGTCGTCGGGCCGGGGCCTGATCGAGGCATGGTGTTCCAGGCCTACTCGCTCTTTCCGTGGAAGTCGGTCGCCGACAACATCGCTTTCGGGCTCGAATTGGCTGGCGTGGACAAAGCGGCGCGACGCGAGCGCGTCGACGAGTTGCTCGGCATCATGGAACTCACCGCGTTCGCCGACCAACTCCCCAAGCAACTTTCGGGTGGCATGCGGCAGCGGGTAGCCATCGCCCGAGCGCTCGCCCCCGAGCCCGACGTCCTTCTTCTCGACGAACCATTCGGGGCACTCGATGCGATCACGAAGCGCAGCATGCAGGAGTTCATCCGCACCGTGTGGTTGCGCACCGGCGTGACGATCCTGATGGTCACGCACGACGTGCCAGAGGCGATCTACCTCAGCCAACGCATCTACGTCATGACCCCACGACCCGGTCGCGTGGCAACCACGATCGAGGTTCCCTTCGGCTCCGCCCGTGGCCCGGGAGTGAAACGCGACCCGAGGTTCCTCGACCTCGTCGACGAGATCGAGGAACTGCTCCAGACCCGCCCCGAGGAGAAGAGCTGATGAGCACCGCCACGACCCACGGCGCTCGCGATCACGCACGGGCGCAGGCCGCGCTTGCATCCGAGCGCTTCAGCCGCGCGGTGCCGCCAGGCGGCCCCGGCGTCCTCTGGCGCGAGACCGTGGAAGGCGGGAACTACGCCGTGCGGGTGCTGCCCAGGGGCGCTCGACTGCGGCTTCGCGACCCCGACGGCGACACATCGGTGCAACTTCTCGTGTTCAACCATCGCAACCGGGCCGAGCGGCTCAACGTACCCGACACCATCAAGGTGCAATGGCAGGCCTACCTCGGAACGGGGCAGCTGCTGTTGTCGGACATGGGACGGGTGCTGATGTCGTTCGAGTCCGACTCGAGCGCTGGCCACGACACGTTCAACGCGATGTCCAACCGGGCGTGGAACCAAGCGAAGTACGGCGACGGCGCAGTGCACTCGACGGCGCCGAACGCCCGAGACCGCTTCGCCGTTGCGCTCGCCAAAGAAGGCCTCGGACGCCGAGACATCGGCCCGTCGATCAACCTGTTCAAGCCGATCTTCGTCCAGCCAGATGGCAGTTTCGCATGGAGGGAAGGGCCGACCCCGCCCGACGCCGAAGTCGTCCTGCGAGCCGAGATGGACGTGCTCGTCGCCCTGACGGTCACCCCACACGTGCTCGATCCGCGCGATGCATACGTAGTGAGCCCACTCGAAATCACTGCGGTGGCCGGGCCGTGGACTGCAGCTGACGACCCGATCCGTATTGCGTCGCCCGAAGCGATCCGTGCCTACGAGAACACCGAGGATTGGTGCCTCACACACGCACCACCCAACGCACGCGGCGCCGGCGCAGACGGAGGTGCCGCGTGACTGAGTCACAGGTGACGATCTCGGACGAGGTGGTACCAGCGCGAGCCCCGTGGTCACGCGTGGTGCACGCTGGCCAGACGTTGCGAATCGTCGATGTGGAGGGGAACCAGGCGGTCGACTTCCTGCTGTACGCGGCCGACGACCCAGTCGAGCGTTACAGCGCCGCAGACACGATGAGCTCCCAGGGCAACGTGTACCTGACGACCGGCAGCGTGCTCCGCTCGAACGAGGGCACCCCGATGATGACCATCATCTGCGTCGACCGTCGACCGTCACGACACCGTCGGCGGCGCCTGCTCGCGGGAATCCAACTCGTTGCGCTACGGACACCACACGAACCACCAGCACGCGTGCGTCGACAACTTCCTCCACGAACACGTCTGCCGCGAGATCGGAAAACGGGACATGGTTCCGAACATCAACTTCTTCATGAACGTGCCGGTGGAGGCCGACGGCACGCTGGGCATCGTGGACGGCATTTCGGCGCCAGGGCTGTTCGTCGATCTGCGCGCGGAGATGGACGTGCTGGTCGTCGTGTCGAACTGTCCGCAGATCAATAATCCGTGCAACGGCTTCAACCCGACGCCCGTGCGGATGATCGTGACGAGTCCGTTCTGAGCCACGTGTACCCCCGACCGTTCAAACGAGTACTCGTCGCCAACCGAGGCGAGATTGCCTGCCGGATCATCTCCACGCTCGACCGGCTCGGCATCGAATCGATCGCCGTCTACTCCGACCCTGATCGGGCGTCGTTGCACGTGGCATCTGCGACACACGCCGTTGCACTCGGCGGTGCCGCTGCGAGCGACAGCTACCTCCGGGGCGATGCAGTGGTCAAGGCAGCAATCGAGGCCGGTGCTGACGCCGTGCACCCGGGGTACGGGTTCTTGTCCGAGTCGGCCGAGTTCGCCGCGGCCTGCGAGAGCGCAGGAATCGCGTTCCTCGGCCCGACGCCCGATCAGATCCGCCAATTCGGGTCGAAGCACCTCGCTCGTGAACTGGCGGCACGCGCCGGGGTGGCTCTCGTGCCCGGGAGTGGGCTGCTGAGCAGCGTGTCCGATGCCCGCCAGGCGGCCGAAGCGATCGGGTACCCCTTGATGTTCAAGGCCTCCGCGGGCGGTGGCGGTATCGGCCTGCGGCGCTGCGACCGCCCCGACGACGTCGAGCAGGCATTCGAGAGCGTGCGACGACTCGCGTCGAGCAACTTCGGCGACGCTGCCGTCTTCGCCGAGCGTTTCGTCGAGCGAGCGCGCCACGTCGAAGTGCAGATCGTCGGGGACGGCGCGGGCGCCGTCGTCGACCTCGGCGAACGCGACTGCTCGTTACAGCGTCGTCACCAGAAGGTGATCGAGGAGGCGCCGGCCCCCGGGATTTCCGACGTGCTTCGCGATCGGCTCCGCGCGAGCGCGCGGGCTCTGGCCGCGTCGGTCGACTACCGCTCGGCGGGCACCGTCGAGTTCATCGTCGATGCCGACACGGTCGGCCGGGATGACGGCGGCGACGCATGGTTCCTCGAAGTGAACACCAGGTTGCAGGTCGAACACGGAGTGACCGAACTCGTATACGGCATCGATCTCGTGGAGTGGATGGTCCGGCTCGGCGCCGGTCAGATTCCACCCGGTTTCGCTTCGATCGGGCCTGGAACCGGCTGCGCGATCGAAGCGCGACTGTACGCGGAAGACCCGCTCGACGGTGCGGTGCCGAGCTCCGGCTTGATCACCGAGCTCACTGTGCCAGCCGACGTCCGCTTTGACACATGGGTCGACGCGGGTACGGAGATCACCCCGTTCTACGACCCGCTCATCGGGAAGTTGCTCGTCCACGCTCCGACGCGCGCCGAGGCGATCGAAGCGATGAGCCGGGCGCTCGCCGCGACCAGCATCGGCGGCGTGTCGACCAATCGCGACCAACTCGCCGCCGTGGTGAACAGCGCTGAGTTCGCGACGTGTGCGATGACCACCCGGATGCTCGACACATTCCAGTACTCGAGTAATGAGATCAAGGTGCTCGACGGCGGGCTGTTCACGACGGTGCAGGATGTGCCCGGTCGTCTCGGTTACTGGAACGTCGGGGTACCGCCGTCGGGCCCGATGGACGACCGATCGCATCGATTGGCGAACGCGCTCCTCGGCAACGACGAGCGGTGCCCCAGCCCTCGAGGTGACACTGCTCGGACCAACCATCGAGTTCAGGACTGCGACCGCGATCGTGCTCGGCGGCGCCGACTTCGGCGCGCGGCTCGACGGCTCGGCGGTGCCGATGTGGACGGTGATCGAGGCGACCGCCGGCAGCCGCCTGGAAATGGGTCCGTGTGCTGGCCCGGGAATGCGCGGGGTCGTCGCCGTTGCCGGCGGACTGCGCGTGCCGCACCACCTGGGCAGCGCCTCAACGTTCGTCCTCGGGGGGTTCGGCGGGCACGGCGGCCGCACCTTGCGCGCCGGTGACGTGATCGGGCTTGCATCGTCGACAACTCACGGGGCCACGTCGACTGGGGTTTCGTTCGTCGTCGGTAGCAGCGTGCCCATCGATCAGCGTCCCGAACTCACCTCTGCGTGGCAGATCGGCGTGCTGCCCGGCCCGCACGCTGCTCCGGACTACTTCACTCCAGGCGACATCGAGATGCTGTACGCAACGGAGTGGAGGGTGCACGTGAACTCCGACCGAACCGGGGTGCGGTTGGTCGGGCCAGCACCGGAATGGGCCCGGCCCGACGGGGGCGAGGCAGGCCTGCACCCATCGAACATCCACGACAACGCGTATGCGGTCGGCACCATCGACTTCACCGGCGACATGCCGATCGTGCTCGGACGCGACGGGCCGAGTCTCGGCGGGTTCGTCTGCCCGGCAACCATCGCAGATCGCGAGTTCTGGAAAATCGGCCAGGCCCGCCCCGGCGACACCGTCCGATTCGTGCCGATCGACGAGCAACTCAAACGTGCGAGCGACACGAATACCGCGGCGACCCGGAAGCCGACGGATCCGGTGTTGTTCCGGCGGCCCGCCGACGAAGGTCACCCCGGTCTGACGATCCGACGGGACGGCGATCGCAACCTCCTCGTCGAGTACGGCGAGAACGTGCTCGATCTCATGCTTCGCCTGCGGACCGGAGCCCTCATGGACGCCATCATCGCCGGGTCGAACTCGACGATGGCGTCATCGGTGTCAACACCGATCGGCGAGCTGGTTCCCGGCATTCGCTCGTTGCAGATCGGCTTCGACCCTGATCGTGCGCGACCCGAGCAGGTCATCGACCTCGTCGTCGATTTCGACGACTCGCTCGGGGACATCTCCGACCTGGAGATCCCAAGTCGCATCGTCCACCTGCCCCTCTCTTGGGACGACCCGGCAACACGGCTCGCGACCGAGCGTTACATGCAGAGCGTCCGCCCTGATGCGCCGTGGTGCCCCTGGAACCTCGAGTTCATCCGCCGTATCAACGGCCTCGACTCGATAGACGACGTGAAGCGAATCGTGTTCGAGGCGAGTTACCTCGTGCTCGGTCTGGGCGATGTGTACCTCGGAGCACCGGTGGCTACGCCTGTCGATCCGCGACACCGGCTCGTCACGACGAAGTACAACCCGGCGCGTACTTGGACCGCTGAGAACTCAGTCGGCATCGGAGGGTCGTATCTGTGCATCTACGGCATGGAGGGCCCAGGGGGATACCAGTTCGTCGGTCGAACGGTTCCCATTTGGGATCGATGGGGTCGGCAGCAGGACCACCGTCGGGCACCCGCTGGGGGTGCGGTGAATGATGCGCCCGTGGCTGCTCCGATTCTTCGACCAGATCAAGTGGTACGAGGTCGGCGCCGAGGAACTGCTCGACCTTCGCGCCGATGTCGAATCGGGTGGGTTCGCGTTCGACATCGAGCCCACCACATTCTCGGTCGCCGACTACCTTCGTGAGCTGACCGAGAACCACGAGTCGATTCGTGATTTCGCTGCGAAGCGAAACGCGGCATTCGAAGCCGAGCGGCAGCGGTGGGTGCTCGCCGGGATCGAACTGACGGTCGCCGAAGACTCCGTAGTCGCCGTGCCCGATGTTCGGCCGATCCCCGACGGTTCCGCGGCAGTGGTCGCAACCGTGTCGGGAGTAGTCCGAACGATGCTCGCACCCGGTGCGGTGGTTGCGGCAGGCGACGTCGTGGCGGTCATCGAGGCGATGAAAATGGAGACCGTGCAGACCACGCTGGCCGCCGGCACGGTGATCGACACTAGAGCGTCCCCCGGCGAAATCATCGCGGCGGGAGCCGTGCTGGCGGTCATCGAACCGTCGGCCTCCACGAACCAAACGAACCAGACCGACGACTCGGTAGCCATGTGACGCTGTGCTCCGGAGCACTTGCGGGCATCATGGGGTAGTGAGCAGCGATCGAACGAGTGAACCAACCGCACCGTCGGTCGTGCGCTGATCATGGCTGGATCGAATGCGGCTCGCGAGACACTCGCTATTCGCTCGTACCGTCTGCTGTTCCTCAGTGCCACATTCATCATCTTCGGCGTGATGGGGCAGGCGGTCGCTCGTGGCTGGCTGGCTCGCGAACTCACGGGAAGTAACGCCGGTCTGGGTGGCGTGATGCTCGCGTTCGGGGCAGCGATGCTCATCGCCACGCCATTCGGCGGTGTGGCCGCCGACCGCTACTCGAAGCGGTTGTTGCTGATGGGTGGCGTTGCGGCCATCACGGTCACGTCGTTCGCCATCGGCATCGCCGTGCTCACCGACAGCGTGCAGTACTGGATGCTGCTCGTCGCCAGCGCCGTACAGGCTGCCGCGTTCGCGTTCTACATGCCGGCACGCATCTCCCTCATCTCCGAAGTCGTTCCGTCTCGCCTGCTCCAAGATGCCGTCGTGCTTGCGCAAATGTCAGCCGAGGCCGCTCGCGTCTTGGCGCCGGCGTTGGCTGGTCTGATGATCAGCGTTGCGTGGTTCGGCAGTGGCGGGGTGTTCCTCACGTCTGGCGCCTTGGGCCTCGTTTCGTTGATCATCAACCTGCGGTTGCCGAATGTGCCGCCACGGCCACGCACGCAGCAATCGCCGTTCGCCGAGATGTCTGATGCAGTTGTGTTTCTTCGCTCGAACCGGCCGGTTGGAGCCATCGCAGTGGTCACCGTCGGCGTGGTGATGGTGGGGTTCCCTTACCTCACGTTCTTGCCGACGTTGGCCGACGAACGGTACGACGTGGGCGCCGGTGGGTACGGCGTGATGTCTGCCTGCGCCGGGTTCGGCGCCTTGGTTGCTGGGGCCGTCGACTCGTCGAGAACGCGACGAGCGCGTTCAGAGATGGTCGTCGTCGTTTCGGCGTTGAGCCTGGCAGCGTCTCTGATCGTGCTCGGATGGGCCGGCGCATACATCGTCGGGCTGGCCGCAATGTTCGCCATTGGTGCCAGTGGGCTCATGTTTCAGACCACGACCCAGTCGCTGATGTTGCGCCTGTCACCAATCGAGTATCACGGCCGTCTGCAGAGCCTCGTCATCCTCGGGTTCAGCGGCTTCGGCCTTGCAGCGTTGCCACTCGGGCTGCTCGCTGACGCGACCTCGATCGAAGCTGCGTTCGCGTTGATGGGGTCGGTCGTTGCGCTCTTTGCTTTGTGGTATTTCGTCGTGCAGCGCCGTCATCACCGCACGGGCCAATGGACGGAGTTTGGCTGACTGGTGCTCGAGAGAACGCTCAGGCCGACCAATCGACGCCGGTGACGGTCAACGCCCACGTTTCGGCGATGCGACCGTTCTCGACTCGCTGTATGAGCATCCACGTGACGACAGTTGGCTCGCCCGACTCGCGGTTGACGCCACGGCTGGTGGCTCGAGTCCATATTCGGTCGGCCGCCACATCGCGGTCGTCGATGGTGGTGACAGGGCGGTACAACGTCCTCTGGAAGTCACCGATGAGGCGCTTGAACTGCCCTCGAGGTGAGATCACGGTGCCCGTCGCCGAGTGGCGCACCAGTGGATCAGAGAACAACTCGTCGACGACGTCGAGCTGACCATCGCGCCAGATCTCATTCCACCAGCGATCCGACAGATCGAGCAAGGAGTTGGGATCCACCCGATCAACGTAGAGCATCCAGAGGCAGGACGCCGAGTCACTGTCCAGCTGCGTGTACATCTCGGTTCGACTGGCGGCCCATGCCCCTGGCACCAAACGTTTCCGGTCGGCACGCAGCTTGCGGCCCCGGCGGGCTTCCGGTACGTTCCCGCGGTGCTTGAAGACCTGCAGGTCGACTCGGTAGTGCCCCACCCGGAGCGGCCCTACGAGTGGGTGATCGCGACCGCCACGTTCGCGGTAGACCCCCAAGCGTCAGCGAACCGCCGCATCGTCGACCTCGAACTCGGTCCTTCCGACAACGGCGTCGTGAGATTCAACAGCGACGTCCGGCTCCTTCGGCCGCTCCGCAATGGGGCCGGTAAGGCGCTCGTGGTCGTTCCGAACCGCGGTCTGATGGGTGGGCTCCCGTTCAGCTTTGACACCCCGCTGTTCCAAGACCAATCGGAGCCACCGGCGGCGGGCGACGGATTCCTCCTCGATCGCGGTTGGACCATTGCATGGTGCGGGTGGCAGTGGGATGTACAGCGAGACCAGGGTTGGCTCGGTCTGGAAGCGCCGACTGCGAAGGTGGAGCCCGGATGGATGCGTGTCGAGTTCCGGCCCGACGTCGACCAGGCGGACCATGCGCTCAGCGACTCATCGATCTTCTTCCGGTTCACCGAGTATCCAACCGCTGATCCAGACGACCCGGACGCGGTGCTCACCGTGCGCAGCTCACCGATGGGGCCGAAGCAGGTCGTCCCACGGCACAACTGGCGGTTTGTCGACTCGACTGCGGTGGCGTTGGACGGCGGGTTCCGAGCCTTTCACTGGTACGAGCTGATCTACCGCTCGGCCTATGCACCCGTCGTGGGCACCGGCCTGCTCGCACTCCGCGATTTCGGCGCTTTCCTCCGCCACGACCACGGCCACGTCTTCGCATACGGAGTGTCGCAATGCGGTCGGGTTCTCCGTCACCTCCTCTACGAGGGTCTCAACGTCGACGAGAACGGACAGCAGGTCTTCGACGCCATGTTCAGCCACGTCGCCAGCGCCCGCCGCGGCGAGTTCAACATGCGATACGGCCAACCGGGGCTGACCCATCCGATGACCCCGGCCTACGGCCCACCGTATGACTCCGCCTCACTGCTTGAACGACAGCGCGCGATCGGCGGAGTGCCCAAGGTGATGTTCACCAACACGTCGTGGGAGTACTGGCGAGGCGACGGCGCGCTCGTCCACCAAGACGCCGAGACCGGGGCGGACCTGCCCGAGGATCCTGACGCACGTGTCCACATGTTGACGGGTGCCGATCACTACGGCGACGTGTTCATCAAAGACACGATGCCGGTGGCGAACCCGGTGCACCACCTCGAGGTCAAACCGATCCTGCGAGCGCTGTTCGCACAACTCGACGCATGGGTGTGTGACGGCCTCGAGCCTGAGCCCAGTTGTGTACCCGCGCTGCTGACGACACGATTGCCACCCGGTCGGAAGTGCTCCGCACGTTCCACGATGGCGCCATCCCCGACCCAGACCACCTGCCGTGGACCCCTTCGATCGATCCAACGGCTACCGGCCGGCCGCTGGAGATGGGCGACCCGATGGTCGCCCTCGTGTCAGCGGTGGACGTCGACGGAAACGAGATCGCCGGGATACGCCTCCCTGCCGTTGCCGTTCCGGTCTTCGCTTACACGGGATGGAACCCGCGCGTCGCCGTCGAAGGTCTTCCCGACGTGTTGTTGGAGTTCATGGGAAGCAGGCTGCCGCTCCAGTCAGGATCTGAGCTACCTGACCGCGCCTCGTACGAAGCCGACGCCCGATCGGCTGCAAGGTCGCTCGTAGACGCCCGCTTCCTGCTCCACGAAGACGTCGATCGTGTAGTGCTTGAAGCCCTCAGCTCCTACGGCAGCGCACAAACCGACACTACAACTTGATGTTGCCGCGACCTGACCGCCGCGCAGCGCCCCGCCTGACTGCGCGGCCCGTAGATTGCGGTGGACATTTCCGCCGTGCCGTTCGTCAATTGGTACGTGAGTGTGTCGTACCGGTCGAACGTGTCACCGCTACCGGATGACGACGCGTTCGCACGGTTCTTTCACGACGCGTTGCCTGTCGTGTTTGGGTACGTCTTGCGGTTGTGTGGCGGCGACCGGGACGAAGCCTGGGACGTCACGCAGGACGCATGGCTGACGTTTGTTCGCGAGGTCAATCGCGACGAGGGTCGTGAGCTACCGTCGATCGGTTGGTTGATTCGAGTGGCGAGATCGCGCTACCTCGATCGATGGCGCCGGGCCCAGAACCTGTCCGACCGCCTTCGTTTGGTGTGGGCCTTCGATCGAGACCGCGACGAGCCCGAACTCGATCGTGAGGTGTTGGACCGGTTGGAGGAACTCGAGCCATCGCACCGGGTGGTGCTCACACTGTTGTACGTCGACGACTTGCCGATCGCCGAGGTCGCCCGGTTGATGGGCCTGTCACGTTCGGGAACCTACGCAGTATCTGCCCGTGCTCGGGACGAGTTACGCATGAAGCTGGTGGAGGCCGCCGATGTCTGATCAATACGAACTGATGCGGGTCCCCGTCGAGCGCGATCGAGCCGACTCCTTGTACGAGACGGTTCGGAGTGAGGTCGCCGACGTAGGCCGCTACGAGCCGCTGCCGTCCGAGCACTCACAACTCGTTGGGTCTCGCAGACGTGCGCGTGTCGCCATATGGATGTCGTTCGCCGCAGCCTTGATCATCGTGATCTCCGCCGGTATCGCCTGGGCACGAAGCGACCGGCCGACTACGACTCTCTCGCCCGACTCGACCGTCTCACCGTTGAACCCGCAGCCCACGGTGAGCACTCCGAGCACGATGCCATCGACCACCGTGTTGCCCCTTGTCGACACGCTGCCCGAACCGCTCGCACCTGTGACCACAACGGTGCAGGCGGCAGACAACACGGTGGTCAACGTGTCCGACCCGTCGGAATCCGTACCCGAAACATCGCTCCCGACGACGGCGGACGTCCCTCTCTTCACCCGCCTCCTATTCCTGGGCGGGTCGATTGATTGGGGAGATGAGTCGCTCGTGGTATCCGTCGATCCCCTCGTGCTCGCCTCTTCAGTCCTCGATCGTACAGGGCTCCATGGTCAGGGGCATCAGATCCTCCTGGACTGGGTGGCGAATGGAATCGTGGTTGCCCCAAGGGGGCCCCAGGAGGGTTTGGTCGGCTGCGCCGAGAACCGGATGTCTGTGCAGTACAAACTCCTGGAGCGCGCCGACGAGGCATTCTCGTCGCTTGTCGCAGACGGGACACCGTTACCAGAAATCTCGGCGACCCAGCTGGAGGCGAGAATGAAAGACGCCGATCCCGACGTGTTCACATTCGATATCGATGACCATGAGTACTACCTTCTCAGGTGCGGCGGAGTCCCCGAGGCGCAAGCTAGAGCACTCGCGGAGTCCATTGCTCTCACGACTGCGTTGAGCCCATCGGGATCTCTGCCTCAGCCAACTACTCCGACGACGACTGCGGTTTCACAACCACCGCCACCGGCGACCATTTTGGAACTGCATCAGGACGACTTGTTCGACGCCGAAACGACCAGTGCGGATACGGCCATAGCGCAACACGTCGAGGTCGCTCGCGCCGATCTCGTTCGAGCGATTCTCGTTCAGTCACGACTTCATGAACTTGGTCGCGAGCTCCTCGATCAGTGGAAGAATCGCGGAGTCGCAGTTGCTGAGACAACACAATCGAGCTCTGCCGAGGATGTGGTGGTTTGCGCCGAAGAGGCCATGTATGGAATCTACGAAGTTGTCGAGCGCGCCGACGATGCGATCTCATCGCTTGTCGAAGGTGGGACGCCATTGCCCGAAATCACGCCGAGTGAGCTCGTCACGAGAATTGTGGAGAGTGAACCCGAAGTGTTCCCGTTTGATCTCGACGAACACCAATATTTCCTTCTCCGATGCGGCGGATTGCCGGAAGAGGAGTCGAGAGAACTAGCAGACTTGTACTAACGCTGAGCACCGCGTGTGAGGGCCCAAGCTGAAAGTCCGTGCGCCGTCAGCCCGGCGCAACGACCGGGGCGAGCTGTGTGGTGTCAACGACCTCCACCGTGGTGCTGCGAAGTGTAGACGTATTATCTACAATTTATCTACAATCGGTAGACTCTCGATATGGCCACAACCACGATCCGGGTAGACATCGACACCCATGCGGCACTGCTCGAGTTGGCAGCAGAAACCGGAGCTTCGTTGATGGACACCACCCGGGCGGCCGCTGAAGCACTCCGACGGCAGCGTTTCGCGCAACACGTCACCGACGAGCTCAACGCCCTACGCGCCGACTCCGACGCTTGGGCCGACTACCTCGCCGACGCCGACCGCACGTCAGTGCCCGATGGCATCGCCTGACGAACTCTGGCTGGTCGACTTCGGGGACCCGTTCGCCGGCGAGCCAGCCCACCACCGACCCGCCGTCGTCATCGGTCCACCCGACACATTCGGAGCCGACTTTCCCTTCGCCATCGTGTGCCCACTCACCACGGTGAGACGCGGCCTGTCACTCCACGTCGAAGTCGAAGAAACACCGACCACCGGGCTCGATGTCACGAGCTACGTTCAATGTGAACTGATCCGCTCGGTCAACAGACGGCGTCTCGTTCACCGCATCGGCGCGATCGACCTCGAGACGAGTCGGCAAGTCTCCGACATTCTGAAGACCCTTCTTCGACATTGAGATTCAAGTTGTTCCACCGAGCCGTCAGGCGTCAACGGGGCAGCAGACTTCTAGCTCCATGCCGTCTGGGTCACGGAAGAACAACGACCACTCGTCGCCGAGCTTTTGGACTTGGCCGACCTCCTGCGCCCCGGCGTCTGCCAATCGAGTCACCATCTGCTCGAGTAGCTGACAGTGACGGCACGGCGAGTGCGAAGTGGTCGATCGCGCCACGGCCACCCTGGCGTCGGCGCTCACCGATGATCTCATCTGCAGGAACTTCGAACACGTTGAGGTACGCCCCGCCGCCGAGGTCGAGGATCTTCATCCAGGGGTGATCGTCGCGTCCGAGTCATCTCGAACGTCACCGTCGCCTCGAACGCCGACTCGTAGAACCCGACCATGACGTCCATGTCGGTGCAGAGCGTGGCGACATGGTTGAGACCAGTGGTGAGTGGCATGGGATGCTCCT
This sequence comes from uncultured Actinomycetota bacterium, assembly GCA_963738275.1. GTDB lineage: Bacteria > Actinomycetota > Acidimicrobiia > Acidimicrobiales > Ilumatobacteraceae > Ilumatobacter. Next base: position 88,142 of record CAVTVY010000005.1, read on the forward strand.
TGTAGTCAGGTGACGACAATCGTACTTTCGTCGATCCCACCTTGACGTAGGTCAAGTGAGCCGCGGTGGCCGCAGGTCTAGTCGCGCAGGCTCTCGACCTTGATCTCTCCTTGACGGATCGTCACGAGTGCTCGGCTGGTGGTGACGGCGTCGGTCTCTTCGGTGGCCCGAGCCAGCGCTTCGTCGGCCGGACGGGGGCCGGAGTCGGTGGTGGTGAAGCGCACCACCCGTCCGCCCAGGGCGTGGGCGACCTCGCTGGCGTCGTCAGGATCCAGGTCGCTGACCAGCACCACCTCGCGCACACGGCGGCTCGGAGGTGGCGTGGCAGGGCTGGCCTTACGGTCATCCCGATACACCAGGAAGTGATAGGTGGCGACGGCAGCGGCAGACAGCACGAGCCCCACCGGCACCCGGATGGTGCGGAGCGATTCACTGGACACCTCGCCGGTCGTCACGTCTTCGAGTAGGTAGGTCAACAAGACCACCAACGACACCAACGCCACAGCAGCGCTGACCCCCACGGTGACCAACAGATAGAGGCGCCGAGATGGAGAGCGGAGCTCAGAGCGATCGGCTTTGGCGTTGCGTTCAGCTCGACGCCAGAACACCAGCCACACGGGAAGCCCGATGACGACGAAGGTGACTGCCAGGATGATTGGGTTGGCCACCGAACCGCTGGCGACGCCAGCATCGACCACGGCATCAACGAAGGCGGCTACCACCAGTGTCACCGCTGCTGCGCAGACGGCAAGGCCGACGAAAGCGACGAGATAGGTGTAGACGCGGTCGGCCTCGTTGCGGTGCACCGGGGCCGCAGCCAGGGTGCGGCGGTGGTGCAGCCACACACCAAAGCCGATCACCAGCGCCGACACCGTGCCGGGAAGTAGATCGAAATGGACAGCCGCAGTTGCGGCGCTGGGATCGCCGAAGAACCACTGCAACACGGCGTAGATCAGCACACCGGATGTGATCAGGGTCGCCACGAGACCACCGAGCACGCCCACAAGCAGCACATAGCCGTACCATCGATCCGTCCTTGGTGACCGCTGGCCGTACCGCAGCCAGAACCAGATCCACACGGCCAGGCCGAGTACAGCCCCAATCGCTCCCCGCAGGAGCGCATCGGTGTCTTGGGCTACCAACACGTCGGCAAACGCGCTGTCGTAGATGGGGCGAAGAACGGCCCGAAGTAGGCCCCACACGCCGAGAACGGCAGTGATCAGCCCGACGAGAGATCCGACAAGCAGATACCACGGAGTCCGCTCCTCAGGTGCCCGGAACTGGTCGAGTAGTGGACGACGCCGGTTGAGATGCCAGTGGACGACCAACACGGGCGTCCACACCAGGGTGCGTCCCACCGCCCGGCCGTCGAGGCTGTCGATACCGACCACCCACTCCAAGGTTCGCTGCACGCTGAGCATCGTCATGATCAGGGCGACCATGAGGGTGCCGCCCAGGTACGAAGCCCACACCAACGACGCCTCCTCGTCGGGGTCAACAGCGAGCCGGTGACGGGTCCAGCGGGCCAGGCCGAACAGTGCAGGAAGGCCGACGATGGTGAACGACAACGACCGGGCCAAGGCGGTCGAGTCGTTCGCCAGATCGTCGGAACGGGGAAGGGCCTCGGCCACCAACCCGGCGATGCCTTCGAGCGCGAGCACCAGCGACACGAACAGCAGAGCAAGCCGGAACAACCGGACGACCTGCTCGCGCATATCGACCTCGGCACCTGCGGGGCTGGGTTGGTTGCGGGCTGTCACGACGCGGTAGATGCCGTAGCCGATGGCTCCGAGGATCGCAAGGGGGAAGAGAGCACCAATGAACATACGTCGTCAGCCCTTTCGCACGCAGCCGAAGAAGGGCCACGGCAGTGCAGAAATACGCCACGCGCCGTCGATCTTGGCCAAATGCATCTTCTCGTCGCTGGTCATCTCGTCGGGGCCGAATGGTGACCCGCCGAAGTCTTGGGTCACCGACACCCGAACCGTGCTGATGTCACCTTCGGTGTCGACCTGGTCGAGAATGACCCGGGTGAGGTGAAGGTTGGACAAGTCGGCCCCGGTCGGAGGATCGCATCGGTCCTGCAGCTCCGAACTCAACTTCGCGTGGGCGGCGACAGGATCCTCGTCGATGAGGGCCTGGAAGTAGGCCTGCACGGTGGCTTCCGGCGAATCGGCGGGAAACGTGTCTGGCGCCCGGTTGCTCGCCGCCACGGCCGCCACGATCAGCATGACCAGCACCAGGATCGGCACCACTATCGCGATGGCCTTTCACGCGTTGCTCACGCTGTCATTGTCGTGCGGCAATAGCCAGCCTGACCAGTGCCGAAGGACACCACCGGCGACGTTGACTTCAGCGTGCTGGCCAGCCGCGAATCTCGGCCGAAGTCGCTGGTCAACGCAAGCGCGTTGACGGGCCAAACACGCTGCGGCCACCGCGTCGCTCACGAATCCGGCAGTCAGATTGGCGATGTGCCATTTCATGCTCGGCTGTCAAGCGGAGGCGCCGATTCCTTGGAATCGAAACGAGAACCAGTTGCGCGTCGCAGACAGCGGCGCGCTCAGCGGCCACCGGCTGGACACATCTGACTTCTGGCCGGCATTCGGCCGAGCGTTTGGTGAACGCTCACGCCACGGCGATGCTGCCCGAAACTATTCTGAGATTTGTTCGGAAAAAATTTGCAGCCTGAAGGTCGTCAGTCGGTGCCCCTGACGTGTCTGGCAGCCGACAAAATTCTTGCGCCGGTGGGAGGTACACATCGCGTTTTGGATCACTGGGTCCGTCGCAAACATTGTTTCCAATCAGCTCACAGTGACACCATAGATGAGCTGGGGTGACGCGTGTTTCGGCAGTTGCCAATCGAACATATGTTGGGTAGTGTTTCGGCATGTTCGAGGGGCCGAACACCACCACAAAGGCGATGAGATCGTCGATCCCAGCGTCGAATCAACCGGCGCTGTTGATGACGTGATGTTGACGGGCTGTTCGTGGAACTCCTCGACTCCTTCGTGGGGGTGCCGCCGGTCGAGTTGAACACCCATGTCGGTGCACTTGGAGCTGCGTCGTCGGGCGTTGGACGCGGAGACTGCAGCTGCGATTCATGTGGCTGAGATGTCAGGGGTCGTTCTCGGTTGATGGGCACCGATCCATGTCCGGGTTTCTCAAGGCGAAACTGAACTGGTCTGGTGAGCAAGCTGCACAATGGTTGAAGATCTCCCGATTCATCGCGATCCACACTGTGTGGGTGATGCGTGGGCGGGGGTCGGATCGGGTTCGATCAAGTCCACGCCCTACAAACGTTTCATGCCAATCTGCGGGTCCGGCACGTCTTCGACCAGTTCCTGCCACTCCTGTTGTTGAACGCCGAACAGTTGTTGTTCAAACACTTCGAGATCACCGTCGCCAACGTGATCGCCCAAGCCGACGAAGACGGCGCCCATCTGGATCGGGACACCGCGGTCGAGCATCGCAACGCCCACGTCCTCGTCAACGGCACCGAGTTGGATGTGTCGGTGGTCGGTGGTGACCCTGTCACCGCGACCGAGATCGTCGCGATCTTCGACCTGGCCTGCCAGCAAGAGTTCGATGCTGACGTCGCCGCCCGCGCCGCCGAACATGGTGATGACGCCGTCAACCATCCGTTGCGGCGTACCGCTGGGCAGCGTCGTCATGATGCGTTCATCCGGATCTTCCGGGCCGGCGGCGCCGCCATCGCTCAGGATGCCAACGCGGGGCGGCAATCGATCGCAAAAGTCGTCGTGAATGTGATCATCGACGAAGACACGTTTCATCAGATCCTCGCCGATGCCGGGCTCGCACCCGCTGGGATGATCCGAGACGCGATCGGAGAACTCGTCGCCGACCCCACCGGCTTGGCCAACCGCAAGTGTGAGACCAGCAACGGTGTCCCGATCCACCCCCACGACGCCTTACGGGCCTGCTCGATGGGTACGTGCGCCGTGTCGTGGTCGATGCGAACCGTGTCATCACCGACATGGGACGCGACAGCCGACTGTTCACCGGATACGCCCGCCAAGCCGCCCTGCTGTTGGTCACACGATGCGATCACCCCGGATGCGACCTCCCCGCCGAGTTCTGTGACGTTGACCACAACATCGAATGGGCAGACGGTGGAAGAACCGACCAAAACAACGCACGACCACGATGTTCCACCCACAACCGGTTCAAATCCCGCAACAAATGGCAAGTCAACAAGCCACCAACGGATACCACTACACCATCCGACAAGACGGCACCATCGTCCTACCCATCGGCGCCCGACCACCAACCTTCCCCAACGAAACCGAACCAGCCGAACCAGCCGAACCGGGCCAGCCCGACAAACTGCGCACGCCCGAGGCACCACTCGACGTCGACGGCACATGGCGCTGCCTCCACGTCGACCTCACCGACATCAGACAACACCCCGACGAAGTGGCCCAACGAATCGCTGACACTCGTCGCCGCATAGCGTGTCCGGACGCGATTTTGGTAGCGCCGCCGCCAGTCGGCTCTGCTACTCCGACGAATCGAGTCGTCAAAGTTTCGGTAGCTTCGGGTTCGTGTCAGCCAGTCGGTTCTCCTTCGAAGCAGAAGTTTGGGAGCACGACGGGACTGCGGCGTGGTACTTCGTCAGTTTGCCGGAGAGCGAAGCAGACGACATCGAGGCGGAGTTCGGCCATCGTGCCGGCGGATTCGGGTCGGTGAAGGTCGAGGTGACGATCGGCGGAACCACGTGGGCAACCTCACTCTTTCCCGACAACAAGCGCGCCACGTACGTGCTGCCGCTGAAGAAGGCAGTTCGCACCGCCGAAGCCATCAGCGCCGGTTCCGTCGTCACCGTCCACCTCACCGTTCATCAGCTGACAACCGCACGGTGGGAGGAGCCGGGCTGTTGCGCAGTTGTCAGACAGGGCGTTACATGAAACGATTACATGTAACATTTGCGCCATGGTTCGTCGACTCTCTGACACACCGACAGCTGTTCGCGTTCGACAGCACCGCCAACGTCTTCGCGAACAGGGTTTGCGGCCCATTCAGATCTGGGTTCCAGACGTGCGGTCGACACAGTTTGTGCAACAAGCGCACCAGCAATCGCTCGCTATCGCCGCCAGCGATCATGAGGCCGCCGACCAAGCCTTCATCGACGCCCTAGCTGACGATCTGTGACACGCGGCGAGATTTGGACCGCGTCGGCAGGCGGCGGATACGCCGGAAAGCCGAGACCGGTGGTGGTCGTACAAGACGATCGTTTCGACGCCACAGCATCAATCACGGTGTGCGCGTTCACCACAGACCCGACAGAAGCTCCTCTGCTACGTCTCCGCATCGACCCAAGCGAGGTCAACGGACTGCGGGAACCGAGTCACCTGATGATCGACAAAGTGACGACCATCCCGCGATCGAGACTTGGCGAACGTGTCGGTCGACTAAACGACGACGACATGCTGCGCCTGGCGCGGTCACTCGTGGTGTTCCTCGGTCTCGCCGGGAACTGACCAGGTGGAACTCTGCGGTTCGACGAATCAGCTTCTTGCGAGGCGTGCCAGACTTCGACCATGATCGACGACAACGCCGCCGACCGCTACCGCAATGCGTCTCGCCTCTTGCACGACGTCGCCAAACCGATGCGGGTACTCGCTGCACTGGCTTGGCCCGCGGAAATTCGCGAGCGATTCCTCAGCGGCGGAGCGCAGCAGCTTCCAGAGCCGACCTACCAGCCCATCGACCCCACAGCGGCGCTCGACGGAGTAGCCGCGGCGCGGCGTCTGTTGCGGCCCGGTCACGTCGTCGACGACTGGCTCGACGGCGAGGCCACGGCGATCGAGTCGACCGCGCTCATGCTGTCGACGGTCGGCACGTCGGCCTTCCATGCCCACAGCAGCAGCCTCTACGGCGTGCCCAAACGGCCACTGCGCTTCGACCCGGCCACACCGCTGGAACTCGCCGAACTGATTCACACGTCGCTAACCGACCTGCATGATGCCTCATTGGTCCCTCCGGTCGTCCGCTCCAAGACCGGCGCCGACGTCGCCGACTTCATCAGCGCCGCAGTCGTGGAACATTTCGGAGATGCAGCGCCCGAGGTGCTGCTCGTCGACGAGCTCTCGGCGAACGCGGTGGCGTCGACCAGCCGCATCAAGGTTCGGCGCGGCGCGAACTTCACCACCAAAGATATCGCCCAACTCCTGAACCACGAGGCGTTCATTCACGTCGCCACCGGCTTGAACGGCAAAGCGCAGGCCGACATGCCGATCCTTGCCATTGGCCACCCGGGCACTACCCGCACCCAAGAGGGGCTCGCCGTTTACGCGGAATACGTGTCGGGCACGCTCGGCCTGGATCGTCTCCGACGGCTCGCCGACCGAACCGTTGCAACGCAGTTGGTGATCGACGGCGCCGACTTCATCGAGCTCTACCGCTGGTTCCTCGACCGCTCCCCCACGCCAGAGCAGGCGTTCGAGTCGACTCGCAGAATCTTCCGGGGGTCTCCCATCACCGGCGGGTCACCGTTCACCAAAGACTGCACGTACGTGTCGGGCTTTCTGTCGGTGTCTACCTTCATCCGTGCGGCATTCATGGCTCGCCGCGCCGACACGTTGGCATTGCTGTTCGCCGGCAAACTCGACCTGACTGCGATACCGGCCCTCGCCGAACTCCGCAGCACTGGTCTGGTGAAACCGGCGCGCTTCCTCCCGCCGTGGGCGTCGGATCCAGATTGGGTACTCGCACACCTCACCATCAACAGTTTCATGGCCGGCATCGACCTGCAGTCAGTGTCCGAAGCAATGGCCGACATCCTGAAGACCTGCCCCCGGGTCGACATCCAATTGGCCACCTGACGAGAGGAGACATCACCATGGCGAAGGCCTCGAAGCCGAAACTGCTGTCGGGCGACAACCCGCAGATTCCGAAGGGTGAGGGTGACGCACCCGTGCAGGCGTACATCGCCGCCACCCCGGGTTGGAAGGGCGACGCGGTGCGCCAGCTCGACGCACTCATCGTCAGCACCGTGCCCGAGGTGCACAAGGCGGTGAAGTGGAACTCACCGTTCTACGGCATCGCCGGCGACGGATGGTTCGTCTCGTACCACTGCATGGCGAAGTACGTCAAAGTCACGTTCTTTCGTGGCACGTCGCTAGAACCGGTTCCTCCGGAGTCATCAAAGACAGCCGAAACTCGGTACTTCCACATTCGCGAGAATGAAGCGGTCGATGAGGCACAACTCAAGAGCTGGATCCAGCAAGCCAGCCAGCTCCCCGGCGAGAAACTCTGACCCGCCAATCGGCCGGCGCCCACGGACGCATCTCCCACACCGAGTTCGTTGAACAGGATTTCAGCGCATGAGGGCACCCACCACAACTCTCAACTTCAAGCACTGGGCTGCGGTCCTTTCACTCGTCGCAGTGAGTCTGGTGGCTACGCCGGTTGGCTCCGTTGGAACGGCGACCGCTTCGACTGCCGGCACCTCACGGTTCGAACCACTCAACACGCCGTGTCGACTCGCCGACAGTCGCACACGTGACAACACCACGCCCATAGCGCCTGATACCTATCGCATCTCCACCGCTGGCCGCTGCGGACTGCCGGCCGACGTCGTTGCGCTCTCCCTCTCGGTGGTCGGCATAGCGAACGGAGCACCGGGATTCGTCGTGCTGTTCGAGGCCGCCACTGCGCGTCCCGCCGTGTCCCACGTCAACTTCGTTCCCGGCGAGACCCACGCCAACGGGGCAATCGTCCCCGTGAACGAAGGGTTGGCGGCAATCGACGCACTTGCGCTCAATGCCGCCAATGTGGTGATCGATGTGACGGGCTACTTCGTTGCCGCGAACACCGCAAGCGGCGGCAGGTTCGTCGCGGTGCCTCAACGACGCCTGCTCGACACCCGCGAGGTGAACGAGGTGGTCGCCGCAGGAACACAACGAGTCGTCGGTCGTCCGGCCGATGTGCCCGCCGACGCGTCGGCATTGGTTGTAAACCTCACTGCAACGGCCACTACCGCTCCCGGGTTCCTGGCAGTCACCCCGGCGGGTGAAACCAGCATCCAACTCGTCCGCACTGAACTGGGACAGGGCGGGGCAGACGCGTGCAGCATCGAGCATCGTGCCGATCAACGCAACCGGTTTCAGCGTGCACGTCTCTCTGTCGGACACTCACGTAGTCGTCGACATCGTCGGCTACATGACCGGGCCTACCGCCGCCGAAAGTGGCGAAGGGCTCCTCGTCCTCGAACCGCCGAGGCGCCTCATCGACACCCGCGACGTGTCGCCGCTCGGTATGCGGGTGCCGTTGTATCCGCAAGGTGCCGTCGAACTCACGGCGGGGGTTGCCGACGCTTCTGCGTACATCACCAACCTCACGGTGATCGCGGCCGAACCCGGCTTCCTCAGCGCTACGGCTGCGGGCATTCCAATCGCAGGCTCGGTGTCATCGGTGAACACCGCCGGAGGTGGCCATCCTGTCGCGAACATGTCGATCACCCCGGTCAGCAGCCGCGGCGTGGAGATCCAGACATTGTGGACCTCCCATGTGATCGTCGACTACTTCGGTCGGTTCACCGGCGGTGCTGCCCCGGCGACAATCGCTCCAAAGGGCAACACCGCTCCGGTTGGGCAGGCGCTGTATCCGTACGGACCATGCGACGCCATCAGCGACGGTGCACCAGGTCTCAACGATCTGGCGCGCGCTCCCACGGACTACCGACAGATCGGTACCTCCGTGCAAGGCCGCCCGATCTGGGCTGAGTACTGGGGGCCGTTGGGAGCCGCCACGACGGTCATCGTCATCGGCCACACCCACGGCGACGAGTGTGCGGCAGCAGCGCTCGTGCAGGCCGTCCGCCAGCGCCCGCCGACTGACTTCGGAATGTGGGTGATTCCTGCGCTGAACGTCGACGGATACGTGAACTACACGCGCGAAAACGCGAACGGGGTCGATCTGAACCGTGACGGCTTGTCGCTGACTCAGCCGGAATCCCAGGCGCTGATCAACCTCACCGCTGAGGTACAACCGGTGCTGTCGATCCATGCGCACTCGCCGTACGGATGGGTTGGGTACTTCGGGCACTCGGACGGTGCGCCAGGAGGAGCGGCGGAGGCTCCGCTGTCGCACTCGATCGCATCGCAGATCACCGCATCGGTTGGCTGGCGGTTGTACCGCGCCGGCCTCAGGTCAGCGGACCAGGCCTTCTTGTGGCAAGGTCAGCGAACTGTTGCACCGAACACCGAAAGCGTGCTCATCGAGTTCGCACCCACGAGCCGGGACGAAGCTGCGACGATCACGAGTCGGGCACGCATCGAGCCGTTTTGGTTTGCGGTCACGCAGTCGCACGTGATTCTCGACGTGTTGGAACAGCACTTGTAGTCCACGCGTCGTTCAGCGTGCGTCGTGAACTCCGAGAGACAGAATCTGCACAGATCCCGCCGACGGGCTGAGCAGCTCCACCATGAACTCGGTCAGGTGGTGTGGCCGGCGAACTGGGCGTTGTACAGGCGGGCGTAGGCGCCATTGGCTTCGATGAGCGCGTCGTGGTTGCCTTGCTCGACAATGCGGCCGGCTTCCATCACCAGGATCACGTCGGCGCCACGAATGGTCGACAACCGGTGGGCGATGACGAAGCTGGTGCGGCTGGCCCGCAGCGCGTTCATCGCCTCTTGAATCATCACTTCGGTGCGGGTGTCGACCGAGCTGGTGGCCTCGTCGAGAATCAGGATCGACGGGTCGGCGAGAAAGGCTCGGGCGATGGTCATCAACTGCTTTTCGCCAGCCGAGATGTTGTCGCCCTCGTCGTTGATGATGGTGTTGTACCCATCGGGCAGGTGACGAACGAACCGGTCGACGTAGGTCGCCCTCGCGGCTTCCATGATCTGTTCGTCGGTGGCGTCCGGGTTGCCGTAGGCGAGGTTCTCACGGATGGTGCCGCCGAACAGCCAGGTGTCTTGCAACACCATGCCGATCTCCTGACGCAGTTCGGCGCGCGGCATGGTGGCGATATCACGCCCATCGATCGAGATCGTGCCGCCGTCGAGTTCGTAGAAGCGCATGAGCAGGTTGACGATGGTGGTCTTGCCAGCGCCGGTTGGGCCGACGATGGCAATGGTTTGACCGGGCTCGGCGACCACGCTGAGGTCAGTGATGAGCGGCTGATCCGGCAAGTATGAGAACGTCACATGATCGAACACGATGCGTCCATGGACCGGCTGCGGGTTGACCGTGTCGGCCTGCTCTTCCGACATCTCTTCGGCATCGATCAGTTCGAGTACCCGTTCCAGCGACGCCATTCCCGACTGGAACGTTGACGCCATCGACGCAAGCTGTGTCATCGGCTGAGAGAACTGGCGAACGTACTGAATCATCGCCTGCATGTCGCCGATGGTGATTGCGCCAGCTGAGATGCGAAGCCCGCCCACCACTGCCATCAGCACGAACTGCAGGTTGCCCACAAACACCGTGAGCGGCTGGATGAGACCGGATACGAAGGCCGCACCGAAGGTGGCTTCGTACAGCCTGTCGTTGTCTCCTTCGAACCTCTCTTCTGCTTGCCTCTGACGACCAAAGCTCTTCACGATTGCATGGCCAGTGAACACCTCTTCGGCCTGGCCGTTGACCACACCGGTGTAACGCCACTGCGAGAGATACCGCGGCCGCGCCTTGGCCCCGATGACCTTCACCAGACCGAGCGATACCGGCACCATGACGAGCGCGACGACGGCCAAGAGGGGCGACACGAGAAACATCATGATGGCGACGCCAATCAGGAGGAGGACGCCCTGAAGAATGGTGCTGACGGTTTGCGACAAACTTTGGGACAGGTTGTCGATGTCGTTGGTCACCCGGCTGAGCAGATCGCCACACGAGTGTCGATCGATGTAGCTCAGTGGCAGCCGGTTGATTTTGTGCTCCACCGATTCGCGCAGCGCGTACATGGAACGCTGCACCACACCGGCCAACAGGTACGACTGTGTCGCCGACAGTACCCAAGCCGCCAAGTACAACGCCGCAATCCAGGCCAACTTGCGGTGCAACTCACCGAAATCGATGCCGCCGCTCATGACGCCACCGACGATGACATCGGTGGCGTGTCCCAACAGTCGGGGAGCAACCACGACGCACACGACGCTGGCGAGCGTGAGGACGAACACGACCATCAGCAACCAGGCTTCCCGCCCGAGAATCTCACCAAGTCGCTTCAGGGTGGCCACGAAGTTGTCGGACTTCTCTGTCGGCATCCCGATCCGCGGTGGCCCGGGTCCCCCGCGCCGAGCTTCCATCGCAGCTTGCGACATCAACAGATCGTCATCGTCGGCGACCTCGGCATCGGGCTCGAGTTCACCATTGCCGGTGTCTGCGCTCATGCCGCCACCTCCCTGACATCCTGCGACTGAACAATCTCGGCGTAGGTGGGGCACGTCGCGACCAGTTCATCGTGGGTGCCCGTCCCCACCAGCTGCCCACGTTCGAGCACCAGAATCTGGTTGGCGTGACGAATGGTCGACACGCGCTGGGCCACGATCAACATGGCCGACTCGGTGATGTGCGGAGCCAGCGCCGCACGAAGTCGCGCATCGGTCGTGAGGTCGAGCGCCGAGAACGAGTCGTCGAACACGTAGATCTCTGGTCGAACCACCAGCGCTCGGGCAATCGCCAGCCGCTGGCGTTGACCACCAGACACGTTGGTTCCGCCCTGAGCGATCTCGCTGTTCAACCCGTCGGGCATCGCTTGCACGAACCCTGTCGCCTGAGCGATGTCGAGCGCCTCCCAGAGTTCGGCTTCGGTGGCGTCTGGTTTGCCGAAACGCAGGTTGGAGGCAACCGTGCCGGAGAAGAGATACGACTTCTGCGGCGCGTATCCGATTTTGCCCCACAACAAGTCGGGGTCGAGCTGACGAACGTCGACGCCGTCGACGAGCACGGCGCCTTCGGTCGCGTCCATCAACCGCGACACCAGGCTGACCAACGTCGACTTGCCGGAGCCGGTGGCACCGATGAGTGCCGTGGTCTGCCCAGGCTCGATACGGAACGAGATGTCGGACAGCACCGGCTGCTCGGCGCCCGGGTAGCGGAACCCGACGTTTCGAAACTCGAGGGTGCCCCGTTCGGTCAGCTCGGTGACCGGGTTGCTCGGAGCGACCACGGTGGTCTCGGTGTCGAGCACCTCCTTGATGCGATCAGAACTGACTGAGGCGCGTGGGATCATCGAGATGATGAACGTCACCATCACGACCGAGAACAGAACCTGCACCGCGTAGCTGAGATACGCGATCAGCGACCCCACCTCGATGTCACCAGACGCGATTCGATCCGCTCCAACCCAGAGAACGCCAATACTCGCAAGGTTGACGATCAGCCCCACGGTGGGAAACATCATCGACATCAGACGACCGGCGCGCAGCGCCACACCGGTGAGTTCCTCGTTCGCCTCGGCAAACCGTTTGGTCTCTTGCGGTTCACGCACGAACGCCCGCACCACTCGGATGCCGGTGAGTTGCTCACGGAGCACCGTGTTGAGATGGTCGATACGAAGCTGCATCTTCTGAAACGACGGCACCATCTGCCACACGATCGTGCCGAGTGAAGCGACGATGGCGGGAATTGCTACTGCCAACACGATCGACAGGCCCACGTCTTCACGAATGGCCATGAACGTGCCGACCACCATGGTGATCGGCGCCGCGATCATCATGGTCGCTCCCATGACGACCATCATCTGCACTTGCTGCACGTCGTTGGTGATCCGCGTGATCAGCGACGGCGCCCCGAAGTGGGCCACTTCTCGGGCGGAGAAGTCGGTCACCTGATGAAACAGATCGCGACGAACGTCGCGGGCGAACCCCATCGCCACCCGCGACCCGAAGTAGATGGCGGCAACCGCGAGCAAGACTTGCACGGCCGAAAACATCAACATGAGCCCGCCGGTTTTCCAGATGTAGTCGTTGTCGCCGACCAGCACACCGTTGTTGATGAGGTCGGCGCTGAGCGACGGGATCATCAAGTTGGCGAACGTTTGCAATGCCTGCAAGAGAATCACGAGTTCGATCGTTCGCCGGTACGGGTGCAGGTGACCCCTGAGCAGTCGCGTGAGGTTCATCGGGTAACTCCGTTGAGGAACATGTCGGCGATGACGCTGGGCGCGAGCGGCCCGTGCGACATCAGGGGGTGGGTGAGCGCCAGGGTGATCGAGCGCAGCATTTCGGAGGCCTGTTCGGCTGGGAAGCGGAGTGCGATGTGTGAGTCTGCGAGCAATGCGGTGATCGCCGGGCTGGGCTCCCATCGTTTTGGCTCGAGGGGTGCGTGGGGCACGATCGACAACACCCGCCACACGTCGACAACCCGCCGCTGCATCTCGGTAATCGCAGCTTCTAGTCGATCGGCAAACGGCTGATCGCGTTCGATGCCCTCGATCTGTTCTTCGAACTTGGTGGGGTCGATAACTGCGGACACCACGGCTTCGAGGAGATCGGACTTGTCGGCGAACACGTTGAAGATCGTCCCCTCCGATACTCCCGCAGCGGCGGCGATCTGGCGGCTCGTCGGCATTTCGCCGTGCGTGAGCACCAACGGAATCACCGCGTCGACAATGGCCGCGCGCCGCTCGGAAGCAGGCAACGGAGCGGCGCGACCACAACACGCCGGCGGGATGTCTGGTGGATGCACGGAGCGCACCTTAGCGCACTGAGTGAGTGCACACTCAGTCGCCACCGGATTTCTGGTCGGGGTTAGACGGTCGGACAACACCGTTATCGATGACACCGTCGATGGAAGTGTTTCGTGGTGCTCTATTGACGTTTACGAGTCACGCGTCAGAGGTTGACGCGGCGCGCTGGAGTGAAGCTCACCGGCATTCGTTTGATACCGGCGACCAGTGGAATGCCTGCCGACTGGAGCGGAACTACCTCGCCCGATACGGTGAGGTCGGGCAGACGGCGATGCAACTCTCGGAAGACGACGGCGAGCTCGCGCTTGGCGAGGTGAGCGCCCAGACAAAAGTGTGGCCCTGGCCCGCCGAACCCCACATGGGGATTCGGGTTGCGAAGCACGTCGAAGCGTTCTGGATCTGCGAACACGCGCGGGTCGCGATTCGCTGCGCCGTACATCATCACCAGCTTGTCGCCAGCGTGGAACTCGTGATCGCCGAGGGTGACATCGGCGGTGGCGGTGCGACGCATGAACGTCACAGGCGACGCTGCACGCACGATCTCTTCCACGGCGGTGTTTGACACGCCATCTACATCGGCCTGCCAGATGGCGCGTTGCTCGGGGTTGCTCGACAGCAAGTTCACGCCGTGACTGATGGCCGTACGCGTGGTGTCGTTGCCGGCCACCGCCAACAAGACGAAGAACGAGGTGATTTCGGCAGGCGTGAGCAGGTCTTCGTCGTGCATGTGGTTGACGAGGCGCGAGGTGAGGTCGTCGGTGGGGTTGACCCGGCGTTCCTCGATGAGTTCCTTCATCAACGCATCGAGCTGAATTCCAGCTTCCAACAGCGCACCAATGCCGCCCTCACCCATGAACTCCGGATCGCCGCCGCTGAGGATGACGTTGGTGGCGTGCAGCACCGTGTTGAACTCGCTGCGAGGGATACCCATCATGTCGCAGATCACCAACAGTGGGAACGGCTGCGAGAGCACTTCCACCAGGTCGGCCTCTCCGTTCTCGCAGAACGAATCGATGGTTTCGGTGCAGATGGTTTCCACCGAGTCGAGCACGCCCTGCAGCGCCAATGGCGTGAACGCTTGGGCAACGATACGCCGCTGGTGCGCGTGACGGGGGTTGTCCATGTTGATGAACCCACCAAAGAACTCGAGCATCTCCATCGGCAGGTCGAACATGGACGTTGCACCCTGACCGGAACAGAACTCGACAGGACGCTTGCTCACCTCCACCACTTCGGCGTGTCGTGTGAGTGCGAAGAAGGTCTCGGGCAACTCGGTGAGGGGACTGATCGACTCCACCGCCAACACTGGGCCGAGTTCACGAATCTCAGCCATCTCAGCCATTCGAACGTCGAGCGATTGATGCCAAAAAGTTGAATCTGCGAGCCGGGGGGCAGCGACGGTCATGGGTCCTTCTCTAGCAGCGAACACGGCCAGACCCCACCCGGTGTCGCGATTCTGCTCGCCTGAGCGAGCAAGAACGCGACGCGGCGCGCTTCGCCTAGGGCTTTCCGGCTACCCAGCCGTTTGGCAGGTCGGCGAAGCCGTCGACTTTGGTGAGGTCGAAACTCAGGAAGCCGGCGATGGCTGCGCTTTCAGCGAGCGGGGCTTCGTGTCTCCACGCACGCGTACGCGGGCCGAAGGTTCGGGCGATGCACCAAGAGCGCCCGCTCGGTGTCGATCACCGTCTCGCCAGCTCTGATGGCGACGATACGGCGCGGGTGCGGCTCGACGTACGCAACCTCGTCTGGAACCGGAGGCATGTTGGCCGAGAACCATCCGGCGCGATCTCGGCCCACCGAGCGGTCCGCGTGGCGTGGCCAGCGACATCAGCTCGCCACCGCTACGACACGAGCGGGCCGCCCGCGGGCGATGAGGTCGCGAATCTCAACGAAGGCGAG
Organism: uncultured Actinomycetota bacterium; assembly: GCA_963738275.1. Classification (GTDB taxonomy): domain Bacteria; phylum Actinomycetota; class Acidimicrobiia; order Acidimicrobiales; family Ilumatobacteraceae; genus Ilumatobacter. The sequence goes on from CAVTVY010000005.1 coordinate 103,695, forward strand.
CACCACGAAGAATTGCGCGACGGCGATGCCGGCCACCGTTGCAGATGCTGCAGTCTCCGCGTGGTAACTGATCGCCAGGCCCAGCACGACCGACAGCCAGCCGGAGATCACCGACACCACCATCGTCCGCGGCAGCCGCCGGACGATGAGCACAGCGGTCGCGGGTGGCGCCACCAAGAACCCGAACACCAACAGCGTGCCGACGACCTGGAAGCTCGACACCACCGACAGGGCCAGCAACACGAGCATGGCCGCGTGCGCAAGCCCCGGACGAAGACCGAGCGCGGCAGCCTTCTCGGCGCTGACCGACAGCGCGAGGAACGATCGATGGCCAAGCACCATGGCGACAATCGTCACGGCCAGTACCGCCGACACCGAGCCACAGGTCGCTGTTGCTCACGCCGAGCACATCACCGAACAGGAACCCGGTCAGATCACCCGCGTACGTGTCGCTGCGGCTGATGATGACCACCCCGAGCGCGAGCATGCCAACGAAGAGCAGGCCGATGCCGGTGTCGTCAGACAGACGCGTCGTGCGGTGAACGAGGTTCACGCCAAGCACCATGACGAGCGCGCTGGCCATCGCCCCGAGAGTGAGGTTGAACCCCCAGATCACAGCGAGGGCGATGCCCGGCAACACACCGTGCGCAAGCGCATCACCAAGGAACGCGAGCCCGCGCACCACCACCCACGTACCGATCAGCGAGGTGATCGAGGCTGCGAGCAAACCGCCGATCAGCGCTCGCTGCGTGATGCCGGAACCGAACGCATCGGCGAAGAACTGAATCATTCGAGCCGGATCATTTCTTCAGGAACCGCCCGACAGCGCGTCAGCAATGAGTTGAGCGTTGGTACGCATCATCCCAAGATACGTGTCGGCGCCGGAACCGGGCTCCCCGAGACTCTCGGTGAAAAGTTCGACGATCTCCACTTCGCCGCCAACCTCTGCTGCCAGTGCCTCCGCCAGCTGAGTCGACTGTGTGGTCTCGGCGAAGATCACCCTCACCTGTTGTGTTCGTAGCAGTTCTGCGAGATCTTCCAGTTCCTTCGCCGACGACTCGGCATTGGTGCTGAGTGACGGCACGACTGCGCCGGCAATGGTGAAGTCGTATCGGTCGGCGAAGTAGCCGAACACCTGGTGATTCGTCACGAGAATCCGATCAGCGCTCGGTATGGACGCTAGGACTTCGATGATCTCGGCGTCGAGTGCAGTCAGCGCAGCAACATAAGAGGTAGCCCGCTCGGTGGCGGTGGCAGGGTCAACACCAGGCAGCGTGCCGATCTCGCTACCGAGTGCCGTGACCGCTTCGGCGACACGTAGCGGGTCGGTCCACAGGTGCGGATCGCTCCCAACCTGATCATCGTGCTCAGCGTCGGTCTCGGTTTGGTGCTCGTCGGCATGGTCGTCGTCCGTGTGCGGCGCGCCGTCGAGCAACTCGACATGGTCAGCGAAGGTGAACACGCGTGTGCCGCCGCCCGCAACTGCGTCGATGACTCCGCTGAGACCGGCTTCGAATCCGGCTCCGTTGACCACGAGCAAGTCGGCATCTTCCATGGCTGTTGCTTGTTTTGCCGACGCCGAGAACTCATGTGGATCCGCACCGGCGGGCATGATCACTTCCAGATCGACGAGATCGCCGAACGCTGCCGAGACCACGTCGCCGAGGATGTTGGTCGTCACGACGACCCTCGGCGCACCTGTCGCCGAGACGTCAACGTTGCTCTTGGTTCCTGACTCGTCATTTCCGCAGCCCGTTGCAGCGACCGCCATCACCGCCACCAACGCGACCGCTGGCACGGCGCGTTGAAACGAGAGTGAGAATCTTTCTCATTCAGCTAACCTAGGGTGATCGCCGTTGATGTCACAACCCCCTTGATCGAATTCCCGCGACGTCGAAGCACGCCGCGGCGGTTGCGTTGCGCTCAAAGCCGACCAGCTCGCCATTCTCTCTGGCACCACCTGTTTGGTCGGTCCGAACGGGTCGGGCAAGTCCACCTTGCTGCATCTCATTGCCGGCCTCATCACGCCCTCGTCGGGAACGATCACCCGCCTCGGCGAGCCAACGCAAGCAGGTCGCGGCGGGATGGCATATGTGCTGCAGAGCCAGCACATGTCGCCCCACCTTCCCGTCACGGCCCGCGAGATCGTCTCGTTGGGGGTCGCTCCATCGGTCGGCCCGTTTCGGCGAATCGGTCGCGACGAACGGGCACGCATCGACGACGCCATGGAGCGGCTCGAGATCACCGACCTGGCGAACCGGCACGTGTCAGAAATGTCGGGCGGGCAACGCCAACGCGTCTTCATCGCCCAGGGCCTGGCTCAAGGCGCCGACATTCTGCTCCTCGACGAGCCGGTGGCGGGGCTCGACATCGTGTCGATCGCGGCGATTCGGCGCGTGATCGGCAGCGAGCGCGATGCCGGCCGAACCGTGATCGTGGCGACCCACGACCTCAGCGAAGCTGCAGCTGCTGATCACGCCGTGTTGCTCGATGGCTGCGTCATCGCGTCGGGGCCACCCGGCGACGTGTTGACACCCGCCAACCTGCGTGAGGCGTACTACGGCCGCATTCTCGATCTCGACGGTGTTGCAGTAGCACTCGACGACGGCGCCCACCACGATCATGAGGTCCAAGACGCGGCCGCCGGGCCACAGTCACGATCACGACACCCACCCAGAAACCCACCACCACCCCCAGCGCCCTGCGTAACGAGACGTGCCTGGCACGTCTCGAATTCGAGGTCGACACTGACCATGTCGGTCTATGCGCAGTCGGGGCAGAGGCCGTAGATGTCGATGGCGTGGCTGGTGAGGGCGAAACCCTCGTTTGCGGCCACTTCATCGAAGGCGTCATCGAGGGCAGACTCGAGCGGGTCGGTGAGTGTGACGTCGCGCACCAGCCCACACTTTTGACAGATCAGGTGATGGTGGTGCTCGGTGAGCGACTCGGCGAGTTCGTAACGCGAGTGATCGTCGCTTGTGACCAATCGACGCACCACCCCAGCATTTTCGAGCAGCGACAAATTCCGGTACGTCGAACTGGTGGCCAGGTCGGGCACCAGGTCGAGCAGCTCGGGCAGCGTCACCGGGCCGGCGGCCGAGCGAAGCCCGCGCACGATGGCCTGCCTTCCGGCCGTATACCGGAGTTCGGCGCGGCCGAGACGCTCGACGATCGACGCATCGACCGAAGGTGCGTCTCGTGAGGTCGCAGCAGCAGACACCGGTGCCGTAGTGCCGGTTCGAGTCGTGTTACGACGTTCCATGCCACCCATGCCGCACCGAACCTAGCGGCAGTGGCTGTCAGCGCCATGTCTGCCGCAGGGTCCGGTGAAACTCCTACCGGCAGGGAACTCCTACCGGGAGGGAGCGATCAGTCGATCGATGGCTGCTTGCGTCTGCCTCTGACGTTGCGGAGGCGACCGGCTCAACGATGCCGACCGCTTTGTCTGCAGGCGATCCATCAATTTCGGCGGTCACTACCCCGGGAAGGTCGGCCAATGTCTCCTGTAACGAAGCAACACGCTCATCGAGGTTCACCTCGACGAGCTCACTGTCGATCGTGAGACGGCGAACCGTTGGATCGTTGCGGAATCGCGGATTGCTGCTCACCCGCCACAACGCGGTTGCAAGCAGACGTAGGCGCGACGGGCTGAACGATCCTTCGTATTGGGCGGTGAGTTCGGTCTTGAACGACCTCACCCACAATCCAATGGTGTGTCGGTGTGACCAGATCAAGCCAGCGGCAAGCGGCCGACTGAGCGGCCAGAACACCAAACGAACGGTGCGGCGAACGGGATGAATGCTCATGCCGCGGCCCGAACGTCGGTGCTACGCACGGCATACGGATTGACAGCTGGCGGGCTGACGACCTCGGCTGCGCGTCGACGCCATCCGGCGTACACGCCAATGGCCAGGACGGCTGCTGCTGCGGCGACGAAGTAGGGGTGCTTCGCCGCGATTCGAAATGCACCCTTGGCGGCACCGGCGGTGATCGCCGAGGTCGCGGCGACGGTGTTGGGCGATGAGCTCAGCACGTTCTCCACACCACTCATGGCTGCTGATGCGGCGCCAGTGACGGCGTCGGCGACTGCCTCTGCTGCGGGGCGGGCAATGGCTGAAGCGCGGTGAGCCGCGTCTTCAATCGATCCGATATCCGTTGGGATATTCGTCAAGATGTTCATCGTGTGTCCTTTCGCACCGGCGTTGTCGAACCGGTGATCCATCCAAGGGTCGAGACCAGCCTCGACGTCCGCCAGAGGACTACCCAGGTCTGTGCTGCGCAAACATCGCCACTCGGAAAGGATTCGACAGGGCTCAACGTTGCAGACAGCCAAGGTCTGGCACGGATAGTCGGTCGGGATGCCTCCAGCGACCGTCAAGCGGTAGTGCTGGGGTCTGGCTCCGACCAGTCGCCGAACGCCTGGCGCACGACACGGAGCGCATCGACGACCTCGCGTTCGCGCTGCGGCTCGAGCGCCATCGCTGCGAACACGGCCTCGTTGAGGGCCAGCGTGCATTGGTCGACCAACGTCGCGCCGGCGGTGGTGATCGTCACCAGGACGCTGCGGCCGTCGTTCGGGTTGGGGTGCCGATCGACCAAACCGTCCGCTTCCAGTCGCTGCACTGCATTCGTGACGCTGGCCGCGTGCACCTGCAGCCGCTCGCCAATCTTGCCGATCGGAAGCGTGCCGGTGCGACTGAACCCGAGCAGGCGCAACACTTCGAAGCGAGCAAACGTCAGACCGCGTGGCTTCAGCACGGCCTCGACTCTCGCAAGAAAGATCTGTTGCACCCGCATGACCGACGTCACCAGTGCCATGCCATCGGCGGCGCCGCTCCAACCGTGCGCCACCCAATGGTCGAACGCCAACCCGATCGGGTCGGATCGCAGTGCGGGAGATACGGATCGAGTGGGTGGAGATCGATCACGGCGCCTTCACTTTAGTTGGACGTCCAAGTAAATCTGGCGTATGTTAGACGGCATGACGTCGGAGTACACCCACCAACCGCGAGCTGTGGCGCGAGGCGTTCGAAGCCTCACGATTGCGCGACGCCGATTTCGAGACCATGTCTGGCATCCCGATCGAACCGGTCTACGGCCCCGACGACGGCGAGTTTCCCGGCCAGTACCCGTACACCCGCGGGCCGTACGCCTCGATGTACCGGTCGCGTTTGTGGACCATGCGCATGTTCGCCGGGTTCGGTACCGCGGAAGACACCAACTGGCGCTTCAAGGAGATCATCCGGTCGGGTGGCGACGGCCTGTCCACAGCGTTCGACATGCCCACCTTGCTCGGCCTCGATTCCGACGACCCCATGTCGCTCGGTGAGGTCGGCCGCTGCGGTGTTGCCATCGACACCATGGCCGACATGTCAGACCTGTACGCCGGCATCGACCTGGGCGAGATCACCACGTCGATGACGATCAACTCGCCAGCCGCAGTGATCTTCGCGATGTTCGTCGCGCAAGCAGAGCTGGCCGGCACCCCCCGGAGCCAACTCGGGGGCACGCTCCAGAACGACATCTTGAAGGAGTATCAAGCGCAGAAGGAGTTCGTGTTTCCCCCACGCGCCTCCATGCGACTGGTGCGCGACACCATCGTGTTCACCGCAGCCGAGATGCCGCGTTGGCACTCCATCTCCATCTCCGGCTACCACATCCGCGAGGCCGGCTCCACCGCCGCCGAGGAGCTCGCGTTCACGCTGGCGAACGGGTTCGCGTACGTCGAACTCGCTCTCGAAGCCGGGCTCGACGTCGATGCGTTCGCACCGCGCCTCAGCTTCTTCTTCAACGCTCACATCGACTTCTTCGAAGAGATCGCCAAGTACCGCGTCTGCCCGCCGCATCTGGGCGCGCTGGTTGAAAGAGCGTTACGGCGCCACGAACGAGCGGTCGATGCAGCTGCGCTTCCACACCCAAACCGCCGGTGTGTCGCTGACCGCACAGCAGCCCGAAGTGAACATCGTGCGCACCGCGATCGAGGCGCTTGCCGGCGTGCTTGGCGGCACCCAGTCGTTGCACACCAACTCCATGGATGAAGCGCTGGCATTGCCCACCGAGAAGTCGGCGCGCATCGCCTTGCGCACCCAACAGGTCATTGCATACGAAACGAACGTCACCCACGTGGCCGACCCGTTGGGCGGGTCGTACTACGTCGAAGCGCTCACCGATGAGATGGAACGTCAGGCCGAAGAGCTGTTCGCGCACCTCGACGAACTGGGCGGCGGATCCATGCTCGAGGGCGCGATTCGTGGCATCGAAGAAAACTGGTTCCAAGGCAAGATCGCCGATTCGGCGTACGAACTCGAGCGGCAACTCAACGCCAACCGTCGTGTCACGGTCGGGGTGAACAAGTTCACCGAAGGCAACGACGAGCAACAGATGGAACTGTTGAAGATCACGAGCGAAGACGAAACCCGGCAACGCAAGCGACTCGACGAGGTTCGCCACACCCGAGATCAGAGCGCGGTCGACGCGGCGCTGGCCCGCATCGCAGCCGAGGCGGCCGACGAGTCGATCAATCTCATGCCCGCCCTCATCGACGCGGTGAAGCAATACGCCTCGCTGGGTGAGATCATGAAGACCATGGAAAACGTCTTCGGCCGCCACGTCGAAGTCCCCGTCATCTGACACGGTTTGTGTCAGGCACAAACCGTGATAGGAGGTTGTTGTGAGTGAACGAATTTCGGTTGCGAAGGTTGGGCTCGACGGGCACGACCGCGGCATCAAAGTGGTGGCGCGCATGTTGCGCGACGCTGGGTACGAAGTGATCTACACCGGGCTGTTCCAAACACCCGAGACGGTGGCCGCTGCCGCAGTCGATGAAGACGTCGACGCAATCGGGCTGTCCATGCTGTCGGGTGCGCACATGACGCTGGCACCACTCGTGGTGAGCGAGGTTCGCAAGCGTGGCGTCGATATTCCGGTGATCGTCGGTGGCATCGTTCCCGACCACGACCTCGATGCATTGTTTGCCGCTGGTATCGCCGCGGTGTTCACTCCCGGCAGCACCACCGAACAGATCGTCACCAAAGTTCGTAGCGTCCTCGACGCCGCCACTGTCTGAACCTGGCGAAGCGGTTTTCACTCTCGCTTCGCCTTCGTTTGCGTGATGTACTGGTCATGTGAGTGAGTGGAGTCGGCGCGAGTCGCCAGACGAACGAATCGAAATCGAACTCACCCCTGCTGTTGCGCGCCCGCCGGATGCGCGCTGCCGTCGAGGTCGACAGTCAGTCAGCAACCGGTGACCCGGCTGGCGACTCACCTCACGAGTGGCCCGACAACCCACCGGGCCACAACGAGCATGCAACCGGCGTTGGCCAGCGGCGCATGATCCTCATCACCGGTGTTAGCTGGTGGGCGTGTTGGCATTGGCAATCGGTTGGGTGGTCGGGCGCAGCGAGAGCGCCGACAACGCCGAGGTGGACGAAACGCCGACGCCAACCTCCGTAGAAGTGGCGACGACCGAACGCATCACCGACACCATCGCCCCGCCACCCACCACAGCCCGCCCGCGACCCTCGACCACCACGACTGCCCCGCCGGGAACGCCGGTCGACATTCTGATCCCTCCAGAACTCCAGGCCCTGCCGTACGAACTCGCGGTCAGCACATACGACGGCGAGCTGCATCGGATCGATTTGGCTGCGGGAATCATGCGGGGCTACCGAGGCGGCCGCGATGGGGAGAGCTACGTCTCGTTTTCCCCCGGCTGGCGATATGCTGTTGTACACGCCATGGGACGCATCGACGTTGCGAACCGTCGCGCTCGACGGTTCCGAAACCCGGCTGTCGTCATCGGAGTCTTCAGCGTCGCAGTACGAACAGATCACTGTCGACGGCAACGGGGACGTGTGGGCATACGGACGCGACGGCATCGCCACGACCATCTCGATAACCGACGATGAGGTGGAGGTCATGCAACTGCCTCCGAGTGTCATCGACTGGGGTGGAGCCTCGGGAGATCCAGGAGGCGGGCTGATTGCATACGTGTCCGGTGACGTCTTCGAGGTCAACTCGAGTGGTTCGACACGAATCACCACTGGCGAGATCGTGGCACTCGGAGCACGATACAGCGATCGTCAACGAATGCGATGAGCAGTTGGTGTGTGGCTACTTCATCATCGATCGCACGACCGGTGAGCGACAGCCGTACCCGTTGCAGGAAGTCGTTTCGTCCGCCGCATCAGAATTCGGCCAGTTCAACGAGGACGTGCGTGTCATCATCCAGAACGGTGGCTATTGGCAGAACCAACCAACGGTTGCCGGCAACATCGCTGTGTTCGCGGTGTCAGTGACTGACGGCGATGCCATGTTCAGTGAGGGCCTGGTGATCATCGATGTTGCCCAGCAAACGGTGGTCGGAGCGCTCCCATTCACGTATGGTCCTGTCGCACTCAGCGACGACGGTTCGTGGGTGTTCGTCAATGGCAATGGCACCGGGCTTACCGCATTTGACGTGGCTACCGGCAATAGTTACCGGTTCGGACTCACGATGAACGACGGCTTCAACAGCATCGTCGTGCGGAACCGGTTTCAGACCTAGAAAGTAGCTCAGATCCCAGCACCACGGCGGGCGGTGACTTCGATTTCTATTCGCATTCGGGGGTCAATCAGGCCGACGACCATCGCCGTGGCGGCCGGGGCCGCAACGCCAAAGAACGCCTTGAGCTGCGGCCAACACGGTTCGAAGTCGGCGGGGTTTGGAATGAGGTACGTCACCCGCACCACCTGTTGCGGCGATGACCCGGCTTGTTCAAGCGCATCTGCGATATTGCGCAGCGCCTGGGCGCATTGCGATTCGACGTCGTCCGCGATGGTCATCGTCGAGTAGTCGAAGCCGGTGGTGCCCGACACGAAGACCCAGTCCCCGTCGACCAGTGCTCGGGAGTAGCCGATCGCCGCTTCGAAGGTGCTGCCTTGATTGATGGTGAACCGCTGGGCGCCGCTCATGACCGACCCGTCATGTGCCGAAACCGAAGCCGAGATCGACGGCGGTGAGTAGCGGGGCGTACGCGATGCCCGCCGCTTCACACATGGCAGCGCAGGTGCCGCCGCGGTCGACGATGAGCGACACCAGCACCGGCTCGGCCCCGAACTCGCGGACGGCTTCGACCGCTTCCATCAGCGACGTGCCGCGGGTGACGGTGTCTTCGGTGATGACGACCTTGTCGCCAGGCAGCAACGCGCCGGCGATTCGCCCCGTGACGCCGTGATCCTTGGCTTCCTTCCGCACGCTGAAACTGCGGAGGTTCCGACCTCGGGTAGCGGCAACGGCCGCGACTCCGTAGGCGACCGGATCAGCACCCATGGTGAGCCCACCGATCGCGGTGGCGTCGAGGCGGAATCACTTCGAGCATCGCGTTGGCGACCAACACGATGCCTTCGGGACGACACGCAGTTTGCTTCGTGTCGAGAAACCACGAACTCTTGGCACCGCTCTTCAGCGTGAAGTCGCCCCGCTTCACCGAATGCTCCAGCACATGGGCCCGCAACGCGTGAAGCACAGGCGACAACGGCGGCAAGGGTGGCGGCGGCAAGTCAGACATCGGAACCCAACGTACCCATAACAAGACGTGGCTGGCGTAACGAGACGTGCCTGGCACGTCTCGTTACGCGGTCGATATGAGGTCGCGGTACGGTCATCTCTATGGAACTCGCAGACCTTCGCATTTTCACCGAGCCGCAGCAGGGTGCCACCTACGACGATCTGCTCGCGGTGGCGTTGCGAGCTGAGATCACTGGGATACGGGGCGTTCTTCCGAAGCGATCACTACCTCAAGATGGGCAGTGTCAGCGGTCTGCCCGGCCCGACCGACGCGTGGATCACGCTGGCCGGGCTCGCCAGCGATACCTCGACCATTCGTTTGGGAACCATGGTCACTGCGGCAACGTTCCGCCAGCCTGGCCCACTTGCGATCTCCGTCGCCGGAGTCGACCAAATGTCGGGAGGACGCGTCGAACTCGGCATCGGTGCGGGATGGTTTGAAACGGAGCACAAGGCCTACGGCATGCCGTTTCCATCGCTCGGCGACCGTTTCGACAACCTGGAAGAGCAGGTCGAAATCATCCACGGGCTATGGAACACGCCAGTCGACGAGACCTACAGCTTTGCCGGGCAAGTTGTGGGCCGTCGAGGATTCACCTGCGTTGCCCAAGCCGGTGCAGGCGGGAGGTCCGCCGCTCATCATCGGAGGCCATGGCAAGCACCGCACCCCACGTCTCGCGGCACGGTATGCCGCCGAGTTCAACCTCCCGTTCTCTCCGATCGACACGTTTACATCACAGGTTGCGGCCGTGACCACAGCGTGTGAAACCGAAGGCCGCGACCCTGCGACCATGATCTTTTCGGCCGCGCTGATTCTCTGTTGCGGCAAGGACAACGAAGAGGTCGCGCGGCGGGCCGCCGCACTTGGCCGTGAACCAGCCGAACTGCGCCCAACGGTGCGGCCGGCACACCAGACGAGGTGGCCGAAACCATCCTGCGTTGGCGCGACGCCGGCGCGAGCCGCCTGTACCTGCAGGTGCTCGACCTCACCGACCTCGACCATCTCGACATCGTGGCGAGCGAGGTCGCGCCGCTGCTGGCGTAGCGCACACCGATAGGGCGCGGAACCGGGCACAGCCCACCGCAGCCGCGTCCGAACGTCCTCACGTCCTTGGCACTACTCGGTGCGGGGCGCTCGGATGAGGACCTCTTGGCTGATCGAAGCGACGTGTTCACCATTCTCTGCGAACACGTGGCCCACCGCCAGACCGCGAGAGTTGCTCACGTGGTGACAGGTGAAGTCGTGCAGGTGCCAGCGGTCCGCGCGGAACGGGCGGTGGAACCACATCGTGTGGTCGAGGCTTGAGGCTGGCACAGACTCAAACACCGGCCCGTCATCAACCATCGTTGCCCGAACGCAATCGGTGGGCAGATCGTCAGACATGAACGCCAACCAGCACTGATGGAGAGTCAATGAACTGGATGACCCGTCAAGCTCACTGGTGGTTTTCATCCAGGCCGTCGTGCGACCCGCCCCTTCCGGCGACGCCCCGCCAACGTCTGCTTGTGGCACGAATCGCCGATCGAAGTGCTCGGAGAATGACGAGTTGCTGAACGAAGACGGCAACGGCACGGCGGGTGCCGCAATCGTCTGGTGAGCGGGTGCATCCTCGGGACGTTGGAACGAGCATTCTGCGTTCAGGATCGCGCCGATTGCCTGACGGGCAACCACTCGGCGGGTGACGAAGCTGCGCCCGTTGCGGATGCGGTCGACTTCGTACCGCACCGGCTCGTTGTGGTCTCCGGGGCGGATGAAGTAGGCACGAATCGAGTGGGCGACGAATGCAACGTCGACTGACTCGCTCGCCGCTCGGAGCGCTTGGGCCACGATCTGGCCGCCGTATAACCCACCCCACGGGTACTGAGGGCCAGTTCCAACAAACGTGTCAGGCCCGTGTGGCTCGAGTTCGAACATGTGGTGAGGTTATTGCAGGACCGAACTCCCCGCGCCTCGATTCAACACTCAATAGCGGCTTATACTTTGGAACTATGGCAGGAAAACGCGGTCCGAAGCAGATGTCGGAAGATCACTTGGCAAAACTCGAACACGGTCGTGCGGAGGGCCGTGCAGTGCGTGTGTACCTCGAGGCTCTTCGTGACACCAAGCCAAAGCGTGGGCGCAAGCGCACACCCGATTCCATTGCAAAACAACTGGCAGATATCGAAGCTCGTCTCCCAGAGGCCAGTGCCATTGAAGAACTGAAGCTGGTGCAAGATCGTCGTGACCTGCAGGCAGAACTCGCCGGTATGGGTGAATCGATCGATCTGTCAGCGCTGGAAGACGACTTCATCAACGTCGCAAAGACCTACGGCGACCGCAAAGGGCATTTCGTACGCTTCATGGCGTGAAGTTGGTGTGCCCGCAGCCGTATTGGCACGTGCCGACATCTCCCGCGGCAACGGCTGAGCTGACGCTCGCTACAACTGAATGGCGTCGAGTTGGTCGAAGACCACTTGCAGATGCCGCAATGAACGGCTGAGATCGAACGCCTCATCGAGTGCTTCGCTGGCCGCCGCACCCACTTCGGGGTCTTCCTCCAGCAGCGACCGGAAGTCGGTTCCCTCATCCCATGCTCGCATGGCGTTGCGCTGCACGATTCGGTAGGCATCGTCTCGCGAGAGCCCAGAAGCAACCATCGCCAAGAGGACAGGTTGGCTGAACACCAGGCCATAGCTGGCGTCGAGATTTGCACGCATTCGCTGAGGGAACACCATCAGCCCGGTGAGCAAACGATTGAGGCGGCGCATCACGTAGTGGGCAAGCTGGGACGAGTCGGGAAGAACCACGCGCTCCACCGAAGAGTGAGAGATATCTCGCTCGTGCCACAAGGCAATGTCTTGCATTCCGGCCAACAGGTTCGAGCGCAACACTCGAGACAGACCCGAAATCGTTTCGGCTGATATCGGGTTGCGTTTGTGCGGCATGGCAGATGAACCCTTTTGACCGGGTTTGAAGCCTTCCTGCACTTCGCGGACCTCGGTGCGCTGAAGATGCCGAAGTTCCACGGCCATCAGTTCACATGTAGCACCAATGGTGGCGCATGCATACAGAAACTCACTGTGGCGGTCCCGCGCGATCACCTGCGTGGCTGCCACCGGCTGCAAGCCGATCGCCGAACCGACGAACGCCTCGACCGACGGTTCAATATTGGAGTAGGTGCCCACTGCCCCGCTGAGTTTCATCACCGCAACCGTGCTCTCGCGCTGCTCGCAAGCGCACCCGGTCGCGATCGACCTGCAAGGCCCAGAGGGCGAGCTTGGCACCAAACGTGGTGGGCTCGGCGTGGATGCCGTGCGTCCGGCCGATCATGACGGTGTCGCGATGTTCGCGAGCAAGGCGAACGAGGGTGGCCAGCAACTCATCGGCGGCGTGCAGCAACACGTCGGCTGCGTCGGTCATCTGCCAACACAGCACGGTGTCGCCGACGTCGGACGACGTGAGACCGTAATGAATCCACTTTCCCGGCATCGGCACCAATCGATGCCTGCACCACGTCGACGAATGCGGCGACGTCATGATCGGTGACCACTTCGCGTTCTTGAATTGCCGCGACGAACACATCGTCGGCCACCGGTGCTCCGGCTCGGCAGGCAGCCGCATCGGCCGCCGGCACGACACCGATTTCCACATGGGCCTCGGTGGCCAAGAGTTCCACCTCGAGCCAGCGCCCGAACTTCGACACGTCTGACCAGATCGCCGTCATCTCTGGCGTGGAGTAGCGAGGGATCATGAATTCGTACCCGACTTCACGTGGTCCACAACAAGTAGTCGTCACGCTCTGCACCGACGCCAACGACGTTGACGGGAATGCCCACCTCGGCTTCAACCAGCGCCACGAACGCACGCGCCTCGGCGGGCAGTGCGCCTGGTTCGCGGGTGTTCGACAGGTCGGTCTGCCAACCGGGCAGGTCGACGTACACCGGCTCGATGCGGGCGAGCACCTCGGACCGATCTGGGTAGTGATCGATGAGCGCGCCATCGAGTCGATACCCGGTGCACACGCGCACCACTTCAAACCCGTCGAGGATGTCGAGTTTTGTCAGTGCGAGTTCGCTGAGGCTGTTCAGGCGTACTGCCTGACGCAACATGACGCAGTCGAGCCACCCGGCACGTCGACGGCGACCGGTGACAGTGCCGTACTCCTTGCCGATATCGATCAACCGGTCGCCGGTGGCATCGAGCAGTTCGGTGGGAAACGGGCCGGCTCCGACACGTGTGGTGTACGCCTTGGTAATACCCACGATGCGGCCGAGGTCGCGCGGCCCAAGACCCGAACCCGCACACGCGCCACCAGCGGTGGGGTTTGACGACGTGACGTAGGGGTAGGTGCCGTGATCGAGATCGAGGAACGTCGCCTGAGCGCCTTCCAGCAACACCTGTGCACCGACCGCAAGTGCGTCGTGCAGCAACGTGACCGTGTCACAGACGTACGGCTGCAGCCGAACCGCGTACTCGCTGAATTGGGTGACGATGTCGTCGACGTCGAGCGGTTCGCCGCCGGCCTGCACGATGAGCGCATTCTCGGCAATCGCACGAGCTCGAACGGTGGCGGCGAAGTGCTCGAGATCAACCACCTCGCCCACTCGAACGCCCACCCGGCGAGCTTTGTCGGCGTACGCCGGACCAATGCCTTTCAGCGTGGTGCCGATCTTGTCGTCGCCTCGCATCGCCTCGGCAATCGCGTCATGGCTCTGGTGCCACGGAAAGATGAGGTGCGCACGACTCGACACCTTGAGCGCGGTACAGGAGATGCCGCGGCCCTCCAACGTATCGATCTCCCGAAACAGGGTGGGCAGGTCGACCACCACCCCGTTGGCGATCACGGGGATCACATGGTCGTACAACACACCGCTCGGAATGAGCTGCAAGGCGTACTTCTGATCGTCGACCACGACCGTGTGCCCGGCGTTGTGACCACCTTGGTAGCGCACCACATAGGTGTGCTCCTTCGAGAGCAAGTCGATGATTTTGGCCTTGCCTTCGTCACCCCATTGGGCGCCGACGACGACGGTGACGGGCATGGGCACGCTCCCTAATTTCCGAGGACTGGAACGTGGCCTGACTCTACACAGCCCAGAGGCAGCCGAGGTAGGGCAGCAAACACAGAGGGCTCAACGTCTTACGGACGGCGTGACCACTCTGACGCCCACTCTGATGGTGGTGTGTGCTCTCCTGCCGGTGGCAAATCGAGGTCGTCCCGGTAGCCGGCGGGGTAGTTGCTGGACGAGTCGGCTTGCACAGGTGCGGCACTGGGCAGCACGGTCGTTGACAACGCTGCCTCGTCCTGCGGCGGCGCCGAACCCGGCCGCTCGTCGAGCACGGTGATGGTGGTGTCTCCGAGTTTGATGAACTGACCGGCCATCAGTTCCATCTCGATGTCGAGACGACGACCGTGCAAGATCGTGCCATTGGTGCTGCCGAGGTCGAGCACCGCTATGCGGTCACCCACCGGTGCGAGCACGAGGTGACGGCGGGACACCTGGGGGTCGACGAGCAACACCCCAGTGCACTCACGTCCAACCTCAATGGGCTCGCGGACCGACAGGTAGATCGGCGTCTGCCCGGGCTGGCGGATCACGACCGTCGGGAACATTGACACAGACTAGATCGCGCACCCCACGACCTGCAGGCGATCGGCCCGTGCCGATCGACCTGTGTTGATCTGGCGGTGTTGACAGCGAACTTCTGTGATGGTGGACAGGCCGGCCAGTTAGCGTCGCAACCGTGAGCGTGATGCGACGGCAACGATGGAACGACATGACGGCTGCGGCTCGCGCCGAGCTGTTCGCCAGAGGGCTCGACGACATCTTCAACCCAGAACTCCGACAGTCCATCGGGGCATTGATCGACGACGTGCACGAACGCGGTGACGTTGCCGTTTGTGCAGCTCTCGCCCACCACGACGGCATCGAAATCAGCCCTGCCGAGCTGCGCATCACTGATGGCGAGATCGAACGGGCCTCGGTCGCACCGGCGGTCGACGAAGCGATCGATGACGCGATTGCTCATCTGCGGGCGTTCAACGAGCGCCAACTCGAGCAGTTCGCCGATTGGTCGTTCGAGTCGGAACCGGGCTTACTGGTGGGCGAAAAGATCAGCCCGATCGCCTCGGCCGGTCTGTTCACGCCGTCAGGCAAGGCGAGCTATCCCAGCGTTGCGTACCAGTTGGCCGTGCCTGCCACCGTGGCCGGGGTGGCTGACATCACCCTCGTCGTGCCGCCAGTTCCAGGCGGTGCTGGCGAGGTCGACCCGGCAGTGCTCGTGGTGTGCCGCAAACTTGGTATCTCCAGCGTCTTTCGTGTGAACGGGCCGGCTGGCATCGCCGCTCTGGGTTTCGGCACCGAGACCATCCCGAAGGTGCTCAAACTCATGGGCCCCGGATCTCCGGCGGTGTCGATCGCGCAAATCGAAATGCGGCGGCACGGGGTGAGCACGGTCTTGCTGCTCGGCCCCACCGAAAGCGTGGTCATCGCCGACGGCACCGCCGACCCAATGCGCCTCGCAGCAGACTTGTTGATCGAAGCCGAGCACGGCACCGACAGTTCCGTCGTACTCATCACCACGTCGACTTCGTTGGCCGACGCCACCGATGCCGAACTCGACCGGCAGCTGGCGGACCTTCCGGCGCAGCGGGCAGAGGCCGCACGCGCATCACTTGGCCCGAACGGAGGCTGCATCATCGTCGACGATCTCGACACCGCCGTCGTCGTTGCCAACCGCTACGCGCCAGAGCATCTGCAGGTGGCAGTGAGTGACCGCGAGGTCGATCGTGTGGTCGAGTCGCTGGTGAATGCTGGTGAGATTCTCATCGGACAGCACACGCCGTTCAGCGCCGCCAACTTCGTCATCGGTTGCCCGGCATCGCTGCCCACCAGCGGCTACGCGCATGTGAGTTCGGGCATCACCGCCGCAACATTTCTCAAGCGCACGGCGATCGCGCGGGCCGACGCCACGTCTGCGCTGCGTATGGCGCCGTCGGTCATCGCTCTCGCCGATCACGAAGGCTTTCCGGCGCACGCCGCCGCGATCCGGCGACGGCTCGCCGGCGGGCAACTCGAAGACGCAACCGGCTGATCGGGCGTTGTTCCCCACAAGCGTGCGGACCGAAAGGGCGCGGCACGCAATACTCGCGTCATGAAACTC
Source organism: uncultured Actinomycetota bacterium (assembly GCA_963738275.1). Classification (GTDB taxonomy): domain Bacteria; phylum Actinomycetota; class Acidimicrobiia; order Acidimicrobiales; family Ilumatobacteraceae; genus Ilumatobacter. The sequence continues at coordinate 120,386 of CAVTVY010000005.1, forward strand.
GCTGACTTTCCGCGTACCCAGCTGCTCTTTGGCCCGTCACCGATTCACCCACTGCCGCGGCTGAGCGAGGCGCTCGGCGGCGAAGTGGAGATCTGGGCCAAGCGTGAAGACTGCAACTCGGGCATTGCGTTCGGTGGCAACAAGGTCCGCAAGCTCGAATACCTCGTGGCCGAAGCTCTGGCACAGGGTTGCGACACGCTCGTATCGGTCGGTGGCATCCAGTCGAACCACACTCGTCAGGTCACCGGAGTTGCCTGTTTCCTCGGTCTCAAAGCCGTCACCGTTCAGGAAGGATGGGTCGACTACAACGACATGGCCTACGACAAGGTGGGCAACATCCAACTCACCCGCATCATGGGTGGCGACGTGCGCGTCGACCCGGCCGGCTTCGACATTGGCGTCCGCGACAGCTGGAAGCGGGCGATCGAGTCGGTGGAAGCTGCTGGAGGGAAGCCCTATCCGATTCCCGCCGGGGCGTCAGATCACCCGTTGGGTGGGCTGGGGTTCGCGAACTGGGCTGTCGAAGTAGAGGCTCAAGAGGCCGACCTCAACACCTTCTTCGACAGCATCATCGTGTGTACCGTCACCGGCTCCAGCCACGCAGGCATGATCGCCGGGTTCGCTCTGTCAGACCGGCCCGGACGCCGGGTGATCGGCATCGACGCCTCAGGCACACTCGATCAGACCACCGACCAGGTCACGCGCATAGCGACGAACACTGCCGAACTGATCGAGCTGGGCCGCCCGCTCCGCGCTGATGAGATCTCGGTGATTCCGGGTTATGAGGGCCCGGCCTACGGGGTGCCCGATGCGCAAACAGTCGAGGCCATTCACCTCGCCGCGCGAACTGAAGGCATGCTCACCGACCCGGTGTATGAAGGAAAGTCGATGGCGGGGCTGATCGGCATGATTCGATGTGGCGAAATTCCCGCTGGCTCACGTGTGCTGTATTGCCACTTGGGTGGCCAGCCGGCTTTGCCGGCCTACGCCGGTTTCCCCGGTCTCGGATCCCCCGAACGAGTGCTATCGCACTAGCAGCCCAACCTCGAGCAAGCCGCGTCGCGGTTTCGGGCGGCAATCGCCACAGACCGCGACACTGACGTGACGCTGACGTTGACTATCTGCAGTCATCAGCGCGCGGAGCGTTACTGGTTCCCCGCAAGGAATCTGGACTTTCCTGTGTACGCATCACCGCCGGTGGCCTACGATCTGGTCGGTGACCACGATCTTGTTGGTGGAAGATGACGAACGCATCAGCGAGCCGCTGCTCCGCGTGCTCGGCACCGAGGGCTTCACGGCGGTACACGCTTCAACGGGGCAACGCGGGATCGACTCTGTCAACGCCAACCGACCAGACCTCATCCTCCTCGACCTCACGCTGCCCGACATCGATGGGCTCGACGTGTGTCGCAAGGTACGTGAAGAACACCCCAGTCTTCCCATCATCATGCTCACCGCTCGTGCTGACGAGATGGACGTCATCGTCGGCCTCGGCGCTGGCGCCGACGACTACGTGCCCAAGCCGTTCCGGTTGGCTGAGTTGGTTGCCCGCATCCGTGCTCGACTTCGCATCGCCGACATTGCGTCACTCCTTCCCAAAGAGATCACCGGTGGCCCGCTTCGGGTGAACACCGAGTCACGACGGGCCTACCGTGACGACGTTGAGATCGAACTCACATCGAAGGAATTCGACCTGCTCGCCCTGCTCATGAGCAAGCCGGATGCCACGTTCACTCGCGAACAGATCATGGCCAATGTTTGGGACGAGAACTATTGGGGTTCCACCCGCACGCTCGACACCCACGTGTCGACGCTGCGACGCAAGATCGGCGACGACTCCGATCCGCCAACCCTCGTCGTCACCGTGCGCGGCGTGGGTTTCCGGTTCGAGGGCTGACACGCGGTGCGCCGCCGCCTCGTCGTTTCGACGATTGCGATCGTCATGGTCGTGTTGGGCGCCATGGCAGTGCCGGTTGGCCAAGTCATTCAGAACTCCGCCGAAGAGCAGCTCGACGCACGCCTCGAACAACAGGCAGCCACCATCGCCGCCGCTGTGTCGGCTGCCGCGGTCGACGGCGAAGAGATCAGCAACGCCGAGGTCCGCGACCTGATCGGGCCTGGTGACGGCGTCCAAGTCGTGGCGAGCGATGGAACCATCATCATCGACCTGATGCCCGAGGGAGTCACCTCCCGCGGGTTTCGACCCAGACCGCCTTCAACGGATCGATCGTCACCGTCGTCACCGATGCCGACCCGCTCGATGACAGTGTGCGGCGCCAACTGTTCGTGCTGTTGTTCGTGGCGTTCGGGGGCATTGCGGCTGCGGCCGGCCTTGCTGCGGTGCAGGGTCATCAGCTGGCGCGCCCGCTGGAGCGGTTGGCTGCTCGCGCCACACGCCTCGGCACCGGCGACTTCAGCCACCGATCGCCAATTCGCACGCAGATCCCAGAGATCGACGACATCGGGACCGCCCTCGACACAGCAGCGAGCAGACTCGACACGTTGTTGGGTAACGAACGCCACTTCACCGCTGACGCAACGCACCAATTGCGAACCGGCATTGCTGGCATCGCCATGCGAGTCGAGATCCTGACCATGAACGAACAACCCGACGTGGCAGCAGAGGCCCGCACAATTCTCGAACAAACCGATCAGCTCAATCGAACCATCGATGAGTTGTTGGCGGTGGCTCGAAACCGAAGCGACACCGAACGGGGGCCGTTCAACCTCGAAGAACTCGTCGACGGCCACGTCAGCGACTGGATGCCGCGCTTCACTGCGGAACGTCGGAGGATCGTGGTCGATCGGAAGTCCCCGCCAACCGAGGTGTTCGGAACGAAGGGTTTGGCTGGTCAGGTCATCGATGTGATGCTGGACAATGCCCTGCGTCATAGCAACGCGTCGGTCAATGTTCGGATAGATGGGCCATCGGTCACCGTGACCGATTATGGGCCCGGTCTGTCGGAGGCCGAGGCTCGCACCGTCTTTGACGGGCCGGTCGACCCGGCCGCACGACACGGGCGAGGCCTGCCACTCGCACGGCGTCTTGCCCACGTGGACGGCGCAACGCTGACCATCACGAAGTTGAAACCGTTCTCCATCGAGTACCGGTTGGTTCGCCACAACGGAGGGACGGACAAGGCAGCGTCGGGAAAACCAAACGCCGCCCTCAGGTGGCGGGACCCGAGGGCGGCGAGCGGAAGGAAACAACGACATGATGAAGGATTCCGTGTGAGTAGCTCATGGAGTCGCTGTCAACTTCTCGACAATTCGAGCGCTTGATCAGTTCTTGACGCTGGTGACCTGCAGCTCGCCACGAGCGTCGGCGTCTGCATCAGAGCCGTCGGCGTCGACACCGACGACATCGACCAAAAGTCGTCCGCCCTCGACGACGTCACCCTGCAGGATGAGCAACGCAGCCTGGTCGCCGATCTCGCGTTGTATGAGCCGCTTCAAAGGACGTGCACCGAAAGCCGGATCAAACCCAACCGCCGCCAACCAGTCGTACGCGCTGTCTGACACATCGAGCGTGATCCGCTGAGAGGCCAGCCGGTTGCGCAACACGTCGATCTGCAAGTCGACGATGTGACGCAAGTCAGATCGGGTGAGCGAGCGGAACCGAACGATGTCGTCGACACGATTGACGAACTCCGGCCGGAAGAAGTCGGTGGGGTCACCCACGAGGTTGGACGTCATGATGAGCACGGTGTTGGTGAAATCGACCGTCCGGCCCTGGCCATCGGTGAGGCGACCATCGTCGAGCACTTGTAGCAACGTGTTGAACACATCGGGATGTGCCTTCTCGATTTCGTCGAGCAACACCACCGAATATGGGCGACGACGCACCGCCTCGGTGAGTTGGCCACCCTCGTCGTAGCCGACATAACCCGGAGGCGCGCCGATGAGGCGGCTGACCGCATGCTTCTCCATGTACTCGCCCATGTCGATGCGCACCATCGCCCGCTCATCGTCGAACAGGTAGTCGGCCAGTGCCCGTGCGAGTTCGGTCTTTCCCACGCCGGTCGGGCCGAGGAACATGAACGAGCCAATCGGGCGGTTCGGGTCGGCGAGGCCAGCCCTGCTGCGCCGGATGGCGTTGGCGACGGCGGCAACCGCTTCGTCTTGACCGACAACACGATCGTGGAGCGATGCCTCGAGGTGAATGAGTTTCGACATCTCCGACTCCATGAGCCGAGTCATCGGAACGCCAGTCCACTTCGCAACAACCTCAGCGATGTCGTCGGCGTCGACCTCTTCTTTCAGCATCCGCTTGTCGCTCTGCAACTCGTGGAGGTGTGCTGTTGCCTCGTCGACGCGTCGCTCTAGTTCGGGCACCCGCCCGTATCGAATCTCGGCGGCCACATTCAGGTCGGTCTCGCGCTCGAGCTGACCTCGGAGCTGTTCGAGTTCCTCTTTGAGATTGCGAATGGCATCGATCGCCTGCTTCTCAGCTTCCCAGTGCCGCAGCATCTCGCCCAGATTGACATTGAGTTCAGCCAGTTCATCGTGAAGCACCTCGAGGCGCGCCTTGGAGACTGCGTCGCTTTCCTTTTCCAGTGCGACCTGTTCAATTTCGAGCTGGAGGATGCGACGTTGCACCACATCGATTTCGGTGGGCATGGAGTCGATCTCGATGCGCAGCTTCGATGCGGCCTCATCCATGAGGTCGATCGCCTTGTCGGGGAGGAATCGGTTGGTGAGGTACCGGTTCGACAACACCGCCGCGCTGACCAGCGCCGAGTCTTGGATGCGCACACCGTGGTGCACCTCATAGCGTTCCTTCAGCCCACGCAGAATTCCGATGGTGTCTTCCACCGACGGCTCACCAACATAGACCTGCTGGAAACGGCGCTCGAGCGCCGGGTCTTTCTCCACGTACTTGCGGTACTCGTCGAGGGTGGTAGCACCGATCATTCGCAGCTCGCCGCGGGCGAGCATGGGCTTGATCATGTTGCCGGCGTCCATGGCGCCCTCGGCCCCACCGGCCCCGACGATGGTGTGGAGCTCGTCGACAAAGGTGATCACTTCACCGGCGGCATCGGTGATTTCCTTGAGCACCGCCTTGAGGCGCTCTTCGAACTCACCGCGGTATTTGGCGCCTGCGAGCATTGACGCGATGTCGAGCGAGATGAGTCGTTTGCCCTTCAGACCCTCGGGCACGTCGCCGTCGCTGATACGCCGCGCAAGCCCCTCGACGATGGCAGTCTTGCCGACACCTGGTTCGCCGATGAGGACGGGGTTGTTCTTGGTACGCCGAGACAACACCTGGATCACACGGCGAATCTCATCATCGCGCCCGATGACCGGGTCGATCTTGCCGCTCGCAGCTCGGGCGGTGAGGTCTTGGCCGTACTTCTCGAGGGCTGCGAACTTCTCTTCTGGATTCTGATCGGTGACGCGGTGACTGCCGCGAACGTCTCGCAACACGCCGAGCAGTTCTTCAGAACCGACGCCGAGGCGACTGTTCATCGCCAAGAGCAGGTGCTCGACCGAGAGGAAGTCGTCTTTCAAGTCTTTGCGATACTGCTCGGCGTTCTGTGTGACGTTGTCGAGTTCGCGCGACATGCGCGGCTCGTTACCGCCAAACGCTTGCGGGAGCTTGTCGACCGCCGCCAACGCCCGGTCGCGAACCATGCCCGGAGATTGACCGAGCTTTGCGAGCACAGGCGCCACCACGGTGTCGTCTTGGGATGCGAGCGCAACGAGCACGTGATCAGGCGTGAGCTCGGGGTTGGAGCGAGCCTTCGCCTGGTCGATAGCCGCGGCAAATACTTCCTGCGTTTTGATGGTCCAGGTTTTCGGGTCAATCGCCATGAAAGGAGCCTACACACGAGCCATCAAACTTGATACAAGTCGACTCAAGTTATTTGAGCGATACCAACAATTGTGACCTCTGGCCCTGCTCATCAACGGGCCGCCAACGCGCCCCATAGACGTGCCCATCAACATGCCGCGGAGAGGTGTGGGTCATCCAAATCGTCGCTGACTCCGAACAGCACGCATGAGCACCACTACCGATGTCGTCGCAGCATCACCTTCCGATGGGCACGTACCCCCAGATTCCGGGCCGGGTCCCGGGCCTGGCCAACTCAGTCGCCTGGTATTCGGCATCGCACTCGGCCTCGCGTCCGCCATGGCAGGCCTCGCTGCGGCCGAAGTGGTTGCGATCTTCTCGAACTCGTTTCAGTCGCCCATTCTCGACGTGGGTGACCGAGTTGTGGACGGGGTGCCGAACTCCATCAAAGAACTTGCGATCGAGTGGTTCGGCACCAAAGACAAGCAGGCGCTCCTCGCTGGTATTGGCTCGATCCTCATTGTGTACGCAGCCATCGTCGGAGTCGTCGCGCTGACCCGCCGATGGAAGCTCGCGGTGATCGGCATCGCCCTGTTCGGGTTTGTCGGTGCCTACGCGTCGCAGTCGACTCGCAGAGGAGCGCCCGTGGTATGCGGTGGCGCCCAGCCTCGTAGGTGGCGCAGTCGCCGCGCTCACCCTCGTGTGGTTGCGGTCGCGCTTGGTGCGTACCAGCACCGTCCGGCCGACGCACGCCGACACACCTCTCCATCCGTCGCCGGATCCGACCACGATCGAAGGGTTCGACCGACGCAAGTTCGTCGTTGCCGCATCAGGGGTCGCCGCCGGATCAGCGGTGATCGGCATCACCGGGCGCAAGATCGCGACCAGGTCGGGCGTGGCCAGCCAACGCAACGAGTTGGGCTTACCGGTGGCACGGCGAGCAACTCGCCGCGGTGCCAGCTGCGGTCAGCGCCGACGGTGCGACGCCGTTCTTCACCCCCAACGCAAACTTCTACCGCATCGACACCGCCCTCACCGTGCCACAGGTATCGGTCGATGGATGGAAGCTCAAGATCAAGGGCCTCGTTGACAACGAACTCTCCCTCTCGTACGACGACCTCCTGAATCGTGACATCGTCGAACACGACATCACGTTGACGTGCGTCTCCAACGAAGTCGGCGGTTCCCTCATGGGCACCGCCCGTTGGTTGGGTGTTCGGCTCGACGATCTGTTGGCAGAAGCCGGCATCAGTGCCGACGCCGATCAGATCGTCGGCCGTTCGGTCGACGGTTACACCTGCGGCTTTCCCACAGCTGCGCTGGATGGGCGCGACGCCCTCGTGGCGATCGGCATGAACGGCGAGCCGCTTCCTCTGGAGCATGGCTACCCGGCCCGGTTGATCGTCCCCGGTCTCTATGGCTACGTGTCGGCCACCAAATGGCTCGACTCGATCGAACTCACCCGTTTCGACCGGTTCGACCAGTACTGGGTGGAGCGCGGCTGGGTGGAGAACGCCCCGATCAAGGTGTCGAGTCGCATCGACACTCCGCGCGGCCTGTCCAGAGTTCCGGCGGGCATCACCGCCATCGCCGGCGTGGCCTGGGCTCAGACCCGTGGCATCGAGAAGGTCGAACTGCAAATCGACGACGGCGAGTGGGTTGACACGACCCTGGCCGACGAGCTCAACAGCGTCACGTGGCGCCAATGGTCGTACGCATGGGAGGCCACCCCCGGCAACCATTCCGTTCGCGTCCGTGCCACCGAGACCGGCGGCGTCGTGCAGATCGAAGAGCGCACCGCTCCGTTCCCGAGCGGCGCCACCGGTCTGCAGCAGATCGTCGTCATCGTCGAGTAGCCCGACGTCGACCGTGCTCGACCGACCGTGCTGGACCGACCGTGCTCGCCTTCAAAAGTTTTCGCCTCCCAGCCAATCCGCACTCAAGTGCACTCCGAACCCACCACATGCCAGCGAGAACACGCTGGCCGAACATCACCAGTCCACAGTCACAACCCCCGAGAGGAACACCGTGAACACCACCACCCAGAACACCCGCAAGATCCGAGGCCGCAAGATCCGCCTCAGCGTTGCCGCCATCGCCTCGTTGTCATTGGTCGCCGCAGCGTGCGGCGATGACGCAGACGACACCGCCGCGACCGAGCCGGCCGCCACCGAAACCACCGAGGCAATGGCACCCGAGACGACTGAAGCCATGGCACCAGAAACGACTGCAATGGACGACGCCGCAATGGACGATGGCCCGTTCGGTCCGGCGTGTTCGGCCGTGCCCGCCGACGGCGAAGGCAGCTTCGACGGCATGGCCGACGACCCCGCCGCCACCGCCGCCAGCAACAACCCGTTGCTCTCCACCCTCGTCACAGCAGTCACCGAGGCCGGCCTCGTCGACACCCTCAACAGCGAAGGCCCATTCACGATCTTCGCCCCCACCAACGACGCCTTCGCCGCAATCCCACCAGCGGACCTCGAAGCAGTCCTCGCCGACACCGACCTACTCACCAGCATCCTCACCTACCACGTGATCGCCGGCGAGTCGCTTGACGCTGCCGCACTCGGCGAAGCGGGCGAGCTCGAAACCGTCAATGGTGGAACGATCAGCTTCGGCACCGACGGCACCACGGTCAACGGTGCGAACGTCATCTGCTCGAACGTCCCGGTGGCCAACGGCACGGTGCACATCATCGACGCGGTGTTGATGCCAGAAATGGACGAAGCGATGACTGCCACAACGATGGCGGAGATGAGTGAGGGCGCCATGGCGCCGACCGGCGACGCTTGTATGGCAGTGCCGGCCGACGGTGAAGGCAGCTTCGACGGCATGGCCGACGACCCCGCCGCCACCGCAGCCAGCAACAACCCGGTGCTCTCCACCCTAGTCACCGCCGTCGGCGCCGCCGGCCTGGTCGACACCCTCAACAGCGAAGGCCCGTTCACGATCTTCGCCCCCACCAACGACGCCTTCGCAGCCATCCCACCAGCGGACCTCGAAGCCGTCCTCGCCGACACCGACCTACTCACCAGCATCCTCACCTACCACGTGATCGCCGGCGAGTCGCTCAGCTCCGCTGAACTGGTCGAACTCGGCACATCGGTCACGGTCAACGGTGGCGAACTCGAGTTCACCGAAGAAGACGGCGTGCTCATGGTCAACGGCGTCGCCGCCGGATGCCAGGACGTCCAAGTCGCCAATGGCACCGTCCACATCATCGGTGAAGTGTTGATGCCGACCAGCTGATCCAGCCGATCTGATCAAGTCGGAACACAAACCTGCCGATCCAGGGACAAGCGGGACACGAGAAGGCCCGGTCGGGAAACCGACCGGGCCTTCTTTGTGTTTGAGGTGCTCCTGGCTCTGGAGATCTAGGCGAGCTGTTCGGCGGTGAGTTCGAAGAGTGCGTCGGCGTTTGCTGTGATGGCGGGGAGCAGCCCGACCACGGTGGGAAGGATCTGCTCGCCGAAGAAGCGGGCGCTGGCAACTTTGGCGGCGAGGAACTCGTCGGGGTACTCGCCGGTGCCGGTGATCTCAACTGCCACCAACGCGGCCTTGGCCAACAGGCCAGCACACACGGTGGTGCCGATGAGCCGCAGGTATGGAACGGAACCGGCCAGCAATGAGCGCGGGTCGGATGCGGCGACCGCTCCCATATGTAGTGATGCTTCACGTGACACTGACACCGCTTCGCTGAGCTGCAGTGCCAAAACTTGCCAAACCGTCGGTCGACTCGAGCGACTTGGCGAGACCGTCGAACACATCGAGCAGGTCGGCGAGAACCCCCCCGCCCCGCATGCCGAGCTTGCGACCCACCAGGTCTGCGGCCTGAATGCCGTTGGTGCCCTCGTAGATGGCGGCAATACGGGCGTCTCGGTAGTGCTGGGCTGCGCCGGTTTCCTCGACGAAACCCATACCGCCATGAATCTGCACACCCAGCGACGTGACCTCGTTGGCGACGTCGGTACACAGGGCCTTCGACAACGGAATGAGCAGGTCTGCCAGTTCCTTCCAGGCGCGGCGCGGCGTCGGCGTCAGCGGCAGCTTCGGCCATGTCGAGAGCGCCGGCGTTCGTGTACACCAGGCAGCGCATGCCGTCGATCCAGGCACGCATGGTCATGAGCATGCGGCGCACGTCTGGGTGGTCGATGATGGGGCTCGATACGCCCGCGGGCGCGCCCGATCGGCGCGGCCCTGCACACGGTCTTGTGCGTACTGCAACGCCTGTTGGTAGGCACGGTCGCTGATGCTGAGGCCCTGCAGACCGACCGACAGGCGTGCGTTGTTCATCATCGTGAACATGTTGCGCATGCCCTCGTGCTCGCCACCGATGAGCCAGCCGATCGCTTCCTCGTATGCCATCACGCACGTGGGCGATCCGTGAATGCCGAGCTTGTGTTCGATCGACACGCAGGTGGCCGTGTTGCGTTCGCCCAACGAACCGTCCGCGTTGAGCAGGAACTTGGGCACCAGGAACATCGAGATGCCCTTGGTACCAGGGGGCGATCCGGGCGTGCGGGCCAACACGAGGTGGAGAATGTTCTCGGTGAGATCCTGCTCCCCGTAAGTGATGAAGATCTTCTGACCGGTGATGCGGTAGGCACCGTCGCCCCACTTGGCCGAAGCGTCGGCATCGGGCTCGGCTTTCGTGGTGACGGCGCCGACGTCGGAACCGGCGTGCGGCTCGGTGAGGTTCATCGTGCCGCTCCACTCGCCGGTGAGCATCTTCGGCAGATATATCGCCTTCTGGTCTTCAGAACCATGAGCGTGGATGGCGTCGATCGCGCCCTGAGTGAGCAGCGGGCAGAGCGACAAGGCCATGTTGGCCGACGTGAAAAGTTCCTGAACCGCGATAGCCGAGATCCACGGGAAGTCGGCCCCGCCGAAGTCGGGGTCGAACGGCATTGCGTTGTAGCCAGACTCGACCCATTTGTTGTACGCACCCTTGAACGAGGGTGGTGTGACGACGGATCCATCGGGCTGCCACTGCGAACCGATGACGTCGCCGTCGCGGTTGGTCGGCGCAACGACTTCGCTCATCAACCGACCAACTTCGCCGAGCACGTCGTGAATAGTGCCGCTATCGACATGGCCGAATCGCTCGGTGGCAACGATGTCGCCCAGATGGGCGACGTGATCCATGACAAATCGAATATCGCGCAAAGGAGGCGTGTAGTTACTCATCGGTAACCATGCTAACCCTGCCGCGCGTCGCGATTCTGCTCGGCGGACCGAGCAGAATCGCGACACGCGGTTTCGTTACAGTCGTGTTACAGTCATCTCATGCCTCGTCAAGTTCGGCCGCTGGCGCGTCGCCGATTTCCCGCCTTCACCTGTGTGTTGGTTGGCTTGGTCGGCGCACTCGGCTTCGTGGGGGTCTCGGTCGCAGCGTCGATCTCCACACTCGACGCACCAGCTCAGATCGGTGCTGGGGCCGCGGCTGTTCGTTTCGATCCGCCGCCACCACCTCCGCTGACATTCCCCACAGCGCACCAACTTGCGTTGGACGGCATGTTCGCCGCCATCAGCGATGTTCGCGCCGCCGCCGGTCTGAGACAGTTGGAGTGGAACGACCTCGTCACGCTGGCCGCCCAGCAGCATTCCGATGACATGGCAGCACGTCGAACGATGTCGCACACGGGTTCTGACGGGTCCAACGCCGGAGACCGGCTCAGTCGTGTCGGGTTCGCATGGTCGTGGTGGGGTGAAAACATCGCCGCCGGGTTCACCGACCCCGGCGCTGTGGTGCGTGCTTGGATGGCCAGCCCCGGTCACCGCGCTCACCTGCTGGGCGACTTTCAATACCTCGGAGTCGGCATCGCCACATCCGACATGGGCATCCAGTACTGGACCCTCGACCTCGCCCGCTAGTGCTCTTCGGATCTTTGCCGGAGCCACTGGGTGATGGCGGGACCCACCTCGGTGAGCTTCTTGTAGTCGGCTACTCCGGGCGGCATGGCATCGAGTGCGTCTGCCAGCCGGTCGGCGGCGTCGGGAGGCACGTCGCCAAGGGAGTTGATGTACGTGCGAATGGTGAACAAGATGCTGCCGGTGCTGGGCAGGCGCCGAAGCGTTTCGCGTTCGACGCGGAGGTAATAGCCAGACGGGTCAACTGATTGGCTGATGGGTTCGGCGGTGCCATCGACCGCTTGATACAGCGCGTTCGTGTCGAGCAACCCGTAGCCGAGACGCCAGAACGGACGCTCAGCGGTCAGTCGCTCCATGGTGCGATCGATGGGCTGCTCCAGCTGCTCGTTCAACTGGTGCACCGGCGCATGGATTTGCGCCATCGTGAGCCCCACCTTGCTGGCGAGGTGCCACCGATTGGGGAAGCAGACGCTGCCGCCGCCACACACCAGTTGCCCGTCGCGTTCCACGAGCAGAATGAGGTCTTCCTGCACCAGCCGTCCCGCCGCTTCGAGCGGGTGCACGGAACCATGGTGGTCGGGTATCTGAGCGAACCGTTGCGGGTCGACCGACTTGAGGTGAGCGGCGACTAGCTGGTACGTCTCGGCCGATGCCGAGTGCACGTCGTCGCCGGCCAACGCCCGAAACACCGTGCTCGGGAAACGTTCACTCACCAGTTGTTTGGCGGCGACCTCTGCGTCGAAGTGCTCGTCGATCTGAATCCAATCGGCCAGTTCAAGGGGCCGCAGACCCAGCCGCCACCGGAACGGGGCGGGCGCCGTGTCGAGATACGGCTGATACGGAGGCGGCACCACCATACCGTCAAGCCTACGACGCCCGCGCAACCGAGCCGCCAGCAGTGTCAGGCAGCCACAGGGCTGAACAACGGCCGCGGAACCGAGACAGCCGTACAGTGCTCATCGTGAGCACGGAGACGAGCAACATCGAGACAGTGCGGGCGATCTACGCAGCGATGGCATCTGGAGATATCGCACTTCTGTTTGAATACATCGCGCCTGACTGCGTGATCGTGCAAGACGAGCGACTGCCATGGGGCGGTCGACACGTGGGCCACGACGGGTTCGCCACATTCGGTCTGCGACTCCGGGAGAACATCGAGTCGAAAGTGACTACGTCGGCGATGTTCGCCGCCGACGGCGACGTGATCCAAGTCGGCAAGACCGCTGGCACGACTATTGGCACCGGGACGGCGTTCGACATCGACGAGGTCCACCGTTGGACGATACGCGACGGCCGCGCCGTCGCCGCCCACTTCTCCATCGATACGCCAGCGATGCTGACCGCTCTCGGCGGTGCCGACTGAGGCAGTGACTCTTGTTCTGGTCGAGCTCAGTTCGAGCAATCGAAACCGTAGAGCTCGGCCGGGTTGTCGACCAGCACCCGGCGACGCAGGGCATCGGTCGGCAACCAGGCATCGCGGAGGATGGCGAGTTGAGTCGACGTCGGCGGGTCGACCTGGCCAGGATGCGGCCAGTTCGTCGCCCACAGCATCCGTTCGGGCGCATGGGTCACGAGGCGTTGGACGAGCACGGCCACGGCGGGATAGTCCGGTACCCCAACGTCGGTTGACTGTTGCGTCGACTCGTACGGCGCCGACAGCTTCACCCAGCATCGTCCGGTGTCGAGCAACGTGAGCAGCGCGGCGAACGCCGGGTGTTCGGGTTCGACCGGCGGCATGAAACGCCCGATGTGGTCGATGACGATCGGAGTCGGCAGCGCGAGAAGCGCGTCGAGCCGCTCGGTGAAGCTCGCGACCGTTCAGCTGGAGTTGGATGTGCCACCCGTGTGCTGCGATCCGTTCGGCGACGGTGTGCATGATCTCCCAGGCACCGCCCCGCCGGGCAACATGTGGAAACGTGCGCCGCGCGCACCCTGTGAGGTCAACCGGGCGATCTCGTCGTCGGTGGTCGTGTCGTCGATCACGACCACGGCCCGGGCGTTGTCGCCGAACTGGGACACGGCCTCGAGCTGACACCGGTTGTCGAGTCCGTAGGTGGTCGGTTGGACGAACACGACGCGCTCGAGTCCGAGCGCCACCTGGACCGCTCGGTACTCGCCGAGCGAGGCATCCCGTGGTGTCAGCACCGCCGACGGACTTGTCGGATACCGCTGGTCGTAGACGTGCACGTGAGAGTCGCACGCGCCTCGAATCGCCACGTCTGCCACCGTCACGTGGTCCACCAGGCTCGCAGACGGCGCGCTTCGTCGGCGTTGACGGTCCGCGGTGGCACTTCGTGGGCCACGATCGCACGCACCTGCTCGACGCTGCTCATCGCCTGGGCGTCCGCGTTTTCGGGTGTGAGACCTCCGAGGTGTGGTGTGGCCACCACACCCGGCCGCGCGGCGAGTTCGGGCGACGGGCGCTGGTCGGGGGCGCGTCCGACGTCCATCGCCAATCCGCCCAGCCGGCCGGTGTCGAGCGCCGCAGCCACGGCGTCTTCGTCGAGCAGCTCACCCCGCGACACGTTGACGAGCATCGCGCCCGGCTTCATCCGGGCGAGTGCGTCGGCGTCGATCAGGTTCTCGGTCTCGGGCGTCGACGCGGCAAGCGGCAGCACGAAATCGGACTCGGCCAGCAGTTCGGGTAGTTCGACCTGGCGGACGCCGACGCCGCGACCTGTGTGTACGGGTCGGCCACGAGCACCTCGACGCCCAGCGCTACCAGCACATCACACAGGTACGTGCCGATGGCCCCGCAGCCGATCAGCCCGGCGACCTTGCCCCTCAGCTGGAACCCGGCGTCGCTGCGGGGGCTGAACACCTCGGCGGTAGTCGATCGTCGACTCGCTGACGTTCCGGGCAAGGTCGAGCATCAGCGCCAATGCGATCTCGGCGGTCGACGGCACGAAGCTCTTGTCGGCGCGAGCGACGAGCACACCGTTGCGCGACGCCGCCTCCACGTCGACCGTGGAGATGTCGACCGCCGTACGAAGGAACGCGAGTAGGTCGGTGTTCCGGTCGAACAGCGCGGCCTCGCCGGGTGTCGAACGATGGGCGATCACGACCTGGCATCCAGCCGAGTGCTCGACGAGTTCATCGGTCGTGAGGTCGCGATCAAGGGGGTTCACGACGACGTCGGCCACCGTACGCAACTCGGGCAGCGCCCGCCCGTAATAGACCTCGAGATCCTCAGGGTTGTGGGTGACAAACGCGCGCAGCACCCCTCGAACCTAATGGCAGTTCACCGAGCGAGTCGTTCGACGAGCGGCAAGCGCCATTCGTCGGCGAGCACATCGTCGAGGGCTGCGAGCGCCGAGACACTGGAGCGATCGGCAAGCGAGCGGTCGAGCATCGCATCGTTTGCGGCCCGCACGGACAGTTCCGCCCGATGTCGATCGACGACCGTGATCGGTCCGGCGACGTCGACCACACCCGTCTCGAGGACCCGCAGATACCAGCCGGTCCTCCCGGTCGACCGCATCAGTTCGCCAACCGCGGCGGTTCCTCGATGCAGAGTGAGCTTCTGACAGGGCCAGCGTGGCTGGGCGACCTGCAGCAGCGCCGTTCCCCACCGCCACACGTCGCCGATGAACACGTCATCCTCGGTGGCGCCGAGTGTCGAGATGTTCTCTCCGAACGGCGCCGTCGACGAGCTCGGCAACTGCGGTTGGTCGAGGTCGACGGCCCACCCGGCGAGGTGCTCAGACGGGTAGACATACACGGCCTTGTCGACGCCGCCGTGCACCGAACGGTCCGACTGGTCATCGCCACCAAGGTTCAACTCAGTGAGCGGCAGGCGCTCCACGCTGACCGGTTGTTTGGCGATCGACGACATGATGTTCGACCCCGCCGGTCCGAGCGGACGCGGACCTGACACGTTGACCCGGAGCACGGAGATCAGCACGCCGAGCACCGTAGCCGTCACAGCCACGTCCGATCTGCGCGACGCTGCGAATCGGCGTCGAGTCATCTCACCTTGTTCCGACTCCCAACGAATTCCTGCCGTGGTCGCTGGACAACGCCACCCACCTCGGGCATTCTGAGCGGGTGCGCCGGCTCCTTCTCACCTCGGCGGGGGTCAGGAACGCGACCATCCGCGACGCGCTGCTCGACCTGCTGGGCCGACCCATCGAGGACTGCACGGCGCTGTGCATCCCGACTGCGATGTACGGCCATCCCCATGCCGGCCCGGGCCAGAACGCGTGGGAGTTCGTCGCCGGGCGCTCCGAACAACCCATGACCGAACTGGGGTGGAAGTCGGTGGGCTTGATCGAGCTGACCGCGCTGCCCAGCATCGACGAGGAGCGATGGGTTCCGCTGGTACGCGCAGCCGATGTGCTTCTCGTGTCGGGCGGCGACGCCCTCTACCTGTGCCACTGGATGCGCCAGTGCGGGCTGACCGACTTGCTGCCCGCGCTCGACGACACCGTGTGGGTCGGCATGAGCGCCGGGAGCATGGTGATGACGCCGCGTATCGGCAAGGAGTTCGTGGGGTGGAGACCGCCCACGGGCGATGACCGAACACTCGGCCTGGTCGACTTCTCGATCTTCCCTCACCTCGATCATCCGCAGCTCCCGGAGAACACGTTGGCCGGCGCACAGAAATGGGCTGACGGCCTCGACTGTCCCGCGTACGCGATCGACGACGAGACGGCGATCCGTGTCGTCGGCGACGCCGTCGATGTCGTGTCGGAAGGGCACTGGCATCGGTTCGACCGCTAGCCGTCGAAAATTCCGGAAGCACCCGGACCGGTCGCAGGTTCATAATGATCTCAGGGGAGCACAGGGGTCGAGGAGGACTCGATGAGCATCGAAGTTGTCAACACTGAGCAGGCAGCGGCGTGGGACGGCCATGAGGGCGACATCTGGACCGAGCAAGCCGACCGGTATGCGCGGGCGAGTCGACGGATCTGGCAGCGGTTTGTGGACGGCGAGTTCGTCAGCCGCACCGATCGGGTTCTGGACGTGGGATGCGGGACCGGTGGCTCGACTCGCGACGTCGCACGCCTCGCGCCCGCTGGCACCGTGATGGGGATTGATCTGTCCACGCGGATGCTCAAGTTGGCAAGGCGTAGGAGCGAGGACGAGGGGCTCGACAACGTGACCTTCGTGCGCGGCGACGCCCAGGTCTTCCCGTTCGAACCCGACGAACACGACGTCGTCATCAGCAGCTTCGGCGTCATGTTCTTCAACGATCCCGTTGCCGCGTTCACGAACATCGCCAGCGGGCTGCGCCCGAGCGGCACGCTGCGGATGCTCGCCTGGCGGACGCTTCCCGAGAACGATTGGATGATGTCCCTGCGCAACGCGCTCGCCTTCGGTCGAGATCTGCCGGTGCCGCCGGCCGGTGCACCGACACCGTTTGCGCTCTCTGATCCAGAGCGGGTTCGCAACATCTTGGAGCCTGCTGGCTTCGACGACGTCCAACTCACTCCGATCGACGAATTCGTCGACCTCGGCACCGACGCCTCAGACGCGCTGGCATTCGCAAAGACCATGGGCATCGTCGAAGGCTTGACCAACGGTCTCAGCGGGGACGAGCGTGCCCAAGGGATGGAAAACCTCGACGCGCTGTTCCGTGCACACGAGACATCCGATGGTGTGCTCATGACCTCCGCTGCATGGCTCATCACGCCCCCAACCTTGACGATGGTTTTGACTGTGATCACGACCGCGGTGTTCGTCAAGGTTTGACGACACATGACGCGGGAAGCTCCGGGGTGGCAGCGAACTCGCAAGAAGAACCTCGCGTCTGATCGGACGGCTGCCTGCCGACCTCGTGGCGGCCGCCACGAGGTCGGCCACGGCGCAGCAACTGAGCGCTCAGAGTCTTGAACAGACGTCGAAACCCCGGGCCTGAACGACGCGTGCCGGGACCGTTGCGACAGCCCCTCGGTACCCTGAACCGGATGTCCCGCGATCGCTCGCCCTTCATCGCTCAGGGCACCTGGCGATCGGGCGCGCTTCATGTGTGGGGTTGGAACGGCGAAAGCGCTGCTTCGGCTGCGTGGCTGTACTCCGGTTTTGGCAGGTCGCGGTGGGACGCGCAAGGTGGTTGGCACGACTCACCGGTGTCGTTCGGCGAGTTGTCGCGCCGACAGCTGGAGCTGCCCGACGGCGGTCAACGATCAATCCCCACCGTTCGGCTCGACCCGTACGGGGCGGCCGTCTGGCTGTCTGAAACACCCGATGGCGACGAACTGTCCCCGTCGCTGGCGTGGTTTGCAGCACTCGTGGGTTACGCGGTGAAGCTGGTCAACGCCCGGCGCGTCGCCCCCACCATGATTCAAGAAGGGCCCTTCACGGTCGCTCGTTGGAAGCCGATTCTCGATGAGGCCGGAACCGAGGCGGTTGCCCATGCGGCTGCCATCGCTCCGCCGATCTGTCGGAACGGCTCGCCGGCAGCCACCGAAGACATCCTGGCGTTGCTGGTCGACGGGTTCGCCCGGGCCGTGTTGCATCATGCCGGCTGGAAGCCAGATCTGGGTCGTAAGCGCAGCGTGGAAGTTCAGGCCACGAGGGCCGTGTTCGCCGCCTTGGCCAAACCCGATGCCGTCATTCGTAACGGCACCGACGACTTCGACGTCGCCGTCGAGCAACTTGGTCACGGGCTGGCACGGCATCGGCGCCGCCTCGACGGCGAGCCGGTGGTGCGCGGCCGGGTTCGGCTCACGTTGCCCGACGACGCGCTCGACCCGTGGTTGGTCGACCTCGAACTGGTCGACGACTCGAACCCCGGTAGATGGTGCACCGCCGACGACGTGTGGAGTCGAGCGCCCCGCGCCCTCGATCTGGCAGGCTCTGCCGGCCACCTCGAACAGCTGCAACAAGAGGTGCTGGCACTCGTCGAGTCCATCGCGCCTGCCATTCCAACACTGGCACCCCTTGCCGTCGAACACGAACCGTCGGGTATCGAGCTCACCATCGAAGATGCCGACGACTTCCTCGATGTCGCACCGGCCGAACTCGAACGGCGCGGCATCGAGCTGCTCGGCCCGGAACACCTCATTGCTTCGAAGGTGCGCGTACGCGGCGAAGCCCGCGAGGCAACACCAGACGACCGGCAAGCGAAGTTCGGCAAGGAAGCTCTTGTCGAGTGGAGCGCGGTCATCGACGACACACCCATCTCGGCCGCCGACCTGGCACGCGCCGAAGCCGCAGGCGTCACCCTCATGCGGGCCGGCCATCGGTGGGTTCGTATCGACCCAGCCGGTCTGCGACGCGCGCGGCAGCTGCTCGAAGATCATCTCGCCCACAAGAACCGGGTCGGTGCGATCGACCTGCTCAAGTTCTCCGCCGGTCATTCCCCCGACGGGCACACCCCCGTCGAGCTCGACGTGTTGGGACTCGATGGGTTGGGACTCGACGCCGTCGATGGCATCAGCGACGCCGACCTCGATGCATCAACGGTCGATCCGTCATGGATACGGTCGCTGCTGGCCGGGTTGCCAGACGACGGCCTCCAAGAGGTGCATGAGAGCACCGAGTTTCACGGAGAACTCCGCCACTACCAGCGGCGCGGATTGGCATGGATGCAGTTTCTTGCCAGCGTGGGGCTGGGCGGATGTCTGGCTGACGACATGGGCCTCGGCAAAACGGCCACCACGCTCGCTCACCTACTTGAACGCCCGGGGCCGCATCTCGTGGTGTGTCCGCTCAGTGTCGTCCACAACTGGGAGGCAGAGGCCAACCGGTTCACCCCTTCGTTGTCGGTGCTCGTCCATCACGGAACTGGGCGGCGACGCAGCGAAACACCCGGCGATGAAGCTGGTGATGGCAGTGATGGTGAGGACGCTGGTGGTGAAGACGGTGGTGGTGAGAACGACGAGATGTTGTTCGAGCTTCCCAGCCCCATCGGCCAAGACGTGCCGCTCGCCCTCGCCGAGGCCGACATCGTCATCACCACCTATGGTTTGCTGCCGCGCGATCTCGCCGACCTGTCCGCTGTCGAGTGGTCCACCGTGGTGCTCGATGAGGCGCAGATGGTGAAGAACTCCAGCACCAAGGCAGCCAAAGCGGTGCGCCGTCTGCAGGCCGGTCAGAAGTTGGCGCTCACGGGTACCCCCGTCGAGAACAGGCTGTCTGAGCTGTGGTCCATCCTCGACGCAGTGAACCCTGGCCTGCTGGGAAGCCAGCAGCGGTTTCGCGAGCAGTACGCCGGGCCTATCGAGCGCAACGGCGACGGTGAGGTCGCCGCCCGACTTCGTTCACTCACGGGCCCGTTCGTGTTGCGGCGCACGAAAGCAGATCGGCGTCTGTTGCCAGACCTGCCCGACAAGATCGAAACCATCGCATACGCGCAGCTCACCCGCGAGCAGGCCGCGTTGTACCAGCAGGTCGTCGATCAGTTGTTGGTCGACGCGAAAGACCTCGAGGGCATGGCACGCCGCGGCCGTGTGTTGGCTGCGATCACTCGACTCAAGCAGATCTGCAACCACCCTGCGCACGCGCTCAAAGACGGCTCGCGACTGGCCGGCAGGTCCGGCAAGCTCAATCGCTTCGACGAACTCATCACCGATCTCATCGACCTCGACGAACGGGCGTTGGTGTTCACCCAGTTCCGCGAAATGGGCGACCTGCTCACGCGTCACCTGGTGGAACGATTCGGCCTGCAGGCTCCGTTCTTGCATGGCGGCGCTTCTCGAGGGGCGCGCGACCGCATGGTGGCCGAGTTCCAGAACGGCGAACATCAACTGCTCCTCGTCTCGCTGAAAGCTGGGGGTACGGGCCTCAACCTCACCGCCGCCAGCCAGGTCATCCACTACGACAGATGGTGGAACCCGGCCGTAGAAGACCAGGCCACCGACCGCGCGTGGCGACTCGGCCAGGAACGCACCGTCAACGTCCACAAACTGGTGTGTCAGGGCACGGTCGAGGAACGCATCGGTGTGGTCATCGATGAGAAGCGGGCGATCGCAGACGCGGTCATTGGCACAGGCGAAACATGGATCTCGGAGATGTCGACCGACGAGCTTGCCAACCTGGTGTCGTTGCGAGGTGGCGTATGAGCAAGCCCCGCAAGCCATACGGGCCGAACCCACCGGGCCGCCTGTCTGCCACCATGATCAAAGTACTTGCCGCCGAAATGAGCGACTCCGGCCGACTCGGACGAGGGAAGCGGTACTGGAACGACGACGCCGTCATCGACCTCGTCGTCGGCCACGGCGTCGTCACCGCAGAGGTACAGGGTTCCAGATCGCAACCGTACGTAGTCACCATCGGCGCCATGCCCGGCGACGGAGTGCCGTCGCGGCGTCACGTTCAGGTGCGTTGTACCTGCCCCGACGACGACGGTTTCGACGCCGCCTGCAAACACGCGGTCGCCGCACTGTTCGCCCTGTCTGACGAGGTCGCCATCGACCCAACAGTCATCGATCGGTGGCGGGGCAAGACCCGCCGCGACCGTGAAGCAGACAGCGACGATGACGACTACCAACTCGATGATGACGACGATGGTGATCGACGACGATGGTGATGACGACGACCCCGATGTCGATCGGTCCGGATGGGCATCGGTGACGCGGCTGCAACCGCGCTCTGCGCGCCCGTGGGAGACCGCCGGCAGTCGCGACCGGGAAGACCGTCACGACTTCTACGCGCGAAGACGACGGAGAAGTCGACGAAGGCGGCGAGGATCGCGTGTGGGGGAGTCGGCTGAACCGGGTGGTGCCGCTACGACGTCGACCGAGTGACCTCGCCCGTGAACGCAGCGACGACCATGCCGATCCAGACTCGGATCACAACTCGACCGTGTCCGAGTCGACACGACCAGCACCAGCGCACACCGATCAACGTCGACCCGTCCATCGGGCAGATTGCGTCGATGCTGCACAGCCCATCAGGCGTTGACGCCCCGTCGTTCCCAGCGGTGCACCCGCTCGCGCACCCGCCACTCGCCGACCGCCTGATCAACGAGGTCTTGGTTTCGGCACTCGACGAGTTCGACGTGAACTGGTCGTAAAGGGAACCAGACGAACTGTTGATGGACAGTGGCCCGGGCGGCACACGGGGCCGTCGTACACTGCACTGGTGCTCGGAGATGTCATCACGTCGGTTCAGGCGCTGGTCAACAACATCGAGATAGCGATCCGCGGCAAGCACAACGAAGTTCGCCAAGCCGTCTGCTGTCTGCTCGCGGAGGGCCACCTGCTCCTCGACGACGTGCCAGGAACCGGCAAGACCACCCTGGCCAAGGCCATAGCGCAATCGATCGACGGGGATTGGAAGCGGGTGCAGTTCACGCCAGATCTGCTCCCCAGCGACATCACCGGTGTCATGGTGTTCGACCAGTCGACGGGCCACTTCCGCTTCCGTGAGGGGCCGGTGTTCACCAATGTGTTGATTGGTGACGAGATCAACCGTGGGAGCCCGAAGACCCAGTCGGCGCTGCTGGAAGTGATGGAGGAACGTCAGGTCACTACCGATGGCGTCACCCGCCCGGTTCCCCGGCCGTTCTTCGTCATCGCGACGCAGAACCCGCGAGATTCGCAGGGAACATTTCCGCTGCCCGACGTGCAACTCGATCGCTTTGCCATGCGAGTCACGCTTGGCTACACCGACCGTCGAACCGAAATCGACCTCTTGAACGAGTATGACCGGCGTCGCTCGGCGTTGGCGGTGAGCACTGTTCTCAACGCTGTGGAACTCGAGAAGATCATCGACACCGTCGACACGATCGACGTCACCTCGTCGATCAGCGAGTACATCGTCAGCATTGCGACAGCGACCCGCAACCACCCAGATGTGCGTGTCGGCGTTTCTACTCGCGGCTGCATCGCACTCATGCGGATTTCTCGGGCGTGGGCCGCCACGGCTGAACGCACCTTCGTCACTCCTGACGATGTGCAAGACGTCGCCCGTGCAGTTTGTGCCCACCGCATGTCGCTCACGCCGGAAGCGATGATGCGCGGCGTCAACGCCGACGACATCATCGAGTCGATTCTCGACACCCTCGCCGCCCCTCGCAAGCGGGATTCGGGCGCGACATAAGCCAATGTTGACCCGGTCGGGCTTCGGTGTGGCGATCGCCGCAGTCGCTCTCGGCGTGTTTGGCTGGTGGTGGCAATACGAAGAGTTGGTCGTGGTGTCGGCGTGTATGGCCGCGGCGTTGATCATTGCGCTCACCAGTGCGCGAGCCAGTGGCGCGTTGGTCATCGAGCGTCGGATTCCCAATCCGCGAGTGGCCAGAGGCGACTCCATCCACATGGTGTACCGCGCCCAGAATCGGAGCCGACGTTCCACGTTCAGCGGTGAGATCACCGATCAGTGCGATGGTTCTCACGTGCGGGTTCCCGTGCCAGCACTCGCTCGAGTCAGCCGTCTCGACATATCCGGAGCAATCGAGACGCGTCGTCGCGGCATCTTTCCTGTCGGCCCATCAGCGTTCGAACGAATGGACCCGTTGGGGCTTGCGGTGGGACGCCGCTCATTCGATTCGCCCGGCCAAGTGATCGTTCATCCGCGGGTCTTCCCGATTGGCGCGCCGCACGGCAATCACCACTCGATCGAAACTGACGCCGCAGTTCGACGCGCTGCATCGGATCCGTTGAGCGGTTTCGTGTCCCTGCGCCCGTACATCGACGGTGATGACCCGCGAATGATTCATTGGCCGACCACGGCCCGAATGGGCACGATGATGGTGCGCGAACACGTGGAACTTCGACGGCCGTCATTCACCGTCTTGATCGACTCGGCCGATGTAGTCGCCACGCCGGAAGACTTCGAAGAAATGGTCGACGTCGCGGCTTCTGTCGTGGTTCACGCCATCCTGAACGGAGTCGATGTGCGAGTGCACACCACCGACCGCGCCCACCCTGGCTCGGCTGCTGCGCTTCATGACGTTGCCAAAGTGCTCGATGTGCTCACCACGGTCTGCCAGACGACGGGAACTGACACGCTCGACGGAAGCGCTGTGATGGGGCAACTGACCGACGTCACCAAAGTCATCCTGGTCACCGGACCGGCCGGCCCTGCTGTTGCTCGGCAGGTGGTCCACGGCGACGTGTTGTCTGTCGTTCGAATCGGAGCCAGTGCAAGCCCATCTGGAGTTGCCTTCGCAGCCGACGACGCACAGGAGTTTGCCCGACGATGGCAAATGTGACTGTGACCACAACAACGACCACAACAACCACCACGACGAACACCGCGAACACCGCGTTCCCAGCGCGACGGGCTTCCCGCGACCCGTTGCAGAGACGGGTTGCGGTGATCGCCGCGTTGATGGTGCTCATTGGAGTTGAGGCAGGGCGAATCTTTGATCAGTTCGTGTGGTCGCTGCCGGTGGTCGTGGCAGTTGTTGCGGTGGTGGCCACGCTGGTGAGCGGTCGGTCGACCCCGTTGCGCAGCACCGTCCTCATGGTGACTTCAATGATGGCGGCGACTGCTGCGACCGTCGCTGCAGCAGGTGGGGCGGGAGACATACCATCAATTTTCGACGGTCCGCGACGCCTTGTCACCACTGAATGGCCGAGCCCTCACGACCCGTCGGCTATCGGCGTCGTGGCACTCGGCCTGGCGTTGCTGACTGCACTTGCATGTGACATGGCTGCGCAGGAACGGTGGCACGTCGCGCCGCTCGTGCCGGCCGCAATCGCTGTGGTCGGAGTGTTTGCGCTCAGTGCTCCGTCACCACCCGACTGGCTCACCCTGGCGGCTCTTGGAATCGGTGCGTTCGCATACACAGCCGTGTCAGTGGCGGCACTTGCTGCCAGTCGCGATGCACGCAATCGAACCACGTTCCCGCGGAAGAAGCCTCGGCGCAGCATTCGGGTTCGTTTGGCGCGTCTCGTTCCGTGGCACGGCGGGCGCGCACTCCTCGTAGCGGCCATTGGTATTGGGGTGGTGGGCTTCATCACTGCCAGTTGGCTTGGTTACACAGACCGCGCCGACCCGCGCCAGGTTCCACCCGTGACCGAGACCGCGACTTTGCTGCAGTCACTCGAGTCGGTCGTAGCGGTGAGGGGGGCCGATCCGGCGTTCACCCTCTTCACGGTTGATGACCAGTCGAACTCCCTTGCCGAGCCACTTCCCGCGCGCTGGAGGCTCGGGGCATTCGACACGTACGACGGGCAAAGGTGGCTTCCCACGGTGGCAGTTCGGCCGATCGGTGGCCGCCTCGGCGAATTCGACGCGGCGAACTCTGCGCGGCCACCAGTGACGTACACCATCACCGTCATCAGCGACACCGGGAACGGCAGCCCGGCAACGGTGGCAGCCGACATCGACGGGGTGTTGCCGTTCCCAGGAAACCCGATCTCCATCGACACCGACGTGTTGACTGACGAGTCACGAGTAGTCGTGCGCACGGCCGAACCTCTGACTGCTGGCACCACGCTTCAGGCGGTGGCAGAACGTCCACCTACCCTTGGCGACGCCCGCGACGCAGCAATTTCAACACAACAAGTCGACGATATTTCGGCCTCGTTCGCCGAGGCGGCCGGGCGTCTCGGCGGTGACGGCACACCGCTCGAACAGCTGCAACGGGTCGCCACCACGATGAGCGGAGACTGGCGGCTCGAACCGAGTACATCAGCGGGCGGACAGGCAGCGGCCCTGTTGCAACGCTTCACCGACGAGACCAATCGCGGCACCGCCGAGCAGTTCGTCGGCGCGTTCGTGCTCATGGCCCGTTCGCTTGGCTACGACGCTCGCGTCGCAATCGGTTTCGAGGTGCCGATGAACGATCTCACCTCCCCATTGTCGTTGCGTTCCAGCCACGCGTCGGTCTGGCCAGAAGTTCATTTCGTCGACGTGGGATGGGTGGCGTTCAATCCCGTACCGCCAACAGTCACGACCGATCTCTCAGAACCTCCGGCACCGCCCGAAGCTCAGGCGCCGGCGGCCGCTCAGCCACCGATCGCTCCTCCCGCCGATCGTTCCACCGGAGATGAGGATCTGGACGACGCCGACAGTTCGATCGACAACGGTTGGGCAGGATGGCGAGTGTGGGCGGAGCGAGGTGGCATGGTGTCTGGAATCGCACTGCTTCCGTTTGCCGCTGGGGCGGGAATCATCCTCGCCCTGAAGGCTTATCGCCGTCGGCGGCGCCGTCGAGGCCCGACTGCCTCCGACTGCGTCCGTGGCATGTGGGCCAACACCACCGACGCGCTTGTCGATGCGGGCTTGACGATCCAAACGAACTGGACCGACGATCGCATCGCAGTGCAGGGCACCGACGTCGCACCGGCCGCCCAACATGAACTGCGACGGCTCGCCGCCCTGGCCACATCCGCGACCTTTGGTCCTCCCGCTGACCACACCAATGCAGCGAACGCAGCACACACCGAGGTGGCCGTTACCCAGGCGATCGCGTCCCAGCTCACCCGATGGCAACGGTGGCGCTGGAGGTTGAGCCTGCGGTCACTGCGGCCCTCAACTCGCTCGCCGGTGGTTGGCTGATCAGCTCGCGATCAGGGACTCACGCAGTTCACGCTTCAAGAACTTTCCACTCGCGTTCACGGGCAGCGGTTCGTCGCGAAACCACACGCGGCTCGGGATCTTGAACTTGGCGATGCGCGCTTCAAGAAACTCATGGAGTCCGGCCTCGTCCAGCGACGCTTCGGGCTGGAGCACGATTGCTGCCGCAACCAACTCGCCCAAGCGCTCGTCAGGAATGCCGAAGACGGCGGCTTCGGCCACCGCCGGGTGTTCGTAGATAGCAGTTTCCACCTCTGAGCAGTAGACGTTCTCGCCGCCTCTCAGCACCACATCTTTGGCGCGGTCGACGATGTAGATAAAGCCCTCGTCGTCGATGCGGGCGATGTCGCCGGTGTTGAACCACCCGTCTCGGATGGCATCGGCGGTTGCTTGTTCCCTGTTGAGATAACCCTTGACGACGATCGGACCGCGGACGCAGAGCTGACCCAAGGCGTCGGGGTGCGGGGCGATGTCGTCTCCGAGTTCATCGACCAGTTTGACGTCGACTACCGGCACCGCCCGGCCGCACGAAGCCGGCTTGAGTCGAAACATCGTTTGGGAGCTCGCCGTGACAATGCCTGTTGTTTCGGTGAGGCCGTAGCCGGTGACGGGCGACCCACCACTCGTCAGCGATTTGTCGATCTTGTCGACAAGGTCAGGCAGCACCGCCGCACCGCCGCCACCCAGGCCCTTGAGAGAGGAAGTGTCGCGGGTTGCCCAGTCCGGATGGGCGAGTAGATCGCGGCTCATGGTTGGCACCCCTGAAAAAGCCGTGACGTTCTCGCGTTCAATGAGTTCCAAGGCCCGAGCCGGATCCCATTTATGCAAGAACACAAGGGTGCCCCCGATCAACGTTGCCGGGTGCAAGATGCAGTTGTTGGCGGTGACATGGAACAACGGGGTGGGTGCCATTGCCACGAACGGGGCCACAGGAGCATCGGCACCGACAACGGGTGGTTTGTCGCCGGCGGCGACCGCTTTGGATTCGGCGAGCGCAGCAGCTGTGTTCATGAACGCAATATTCATCACATTGTGGACCGATCCGCGGTGAGAGAGCTGGGCACCCTTGGGGAAACCTGTGGTGCCTGATGTGTAAAAGATCGTGACGTCGTCATCGGGCTCGATCGTGGCGTCTGGCAGATCGTTCGGCGCCAAGGCGGGATTGACGACATCAGCCCAGTAATCGGCATCACTGGGAAGTTGGATGTCGCTGCGCACCACGATCAGGTGCATCGGCAAGTCGCTGCGAGTGTCGTCGAGCACCCCGCGGCGAGCGCTACACGCTCGCCGTCGGCAATGAGCACCTTGGGCTTCGAGTCTTGGAGACCGTATGCCAGTTCGGGTGCGGTCCACCACGCGTTCATGCCCACGAGCGCTGCGCCGAGTGCGGCAACCGCCCAGTACGACACCACCCACTCGGGATAATTGCGCATCGATACCGCCACCCGGTCGCCGGAGCCCACGCCGTGCACTTCGCGGAGGTAGTGCGCCAGGGCCCGAACTTGAGTATCGATGTCGGCGTACGTGAATCGCTCGTCTTCGAACACGATGTACGGCTTGTCGCCGTTCAACCGAGCCATCTCCCACAGCGTTCGCATGTTCGGCGGCGCCGCCGGATAGATCCGCATGGGCACGCCGCGCACAACGGTGTTTTCCATTGCGAATCCCGAACCTGGAGCGAGAAGTTCAGCCCATGCCGCGTCAAAGTGTTCGATCACGAAGTGATTCTGGCTGCCGTAGCACTCGCCATGCGAGCTGTGACCCGGCTCTCACCGAACTGGCCCAGGATGAGCGCTTTCACCAGGGGTACGATTACTCGTCCCGGCCTCCCGGTTCGCACACCCACGAAGGACACCACTCATGCACGTACTCGACGACCTGACAGCACGCGGTCTGATCGCGCACGTCACCGACATCGACGCGTTGCGCGCCGACCTGTCAGCCGGGTCGATCACGTACTACGTCGGGTTCGATCCAACCGCGCCGAGCTTGCATATCGGCAACCTGCTGCAGTTGCTCACCGCTCGGCGGCTGCAGATCGCGGGGCATCGCCCACTCATTCTGGTGGGCGGGTCGACCGGCCTCATCGGCGACCCGAAGGAGGCCGGCGAGCGGATCATGAACCCCAAAGAGACCGTCGGCGAGTGGGTGGAACGAATTCGCGGCCAGGTGTCGTCGTTCGTCTCGTTCGAAGGCGACAACGCGGCAGTAGTGGTGAACAACCTCGACTGGACCGCCAGTTTGTCCACGATCGACTTCTTGCGCGACATCGGCAAACACTTCCCGGTGAACAAGATGTTGGCTCGCGAGGTGGTCAGCAGCCGACTCGAATCTGGCATCAGCTACACCGAGTTCAGCTACGTGCTACTGCAGTCGCTCGATTACCTCAACTTGCACCGCACGTACGGCTGCTCGCTGCAAACCGGCGGCAGCGATCAGTGGGGCAACATCACCTCAGGTGTAGATCTGGTACGCCGTGCCGACGGTGTCAAGGTGCACGCGTTGGCCACGCCGCTCGTCACCAAGGCTGATGGCACGAAATTTGGCAAGACCGAGTCAGGAACCGTGTGGCTCGACCCCGATTTGCTCAGCCCGTACGCGTTCTATCAGTCCTGGATTCAGGCAGAAGACGCCAAAGTCATCGAGTATTTGCAGCAGTTCACCTTTCTGGGGCTCGACGAGATCGCCCAGATCGAAGCTGACCAACTCGCCCAACCAGGACTGCGCGGTGCTCAGCGGCGTCTGGCCTTCGAGGTGACGTCGTTGGTGCACGGCGAGGCCGAGGCGCAGGCGGCAGTCGACGCGTCGGCGGCGTTGTTCGGAAACGGTGATCTCGCCGTGTTGGCCACGTCAACGCTCGAAGCAGCACTTCGTGAAGCCGGTGGGGTCGACAGCGCCGACGCCACCATCACGTTGGTCGATGCACTGGTTGCCACCGGGCTCGTCGATTCGAAATCCGCCGCGCGCCGTGCGATCGGCGAAGGTGGTGCATACGTGAACAACGAACGCGTCAGCGACCCTGAGTTCGCGCTCACCAGCGATGTGAGCCTGGCGAGCGGGTGGGTGGTCATCCGCAAAGGCAAACGATCCATCTCCGGCATCAAGCTGCCAGACTGAACAGCAACTGTTGACACGGCCGAGGCCGTGTCGGTCACGGCGTGATGTGGGTGACCACCAAGCCGCGTAGTTGATCGATGTTGACGTTCTTGGAGGCACTGGCCCACACGATGTCACCCAGTTCCAGGCGGCACTTGGCGGCCAGTTCTTCCTTACGGGTCTTGCGCTTGGAGGACTTCACCTTGTCCATCTTGGTGGCGACGACGGTGTGGGGTACCTCGTTGTCGCGCACCCACTCGAGCATCATCTCGTCGAGTGGCGTCGGACCGATCTCGCCATCGACGAGCACGAAGACCATCTGCAGTTCCTCGCGTTCGAGGAGATAGCCCTCGATCATCGCCGGCCATTCTCGTCGCACTTTCCCTGGCACCTTCGCATAGCCGTACCCGGGTAGGTCGACGACGGTGCCACCACTGGGATGGCTGAAGATGTTGATGAGCTGAGTGCGCCCGGGTGTGTTCGACACTCGCGCCAACTGCTTACGGTTTGCCAAAGCGTTGATCAGCGACGATTTCCCGACATTCGAACGACCGACGAAGGCCACTTCGGCAGGTGAGTCGGGCAGCTGGTCGGTCTTGGTGGCCGACTGCATGAACGTCAGTTGCAGTGGGCCAGATGACATTGAGGCAGTGTACGGCAGCCATTGGCGGTCATCGTGGCGGTCGACGTTGACGAAATCCCTGAAGATTTCCCTAAGAATGTTCTAGAAATGTGCGAGATCTAGTGCGCACGATGTTCATAACTCATAACGGCGGCCACACCCGCCGATAACCACCACAACAACGCGCACTCGAACAGCACACACAAACAGCACACACAACTAGCAAAGTCGAATGGGATGGAGCACCACATGAACACTCAGAACAGCCAACGCAGAATCGGACGAGTCGCAGCCACTATCGCTGTGCTGGGGCTCGTCGCCCTGGGCACCGCGTGCAGCGGCGAAGACCTGGCGGAGAATATCGCCGAGCGTCAGATCGAGCAGGAGACCGGCGAAGATGTCGACATCGACCTCAACGGCGAGTGTGTCTCGATCCAAACGGAGGAGGGTTCGATGACGTGCGACGAAAACGGCAACATGGTGATCCAGTCGCCAGATGGCAGCGCCGTAGTCAACGTCGATGACGGCAGCCTCCAGGTGAGCGGCGCGGACGGCGAAGACATTTCGATCAACGCCGACGCAGACGGGAACATCCAAGCGTCTTCCGAAGATGGCACCTACACCGCTAGTGCCAGCAGCGAACTGCCCGACGAGTTTCCGAGCGACATCGCGATTCCAGATGGATTCACCGTGGAGAGCTCAGCGGTAATGGGGGACGCAACCATGAGCCTGATCAGCCTCGGGCTCGGCACCGACGCCTCCGTCGAGGATGCCGGCGCAGCCCTGGCCGCCTCTCTCGAAGCCGCCGGTTACGAGCGTCAATCGTTTGTCGATCAAGCGGGCATGCTGTACGTCACGTACGCCAAGGGCGAAGAAATGGTCACCTTGACCGTCGCCGACCAGGCATCAAGCAATGGCCTCAACACCACCATCAGTCTGACCGTCCAAGCCGCCCCGTAGGGACGACGGGTCGGAGGTCAGCCGGCCACGAGCGTGGCGACCGCCCAGACCGCCGCAATCAACCCGAGCGCCGCGATGACGAGGCTGCGGCCGACGGGAGCGCGTTCGAGGTGAGATTCGTCACGCGGTTGCTCGGGTGGTCGCACAACGGCCAGCAGATTGCCCGCGAACATGGCAGCGCCGAGCGCCAGCACGAGCCAAGCCAGAAGTTGGTCGCCAAGAAACATCGGTTACCAGTCAATCAGCAGCAACCGCACCAGCAACGAGCACCGAGGCCAGCGTTGTCCTCGGTGCTCGTGCGCTGTGAGGCGCACCGCGGAGATCGGAGGCTTTGCCGGGCCCTACATGCTTCGTGCGGCGTTGTCGAACCTGGTGTATTGGCCGAGGAACACCAACCGTTTCGTGCCGATAGGGCCTGCGCGGTGCTTGGCCACGATGACTTCCGCCGAGCCCTTGTCTGAAGAGTCTGGGTGGTACACCTCGTCGCGATACAAGAACATCACCACGTCGGCGTCTTGTTCGAGCGAACCCGATTCACGTAGGTCGCTGAGCATGGGGCGCTTGTCGGCGCGCGTCTCGAGCTGACGGCTGAGCTGGCTGAGCGCCACGATGGGCACTTCGAGTTCACGCGCGAGAATTTTCAGGTTTCGGCTGATCTCTGACACTTCGAGCTGACGGTTCTCGGAGTTGCCGTTGCCACCCATGAGCTGGAGGTAGTCGATGACGATGAGTGAGAGGCCGCCGTACTTTGACTTCAGGCGGCGCGCTTTGGCACGAATTTCCATGACGGTGACTCGCGGGTTGTCGTCGAGATACAGCGGGACTTCGAGTCGCCCGATGGCTTTGCCGATCTTGGCCCAGTCGGCCTCGGCGAGGTTGCCGGTGCGGATCTTGGTGGAATCGACGCGGGCTTCGCTGGCCAAGATGCGCTGGGTGAGCTCTTGGTGGCCCATTTCCAACGAGAACACCAGCGTCGGCTTGGCCGAGTGCTGCGCCACATGAGCCGCCATCCCCAACCCAAAGGCGGTGTTGTGGAGATACATGTCGGCGGCGACAAAGTTGTGGAGGCCCGGAACCGTGAAGTCGATGACCTGGGTCCACCCGGCTGACTCGATGGACACGATGTCATCCCACATCACATCGGGAGATGCCCACCACCGAAGTTGGTCGTCGTTCAGCGCCTCAGCGAGTTTCGCAATGGTCTCGCGGCGAACCCGGCCGCGATACGGGTGCCAGTTGTGCGTGGTGGGTCGCCCAACACGCCGGTTGATTTCGGCCCAAGGCAGATCGCCTTTCGCCTTCATGACGTCGTCCCAGACGTCGACGGGAATCGAGTCGGCGGAGAACCCGAAGATCGAGGCCGTAGCCCGCTCGCGGACCGCAGCGACAGCGCGTTCCTTGCCCACGATGCCGATGCGGTCTGCGAATGCAAGCATCGACGGGGCATCCATCATCTCGATCTCGAATGACCGACGACGGCTGACAACGCCTTTGTTGACGTACTTGACGCTGCGTTCGCGAAGCTTGGAACGAATACCAAACCTCAGTAACAGATGCTGCACGTCACGCGTGAACTGCTGCGACACCGTTGAGTAGGAGATACGCGCATAACCCGCCTTGGCCACCCAAGCCGAACCATCGGTAGCGAAGAGGCGATTGAGGAATTGGGCCATCAGCGGCGCAGGAAGCCGGAAAATCGCCGACGGCACACGCTTGTGGTGTGCATCGCAACCCCACACGCCGTGACGGCGCAGCATGGCAGTAACAGGGTTTTCAGTGCCACCGCTGTGGCCAGCGGTGATTCGGTACGTGGTTGCCTTGCCGGCAACGGCCTCGAATCTCAGCTCGACACCGAACTCGGCGGCAGCTGCCACAGCGAGTGCATGCACCTCGGGAAGCTCGGCCGTGAGCCGCGGCGTGGTCTGGCCAGGACCAATGGTGCCATCGCCCAGGAGCAACGCAAGCAGATCGATCTCAGCGAACGGCAGCTCGTCGGTGCCGAACACCGGGATGCTGGTGGGTACTGCGATGGATGCACCGACATTGATCTCCTCGAGCGGACGCCATCCAGAGGTGGTGAGCAGCGGATGCGAGGCGGTGATGGTGACCTCGCGACCAGAACGGGTACGCACCCGGAACACCGGCTTGATGCCGTCGGCCAGGCAGTGCGACATGGGCACGGTGACCTGACGACCGTTGGCGTCGAGTGCCAATGCCTGGGCAGCGTCGTTGGCTTCGGCCCGTTGCATGAACTCCCACGCCGTCAACACGTCGCCGGTAATGGGGCAAACAATCGGAGTGTCGAAGGCGACGCACTTGCCCATCGCCGGCCTGGCACCGACGATGTAGAGGGCGCTGGGTTGGAGGCCTGACAGCAGCTCGTCGAGATCGGTGTAGCCGGTGGGCACGCCGGTGATGGTGGCGCCACGGTCGTACGTTTCCTGCAGGTGGTCGAGGACTTCGGGGAGCAGGTCTTCGAGGGTGCGCGTGCTGTCGGTGACGCGCCGGTCGGCAACCTTGAAGATCTTGCTTTCCGCGTCGTCGATGGCCTTGGTGACATCGTCGGGTTCGCTGTATGCAAGTTCTGCAATGTCGCCGGCGGTGTAGATGAGCTGGCGCAGCATGGCGGTGTCTTGCACGATTTTGGCGTAGTGACCGGCGCTGGAAATGGCCGGGGTGGCGTTCTGCAGTTCATGCAGCGTTTCTGGCCCACCACACTCTTCGAGCAGCCCGTTGCGTCTCAGTTCGTCGGCAACCGTGACGACGTCGACCGGCGCAGCACCGGAGTACAGCGCACGCACCGCATCGAAGATGTTGCGATGGGCCGGCTTGTAGAAGTCGGCCGGTTCCAGG
The DNA here is from genome assembly GCA_963738275.1 of uncultured Actinomycetota bacterium. Classification (GTDB taxonomy): domain Bacteria; phylum Actinomycetota; class Acidimicrobiia; order Acidimicrobiales; family Ilumatobacteraceae; genus Ilumatobacter. The sequence continues at coordinate 154,000 of CAVTVY010000005.1, forward strand.
CCCAGCTCGCTGACGACGCCGATGGCTTCGCGAGACAGCATCATTGCGCCAAGCACCGATTCTTCGGCGTCGATGTTGTGTGGAGGCACACGGCCGCGGCTGGACTGGCCCGACGACTGGCCACTACCCGCCCGTTGCCCCGACGAACGCGAGCGATCACCACGATCATTAGCCCGGCTCATCGAGCCGCCACCGTTGATTGCTACAGGAAAAAATTCGTCGCCAGCCATGAACGTTCTACCTTGCCCGAACATGGCTGTTGATCGCTAGGGGCACAACCATGTGAATTGCCCTGTGGACCCGCTGTGGGGATTGGGGACAACACGCAAGTCGCACGAACCCAGCTTGGCACCGGGGTGTGGCAGCCATCATCGATGGTCCCCGTGCGCGGCAACAGCCCCGCCGGTCGACCCTCAGGTCGTCCGGGCGGGGCTGCTGCGAGTATCAGTGGCTTCTCAGCTGGCGGCGATGATTTCGACGCGCAGTGGGAACGACACGTTGGCATGCAACGACACTGTTGCCGTGTGCTCGCCGAGGGTCTTGATGATCTCGTCGAGGTGAATCGTCTTGCGATCGAGCTCGATCGAAGTCTGTGCCTTGACGGCTTCAGCAATGTCGGCAGTGGTGACAGAGCCGAACAACTTGTCGCCAACACCGGCCTTGGCGACGATCTCGATCACCTTGGGTACCAAGGCTGATGCAATGGTGGTGGCTGCTTCGCGGTCGCTGGCGTCACGAAGGTCGCGTGAGCGACGCATGCGTGCGGCCTGATCGATGGCGCCATTGGTGGCAGTCATCGCGTGACCCTTCGGGAACAAGAAGTTGCGAGCGTGACCATCGGCCACGTCGACGATGTCGCCACGCTTGCCGAGACCGGTGACGTCGTTGCGAAGAATGACTTTCATTACTCAGCCCTCGCCTTCGACAGCAGCGACATCGAACTCGTCGTCATCGACGACCACATCGGTGCCCTCGACTTGGCCTTGACCTTCGTCGCTGTCACGTGGCGGACGGCGATCGCGATCGCCACCGTCGCGTGACGGGCGCTGACGGCTGGCAGCAGCAACACGACGGGCGTATGGCAACAGCGCCATCTCACGAGCGATCTTGATCGCGTTGGCGATCTCGAGCTGCTGCTGGCGGTTGTTGCCGCTGACCTTCATGTTGCGGATCTTGGCGCGATCGCTCATGAAGCGGCTGAGCAGATCGACGTCTTTGTAGTCGACGTAGTCGACTTTGTCGATGACCAGCGGGCTGGTCTTCTTCTTGTACTTACGTGGGTTTTCGGGCTTCCCGCGGCCGCGGGTGGGCTTTGCGCCTGGCTTAGCCATGTGCGTGGGTCCTTCCTGGACGATTCAAATTCAACAAACTGGTTACGGATGGCGACGAACGCCGGTGATCCCTCAAGATTGAAGGGAACGGATCGAAGATCAGAACGGCTCTTCGTCGCCGTAGATCGGGTCGGGAGCACGATTACCGCCGCTGCTGGCACCACTATTTCCGGCGAAGTTGCCTCCACCGGAGTTGCCGCCGCTGCTGCCACCGGAGTTGCCTCCGCCGGTGCGTTCGGTTCGTTCCACCTGGGCGGTGGCCCACCGCAAGCTGGGGGCACATTCGTCGACGTTGATCTCGATCGACGTGCGCTTGTTGCCATCGCGGTCTTCCCAGTTACGAGCTGAGATTTCCCCGGTGACGACGACGCGTGTGCCTTTCGTGATGGACGCTGCGATGTTCTCACCCATGTCGCGCCACGCCGTGCAGTTGAAGAACGACGGCTCACCATTTTCCCACTCGCCGTTCGCGTTGCGACGACGAGGGTTCCAGGCGACGCCGAACGAACACACGGCTGCGCCACCGGTGGTGAAGCGCAGCTCGGGATCGCGGGTGACGGTTCCAACGATTTGGACGAAATTTTCAGCCATTGCGGTGGCTCCCTTCAGGAATGCTGCGCTCAGGCAGCGGGTACCTCGAAACCGCGGCGAGCAGCCTCGGCTTCGGGCAGGCGGATCAGCTTGTGGCGAACGATGTCGTCTGCGAGACGGAGCTGACGCTCGAGTTCATCGAGTGCACCACCAGTGGCCATGCACTGAACGACCATGTAATAGCCGGATTCCTTCTTGTTGATCGGGTACGCGTACTGACGCTTTCCCCACCAATCAGGCTTGCCGTGCAACGATCCACCGGCGGCAGTAATGCCATCCGTAACCGTCTTGACCCACGACTGGGCTTTGGGATCTTCGACGTCACCGTCGACGATCACCATTAACTCATAAGCACGCATCATGCGTGTTGCTCCCTTCGGACTGAAGCGGCCCCGCAACGGTTGCGGGGCAGGGTTATGTAACCCCGAGAGCCTAACGGCGCCGAACCCCACAAACTCCCGCCGCAATTGCGCTCCAATCGCTCCATGAGCACAGTGTGCACAGGTGGGTGTGACACTCGGAACCGGAACCTCTCGCACGACCAAACGATGTGGCTGGAGGCCGAGCGGATAGGGGAGGCTCTGCCGAGACTGTCCGGTCGGCCTTCCCAATAGATACGGGGAAGTCAGCGGAATGAAAAGGAGCGAAGCGACCTATCCGCTGACTCCCTGGTAGAAACGTTCCGATGCAAGGTGACGCGGAAGGAGATGCCGGGCGACAGCGAGGATGGGCGCGAGTTCGCACGTACGCCCGGTTCATTCGCATCCTGGCGGGGATGCACCGCAAGCTGTTCACCATTGCGGTGAGTGGCGCCTTCGTGTTTGCCTTGTGCACCGTTGCATCGAGCATGGTGATTCGTTGGGTGATCGACGAAGTCATCGTCCCGAGGTTCGACGAAGGCGAGGTAGCGACGAGCAAGGTGGTCATTGCATGCGCTCTGATCATCGGCGTTGGCCTGGTCCGTGCGGCCGCCGTAGTAGTGCGCCGCAGTTTCGCCGGGATGACGCAATGGCGAGTGGCCGAAACACTCGCCGGGCGGATCGCCGACCGCTTCGTCGAGCAACCTGCCAGTTGGCACCAACGTCATACCGACGGCCAACTCGTCAACCGCGGTGGTGTCGACGTCGACACCACGATCGCTGTGTTGGCGCCCATCCCGTTCGCTACGTCTACGTTGCTGCTGCTTCATTGTTTCTGGCGTCTGGCTCATCGCCACCGACTCGGTGATGGGGCTCGCCGCTGTCGCCCTGTTTCCGGTGCTGGTCGTCGGCAACATCATCTACGAACGTCGCGTGTCTGGTCCGTTCGACGAAGCTCAAGATGCACTCGGCGAATTTTCGGGACAAGTGCACGAAAGCTTCGAAGCCGTGCAACTCATCAAGGTGTACGGAGCCGAGGAGCGAGAAACCGCTCGCCTCGCCGACATGGCGAACAACATTCGCGACCCTCGAATTCGCGCCGTGCGGGTACGCGGAACCTTCGAAGCGTGCCTCGAGTTCCTGCCGGCAGTGACGAACATCGGTCTCGTTGTGCTGGGGGCTTCACGCGTGCAGTCCGGCGACGTCACCCTCGGTGCGCTGACCGGTTTCATCTACATGTTCACGCTGCTCGTGTTCCCGCTGCGACTCATCGGGTACGCCTTGTCGGAGTTGCCGTATTCGTACGCCGGCTGGGCCAAGGTTCGCGAGACACTCGACGCGCCTATCGAAGATGACCCGGTGCGGTCGGTTTTGCGTGCCGTAGCGCCAGACGCCGTGGTGCTCGACAATCTCACGTACACGTTCCCTGGCGAGGACCACCCGGCGGTGAACGGAGCTTCGGCCACCATCCCAGCGGGTAGCGTCGCCGCCCTCGTCGGGTCCACCGGCGCCGGAAAGTCGACTCTCGTCGACCTCATCGGCGGACTGATACCGGCAACGTCCGGCACGGTCGCCACCCCGGAAGGCTCGCAAGCCATCGTGTTCCAAGAGGCGTTCCTGTTCAGCGGATCGGTGCGCGACAACGTCACGGCCGGCGCCGAATCGTTCAGCGACGAAGACGTGTGGGAAGCGCTGCGATTGGCCAAGGCCGACACGTTCATCCGGGATCTTCCTGGTGGCCTCGACACATTGGTGGGCGAGCGTGGTGTCACGTTGTCTGGTGGTCAACGTCAACGTGTTGCGCTAGCGCGAGCGCTCCTTCGGCGCCCGAACCTGCTGTTGCTCGACGACACCACGTCGGCGCTCGACCCTGCAACCGAACTTGCTGTGCTCGAGAACCTGCGCACCGCGCTGGCCGATGCCACCGTGGTCATGGTCGCCTCTCGGCCATCCACCATTTCTCTTGCAGACACCGTGCTGTTCGTCGCCGACGGGCGCATCGCGGACCACGGCACCCACCGCGAGTTGTACGACCGACTTCCTGCTTACCGCGACCTCGTCGACGCGTTCGAGACCGACCGCAGCGAGTACCCCAACGCCACCAGCCGCACGGCTGCCACCGTCAGCGGTGGTGCGTGATGCACGAGATGATGACCGAACCAGTGGGCCGGTCCACCGCAACCGGAACCATCCAGCGTGGCCTCCACGAAGCGCCCGTATTACGGCAGGGCCTTGGCCTCACGTGGCTCCTCGCGGCGCTCGGTGCCGGAGGGCGCGTGGTGGTGCCCATCGTCATCCAGCAGGCCATCGACCACGGCATCGTCGGGCCCAACGAGGTGCGGATGCACTACATCTTCGTCCTCGCCGCCATCGGTGTCGCTGCCCAGATCGTCTCGTCGGTCTGCCAGCGCGCTGCAATCATCCGCCTCGGCACGCGTAGCGAGAAGGCACTCAGCGAACTGCGCGCCCGCCTCATCGGTCACATCCACCGACTCAGCATCGCCGACCACAACGACGAACGGCGCGGCGCGCTCGTGGCCCGAGTGACCGGTGACATCGAAACGCTGACGAATTTCTTCCGGTGGGGCGGTTTGGCGATCCTTCTCAACGGCTCCCTCATCCTGATCGTGGCCTCGGTGATGTTGGCCTACAACTGGTTGTTGGCCGTGATTGCCATCGCCATCAGCATCCCGTTGGCGTTCGTGCTGCAAGCGGTGCAACGACACCTCGTGGCTGCACACGAAAAGGTGCGCTCGGCCAACGGTGAGATGCTCGGCACCATGGGTGAACTCGTCACAGGTGCAGAAACGATCCGCGCCTACGGTGCCGGGCCGTTGTTTGCTCGACGTGCGAAGACTTCGGTGAAGCGCCGCGCCGACGCCCAGATTCGGGCGAGCCTCATCGGGGCTGCGCTCTTCCCACTCGGTGAAGTGTTCTCGGTGGTCACCATCGCCACCATCGTCGCCGTTGGCGTTGCCATCGGCCCCGCCGGTGGTCTCACCGCCGGCGCGTTGGTCGGTTTCATCTTCCTCACGTACCGGTACCTCGAACCGGTTGCCGAGTTCACCGAACTGCTCGATCAAACCCAGACCGCCGTGGCCGGGTTGCGGCGCGTACTGGGCGTGCTCGACATGCCGGTGGGACCCCCGCCGCCTGAATCTCCCGAGCCACTGCCGGTTGGTCGCCTCGACATCGACATCGACGACGTCACTTTCTCGTATCGCAGCCGCGACGATCGCGCGCTGCCCGACGAGGTGGTGCTCGACAACTTCAGCGCATTCATTCCGGCCGGTCAACAGGTTGCGATCATCGGCGAAACGGGTTCCGGCAAGACGACGCTCGGGCGACTCATCGCTCGGCTCGCCGACCCCGTTGCCGGACAGATTCGCCTTGGTGGCGTGCCCATGCGGCAGATCGACAACGCCGAGTTGCGCCACCGACTGATCGTGGTTGCCCAAGAGCCGTTCTTGTTCGACGAGTCCATCGCCGAGAACGTGCGCTGGTCGCGTCCCGGCTCCACCGACGCCGAGGTGGCGGCAGTCATCGATCGACTCGATGTGGGCGACTGGGTGGAAGCGTTGCCCGAGGGTTTGAACACCCGGGTCGGCGAGCGCGGCGAGTCACTGTCTGCTGGCGAGCGTCAGCTGGTTGCGTTGTTGCGGGCTGGCCTGGCCGACCCCGATGTGTTGCTGCTCGACGAGGCCACGTCTGCGGTCGATGCGTTGACCGAGGTACGCATCTCCCGTGCCCTCACCAAGTTGGCGGAAGGTCGCACGACCATCGCCATCGCCCACCGTCTTTCCACCGCAGCCCGCGCCGATCGGGTGCTGGTATTGGCAGGCGGCAAGTTGGTGGAAGACGGCAACCACGATGACCTGATAGCAGCCGGAGGCACCTACGCGAGGCTCTACGAAGCCTGGGTAGCCGCCACCACCACCGACTAACCGGGTCAACGAGACGAAGCTGTCGCGATGTCGAGCGCTCGGCTGAGCAGAAACGCGACAGTATCGGTGGTTGTGGTGTTGGTGCTGGAACAGGCATGCAGCTATGGGCTGAGGCGGAAGGGGAGGCCAAGAATCGACAGGTAGCCCTCGTACCAGACGACTTTGATCACTTCGGTGCCGTCGACGACTTCGAAGGTGTATCCGTTGGGCAACAACGCTGAGTCCGGTGGCAATGTGCCCTTGCAGCCATCTCTGCACCACTCGGCCAGACCGGCCGCGACGCCCTCTGGCGAGTAGTCGGTGATACCGAGGCGCTGTAGGTCTTGGCGGGCGTCGCTTTCGAGCGCATCGTCGTTGAGGAAGGCAGCAACGGCGTCCCAGTCGGCACGATCGACCGCAGCGAAGTACTCCCCGATCAGAGCAGCGGCCTCTTCCCGAGTCGTGAGCGGAGGGTCGACCGACACGAGCGTGAATTCGTAACCACCATCTGGGTTGGCGGCCGCCTCCCAGCGTTCGGCACTGTCGGACAGGCCGTCGCCGACTGTGTACGTAACAGGAATGCTGACTCCCCACCGCAGAGGCAGGGTCCCATACTCGGCAACGGCGAGCGAGTCGACTCTGAATGTTCGAGGTGAACATCGTTCCCAACATGCTGGCGAAACAGATGTCAGCCTGAACTGGTCGAGCCCCGCCACACAGCTTTCGAGTTGGGAGAGGTAACTGTCGTTGGGGCGGGCAACGGCGAACGCTTGAAGCGCTGTGTCACCGTTCACTCCGTCGAAGCACGAGGCGACCAGTTGCTCATCGACCGGATACGTCGTGGAAGGAACCGTCGACGCTGGGGCCGACGACGCTGGAACCGACGACGCTGGGACGATCGAGTCGGGCACCGTGGTGACCTCGACCGTGGACGGCGCCGTCACAACTGGCCCGGAATCGATCGACGCAGTGGAAAGGGTCGGCGCTGTCATCATGGTGTTGCCGGGCGCGCTGTCGACCGTTTGGAACGTCGTGGCCGCCGCGCCGTCATCTGACTGCAACTCCTCGTCACCGCCATCGGCTGCGAGCCAAATGCCGCCGCCGATGAACACGATCACCACCGCTGCCCCAACCAACCACAGCCAACGCGGCGAGCGCTCGGGGGGTCGATCGTGCTGCACTGCGACCGGCATTTGTTGGCCACTCGAGGCATCGGGATGGTCGTCCGGGTGTCCGTCGGTCACTGTGAGTCCCCTCTTCTTCGGTGCCGTCGTTCAAGGCTGACCGAACGCGTCTGCAACGCCTCTATTGATCGCATGGGAGATCCGACAGCGCAAGGGTGCTGCCGGGCGCGATCGCGAGGGACGCCAGGTTGCCTTGGGGGACTTCGATCGCGACCTTGAACTCGGGGGCCGTGGGGTAGTTCGGGCAGGGGTCGGCGGTGCAGGGTTCCATGTCGAACGACGAAAGATACGCACCCGACTCGGCGAAGAACGCGATCGACAATGGCAACAGCGTGTTCTTCATCCAGAACGAGCCCGTGTGCGGTTCGGGGTACACGAACGCCATACCGTCGGCGGTGCCGTCACTGGTACCCACATCGGTGACCCCCATCAACCCGAGGCTGCGCCGATCGCCCGTCTCTGCCAACCACAGGCACACCTCGCACACCGTGCCATCAGCGCCGGTAATGGTGGCAGCAACCCGTTCAAAACCTTCCGGGCGAACGAGGTCAGTACTCGGGGCAGGCGGGTTCGATGGCGCCAGAGTGGTGGCCGGTGGGCCGACGTCGACGATGGCCGAATCGGAGTCAGAACAAGCCCCAGCCCAGAACACCAGCACCGCGCCCACGACCACCCAAGGACCTGATCGCGCCCACCCACGCCGAGCCCAGCGACTGCTAGCGAATTCCGTGGCCACAAGCGAAATCTAACGACCAGGCGACATGATCAGCCGCCGCGATCGATGGGGCCGGCCTAGACTCCTCGGGCGGGCGTGTGCCTCCGCCTCGGCATCCGCCCATTCTTGATCATGCACGGACGTAACCCGCACTCCCCCGAAACCGAACCCGCGCCGACGACGTTGCGGGATCGGCGCGAGGTGCAACCGGCGAAGAACGGTCGGTTGATGTTGCTCCTCGTGGTGGCCACAGTCGTGGTTGCGCTGGCCATCATCGTGTCTGGCGGCAACGGCGACACGTCCGACACCGCAGTCCTCGCCGAGGGAACGGCTCCGGTTGAACTCAGTGCTGTCACCACCGCACCGGCCGCCGACGCGGCAGCGGCCGCAGCGATCGCTGTCGCAGCACCGGCCGAACCGGCGATCGAAGAGCGCACGGTCGATCTCGAGGGTTGCACGCTCGAGGTCATCGAGATCACCGTTGGCGACACCGGTGAGTCGGTCGAGTGCACCCAGAAAGCCCTCTACGCCGCTGGGTTCTACGACGGCGAGTTCACCGGAACGTTCGACGAAGCCACGGCCACCGCGGTGAAGGGCATACAAGCCCAGCGCGAGCTCTACGTCGACGGCGTCGTCGGCCCACAAACCGCCGAGTCGCTTGGCATCTGGCCTGGCGACGAGTCGTTCGTGGTCCGCACCCCAGAGCCGTCGCCTGGTTCGATGGATTCGATGGGATACGAGTTGTCTCCCGTCGCCTCAACCGGCAGCGACGCCCCTCCGGTACCTGCCGACACCGGCGAGGGCACAGGCAAGCGCATCGTGTACAGCCGCGCCGAACAGCGGGTGTGGGCGATCGACGACGACGAAGACATCGTGCGTTCCTACCTCGTCACCGGCAGCCAGTACGCCAACGAGGTTCCCGGCAAGCACGAGGTGTACAGCAAGTCGGAAACGACCACGGCCTGGAATGGCCAGGCAACGTTGCCGCTGATGGTGCGCTGGCTCGACACCGTGCGCGGTGCGATTGGCTTCCACGGCATCCCGAAGCACAACGACACGGGCGAGCCGTATCAAACCACCGCCGAACTGGGGACCAAGTTGTCGGGTGGTTGCCAACGGCAACACCTGCTCGACGCCCGGTTCATGTGGGAGTTCGCCGACATCGGCACTCCCGTCTACGTGGTCTAGGCCCGCTTCGCCCGGCATGACGCAAGGCGTCTGATACTTCTCGCCGCGACGTCAACGTCCTCTCAGCCGGTCTCGGACCCACTATTCGTCACACTCCGCTGGTGAGTTTCCGCCCGGCCTCAACGAGGCTGGGCCCACACGAATCGTGTAGCTACCAGCCGTTGGCAGTCGAGCGGAGATCCATCCGTCGGCTGTTTCGGCCAAGCACGCCTCGGTGCCGTCATTCACGATGTCGTCATCTGGCGCTGTGTCGCGCGTGATGGTCGTGCCCGGCTGAAAGCGGTACCGCACGAGGACCGTAGATGCTTCGGTGGTGGAGATGACGACCTCGTCCGGCGATTGCGACTACAGCGCCGCCGGCCCGTCGACGATCGGTTGGTAATCGAGCACTTCGTACAAGCGCCAATCTTCGGTCTGCCACACCAACTCGAGCCAGTCGATCGGTCCGGTGCGGCCGCCAACATGGTTCAGCACGTCGGCCTCCGGCTGGCCGCCGCGATCGAGTGGCGCATCCGGAAGCGCAACCCAACGGACGGCATTCAGCAGCGTCCACTCGTGAAGCTGATCTGCGGTGAGCGCCGGGTTGTACAACACTGCGTTGCGACTGAGGTCGATCTGCCGTTCCCAACCGCGGATGTACGGCACCTGATCGGCGACGAAGTACGTCTCCCAGTGGTTCGCAGTGAACGGGATCTCCAGACGCCCGAGCGGCTTGCCGTCGGCGTTGCGGGCTCGAACTTCGTCGATGAGCGGTTGATGAAACGAACGGTTCGGTCGACTCGTCGCCAGCCCAGACACTCGCCGCGACGACGGCATGCTGGACCGTCCAGATCGTTCCGGCGAACGCTCCGACAACCAGGGCGAACCGAACCACGGCTGAGGACGACTTCGTGAATGTCGCGGCCCCGGCGACGGCGAGCGGGACGGCAATGAACTGTGCCAGCCGAACGAAGTTGCCACCCAGCGGCGTCGGCACGAGAAACAGCACGACCGACGCGACTGCGGTGATGGCCAAACCGATGCGAACGACTCGATGGGGCACCACGAACCAGGTGACCAAGAGCATCACGAGCGACATCAAGAAATGACCGCCGCGGAACGGGAACGTGCCGCCTTCGGAACCGACGAGCACCGTCATCAACAGCAGCGGTGCAGTGGCTGCTGCGCCCATGGCCACCGCAGGCCAAATGTCGCGAACGCGCACCGCCAACTTCGCGGCGTCGCCCGGCCACAGCAGATCGACACAGACGGCCGCAGCGCCGATGCCAAGAAACGATGCCGCGACCGGGCTGGCGAGGGGCGTGATGAACGCAAATACCACGGCAACGATGAACCAGCCCCGATGCCATGCCCATACTGCAACCAGCGCGCACGCCAGCCCCACGGCGAACGCCACTCTGCCGACCACCACGTTGACCACAGCGGCCAAAGCGAACACGACGCCACCCCATCGTGCGTTGAGGCTTGGCAAGGCAGACCCCACGATTTGCGTGAAGCAAGCCGTCGCCACGACCGATGCGACGACGCATACCGTCAGCGGACCGAACACCCCCATGAGCGCTGGTGTGATCAGGCTGTAGTTGATGATCGGGTGACCGGCGTACCAGTAGTTGTTCCACACCGTGAAGCCAGATTGGTCCCACAATTCAGCCCGAAGATATTGGCCGGGGTAGTCGGCCCCGCGCACGCCGGTGACGAGTACGACGAGCGAACCACCCATGACGACGAGCACGGCAACGGCGAGGTCGCTGTGTGCGAACCGACCCCACCAAGTTCGGTCGGTTCCAGCCACGCCGACGTCAGACACGTCTGCCGACGCTAGTGCCTGTGGCGACTACCGCAGGGTGACGACGTTGCGGCCAGTGACCTCGCCAGCGAGAATTCCGGTGAGTACTCCGTCGAGTTCATCGAGGGTGATGTCGTGGCCGATCGAGCTGAGATTGCTGGGCTTGAGGTCAGTGGCAATCCGTTGCCACACGGCGCGGCGACGCTCGATGGGCACCATCACCGAGTCGATGCCCAGCAGATTCACACCACGCAAGATGAAGGGCATCACCGTGGTCGGCAGGCCGCCGCCGCCGGTGAGACCACTGGCTGCAACCGAACCGCCATAGTGAATCTTCTTCAGCACGTTGGCGAGCGTGACGCCGCCGACACAGTCGATCGCACCGGCCCACACCGTCGTTTCCAGCGGACGGCGGCCCTCCTCGCTCAACTCGCCGCGGTCGATGATCGAAGTGGCTCCAATGTCCAGCAAGAACTGGCTTGATTCGGGTTTCCCCGTCGACGCAACCACCTCGTAGCCCAGTTTGGCGAGCATGTCGACCGCCATAGAACCCACCCCACCAGTAGCACCGGTGACGAGCACCGGACCCTTGTCTGGTGTGACCCCGTGTTCTTGCAGCGCAATCACCGACAGCGCTGCAGTGAAGCCAGCGGTACCGATGACCATGCTGTCGTGCGCGGTGAGCCCGGAAGGCAATGCGACCACCTGATCAGCCGGCACACGCGCATATTCCGCAAACCCACCATGTCGACCGACACCGATGTCGTAGGCGTGCGCGATGACCTCGGTTCCAGCGACCAGATCGCCGGCGTCTTCCAGCAACACTCCGACCAGGTCGACACCAGGGACGATCGGTGAAATGCGTGCGACCTTGCCGCTGGGCGTGGAGGCGAGGCCGTCTTTGTAGTTGACGCTCGAGAACTCGACGGCGATGGCGACACCTTCCGGCAGGTCGACCGGCGACATGTCGACAACGCCACGGTTCACCGCTTCGCCGTCGGTGATGGCTTGAAAGGCGCGAAACGACGGCGGGATGGGCATGTCGTAACCCTATTCAGTCGCGAATGTCCAAATGCTTTCGACGAAGCCAGGAAGTAACGAGACGTGCCTGGCACGTCTCGTTACGTCGGGGGACTGAAGTTCTCGGGGATGATGAGATCTTCGGGGGCGAGGTCGGCGACACTGGCTTTGCCGATGCCCATCATCGTGGACTCGATTCCCATGCGCAGCACGTCGAGCACGTTCTCGACCCCGGCCTGGCCGTTTGCCGCCAGGCCCCACAGATACGCGCGGCCGATCATCACCGCGTCGGCACCCAGCGCCAACGCCTTCACCACATCGCTACCGCGGCGAATGCCGCCGTCCATCACGATCTCCACCTGGCCAGCCACAGCGGCGACCACTTCCGGCAACACCCGAATGGGTGCTGGCGAACCGTCGATGTTGTTGCCGCCGTGGTTCGACACCGAGATGCAGCTTGCGCCGGCATCGACCGCACGGCCGAGCTTCGTCGGCGCGGCCAATTCCCTTCACCATGAACGGGCCATCCCACTGCGAGCGCAGCCAGGCGACATCTTCCCAGGTGGGCGGCGGTGTGCCCATCCACGTGCCGTACGCCTCGAAGAAGCCAGGCGCCGGCCCATCGGTCACCGAGAAGTTCGGCACGGTCATCGCCGGCAGTTTGCCGCACGCGCAACCACTCGAGCAGCCAGAACGGCTTGAGCGCCACTTCGGGCGCCATGGTGACCACCGTCTTCAGATCGATTGCAGACGGGATGGTGGGGCTGCCCCAGTCGCGGCTGTGCACGAACGACCAGTCGAGCGTGAGGATCATGCCGCACACGCCCGCAGCTTTGGCCCGCTCCATACGCGTGATCATCGAGTCACGGTCGCCGGCCCAATAGATCTGGAAGAACGTCTGCGGCTGAGCAGCGATGACTTCGGTGAGCGGCTTGCTGGCGAATGACGACAAGCCCATCAACACACCTCGCGCAGCAGCAGCACGAGCGACGCCAACCTCACCGTCGGGATGCACCGCCTGCACACCCGTGGGTGAGATGAGCACCGGCATCGATGCCGGCTGCCCCATGACGGTGACCGACAGATCGCGTTGACCTGGCTGACCGGCGGTAATCGGACGGAACCCGAGTTCGTCGAACGCTGACAGGTTGTCGTTCATCGACAACCCACGCTCGGCTCCGGCGATCAAGGCTCCGTAGACAGACTTCGGCAATCGCCGCTTCGCTCGGCGCTGGGCGACAGCGACCGATTCAAACCATTCGTTCTGAAACCAGGGGATTGCCACAACGGCGAGCGTAACGGTGCTTGCCGGTCTGCCGTTTGTGCACGTGCAAGCCGGCTCGGAGTTCGCGCTGTCAGATGGGCAAGATTCGAAGCAAGTGGTGCCACCGGCAGGCGACGCATGCCTCCACCACGTAGGCGGTGGCCTCGCCACCTTGGGCCATCTTGCTCACCGCTGCCATGTCGGCTGGCGTGGAGACGCATCTGCCCGATGCTGGTATGCGATGCCCGAACACGTACGTGACGATGCGTAACTTGTCGGCTTCGCAAATGGGACAGTCGGCGGAGGTTTCCACGCCCACGTTCTTTGCGGCCCGGACCAGTTCAGGGTGTGCGTCACACACTTCGTTCTGGGCGATGCGCCCGATACGCACTTGATTGATGAGCATGCGGCGCGCCAACCGGTGATCGACAATGCCGCGGCGCTCGGTGCCGCCGCGCAACGCATTCGCCGAGAAAGCCATGCCAACAGGGTAGCCACAGACCAAACTGACGATGTGACGGCGATCAAGTACGGACGAGACATCCCCACCGACGACGACCTGCGATTGGCAGGTGACATCAGCGGCGGCAAACGCGCGCTCGAACTTGGCATCAGTCGCGACTCCAATGCCGTGGCGTTCGCGCTCGCCGGAGCCAAAGCGATTGCGGTCGACCCACAGCCGCAGAACATCGAACGGGTGCGAGCCGACGCCGCTCGCGCCGAGGTCATCGTTCAATGCCACACGAACGACATCGCCGACCTCGGTTTCGCCACGAGTGGCTCGTTGGAACTCGTCGTTGCGAACCACACCCTGATCGAAGTCGACGACCTCAGCCGACTGCTGCGCCAGGTGCACCGTGTGCTGAAAGCCAGCCACCCGTTCATCATCTCGGTGCCGCACCCGTTTGCCGGATTGCACACCACCGACGAGTACGGCTCGAAAGTGTTGCCCTATGGCACAGCGGGCCGCACCATCAGCGATTGGTTCACGCACCTCGGGCGCGCCAACTTCCGAGTCGATCAGATTCTCGAGTTGGGTGTCAGCCCGATCTCACCTGTGCCCACCACGTTGGTCATCCGCGCCCGCAAAGAAGGCGACTGACCATCCGCTCCTTCTGATCTGGCTCAGGTGGTGACGCCGGCTCGTTCGCGTTCGATCAGGTTGGCGGGGCGGGGGCGGCTGAACAGGTAGCCCTGGCCGCGATCGCACCCCAACTCTCGAAGGTGATTGAGCTGCAGCGGCGACTCCACACCCTCGGCCACCACCGTGAGGCCGAGCGCGTGGCCAAGTTGCACCACTGCGGTGACGATGGAGGTGTCTTCTGACTCCAAGCCCAGACCGGCCACGAACGACTTGTCGATCTTGATGCTCTCCACCGGAAATTTCTTCAAATAGGTGAGCGACGAATAGCCCGTACCGAAGTCGTCGACTGCCAGGTGCAAGCCCAAACCTCTCAGGTCACGCAACGCGACCGTCGCCGTCTTGACGTCGGTCAGCAACGCCGTCTCTGTGATTTCCAACCACAACGAGTCGGCAGGCACACCGGTCTCGGCGAGCGCGTCGCGCACCGTGCGAAGGAAGTCGGGATCGACCAGCTGGCGGGTGGCGACGTTGACCGACAGCGAACAGTTCGCAAAGGCGTAGCCGGCCGCCTGCCACTTGGCGAGCTGAGCCAGCGAATCGCGCAAGATCGATGTGCCGAGTTCCACCATCAGCCCGGTCTCTTCGGCGATGGGAAGGAACTCGCCCGGGTTCAACAAACCGCGATCGGGATGTAGCCATCGGGCCAACACCTCGTAGCCGAGCACCCTGCCGCTGGGCAGATCGACGATGGGCTGGAAGTACGGCACCACTTCGCCGCGCTCGATGCCGCGCCGTAGTTCGCCGGCGGTGCGCAGGGCGAGCATTCCGTCGACGTGACCGCCCACCTCGAAACCCTCGACACAGTTTCGGCCCCGGGCCTTCGCCCGGTACATCGCAGCGTCGGCGTCGCGTAACAGATCATTCGGTGACATTCCTGCCTGGTGATTGCGCGAGTAACCGATCGACGCCGTGACGAACAGTTCATGCCCAGCCACCTCGATTGGCCCCTGCACCGCAAGCCGCAGCTTTTCCGCGAGATCGAGCGGAGGGCCTTCCAGAATGATGATGAACTCATCGCCGCCGAACCTGGCCAACACGTCGGTGTCTGGCAGGTTGTCGCGCAGCCGTTCGGCCACCACCTGCAGCAGTTCGTCGCCCACCGCGTGACCCAGGCTGTCGTTGACCGTTTTGAACTGATCGATGTCGACGAACAACACGGCGACGTCATTGATGCCGCTGACCACGAGCCGCTCTTCCAACAGGCTCATGAGGTACGCACGATTGGGCAGACCGGTCAGCTCGTCGTGACGTGCAGCGTGTCGCAGGCGTTCGGCGGCGCGGCGTTGTTCGGTGACGTCTTCGATGTGCGTGATGGCGAGCATGACGCCATCGTCTTCGGCGGACGACACCCTGGTGCGCGCCCACACGTAGCTGCCGTCGTGGCGACGGTAGCGCTGATCGATGCGGTACGAGTCGACGATGCCCAGCTCCAGCCGAGCGCGATGTGGTTGTGCAGCACGCGCATCGTCGGGATGCGTGAACTCCCGCAACGTGCACCCAACCAGTTTGTCGGCGGGTACCCGAAGCATCTCTGCCAGCGACTCGTTGGCGTCGACGATGCGCCCGTCGTCGAGACGCACCAACGCCATCCCCGTCGGCGCCGACTGGAACGCCTGCTCGAAACGCTTGCGAGCAAGATCCAGCGATCGCTGCTGAGACTCACGGTCAGACACATCGGTGAGCCGAACGACCAAGCGCTCACCCTCGGCCTCGAGATCGTGCCGATTCATCGACACTTCGGCAACGAACGTCTCGCCGTGATCGTCGACCAGGTCGACGAGGAGCGCATCGACCGGTGTGCCGCCGAGGGCTTGATCGATACCGGCTTGGAGGGCTTCGAGATCAGCCGCGTCGGTGCGGTCGAGCAACCGACGGCCCACGAAGTCGCGATGTCGCGGCCCGAACAAGCTCCGTGCCGCCGCGTTGGTGGAACGCACGACCGAAGCACCGTCGATCACCACCACCGCGCCAGGAAGGTCATCGAACATCCGACGCACCGACGCCTCCGCGGTTTGTAGCTCTTCAATCCGTTCGGTGAGATGGTGGCGGTCACGGCGGCCGGTCCACCACGTGAGCAGCAACGCGCCAATCGAGACGGCACCCATCACGGCGACGGTGACGAACCACAGATCCACGGACGGAGGCTAGATTGCCGCGCAACGTGGTGTCGGGATGCTCAGGAGCCGAGCGGGCCTATCCGCCCGTTCCCTGAGTACGCCTCGCCCACCAGCGACGCAGGCGTTCGGTGATGACTTCCTCGCCAAGCACACCTTCGTCGAGACGAATCTCGAGCAGAAACTCGAGCGCCTCGCCCACTTGTTTCCCAGGCGGCATACCCAGCAACTCCATCACCTGACGACCATCGAGTTCGGGACGAATCGACGCCAACTCTTCGGCGCCGGCCAACTCGGTGATGCGCGCTTCCAAATCGTCCATGCGTTTGGACAGATGCGCCGCCTTCTTCGGGTTGCGGGTGGTGCAATCGCAACGCGTCAACACGTTGAGTTCGTTCAACAGTTCGCCCGAGTCGCGCACGTAACGCCGCACCGCCGAGTCGGACCATCCGAGCCGATAGGTGTGGAAACGCAGGTGCAACGCCACCAACGACGTGATCGCGTCGATGTCATCGTTCGAGTAACGCAACTCGGTGAGTCGCTTGCGGGTCATCCGCGCACCGACCGCGTCGTGGTGGTGGAACGTGGTGCCCTTTCCCACTATGAAGCCCCTGGTGCGCGGCTTGCCGATGTCATGAAAGAGAGCCGCCAATCGCACAATGCGAAAATCGAACGGCGGACGATCGGCTGGCTGCTCGTGAGGCGGACGAACGTTGTCGACCACAGCGATCGTGTGAGTGAGCACGTCTTTGTGACGATGCAACGGATCGTGTTCGAGGCGCATCAACGACATCTCTGGGAAGAACTCGTCGGCGAGACCGGTGTCATACAAAAACCACAGACCGAGCGCCGGATGATCGAGCGTCAGCAACTTGTCGAACTCGTCGCGGATGCGCTCGGGCGACACGATGCCGAGTCGGCCTTTCATGTCGGTGACCGCGGTCACCAGTTCTTCCGTTGGCTGCAGATCGAAACGGGCGATGAAACGCGCCGCCCGCAGCATTCGTAGCGGGTCGTCGCTGAAACTCACCTCGGGCGCCAATGGCGTGCGGAGCACTTTCGTCAACAGGTCGGCGGCTCCGCCATGCGGGTCGACCAACGTGGGGATGGCTCCTGACGTGACTTCGAGCGCCATGGCGTTGATGGTGAAGTCGCGCCGCGACAGGTCGGTTTCAACATCGTCGGCATATGTGACGTGCGGCTTACGAGAATCGTCGGTGTATGACTCGGCCCGAAACGTGGTGATTTCGTACACCCGTTCACCCAATTTGGCGCCAATGGTGCCGAACCGCTCGCCTTGGGTCCAGATGGCATCGGCCCAACCCTTGAGGCACGCCTTGATGTCGGCCGGTCTGGCGTTGGTGGTGAAGTCGAGATCGAACTCGTCGCGTTCGGTGCCAAACAACAAGTCTCGAACGGTGCCACCCACGAGGTACAGGCGAAACCCGGCCGCGGAGAAGCGCTCAGCCAGCGGTGCCAACTCGGCAAGCACGGGAGCGAAGCGATCGGGAATCATCGAAACGACAGGCTAGAGGGTGAATGCGCGCCAGCCCGCCGAACAGTTCGCCGACGGTTTCGCCGACGGTGGCGGCGTCTGCGCGACTACGTTCAGTGCCGTGAATGTGCAGGCAACCCGAACGGCTGACCCGGCCCGTTCGTGGTGTCTCCGACCCTGGCCGAACGACCCGACAGTTGCGCATCTGGTGTTTCTCGATCACCTCACGGTCCCCACCGACCAAGCCGTTGCCGCGGCGACCGCACGAGCCAAGGAGCGCGGCGCTCAGTCGGTTCGAACGTCGGCGTTGTTCCCACGCGCCGCCGAAGTGGTCCTCTCGTCCGGGTACTACCCGGTCGACACGCTGGCACTGCTGCGACTCGACCTCACACAGAACTCGGCTGCCTCCAGGCACACCACCCACACCACTCGCCCCCTGCGTCCGTGGCATCTCGCTCGAGCGGCCGCGATCGACGTCGACGCGTTCGGGCACAAGTGGGGGAACAGCGCCGAAAGTCTCCGTGAGATCAGAGCGGCGACCCCAGTCGTCCGGGCACGCATTGCAGGTGACCGGCGACTACCACGCAGGTTACGAATCACCGGTTTCGCGATCACCGGCGCAGCTGGATCGAACGGATACCTGCAGCGCATTGCTGTCGATCCTGCGGTGCAGCGATCGGGTGTTGGTAGCGCACTGGTCAGCCGATGCAATCGAGTGGATGCGCGCCCGCCAACTCACCAGCGCGCTCGTCAATACCGGCATCGACAACGGGCCAGCGCTCGCGTTGTATGAACGGTTCGGCTTCCGTCGAATGCGCGAACAGTTGGTCATTGCGGAGCTCCGATTCACGACATGAACCGTCTCAGCCGATGAACCGATTCTCTTCATGAACCGCTTCTGCTCATGATCGGCGTAGGCCGTCACCGCCTGACTCGCGTGGGGGCAGCCATGGTCGTGTTGTTTGCGGTCGTGTCCTTCACGATCACCTCGCGTTCAGACGGCACCGTGCTGTCCCAAGACTCATCCTCACCCAACGGACCCCCCCTTGCGTTGCAGAACCAGACCTACGCGGTGGCAACGGGTTCGGTTGCTCACTTTGAGTACGTCGTCAACGCTGACGTACCCGAGATCACGACGACGACCACCTCCACCACGACCACTACGACCACCACGACGACCACGACCACGACCACCCTTGCCCCGTTGTTCCCCATCGAACCCGGCGCCATTGATGCGAGCACCGGCCAGCCGATCACAACCAACCCGTTCACCGGTCTGCCCGAAGTCACCACGCCACCCGCCACCGAGCCCACCACCACCACGACCACCGTCGCCCCACCTCCCGAGCCGGTACTCACGGTTCGAGTGCGAATGCACTCCGCGATCAGCCAACGCAAGTCCGTGGAAGCCGCCCTCCTCGGCACCACGGGCTCAACGCTCGACACGGTCGAGCTTCCGCTCATTGGTCCCGAGGGCGTCGCGTTGTTCGACGAACTCGAAGGTCTTCGTCGGCTCACACTCGACATTCCGATCGGTGGCGGAGGAACTGCTCCCGCAACAAATGCCTCACTTGATCCGCCGCGCCCGGGTGTCTATCCACTCACGGTGGAGATCCTCCGCGATACTGAGGTCGTCGCCACCGACCGGACGTTCATCGAACACGTCGCCACCGACGGCATGGGGCGCGGGCCCTTCTACATGTCGATCGTTGCAGGCGTCCGCGATCTCGGCCCCACCCCATCCGATGCCGACGTGCTCACCGTGCGGCCCCAACTCACCGAACTTGCAGCGGTGGCGAACGCGGCTGGCGGAAACATTTCCGCACTGATTCCACCATCCGTCGCGCGATCGGTACTCGACGTCGACGCAGAACTCGCGGCCGTCATCGCGACTGCCCTGGCCAACGGTGAGGTCCTCGTGACACCCGAGTACCCGCTCGACCCAGCGGCTGCGGCCGACGCCGACCTCAGCGACCACTTCGCAGAGTTGATGGCGGCCGGGCAACTCCAGCTCAGCGCAACCTTGCCCGCCGTCAAGCAGGCAACGAATGTGTGGTTCAGTCGCGACCGAATCACCGCCGAGGGCATGGAGTTGCTCCTCGACAACGGCATGACTTCGTTGATCATGCCATGGGAGACCTACCGCGAGATGCCGAACAACGCGGGGCCGTTCACCGACACCACACTCATGATCGACGTCCGCAACGACAACAACGTCACCGCCAACAACGTCCCGGCCGAGCTTGCGGTGATCGACCCCATCGCTCGACTCGTCGACCCGAATCGAACCACGACCGACACGCCCGCCGCTGACGCCGTGCAGATCATGGCGACAACGGGTGCGATGCGGCAGCAACTCGACCCCGATCTACGCGGGCTCATCGTCGCCACACCTACCTTGGGCGTGCCTGACGCTGCCGTGATCTCGTTCCTCGGGCAGTACATCGCGCAGCATCCCAGCT
Organism: uncultured Actinomycetota bacterium; assembly: GCA_963738275.1. Classification (GTDB taxonomy): domain Bacteria; phylum Actinomycetota; class Acidimicrobiia; order Acidimicrobiales; family Ilumatobacteraceae; genus Ilumatobacter. Next base: position 174,576 of record CAVTVY010000005.1, read on the forward strand.
ATGAGTTGATTCCCGCATCGGCCTTCCCTGCCACGGTCAACACGTGGTTCGCAGAAGGCACGCCGTACACGGTCGGTTTCCACACCACCCCCAGCATGAGCCTCACCAACCGAGTCGCCCGCGTCGACGAAGAACGGCTGCAGGTGATCGACGTGGCTTCGATGCTGCCTGCTGGGGCACCTGAGGTCGACGAATGGTCACAAACGCTCACCCGATCGTTGTCGACCGCCTACACGGCGACAGAAGCGCTCACGATCATCAACGGCGTCCACACCGAGATCGAATCGATTCGTGACGATGTGGTTCCGCCCGAGCCGTTCAACTTCACCGTGACGGGGCGTGAATCCTCCGTCCGCGTGCGTATTCAGAACACCGGCGAATATGAACTGCTAGTGGTCATTCACATCGACTCTGAACGACTCACCATTCGTGGCGGTGACTTCGAGGTGTTGTTGGCCCCCGACGCCATCACCGACGTCGTCATCCCTGTCGAAACTCGCACCAATGGGCGGTTCCCCGTCTTCCTCCAACTGTTCACCCCGGCCGGTAACCCACTGACCGACGCGGTGGAACTCACCGCACGAGTCAACGTACTCACCGGTATTGGTCGCGTGATCTCCGTAGGAGCACTCCTCGTCCTGGCGTCGTGGTGGTTCAGCTACTTCCGCAAACGCCATCGCACGCAGCGCGACCGCGCCGTCACCGATTCCATCGGGCGTCACCCGCTGAGCGTCCCCGGCGATGCCACAGAAGACGATCTCGACACCGAACCGGAGGTCGAACCGGAAGTCGAACCCGACACCGAACCCGACACCGAACCGGCGCCCGAGTCGGAGTAGCGTTTCACCTCCGTGACCATCCGCATCGTTACCGACTCCGCCTGCGACCTCCCCGACTCGGTCGCCAACGAACACGGCATCGGCATCGTGCCGTTGTCGATCCGATTCGGCAACGAAGAGTTCATCGACCGAATCGAGTTGAGTACAGCCGAGTTCTGGGCTCGATGCGCCCAGCAGTCCACGCTCCCTGAGACCGCTGCCCCCGCACCCGGCCAGTTCGAAGCGATGTACCGAAAGATGAACGACGAAGGTGCCACCGGCATCGTGGTGGTTTCACTCTCAGGAGCGCTGTCAGCCACGTATCAAAGCGCTGAGCTGGCCGCCCGCTCTGTCACCGATGTCATCCCGGTTCGCGTGGTCGACAGCCGAAGCGTCACCCTCGGCATCGGCAGCATCGCCCTGGCCGCATCGCGCCTCGCAGCGCAGGGCGCATCTCTCGAAGAGGTCGAGGCGTTCGCAGTGGATCGTGCCGGTCGCACCAAAGTGTTCGGGGCGCTCGACACGCTCGACAACCTGAAAAAGGGTGGCCGCATCGGCAACGCCAAAGCCCTGCTCGCCTCCGCGCTCGCGATCAAGCCCATCATCGAGGTGGTCGATGGTGCCGTCGAGCAAGGTGGTAAGCAACGAACCCGCGGCAAAGCGTTGAAGTTCCTCGTGGAAAAGGTCAGCGAGTATGAGGGTCGGATCAGCGACCTGGCAGTGTGCCACGCCGACTGCAGCGACGTCGACGAGTTCGTCGAGATGCTCCGCCCGTTCCACAAAGGTGAGATCGTCATCGGCGAGATCGGTCCGGTCATCGGCACCCACGCGGGGCGCGGCACCATCGGTGTTGCCTTCGACGTTCTCGACTGAACTTCTGCATCGGGCCCGCCTCGCGGCTCGCCCAACCACACAGCGACTATCGACGTCTGCAAGCAATGACCGGCCGCGGCGGGTTCCCCCAACTAGCGTGACGGGCGATCATGTCATCGAGTTCACCGTTTCCTTCTGCGCCTGCAGGTCAGCTGCTTGCGGGCCGGTACCTCCTCGATCGACGTATCGGCCATGGCGGCATGGCAGAAGTGTGGGTGGCAACCGACGAGGAACTCGACCGTCGCGTCGCCGTGAAGTGGTTGAAGTCCAACCTTGCATCCGACCCCGTCGTCGCGGAGCGGTTCCGCCGCGAAGCGATTGCCGTAGCGGGCCTCAGCCATCCGAACATCGTCGCCATCCACGACGTCGTCGAGCACGAAGGTCGCCAGGCAGTCGTCATGCAGCTCGTCGACGGCAAGAGTTTGCGCCAACTCCTCGATGGACAAAAGCGTCTCGGTCCCGAACTCACCATTCACATCGGCGGTGCCATTGCCGGCGCCCTCGGTGAGGCCCACCGCGCCGGTTTCGTCCATCGCGATGTGAAACCGGGCAACATCCTCGTCACGTCCGACGGTCGCGTCTTGCTCACCGACTTCGGCATTGCAAAAGGGCTCCAGCCGAGCGCTGAAGAAGATCTCACCAGCGACAACGTCATGATGGGCACGGCCAAGTACCTGTCGCCCGAGCAAGTTCGCGGGCACAAGCTCGACGGACGCGCCGACATTTATTCGCTCGGCCTCGTGTTGTACGAGTGCCTGGCGGGCCGTGTGCCGTTCCTCGGCGAATCTGATGCCGACACCGCGCTCGCCCGCCTGCAGCGCGACCCCACCGACCTCGGTCACCTGCGACCCACGTTGCCGATTGGTCTCGTGAACCTCATTCATCGCACACTTGCCCGCAACCCGGCGCACCGTCCGCAAACCGGAGCCGAGCTTCGCACCGCGCTGATCAGCGTCGACACCACTCCCCCTGCCATCGACGGCACTCCAGCCGAGCCGCCCCCACGCATCGCCAACCCGCCCACCCGGGCGCGCGCTGCCGGGCCGGGCATTCCTGGGGAGCCTCACATCACTGGCGGCATTCCCGTGACGCGGCCCCAACGCAGCGCCGTCCGAACCACTCCACGCACTGGTCAGAAGGCATCGCAGCGTTCACCCACAGCCAACCCGGGCGTTCGCCCCACGAGCAACGATGCGTTCGATCTACACGACACGCCCGCCGCCAACGAGCCAATCCGGGGCCGGCCGGCACGCCGAGACCAGCAGCGATTCGCGCCGTCGCTCATCGTGCTCGGCATCTTGCTCGCAGTCGCCGCTGTACTGGCACTGTTGTTGTTCATCGTCGTCAATCAGGGTGACTCGGCCACCGACCTGCCAACCGACACCGTCGTGCCCGGCCCCACCGACACCGTGCCCGTCGACGCTTCAGCATCGGCTGTTGCAGCAGCCACTGAGGCAACGACCGATGCTGCGGTGTCCGCGGGTCCGCTCACCCTCGTAGGTGCACGCGCTTTCGACCCGTTTGGAAACAACGGCTCCGAGAACGACGAGCAAGCCATCAACGCCCTGGCCGACGGAAACGAGTCAACCGTCTGGTCAACCGAGTGTTATCAGAACCAATGGATGGGCGGCAAAGAGGGCGTCGGGCTCATCGTTGATGTCTCGGCACCGTCGGCCGGCAACCTGTCTGTCAAGGTGTTGTCGGCCCCTTACCAGTTGGCGACCTACGCCACCACGGCACCTGACGCGCCAACCGATCTCGCCTCGTGGACCGCGGTCGGCGACACCAAATTCGCCGACGAACCAGGCACCATCAGTGTTCCGGTCGACATCGCCGCGACGCACCTACTCGTGTGGTTCAAGGAACTCGGTCCTGATGCCGGGTGCAGCAGCACCAACCCGTATCGCGGGCGGCTGGGCGAAATCTCCTACGGATCGTGAAAGCAGCTCACCGGTGATTGCCACCGACGAGGAACTGGTGCTGGCCGCACAACACGGCGACGCGGCGGCAATGAACGAACTTCTGGTTCGTCACTACGACAGAGTGCACGCGGTGTGTCGGCGCATCGCTGGTGCGAGCCGAGACGCTGACGACGCCACGCAGGAAACGATGATCCGAGTGGTTCGCCATCTCGACAAGTTCGATGGACGCTCGTCATTTGGTACGTGGGTGTATCGAATCGCCACCAACACATCGCTCGACGAACTTCGCAAGCGCCGCCGGCGACCACAACTCCAGGTGGTCAGCGACGAACACGACGCGCCACTCGAATTTGCTGACCCGATGGCGGACCGGGAAATCGAAGCGAGCCTCGACCGCTCTGCCATCGACAACGCTCTGGCAAGCCTGCCAGAGGACTTCCGAACGCCACTGATCATGCGCGACGTGGCCGACCTCGATTACGAAGAGATCGCCCAGACGCTCGGGGTTCCGATCGGCACGGTCAAGTCGCGAATCGCACGAGGCCGACGACAGATGGTCGCATTCCTGGAGAACACTGGACACTTCGGGAACCAACCACCTATCGATCGACGTCCAACCATCGACCCCCCCAACAGCCCATGAACGACGACCAGTACTTCCTCGCGAACGCATACATCGACGGTGAACTCACCGACGACAGCCGCCGTATCGCTGAAGCCGACCAAGACGTGATGTCTGAGGTCGATCGTTTGCGTTCCGTGCAGTCACTCCTGCGCAGCACCGATCGTCCGTCAGCAACTGCCCGCAGCGCCGCGATCGCGGCCGCTATGGCAGAGTTTGCGGCCCGTCCAACCAGTGCATCGCTTACCGCTGATGGTGTGAGCAGCACCGTCACGCCGCTCGATCGTCGTCGACCCAAGTTCAGCCGGTACATCGGTGTCGCCGCAGCGATCGCGGCCGTCGGCATGGCAGGGCTCGTCGTAGCTGGGGTCGTCAACCGCGGGAGCGACGACGACTCGGACGAAAGCAGCCTTGCAGTCACCACGGAAACACTGGCGCGGACCGCCCCGGAGGCCGCCAGCTTGGGCTCGGCGACGACTCTTGCGACCCAGATGGAGATGGATGCTGCCGCCGCCGATACGGCCGATGCGTCCGATTCGGCGCTCGCCGAGGCACCTGCAGCATCGGCTGGTGAGGAAGGCGCCGACTCAGGTTCGCCCATGGCAACCGTTGCCGCCGCGGAGACAGCAGCGGGCGACTCCGCAGCGACGACGCTCAAAGCCTCGATGAACACGCCATACGCCACGACGGGCGGGCCGATCGAGCCCGTTGCCGACCGCGATGTCACCATCACCTCCCCCGGTGAGCTCGCCGGTTTGGGAACATTGCTCGCAAACCTCCGCGACGCCGGCACGCTCGGTGCCACCCCGGAGACCAGTTGCGTGTTCGACGACGCGCGAGATCGTCGACTCCACCCACTACCAGTTTCCCGAGGCCACCAGTACGGTGCTGGTGGCACTCGTCGAAGGCGACATCGACGGGCACACGCTCGCCATCGATCCCGACACGTGCGAGATCTTGGTCGTCGGGCCGTAGCACTGCGGTGCTGCCATTCGCAGCCGACCGCCTGGCCCGCTACAGTCCTCCCCATGCCGGGCAATCCGCTGACCGATCCGAACTGGGCGCAAGACCTCACCGAGCAGATCACCACGCTTGTCGGCACCGTTCGCGACAAGACAACGAACAACGCCGTCAAAGCGGCGCGTGCTGTGGTGTTCGGTTTGATTGCTCTGTTCCTCGGGTCGCTGACCGTGGTGCTCACCCTCCTCGTGATCACCCGTGGGCTGCAGTCGTTGATCAACATCTTCACGACCTGGGAGCGGTCCGTCTATCTCAGCTATTTCGTGTCGGGGGCAATCTTCACGCTCATTGGCCTGTTGCTGATGAGCAAGCGGGACAGCAAGGCCTAACCGACCCCCGACCGTAGCGACCGGGTGCAACGTCGCACGTCGGCCGACATTCGTCGCCGTTGAATCGTCGCCTCCGGTCGCTACGGTCGACCGCCAACCAACTTCTCAGCCTCGGAGACAACGATGTCCGACAATACGACCACCCGTGACGCAGTGCTGCCAGTCATCATCATCGGCAGTGGCCCTGCGGGCCTCACCGCCGCCATCTACACGGCACGTGCCAACTTGGCGCCACTGGTCATCGAAGGTGAACCGTCGTCTACGTCAGACCAGCCGGGTGGCCAGTTGATGCTCACCACCGAGGTCGAGAATTTTCCTGGGTTCCCAGACGGCATCATGGGTCCAGAGTTGATGATGAACTTCCGCTCCCAGGCGGAGCGTTTCGGCGCCGAGTTTCTCACCGAGAAGGTCACTCGCGTCGACTTCTCCGAGCGGCCATTTCGAGTGTGGGTGCGCGAATCCGAATACCGCGCCCATTCCATCATCGTGTCCACTGGGGCCCGGTCAGTGATGCTGGGAATCGAGTCCGAGTCGCGTCTGCTCGGGCACGGCCTGTCTACGTGTGCCACGTGCGACGGGTTCTTCTTCCGGGGGCAAGAGATCGCAGTGGTGGGCGGCGGCGACTCCGCCGTAGAAGAGGCGACCTTCCTCACCAAGTTCGCATCGAAGGTCACCATCATTCACCGACGCGACGAGTTGCGCGCCAGCAAGATCATGCGCGACCGTGCGGAAGCCAATCCGAAGATCGAGTTCCTGTGGAACCACACGGTGACCGAGATCCTCGGCACCGACAAAGTGGCGGGTGCCCAGGTCACGAGCACCCTCGACGGTTCCGTATCGGAATTGCCGGTCACTGGGGTGTTCGTCGCGATCGGTCACCGGCCCAACACCGACCTGTTCGTCGGGGTCCTCGACACCGACGAAAACGGGTACTTGGTCACGCAACCCGACTCCTCCTACACCAATATCGACGGCGTCTTCGCATGCGGCGACGTTCAAGACCACACGTATCGCCAAGCGATCACCGCTGCAGGCTCTGGCTGTATGGCCGCCATCGATGCAGAGCGTTGGCTCGAGGCTCAGCACGATTGATCGGCATGTGGGATGGTAATCCCACCATATGGTTCAGTCGAACGCCAGAAGGTTGCGACGATCACGAACCGGAATAGAAGACGAGAGGTCGCCGTTGGCTCTCGTTACACTAGGCAGGCCCGCAGGAGCGACCTGCCGCCAGCAGCATCGGAGCGATTCATGGCACATGGAATCAGCAATCTCACCACCGCGACGTTCGACGAAACAGTCAATAGTTCATCAACCCCGGTCCTCGTCGACTTCTGGGCCGAATGGTGCGGGCCATGCAAGAAGATTGCACCTGTCCTCGAAGAGATCGCCGCCGAGTTCGGCGACCGGATCATGATCACCAAGCTGAACGTCGACGAGAATCCTGAAATTGCCATGCGCTACAGCGTGATGAGCATCCCAACACTCTTGGTCATCGATGGTGGCGATGTGAAGAAGAAGATCGTCGGCGCCAAGGGCAAGGGCGCCATGCTGGAGGAGCTCGACGAATTTCTGGCCACTTCCCACTGATTCCGGGCACCCGAGGCGAAGCGGTACGAGACATACAGCGGCGCCTCGCCGGTGTCGGCTGCGTCAGCGTCCCACTCGAGCCGGGCACCTACTGCGAGGGAACTGCGCAGGCCCTTGCGGTATTTCAAGCCCAGCGCGGCCTTCGAGCCACCGGAACCTGCGATGAGTCGTCTTGGCGTGCACTCGTTGAGGCTTCGTGGAAGTTGGGGGATCGCCTGCTCATGCTGACGGCACCCAATCTGCGTGGAGACGACGTCACCGAACTGCAGACCACCTTGGCACGGATCGGCTTTGACGCCGGTAAGGCCGACGGAATTTTCGGTCCCGACACGAAGCGCGCTCTCGAGGACTTCCAGCGGAACTCGGGGCTGTACGTCGACGGGGTCTGCGGGGGCATCACCGTTCGGGCTCTTGGCGTGCTGATCCGCCAAACCGGAAGCGGCCCGGGTGTCACCATGGTGCGGGAGATGGAGCTCCTGACCGCCCACGCACGAGCGCTCACTGAACTCCGCATTGTGATTGGACAGTTCGGCGGCCTCAGCGCACTCACTCGCCAGTTGGTGCAAGCCCTCAGGCAACGCAGCGCCACAGTCGTTGCCTCCGATGAACCCGACGCCGCATCTCAAGCAGCGGCCGCCAACCGGTTCGGGGCCTCCGTCTACATCGGATTCGAGGCCGACATCGCCGACCACACCACCATCGCCTACTTTTCGGTGCCCTCCTTCGAGTCGGCCGGTGGGCGAATGCTGGCCGAGTCGGTAGAGCGCTACGCCTCAGCCGCGCTACCCCACTTGGCGTTCACGGTGCGGGGCATGCGATCACCCGTGTTGCGCGAAACACACATGCCGGCAGTCTTGGTGACGCTGGGGTCGATTCATGAATCACTCGATCGAATCCCCGACGTGGTCAGAATCGTCGTTGCCTCGATTGAGTCGTGGGCTGCCAGCCCGTACTCGACGACGCCTCTACCTGGAGCATGACCGACCGGTTTCTGCGGCTGTGAGGCGCCTTCAATCTGGAGTTGAGCAGCGTCATCCACAACTTCAGTGTTTATCCACAGATTTCTCCCCACCCTGTGCTTCAAGCTCACGTTTCCATCGAGAGTCTTGTGGATAACTACAAGCCTGTAAGTTTGTTCCTGGCCAGTATTTGCGCTGTTCGGGCTACGTTTCTTCGCTGTTCATACGCCGGTAGATCCGCTCCAGGTCTTCCAAGTCTGCGAAGTCAATAGCGATGCGGCCCTTTTTGCCACCCATCTGAACACTCACGCGCGTGTCGAGGTAGAGGGCTAAGAGTTCCTCCAACTCGAGCAGCCCCGGTGGGCGGAGGCGGGTGGTCGGAGCGATACCTGCACCATCGTGGGTCGGCGGCGGCACGGCTGGCGATGCGGCTGGTACCGGTGAGGCCGCTTGAGGCGGCCCACCAAACTTCACCGCCTCTTCCAAGACACGCACCGACCAGCCTTGGTCAACGGCAAGTCGGGCGAGTTGCTCTTGCAGCGCCCGATCAGGCGTTCCGAGCAAGGCTCGTGCGTGTCCAGCCGACAACTTGCCGTCGGCAAGGAGGTGTTGAATCGTCGGCGGCAGGCCGAGTAGCCGCAGGGTATTCGTGACCGTGGATCGACTCTTGCCGACGCGTTCGGAAAGCTCTTCGTGCGTCAGCTGGAAGTCTTCGATCAACTGTTGGTAAGCAGCTGCTTCTTCGAGTGGGGTCAGGTCCTGTCGGTGCAAGTTCTCGACCAATGCCTGCTCGACAGACGCGAGATCATCGGTGAACCGCACCACGGCCGGAATCGTGGGAAGCCCCGCTCGCCCGGCAGCACGCCAGCGACGTTCGCCGGCGACCAACTCGAATCCACCACTTTCCAACGGCCTCACGAGGATCGGCTGGAGGACTCCGATTTGCTGAATCGACGCCGTGAGTTCGCTCAGCGACTCCTCATCGAAATGCACCCGAGGCTGATGGGGGTTCGGTGTGATGTCAGACAGGGGAATGTCTTGGAGCACAGCATCGCCGCTGGTCGTACCACCGCCCTCCCCCGGAGGTATCAACGAACTCAAGCCCTTTCCCAAGCCGCTACGCCGTACCATAATGAACCTCCTTGGCAACTTCGCGATAGGCAACAGCTCCACGCGATCGTGGATCGAATGTGATGATCGGTTGGCCAAACGACGGCGCTTCGGAAAGGCGCACACTCCGAGGAACCACGCTTCTGAGCACCTTGCTCCCGAAGTGTTCACGAACCTCAGCTACGACCTGATCAGACAATTTGGTCCGGGCGTCGAACATCACGCACACGATGATGGACACCTCGAGGGTCGGGTTGAGGTTTCGCTTTACCAGGTCGACGTTGCGCAAGAGTTGCCCGAGTCCCTCGAGGGCGTAGTACTCCGTCTGTACGGGAACCATGACTTCGTGCGCTGCTGCGAGACCGTTCACCGTGAGCAGGCCCAGAGTCGGCGGACAGTCGATCAGCACGTAGTCGTAGTCGTCGATGACCGATTCGATCGCTCGCTTCAGCCGGGTCTCACGACTAAAGGCCGGCACCAACTCAATCTCAGCACCGGCGAGGTCGAGGCTTGCTGGCGCAACGAACAAGTTCCGTACGTCGGTTGGTTCGATGCAGTTCTCCAACGGCACATCATGCATGAGCACGTGATACATGGACGCCTCGAGGCCGCGATTCTCGATTCCAAGTCCGGTTGATGCATTCCCCTGCGGATCCAGGTCGACAATCAGGGTGCGGAGTCCCATTTCTGCAAGACACGCACCCGTGTTGATGGTGGTGGTGGTCTTGCCGACACCACCCTTTTGGTTGGCGATCGCGATCACTCGGGGGAGTGGGCGCACCGGCGGCCGGTCAGTATCAGTTCCAATCACCGTGACAGTCTGGTGTGTCAGCACATCAATTGTGAGGATGCTCGGGGTGAGTTGTGTTTCACGTGAAACATGTCACCACGGCGTAAGGGGATCCCCGTGTCATGGATCTATGGTCGTCGTCAACCGGGCAAGCTCGGCAAAGCCTCGCCTACCCCCTCTGCTCCAAGTGTGCAGTCATCGAGTGTTTCACGTGAAACACTCGATATCCAACGACATCTACCAACGACGGCGTGTCTGACACGTTGTGGTCGTGCCCTTTGTGATCTCTAATGGATCGGTTGAAATCGCCGAACGCTTCCTACCAACTCGCTGGCGAGGCCCAGTTCGGCAAGGAGGGTGTCATCCCATCGATTCCCGGTCGGGGGTTCCGATATCACGATCACCCCGACGTCTGAGACCAGGCGGCGGGCACATCGAAGGGTGACCTCTGGCGGACCGAAGCCACGGGCGGTGACAGCCGCAAATGGCGGCCGGCTGCCAGCTGCGACCTGCTTGCAGACCACTTCGACATCACCAGCGAACACTGTGACGTGATCGAAGCCCAAACGAGAGACCGCCCGGGCCAGGAAGTCGGTTCGCTTCTCTCGTCGGTCCGTCAGCACGATGGACGTCGTCGGCAGTGCATCGGCGAGCACAAGCCCCGGCAGCCCTCCGCCGGAACCGAGATCGATCAAGGACCCGGGTGGCTCGGTGTTCGCGAACGCCCCAACAAACGCCGCTGAATGCGCGATTGCCTCTTCCATGGGACGGGAGCCGAAAAAGCCGAAACGCTGCGCTTGGCGCAGCGTTTCGAGCAAATCAGGATGTTGTGGCATCAGGTCACGCTGGAGCGATGACCACCCGGCGAGAGGGATCTTCGCCATCAGAACGGCTCACGACGCCCTCGATCTCACCAATGGCGTCATGAACGACCTTGCGATCAGCCGACGACATCGGTTCGAGAGCCTTCGCTTGACCGCTCGCAACCACTTGCGCTGCCACTGACTGTGCGAACTGCTCGAGCGCACCCTTGCGCTTCTCGCGGTATCCAGCAACATCGATTCGCAGGCGCGTTTCGTGATCACCAAGGCGACGCTGTGCCGCAACTCGGACGAGGTCTTGGATGGCGGTGAGTGTCCGGCCCCCGGGGCCAACCAGCACACCGAGGTCGGTACCGGTCACTTTGACGTCGAGTTCGTCGCCTTCAATCGCCAAGGTCGTCGTGGACGTTGCGCCGAAGGCATCGGCGAGCCCCGACATGAACGCTACTGCGGCGTCGCCGACCTGTTCGGGGGTGGCTGTTGGCTCGTCCATGTTCTGCTCCTTGGGTTGTCTTGGTCGGCTCTCGCCGTTGCCCTTCGAATTCCGACGACCGTCTCGGTCGCCACCATCGGCCTTCGCCGACCTGTCTGCCGAGCCGCCACCGTCGCTGCGCGTACCAGACGACTTTCGGCTCGCGCTCGTCGATGCTGCAGCGGCACCGGTCGATTGGCGTGAATCAGACGACTCACCGTCGGAACCTGCGTCGCTCTCTGCAGGCGAAGACGCTTCGCTCTCGGTGCCTCGAGCGGCTTTGTCGCCCTTGCTCCCCTTGCGGTCTCGGCGACGATCTTGCTTCGGACGCACCGCTGTCGGGCGGATCCTGGCCCGCACGCGGGCTTCCCCACGCACCCGGCCAAACAGACCGCTACGTGGTTCTTCGAGCACCTCGAAGTCTGCTTCGTCAGCAGCGACTCCCAGGCGATCGAGCGCCAGGTCTTTCGCTGCTTCGACGGTCTTAGCCGTCGTTTCGACCCATTCCATGAACTGATACTCCTTCGTTGTGCGCCGCGACTCAGGGTCGGTTGCGCTTCTTGGTCGACTCGGGCCGATTGCCCGGCCGACCAGAGGTCGGCTTCGTCGCAGGGGGGGTTGGACGATTCTTCGGTGCAGTCGTTCGTTTCGAAGTTGACACCGTCGAGTTCGCTGGGATCGCGTTCGCTTGCTTCGCAGTTTTGGCGTCATCTCGGGCCTTGGCCAGATCACGCTTCGCCTGCGTGAGAGGTCCGCCGCCGCCATCGGCCTTGGCGAGATCGCGTGCCCGCTCGCTCGCCTGCTGGGCCTGGCGACCGAGTGATTCGTCGTGGCCATAGAAGCGCCGCGTGATGTAGGCCTGCTGGATGATTCGGAGCACAGTTTGCACCATGTAGTAGATGACCAACGCGAGCAGGAAGAAGATCTGGAAGACAGCGAACACCACCGGCAGGTATTGCATGAGCTTCTGCTGTACCGGCGACATCGTGGGGCTCACTGCTGCTCGTGAAGCAACCATTCGTTGCTGCACGAAGTACAGGACACCGAGCACCACCACGAGCGACACATAAATGAGCCCCTGACCAAAGTCTTGACCCAACATGTCCGCCGGCGACAACGACAAGTCGAGGCCCCATGAGGTCATGGTCTGTTGACCGACCAAAGACTGGTACAACTCGCTCGCGTGCGACAGGTAACGAGGGTAGAACCCGATTGGTTGGCTCTCGGGCACTCCGACACTCGTGAGGACTGCACGGACCACCAACGCATCGGGGCCGACCGGCCGGTAGGTCATTCCGTGCAGGATGCGGAACATGATGAGAAACACGGGCATCTGCGCCACCATCGGCAAGCACGACGCCATCGGGTTGACCTTGTGCTCTTGGTAGAGCTTCATCATCTCTTGGTTGAGTTGCTGCCGATCGCTCTTGAACTCCTGCTGCAACTTGCGCATTTCCGGCGCCAGCTTCTGCATCTCGAGCATGCCCTTGGTGCTCTTCAGAATGAGCGGAGTGACCAACATCATCACCAACACGGCGATCAACGAAATCGACAACCCGTAACTGTGGGTAATGGAGTAGAGCCATGACAGCAGCGCAGCGGGAACTTCAAAGACACCAGCGAAAATCACGAACGACTCCTTGAGGCGGGGGACGGGGGCGGCACCGGGTCGTATCCCGATGGACCAAACGGGCGGCAACGCAACAAACGCCGCACGGTCAGCCACAGTCCACGACGAGCGCCGTGTACTTCGATGCATTCGCGTCCGTACTCGGAACACGAAGGGTAGAACCGGCAAGGTGACAACCGGCCCTGGGCGGCCTGCTGATACCAGTTGATGGCACGCAACATCACACGCTGCCAGCGACCGGACACTGGCGACGGATCTGATCGATCACCAGTGCCAATTCCGTCTGCATCTCCTCGAACGTCAGTTCGAGTGTGCGCGGCGTCGCGCCGATCAGCAGTAGACACGGCGGGAGTGCTTCGACCTGGTCGAGTTCGCGAAGGATCGCTCTGAAACGTCGTCGTAGACGATTGCGGGTGACGGCAGGAGCGAGCGCGCGACCGACGGCGAATGCCACGGCCATGCCTGACGAATTGGGGCCGGTCGAATCGGGGTTCGGACACCATGTACACCAGAGGGATGCACGACGGATCCGCGTGCCGTCACGCGATAAGCGTTGAAATGACTGACGATCGCGGATCCGAAGGATCAAGCCGACAGGCGGGCGCGGCCCTTGGCGCGGCGGCTCTTGAGCACGGCACGACCCGCACGTGTGCTCATACGAGCGCGGAAACCATGCTTCTTCGCACGTCGGTGGGTGTTTGGTTGAAAAGTACGCTTCACGTCGTCCTCCTGAAAGCCCTGAACCTCCGGGGTATAGGTCACACCTCGGGAGGCCCGTTGCCTCGCGTTGGTGTTCCACCCAAATCCAGGGCCTGGTGCATGTTGCTACGACCGAGGCGCCTGTGAGAGCGCACCTCGACCGGACAAGGCTACGGTGACAGGGCACCGCGCGGCAACCACGACCGAAGAGCAGTTCCGCGTCGAGTTTGCACGTCCTGTTTGCCCGACCAGTTGCACCTCGAGCGAGAAATCGGTCGGTGCCGGTCGTTCCATGTTGGCACGGCAGTTTCACCCACCAGATGTTCGTGCTACGGTTCCACGCCTTGCCCAGCACACCCTTTTCCACACCTGTGGACAACCGTGTGGACGCCGCATTTGCAGGTGTTGACGGGGTGGCGGCTGTGGGTGGCCGATGTGTGAACGGGTGATGACGTGACGCTGATGCAGGAACTGATGCAGGAATGGTGATGGAGTGAGTGAACCAGAGGAGGAGTGGACGGCGGTTGCGCAGTTGCTTCGCGCCCAACTCACCGAGTCAGTCTGGTTCTCGACCTTCGCCGATGTGGTGCCGGTCGCTCACGACGAAGAGGAGTCGTTGATCATCCAGGTGCCCAGCACCCTGGCACGGGACCGCATCCTCACCCGATACGGCCCACTGATCACCGATGCCATGTCAGATCTTGGGTTCGGTGCTCGACGGTTTGACGTGATCGCGATCGCATCCGACCACGAATCAGCGGAGTCGGCGCTCTCCGACCACCACGGCGTCACACCGTCCGGTCTCGCCGGGCACTCACCGAACACAGCAGATGTTCGCTCGCGGTCACTCTCTGATGGGAACGCTTCACGCCGGCGGCTCGAGGCGGGTTTCGACGACGATGCGCTCGACGAAGCCGGGTTGAACCCCCGCTATACGTTCGAGACGTTCGTGAAGGGCGCTTCGAACCAGTTCGCGTTGGCCGCCGCGTTGCGAGTTGCCGAAACCCCCGCCCGCTCGTACAACCCACTGTTCATCTACGGCCAGGCCGGCCTCGGTAAGACTCACCTGTTGCACGCCATTGGCCATTACGTGCACAGCAACTATCAGCACCACGTCGTGCGGTACGTGTCGACCGAGACGTTCATGAACGAGTACGTCGATGCCATTCGGTCGAACTCCATGGCTGGTTTGCGACGTCGTTATCGCGAGATCGACGTGCTGCTGATCGACGACGTGCAGTTCCTAGAGGGCAAAGAGGGCCTCCAAGAGGAGTTCTTCCACACGTTCAACTCTCTGCACGGTGCGAACAAGCAGATCATCATTTCGTCTGATCGCATGCCCGACAACATTCCCACGCTGGAGGAACGACTGCGTGGCCGGTTCCGGTGGGGGCTCATCACCGACATTCAGCCACCAGATCTCGAGACACGTTTTGCGATCTTGCGCAACAAGGCCGAGCGCGAACGAGTGCAAGTACCAGCGGAAACCCTCGGAATTCATCGCGACGAAGATCTCCACCAACATTCGTGAGTTGGAGGGAGCCCTCATTCGGGTCACGGCCTACGCCAGCCTCAGCGGGAAACCCATCACCACCGAACTCGCTCAGCAGCAACTTGCAGATTTGCTCACTGACGCCGCTCCCAAGCCCCGAACCGACGCTGAGTTGCTCGATGAGATCGCGAAGATCCTCGGTTTTGAAGTCGAAGCACTGAAGGGCAAGAGCCGGCAGCGCCCTCTGGTCACAGCCCGTCAAATCGCGATGTACGTGTTCCGTGACCAGACCGATCTCAGCTATCCCAGCATCGCTCGCCTGTTCGGTGGCCGAGACCACACCACCGTCATACATGCGGTGGAGAAGATTCAGCGTCAGCTCAGCGAGCGCAAGGTCGTGTTCGAACAGGTCACCGACCTGATCCAAAAATTGAAGGCCTCCTAGTGCCGCCACGCACGATCAAGCTGTGCACACTGCTGTGGGGACAACCAGGGACAACGCGTGGACGCGCGGTGGACAACCATCGGTCATCCACCGAATCACACCGCTGTCATCCGCGACCTGGGGACCATGGTGGACAAACCCGCGCGGCATCCCGTACCGGTTGTACTGGGGAAATAAGGTGTTGTCCACAATCCACAGCACCTACTACTACTGCTAATTCGATACATCACCCATTGGGGAGAAGGACTGCACTGTGAAGTTTCGTTGCGAACGAGAGATTTTGGCTGAGGCGCTCACTACGGCTGGCCGAGCTGCAACCAGCCGCACGGCGACGTTGCCGGTGTTGTCGGGACTTCGTCTCGACGTGACGACCGACGAGCTGAAGATCACCGGAACCGATCTCGAACTCACGATTCAACTCACCATTCCGGTGCACGCCGATCGCACAGGTTCTGCAGTGGTTCCGGCCCGGTTGGTCGCCGACATCGTCAAAGCATTGCCGCCGGGTGGTGTAGAGATCAGCGTTACCGACGATTTGATGTCAATCAGCGCCGGCCGGTCTGAGTTTTCGGTGCGGCCGCTGTCGCTCAGTGACTATCCGTCGCTCGTTGAATCAGATGCCAGCCCGGTCGAGCTCGGTTCGAAGGAAGTTGGCAAAGCGCTGCGACAGGTCGTTCGGGCAGCATCAACCGACGATGCGCGAGCGGTGCTCACTGGCGTTCAGCTGTCGGCTTCCGACACCGGCGTCAAGTTGGTGGCGACCGACTCGTACCGGTTGGCGGTTCGTGATCTGCCGCAGTCGACGTTGTTGACCGCTGGGCAACAGGTGCTGGTGCCCAGCCGGGCATTGGCCGAGCTGCAGCGGATCCTCCCTGACGGAGATTCAGACAATCTTCGTGTTCGTTTCGGGGCACGCGAAGCTGTGTTTGAGACCGGTGACATCAAGCTCACCACGCGGCTCATCGAGGGTGACTATCCGAACGTCCAGAACTTGTTGCCGTCGTCGTATCCCAACAAGCTCACCGTCGGCCGGGATGCTCTTGTCGAGGCGTTGCGTCGCGTGAAGATTCTCGCGCAAGATTCCACGCCGGTCCGTCTCACGTTGGGTGGGGAAACCGTACGGCTCACAGCGATCACGCAAGATGTTGGCGATGCGGCTGAAGAGATCGATGCCGTGTACGAGGGTGCCGAGATGACGATCGCGTTCAACCCCGACTATTTCGCGGCAGGTCTCGATGCGGTTGAGGGTGACGAGGTCACGCTCGAAACGCTCGATCCGATGAAGCCGGCAGTGTTGCGTGGTGTCGGGCATCCTGAATACCTGTACTTGCTCATGCCGGTCCGTGTTCCCTAGAGGTCGAGCGGGGAGGCGAGGCTCTGCCGAGCCTGTCTGGTCGACACTCTCAATAGAAACGGAGGGAGATCAGCGGAATGAAAAGGAGCGAAGCGACCTATCCGCTGATCCCCTGAACGAGGAAAGCTGTAACCACGTGTGATCGTCGAGCATCTCGAGCTGGTCGACTTTCGAAATTACGCACACGCTGAATTCGACCTCACCGCAGGCATCACGGCGGTGCTCGGCAAGAACGGTCAGGGCAAAACGAATCTGGCCGAAGCGTTGGCGTACTTGGCGACGCTGTCGAGTTTTCGGGGCGCCTCGCCAGATGCGCTGATCCGCGTCGGTACCGAAGGCAGCTTCATTCGTGCGTTGGTGCGCGACGACGACGGCCGCGAGGTGCTCATCGAAGCGGAACTCTCTCGCCTGGGGCGCAACCGGGTGCAGGTCAATCGACAACGCCTTGGGCGGACCCGAGACTTGCTCGGGGTGCTTCGGGTGAGCGTCTTTGCTCCCGACGATCTCATCATGGTGAAGGGCGGACCGTCTGAGCGACGGCGGTTTCTCGACGACACGCTCGTTGCATTAGCAACGAAGTACGACCCGTTGCGGTTGGAGATCGACCGTGTGGTGCGGCAGCGCAACACGGTGCTCAAGCAGGCAGGTGGTCGATTGACCGATGAAGTGGCGGCAACGCTCGACGTGTGGGATGCACGCTTTGCCGAGTTGGGTGACCAACTGGGTTTCGCCGCGTGCCACGTTGGTTGCGCGCTGTCAACCGATGGTGACCGAAGCGTACGAACACCTGTCGGGTGAGTCTGTGGCGGTGGAGTTGACCTATGAACCGGAGTGGCGCCACACCGGTCTTGCTGCCGCACTGAGCGCGTCCCGAAGTCATGATGTGCGGCGCGTCTCGTCAACGGTCGGGCCGCACCGTGACGACGTTGAGATCGGGCTGGCGGGTCTGCCGGCTCGGTCACACGCCTCTCAAGGTGAACAACGCACGCTTGCACTGGCGATGCGACTGGCCGCTCATCGTTTGGTGGCCGAGCGAACTGGATCTACCCCGGTGCTGGTGCTCGACGACGTGTTGTCCGAGCTTGATCCCGATCGAGCGACAGCACTGTTGCGGAATCTGCCGCCGGGGCAGGTGGTGATGACCTCGGCCTCGCCCCTGCCACCCGCAGCTCGACCCGATCGTGTGATCTTCATCACTGCAGGTACGGTCACTGATGATGATCGCCGTGCTGATCGCCAATCTGATCACGACGGAATTGATCACGACGGTGACGGGTCGTGAATGCGCAATTATGACCACTGATCGCGATCCCTTGCCGCTGTCGGCATCGCTAGACGGCGTGGTGCGGTCCCTGCGTGGCCCGAGTCGGGCTGCGGTCGGCGGATTGTTTGGTCGGTGGACCGAAGCGGTTGGCGATCAGGTGGCGCAACATGTCAAGCCGGTGAAACTTGATGGCACCACGTTGTTGGTGGAAGTCGACGAGCCAGCGTGGGCCACTCAGGTGAAGCTGGTTACGCCGATGATCGTGGAACGTCTACGTGAGGTGGCTCACGTGACGGTGGAACGAATCGACGTTCGCGTCGATCGCCTCGGCGCCCGCGGCCAGCGCAAACCGCCAGCGCTAGTCGTCTCTGGTCGTCACTAGTCGTTCGTGTCGACGACCGACGAGTTGCTCTCGGCAACGATGCTGTTGAGCGTGTCGATGTCGTCGAGCATCGAGTCGACGCCACTGGCGGGTCCGTCCTGTCCAGTTGAATCGGTGTCAGTTGAATCGGTGTCAGTTGGATTCGTGGCGGTCTTGTCGGTGGTTGTGGTGCTTCCCGATTCGTTGATGGCGTCGACGACCCAGGAGGCCAAGGGTGGGCCTGCGAGCGCTCCGAGCGCGACGATGGCGACGGCCGCCAACACTTTTGCTCGCCGTGCTCTCTTCTTCTTGGCAGCGCGGAGTTCGCTGGCCCGAAGCTGTGCCTCAGTGGGCCGGGTGCGTGGTGGCATCAGGTGTGCCATCGGGTGCTGCGGGCCGTCGGTGATGAAACGTGATTCCTCGCCTTCGACGACTGCCTGTACTACCTCGACCAACTCTGGTTCAAGTAGTGGTGCGGGCGGTGCAGTGGGCACCGTAGATGGCAGGCTGGGCGTGAGCCGGGGGAGTCCTCGCGGTGGTGTCGACATGTCGACCGACGGCGACGAGATGGGAACAGTTCGCGCAACGTGGGGGCCGTTGTCGCCGATGCCCACTCGTGTTGGACGATGTCGAGAGTGGTGATCGGGACGATTGAGGCGAGATCGTGATTGGCCGTGGTTCCGGCGCGATCACGCCGCTGCTGGTCTCATGAGCGGAGTTGGTGGGCAGGCGTGGCAGTGCGGCCGGCAACACCGGAACATCGGTCGCCGTGTCGGTTCTGACGGAGTGGATGTCGTTGCCCATCGTCCGTGCATCGGCGGCGAGCCGCAAAAGCTTGAGCTGCTAGCAGCGCCGGAGTGCGGCATCATGGACGCATGACGGATTCGACGGTTTCACTCAAAGACCAACTGCAACTGGATCTCACGAGTGCGATGAAGGCTCGCGAAGAGATCACGCTCTCGACCCTGCGGATGCTGCGGGCCGCCATTTTGAACGCTGAGGTGGCGGGAACCACGCCGGTGGTACTCGACGACGATGCGGTCGCGCGATCTTGAAGTCGGAAGGAAAGAAACGCCACGAGTCGGCCGAGTTGTACGAGGGTGCCGGCCGAGCCGAGCTGGCGGCGAAAGAGCGGGCGGAACTCGAGATCATCGGCCGGTATCTGCCCGCCGCGATGAACGATGACGAGCTGGTCGGTTTGGTCGATGCGGAGGTAGCGGCAGCTGCTGCAGCCGGGGTCACCGGCCCCAAGGCGATGGGTCAAGTGGTGAAAGCGGTCCGCGATCGTGCCGGCTCGTCGGCCGACGGTTCACGCATCGCAGCGCTCGTGAAAGAGCGTCTCGTCCGTCAACCGATTGAGGCAACTGAATCGTGGTCGTTGCCGGTGGTCTCCTGGCGAATTTTCGGCCACTCGGTACCAGACAACACGACTTTCGTCGCTCTACGGGCGAAATAGCACCGTTTCAGCGGTCGATGAAACCAACTCCGTTACACCCTGCTGGTACAATGACAGGCATGCGATTTGTGGTGGCTTCCCCGTTTCGGCCCCAATCGCTCGCAGCACTTTTCATCGCCAGTTCTACCGAAAATTTCCGAGGTAACGCGTGACTCCCCAGCAACAGGCCACTTCCAGCTATGGCGCCAAAGACATTCAGGTCTTGGAGGGGCTCGACCCGGTACGCAAGCGCCCGGGTATGTACATCGGTTCCACCGGTCTGCAAGGTCTCCATCACCTCATCTGGGAAGTGGTCGACAACTCCGTCGACGAGGCCATGGCCGGCTTCTGCGATCGCATCGTGGTGACATTGCTGGCCGACGGCGGTTGTCGTGTCGACGACAATGGGCGCGGCGTTCCGGTCGATGCGTATCGAGAGGGTCAGCACAAGGGTAAGTCGGCTGCAGAAGTGGTGCTCACGGTGCTGCATGCCGGCGGCAAGTTCGGCGGCGAGGGTTACAAGGTGTCCGGTGGTTTGCACGGTGTTGGCGTGTCGGTGGTCAACGCGCTCGTCCGAGAAGCTCATCATCGAGGTCGACCGAGACGGCCAGCATTGGTTCCAGGAATACGCCAAGGGTGGCAAGCCCCAGGGCAAGATGGCCGTCGTTGGTGAAACACCCAAGCGTGGTCGTACCACCGGAACGTCCATCTCGTTCTGGCCAGACCCCACCATCTTCCAAGCCGAAGGCACCGAGTTCGTCGCTCGCACCGTGCTCGAGCGTCTGCAGACGATGGCGTTTTTGAACAAGGGTCTCGAGATCGTGTTCATCGATGAGCGGCCCGAGCGCGAGCAAACCATCACGTACCAGTACAAGGGCGGTCTGGTCGATTTCGTCAAGCACCTCAACGCCTCGAAAGAGCCGCTGTTCTCGAAGGTCTGCAACTACGAGGACTACGACGACGAGGGCCAAACGCTCGACATCGCCATCCAGTGGAACACCGGCTACTACGAAGGGGTTCATGGGTACGCCAACGGCATTTCCACCATCGAAGGTGGCATGCACGTCGAAGGGTTCCGCACCGCACTCACCACGGTTGCCAACAAGTGGGCCCGCGAGAAGAACCTGCTGAAAGAGAAAGACGTCAACCTCACCGGCGAAGACATTCGTGAAGGCATCACCGCAATCATCTCGGTGAAGCTGCGCGAGCCACAGTTCGAGGGGCAGACGAAGGCGAAGTTGGGCAACGTGCCCATGCGTTCGTTCGTGCAGAAGGCCACCAACGAACGTCTCGCCGAATGGTTCTCTGAAAACCCGACCGAGGCCAACAAGGTCATCAAGAAGGCGTTGTCTGCCGCGCAAGCGCGTGTGGCCGCGAAGAACGCTCGCAACGCCATTCGCCGCAAGACGGCGCTTGTCTGGCGCCGGCATGCCAGACAAGTTGAAAGACTGCTCGTCGAAGAACGCCTGGGAATCCGAACTGTTCATCGTCGAAGGCGACTCCGCTGGCGGCACGGCACTCGATGCACGCGACCCCCGCACGCAGGCGATTCTTCCCATTCGCGGCAAGATCCTCAACGTCGAGCGAGCCCGTATCGACAAGATGATGAAGAACACTGAAATCCAAACCCTCATCACCGCCATCGGCGCCGGCGTGGGCGAAGACTTCGAATCAGAGAAGTGCCGCTACCACAAGGTCATTGCACTCTGCGACGCCGACGTCGACGGCAGCCACATCCGCACATTGCTGCTCACCTTCTTCTTCCGCCAGATGCGTGAGATGGTCGAGGCCGGCTACGTGTACATCGCACAGCCGCCCTTGTTCTCTACGGAAATCGGCAAAGAGAAGATCTACCTCAAAGACGACGCGGCGAAGAACGCGTTCCTCATCGAGCGCCCGAACCACAAGAAAGAGTTCGCTCGCCTGAAGGGCCTCGGCGAAATGGACTGGGAAGAGTTGAAGTCCACCACCATGGACGCAGCCACCCGCACCCTGCTGCAGGTCACCGTTGAAGAGGCGGCCGAGGCAGACAACATCATGAGCGTGCTCATGGGCGACGACGTCGAAAGTCGCCGCAACTTCATCACCACCAACGCCCGCGACGTACGAAACCTGGACTTCTGAGATGAGCGACACCACACCCCCCATCGAGCCCCCCGTCGTCGACGGCGGCGGCTTCTCTGACGGCGGAGATTCCATCCAGCCGATCTCGTTGCAGAACGAGATGGAGAACTCGTTCCTCGACTATGCGATGTCGGTCATCATGTCGCGTGCCTTGCCAGACGTACGCGACGGCTTGAAGCCGGTGCACCGCCGGATCATCTGGGACATGGAGCAGCAGGGTTTCCGTCCCGACCGTCCGTTCGTGAAGTGCGCCCGCGTCACCGGCGACACCATGGCCCGCTTCCACCCTCACGGCGACTCGGCGATCTACGACGCGTTGGTGCGCATGGCCCAGCCGTTCTCGTTGCGCCACCCGCTGATTGCGTTCCACGGCAACTACGGCTCGCCAGACTTCGGCGCCGCCGCCCCGCGTTACACCGAGTGTCGTTTGCACCCGTTGGCCATGCAGTTGTTGGCCGACATCGACGAAGACACCGTCAACATGATTCCGAACTACGACGGCACCACCGAGCAGCCCGAAGTGCTGCCGTCGCGGTTCCCGAACCTGTTGGTCAACGGCAGCCAGGGCATTGCCGTTGGTATGGCCACCAACATTCCGCCGCACAACCTGGGCGAATCCATCGACGCCGCGATCGCGCTGCTCGATCAGCCCGACATTCCCGTCGAAGGTTTGATGGAGCATGTGAAGGGTCCCGACTTCCCGACCGGCGGTTTCATCCTCGGCCGCTCCGGAATCATCGACGCATACACCACTGGGCGTGGCAGCGTGAAAATGCGGGCTCGCGCCGTCATCGACGAAAACAAGAACGGCCGCTACGAAATCGTGGTCACCGAGCTGCCGTATCAAACCAGCTGCTCGTCCATCGCTGGTCGCATCGAAGAGCTCGTCACCGCCGGCGATCTCGATGGCATCGCCGACGTCAACGACGGTTCGGCGGGAGGCAAGACGCACCTCGTCATCACCTTGAAGCGCGACGCCAACGCCAACGTGGTGTTGAACAACCTCTACAAGATGACGCAGTTGCAGACCACGTTCTCCATCAACTTCGTTGCCCTGGTCGACGGTGTGCCACGCACGCTCAACTTGAAGCAGGCGCTCGAGGGCTACATCCGGCACCAAATCGAAGTCGTCACGCGTCGCTCCGAGTACCGGTTGGCCAAGGCCCGCCGCCGCGAGCACATCCTTGAGGGTCGCCTCAAGGCGCTCAACGTCATCGACGCGATCATCGCCCTCATTCGGGCTAGCGACGACGCCGCCACCGCGAAGGCCGGCCTCATGGCGCCGCCGTATGAGTTCAGCGAAGTGCAGGCAGTCGACATTCTCGACATGCAGTTGCGCCAACTCACCCGTCTCAGCCGGATCGACCTCGAATCGGAAATCGAAGACGTTCGCAACACCATCAACGATCT
This sequence comes from uncultured Actinomycetota bacterium, assembly GCA_963738275.1. Lineage (GTDB taxonomy): Bacteria > Actinomycetota > Acidimicrobiia > Acidimicrobiales > Ilumatobacteraceae > Ilumatobacter. The sequence continues at coordinate 198,116 of CAVTVY010000005.1, forward strand.
GCTCGCCATCCTCGGCGACGACGTGCTGTTGCGCGGCGTCATCAAGAGCGAAATGCTCGCCATCAAAGAAGAGTTCGCCACACCTCGCGTGTGCGAGCTCACCTACGACGCCGGCGAAATGTCCATCGAAGATCTGGTCGACGACAAAGAGCTCGTCATCGTCATGACCGAGGCGCAGTACGTCAAGTCGGTTCCGGCTTCGTCGTTCAAGTCGCAGGGCCGCGGCGGCCGTGGCGTGTCTGGCGGCAAGTTGAAGACCGACGACATCGTCAAGCACGTCATCTTCACCACTGCGCACGCGCACCTGCTGTTCTTCTCGAATCGGGGCAAGGTGTATCGACTGCGCGCGCTCGACGTGCCCGAGCGCGAGCGCACGGCGAAGGGCATGCCCATCGTCAACTTGTTGCCGTTGCAGATGGGCGAAAAGATCGAAGCGATCATCGACACCCGCGAGTTCGCGGGCGATCGCAACCTGTTCTTCGCCACCAAGCTCGGCACGGTCAAGAAGACCACGTTCGACGCGTACGACTCGTCGCGCCGCGATGGCATCATCGCCATCTCGCTGCGTGACGACGACGAACTGGTGAAGGTCATCGAGACCAGCGGCGACGATCACATCTTCATGGTCAGCCGCGACGGTATGACCATTCGCTTCCACGAAAACGATGTGCGTCCCATGGGTCGTTCGGCCGCCGGCGTGCGTGGCATGAAGTTGAAGAACGGTGAAGACGCGGTGGTGTCATGTGACGTCGCCCGCGACGACACAGCGATTTTGGTGATGACGTCGGCCGGCTTCGGCAAGCGGACGCAACTCGACAAGTTCAACGTGCAGGGTCGCGGCGGTCAGGGTGTGCGTGGCATCAAGATCACGGGTCGCAAGGGCCATGTGGTTGCGGCGTTCATGGTCGGTCTCGACGACGAGATCGTCGCCGTGTCGTCGGGTGGCGTCACCATCCGCATGCCCGTCCGTCAAATCTCCAGCCAGGGTCGCGACGCCACAGGTGTGCGAGTGATGAACCTCGACGACGAACAAGTCGTCGCCAGCGTCGCCCCCATCATCGCCGAAGACGACGCCGACGCCGAGGCGTAACCACTTCCACTTTTAGGAACGGCCGACCGACAGGGGCAAGTGGCGCACCTCGTCGGTGGGCAGTTCCAGTTCGATGCGTGGCCGTCAGCGGCTATTGCCTGCGTAGTTTTGGCAGGTTGGGTTGCCGCAGGCGAGAATTCTGCGATCGTCGCCGGAAAATGCTGGGTGGACGTATCCGAGACCGACTCTAGATGGTTCATTGTCGAAACCCCACTAAAATTTGGTCAACGATTGCGGTCATCTGAGACGCCCCGGTTCTGAAAGAACTTCCGGAGGCGTCCGTGCCCAGTCGAGGTTTCGAGTGGCAAACCGCTGTGCCCGAACACATCGTGATCGCGGCAGCATGTTCGTGCTCACCATCATGGTGAGCATGGCGATCATCGTTGCCGTGGTGTTGGCATGGTCCCGTTCGCTGTCGATCTGGCTGAACGTCAGCGGGCTCAAACCGCGGCGGATGCCGCTGCGTTGGCGGGAGTACACGGCGGGCAGTCAGCCTCGGCGCGAGTTGGCCGCCGCCAATGGGGCGATGCTCCTTGGCTGGGCCAAGCATGGCCGTTCGGTCACCGTCACGGTCGCGGCAGGCGACGCCACAGCGATCGCTCGCGCCACCGACGAACCGTGACGCGCCGCGGCCGACCAAGTGACGTTGCGTACACTCCAACTCTGTGACCTCAGACGACCGCGACTCTGCATCGCGACTGTCTGACGCGCTCGACAACCTGTTCGAACAGCGCATCGCCCCGTCCCGAGACGACAACGATGCAGCTGCCGGACTGAATACTGCGGAGATCGGAGTGACGATCGGGGAATCACTGTTGTCGCCGGTCGACACGACCGCTCACGGCACACGGGTCTGGTCCCGACAGCTGGGTTGATGCTGACGTGGAGGGCGACGACTGGTCACGTGAAACAGGTTCGCCAGATGCCATGTCGCCAGAGTCAGCCGCGAATGCTGGACCGTACGTGTTGCCACCGATCGTGTTGGCGACCGAGCCGGCTAGTGGCACGACGTCCGAGGTTGCAACAAGTGGTGTCGAGTCGGTGCCGACAGCACCAGTAGCACCAATAGTGCCAACGGTTGCACCTGCACCCGCCGGCACCGATCGTTCCTTCATCGCCGCCATCTCCGGCTGCGACGAACGCGACACCAACCTCGTGGGGTGATCACATGCCCGTGGTCACGGCGCCAGGTGCAGGCGGAGCTGCGCGCTGCCGGCCGCCGGCCGCGGGTCCGCCGGGTCACCAGGGTGATCAGGCACGTGGACCCTTGGAGTGTGTTCAAGGTTGGCTTGATCTTCAGCCTGGTGGTCTATGTGGTGGTGTTGTCGTCGGGAGTTCTCCTGTGGCGCGTTGCCGACTCCACGGGAAGCCTCGACAACGTCGAGCGTTGGTTCACCCAGTTCGGATGGGAGACGTTCGAGTTCAAGGGTGGCGAGCTGTTCCGAAACGCCTGGATCATCGGGTTGTTCGGAGTGGTCGCCATGACCGGCGGTCTCGTATTGCTCGCCACCCTCTTCAACTTGGTCAGCGACATCGTGGGTGGCGTGCGGGTGACGGTGCTGGAAGAAGAGGTCGTCGAGCGCACCACGTCGAATGCCCGTCGTTACGTGGTTCGCCGTCCGGTTGAAGCGGGCGTGGTCGGCGGGCCGCTGTCGAACTGGAGCGTCGACGACGATGGGCCAACGAGCTCCACCGAACCATCTCCAACTGCACCCGCACCGGACGCGCCGTCGGCGACGGGTTCAGATGATTGGTCAGCCGATGATTGACGAGCCAGCCCCCTAGCTTGGTGGTGTGCGGCCTGCGGCCCTGGCTTGCAGGTCCGTGAGCGCTTCATCGATGAGTGGGTCCTGTGGCGGGCTGTCGTCGCCCACTTCCTCAATGAGGGGCGCCGTGCTGGATGCGGCATGTCGGCGTCGGGGCCACACCCGCCATCTTGGTGCTTTGATTTCGGCAGGCCGCAGCGAGCGGGTCACCAATGGCGCCTTGAAGCCCTTGTATACGGTGGCTTCCACCGGTTCGACCACCCATCCCGGCGGGATCACCTCGTCGAACACTTCGGTGACACGGATCTCACCCCAGTCCGCGATACTGCACAAGCGAGCGGCCAAATTCACCGGTGCCCCGAGGGCGGTGTAGGTGGACTGAGCGTCGGATCCGACGAACCCGATGAACGTGTACGAATACCCCACTCCGGTCTTGAAGGTATCGGCGCCGATTTCATTCTGTACGGCTTCGACAAAGCGCAGCGCTCGCGACGCGTCATCGGGGTGACCGACCGGCGCGCCCCATACCAACATGAACGTGACGCCGAGTTGATCTGCTGAGGTTCGCAGCACATTACTGATGTGCCCGCCAGAGGCCGCCATTTCCTCGATGATGACGGCGACCGTGTCTTCATGCGGCCACTCTTTGAGTTCGAGAAACGCAACGGTCGCGTATCGAAACTCGGGTTGAACTTCTTCATCGAATGCGCCTGGAATGACGAATCGCCAGTCGCTGGTGATCGGTGCCGCAGCCGTGGCCGCAGCCGTGTCGGTGGCGGAAGCTGGTTGAGTCACGCGCGATGTCTGGTCCAAGATCGGCTCAGCTGAGCTGATGCTGACGTACCCGAGACCGCCGTCGTCGATTGGCACGTACTCGACCTCCGGGAGAGCCGAAGCAGCTTGTGGCCCCAGAGCCAGAACGCCGCCTTCGACGAACTCTTCACCGCGTTGGGCTTCGGCAAGCGCAGTTCCAACGATGACGTATACGGCGTTCTGACACCCCGGATCGGAGACGGCCGGAGCTCTCCAGACAAAGGTGTCGATCGTTCCCGCCCCGACGATTGCCCGAACGGCGAGGTCGACCGGACCTGCCGGGGTCACCAGACCACTGAGGTCTGCGATGTGTTTGAGAATCGTGCGCCCAGCGGCGACGGCGTTCGCGACGGCATCTGTTGGTTCGTCCTGAAAGACGGCGATCACCCCGTCGCCGGTGAAATGCCCGACGTACCCGCCCGCCTCGGCCACCGCGTCGACGACTGCCTCGAAGATTTGTCCGAGGAGCGTGTCGGCGGGCCCGGCGCCGAGGGTTCCCGGTACTCGCAGCCGTGCCGCCAGTTCGGTTGAGCCCTCCGCATCGAGCAACAGCACCGCCCCAGAACTCAGCACGTGATGTTCTTCACCGTTGTCGGACTCGTCTGGTGGCGGGTCTGTCGGGGCAGGCTGCCAACCCTCGAGATGTGGAGGAAGCAGGTGCCGCATCACCCAAAACTAGCGTTGTCTGTGCAGCTGACGCTGGTGCAGATGCGCCGCTCCAGTTGAGGAACGCTGCTGGTGCCGATAGCCTCGCTTCCTTGCTGGGGCTATAGCTCAGTTGGTTAGAGCGCTGCCCTGATAAGGCAGAGGTCACAAGTTCGATTCTTGTTAGCCCCACCAGTAGAACGAGGCGCCGAAAGGCGCCTCGTTCTCGTTTTCGTCGGCTTTCGTCGGCGGTTTCACACGCCTGCTGCCGGGAACTGGCGTGCCATTTCGACGGAGATGTTGTAGTAGCGCTCGAGGAATGCGCGCTCGTCGAGCTTCTTGCGTCGCAGCCAGCCGGTGACTTCGTCGTTGCATTTGCTGGCGTTGCACGAGCCGCACGCCGGCACGATGTTGTCGAGGGTGTACCGACCACCGCGCGAAATGGCGAGCACGCAGTCGCGCTGCAACGCCTTGTCGGTGGCGCCGCAATAGGCGCAGCCACCCCACGCAGCCTGGAGCGCGGACCACTGTTCGGCGCTGAGGTCATGCTCGACCTTGGCCATCCGCTTCTTTCGCCGCCGTGCGTATTTCGCCGCACGGGCCCCAGTTGCTGCCATGGTTGCGAGCGTACGCGGAAGCAAGCTGGCCCGCTGTGAACCCCCCGGCGCTGCCCGGACGCGTTGCTTCGTTGATTGCGTCGTTGCAGTCGGCTGGCCGGAACCAGGGTTTGTTAGTGTCTCTGGATGGCAGTGAACGATCGAAATTCGTGCGCTGAGCGCAGAATTCATCGGCACCCTTTGGCTTGTTCTCGGAGGCTGCGGAGCTGCGGTGCTCGCTTCCGACTTTGGCGTCGGCGACAACGGATCGAGTCTCGGCTTGGGTTTCGTTGGGGTGTCGCTCGCGTTCGGTCTCACGGTGCTGACGGGGGCGTACGCGCTCGGACACATCTCCGGCGGGCACTTCAACCCAGCGGTCACCCTCGGGCTCGTAGCGGGTGGACGGTTCGACGCGCGCAAGGCTCCCGCCTACATCATTGCCCAGGTGCTCGGTGCGCTTGGCGGTGCGCTCATCATCTTCGTGGTGGCATCTGGCCAGGATGGTTGGGAGATTCCCGACGGCGCTGGTGCTTTTGCATCCAACGGGTATGGCGACTTCTCGCCTGGTGGCTACAGCCTCGCCGCGGCGTTGGTGATCGAGATCGTCCTGACTGCGATCTTTCTCATCGTCATCATGGGTGCCACCGCCAAGGCTGCGAACCCCGCGATTGGGGGGTTGGCAATCGGCTTGTGCCTCACGCTGATTCACTTGATCTCCATCCCGGTCACCAACACCAGCGTGAACCCGGCTCGGTCCACGTCGCAGGCGATCTTCGCGGGGAGCGACCAAATCGGTCAGCTCTGGCTGTTCTGGGTCGCCCCCATCGTCGGAGCCGCCGTGGGTGCTGCGATCTACCGCTACGTGTTGTCGGATACGGCAGACCTGACCTGACCGCGATCCCGTCGACGGCCATGACTCGCTCGACGCGTGGCGGGCCGCCGCGGCATCGGCTCGCGCGAACAACAGGCACTTGACGAGTGCGATGGCTCGCAGCCGATCGGCTAGAACTTCCTCCATGCCTGCTGATCCGAAGCGTGTGGTTGCCGACTTGTTGGAGTTGCGGGCCATGTCGTCGCGCGAAGTCGATGGCATCCCGCAAAGTGTTCTCGGTCGACCGTCAGACGGCCCGCCGCTTGGCAGCGCACGGCTGGCCTGGACCGAGCCATGGGCACAGGCCCGCGAGTGGTTTCGCTCCACGTTCGAAGGCCTGCCGGTGGAGCACCACACCGACCCGGCGGGCAACCTGTGGGTCACGCTGCCCGGTGCGCGGCAAGAGCGAATCGTTCTCGGCAGCCACCTCGACTCTGTGCCCAACGGCGGCTGGCTCGACGGTTGCCTTGGCGTGCTGGCCGGCGCCGAGGTCTTGCGTGGGCTTCACCGCGACGGCGTCGAACTTCCGGTATCGGTCAGCGTGGTCGACTGGGCCGATGAGGAAGGTGCTCGTTTCGGCCGGTCGCTGTTCGGCTCCGGTGCCGTAGCTGGCACGCTCGACATCGACGCGGTGCGCGACCTTGTCGACAACGATGGGCGACACCTCGGCGACGTGGTTGCCGAGCACGGGGTGGAGCTCGAAACCGTGCTCACCGCAGGCGACGTGCATTCGTCGATCGTTGCTTCCGCTGAACTGCACATCGAGCAGGGGCCGATCCTCATTCAGAAGGGCCGCCAACTTGCCGCGTTGCACGGCATTCTCGGAGTGGAACGGCGGTTGGTCCGCCTGAAGGGACAGGCATGCCACGCCGGTGCCACACCGATCCCGCTGCGCCGTGACCCAACCGTCGCTGCCGCCCGCATGACCGTGGCCATTCGCGAGCTCGGCGTCGAACTCAATGCGTTCACCACGGTCGGTGTGTTTCGGGTGCACCCGAGCGTGCCCACTGCGGTGAACGGTCGCACCGAGTTCAGCGTCGACATGCGTCACCTCGATCGCGGCGTGCTCGACCAACTCGACGAGCGTCTCACCGAATTGGTGACCAGCATTGCGGCCGAGGAAGACGTGGAGTCGGAGATCGACGTGTTGTGGTCGATCGACCCGATCGAGTTCGAGCCCGACCTGGTGCAGTTCGCGTCAGACATCGTGGAAGCCCGAACCGGCATTCGCGAAGTCATGCCGTCGGGCCCAATGCACGACTCGGCCGAGATGTCGCGCTCCGGCGTGCCCACCGTGATGATGTTCGTGCCCTCCATTCACGGGCTGTCGCACACCCACATCGAAGACACTGCCGAGGCGGATCTGGAACTCGGCATCGCCGCGTTCGACGATCTCGTACGTCAGATGCTGCCGTGGTCGGCCGATCGCCTACGCAACGTAGAAGTCGTCGATGCCAAATGAGCCAACATCAAATGAGCCAACACCAAATGAGCCAATGCCAAGTGAACGGCGCGCCATGAAACTTGTCCGCCGCATCATCGCCGCCCTCACGATGGCAGGCATTGCCGCCGTAGGAATCCGCTTGGGTGGCAGCGGAGGGGTGCCACCCCAGCACGGAGGTTGGCGTCCGCTCGACCTACCGCCGCGCGACAACGAGCCGCGGTGAACACTCACACCGCGGCACGCTGATCGCACCATTCATCTGGTCGGGAGTGGTGTCGTCGGGCGGCGCCTCCATCGATTTCTCGGCGAGCGCCCAGTCACCGTTCACGCGTCACGTGCGATCGATCGACCTGCGATCGTCGAGGGCGACGTTGTGGTGCTCGCGCATGGCGCGGCACATGCACCGCTCGTGCCATCGATCATCGAACGTGGCGCGCACCTCGTGACGGTTGGCGACACGCTCGATGACGTCCATGAGTTGCTCGCACACGACGCGGCAGCCAAGCGCCATGAGGTCACCCTGGTCGTAGGGGCTGCAATGGCGCCAGGGTTGTCGGGCTTGATTGCTCGGCATCTCGCTGAGCAACTCCATGTGGTGGACGAGATTCACATCGCCAGTCATGGCACTGCCGGGCCTGCCTGCGCGCGCGACCATCACCAGTCACTTCGAGGTTGGGCTCCCGGATGGCATGACGGCGAATGGATCGATGCGTTCTGCGGCAGTGGACGCGAGCTGAGTTGGTTTCCTGAACCCATCGGAGCACTCGACTGCTACCGGGCACGCGTTGCGAGCCCGCTGTTGCTGCAACGCAGCTTTCCAGGTGTGACTCGTATCACGGCTCGCCGGTCGGCTCGGCGACGTGACCGACTCACAGCCCGCCTTCCCATGATGGCGCCACCTCATCAAGAGGGAGGTGTCGGAGCGCTTCGGGTGGAGCTGCGCGGAGGAGCCGCCGACGGCTCGAGACAGTGCTTGATCGCAGGCATCGCAGAACTCGTCGGCACCACCTCAGCTGCCACTGCCGCGGCGTTCGCAACGTTCATCCTCGACGTCGGCCTACCGACCGGCGTGGTCGTGCCTGGCGACGCGGACCTTCCCACCACCGAGCTCCTGCGACGAATCACCGGGTGTGGCGTCCGTCTACAAGAGTTCACCGGCATCCCCCAACCCAGCTGAACCCGCCAACCTCTCCAGCGTGTCGCGATTTTGCGCACCATGGCGCGCAGAAACGCGACACGCGTGGAGGGTTAGGCGTCCGCGGGGTCTGAGCGTGGGCCGACGAGGGCATCGACTTTCTTGTTCAGCTTCTTCAGCGACTTGGCCAAGTCGTCGAGCTGACCGCTGAGTTCTTCGTTGGTGACCACGTCGGCGAGCGCCAGGCGAACGCCGGCGATTTCGCGGGCGAGGAACTCGGTGTCGTTCTGGGTTCGTTCCGCCACGGTGCGGTCGTTCTCCGACTGCACCCGGTCGCGACGTTCCTGTCGGCTCTGCGCCAGCAAGATCAAGGGGGCGGCGTACGACGCCTGCAACGACAAGATGAGTGTGAGCAGCACCAACCCGCGGTCCCACGGGTCGAACTGCAGGTCGCGCGGCGCAAACGAGTTGTGCAGGATCCAGAACGTACAAAACACCGTCTGGTACACGAGGTAGCGGGCGGTGCCCAGAAAGTTGGCGATGCCCTCGGCGAAGCTGCCGAATGTGTCGGAGTCGTATGGCCGATACGACATGTCGAACCGTGCACTCTGGCGCGGCAGCGCGAGGTCGTTGCGGCGCTTCATGACGGCAGCCCGTTTGGCGTGTTGACCGCATCGTGTGACGTTTCCGCCATGGCCTCGGTTCTGTCTTGACGACGGTGACGCAGACGCCAACCCGAGCCGAGCATGCGGTCGACCACGTCGTCGACGCTGATCGCGCCGAGCAGCCGACCCTCGTGATCGACGACTGCGAGGGCGAGCATGTCGTACGACGCAAACTCTTCGAACACGGCGCGGTCTGGTGCGTCTGGGCGCACTGTTGGCACGTCGTTGCTGATGCAATGACGCAACTCCATGCTGGGCGGCTCGCGCAGCAACCGCTGCATGAACACCGGGCCGAGGAACGCGCCGGTCGGTGGCTTGTAAGGGGCCTGGGTGACGAATACCTGGCCGGCGATGCTGGGAGTCCAGTCGGGGTCGCGAATCTGGGCGAGCGCTTCAGCCACCGTGGCAGTGGGGCTGAGGATGATGACTTCGGGCGTCATCATGCCGCCAGCGGTTGACTCTGCGTACGACAGCAGTCGGGTGATGACTTCGGCGTCGTCGTCGTCCATGGCTGCGAGGACGGCGGCGCGCTGTTGCTGCGGCATCATGCCCAAGAGGTCGGCGAGGTCGTCCCATTCCATCTCGTCGAGCACGCCGAGCAGCCGATCGAGATCGAGGCCTTCGATGAGTCGCAACTGTTCAGCTTCAGGCAACTCTTCGAGCACGTCGGCGAGCCGTTCATCATCCATCGAAGCGGCGAGTTGGCGGCGCTGTGCGAGTGGCATGGACCGCACGATGTGGGCGACGTCGGTGGGGTGCATGTCACGCAAGCGTGCCACTTCGACGTCGATCGCCGTGGGGGCATCGAACAGGTCGGGAATCGTCTTCCAGTCGGCGAGCCGGTAGGTGGCGCGCCGACCCAGCGCCGTGCGTTTCGCGAGGCGTACCTTGTCGATTTCCCACCAGCGGGTACGACCGTCGCCGGCTTCCAGCAGACCAACGTCACTCACGCGTTCTCCGCCGGCGACCTGTCGATCGATGAGTTCCTCTCCGATGAGCGTCTCACCCGAACGGCGCTTGAAGGGGTGGAGATCGAGGTCCCAGCTGCGAAGGCGAGCACCGTTCGCGTCGAAGTCGGAGATGCGCGCCGAATTGACGAAGATGCGGCGCCGCTGGCTGGTGGCAACGAATCCGACGACGCGAGGCGGTTTGCCGTTGAGCCCGGGCACGACGACGATGTCTTCGATGGAGCCGATCTGTGCGCCGCCCGCGTCGAGGAGCGGCAACCGCATCACTCGAAACGCATAGATCAGCTCACCGGCCATGCGCGGCAGGATACTCCCGCCCATCGCTCCGCCCCGGCTCTCACCTCACAACCACAACGTGTCTGACACGTCGTGGTCGTGGTGGTCAGATTTGTGGTGCTCGGGCGACTTCGACCAACGTGTCGCTGTAGGCGACGCCTCCACCCCAGTCGGTCAGGGTGTCGTTGGTGAGACTGTTGGCCACGTGCCCGTCGGGGTGATGGTCGCGCCACCAACCCCACGGGATCGACACCAATCCGGGCCGCAGTCGTGTGGTGATCTTCACTGGCAGTTCGAGCGACGCTCGATCGTTGAACACTCGGGCCATGTCGCCTGGTTCGAGCCCACGTGCGGCTGCGTCGGCAGCATCGAGCTCCACGAACGGGCCACCTTCGGCCGGGCCATGCTTCGGAAGTTGCGAATAGCTCGAGTTCAGGAAGCGGGAGTGATGCTTGGGTGTCATCAGCTGGAGGGGGAACCGGCTCGCTGTTCGGCCCGCCCGGGCCCTCTACGTGGCGCCACGAAGGTGGGAAGGCGCGGCTGGCCCATCTGTTCGAGTGCCGACGACGCAAACTCCACCTTGCCCGACGGCGTTGGAAATCCGCCGTCCGCCCACGGCGTGCCCGACTCGGGGAACGGCACCTTCAACCAGCCGTCGTGTCGCAAGGTCTCGATGTCGAACGGTGGGTAACGCTGCGCGCAGCACGGTCATGTCATCATTCGAACAACGAGGGCTCGGTGAGTCCCATCGCGGCCGCCAATCGACGGAACAGCTCGGGGTTGCTGACCGCCTCGCCCAAGGGTGGCGATGGCCGCCTCGTTCCAGCCGAGCCACAGGTGGCCCCACGCCGGCACCACATCGCTCGCTTCGATCTGCGTGGTGGCGGGCAATACATAGTCGGCGAACTTCGCCGTGTCGGTGATGAACTGCTCGTGCACGATGGTGAACAGATCGTCGCGGGTCATGCCGTCGCGGGCTGCGTCGGCGTTGGGCACGATCACCAACGGGTTCGAGTTCCACACCACCATGGCGCGAACTGCGGGCTCGGCGTCGAGCAGAATCTCACCGAGCCGACTCATGTTGAACGTGCGAACGTTGCGGCCTGCCAGCAGGTCTGGCCGGTTCAGTGCGGCTTCGTCGATCAGTTGGTCTTGCCACGAGCCGACGCTGCGGAAGAGGCCACCGCCGCGGACCCGCCAAGCGCCGATGAGTGCCGGAAGGCAGGCCAGCGTGCGGTAGAACATGCCACCGTTCTCGTGGTGCTCGGCGCCGATGAGCGTGCGAATCGCCGCCGGTCGAATGGACGCATACTCGCGGGCGAGCTCTTCGATCACCACAGCTGGCACGCCGCACAGCGGAGCCGCCCACTCTGGAGTTGCCTCGGCGACGTGCGCCGCAAGTTCGTCGAACCCGAACGTGTGTTGGTGCACCCACTCGCGATCGTGCAGGCCGTCGCGAATGATGACGTGCATCATCGCCAACATCATGGCGATATCGGTACCGGGGAGCGGCTGGATAAACCAGTCGGCATCGTCGGCGGTGAGCGTGCGAATCGGATCGATCACGATGACTCTGGCTCCGGCGGAGCGAGCTCGTTCGATCACCGGCCACAGGTGGCGGTTGGTGAGTTTGGTGTTCGTTCCCCACAGCACAATCAGCTTGGAGTGTTCGAGATCGACGGCGTCACCGCCCAGGGCGTTGCCATTCGTCATGCGCACACCAGCACCAACCGTTGGGCCGCAGATGTTGCGCAACAGCCGGCTCGCTCCGATGTGATGGAAGAAGCGGCTCGAGATGCCCTCGCACGCCAGGACGCTCTGGTTGCCGGCGTCGCTGAACGGCATGATCGCATCGCCACCGTGCTCTGCAATGATGCGGTTGCAGGCGGGTGGCGATGTCGCCCAGCGCTTCTTCCCACGTGACTTGTTCGAACTCGCCGGAACCCTTCGGCCCAATCCGCCGGAGTGGGTACAGCACCCGGTCGGGTGAGTACACCCGGTCGAGAAACCGGTTGACCTTCGGGCACAGCTCGCCGTAGCTATAGGGGTGGTCGTCGCGCCCGCGCAGCTTCACTGCGACGGGGCCTGCGGAGGTGCGTCTCGACCGAGACCGTCCACCCGCACGAATCAGGACAGTCGTGATGGCAGGTGCCGTGCACGACATGTACTGGGGGTGCTGCTGACTTGCGTCAGCAACAGTTGCGTCAGACATCGCCCCCATCGTAGAACGCGCCCCATCCGCCAGGCCCAGCCGGGCCCCAGACCGCGTCAGACGCCTACTGGGAGAACGGCCGCGTAGCCGGATGAGTTGTCGCCGGTGATGACTGGCAGCTGCAATGCTGCGCCGTCGTCTCGGAAGACGTTGTCGCTCGACAAGCTCACCTGAGACAGATTGCTGGCGCTCTGCGGGTAGCGCGTAGTCGGCGTACACCGTTTCGCACATCGCCTGGGGCAATGCCAGCTGTGAGGTTTTGATGGCGTTGCGTCCGTTGGTTGCGGCGGCGATCGTTTCGTAGATCTCGAAGTGCATGTGTGGCCAGCGTCCGGCGTAGCAGCCGGGGACGATCGTGGTGAACGTGACCTGACCGTTCTCGTCGGCGACCTGCACGCCTCGGAGGAAGTTCTCGTTGGCAACCGACGGGGAGTACAGCGAGTAGTTGCCGTCGGCGGTGCAATGCCACAGGTAGACAGCAGCTCCGACGAGCGGACTGCCGCCGCCGCCGATGTCTTGCACGCTGAGCATGACGGTCATGGGGATGCCGTCGGCGACGCCGCTGGCGGATCCGAAACTCGACCTGATGTCGCTGCGCACGACGTCGCCTTCGGTGAGCACGTTCGCGCCGTTCGTACCGTCGCCCGGGAAGGGTCCGCCGGTCTCGTCGGGAATCTCCGCCGTCGCAGTGGCAGCGGTAGCCGGCGGCCTCGGTGGTCGCTGATCCGGCGGTGGTCGCGGATCCGGCGGTGTCGCTGTCTCGTTGCTGTCGTCGTGGCGTCGTCGCTGTGGGCGTGGTCGCCAGAGAGGTGGCTGGTTGAGTGGTGGGTGTCGCCGCAGCTGTGGTGGCACTGCTGTCTGAGTCGGAACCGCATGCCGCCAACACCACCGCTCCGACACTTGCCGAGCCAAGCAGGCCAAGCAGTCGTCGACGCGAAACATTGCTCAGGTCGAATGCCAACCCTCGATCGAAGTCTTCGACGGGGTGCCCGTGCTGGTGATCGATGTCTGACTGCGTGTTGCTCATAGAACCCAGTGTGGGCGATGTACCCGACTGCTTGTGCTGAGCGTTTCCTGAGAGTCACCTGAGAATCGATGATCGCGAGCGCGTATCGCGCCCCCGATCGCGCACGGTGTGCCGTAGCCTTTCCTCGGATGATCGAAAGTCGGCGCGCCTCAGGTTCGACGAGCACGTCGAACTTTGGCGTGTCGCGCCGTGAATCTCACGATGCCTCCGGTTTCTACGGTCGATTCGAACCGCCTCAACTCGACGACGGTCCGCTCGATCTGGCCACCGCCGTCGCACCGCCGAAACCGGTGGAGCAACCGTTCGTGGCCGGCGACGCACGCGACATGCACACCGTCGCCGACAACTCGGTGGCGTTGGTCGTCACCTCGCCGCCCTATTTCGCGGGCAAGCAATACGAAGAGGAACTGCATCGCGATGGCGTGCCGAGTTCGTACCTCGAGTACCTCGAACTCCTCCATGACGTGTTCGCGGAGTGCGTGCGCGTGCTCGAGCCAGGCGGGCGCATCGCGGTCAACGTGGCCAACCTCGGCCGCAAGCCGTACCGCAGCCTGGCGGCCGACGTGATTCACATCCTCCAAGACCGGCTCGGGCTACTGCTTCGGGGCGAGATCGTGTGGCAAAAGGGCGCAGGAGCCAGTGGCTCGTGTGCGTGGGGTTCGTTCCGCAGCCCGTCGAACCCGGTGTTGCGCGATGTGAGCGAACGGGTCATCGTCGCCAGCAAGGGCAGGTTCCAGCGGGCGTTCACCGTCGACGAACGCCGGCTGGCCGGGTTGCCATTCGAGTCGACGATCGGCACCGAAGACTTCATGGCGCTCACGCTCGACGTGTGGCAGACGCCTACCGAGTCGGCTCGCCGTGTGGGTCACCCCGCACCTTTCCCGGTGGAACTGCCCGAGAAGCTGATCGAGTTGTACACCTACGCCGACGACTTGGTGCTCGACCCGTTCATGGGCAGCGGCTCCACACTGGTGGCCGCCTCACGGGTCGGCCGCCGGTACGTGGGATACGACCTCGACCCGGGGTACGTGGAACTGGCGCGCCAGCGGGTGGCCGACGAGGGCGAACCGATCGTTGCGAGCGAGCGACGCCCCGACGGCGCCAAAGACGTGCTCGCGCGAGCGCTGCTCGAAGCGGGGTTCACTTCGGTCGACCCCGACGCAGCTCCGAATGTACGCCTGAAGGGCAGCGGCCTCACCGTGTTCGATGTCGTCTCCGATCAGGTCGGGGGACGTTGGGTGGTCGAGTTGGGCGGGCCGTTCGTTCGGTATCGCGGCGGGCTCACGTCGGTCGATGCCGTGTACCGAATGCTCGGGCGTGCGCACGTGCTCCGCGGCCTCGGCGAGCGAGTGCTGGTGCTCACCTCAGACCTTCCTGCCCGCCGATCAGAGTTCGACACCGCCATCCAGGCCGCTGGCCCAGAGGCGGTCTTCGACGTGATCGACGTGTTCGACCCCGACGCGCTGGCCCGCCTCGCCGAATATGGCAACGGTGGCGCGACGACCGCGCTCTCTGGCTTCTGGCGGTAGCGGCTCCGTCCTTCAGTAGCAGCGGGCCAGATCGATCGGCGTGCCGGTGGAGTCGTTCGCCAATGACGCCCGACCGCAGTTGCTCGTCGATGGTGGTTGATCCCGCCACGATGTCCATGGCGTACGCACGATTCTCGGTCTTGTTGCTGCGGGCCCAGATCACTCCGACCACCTGGCCGTCGACGACCACGACGCCGCCTGAATCGCCAGCCTCGATTCGGCCACCAAGCTCGTAGCCGGGTCGGTTCGTCATGGTGTCGACGTAAATGTCTTCGGTGCGAATATTGATCGGTCGAGCGATCTCGATTGGCAGCGCGACGACTTCGCCATCCCGCACCACGTAGGCGGTCCCGGTGTCGCCGGTGCGAACGGCGGCGGTGGCCAGATCGAGGTGCTCGCCCGAGGAGTCGTCGACGCTGATGTATGCAAGATCATTGATCGGGTCGAAGCCAACCACGGTGCCGGCCATCGGCGCAGCCCGGCCAGGCCGATCGATGGTGATCGACTCGGCTCCAGCAACCACGTGTGCTGCGGTGATCACGATGCCTGGCGCAACGAGGGCTCCGCTGCCCGACTCCGAGCCGGTATCGCAGGCATTCACGGTCAACCCCACAATCGCCGAAGGCGGATCCGGCGCACAAGCGGTGGCGAGCAAACTGCCCGTCGTCGCGGCGGCAACAGCGAGGAGCGCTCGCATTGATAGTGATGCCTTGGGTGCGCGGAAGTACGGCCGGTTGGTGCGGTCGGATGGTATTTCATCGGCCGTACGTCATTGGGCGTTCAGTCACTGGTTCAGATACAGAACTGCCAAGGCGCTCGGTTGCGTGAGGCCGGTAGGTCAATCGGCTCGGTCAACACTTCATCGTCGATACTGACCAACTCCACATCCGAAGTGCGAGTGACCCGAACCACCGTCGTGCCGTCCGGGCTGAGCGTGGCCGATCGAGTTGGTCCGATCGAGGTCCTACCGGCATGCCGGCGACCAAACTGGTGTCTCCGTCCGTCTCTCCCAGCAGAGTGCAACCATCTGCCGAGGTGCCGGTGAGGGCGAGACCGTCGGCGTCGGCCCGCACGGAACCGTCATGAAGCGCAATGAGTGACTCGACATCGTCGGCGGGCCCGAGCGGCAGGCAAACCCAACCCGGTTGCGGTTCGGCGACGGTTGCGCCAAGTTCGAACGCTTCCGTCGCAATCGTGTTGCCGTCGAGATCGATGACCGTTTGAAAGTTGTCGCCCGAGACGACGAGGCGCTCGCCCGAGCCCACGGGGTCGACGTGGGTGACGGTGCTGTCAGCGGGCCGTTCCACCGATCTCAGGCCGATGGGCGTCGACAGGTTGCCGACAATCCGTGAAACGTCGCCTTCCGTGGAAACGACAATGAGTCCGCGGTCGGTGAATACACCACCCACAGGAATGGGCATCGAAATCGACTCGATCATGGTGCCGTCATGTTTGAAGAACGCGACGTCGGCTCGCTCGCCGACGACCTGGCTGGTGACAACCAAGGCGTCGCTCACTGCCAGCGGCGCATCGGGAAAGAACTCCACTGTCGGCTCTGGCAACGTGCTCACCACGATGGTTTGGAAGTTTGCTGCGTCGGCGATGGCGAAGAAATTTCCCTTGGAGTCGAACTGAATGGTGTCGAGGAACAGCAAAGGGTTGGGCTGCTCTGCCAGGGCGCCGATGTCGATGACCTGCCCAGATTGCCCATCCACGATGAGCGCGTTGCCGCCGAGCGGCTGACCCACTGCCAGAACCAGCCGGTTCGCGATGGGCAGACGAGTCACCGTGGAACCGCGCGGGTACGGGATGCTGGTGAAACCCTGGTGGAACGGCGGGCGGGGCAACCGTGGTGGCCGCGGTCGTGGCCACGGTTGTGGGCTCGGTTGGGTCGGTTGACTTCGTTGTGGAACCCGCTCCCGGCGACTTGGTGTCCGTGGTGCCTCCAGCTGATGTCGTCGTCTCCGCGCTCGAGGCACTGGTATGCGGTACTCTCGGCGACCGCGGTCGTCGTGCTGGTCTCGCGGTCGTTGTCGGCGTGGTCCTCGGTGTTCGTCGCTGTGGTGGCAGCAGCTGCAGCCTCCGGGTCGAAACTTCCCACATAGATATGGTTTGGGCCGACGAGCGCCACTCGGTCGTGTTCAACGTGCGCCTCGAGGATTCGGCTGAACCCGCTGAACTCACCGATGACACCGCCATCCGCGTCGATCGTCGTGACGATTCCTCGGGTGCGGTTGATGAGGGCGATCTGATTCCACGTGCCGTCCGCCCCAGTCAACCCAGCCGAGTCGCCGCCGCCGAATGCTCGCCACACCACGACGGCCCCTACCACCAGCACGGTGATGACGATCGCGCTCGCCAGCATTCGCCGTGCTGCGTAGTCGGGTGCCTGTTGCGGTCGCCCCCGGCTTCGGGCGAAGGTCGACGGCTTCGGCATCGCCGACGACTGTAGGCGGTGCTCAACCCAACATCGCCGTCGAGTCGAGACCGTACGCCTCGCTAGTGTCACAGAGGTGATGTACGAGTGCCCGAGGTGCAAGACCGAGAACGATGAAGAGTTCTACGGGCCGTGTACATCGTGTCGATCGGCGTTGCGGGCAAGGTTCCAGCAAGAGGGCCGGGTGATTCAACTGGCGGAGTACGAGCCCAAGATGAATGTCACACCCAACGCCGTTGCGTTGAAAGACGACTGACCACGGGTCAAGCTGCCGATTTCGCCAAGATTCGCCTGTATTCTGGCAGCACCCGAAATTCTGGGGACGTAGCTCAGCTGGCTAGAGCACCGCGTTTGCAACGCGGGGGTCGTGGGTTCGAGTCCCATCGTCTCCACCAATCGATGGCCCAGTCTGCTGACTGGGCCATCGGCGCGTCCGCGGGCGTCGCGACGGATTGCGAACGTGCTGTTCGGCGGGATTGCTGCCCCGACCAACGCCATGTTGAAGAGAACCGTCACAGGGAGCGTTGCATCACCACTTCGAGGACTGGTTGACCTGCTTCGTCGGGGTGTGCGTGTTCGATGACGAGGTGGGGGGCAACACCATCGTTGGTGAATGTCAACAAGCCGATGTTGTTGGCGAAGTACGGGCCGTTGTCGAGTTCCCACACCAGCGGTGTGGTTTCACCGCGGATCGATCGTCGAGCCCGCGCCCGATGGAACGTCCGACACGGCTGAGCGAGAACCGGATGACGCGCCGTTCGCGCGTGCTCAGAGCGTTGCGAATCGGTGAGCTGACGACCTGAGAGATCCGGCTGGTCACCTCTGGCCGGTTCGGGAACTCGGCCGTTGCGGTGTAAGCGAAGTGGATGTCGCCAGACAGCATGGTGATGGTGTCTGGCGCGCTCGTCCGTCTCCTGAGGTACCCACGCTGGCGAGCAGGTCGCACAGTTTGCGGAACGAGAGATCGAATGCAGCCCAGTCTTCGAGATCGATCGACCGGCGAACCCGCTCGGCGATACGGGCCACGGTCTTGCCCCACTTGCCGGCGCACAACGCTTCGTTCCAGTACTGCAGATCGTGGATTCCACCAGGTACCAGCATGGGTAGCGACGCAGCGATCAGCAGGTGTCGGCACGGTTCGGTCGCCCGTCTCGTCACCCAGCTCCACTCTTCGTCATCGACCAACTGCCGGGCGGCTGGATCGAGCACTCGACCGTTGCGGTTGTCGATGACGACCAGGCGTACATCGCCGAGATCGCGGTGGTAGCTGAAGTGGTACCCGCCTGGCACCGGTGTGAATCGTTCCGACTCTTGGGCCCATCGTCGGAGAATGTGAGAGCCGTCGTCGGCGCTGTGAAGTTCAGCGAGGATCCCCTCGTCGGCGATCTGTTCCGGCGACTGATTGCCGAGGTGTTGGTAGATCCAGTACGACATCATCCCGCCGATGATGTGGTCTTCCCACCACGGCTGCGGCCCGAATGTCGGCCACCCATTTGTCGGAAATGTTCCAGTCGTCGATCACGTCGTGGTCGTCGAAGATCATGGTGCTCGGCACCACCGACATCAACCAGCGCTCGACATCGGGAGTCCATGACTCGTGGTACAGCCACGTGTATTGCTCGAAGTCGCCGACGATTTCATCCGGTTTGTCGTCGGCTTGACCCTCAGCCTTGTCGTCGGCCGATGCTGCCTGGTCGAGTGCGTCTTGCTTCCTCCGACGATGCCACAGCCGCCGCCGAACCTTGGGCGACGGGTCGTCGGCGTAGACCTGGTCGCCCAGCAGCACCAGCAGCGTCGGCCATTCTTCTTGCGTGCTGCGCAGCATCCGCAGGCCGTGCGCTCGGAGCGAATCAACACCGCGACCGCGAAGGATCGTTGTCGAGTTCCAGCGAGTACGGCGGCTCGTGGGGCGCTGCGGCGCGGCAACTGCCGAACAACACACGCTGCGTGTCGCCCCCCAAGCGTGCGAATGGTCGGCGCGGGAAACGGATCATCCGCCTTCGGCCACACCACCTCGCCGTTGAGGGAGACGTTGTACTCGGTGGTGGTAGCGGGTTCGAGGCCGTCGACGATGACGAGTACGAAGTGGTGACCTTCCACCGTGAATGTGCGAGCAGTCGAGCCGAGTACAGACACATCGCACGGGGTCGATGTTTCCATCCAGACCGTTGCTGTTGTCTCGGTGACATGCCGGAGGGTCGGCCCCAGTATGAGCTCGCAGGATCCCCCGGTTGTTCTTGCGGTCACCTGTCGGAAGGTACTGGCAACCCCCGCGATTCATCGTGTCTGAGCAACAGATGCCGCATCAGAGCCAGGACCGTGAGACCGAGCACGATGCCGCCAACTGCGTCGGTGATGTAGTGCATGCCGAGATACAAGCGCGACACGATGACGATCGATGGAGCGATCACGGCGATGCACACCGCACAGACACGCGACGCTCGAGAGAATCTGGGGTTCCACCAGATGACGATTGCCAGGCCGACATAGAACACCACAGCTGCAGCGATGTGGCCGCTTGGCCAACTGTTCGTGGGTGCACCGTCGAGTTGTTCCACTGGCGGCCGGTCTCTTGCGATGATCTTGGCCGTCGTGCCGAACACCGCTACCTCGAGGATCAGCCCACCGACCACCAGCGTCCAATCTTGCCAACGCCGGAACATCCACAGCATCAATGGCAGCAACACGAGTACCAGTGCGATCTTCGTTTCGGTGTTCGACAGCGCTGACCCCAACTCAGCGAGGTGTGTCAGGTCGTCGGTGCGTCGAGCTTCGAGCCAACGGTTCACGTCGGCCTCGGCCTCACCGAGGGCGGAGGATTCCCACCAGTTGACGATCATCCAACCGACGGCGAGATAGATCGCAGTCAGTACGACGTAGGCGATTGCGAGAATCCGAACGTCATGCCGATCGAGTGGTGCGACCTTCCAGAAAGGTCGGTCTGGTTGGCTGGAGCGTTCCAACCCGATGTCGTCGACATCTGCTCGCGACGTGTTCGACGTGGTGTAAGGGGCTGTCATGTCATGCACTGGGTGATCTCCGTAGTTGTGAGTGCTGGCGTCGTTCATCACGGGGTCGTTCATCACGGCGTCGTTCATCGAGGCGCCGCGAGCCGCGCTCGAAAGTCGTCGATGTTGCCGTCGAGAGTCGGGTACTCGCTGCGAAGACTGGCGAGATGCTCGCTCAGCAGCGAAGCGACCGCCCAGTTGCGGTACCACTTGTGATCCGACGGGACGACGAACCACGGGGCTGCCTCTGTTGACGTGCGTCCGATCGCCGCGCCGTACGCAGCCTGAAACCGGGGCCACTCCGCGCGAGTCTCGAGGTCGGACTCTTTGAACTTCCACTGCTTGTCCGGACGGTTCAATCGTCTGAGGAAGCGGTTGCGCTGTTCGTCGTAGGAGATGTGCAGCAGGCACTTCACGATCACCGTGCCCGCATCCACCAGACCCCGTTCGAAGTCGATGATGGCGTTCACGCGCTTGGTGACGTACTTGTCCGACAGGTCGTCAAGGGCATCGGGAACGATGATGTCTTCGTAGTGCGACCTGTCGAAGAACGTGATGTGTCCAGGCTCGGGCAACTCGCGTCGGATTCTGGCGAGGAACGGCTCTGCCTCTTCCTTGGCGTCGGGCTCTTTGAAGCTGGCGACCGAGGCACCCACCGGGTTCAGACCACGCCCGACGTGCTTGATCGTGCCGCTCTTTCCCGAACCATCGAGACCTTGCAAGACGACGAGCACCGAATGCTTGCCCTCCGCCATCAGGCGATCGTGCAGGTCGGCAAGTGTGGTGAGCATTGCGGCGAGTCGGGCTTCCGCGTCTGATCTGCTGTCGACCAAGCTTCGTGGCATCGGTTGAAACGCCGTCGAGAATCAATGGCTCGCCGCTGACCGGAGCGCGAAGTTCGGCTGACACCGATCCAGGCGACCAAAGGTCTTGACACCGCTTCGGCCGGATGTTTGCTCATGAGCCGGCTCGCTTCGTCTGGCCGTCAACGCCCTTGTCGCCATCGGTCTTCGCGGTGGCGCCCGCGGTACGGACGGCGAGCGACGTCGGGCTCGATGCCAAACGTGAGTGCGGTCACCGGAGGCCGATCTTCGCCGTCGAGTTGATACGGCATCGGCTCGGCGAGGGCAACGCTCACCGTGGTGCCCGTGAAGCGGGCGACCAACTCCTGTCGTTGCTGCTTGCCTCGAACGAGTCGCCATATCACCGACGACCACTCGCGCAGGTTGGTGGCCGACAGTATGGCCACGTCGAGCTTGCCGTCGTCGGGCTTGGCTTCGGGGAACACTTCGAGCCCGCCGGTCACGCTGCCGCAGTTGCCCACCAGCACCATCGCAGTGCGGCCCGACCAGACGCGTGCGCCATCAACATCGACGAACGCGTGCGTGAGCTTTGCCGGGGCGTTGCGAAGTGCAGACCCCACGTAGGCGATGCTGCCAAAGCGGCGCTTCACCGCCGGCTTGGCATCCGATCATGGCTGCGTCGAAGCCGACGCCTGCCATGACCGTGAACCGCTCGCCGTTCACGGTGCCCACGTCGATTCGACGCACTGGGCCAGTGATCGCGTCGTCGATGGCATCGAGTCCGGTCTCGAGTTCGAGGTTGCCGGCCAGCAGATTCCCAGTACCGAGCGCGACGACACCGAGTGTCGATGCCGAACCGGCGACCGACTCAACGACAGCGCGGACGGTGCCGTCACCCCCGCACGCGATGATCGTCTCAGTTCCGTCGGCAACCGCCTGCGCGGCCTGTCCGGTGCCTGGATCATCCTTGGTGGTCGGCGAGAACGTGAGAATCGACGAATCGAGCCGGTTCTCGAACGCAGCGTTGAGTTCGTTGACGTCCGCCGCATTCCCACTGTTCGGGTTTGCGATCACAACGACGCTGCCCGGCGAAACGGTCGTAATTGGTTTCATGGTGTGTGCTCCGCGGTCTGAGAGGTCGACGTCGACCACGACGTGTCAGACACCTTGTGGTCGGCGATGGGTTCGGTTGGGGTTGTTGACCACGAGGTGTAGAGGGTGTGTGATGGGTAGTGGTGTGTGTGGAGGGATGATGTGTTGCTAAACAAACACAGGTGGAGGTTTCTCATGAGGAGTTGCGTTGTGCATAGCGAAGCAGTCATCGAAGTAGGGATTGTGCTGGTGGTGAAGGGGTGATGTGGCGAACTGGAGGTCGGCGTGCACGATCGCCGTGAAATCGTCGCAACGGTGGTCGAGCCAAGTACACAGCTGACAGGGCGGATCGTCGTGCGAAGCGTGAACGGTGCAGACGCAAGCAGTCGCGGTCCGAGGCAGACCCTGATCTGGGGGTCTACGTCGCTGGTCGTCTGGGGGTGTCAGATGGTTTGTGTAAGCGGTCGGGTCGCTACCTGAATGGAGAACACTGATGACTATGACGAAAGCAGATCCGGAGCGCGAGGAGCGTCGCCGGCAGCAGAAGGAGATCGCCGATTCGTTGAAGGAGTCCGGCGCGCTCGATGAGATCTTCGCCCGGATCGATGCGGGCGAGTCGTTGACGGGCCACGCCGGTTTGTTGAAAGGGATGTTGAAGGCGTCGCTGGAGCGTGGTCTGGAGGCCGAGCTGTGCCGATCACGTCGGCTATGACCGTGGCGACCCGGACGCGGCGAAGTTCCCGAACTCGCGTAACGGCACGTTCCCGAAGACGGTCGTCGTCGGAGATCGGCGACGTCGAGCTGGCGATCCCGCGGGACCGCAACGGGACGTTCACCCCGATGCTCGTCCCCAAGGGCGCTCGTCGTCTCGACGGGCTCGACGCGATGATCGTGTCGCTCTACGCGGGCGGGATGACGATCCGCGACATCGGCCATCATCTCGCGTCGACGATCGGCACCGAGCTCAGTCGCACGAGACGATCTCCAAGATCACCGACGCCGTCGCTGACGAGGTCCTGCGCCTGGCAGCAACGCCCGCTCGAAGCGTTCTATCCGGTGATCTACCTCGACGCGATCATCGTCAAGGTCCGCGACGGCGGCCACGTGCGCAACAAGGCAGCGCACATCGCCGTCGGGGTCGACATGGACGGCGTCAAGCACGTGCTGGGGATCTGGGTGCAGACCACCGAGGGCGCCAAGTTCTGGGCGTCGGTGTGCGCCGAGCTCGCCAACCGCGGGGTGCGTGACGTGCTCATCGTGTGCTGCGACGGGCTCACCGGGTTCCCCGAAGCGATCGATGCGACCTGGCCGCAAGCGACCGTGCAGACCTGCGTCGTGCACCTGATCCGGGCCGCGATGCGGTTCGTCAACTACAACGACCGCAAAGCCGTCGCGGCGGCGTTGAAGCCGATCTACACCGCCGCGAACGCCGACGGCGCCCTGATCGAGCTCGAAGCGTTCGAGCGACTCCGCTCGGCCAGAAGTATCCGTCGACGGTCAAAGCGTTCCGTGACGCGTGGGAACGGTTCACCCCGTTCCTGGCGTTCCCGCCGGCGTTGCGGCGGGTGATCTACACGACGAACTCGATCGAGTCGCTGAACTACCAGCTCCGCAAGGTCACCAAGAACCGCGGCCACTTCCCCAACGACGTCGCCGCCGTCAAGCTGCTCTGGCTGGCGATCTGCGACATCGAAGACAAACGAGCCCGGCGAACGCGCCAAAGAACGAGGGCTACCCAGCCACCCAACGCCAAGCACCCGGCCGCCTCGTCGAAGGCCAGATCACCACGAACTGGAAACAAGCCCTCGAGCAACTCGCCCTCGTCTACCCCGACCGCATCAACCCCCACATCTGAACACCATGACCCCGACCCGCTTACACAAACAACTTGACAGGCTGTCTGATGGCTTTTATCTCTCACGAGTGCATCTATCAAGCGATCTATCAGCGGCGCGGTCTTGACCGCGACATCCGACGGTGTCTGCATCTGGGCCGCCGTCGCCGGTAACACCGCAACAACAACCGTGAGTAGCACCACGGCATCCTCGATGGAACTACCGACCGATCGCCGACCGACCTCATATCGCCGCTGAACGCACCGAGATCGGTCACCTCGAAGGCGACCTGATCACCGGTGCCTATAACCGTTCCGTGTTGATCACCGTGTTCGACCGGACCAGCCGCACATTGTGGCTGCAAGCCACACGCCAACAAGTCCGACACGGCTGTGCTCGACGTGATGGTGCAGTTGTCGAACCGGAGCCCACCTCATCAACGAGAACGCGACATGGGACAAGGATTTGAACTGCCTAAGGGTCGATTTCGCGGAAGCTGGAAGAACGACGTCTACATCTGCGACAAGAACTCGCCATGGCAACGCCCCACCAACGAGCATGAAACGCGTTGGACGTTGCTACGTCGGCAAAGGCACCGACCTCAACGCATCATCGAGGACCGCTGCGACGGATCGAGCACCGCATCAACACCACCCCACGCCGCTCACTCAACTGGCAAACCGCCAACGACACCTACACTCGCCTCAGCGCACCGACCACCTGAACCCACCTGACACCTTGTGGTCGGCGATGCGTTCGGCTGGTTCGCCGAAGCGGAGGATTCGGCCGCCGAAGACGAGTGTGATGACGAAGAACCAAGCCCAACCGACGGTGGCGCCGGCGATGACGTCGGTCAGCCAGTGCACGCCAAGCAGCACACGGCTGGCGGCAACGGCGACGGTGATCACCATCGCTGCAAGCGCAGCGGCCGGTTCGTCCGCGCCGACCCCAGTGCCGGGCAGCGACGAGCGCGATGGCAGCCCAACACGCGGCTGCCGCAGCGGCGTGCCCCGAAGGAAATGACGAGCTACTGAACTCCGTGAGCGGCCGAACCGATGGCCGCTCACGATCGACGAGATGCTTGAGCAGGTTGTTCAACGCGGACACGCCAAGGCCAACGACGGCGAGATAGCCGGCGATGGCGATGTTGCGGTGTCGATACGACTCGATGCCTCCAACGAGCGCCATGATGATCAGCAGCCAGCCACTGGCGCCCAACTGGGTGATGGCCTCCAGCCAGCGAGTGCTGGTTTCGGTGCCGCGTTCAGCACCCCACTCGGCCGCTGACTGGTCCCATCGTGCGAAGCCGCTGCTTTCGTCGGTGGTGTCCAGAATCCAGCCCACCAACGTGGCGGAGATCAACGCAATGCCGAACAGCAGCAACACCGCAGCGCTTCCCGCAGTGCGCCGTTCGGCACGACGAAGTACGCGCCGCAGTGGTGCAGGGGCATGGGCGACGAACCACCGCTCTTCTCGCTCGGTGTCGAGCGGGGAAGTGCGTCGGCCGTACAGGTCGAGGGCGACGATCGTCAGCACTCCGGCCGCGGACATTCCAAGGGCGATGAGCAGCACGTTCATTCAGCTCTCCAGCTCTTGGTGCCGGAGGCTCAGTACACAGAAGATGCCGTAGGCGATCAACGCCACGCCGGCAACGAGCACCACGAAGCGACCGTGGTCCTTCGCGGCCACTTCTCGCAACGCCCGGTCGAAACCACGTGCGTCCTCGGTGTCCACTTCCCACGCTGCCTTCGACACGAAGAAGCCGACGGCGGCCGTCACGAATCCGCGCCCGACCCAACCGATGACGCCGGAGACGGTCACCGCTGTGCGCTCCTGTTTCGAAGCCCCTGCGAAGCTGAGCTCATCGAGGAATGACTTGCGGAAACCCTTTTCGACGATGAAGTACACGCCGACCACGAACGTCACCGCGCCCGCGATGAACAACAACCATCGCCCAACGGGCGTCTCCAGCATCGATCGCGACAAGTCTTCGATCGTGTTGGAATCCTCTGGGTGCGCATCCGTGACAACCGCGCGGATTGCGGTGAACGCGAGTACGCCGTAGAAGAGGGCGCTGAAGATGTACCCAACTCGGTTGAGCCAGTCTTTGACCTCGTTGCCCCGCACCAGTGCCGCCGAAAGCAACCGCCACGCCGAGTACAGAATGAGTCCCACGACGAGCAGCACGAGGAGGACCCGACCGGCCGGGTTCGACACGACTTGAGCGACCGCACCTTCCGGAGACGCTTGGTCATCCGATGGTCTACCCCGGCCGATGGCGAACGCCGTCAAACCCATCAACGTGTAGACGGCACCCTTTGCCAACCAACCAACACGAGCGACATCCTTCACCCACGGCTGATCATCAACAACGTCTTCGACGGTTTCTGCGACGGAATCGACGCCGTTAGTCATGGCTGTCCATCCTGGGTGTGAGATCGGCCCTGCGGACCGACTCCTGGAATGATGTCGTCACACGGACGACAGTTCCCCGACCCGCACGCCTTCAAACAAGCGACTCCCCAGACACAACCACTCCTCCTGTTGGGTTAGGTGTCAGATCGACGACGAGCGGCGATGAGGAGCATCACACCACCGATCAGCAACATCATCATGACGCTGAGCTGGCCGACCATGTTGCTGCCGGAGTCGGGAAGCGCACCCGAGAGTCGACCCTGTGTTGTCGACGTTGTCGGCCTCGTCGTTGAAGTGGCCGCAAATGTCGTCGTAGGGGCCACCGAGGTCGTCGTGGCGCCCGGGATGGAAGTGGTCGTCGTGGCCGCGGTGGTGGTTGTCGTGGTGGTGGTCGTGGTCGTCGGTGGTGGTGGTTGTCGTGGTGGTTGGCGGTGGATCTGCTTGCACGTTCACCACTGTCGCGCCGCCCGTACCGCCGTCTTTGTCCGTTGCCGTGAACGTGGCGACGTACGCGCCATTCACAGCGTATGTGTGTGTCACTGGTGGGTCGGCCGGCCCGTTGACCACCTGGACTGGTGAGCCATCTCCCCAGTCCACGGTGTAGTCGAACATCGCTGCCATGTCGGCTGATGACGGATCCTCCGCCCCGACTTTCAGTGTGAACGGAACGCCCACGGTTGCGGTGAGATCCCCGGTGACGACCGACGTAGGTGCGGTGTTGGTGACGTTGACAGTCGCATCACTGGTTGCCGATTGTCCGTCCGCGGTGACCTGAATCTCGACGAGTTGGGTCGCTGGCCCGTCGTCGATGCCCAATGCTTCGAGTTGCGCCCATGTCAATGTGGGGGAGGCACCCGTTGCGTCGTCGAACTGAGCGTCGCCGTCGAGATCCCAGGCCACATTCCCGGTACTCGAACCCGATCCATCCAGGGTGAGCGGATCGCCTTCCGCGATCGTGTAGGGCCCACCCGCATCAGCGAACGGCGTGACGGCCTGTGTCAGCGCGTCGGAACTACCGCCGTAGCTTGCGGTGCCGGAGTACGCCGCTCCAATGTTGTGCGTTCCGACGGTAAGGGTCGATGTCGTGAACGAGGCCTGTCCACTTGCGTCGACCGATATCGGGCCACCCAACGGTGTGGCACCGTCGGTGAACTGCACCGTGCCGATCGCGACCGCGGTGCCGCCGGCCGTCACGGTTGCGGTGAACGTGACCGACTGACCTAACGCAGACGGATTCATGGCCGACGTGAGGGCCGTCGTGGTCGCAGCTTGACTGACGACTTGCGTCACCGTTCCCGAACTTCCCGAGAAGGAACCTGTGCTTGTGAACGCGGCACCGATGGTGTGGGTTCCGACGGTAAGGGCGGATGTCGTGAACGAGGCCTGTCCACTTGGGTCGACCGATATGGCGCCACCCAACGGTGTGGCACCGTCGGTGAAAGCCACGGTTCCCTCGGTCACCGGATTGCTTCCAGCAACCACCGTGGCCGTGAACGTGACCGA
Organism: uncultured Actinomycetota bacterium; assembly: GCA_963738275.1. Classification (GTDB taxonomy): domain Bacteria; phylum Actinomycetota; class Acidimicrobiia; order Acidimicrobiales; family Ilumatobacteraceae; genus Ilumatobacter. The sequence continues at coordinate 226,246 of CAVTVY010000005.1, forward strand.
TTGCCCAAATGTGGACGGGTTCAGCGATGACGTCACCGTCGTAGTGGTTGTTGACGTCGGAGTGATCGTGAGGCACCACCCATTGGCGATCGATCCGGCGTCACCCGAAGCGTCGTCGTTGACATACAGACTCCACGTCCCGTTGGGATTCGACCCGTTGAACGTAGAAAGTGCTGTCGCCGTCCCGACCACGGGCGCCGGGGCGGGGAACGCCCCGTCAGCAGCTTGGGAGTCATCGTCAGTCGGCCGGTAGCTGCCCGAGGCGAGGGGCGCGCCCACCGTACTCGGGGCGGCATCGTCGAACGTGACGTTGACACTCGAAACCCCGCTCGTGCCACCGGCGTCACTGAGCAGCATCAGGTTGGACCCGTTCGGGGCCACCAGCAGTACGTCGAGGTCCACCGGGACGGCGTGTGCCACGCCATTCAGCGTTGCCGTGACCTTGGCCGTGTTACCAGCCAACCCGGTCACCAAGATGTTCGACGGGTAGGGCACCGCGGCGCCCGCAGCTGGGATGGTCAATGCGCCCGGGTTGCAGTAGGTGTTGCCGGTGACGACGGTGACGTTGTTCACCCGTTGGTTGACAGAGCCGTTGCTCGTGAGGAAACTGGTTGTGCCGCTGTACGTGGCGTTGATGAGGTGCGACCCTTCGGTCAGCGCGCTGGTGTTCAACGTGGCCTGCCCGCTTCCGTTGACGGCCACAGGTGCGCCGACCGATGCGCCGTTGTCGGTGAACTGCACTGTGCCGGCGGTGACCGGGCTCACGCCCGCAGTAACTGTGGCCGTGAACGTCACCGGGCTACCGGTGAGCGATGGGTTCGATGACGACGTGACCACCGTGGTGGTGGAGAGCGCCGCTACCTGAGTGGTGATGGTCAGGCCCCATCCACCAGCCATCGATCCGACGTCACCCGTGGCGTCGTCGACCACGTACAGCGACCACGCACCATTCGGGTCGATGCCGGTGAAGGCTCCGGCGAACGTGGTGTCTGTGTACGGCGCGGGCCCGGCGCCGGAAAACCGTCGTCTGGACCTACGGCATAGTTGGTCGGTTTGTACGTGCCAGTACCGATGACACCGGTGCTCGGTACCAGAGATGCTGCGGCGTCAGACAACGTGAGGGTGCCGTTGACGCCGAACCCCCCAGCATTGGCGACGTCGGACAACACCACCAGTTTCGCCCCGGTTGGTGCGACGAGCAGGATGTCGACGTCTTGCGCTAAAGGGTGGGTGAGCGTGCTCAGTGTCACCGTCACTGCACTGATCGTGCCGGTCATGCCCGACACCGTCGTGATCGACGGGTACGGGTTGGCTGGACCGATTTGGTTGGCAGAGCCAAGCGCCGGGATCGCGATCGACGTCGTATTGGAAAACGTGGTGGGGCCATCGGCTTGTGCGACGAAGGTGGCAGTAACCGCTGTTGCGAACCCCACAACGGCGAGCAGGCCGACCAGCGGCCGGGCGGATCGGCGGCGCGTCTGCAGCGCTGGTTTCATGTGTTTCCCAAAGCCGTAGTGACCCTCATCCCCGTGGTCCATCCCTGGTCCTCCGTGTCTCTGTCGCCCTTCGAATCTACGTCGAGATCAGAGGCTGCGAAGACCCGGAGCGTGCACGGCCAGTCGTCGGGTCCGCGGGTTGTACCGTACGACGGTGCTCACCTGGCTGACCGCGCGAGAAGTTTTCGACATTGGGTCCGGTGCGCGCCGGTTCCTCAATCCGTTGCACGATGGAGATCCACCGCCCTTCCCGGCGTACGTCAGCGAACCAGCGGGCGTGCCGGTCGATCCGCCCCAGCCCGATCGCTTGGCGCCACGACCCAACGACCCGGTTGCTGCGCTTTCCGGAAGGCCGTCTCCCACCGGCGCGGCGGTGCCCGAGTTCTCGTCATCTGGTGACCGAGCTCTGGTGCGCGTTCACGCTGCAGGGGTGAGCGACCGTTATGGCCTCGGCGAGGTGTGCGGATCGCTGCGACACGAGAACCGGCGCATCGTCGGTGCCACCACCGACTCGTTCGCCTACGGCGGACACAGCGATCGGCTGTATCAGGCACACCCGTGGGTGCTGTGCGTCCGTATCGACGGCAGCGCGTTCGGCGTGATCGTGGAGACGACATGGAAGTTCACCGCTCACGTGTACGACCACCTGTTGTTCGAGGTGGAAGGGCCGCCGCCCGCCGTGACGGTGATCGAAGGTGCCACGCCGGCCGACGTGCTTCGTTCGCTCGCGGACCACACCGGTCACATGCCGCTGCCACCCAAAGTGGGCGCTCGGATTCCAGCAAAGTAAGTGGAACTACGCGCCAGCCGACAACGTTCGTCGAAGTCGCTCAAGAGTTCCGCGATCGCAAACTGCCAGCCGACGTGATCTGGATCGACATCGACTACATGGATCACTACAAGGTGTTCACCTTCGACGACGAGGGTTTCCCCGACCCTGCGGCCCTCAATGATGATCTGCATGAGATTGGCTGGAAGTCGGCCTGGATGATCGACCCTGGCGTGAAGATCGAACCCGGTTACCACGTGTACGAAGAAGGTGTTGCCGGCGAGCACGTACTCGTTCACGCCGACGGCAGCACGTTCGAAGGCGTGGTGTGGCCGGGGCCGGTGGTGTTCCCCGACTTCACCCGCGCTGAGACTCGCGACTGGTGGGGAACGCTCTATGCCGACTATCTCGCCACCGGTATCGACGCCGTGTGGAACGACATGAACGAGCCAGCCAACCTCGAAGACATGCCCGACAAGGGCTTGCCGCCCGACGTGGTGCACCGCGCCGACGACGACCTCGGTGGCCCCGGCCCGCACGCTCAGTACCGCAACATCTACGGCCTGCAAATGACCCGCGCTTCACGCGACGGGATGGTGGCAGCTCGACCCGAGCAGCGCCCCTTTCTGCTCACCCGCTCGACCTTCCTTGGCGGCCACCGCTACGCCGCCACGTGGACTGGCGACAACGTCAGCACCTGGGAGCATCTCGGTTGGTCGATTCCGATGGCGCTCAACCTCGGCTTGTCGGGCCAACCGTTCGTCGGGCCCGACATCGGCGGGTTTGCTGGTGAGTGCACCGGTGAACTGTTGGCGCGCTGGATGGGTATCGGTTGCCTGTTCCCGTTCGCCCGCAATCACAACATGAAGACACAACCCGACCAAGAGCCGTGGCGATTCGGCGCTGCAGTTGAAGCCACGTGTCGCCGGGCGCTCGAGCGTCGATACCGCCTGTTGCCGTACCTGTACACGTTGGCCCACGAGGCCGCCACGACCGGGGTACCGATCATGCGGCCGGCGTTCTTCGCCGACCCAGCCGACCCCGCGTTGCGGACGGTCGACACGGGTTTCCTGCTCGGCGACGACCTGTACGTGCGGTGCGATGTCACCCAAACTCGATCCGGGGCGACGGCACCGATTCCGGTGGGGTGGCGTCGGATCGAAGTGCTCGAGACCGACGGCGAGTTCACGCTCGGCATCGACGCCGATCTGCCCGAGTTGTACCTACGACCCGGTGCCGCGTTGCCGCTTGGCCCAGTCATGCAGTTCACCGACGAGCTGCCGCTCGACGAGATCACCCTGCTCGCGCACTTTGATCGCACCGGCACGGCCGTCGCTCGTCTGTACGAAGACGACGGCGACGGCCATGCCCACCTTGATGGTGAGTATCGAATCACCGAGTTCCAGGTGACGTCATCGTCATCGTCGTCGGTATCTTCGTCGCTCGCGAACGGCCCCGTGGTAGCAACAGCAGCCGTGGTCGACGGTTCGTGGCCAGCCAGCGCCGCGACGCTGCGCCCCGTTGTGGTCGGTTGAGTTGGAGATCATGGACGCCAGCAAACGCTCCGACCCAACGATCGACCCAGTCATCGACCCAGTCATCGACTCACTCGCCGATTCAGTGGTGAGCGCCACTGCAGATCTCAACCCGGTGTCGTCGGGTCGGACAGATCTCGGCGCTGCGGGCATCTCCGGTGTGGTGGCTCGACCTATGGCGCCAGCGGGGAATCCGCCGCCCCGACCACTCCCAGGCGAGAGCACCGTGTGGCCGGGCACGCCGTTCCCACAAGGCGCTACCTATGACGGGCGCGGCACCAACTTCACCCTGTACAGCGAAGGCGCCACTCGAGTCGACCTGTGTCTGTTCGACCGCGACGGTGTGGAATCTCGGGTGGAGATGGCCGAGACCGACAACTTCATCCATCACGTGTACCTGCCAGGGCTCGGCCCAGGTCAGCGATACGGCTTCCGTGTGGATGGGCCGTGGGACCCAGACTCTGGGCACCGGTTCAACGCCAACAAGTTGCTGCTCGACCCCTACGGCAAGGCTGTCGATGGGCCCGTGAAATGGGGGCCAGAGGTGTACGGCTACCGGGAAGACGCCACCGACGAAGAGGTTGCCGCTTCCGAAACCCCTGCGTTGCCGGTGGACCCCAAGAACGAGGCCGCGATGCGTGCGCTCGCCAGTCGCCGCCGCCGACTGATCGACCCGCGCGACTCGGCGCCGAACATGCCGCGCTCGGTCGTCATCAGCCCGTACTTCGATTGGCGCGACGACCGTCACCCCCGTACGCCGCTGCACCACTCGGTGATCTACGAAGCTCATGTCCGTGGCTTCACCATGAACCACCCCGAGATCCCGCCTGAACTGCGTGGCACCTATGCGGGGCTCGCCAGTGAAGCGGCGATCGATCACATCAAATCACTTGGCGTCACTGCCGTGGAACTCATGCCGGTACACGAGTTCGTACACGACCACCGACTCGTCAACCTCGGCCTGCGCAACTACTGGGGCTACCAGTCGATCAACTACCTCGCTCCGCATCACGACTATTCGGCATGGGGTACCCGTGGCCAGCAGGTGCAAGAGTTCAAGTATCTGGTGGAGACACTCCATCAGGCTGGCATCGAGGTGATCCTCGACGTGGTGTACAACCACACAGGAGAACTCGATCACAGCGGGCCGTCGCTGTCCATGCGCGGCGTCGACAACGCCATTTACTACCGCATCAACCCAGACGACCCCAGCCGTTACGTCGATTACACCGGTACCGGCAACTCGCTGAACGTGCGCCATCCGCATGTGCTGCGCCTCATCATGGACAGCCTCCGGTATTGGGTGCTCGAAATGCACGTCGACGGGTTCCGGTTCGATCTCGCTGCCGCCCTTGCTCGCGAACTGCACGCCGTAGACCGGTTGTCGGCCTTTTTCGACATCATCCAGCAGGATCCGATCATCTCCCAGGTCAAGCTCATCGCAGAACCGTGGGACATCGGTGAAGGCGGCTACCAGGTTGGCAACTTCCCCACGTTGTGGTCGGAGTGGAACGGGAAGTACCGCGACAACGTGCGCGGCTATTGGCGCGGCGACGGCGACCTGCTCGGTGAGTTTGCGTATCGGTTCACCGGTTCGAGCGATCTGTACGACGCCAACGGTCGGCGCCCGAATGCCAGCATCAACTTCGTCACCGCCCACGACGGTTTCACGCTGCGCGACCTGGTGTCGTACGACGACAAACACAACGACGCGAACGGTGAAGACAACCGTGACGGCGACAATCACAACTTGTCATGGAACACCGGTGTGGAGGGGCCAACCGACGACCCGGCCATCGAGGACCTGCGCGACCGCCGAGTTCGCAGCTTCCTCACCACGTTGATGTTGTCTCAGGGGGTGCCGATGCTGGTGATGGGTGACGAACTCGGTCGCACCCAAGGTGGCAACAACAACGCCTACTGCCAAGACAACGAGGTGTCGTGGGTTGACTGGGAACATGCGGACACCGACCTCATCGAGTTCACCAGTCAGCTCATCAAGTTTCGCGCCGAGCATCCGGTATTTCGGCGCCGCCGCTGGTTCCAGGGCAGCGAGGTGCTCGGAGGATCTCACACCGAAGACATCGGCTGGTTCACACCGTCGGGAGCGGAGATGACCTCCGACGATTGGGAAGTCGGGTTTGCCAAGTCGCTCGGCGTGTGGTTGAACGGTTCGGCAATTCCCTCGCCGGACCCTCGCGGAGCGCCAGTGTTGGACGATGATTTCATGGTGTTCTTCAACGCAGGCGAAGATCCGATCGAGTTCACCTTGCCCAGTTCGGTCGGCTCGGGCTGGCAGTACGAGTTCGACACGGCACAGCAAGACGGACGTGCCAGTGGGGCGGTCGAGCCGGTCGTGACGGTGGCCGACCGATCGGTGGTGGTGTTGCGTCGCCCGCTCAGCGGTCACCGCCACCCCAGTCTGAGAGGTGTCCTATGACCCACCACAACCCGTCGCTGGGGGTCAGACCCAGCGATGCAGCGAGCGAATCTGCAACACCAACGACGATCCTCGAAGAATCGCTGGGGTCTGACCCCCAGCGACGCCTGAGGGTGTTGTTTGCTACGGCTGAACTGGCTCCGTTGGCGCGGGTTGGCGGGCTGGCCGAGGCGGCTGCCGGCTTGGTGTCGCAATTGCGCGCCGACGGGGCGCAGTTGGAACTGGTGCTACCCGATTACGACCGAGTCGAGCTCACCGACGAGACCACCACGACCCTCGCAGTTCCGGCGTTGGGCGTCGCCCGCGATAGCGAGGCGCGGCGTGCATCCGGTCGTCGGGCCCATCACGTTGGTAGCGGTTCCTGGTATTCAGCGATCACACCCGTACGTCGACGCCAACGGCAACGGTTGGCCCGACAACGACCTGCGGTTCTTCGCGTTCTCGGCGGCGGTCGCCGCCATCGCCGACGCAACCAAGCCGGACGTGGTTCACCTCAACGACTGGCACACGGCTCCGACCCTGGCATTTCTGGCCACGCCGCTGCCGTCCATGCTGACCATTCATACGCTCGGCTATCAAGGAATCTGTGACGCCGGGTGGCTCAGCAGACTTCCCAAACACGGAGAGTCCTACGCGTGGTACGACGTGTGCAATCCGCTCGTGGGCGGCATCCGACTTGCCGACTCCATCGTCGCCGTGAGCCCCACGTACGCCCGCGAAATCGTCACGCCGTCGGAGGGCCAGGGTCACGAGCACGAGCTCGCGGCGCGCGGCGAGGCGCTGGTTGGCATCCTCAATGGCATCGACGTGGCGCAGTGGAACCCGGCGACAGACCCCCACATCGCTTCGCGTTACACCGTCGCCACCGCAGCACGCGGCAAGAAGTTGTGCCGCAAGGCGTTGCTCGACCGATTTGGGTTGGCAGACGTCGATCGCGAACCGGTGATTGGCGTGGTGTCGCGACTGGTCCACCAGAAGGGCATCGATCTGTTCGTCGAGTGCATGCCCTTCATCGAACGGCTCGGCGCGCGGGTGGTGGTGCTCGGGTCGGGTGATCGATGGCTGGCCGATGCGCTTCGTGGCGCCGCGGCCTCCTGGCCAGACCGAGTGGCCTTCGTCGACGGTTACGACGGCGAGCTTGCGCATCAGATCTTTGCCGGTTCCGACCTGTTCGTCATGCCCAGCAGGTTCGAGCCATGCGGTCTCGCTCAGATGCAGGCCATGGCGTACGGCACACTGCCCATCGTCACCGATGTCGGTGGTTTGCACGACACGGTCATCGACGCCGACGATCATCCCACCACGGGCACCGGCATCGTGATGTCGTCGGTCAGTGGGGCCGCCCTCGCCGACGCCTTGCATCGGGGGGCGGCGCTGTGGCGCGATCGTTCCCGCAGGGCAACCGCGCGCACGAATGGCATGACCCCCGACTGGAGTTGGAAGGTCCCCGCCACCCAACACCAAGACCTCTACCGCCAACTCGCCCACTGACACGCTTTGTGTCAGGCACAAACCGTGTCAGGCTGGCATAGGTTGACGGCATGGGAATCATCGGTTGGATCGTTGTTGGGTTGCTCGCTGGTGGCCTGGCCCGCTGGATCGTCAAAGACGACCGCAGTGGCTGCATCTACACGATGATCGTCGGCGTGATCGGGGCGCTGATCGGCGGCGGGTTGATGTCGCTCATCGACGAGAGCGGCGTCGACGAGTTCTCCTTTCGCAGCATCATCGTGGCCGTGATCGGAGCGGTGTTGCTGCTGCTCATCCTGCAAGCCATCGCCGGCCGCGGCCGCTCGAAGCTCCCGCCGCTGAAGGCTTCGACGCGTCGACCGCGTCGCGATTTCGTGCGCCATTCGCCCAGGAACGCGACACGAAGCTAATGAGTCAGGTGAGCTTTTCGCCTTTGCCGATCACTACTAACCCGCTGTCGCTGATGTCGCAGCCAGGTCGGTCGGCGAATCGGGCACGGTCGTGGTCGTGGTTGATGCCGATCTGATAACCCGCTGGCACCACCACGTTCTTGTCGATGATGACGTTGCGGAGGGTGGCGCCAGAACCGACCGTGACGCCGTCGAGCAGTACCGCCCGTTCGATCGTCGCGCCGGAATCGACACGCACACCCGGAGACAACATCGCTTGGAACACCGCCGCCCCCGAAACGATGGCTCCGCTGCACACCATGGCGTTCGCCACCGATGCTGGGCGCCCGTGATCCGCGGCAACCTTGGCAGGCGGAAACGATTTGCCTCCGGAATGGATGGGCCAATCGAAGTTGTACAGGTTGAACTGCGGGGATCGGCGCCACCAGATCCATGTGGGCGTCGAAGTACGCATCGAGCGTTCCCACGTCACGCCAGTACGCGTGGTCGCGTTCGGTCTCACCGGGCACGATGTTGGTGGAGAAGTCGTACACGTGCGCTTGCCCGGCGGCGACCATGGCGGGCACGATGTCGCCGCCCATGTCGTGCGCTGCTGTTGACATCATCGGCGTCCTCGGTGACGAGTTGACGCAGCAGGTCGGTGTCGAACAGGTAGTTCCCCATCGAGACCAAGCGTCTCGTCGGGATTGTCGGGCAGACCTGGCGGGTCGCTGGGCTTCTCGAGGAACCCCTTGATCTTGGTGCCGCCGTTGACGTCGGTGCCGATGTCGATGACGCCGAACTGGTGTGCTTCGGAACGAGGAACACGCAGCGCCGCGACCGTGAGCCCCGGCACCCGATTCGATGTGCTGGTTCACCATCGGCCGCGGGTCCATGCGGTAGATGTGGTCGGCGCCGAACACCAGCACGTGGCTGGGCTTGTCATCGTCGATGAGGTTGAGATTCTGGAAGATGGCGTCGGCCGAACCTGAATACCAGTGCGGTCCACGGCGCATCTGAGCGGGAATGCCGACGACGTAGTTGCCGAGCAGTGGGGCCAACGCCCAGGTGCGCGACAGGTGGACGTCGAGGCTGTGACTCTTGTACTGGGTGAGCACGACGATGCGTCGGTACCCACCGTTCACCAGGTTCGACAGCACGAAATCGATCAGGCGGTAGTGCCCGCCGAACGGCACTGCCGGTTTGGCGCGATCACGGGTGAGGGGGGCAAGCCGTTTGCCCTCGCCGCCGGCAAGCACCATCGAGAGAACGTTGGCTTCAGAGTGATGCGAGATCATCGTGCGCTGGTTCCTTTATGTGAAGTATGAGTGGTACTTGGGTTGGTTCGGGCACCGTTGATGAGATGGTGGTTTTGGGAGTGAGGAACGTGATGGCCAGTGGGGCCAATCGTAAGGTGATGCGCGACGGCTGACCATGCAGCGGGTCATCCCATGCCATGAGTTCATCGTCGACCACGCCGCTGCCACCGAACGCCATGTCGTCGCTGCTGCACAGTCGTGTCCACTCGCCGCCAACGGGCACGCCGATGGAGTAGCCGTCACGGACGACCGGGGTGAAGTTCGCAACCACCAGTACCGGCGGTGCTTGCCGTGTTGAATCGTTTTGGGCCGGGTCGTGCCGTAGGAAGACGCACACGCTTGCCTGGTAGTCGTTCCCAACCAGCCATTCGAATCCACGGTGGTCGCAGTCGCCGGTGTGCATCGCCGGGTTCGCCCGATACATCTCATTGAGCGCGGCGACCCAGCGCACGGTTTCGTCGGCATGCGGCGAACGGCGCGGATCGTCGGGGTGGCGTGGCACGTCACTTTCGTGTTGCCACTCGGTGGTCTGGGCGACTTCGCAACCCATGAACAGCAGCTTCTTACCCGGCTGCGCCCACTGCCATCCGAGCAACAAGCGCAGGTTGGCGTGACGTTGCCAGTCGTCGCCGGGCATCTTTCCCACGAGCGACCCCTTGCCGTGCACCACCTCGTCGTGACTGAGCGGGAGCGTGTAGTTCTCGGTGAACGCCCAGTTCGAACGGAACGTGATTTCACGGTGATGGTGCGCCCGATGGATCGGTTCGTGCTGGAAGTACTCGAGCGTGTCGTGCATCCAGCCCATGTCCCACTTCATGCCGAACCCGAGCCCACCGTGATGCACGGGCTTGGTGACACCGGGCCAAGCGGTCGATTCTTCGGCGATGAGTTGGATGTCTGGATGGTGGTGGTACAGCGACCGGTTGAGTTGCTGCAGGAACTGCACCGCTTCCAAGTTCTCTCGCCCGCCGTAACGGTTGGGTAGCCATTCGCCGGCCTTGCGGCTGTAGTCGAGGTACAGCATCGACGCGACGGCGTCGACGCGGATGCCGTCGGCGTGGAACTGGTCGACCCAGAACTTGGCCGAGCTGAGCAAGAAACGATCGAACCTCGCTGCGCCCGTAGTTGAAGATCAGGCTCTTCCAGTCGGGGTGGAAGCCGAGCCGCTTGTCGGCGTGTTCGAACAGGTGCGTGCCGTCGAACTGTGCGAGGGCGAACGCGTCTTCGGGGAAATGGCTGGGTACCCAGTCGAGGATGACGCCGATGCCTTGCTGATGCAGGTAGTCGACGAGAAACCGAAAGTCGTCGGGCGACCCGTATCGGCACGTCGGCGCGAAGTAGCTGGTGGTCTGGTACCCCCACGAACCGAAGTACGGGTGCTCCATCACCGGCAGCAACTCGACGTGCGTGAAGCCGCAGCGGTGCACATGCTCGGCCAACCGGGGTGCGATCGACCGATACGTGATGGCTTCGGAACGGTCCCAACTGCCCAGGTGTACCTCGTACACCGACATGGGCTGATCGAGCGCTTGCCGTTCGCCGCGCCGCTGCATCCATTCGCCGTCGTACCACGTGTGGTTCACGTCCCACAGCACCGACCCAGTGTTGGGTGGCTCTTCGCTGTGGAACGCGAACGGGTCGGCCTTGTCGTGCGTTCCCGCTGCGCTGGTGATGCGGTACTTGTACGGCATTCCCGACTGGGCTGGAAACGACGCGGCCCACACGCCGGCATCGCTCGGCATCATCGTGGTGGCGGAGCCGTCCCACCCGTTGAAGTCGCCCACCACTGATACGGCAGCTCGCGTTCGGCGCCCACACCCGGAACTCCCAGGTGCCGTCGCCGACCGCATGGGCGCCGAGGATCTCGTACGCAGAGTCATGCGACCCGTCGGACCATCCGGCCCAGTCTTCATTGGTGATCACCCTCGACCGCACGCCCGGAACATAGCTCACGCAGCCCTTCGGACGTTGACCGCAAACCGCGTCGCGATGTTGCTCGCTCCGCTGCGCAAGATCGCGACACTCTTAAGTCCCCTCTCTGCAGGAAGGTTGCGCCCTTTACGGAGTCGGGTCCACTGGGTACTGTCCGAAGCATGGCGAACATCGTGAAGGCAGCGATCTTTCAAACCGACTGGGCTGGCGACAAAGAGTCGATGATCGACAAACATGAGCAGGCCGCACGCGACGCTGCCGCTCAAGGGCGCCCAGGTGATGTGCTTTCAAGAGCTGTTCTATGGCCCGTACTTCTGCCAGGTGCAAGACGCCGAGTACTACTCGTACACCGAGGCGATTCCCGATGGTTCCACCACCCAGCGGTTCCAATCGGTTGCGAAGGAACTCGGCATGGTCATGGTGCTGCCCATGTACGAAGTGCAACAGACCGGGTTGTTCTACAACACCGCCGCGGTCATCGACGCCGACGGGACATATCTCGGCAAGTACCGCAAGCAGCACATTCCGCAGGTGAAGGGTTTCTGGGAGAAGTTCTACTTCACGCCAGGAACCGACGGCTACCCGGTGTTCGAAACCGCGGTCGGCAAGGTCGGCGTCTACATCTGCTACGACCGCCACTTTCCAGAAGGCTGGCGATGCCTGGGTCTGAACGGTGCTGAGATCGTGTTCAACCCTTCGGCGACCTCGCGGGGCTTTTCGCAGTATCTGTGGAAGCTCGAGCAGCCCGCAGCTGCGGTCGCAAATATGTACTACGTCGGCGCCATCAATCGGGTTGGCATCGAGCCTCTCGGAGACGACGACTTCTACGGTCAGAGCTACTTCGTCGACCCACGTGGCCAGTTCGTCGGGGACACCGGCGACCCGTACAAGCCAGAACTGATCGTGCGCGACCTCGATCTGTCCGTCATCGCAGACACGCGGGCCGGCTGGCAGTTCTACCGCGACCGTCGCCCCGACGCCTACCACGAGATCACCGCCAGATAACTCGCTTCCGGGGGTCAGGCACCCAGCGACGCGCCAGCAGCGTCGGCGCTCAGGATGTCGTGCGCATCGCTGGGTGCCTGACCCCCAGCGACGGTGGTGCTGCTCGCGACTAACGTGCGGCCATGAGCATCATGTTGATTCAGAACGGAACGATCGTCTCGGCGACCGGGCGGTCGCAGGGCGACGTGTTGATCGACGGCGAGACGATCGTCGGCATTCTTGCCCCCGGTCAAGCGGCTGCGCTCGGCATCGACGCCGACGCTGTGATCGACGCCTCGGGCAAGTACGTCATACCGGGCGGCATCGATGCGCACACCCACATGGAGTTGCCGTTCGGCGGCACCGCTGCCTCCGACACGTTCGAGACGGGAACCAAGGCGGCGGCCTGGGGCGGCATCACCACGATCGTCGACTTCGCCGTGCAAACGGCTGGCAACAGCGTGCAAGAGGGCCTCGCCACGTGGCACGCAAAGGCCGCGGGCAACTGTGCGATCGACTACGCGTTCCACCAGATCGTGGGCGGCGTCGACGACCAGTCGCTGAAAGACATGACGTACCTCGTCGACCACGAAGGCATCACCAGCTTCAAGCTCTTCATGGCCTACCCAGGAGTGTTCTACAGCGACGATGGACAGATCCTTCGGGCCATGCAGAACGCCGGCGAGTCGGGCGCCATGATCATGATGCACGCCGAGAACGGCATCGCCATCGACGTATTGGTGGCCCAAGCGCTGGCCCGCGGCGAGACCGATCCGTTCTACCACTCGCTCACCCGGCCCGCTGAGCTCGAAGGCGAGGCGACGCATCGGGCGATCGAACTGTCGAAGGTGGCTGGCAACGTGCCGTTGTACATCGTCCACATGAGTGCATCGGAAGCCCTCGTCGAGGTCGCGGCTGCGCAGCATGCTGGGCTGAATGTGTTCGGCGAAACGTGCCCGCAGTACCTGTACCTCACGCTCGAAGACCAGTTGATGCAGCCCGGTTTCGAAGGTGCCAAGTGGGTGTGCTCTACGCCGCTACGCACCAAGCACGCCCATCACCAAAGCGATCTGTGGAAGGGCTTGCGCATGAACGAGTTGGCGGTGGTGTCAACCGACCACTGCCCGTTCTGTTACAAGGATCAGAAGGAACTCGGGCTGGGCAACTTCTCGGCGATTCCCAACGGCATCGGCTCGGTCGAACATCGCATGGAGTTGTTGTATCAGGGCGTCGTCACCGGCGAGATCACGCTCGAGCGTTGGGTAGAAACGTGTTGTACCACACCCGCTCGTATGTTCGGTCTCGACAAGAAGGGTCAGATCACGCCTGGCTTCGATGCAGACATCTTGGTGTGGGACCCGACCGGGCACACCAAACTCGGCATCAACGACAAGCACCACATGAACATGGATCACTCGGCTTGGGAAGGATTCGAGATCGACGGCAAGGTCGACACGGTGATCAGCCGTGGCAAGGTCGTGGTGCAAAACGATCAGTTCGTGGGAACGGTCGGTCACGGCCAGTACGTGAAGCGCGGGCTCAGCCGGTACCTCCACTGACGACTCGTCGCGGGTGCTCGAAGTCAGCAAAGGATGGGGTGGCAATCGCTAGCCTCTAGCGACGATGGCACGACGATTCCGCGCGACTGTGCCGCTCAGCGTGCGTGCGACGGCGATCGGTGCGGCGTTCCTTGTGCTGTGTGTTTCAGGCTGCTCGGGCGATGGTCAGGCACTGGCTACGAATCCATCCTTTGCTGCAACCGCACCCTCTGCGACTGCGACCAGTGTCGCTCTGACCGTCGCCCCCACCAGCGCGGCGCCGTCAACCACGGAGGCGCCAGCGCCGGTCTGTGTTGTGGTCGTGCAGCCGGGTGAGACGCTGGCTGTGATCGCTGCGCGCGTCGAGGGCGCCACCGTCACGGCGATCGAGGAGGAGAACGGGCTCGACGCCGACGACTTCATCTACGCAGGTACCGAACTCGACATCTGTTTCAACAACGACATCGATGACGTCACCGGTACGTCCCGACTCGAGCCAAGCGGCGACGCGGTCATCACCCAGCAAGGCGAACTCAACGACCTGTTCGAGGGCTACTCGCTCGAACGGCTGGGCGTCGATGGCGACGCAGGGCCGCTCACCCGGCAGATGCTGTGCGCAGCGCGAATGGGCCTTGGCATGCGAGTACACAACGGCTTTCTCCCAGTTGGCAGCGAGGAGGAAGCGACCATCTTCGCGGCGACTGAACTCTCGATTCCGGCCGGTGCACCCACGTCGGAAGACAAGTGGATCCTGATCGACAAGACCTGCCAGGTCATCGTCACCGGTGAGGGCGACGATCGCATCATCGACATCTATCCCACCTCTACCGGCGAAGAGGGATACGAGACCGCGGACGTTCGGGCGAAGGCATTTCGTTACGACCCTGCGTTCGACAACGCTGGCTGGCACGACAGCGTGAGCTTTCCCGTCGAGATCGATAACCCACTGAGCGGCAATATGTACAAGCCGATCTACTTCAACGAAGGTCAGGCGGTGCACGGTGCTGGGTACATCCCGCCCGAGCCGCGCAGCAAAGGCTGCGCCCGAACCTTCCCAGCGCACCAAGACGCAATCGTCGCGTGGCTCGGCCTCGACCAATTGACCGAAGCGACGTGGGTGCGCGAAGACATCGGCGTGACGGTGGTCGTTCAGGGGAGATTTCAACCCCGCGACTGAGGTCGAACTGGTCCGCCGCTCGGTAGATCCGTGGTGGAAGACTGCGGGCGATGTCGACGTCGTGGACCCTCGAGGATCGCGCAGCTGCGCGGGCGTTCCTCCAGCGGTGCGAAGTTCGCCTGAGCACGTTGCACCGCGTGGCTACGGCCCTGCTGTCGGGCGCTGGGCTGATGGTGCTTCTGCCAGCGATGATGAGAGACCAGATTGCGGGTGTGATGGGCACGCTGTTGACCGTCGATCCATCCCTGCCGCACGTTCTCCTCGCTCTCGTCGCCGGCATCGTGCTTGCGCTGCCGTTGGTGGTGTTGTTCGTGCTGCTCGGAGACTTGACGCGTTTCTACTTCCATGCCCATCACGTCGAGAGCGAACACGGGATGGTGTTCGTGCCGAGGTTCACCCTCACCGGACTCCGGATCTCACGCGACGAGCTCTCGGACGACGCGGCCGCCGAACTTCGTCTCGCTCGAACCGATCGATCGGCAGTTGAGCTGTTGGTGCCGCCCAATACGTCCGGACGGAAGCGAATCGACCGACGGCTGGCCGCCTACGGGCTGGGTGGCTCTTCTGATCAGCTCGACGATCAGAAGCGGGCTGAAGGACTCTTCGAGTTGGTTGCGTCGCACTCGCGATCGCTCGCCGACGAGGTTGCCAAGGTCGAGTACGGCATGACCCGCCACCTGGTGCGCATGCAAGTGATCGTGATTCGGTACGTGAAGTCACTGTTGGTGTTTCTGGTGACAGCGCTCACCGTCTTCGCTGCTGCAGCGGTTGTCGAACGAGACGAGCGGGTCGGCTTGGGTGGCCAGTTGTGGCTCGCGGTGATCTTCGCGGCGTGGGCGCCAGTCGCGACGTTGGCGGTGTCCTCACCGGTCCGCTGGGTTGATGGCATGCTGCGAGCTGAGGGAGCGACAGCGCGGTCTGTTGCCGCTGACTCGGAGTTCGCGCGGTTCGAACGGGTAGTGACTTCCGTCGGCGCCGTCGTCTTGGCGATCTCTGCAGTGGTGCTTGCCCTCTGCGTGTTCGACGATGTCGGCACCTTCGAAGCGGCCGCCGGCGTGGCCGCGTTGGTTGCGTCGACAGCCACGTTCGTGTGGGCCGCCAAACGCTCGATGATCAAGCCGACAATGCTGGGGCGTAACGGCAACTCGTCCGCTCACCGCTGACGTCGGAAGTTGGACACCGAACGCACGACATCTTGACATCACCAAGAGTGAATGCTCGGTCACGCGCCGAGCTCCATCGTCTACCATTCGGTCATGTTGGATGCTGCGTTCGTCGGGCGCGCCGACGAACTGTCGGCGTTGCTGCATGCGTTCGACGCCACCTCGCCGGTTCGTGTCGTCACCCTGGGAGGCACCGCTGGTATCGGCAAGACGACGTTGCTCCGCCGGGCCTTGTCGCTGCAGGCTCAACCTGAACGAACGGTTGTCACCGTGTCGCCGACCAGCGCCGAACGGCAGACGGCATGGGGTGCTGTGCGCCTACTCCTCGCGGGTGGTGTCGCTGATCTCGCCGCGCATCATGGTGAGCAGATCGACCCGTCGCTCCTAGCGGCCACCGGGCTCCCGGTCGCAGGTGCGCAGGTTCTTGCCACGACTGCGGTCGACACACCGACGGCAGCGCCCGCAGACAGCCAGGCCGCGTTCGCCCTCGCGGATTTGCTCGATCGGTTGCAACGACGCGCACAGATGGTCGTCGTACTGGAGGACGTGCAGTGGATTGACGCAGCCAGCGCAGCGGCGCTCAGCATCGCCATCCGGGCAGGCGGTATCTGGGCAGTCACCAGACGCTCGGGCGAGCGTTCGTTCCTCGATGTGCGTCGTGTGTGTGCGCCCGAGGAACTTCTTCATGTCGAACTCGATCCAATGGACGCGCACGACCTCGACTTACTGGCCCGAGCGGAGACGGGTCGTCCATGGAATCGGGTAGAGGTCGCCCGGCTGCTGGAACTCAGCGGTGGCAATCCACTCCATGCGCGGGAGCTCGTACGTGCCTATCCAGGACCGGGCGAGATCGCCAAAAGTAGCGGTGTCACGAGCCTCGAAGACCTGTTCGGCGAACGCATTGGAACACTCTCCAAGGCCGAGTTCGAGGTACTGGCCCTCTTGGCGCTGATGGCCCGACCTGATCTCGGAATGCTGTTGCAGCTCGTCGATCACTCGGAGGCCGAGGCGGCTCTCGGTTCGGCCGAGCAGCTGGGACTGCTGGAGGTGTCTACCAATCGCTGTGAGTTCGATCACGCACTCACCCGGCGTGCGTTCATCGATCGCGTCGGCGGGGTACATCGTGCGCGCCTGCATCGTCGCATCGCCGACGTGGCCGAGCATCCGGTCGAGCGTGCCTGGCATCTCGGTCAGGGTGCCTTGGGTCCAGACGCTGCGATCGCGTTGGTGCTGGAAGACACCGGCGTCGCCATGTACGAACGCGGCAGCAGTGCACCGGCGGCCGACATGCTCGCCCGGTCGTTGGAACTCACGCCCAGGAACCAGCCCGCCGACCGCGTTCGCCGTGCCTGCCGTGCAGGTACGGCAGCGGCAGATGCGGGTGACTGGTCGCGTGCCCATGAGATACTCGTCGACGTCGTCGCGGTGGCAGGCGATTCGCCGGTAGCGATTGCGGGCCGCAACTCTTACGTGGTTGCGGTGAATCGTCTCTTTGGTGCCAAGCCGACTCTCGATGCGATCGATGCGCTGCTTCCAGGCGTGACCGATCCGTTTGAGCGGGCCGAACTGTTGGCGAAGTCGGTGCGAATCAACATGTTCACCGACCTCGATGCGGCGAACGATGTCGCCGCACAAGCGCTGGAGCACGCCGAGTCCACCGGGATCGAGCGGCTCATCGTTGGTGCCCGCCTCGGGCTCGAACAAATCAAGCTCCTGCGCGGGTGGCCAGTTGACCCGACGCCGTTCTTGGTCGACCGGACGAAGTTGACGTACGCCGAGATTGGCTACACAGCTCGCGCATGTCTCGAGGAGATCACCGACTTTCTCGACATGCACGACGTTGCCCGCGAGCTCTGCACAGAGACCTATGAGTTCGGTCTCGCCACGGGCAGCGCAGCCGATGTTCACAACGCGCTGAATCGTTTGGTGGGCATCGAGCGTCGATGCGGCAACTGGGCTCGATCGAAAGCGATCGCAGACGAATACGCATCGCTGGTGTCCGGGCACAACGGCGAACTCCCCGGTCAACAATCGGTCGAGCAGCTGTGGCATATGGCCGCCACCGGGGATCACGCTCTCGTCGCACAGTGGGTGCCTGTTGTCGTCGCTGAGGCGGAGGAGTCGTTTCCCATCGGGCGGTTTCCGATTCTGTGCGATGCCGGATTCGCGCTGTTCGCCATCGGCGATCTGAAGGGCGCGGTAGACCTGTTCCGAGCGGCACAAGCAACTGCAGACGACCTCCACCTGCGCGACGTTCGCTCGGCCGACTATCACGTCAATCTCGTGGAGGCGCTCCTGTTGCTGGGGCATCTCGATGAAGCCGCTGCGGTCGCTGCCGACGTGGAGGAGATTGCAGGGCGCAGCGACTCGACGTTCGCAGCTTTCGAAGCTGCCAGAGCACACGCATTGGTGTTGGCGGCGCGGGGGCTGTACGACGAGGCCCGAGACGTGTTGCATGAAGCGCTGAGCCACGCCGACGAACTGCATCGACCGTTCGAGCACGCCCGTGGGCTGCTGCAGTTGGGCGGAGTGTTACGTCGCCTCGGAGCGCGTACTCAGGCGCGGGAGACCCTCGATCGGGCCGATGAAATTTTCGTCGCTCTCGGTGCGGCACCGTGGGTGATTCGAGTGGCGAGCGAGCGAGAGTTGCTCGGTCAGCGAGGTCGTCCCAGCGACGATCCGTCGACTTTGTCGGCCGCCGAGGAGCAGGTCGTCAATCTGGCCCTCGCGGGGAGGTCGAACCAGGCAATCGCAGCCGAACTCTTCGTGAGCGTGCGCACCGTCGAGTCGCACCTCACCCGGAGCTACCGAAAGCTTGGCGTGAAATCCAGATCCGAACTGCTGGCCCGCGGCAGAACCACCAGCTGACGGCGTTTTTGGTCGAAAAGGTCGACAAACGTCCTGCTCACGTGGTTTGATAGGACATATGAACGAGATTCACCATTGGATTGATGGGCGCGTTGTCGAGTCGGTGTCGGGGCGCTCTGCTCCGGTCTACAACCCGGCCACCGGCGAGCAATCAGGCGTCGTCGATTTGGCCTCGGTGGAAGAGGTCGACCAGGCCGTGGCCGTCGCTGCGGCCGCCGCAAAGGCGTGGCGCGGTACGAGTCTGTCGAAGCGTGCCGAGATCCTGTTTCGCACACGCGAACTCGTCGATGCGAACCGAAAGGAGATCGCACGCGTGCTCACTGCCGAGCACGGCAAGGTGCTCAGCGACTCCATGGGCGAAGTGGCCCGGGGCCTCGAGAACATCGAGTTCGCCTGCGGCGTTCCCCATTTGCTGAAGGGCGGCTTCTCCGAGCAGGCGTCAACTGGCGTCGACGTGTACTCCATCCGTCAGCCCCTTGGCGTCGTCGCAGGTATCACCCCGTTCAACTTTCCGGCGATGGTTCCCATGTGGATGTTCGCCAACGCCATCGCATGCGGCAATACGTTCGTGCTCAAGCCCAGCGAGAAGGATCCTTCGGTGTCGATGATGATCGCCGAACTCCTCGCTCAAGCAGGTCTGCCGAGCGGTGTGTTCAATATCGTGCAGGGCGACAAGGTGGCTGTCGACCGGTTACTCGACCATCCCGACATCGCCGCAGTGTCGTTCGTCGGCTCCACTCCGATCGCGAAGTACATCTACGAGACAGGTACCCGCAACGGCAAGCGCGTGCAGGCACTCGGCGGAGCGAAGAACCACATGCTGGTGCTGGCCGACGCCGATCTCGACATGGCCGCCGATGCCGCCATCAGCGCTGCGTACGGTTCGGCTGGCGAGCGCTGCATGGCGATTTCGGTCGTGCTCGCTGCCGAATCCATCGCCGATGGGTTGGTTGCCAAGATCGGCGAGCGCATTCCCGGGCCTGGTCGTAGGCGCCGGCGACGAACCCAGCAGCGAGATGGGTCCGCTCATCACGGCCGAATCACGTGACCGTGTTGCCGGTTTCATCGCTGGCGCTGCCGCCGAAGGCGCGACCGTGGTCATCGACGGCCGCCCCACCGAACCCACCGCAGGATTCTTCATCAACCCAACGTTGATCGACCATGTGGAGCCCGGCATGGCGTGCTACGACCAGGAGATCTTCGGGCCGGTGCTCTCGGTCAAACGAGTCTCGGGTTACCAGGAGGGCGTCGACACCATCAACGCCAGCCCGTTCGCCAACGGCACCGCGATCTTCACTCGTGACGGAGGCGCCGCTCGTCAGTTCCAGTACGACATCGAGGTCGGCATGGTGGGCATCAACGTGCCGGTGCCGGTACCGGTGAGCTACTACAGCTTCGGTGGCTGGAAAGCCAGCCTGTTCGGCGACACCCACATCTACGGGCCAGAAGGCATCAACTTCTACACCCGTGGCAAAGTCGTCACCAGCCGCTGGCCAGACCCAGCAAGCAGCAAGATCGACCTAGGCTTCCCCGAAACCCGCTAACGGTTTGTGTCAGGCACAAACCGTGTCAGGGGGTCTTGCAACCTCTGCCGCCAATCGCGTTGCTCTATCAGCGATCTGACTCAACTCGGGGTACGCCAACATCCTTGTTCTCGATCGGCTGAGAGCACTGTTGCGAGCTTTGTTGTTGGGAAAATCGATGGTGGCCAAGAGAGCCTGCTTGGTCCGGGCGTCCCCACGGTCGGCAATGGCGAGTGTGAGGCTGCGCTGGAGTTGTTGAGTTGCACCCGATTGCGGTGCTGATGGCCCATCGCCAAGTGTCAACGTCCACGATGGCGCTCGTGGCTTGAATTTCGCCTTCGACGAACTCCCGCAGGCCGTTACGTCCACCATGCCAACCGAGTAGCACGGTTGTGGTCAGCCAGTTTGGACGCTGATCTAGTCCGATGTAGGCGCGGTAACTCGACCACTTCCAGGCCGAGAGTGGTTGCCCACGTTGGAGCTCCATCGGGTTTCGGTGGATGTATCGCCCGACGTTGTCGATGTAGTCAGGCTGATCACACAAGATCGATCGGAATCGGCCTCGAAAGATTGCACCGTCAGAACACATGTCGTCGTTGAGTGCCCGGGTATAGATGGACCCGAGTCTGTGCATGAAGTCGGACAGGCCACCAGTCGGGCAGTGAAGCAGAAGGTGGTAGTGGTTGGGCATGAGGCAGATACGCGTGTATCTCGACACCGAAGAGGAAATGACTCTGACCGACCAGGTCGAGGAAGCGTCGAGCGTCACCTCCATGTCGATAGATGTCACGCCGACCGGCACCACGATTCATCACGTGGTGCCAGCCGGATTCCGGATCCCGTCGAGGCGCGCGTCCCATGCCGGGAACTATGCCGAAGGGGTGTGGCGGTGCCGCTGACACGGTTTGTGCCTGACACAAACCGTGTCAGGGTTCGATGATGTTGAACATTGATTGGAAGGTGTCCAGGTGCCCGAACACCGAGCGGAGGGCGTCTGGGTTGCCGACTACCGTCACTTCGCCTGACCCGATGGCTTCATCAATGGTTGTTTCATTGGCGCTGATGGCGAGCAAGACCGACCTTGGCAGCACCACCGTGGCGTCGGCACGGTCTGCCAGCCCGGGTCTATTGTTCAACGCTCGGTTCGACAACGAAACGTTCCACACGTTGTCGCCCTCGGCGGCACCCGGCAAAGTGAGGTTCACGACCACCTCGATGTCGCCAACCGCCTCCGCTTGCAGACGGATGGCGGTGGCGTCGAGCAGCTGTTCAACGGTCATCGCCGTGAGCATGCCGCGCTTCATGCTGTCGCCACGCGGCATCGAGCCGTTGCGCAACTCTTGTGCGCCCGTGAGAAACGCATTTCGAAACGTCGCCGACTCGGCCTGATAACCGAGTTGCTCCAGCGCGTCGGCCTGTAACTCCCGCGCCTCGGTGTTGGTTGGGTCTGCGAACACCAGGTGATTCACCAGCTCGGCAACCCACCGGTAGTCGCCTATATCGAATGCCGCTCGAGCCGCATGGAGCACGCCATCGGGGCCGCCGGCCAACTGCACGTAACGCGCCCCCACGTCGGAGGGCGGAAGCTTCCACAGGTTCGCAGGGTTGGCGTCGTACCAGCTTAGGTAACGCTGGTACACCGCTTTGACATTGTGAGAGAGGTGGCCGTAGTAGCCGGTGGCATGTGAGTCGTGTCGCAGTTCTGGTGGCAGCGACAACGTCTCGGCGATTTCGAGTGCGGTCTCGCCGTGGTTGGCGTGGCGCATGGTCTGGTCGTGGATGTATCGGTAGAGGTCGCGCTGTTTACGAAGGAACCCGATGACGTCGGCGTTGCCCCACCGTGGCCAGTGGTGCGACGTGAACATCACCTCGGTCGCCGAGCCATACAGGTCGATCGCTTCACCGATGTACTTCGACCAGTTGAGTGCGTCACGCACCTGCGCGCCCCGAATGGGCACCAAGTTGTGCATGGTGTGGGTGCAGTTCTCAGCCATGCACAGCCAACCCTCACCGGGCGCAATGCGATCGGGAAAGAAGAAGTTCATTTCGGCCGGTGCCTCTGATTCAGGCGTGAGCTGGAAGACAAACTGCACGCCGTCGACGTTGAGTTCCTCGCCGGTGAAGGTGATGCTCTCGGTTGGTGCGATGAGTCCTTGTTGTGCGAGCGGAATGCCCTTGCCGAGCCCACAGTCCACGTGGGTTCGCGGGCCAGGCGGAAGGAGGGCGCCGAACTGGTAATGCGCACGTCGCTGCATGGCGAACCCGGCGATGACGTTCTCGGCGATCGCTTCGTGCAGGAAACCTTCCGGTGCGATGACTCGGCAATCACCTGCAGCAACGGCCTCCGGCGACGTGACTCCCAGCACACCGCCGAAGTGGTCAGCATGCGAGTGGGTGTAGATCACCGCCACCACCGGTCGCTCGCCGAGGTGTTCGTTCGCAAGTGCCAGACAATCGCGGGCGCAGGCCTCCACTGTGAGCGGGTCGATCACGATCCAACCTGAGTCACCGGCGATGAAGGTGACGTTCGAGATGTCGTATCCACGGGCCTGCCACACGCCGGGAGCGACTTCGAAGAGGCCGTGGATGTTGTTCAACTGCGACTGTCGCCACAAGCTCGGGTTGACCGACCCCGGATTCTCCGACCCTGGTTCGATGAAGTCGTAACGCGACACATCCCACGCAACTCCCCAATCGCTGCGAATAACCCCGGTTGGGTGCTGAGCGATGAGTCCGCGAGTAGCCCGTTCGAAATCGGCAGGGTCCATGCCGAGATCGCGAGGCGCGTTGGCGGCGAGGGTGTGCGCAGTCGGATCCTTCGGCATGGTTCGCATGGCCGACCAGCCTTGCCGATCGTATCCGAGCCGGCTCTACCCAGCGTTTCGGCCGGGTGAGTCCGGCCGCTACCGCGTGGTGCCTGGCACGACTTGGTTGCGCTCTTAACCAGCGCCCACGAATGAGGCGCATCTCTGCACCTTGAGGACGTGTGAACGCATTGTGACGAGAACGACCGTCCTTTACGGCTTGTCAAGCAGATGGGTACAGTCGGAATATGGACGTCGGTGTGGTGCTGCAAACAACGCCCCCTTCGAGCAGGGTGGTCGACCTGGCGAAACGAGCGGAAACCTTTGGGTTCAGTCACGTGTGGACATTCGACTCGCACATCCTGTGGCAAGAGCCCTATGTCATCCACAGCCAGATTCTCGCGGCAACCCGCAACGTCATTGTTGGGCCCATGGTCACCAACCCGGCCACGCGTGACTGGACGGTGACGGCCAGCACCTTCGCCACTCTCAATGAGATGTACGGCAATCGCACGGTGTGTGGCATCGGCCGTGGCGACAGCGCCGTGCGGGTCACGAACGGCAAGCCCACCACCTTCGCCACGATGGGCGAGGCGATCCATGTGATTCGCGAGCTCGCCAACGGTCGCTCGGTCGAGTACCAAGGTTCAACAATCACACTGCCATGGGCAAGCAAGTCGCGGCTCGAAGTGTGGGGTGCCGGGTACGGGCCCAAAGCGTTGAAACTCATCGGCGAAACCTGCGACGGGTTCATCCTCCAATTGGCCGACGCTGCGATTGTCGAGTGGACCATCTCATCGGTTCGCGCCGCCGCCGAGGCTGCCGGTCGTAACCCCGACGACATCACCATTTGCGTCGCGGCCCCCGCGTATGTCGGCCCGGCCGACGACGAGTCGATGGCTTACATGCGCGACCAATGCCGGTGGTTTGGTGGCATGGTCGGCAACCACGTGGCAGATCTCGTCGAGCGTTACGGCGACGACAGCAACGTTCCTGCCACCCTCACCGAGTACATCAAGAACCGCAAGGGATACGACTACAACCAGCACGGTCAGGCCGGCAACACGCACGCTGACTTCGTCCCCGACGAGGTCGTCGATCGGTTCTGCCTACTGGGCCCGCCCGATGAGCAGCTGCGGCGGTTGGAAGAACTGCGCGCACTCGGCGTGGATCAGTTTGCGATCTACCTGCAGCATGACGCCAAGGACGCCACGCTGCAGGCGTACGGCGAGCACGTGATTCCTCGGCTGAATGAGCAGACGCTCGCGAAGTCGTGAGTTCGTGCTTATGGCCCAGCGTGCGACGTCAGGGTTCTACGACTGAGAGTTCCACTGAATAGTGAGCTGCGTCGTACACGTGGTCGCCCAGCTCGATCGCGCGCGCCGGTGTCGTCTTGCATGGCCCGCTGCATCGTGAGGAGCGGCGCTCCCACCGACACACCAAGGATGTCGGCGTCGATGGCGTTGGCGGCCGTTGCGCCAAGGGTCTGCAGAGCTGAGTGTGGGCGAATGCCGCGTTCTCGGATGAGCGCGTACAAACCGTTGTCGGCGAGTTGTTGTGATGTGATGTGACCAGCCGCGTCAACGATGATCCAGTTCCGCAGGATCGCGATGCGTTGCGGCCCAGCCGAACGGCATCGCTCGATGAACACCAACTCGGCCCCTGCAGTCACGCCGAGCGCAGCTGCTGCCCGATCGGTGGCTGCCCTCCGCTCGAGCGTGAGCACGCGCGTGATCGGCTTGCGCCCAGACTCGGTGAGGTCGTCGTACAAACTCGACAGTTTGAACGGGCGTCGCACCTGATCGCTGACCACTTGGGTGCCCACACCGCGCCGTCGCACGAGCAATCCGTGATCAACGAGCGATTGAATCGCTCGGCGGACCGTGGGCCGCGACACCTGCCAATGCTCTGCGAGAT
The DNA here is from genome assembly GCA_963738275.1 of uncultured Actinomycetota bacterium. GTDB lineage: Bacteria > Actinomycetota > Acidimicrobiia > Acidimicrobiales > Ilumatobacteraceae > Ilumatobacter. The sequence goes on from CAVTVY010000005.1 coordinate 251,570, forward strand.
CGAGCTCGTTGTCGAGAAAGGCACCTTTGGGAAGCACGCCGGTGCGGATCGCGTCTTCGAGTTGGCCGCTGAGCTGGTGATAGAGCGGTACGGGGCTGACCCGGCTGAGGGTGATGTCGAGTTCGGCCACGCGGTCAGCGTAGAGAGTCACGTCACCCTTTGTCGATATGTCATGACAAAGGGTGGTCGGCGATTACACGACGAGGATTCGTTTCTCGTTCAGCCGCTGAGGCCCTTCAGCATGTCTTGGAGCGATTCCAATCCGGCCGCCAGCGACTCGGTGAGGTTGGCCAACTCTGTTTCGCCGACGTCGATCTCAATCGGCACGTCGAGATCGACCGTGAACTCGTCGTCGATCGGAACGGTCTCGTCGATGGGAATGTCGACCACCAAGTCGACGGGCACCTCGATGTCGACCGGCACCGTGACGTCGAGGGGCACGCTGAAGCCGAGCGGCGTCTCGATCTCGATGGTGGTGTCGAACGTCTCGTTGATCGGAATCGACGTCTTGATGGGCACCTCCACCGTGCGCTTGATGACCACTTCGGTTTGCACTGGGATGGTCTCGTTGATCGCCACGTCGAATGAGATCGTCGACTCACCAAACTCGCGGAGTCCGGTGATCGCCTCTTCAACCCCAGCCGAGATTTCAGGCTCGAGCGCTACCAGTTGTTCCTGAAAGCCAGTGATCTGCGACGCGTAGAGCGCTGCGCCCGCCTCCACTCGTTCCAGATCAGCTTGAGTGGCCGCCAGCTCGCTGCGTGCGGCTGAAGCGTCGGCTCGCGCATCGTCCACACGGCTGAACAGCAGTGCGATAGTGGCGAACGCGGCCACGAGCAGCAGGCCGAGGAGGCCGATCATCACGTTGACGCGCCGTTGCAACGTGTCGATCGAGCTGTGATGCACCACCGGTGCGCCTGCCACCAAGACACCGAGACCGACAGGAATTGCGTCGCCACTGGCAACCTCGGTTCCATCGAGATCATCGTACCCTTTCAGCTTCGTTCATTTCGGTTTCGTTCATTTCGGTTTCGTTCATTTCATTCGTTTCGTTCTGGTTCAAATCGTCAGTCATGTCGTCTCCGGTAGGTCGTCGCATGGCGAAGGTGATGGCAAGACCGATCGCGACGACCACGGCTGCTGCCGTGAACGTCTCTGCGATGGCTTGCGCGGTGAGCCGCTCTTGAGCGGCGAGGAGTTCGTCTTGAAAGGTGGGGCTGCCAATCGGTGGCAGTTCGATCGTCGAACGCAACGCGTTGAAGCGGCTCAGCCCCCACGCGGTGAGGGCCGACAGCCCGACACTGAAGCCGAGCAGGCGTATCACCATCACGATGCCAGCCGCTGCGCCTCGTTGATCGTGAGGGGCAGCGTTCACCACGGCGCTGGTGGTTGGTGCGACGGTGAGTCCGAAACCGGCACCCAACATGGCGAGCTGAATGGCGAACAACAGCGTACGACGTGTCGGCGTTCCACGTAGCGCCCATCCACGCGAATGCCGCAGTTGACAGCGCGATGCCCACGAGTATCGGTGGCCGGTACCAGGTGCGTTCGGTGATGCGCCCCCCGAGGTACGACGCAATCGCCATTGCAATGGTGAGCGCCGACATGATCCACCCAGCGATGACGGCGGAATCTTCGAGGTCGACCTCGATGGCATTCACGAACAGCGGCACGTCGACCATGGTGATCACCAGCGCGGCGCCGACGATGAAGTTCACTGCGAGCGCCACTTGCAGGTTTCGACCACGGAAAAGGTCGGGGCTGAGCAACGGGTCGTCGGCGCGACGCTGATGCCACACAAACGCGACCAGACCAACCGCTGCCACTCCATACAGCCAGCGAGTGTCGGTGCCACCGCCAGTGAGGTCTTGCAGGCCGCTGACGCTTTGGATCTCGGCAGAACCGAGCAATGCCACATTCAGCGACACCAGCGTGGTGGTGAGCAGCACGGCGCCAAGCCAATCGATCGATCGACGAACGGCTGGGCGGTCGTGCCCTTCAAGCGCCCACCACGATGCGGTGAGTCCGATGGCAGCGAGGGGAACATTCAGCCAGAACTGCCATTCCCAGGAGAGAAAGCGAACGAGCATGGCGCCGTACAGCGGGCCCCACACCCAACCCATCGTCTCGATGGCTCCCAGGGTGCCCAGGGCGCGGGCACGATCGCGCACGGGGTAGACGTCTCCAACCACGGCCAGGGCGACCGGCACCATCGCACCACCACCGATCGCAGTGAGCACCCGTCCGAACAGGAACACGCCGAACGGTTCGTCGAACGAGGTGGACAGGGGGATGACGATTGAACCGAGCAGAAAGATGAGGTAGGCGGCGACGAATGTAAGTCGGCGGCCGATCACATCGCTCAGTCGCCCGGCAAGTGGCATCACCGCGACGAACGCAATCAGGTAGGCGTTCACCACCCACGCTGCGTCGTCGAGCCCGTCGGGCAATCGCAGCCCGAGGTCGCCGATGATCGGCCGCAGCATGGTGGAGACGACGGTGAGGTCGTCGGCAGCGACGAACACGCTGTAGCCGACCACAGCGAGAATCACCTTCGGCGAACGGCCGGGGCGCAGTTTCGATATCGCCGTGTCGGTCATTCGGCGGGTGGCTCCACGCCTGCCGGTCGTTCGATGACGAAGTCTTCACCGAACTTGCGAAGGTCGAGTCGCCAGTTCGACTCGGCGCCGTCGATCAGTGTGGTGAACTCGGCGCGTGTGACGAGCGACGTCGACGGGTGCACCCACAGGTCGACTGGCACCTCCTGATCGCGCACCAGGCCGGCGGTGATGTTGGTGACTTCATTGGCCGGGGCCACCCCGCGGAGGTGGTAGCGGTCGCCGCCATCGTTCTCGATGCCGACGAGTTCAACCTCGCTGAGATTCTCGAGCAGCGGTTGCCAACCGCCCGTGGGGTCGAAGAACTTCGAAGGGTCGATGTCGTAACCGGCTGGGAGTGTTTCGAATTGGCCCGTGACCGGGTTCGAGATCCACACTTCGTCGCCCAACGCCACCGCACCGATTCGAGTGTTGAGGTTGCCGTCGATGAGCACGTCGATCACTGCGGCAGCCTCGCCGGGAACAGTGAACTGTCCCAACAACGACGTAAGCGCGATTGACTCGAACTGATCGATGTAGACCGGGGCGCCAGACCGCTCCAGTTCGAACTCCACGCTGCTGACATCGCTCATTGCGACGGCGGACGCAGCCAACACGTCGTCGGCGTCGGCGTTCGGGTCTCCAACGGCACCGTCGTCCAAGTCAACATCGTCCTCGTCGACTTCGTTCCCCGGGTTCGCGTCGTTCGCAGACGCAGCCGTGCCGTCCGAAGATCCGGTGAATGCAACGACTCCGACGACCACCAGAGCAACAGCCGCCAATGTGAGCGAAGCCCATGCGAACCAGCTGGTGCGATCCGGTGAGGCGCGGACGGTCGCCGTGGGTGTGATGGTGTCCGGGATGGCGGTATCGACGGCGGCGTTGTCGTCAATCATCGTGTGCACTATTGCTCCTGGAAACGCGTGACCCCGCTGCAACTGCCAATGCCGACCGACTATTCCACGGCAAACAAGTCTGGCCAGCACGGCACCCGACACTAGGGGCAGATCGTCAACGCGCAATGGCAGGAGGCCGCGCCGATCGGCGAAGTTCCGATCTACTTCGACGTGCTCTGGAACTTGTTGACGGAGAGCGGCACGAAGATCGCCAAGATGACGAAGATCCAGATCAACGTGTACAAGGCCGCGTGTTGCAGCGGCCACGCGTCTGGCACCGGGGCGTTCGGGCTGGTATTGCCGAAGAGCTCGCGAACTGCCTGGGTGACCGCCGACACCGGATTCCATTCGGCGACGGTTTGCAGGCCAGGTGGAAACGACTCGATGGGCACGAAAGCGTTCGAGATGAACGTCAGCGGCATGATGACGACGAACGACGCGTTGTTGATCACTTCCACGCTGGGCACCAGCAAACCGATGTACGCCATGATCCAGCTGAACGCGTAGGCGAAGAACAACAGCAGCAGGTACCCGGCGACCGCGTCGATGAACGATCCGCGAATTCGCCAACCCACGAGCAGGCCCGTCAGCGACATGATCACGATCGAGATCACGTTGTAGGCGATGTCGGAACCAGTTCGTCCGACCAGCACCGCAGACCGAGACATGGGTAACGACCGGAAGCGGTCGATGATGCCCTTCTGCATGTCTTCGGCCAGGCCGGCACCGGTGAAGGTGGCGCCGAACACGACGGTCTGGACGAAGATGCCGCCGATCAAGAACTCCCGATAACCGACACCGTCGCCCGGGTCGATCGCTCCGCCGAACACGTAAGCGAAGAGCAACACGAACATGATCGGCGAAATGAGCACGAACACAAGAATTTCGGGGACCCTGCGTAGTTTGATGAGGTTGCGGTGGGCGATCACCGAACCATCGACGAGGACACGGCTCATCGAGTTCATGACGCCACCTCCTTGCTCTTGGCGTTTCGTTTTGCCGATTTGCCTTCGGCTTCGACGTGGGTGTCTTGCCCGGTGAGGGCGAGAAATACATCATCGAGCGTTGGTCGGCGCAGACCCACGTCGTCGAGGGCGACCGATTCGGTGTCGAGTCTTCTGAGTACTTCCATCAGTGTTTGTGCACCGTCGATCGCGGGTGCGGTCAGCGTTCGCGTGACGACGTCGATCTGAACATCGCCGTTGGTGATGGCCGCCATTGCCGCCTTGGTGCGCTCGATGTCTGCGCCGTGAGATACCACGAGTTCCACGCGCTCACCTCCGATTTGGCTCTTCAACTCGTTGGAGGTGCCCTCGGCGATGGCAATGCCGTGATCGATGACGACGATCTTGTCGGCCAACACATCGGCCTCTTCGAGGTACTGCGTGGTGAGCAGCAAGGTGGTACCGCTGCCGACCAGCTCGCGGATGACGTCCCACATCTCCAGTCGGCTGCGAGGGTCGAGCCCTGTGGTGGGCTCATCGAGCACGAGCACCTCGGGCTGTGCCACGAGAGCGCCGGCCAGGTCGAGCCGGCGGCGCATGCCACCCGAATAGGTCTTCGAAGGTCGGTGCGCTGCTTCAGACAGCGCGAACCGCTCGAGCAGCTCGTCAGCGCGCCGACGGGCCCGTTTCTTGTCGAAGCCGTAAAGGCGCCCAACCATGACCAAGTTCTCGAAGCCGGTGAGATACTCGTCAACTGCCGCGTATTGGCCAGATAGCCCGAGGCGAGAACGCACACCGTGGGGGTCGGCGACGACGTCGACGCCAGCCACGTGGGCGGTGCCGCCGTCGGGGCGCAGCAGCGTGGCGAGAATTCGCACGCAAGTGGTCTTGCCAGCGCCGTTCGGGCCGAGTAGCCCGAGCACGGTGCCTCGGGGCACGTCGAGATCGAGCCCGTTCAGGGCGATGACGTCGCCGTAGCGCTTGTGAAGGCCTTGTGCGCGGATCATCGATTCGCCGTTGCCTGCGTTCGTGTCGTGAGTTGCGTTCGATCATGAGTTCCGTAACCGTTCCATTCATCGTCTCGTTCCCCGTCACACGCGAGAGGTGTTCAGAAAGCTACGACCTATTGCGGTCAGTTTCCGTCCGCAATATCGGCAATGCTGTACATGTGGCTGATTCGACTGCTCGCACTCTGGCGCTGCTGTCGCTGCTGCAGACCCATCGCCACTGGGCAGGTGGTGAGCTGGCCGCACGGCTGGGTGTGAGCGAGCGCACGGTTCGTCGCGATATCGAACGGCTCCGTCACCTGGGCTACCCGGTTGACGCGGCGCCCGGGGTCGACGGCGGATACCAGCTTGCTGTCGGTGCGCACCTGCCGCCGTTGTTGTTCGACGACGATGAGGCCGTTGCGCTGGCAATCGGGCTGCGAACTGCGGCCGGGTCGGCGATCGACGGCGTGGAAGAAACAGCAGTGCGGGTAATGGCCAAGCTCGAACGAATGTTGCCCGATCGGGTTCGGAGGCAGGTTGAAGCCGTGCACGGGAACGTATCGGTGTTGCGTTGGGCACCCACGACCGACCCGGTGGCCGCGTCGACGTTGGCGACCATCGGCGCAGGCCTGTCGCGATCGCGAGGAGGTTCGATTCGAGTACCGGCGACGTGACGGGGAGGAATCGAACCGGTTGGTGCAACCACACCAACTCGTGTCATCCGGCCGCCGCTGGTACCTCGTCGCGTGGGATGTCAGGCGTGACGATTGGCGCATGTTTCGCCTCGACCGAATGGGCACGCCGCAACTGGCGGGCGCCCGCTTCGTCGAGCGGCCCGTGCCGGGCGGCGACGCAGTTGCGTTCGTCGCGGAGGCGTTCCGCGGCGTTCAGCGCTCGTTCCAAGCAGTGCTCAAGGTCACTGCAGCGCCTGACGAGGCCGAACGGGCGGCGCGCGGTTTCGACGGCTCCCTCGAGCACCTCGGCGACGGCACGAGCCGGATGGTGTTGCAGGCCGACTCGGTGCGAATGGCTTGCTGCGATGATCGCCATGTTGGCTTCGAGCCTGCCGATCGACATTGACGAAGCACCAAGCGAAGTGGTAGCCCTGGTGGGTCGAACGGCAGGGCGTCTCGCGGAAGCGACCACACCCGTACAGCCAGCGCACGACGCAGGTTGAGATCGGGTGTCTCGTCAGCGTGCCATGGCATAGAACTCGTCGTTCGGGAGCATGCCCGAGAAGTTGGCGAGTCGGTTCGACATGGCGAAGAACGATGCGATCGAACCGATGTCCCAGATCTCCTCGTCGGAGAATCCGGCTTTCCGGAGGTCGTCGAGGTCGTCGTCGGCGATCGATGCCGAGTCGGTCGCGACCAGCAGCGCGAACATCACGATGGCGCGCTCACGATCGGTGAGATCGGCCTTGTACGGGTTGACGGCGAGCTGGTCGGCGATGAGCGGGTTCTTGGTTCGAATCCGCAGGATCGCGCCGTGGGAGATGACGCAGTACAGGCACTGATTGGTGGCCGACGTCGCCACCACGATCATCTCCCGCTCGGCTTTCGACAGCCCGACGGACTTGTCCATCAATGCGTCGTGGTAGGCGACGAAGGCGCGGAACTCGGCAGGTCGGTGAGCGAGGCCGATGAACACGTTCGGGATGAACCCGATCTTCTCGGCGACGGCCTCGATGGTTTCCCGAATGTCTTCGGGAAGTTCGTCGAGCTGCGGAACGGGGAACCGAGAAATTGCCGGGTTGCTCATGAACCGAGCTTCGCGCACCTCAACCGGTGTGGTCGGGGCGGGAAATGATGGCGAAGGTCACGGCTGCCGCGGCGCCGACGTTCAGCGAGTCGACGTCTGGTTGGATGGGAATTCGCACGCGCTGTCGGCAGGCGCGCATCGCGGCATCTGAGAGGCCCGGGCCTTCTGCACCGAACACCACGGCTACTCGATCCGGCACTGGTATCGACCAGATGTCGACGCTGTCTGATGCCGGTGTCATCGCCCACGTGGTGAAGCCAGCGTTGACGAGTTCTGCGAGCGCTGCATTCGGCCACGTGTCGATTCCCACTCGGCACCACGGCAGGAACAGCACTTCGCCCATGCTCACCCGCACGGTGCGGCGCGAGTACGGGTCGATGCAGGTGGGGTCGAGAACGAGCCCATCGACGCCGAGCGCACGGGCGGACCGAGCGATGGCTCCCAGATTCTCTGGGTCGTTGAGACCTTCCAGCACAGCGATCCGTCGCGCCGAAGCGGTGATATCGGTGAGGGTGGCAGCGGGTTTGCGGTTGGCTGCTGCGATGGCGCCACGGTGCAGGTCGAAGCCCACGATGTCATGCAACATCGCTCGGTCGACCACCAGCACATTGATGTCGTGGTGTTCGTCGAACAACTCGGCCATCCGCGCGTGCTTCTGTTCCGACAACAACACCGAACGGATCTCGTGGCCCGACGCGAGGAGCCGCTCGATCGCCACTGGCCCCTCGGCGATGAAGAACTCGTCACCCTCGATGCGTCGTCGGGCGGTCTGGTCTCGCAACTCCCGATAGTCGACGAGCCGCGGATCAGAGACGTCGTCGATTCGAGTGATCACGCACCCCAGCATGACCGATCGACGCTGACGCTCGGGGTCAACCCGTGAACCTGACGCTGGGGGTCAGACCCCGACCGTCAGATCGGTTCATGCGGTAGAGTCGAACGTGTGTTCTATCAGAGTTCGTTGTTGGGCATGCTGCCGATCGACTTCGACCGGTCGTTCGCGAGCGTTCGGCGTCAGCAACTCGACCCCACGACATGGGTCGACCACGCACCGAACTGGTGCGAAGGGTCTGACGACCTGTTCGACGAACTCACGTCGACGTTGCCGCTCCGACAGCGCACCGGTGTGCGGATGTACGAGCAGATCGTCGACGAACCCCGACTGTCGGCGTGGTGGCGGTTGGAAGGTGGGAACGAAGAGCACTTACCGGTCTTGAGAGAGATGCGGCTGGCGTTGTCTCAGCAGTACTGCGAGACCTTCGACTCCATCGGGTTCAATCTCTATCGTGATCGGCACGATTCAGTGGCTTGGCACGGAGACCGTCACCGTCACGTGGTCACGAACCCGGTGATCGCGATCGTGAGTGTCGGGTGTCCTCGCCCATTGCGGCTCCGTCGGCGCGAACGTGCTGCGGGACGCGGCAAGTCTGGTTCCAAATCGTTGTCGTGGAATCTGGGCAACGGCGACCTGTTCGTCATGGGTGGCGCCTGCCAACACGATTGGGAACACACAGTGCCAAAGGTCACCTCCGCGGTAGGCCCGAGGCTGAGCATCACATTCCGCTCGGTGTGACCGTGCACAGCCGTGCACAGTCGTGCACAGCCGTGCAAGTCGTGACCAGTCGTCAGCAGTCGTGAGCAACTCGTCGATCACCTCGGCAGAGGTATTGCGTACGTTCCTTGCCCGGTCGAGGTGATCTTGGTCGTGCGGTCGTCACACCACACGTGCGCGGTACCCACGACGCTGCGACGACTGACCGCTTCGAGCGTTGCCTTGCAATACAGCACCTCGCCCTGCGCTGGCCGCAGGTAGCGGATCGACAGTTCCGACGTCATGGCCATCGGCTCGATGCGTTGCAGCGCGACGAACGACAGAAACCACAATGCACAATCGATCAGCTCGAACTGTGCGGGGCCTGAAATGAAGCCGCCGGGCCGAATGTTGTTCGGCCGAACATCGCACGACGCGATGGCATAGTCGGCGCCGAGTTCGACGCAACTGTTGAGAGTGCCAGGAAACTGGTCGCGCACCATCTGGGTGACATCGGTGATGTCGAACGGAAGCATCGGCATGCGGGCGACGGTAGACACGGCGACGGTAGACATCCGTCGGGCCCAACGCCAAGGCGTGGCAAAGGCTCGTAAGGGATTCGCCCAGACGCGAGCGTACACGCAGTGTCAACCTGCTACGAAAGTGGGATGCTCGAACGGGTTGTCATTGTGGGTGCATCGTTAGGCGGGCTGCGCGCCGCCGAGTCTTTGCGGCAAGCGGGGTTTGCCGGCACCATCACCATGGTCGGTGCCGAGCCACACCTTCCGTACGATCGGCCGCCGTTGTCGAAGAAGCTGCTGTCGGGTGACTGGGATGGCGACCGAATCCAACTGCGCAAACCAGAAGGCATCGACGAGCTCGACCTCGATTGGCGGCTCGGCGTCACGGCGACCGGTCTCGATCTTGAAGCTCGGGAAGTCAAGCTGGACGACGGCACCATCGTGGCGTTCGACGGTGCGATCTTGGCGACGGGGTCACAGCCGCGCCGTCTACCGGGCCAACTTGATCATCGGCACGTGTTCGAACTGCGGACGTTGGACGACTCGCTCGCGCTGCGCGACCGACTGCGTGTCGGCGGCCAACGCATGGTCGTCGTCGGTGCAGGGTTCATCGGCTTGGAAGCCGCCGCAACCGCGAAGCAGTTGGGGAACGACGTACTCGTGGTGGAGGGCGCATCGGCTCCGCTCATCCGAGCGCTGGGCGCCGAACAAGGTGCGGCCGCCGCTGCGATCCACGGTGACCACGGCGTAGAAATCCGCACCGATGTCACGGTCGACGGCCTGGCTGAGGGCGGTCTGGTGATCAACGGTGTGTTCGAACCCGCCGATGTGGTGCTGATCGGCATCGGCGTGGTGCCGGCGACCGGTTGGCTGGAAAGCTCCGGGCTCGAACTGCGCGACGGCGTGGTGTGCAAGCCCGACCTGAATGCGGGCGCGCCGTTGGTCTACGCCGCCGGCGACATGGTGCGCTGGTACAACTCGTTGTTCGACGAGGAGATGCGCATCGAGCACTGGACCAACGCCGCGGAGCAGGGCGCGCTCGCGGCGCAGAATCTGTTCGCCGAAGCCACCGGCGAATCCACCACTGACTATGCGCCGGTGCCCTTCTTCTGGAGCGAGCAATACGACCGTCGCATCCAGTTCCTCGGGCGCGCCTCCGCCGATGACGAGGTTCACCTCATTGCGGGGTCGATCGCAGAGCGGAAATATGCCGCGTTGTTCAGTCGCAATGGCAAGTTGCGCGGCGTGCTCGGCCTCAGCATGCCCAAGCTCGTCATGCCGTATCGGGCGAAGCTGATCGAGGGCATCTCGCTCGAAGACGCCATCGCCATGGCAGCACCACCCACCGCCTGAACCCGACACCAACTCCGCAGCCGCGTCGCGATCCCAGGCGCCATTCACCAGAGAACGCGACACACCCTGACCAACTCCGCAGCCGCGTCGCGATCCCAAGCGCCATTCGCCCAGAATCGCGACACACCCGACCAACTCCTCAGCCGCGTCGCGATCCCAAGCGCCATTCACCTGAGATCGCGACACGGCGACCTCTTCGTCTGCAGGAGTAGGCTCGACGGACATGTCGCACCTGTCGAATGTGTGGTTCAAAGTCACCGACTTGCAAGTCGCCAGCGGGCAGGGGTCGAGGGTCACCACCACCGATGGCCGGGAGTATCTCGACTTTGCTGCGGGCATCGCCGTCAACTCAACCGGCCACAGCCACCCGAAAGTGGTAGCCGCCATCGCTGCGCAGGCCGAACGATTCATTCACGCTCAGGTCAACGTGATGACTCACGACTTGCTCGAGCCACTCGCCGCCAAGTTGCACGACATCAGCCCTTCCACAATCGACACGTTCTTCTTCGCCAACTCGGGCGCCGAAATCACAGAGGCAGCCGTGAAGTTGGCGAAACAGGCCACCAAGCGTCCGCATGTCATCGTGTTCGACGGGTCGTTTCACGGGCGCACGCACATGGCGATGGCCATGACCACGTCGAAGTACGTGTACCGCGCCGGCTATGCACCGCTGCCGGCAGGCGTTTTCGTCACGCCGTTCCCCGACCCCTTGGCCGCTGATCAAGAGTTGACCATCGACGTCGCGCTCGAGGCATTCGATCGTTTGTTGGCGACACAGACCGCACCATCTGAAACAGCGTGCGTCGTCATGGAGCCGGTGCTCGGTGAGGGCGGTTACATCCCGGCGCCTCGCAGATTCGTCGAGGGCGTCGTCGAGCGGTGTCGCGCTCATGGCATGTTGTTCGTTGCCGACGAGGTGCAGTCTGGGTTCGGTCGCACCGGTTCGTGGTTCGCCATCGATCGCTTCGAAGTACAGCCCGACATCATTTGCATGGCAAAGGGGATCGCGTCCGGCTTCCCGTTTGCGGCGCTCGGCACCCGCCGCGAACTCGACGACCTCTGGCCCCAAGGCAGCCATGGTGGAACGTACGGTGGCAATCCCATGGGTTGCGCGGCGGCGCTGGCGACGATTGAGATCATGTCTGAGCCCGGGTTCTTCGAGAATGTCAACGCGCGAGGTAGTCAGCTCCGTGACGGCCTGAGCCAACTTCAAGAGAGCCATCCGGTGTTGCGTCAGGTGCGTGGGCCTGGTCTCATGGTGGCAGCTGCGTTCGCGGATGCGGCCCGCGTTGCCGCTGTCATCGCTCACTGTCGCGACGAGGGCCGAATGATTCTCATGGCCGCTGGCACGGGTGGAAACGCCATTCGCTGGATGCCCCCTCTGACCGTCACTGCCTCCGAAGTCGACGAGGCACTCGGCATCTTCGGTAATGCGATGAAGGCAACGGCCTGACGGCACATTGGTATGCCTCGACTCGATGCCGCTCGGATGCGGGCATGGCGCGATCTGCAGGCAACCGTCGACACCACGCGCCGCGCAATCGACGCCGACCTCCGCAGTGAATGGGCGGTGCCGTTGGCGTGGTTCGAGGTGCTTGCCCAACTTCGTGAGTTTGGGGGAGCGGCGCGACCTAACGACGTCGCCGACGCGATGGGCTTGCCCCCTTCAAGCCTGAGCCGTCGTTTCGACCGTCTTGAAGAAGAGGGGTGGATTGTGCGCAACCGTCACCCGGATCCAGCCGATCTGCGCGCCGTCACGGTTGCGTTGACACCGCGCGGTCGCCAACTCTGGCGGGAGATGAACGTGACCTATCGACGGTCGGTCCAAGCCCACTTCGCCAGCAGATTGACCGACGAAGAAGTAGCAGCCATCACCTCGACCATGTCGCGTTTTTGATCGCTCGGCCGAGCAGGAACGCGACGCGGTCGATAGACCGACTGATCGATCAGTCGTACATCGACTCGATTTCTTCTGCGTAGCGGGCGTGGATGCCCCGACGCTTCAGCTTCGACGTAGGTGTGAGCACGTCGGTGTCTGGCAGCCACTCTTCGCCCAACACCACGAACTTCTTGATCTGCTCGACGTTGGCAAACTGTTGGTTGATCTCGTCGACTCCGGCTTGGATGACTGCGGCCACGTCGGCATCGTCGGCGAGCTCGTCGAGTGTCATGCCCGACTTGCCGTTCTGCGCTGCCCACAACGGCGTCGCTTCCGGGTCGAGCACCAGCAGCGCTGAGATGAACCTGCGCTGGTCGCCAATGGCGCATGCCTGGCCGACGAGCGGAACCATCTTCAGTGACGCTTCGAGATTTGACGGGCTGATGTTCTTGCCGCCCGAGGTGATGATGAGTTCCTTCTTGCGATCGACGATCTTCAGGTATCCGTCGGCGTCGATCTCACCGATGTCGCCGGTGTGGAGCCAGCCGTCGATGACCGTTTCTGCGGTCTTGTCGGGCTGCTTGAGGTAGCCGACGAACACGTTGCCACCGCGGCAGATGACCTCGCCGTCTTCCGCCAACGCAACTTCCATGCCCGGGATCGCCTGGCCGACACTGCCAGGCCGGTTCGCCCGAGGTGACCAGGTGATGGGGCCGGTTGACTCGGACATGCCATATATCTCAGAGAGCGGCACTCCGATGGCATCGAACCATTCGAGAATCTGCACCGGAATCGGCGCAGCGCCGGTGATGCACATCTGGAGTTCGTCGAGACCCAGCATGGCACGGATGCCGGCGAAGGCGACCGAGTCGAGAAAATCGAGCGTTGCCCGCTGCTCGTCGGTGATGGTGCCGTCGCGCTCGGCCTGCTTGATGGCCACGGCAGCAGCCACGCCGTCGTTGAACTGCGCGGCCTTGGTGGGGTCGGCCGACAACGCCGCGTTCACGCCGGCATAGATCTTCTCGTACACCCGCGGTACCCCGAACATGATCTGTGGGTGTGTCTCTTTGAGGTACGGGCTGAGCTGGGCGAGTTCGGGGCAGCACGACACTTCATAGCCCAAGGTCATGGCTCCGTAGTGAGTCGTGGTCCGTTCAGCAATATGGGCCATTGGCAGATACGACACCACGCGCCAGCCGACCACATCGGCCTTGTCGGTCTCGAAACACTCGGCCAATAACTCACACGTGAATACCACGTTGTACTGGCTGAGCATGACGCCCTTGGGTGGCCCGGTGGTGCCCGAGGTGTAGATCAGCGTGGCGAGATCGTTGGGGTCGGTGGCCTCGGCCAGGGCATCGAGGTTCGCTGCACCGTGGCTCAACAGCTCGCTCACGGGGTGCACGCCATCGGGGAGATCGCCTGTTGGGGGCTCGATGACGTAGATCGCTTGCAGCATGGGCAGCTCGTCGCGCACCTTGAGCAGTCGCTGCAGGAAACCTTCGTCTTCGACGATGGCGATCTCTGCTTCGGCATGCTCGGCGAGATACTGAATCTCCTCGGGCGACGATGAGTTGTAAATCGAAACTGGCGTTGCTCGAACGAACTGCGCGCCGAGGTCGAGCCAGTGGAAATCTGGCCGGTTGCGCATCATCAGCAGCACCCGTTCGCCCGGCGTCACGCCCTGCGCCAGAAACCCGGCCGCCACCTGAGCCGTGCGCTGCGCCACTTCATTGAAGGTGTAGCTCTGCCACGATCCGTCGGGTTGCACGGTTCGCAACGCAGTACGGGAACCCTCCTTGGCAACGAGTTGCAGGAACTGCTTGGGGACGGTGAGCCCGGCGACACGTATGTCGATCTCAGCTGATGTGGAACGAGTCATAAGCGGAATAGTCTCGCGTGCCGACGCCTCCGATGTCTACGGCTGCCCGAAAGCTGCGCTCGGCTCGTAGGCGCCACGGTTCGGTGCTCGACCTGTCGGGCGGGCAGACTCCCACCATGCCTGCCGCCGTCATCGTCGATGCTGTGCGAACAGCCATCGCACGACGCGACGGTGCCCTTCGGCATTGGCATCCGGTTGACCTCGCTGCCGAAACACTGGCGACGCTGGCCAGGCGCAACGACCTCGACCCCGCCCTCATCGAAGATGTGGTGATGGGTTGCGTCATGCAAGTAGGCGAGCAGGCGGTCAACATCGCTCGCAACGCTGTCCTTGCAGCTGGTTGGCCAGACACCGTGCCAGGTACCACGGTCGATCGGCAGTGTGGCTCTGGGCAGCAGGCGGTCCATTTTGCGGCACAAGGCGTGATGGCCGGCACCTACGACGTGGTCGTCGCTGGTGGGGTGGAGGCGATGACCAGGGTTCCGATGGGGTCGTCGATGGCCGACGGTCGATTTGGGTATCCCTTCGGACCACGAATCACCTCCCGGTACGCATCTGCCGGAGGTCTCGTGCCTCAAGGTGTGGCGGCTGAGCTGGTTGCCGATCGATGGCAGATCAGTCGCGAAGATATGGATCGTTACGCCGTGCAGTCTCACCGAAGGGCCGGTGTGGCTGCCGCCGAAGGTCGGTTTGATCGAGAGATCATCGCCGTCACCGGTGCGAGCGGTGCACAGCTCACCCTCGACGAGGGGGTGAGAGACACGTCCATCGAGGCACTGGCTCAGCTGCGACCGGTCTTTCGACTCGAGGCTGAGGGCGGCACGGTCACCGCGGGAAACTCGTCGCAAATCTCCGATGGCGCGGCCGCAGTGTTGGTCATGTCAGACATGGCTGCGCAGCGTTGCGGGCTCCGGCCGCTGGCAAGATTTGTCGACTTCGCGGTGGTGGGTTCCGATCCGCGGTTGATGCTCGCGGGTGCGATACCTGCAACCGAGCGTGTCCTTTCCCGAGCTGGTCTCACGATCGACGACATCGACGTCATCGAGTGCAACGAGGCGTTCGCAGCGGTCGTGTTGGCATGGGCGCGCGAATGTCACCCAGACATGAGCCGGGTCAATATCAATGGGGGAGCGATCGCGCTCGGACATCCGTTGGGCTGTTCGGGCGTTCGGCTCATCACCACACTGGTGTCGGAACTCGAGCGATCAGGTGGCCGATACGGACTGCAGGTCATGGCTGAAGGCGGTGGCATGGCAAATGCCGTCATCATTGAACGGTGTGCGTAGATCCGTCCAGATCTCGACGGAAGTGGCTGATTTGCTGGTGTTGAGCTATCGCTCAGCAAAGTGGTGTCCCGCTACCCACAGCCCCTGGGGATAACCGGTAGCTTGAGATCGTGATATTCGCCATCTCTGTGGGCAGGGTCATCTGGATCGGCTTCGGCCTGCTCTTGATGGTGATTCTGTGGAAAACCGGCATGGCCATGCTCACCGCACTCTCGGCGCCGCCCGCACCGCCTCCGGAACCCGGAGACCTTCGCAAGGTGAACATGAGGTATCGGTGTGATGTCTGCGGTGTAGAGCTGAGGTTGATGCTCGCCCCGGACGACGATCCACCGCCCCCCAAACACTGTTTGGAAGAGATGATCGTCATGGCACCCCTCTTCGATTGAGGTTTCCCTTCAGCAATCGACGACTGTGCTCAGTTATCCACGATCCTGTGGATAACCAGCGGACTGTCAGAATCGAACGGAGTGCTTGCTGTGGACAGCAGGTCGTGTCAGCGACCGAAGGATCACTGATCTTGAGAATTATCGCCACTTGGTGGCCGTGTAAAGGCCACCCATGATGCAGCCCAAACCGGCCAAGACCAGCCAGTTGTTGTCGCTCCACACCAAGTTCTTCAGCATGATGATGACCATGCCAGCCAGGAACAGCCCAACCATCAGATAGGGCACCCAGGGGATGGGTGCCTTCATCTGCGAGGTGACCGGCGGGGTGTACCGAGACGACGAATGCACGCCCGCAATGTTCTCTTCCGGGTTGGCGATGCGCTGTTCACCGGGGCGGGTGCCCTTGGGCGTGGTGCGCCCGCCGCCTGATTTACGCTTTGGAGGAGCCACGGCGAAGCAGCCTAGCTGGCTGAGATTCAGCGGATTCGTCGCTGAGCTCCTTTTCCTTCCGTTGACTTCTCCCGTATCCAACTTGGGAGAGCCTCGCCTGGCGGCCCGGTTCCCGTGACGTGCCCAATCCCGTTGCACATTTTGATCATCCACGCGCCAGGCTGGTGCGGTGCCGCGGATTCTCGTGATCGACTCGTACGACAGCTTCGTGTACAACCTGGTGCAGTATCTCGGTGAACTCGGTGCCGAGCCCGAGGTGTACCGCAACGATCAACTCGCCGTCGAGCAGGCCGTCGCCCTCGCACCCGACGGCGTCTTGCTGTCGCCCGGCCCCGGACGCCCGGAAGCCGCTGGCATCATCTGCGACGCCATCACCGCTTTCGCCGCGATCGGCGTGCCGGTGTTGGGCGTCTGCCTCGGTCACCAAGCGATCGGGCACGTGTACGGGGCGAATGTCGTGCGGGCGCCAGAGTTGATGCACGGCAAGACGTCGCCGATCGAACACTCCGGCTTGGGTGTATTCGCCGGGCTGCCGTCGCCCTTGACTGCCACCCGGTATCACTCGCTGGTCATCGAGCCGAGCTCGCTTCCAGCCGAACTTGAAGTCACCGCCACGACCGTCGACGGAATGATCATGGGTGTTCGTCACCGTGAGGTAGATGTGGAAGGGGTGCAGTTCCACCCAGAAAGCATCCTGACCAGTAGCGGCCACCAACTCCTCCAAAACTTTCTTGTCACGGTGCGGATGACGGCTGATTGACGCCCTGGCTGCGTTGCGGATCGGCGCTCGTTGCCGAAAGGCTAAGGGGTGGAGAGGGTTGGGGGTGTTGTTGCCGTTGCTGTTGTTGTGGTTTCGGGCACCGTTGTTGTCGTCGTCGAGGTACTGGTGCTGGTGGTTGTCGTTGCTGCTTCCCTCGCAACTCCCACCACCACCGTGATCTCGGTTCCCTTGTCGACCAACTGCCCGGGGGCATGGCTCTGTTCAATGACTCGACCGTCGTCGGGGCTGCCGGGGTTGACGTCGACGTACGTGACGTTGATGACGAGGCCCTCCGCGTCCAATCGGTTTCTGGCCTGCGTTTCGGTGATTCCTTCCAACGTGGGCACGATCACCTGTCCGGGGCCGGAGCTGATGAACAGGACGATCGTCGAGCCACGGTTGACCAAGTTGTTGGGTGCAGGGTCACTACGAATCACCGTGCCGACAGGCGCGGTGTCGTTCTCCTCCTCCCGCACCTCGACAACGAGCCCATACTCGGCCGACTCCAACGTTGCCCGAGCGACCGCCACGTCATCTCCGATGATGCTGCCGGGTATCGAAACCTGGTTGGGCCCGCCAGACACGTAGAGCGTGATCACCGTGTCTTGAGCTACCTGCGAGCCCGCAGGTGGGTCGGTGCGGATGACCGTACCCGTAGGAACATCGGCACTCTTCTCGGTGATCGGCTCGGCAGTGGCAAAACCGTTCTCGCCCAGCGTTGCTCTTGCGACTGAGAACTCGAGACCGTCGACCTTCGGAACCTCCACGAGGGCCTTTGTCGGGTTGTAGTAGAGCTTGATGACCGTGCCAGTGGACACGACAGCCCCGGCGGCTGGGTCGGTTCTATGGACGAAGTCTTCGTTGAACAGCGGGTTCGCTTCCGCGATCGCTTCGAAGTCGAGCCCGAGTGCCGTCAAGGCGTCGGTGACCGTCTCGAGTGGCTGGTTGACGTAGTTGTCGAGCCGAAGTTCCGACTGGGTTGCTTGCTCCTTGGTGAGGCCCTGATAAAGCAGCACACCACCAGCGGCGAGCGCGATGAGGGCGATGAATGCCGCGAGCGCGTACCACCCGGTGCGACTGTTGTTGTCTTGGTAATAGCGTGCATCGGCGGAAGCGCCAGGCGGATATTGGGTGAGATCGTGGCCGCGTTGCGCCGGCAAAGCGGTGGTGGGTGCGCCGGCGATCTGCGGGTGAACCGCTGTTGGGCCGGCCTGGTACGCAACGACGGCGGGAGTGCTGCCGACCACCATGGTGGGGGCCCCGGCCATTGCCCGGTTCGGTTGTGTCGCCCCAGCGGGACGTGCCGTGCCGCCACCAGGAGTGCCTGGCCGAGCAGCAGCCGCGACCAACGCTTGGACCTGTTCACCGTTGCGGAATCTCCGCAGATCGTCTCGAAGGGCATGTGCGCTGGGATAGCGCAGTTTCGGATCTTTGGCCAGCAGCTTGGCGATGATGGCTTCGAACGGGCGGGGTACACCTTCGACGACTCGGTTGAGCGGTGTGGGCTGATCGTGCACCTGCTTGTAAGCGATGGAGACGGCATTTTCGCCGGTGAATGGCGGCTTGCCGGCGATCATCTCGTACATCACGATGCCCAGCGAATACAGGTCGCTGCGCGGGTCGGGTTGCGCACCTTGAGCCTGTTCGGGCGAGAAGTAGCTCGCCGTGCCCATGACCGACCCGGCCTGGGTGAGGTTCGACTCGGTCGCCGAGTTCATGGCGCGGGCGATACCGAAGTCGGCCACTTTCACTTGGCCGCTGGAACCGATGAGGATGTTGGCTGGCTTGATGTCGCGGTGCGCAAGACCCGCCTCGTGGGCGAAGCCGAGCGCCGCTGCCACCTCCGATGCGATTTCGGCGCACTGCTTCGGTGTGAGCCGGTTGTTCGTTTTCAGGATTTCAGCGAGGGTGCGCCCGTGGACGTACTCCATGGCGATGAAGTAGGTGCCTTCGTACTTGCCCCAGTCGTACACGTTGACGATGTTGGGGTGACTGAGGTTGGCGGCGGCCTGAGCTTCTCGGCGGAAACGCTCGACAAAGTTCGGGTCGACCGCGAACTCGGGGAAAAGCACTTTGATCGCCACTTGTCGATCGAGAAGTCGGTCGCGGGCCAGAAACACGTCGGCCATACCGCCGCGCCCGACCCGCTTGTGGATCTCATAGCGGTCGTTGATGACGGTCGCGTCGCGGTTGCTGCTCATACGTTTCTCGGTTCGTGATGGCCGTGGCTTTGGCCATCAATGGCGGTGGCGGCACGGTCACAAGGAACGAGCCATGAGGATACCGAGGTGGCGCCGTGGTACGTCGTCACCGGTGTCGTGCTCGGTGTCGTGCTCGGTGTCATGGTCAGTGTGATGGTCATGGCGCACCCGGTGCGGTCGCAGGAGCGCCGGGGGGCACGGTGGCCGGTACGGTCGGTGTGGCCTGCGCCGCAGCTTCGGCCGCGAGTGCCGCTGCGATTTCCGCGTCGCGCTGGAACACCCCGTCGAGCATGGCCTTCGCGATCGGCCCAGCCAACCGACCGCCGGTGGATGCCGAGATCTCTGCGTTCGTGCCCTTGATGATGACAGCGACTGCGTACTTCGGGGCGTCCGCGGGGGCGTAGGCGACGATCCAGGCATGGGAACTTTCGGGTTCACCCGGCCCATTGAGCTGAGCCGTACCGGTCTTGGCTGCGACCGGGATGCCGCCCTCGAGGGCGATGCAGCAACTCGCCGTACCGACTTCGGCAACCCCCACCATCAGGTCTTGCAGGATGGTGGCGGTTTCAGTGCTGATGGGCCGCTTCCACACCTCGGGCTCGGTGCGTTCGATGACTCGACCGGAGTGATCGAGCGTGGCGTCCACCACGTACGGCTTCATCATGTCGCCGTCGTTCGCAACCGCTGCGGCCACCATGGCCATGTGCAGTGGAACCATTTGCACGTCGTTCTGCCCGAACCCGCGAATGGCCAACAACGGCAGACTCTGATCGATGTTGGTGAAGTCGCCGATGGTGCTCGACGCGGCGCCCGGAAGGTCGATGGGGATCGTTTCGCCGACTCCCCATCGGGCTATGCGATCTTGAAACAGGGCTGGCCCCATGTCGAGTGCGGTTCGAGCGAACGGGGTGTTGCACGACCGGGTGAACACCTCGGTGAGGTCGCCGCCGCATTCAGAACCCCGGTAGTTCTGGATCGGGTCTGTGGTTTGCGGCGGCAGAAACTCTGACTCTGTCGGCCAGAAACTCTGCAAGTTGATGGTGCCGGCGTCGAGTGCGGCGCCGGTGGTGAGCACCTTGAACGTGGAGCCGGGCATGTAGCGCTGCTGGTAGGCGTTTGCGAGCAGCGGGTCGCGCGAGTCGGCTTGCAACTGTGTGAGGTAGTCGTAGGCGGTGTCGTAGTCAGGGTTGCTCACCAGATTCGGGTCGTATGACGGCCAACTCCACATCGCTATGACCGCACCGGTTTCCACGTCGAGCAGGACGATCGAACCTTCGCGTTCGCCGAGCATGAACTTGGCGAGGGTCTGCATGTCTTCGCGCATGGTGAGGCGAACTTCGCCGGAGTTGTCGACGGTGGGGCTGAGAATGTCTTCGAGCGCGCGCACCTGTTGCGTGAACGTCTCGCCGGTGAGCACATCGCTTTGGGTGCGTTCGATCTGGGTGCTGCCGAGGCCAAACGTGTAGTAACCGACGACGTTGGCAAACAGGTCGCCGGTGGGGTAGCGACGCTCGTACTTCACGTCGCTGTCGCCGGGCGACTGTACCGACTGCGCGAGCACGACGCCGTCGGCGCTGATGATCGGGCCACGCGGCGTATCGAACTGGCGGATGAGGGCGCGGGTGTTGCCCGGTTCTGAAGCCAGTTCTTCGGTGCGGTCGACCTGCCAGTAGTTCAGCGCTGCGAACAAGATGACGTACAGGACGATGAGCGCGCCGGCGAGCTGGCGGATCTGGCGGTTCATGGGTGCTGCCTATTCATACGGTTTGCCAGTTCATGCGGGCACCGCGTCTGCGAGTGCAGGTGTGCTTTTCACCTTGCGGCGAAGCCTCCAGGCGGCCCACCGTTCGCGTGGCGTGGGGTCGTCGGGCAGTTCGCCGAGTCGGCGCGACCCGGCATCGCTCAGCCGGAGCAGCAACGCCAAGATGATGTAGTTGGACAGCAGCGACGAGCCGCCGTACGACACGAACGGCAGCGTGATACCGGTGAGCGGAACGACCTTGATGACCCCGCCGATGATGATGAACGCTTGCACGCCGACGATGGTGGTGAGGCCGGTGGCGAGCAGCTTGTCGAACGTTCGGTCGGTGCGCAGCGCCACGCGCAGCCCGGCCCCAATGATGAGGAGGTAGGCCATCAGCACGGCGGTTGCGCCGATCATGCCCATCTCTTCCCCGATCGCCGCGAAGATGAAGTCGTTCTGCGCTTCGGGCACCTTGTCGGGGCTGCCTCGGCCCAGGCCGGTGCCGGTGACTCCGCCGTCGCCGAGACCGTAGATCGCCTGGACGATCTGGAAGCCCTTGTCGTATTCGTCCTCCCACGGGTCGCGCCAAATGGCGACCCGGGTTTGCACATGATCGAACATGCGCCACGCGATGTATGCCGCTCCTGAGAACAGCGCCACGCCGATGACGAGGTAGGTCACTCGTTCGGTGGCGACCCACATCATCACGACGAACAGTGTGAAGAAGAGCAACGAAGAGCCGAGGTCGCGTTGGCCCACCATGACCATGACCGAGAATCCCCAGGCCACGAGGATGGGTGCGATGTACTGGAACTCGGGAAGGCGTATCGGGCCGATCTTCCACGTGGACGCAGCGATCAGCTCGCGTCGTTCGGCCAGGTAGCCGGCGAAGAAGATGGCCAGAGCGACCTTGGCGAATTCGCCCGGTTGAAAGTTGAAGGGCCCGACGCTGACCCAGATCCGTGCTCCATTCTGGGTGTTGCCGATGCCGGGCAACATCGGCAACATGAGCGCAATGGCGCCGCCGAAAAACAGCGTCCACTTGTAACGGGCGAGATCGCCGGCGCGCTGCACGAACAGCAACGTGGCGACGAATGCGATGACGGCGATCAGACTCCAGAGCGCTTGCAGGCTGGCGAGGTCTTCATCGAGACGCGTGATCATCACGAAGCCGAGACCGTGGAGGAACACGACGAGCGGTAACAAGGTCGAGTCGGCTCCGCGGGCCAACAGTCTCACCGCGATGTGGGCCACACCGATGAGCACCAACAACAGCGCGAGGAATGGGCCGATGCGGGCTGGGATGGCGGCGTTCGTTCCCAGCGAAGCGAGGGTGTACGCAATGCCGGTGATCGCGGCCGCCATGACGATGAGCGTGAGCTCCGTCGATCGCCGGCGCTTCACCAAGGTGGCCGGTACGGGAAGTGCCCCGACCGACATCAGCCCCCCAAGGTGGTCGTGGTCGTGATTGCGACAGTCGTCGTGGTGGCGCCTGAGGCCGGGCGAGTCGTCGAGGTGACTGGGCGAGTTGTCGATGTGGCTGGTGACGTGGTCGACGTGTTGTCGGCACAGCGGCTCGTCGTCTTCGAGCGGGGTCAAGCGTTGGGCGACGAACAATTCTGCGCTGGCCAACGAATTGAATTCGGGCTCGCTTTCAACGAGAGCGACCGATGCCGGCGAGAGTTCATCGCGGGTGAACTCGCCCTTCGATTCCTCGGTGGGGTTGAACCACAACACGCTGTTTTGGCGGCCCTGATAGACCACGACTTCATCGGCGTCGTTGAACGCCACGAAGTATCCGTTGCGCGCCCATGCAGCGAGGAGCGAGAAGCCGAGGATGATCACGGCCGCTACCCCGACGGTGAGGAGGAAACGGACGAATCGTCCGCTTCGTCGGGTTGGTGCTTCGGGTTCCTTCGGTGAATCGGCCGTCTCGATGCCGACGTCGTCGATGTCGGCGACGCCAACGCCCGGTGGTGACGCTGCGTCGGTTTCGGCGACGAGCGCAGCGAGGTCTGCTGCAATCGCGGCATCACTGGCGGCATCGGGTCCGGCGGGAGTGCCCGCAACGTCGCCGCCATCGCCGACATCGCCGGCGTCGGGTGGGTCGGAGATGATCTCGCCCTCGCCGGTGTTGTCGAGCTGGTCGTCGATCCACACCGGGATGACATCGAACTCCTGCGTGGGATCTGGCGGGTCGTCACCGTCGAGCACGTCCACCACGACCACCGTGATGTTGTCGCGCCCGCCCGATTCGTTGGCGGCGTCGACGAGAGCCTGGGCGGCCGCAGTTGGGTCGTCGGGGTGGGCCAGCAAGATCGACTCGATGACATCGTCGGCAACTTCGTCTACGAGCCCATCGCTGCACAGGAGGAAACGGTCGTTGCGGATGATCGGCATGGACCACGAATCGACACGCACGATGGGTTCGATGCCGAGCGCTCTGGTGACGATGTTGCGCCTCGGATGAAAGCGCGCTTCGTCTCGGCTGATGGCGCCTTCCGCAACGAGTTCCTGCACGAAGCTGTGATCGATCGTCACCTGGCGCAACCGCTGGTGGCGCACCACGTACGTACGAGAGTCGCCCACGTTGGCGATGCCGAACACCTCGCCGTCGTGGGGGTCGTTCACAACAGCCA
Organism: uncultured Actinomycetota bacterium; assembly: GCA_963738275.1. Lineage (GTDB taxonomy): Bacteria > Actinomycetota > Acidimicrobiia > Acidimicrobiales > Ilumatobacteraceae > Ilumatobacter. The sequence continues at coordinate 275,389 of CAVTVY010000005.1, forward strand.
CCGCAGTGATGGTGGTTCCCATGCCTGCTTGGTCGGCGCGCATGATCGAGCCGTCGTAGATTTCGCTGTTGGCATCGTTGACCGCGGCGACGAGTGTGTCGAGCGTGGCGTTGGGCGGCGAGACGTCGGCGCCGAGTCGGTTGACCGCGATCTCGCTGGCGATCTCACCCGCAAGGTGGCCGCCCATGCCGTCGGCGACGACGAAGAGCCCGTCGGAGACGTGCAGGTTGTCTTCGTTCTGGGCCCGTATCTGGCCCTCGTGGGTGGCGCTGCCCCAGCGAAGCGTTGCCACTACTGGGCCTCGAGCACGGTGTAGCCGATTTGGACGCGATCGCCGATGCTGAGTGTGCGACGCGACGACAGGCGAGCACCGTTCAGGTAGGTGCCGTTCTTCGAGCCGAGATCTTCGACGACGACGGTGGCTCCGGTTGGCGTGATGCGGGCATGGTGCGACGAGATGAACGCGTCGTCGGTGATCAAGATGATGTTGTCGGCTTCGCGGCCGATGCTGATACCGGTGGGCGCGCTGCCGATGGCGAACGTGGTGCCCGCCCGCGCCTTGGGTTCGAGCACGACCAACCGAGCGGGAACTCCCCCGCGGCCCTTGGCGGGTTTCGGCTGGCGGCGCCCACTGGGGTCGGTTTCCGACGTGCTGCCCGGCAGCGGTGACGCTGCGGGTGTGTAGTCGTTCCCTCGTCGAGCGCTCGCCACCGGTGTTCGCACCTCACTCCAGACCGCCCAGAGCACGCGGGCGAAGAACAGGTACAGCAGTGCCAAGAGCACGAGTTTGAGGATGTCGAGTACCTGGTCGGTCATGGCAGAGGGATTCGCTGGTGTGGTCGCTGATGTTGAGGTTCGGCGCAGTTGTACAGGCTACGACGCCTCGAAGCGGAGCGTTATTTGGCCAATGGTGATGGTGTCGCCGTCGGCGAGGCGATGGTCGGCCACCAGGCGAGAGCCGTTGACGATGGTGCCGTTGGTAGAGCCCAGGTCGGCAATGACGAATCCACTGCCCGCCCGGTGGATTTGGGCGTGGTGGCGGCTGACGTTGCCGTCGGTGATCATGACTCTGCAATCGCCGAGGCGACCGATGAGGTTCTTGCCCTCGACGAGCTCTACTCGATCGCCAGATGGCATGACGATGGTGCCGGGTCGTTTGCCCGTATCGCTTTGTTTGATCTGTGACGTGATGCCGAAGCGGCCGACCTTGAGCGAGTTGTCGATCTGCAAAGCCACATTGACCGGGCCCATGAAGTGGTAACCCTCTTCGCGGGCGTACTCACGGCAGGCCTCGACGAGTTCGGTGCGCAGCGTGTTCTCGATGTCTGCGAATCCGGTGAGATCTTGAGCTGACAGCAGGATCACGAAGTCGTTCGGGGCGACGCGTTCGCCCTTGACGTCGACGGTGCGTTTGTCGTCCATCTCACGAATGAGACGCCGACCGAGTTCGATGGGACGGATGGAGTTGTGTGAACGGCGAAACACACCCTCGACCATACGCTCCAAACGCCGCTCAATTCCTTGCATGCCCATTGTCGAAGCAAGGCTACCCGTCGAATTGAGGTAGCCCCGGTCAGCCCAACCCGCCCCACGTGAGGGCGGTGTGTCGCGTTTCTGGGTGAATGGCGCCCGAGATCGCGACGCGGCTGATGGTTCTGCGGGGTGTGTCGCGTTTCTGGGTGAATGGCGCCCAAGATCGCGACCGCGGCTGATGGTCTCTGCGTTGGAAATCGGTTGAGGGGATTGTGGGAAACCGCGAAGCTTGCGCGATGGATGGCGCTGAGGTTCGAACTCGGATGGCTCGTCAGATGTCCAAACGTCCGACGTGGGTGGCGTTGTTGTGTCTCGCCGCCGGTGCAGTCGCTCTCCTCATCGCAGGTTCGGAAGACAAGTTGTGGCCGGTGCTGGTCGGCGCCGTTGCTGGCATCGTGTTGATCGCGTCGTCGCTGTTGTGGGTCAACGACGAGTTGGATCGGGTGTTGGGCGACCAATCACCCTGGTGGTTGAAGTACGTGTTCGTCGCGATCGCCGCCGCCGGTGCCGTGCTCATGTGGGCTGCGGCTAACTGGAACAACGAACCGCTGGGGGTGCTTGCCACGGTGGTTCTCGCGATCGCTGTGATCGGCTGGCATGCGGTTCGGCGATCCGAAGACGAGGGTGGCGGCGCCGCGTTTTCGGTGTTGTGGCGGCCATTCGAACTCATCGTCGGCGGCGTACTGGTGGTGTGGGCACTCGACAGCTTCACCGCCTTCGCTTGGGCTGGTTTGCTAGTCGCCTTCTTTGGACTGATCGACCTCAAGCAGACCATGGCGACTCTCGTGGCCAAGCGGCGCGTGCCCATGGGGCCGACGATCCGGTGGTCGATCGACGCGACGTTGGTCGGGCTGTTGGCGGTGCTGGCCGGAGCGTCCTCTTCGAGTCAGTTGGCGCTGCTGCTCGGCGTTGCCGCCACGTTTGGTGGGTTGTCGGTTCTCGGTCTCACGTTGGTGCAGAAGCGATGCGGGGTGCGTCGCGGCTGGGTACTCGCCGGGGCGGGCGCGGTGTTGCTCGCTGCAGCCTGGACGGTGTCGTTCTGGGTGCTCGGTTCGGTTGGGCCGGCCACGGTGTTGACGGTGTTCGTGTCGGTCGTGGGCGCTTGGTTCGTGTGGCGCGGCGAAGGGATCATCCTGGTGGTGTTCATCGGGTTCATCGCGGTGTGGGGCATGACCGACCCGGCCACTTCCGCTGCGGTCGACCCGAACCCCGGCGCCGAATTGCGGATTTTGGCGCTCGGCGATTCGTTCATCTCAGGCGAGGGTGCCTACGAGTACTTCCCGGGCACGAACCAAGTAGGAGTCAACCGAAACGAGTGCCGACGGGCATCTACAGCGCACCCCTACCTCGTCGCCTCCGAGCTGAAGGCGAGCTTGACGTTCGTCGCCTGCTCCGGTGCCAAGGCAGCCGATCTCACGACGTGCGGTCAGATGGCATCGGGAGACGAGCGGTGTAAAGAGGAATGGACCGACACGGATCGGGCGGCGGCCGGTTCGGTGCCGGGGCTGCTGCCCCAACTGGAGAACTTCACCGCCAAGGAGCTGGCGGAGTTCGACGTGGTGCTGCTGAGTATCGGTGGAAACGACGTGGGCTTTTCCACGATCGTTCAAGCGTGCTTGCTGCCGCGGAGTTGCAACGAGCGTTCGACGACGTGGCTGGGCAACGTCGAAGCGCTCGGGCCGACGTTGATCGACGCCTACGGCGCAGTGCGGGCTGCCGTTGGCTTGGAGACGCCAGTCGTGGTGGTGCCGTATCCGGTGGTGGTGGACACCGAACCGTGCAACCTCGGGCTCGACAAGGCAGAGCACACTTTCGTGCAGGAGTTCATTGGTGCGCTCGACGAGCAGATCTTTCGGTCGGCGACGGTGGCCGGGGTGTATGCGTATCGGTCGGGCGTGGAGGCGTTTGCAGGTCATCGGCTGTGCGACGACGATCCGGCGGTGAACCATCTGGTGCTCGACCCGGCTGGCGGTTCGCCGACCGTTCGTTATTTGCCTTCGGCGTGGATTCACGGGAGCATGCATCCGAACCCGAGGGGTCACGCGCTCCTGGCGTTCGGTTCGCCGTCGGTTGACGGGGACGGCTTGGTTGGCTTCGTGCAGCGCGCGTTGGATGGCACGTTGCCGGGTTCCGAGGCGCCCGCAACCGAGGCAGAAGTGGAGGAAGCCGACCTGGCCGCAGCCGGTAATGCGGTAGACGCCGTGGTGGCCGAGGCTTTGCTGACCGACGGCCAATGGATCAGCGACGAGTTGTACCGCACCATCCGGGCGCTGCTGATTCCGATCGTGTTGGCGTTGGCCGGCAGCTTCGTGTTGGCGTTGGGCCTGGCGAACACCGACGTGCAACCGTTTCGTCTGTTGCGGCCTCGGCGTACGTGGCGTGATCGCGATCAGCTGGCCGTTGTTCGCGCCACAGAATTCGACCCTGACGCCGAACAACGTCGCATGAATGCTGGGTCGGAAGTGGCAACAAGCGACTGAACATGTTGGGCAAGTCTGAACGCTGGGGTTACGCTGTGGCCTTCCACTCGGGCGAGTGGCGGAATGGCAGACGCGCTAGCTTCAGGTGCTAGTACAGGCAACTGTGTGGGGGTTCAAGTCCCCCCTCGCCCACAACTGTGATGTTCGCATAGAAACCTCACAAACCTACCAAGAGCGCCTCGAAATTGTGAGGATTGCCGGCCGGTCAGAGTGCCATCAAGCGTGTCCGCAGTCGGGAACGAGCCTGCGACCCTCGTCACCGAAGAGCATCCGGAGGGCAAAGCTGGGGCGACGTGTGATCAGCTGTTAACGAATCTTCCCCTATGGGCCCCTCTTAGGGTAATGATGAGCAATGTGAGCGATCACGACCGGGTGGAGGCGGTGTACCGCTCCGTGCACCCCCGCCTCTGGCGCTCGCTGCTGTCGTACACGGGTGACGCCGAGCTGGCGAGTGACGCCGAGGCCGAAGCCTTCGCCCAGGTCTTGCAGCGGGGCGATGTCATCGAGGATGTCGCCGCGTGGGTGTGGCGCAGCGCGTTCCGCATCGCCTCTGGCCTGTTGGCGGCCAGATCGCGCCCCAACGATCTGCCGTTGGCGGAGGGCCCCACATCAATGAGTGGTTCTGTCGCCGAGTTCTTGGGCCTTTTGGCCGACCTGTCCCCGCAACAGCGCGCCTGTGTTGCGCTGCGCTACGTGGGCAAGTACACGGCACCCGAGATTGGCGAGCTACTCGGGACCAGTGCGGGCACCGTGCGGGTGCAGCTGCATCGGGCCCACGCCACGTTGCGCCACACGATCATGGAGGCTGAGCATGCATGACGACTTCGACCCCGCGGTGGCGGATCGATTCAAGGATCTCGACCAGGTGCCCGTCCCGGACACGTGGTCCCGCGTTCTCGAGCGCGTGCCGGCCCCGGACGCGTGGTTTCGGATTCCGTCTGACGAGGAGATGGTGACGATGATCGATTTTGAAACTCCTCTCCAGAACGAACCCCGTCGGACGGGTCCTATGCGCGTCCTGGTCGCCGGACTACTAGCGGCCGCCGCCCTGGTCGCGATCGTCCTTATGGCGGTGCGCGACGACGATCGGTTGAACCGGGCCGATGAACCTGCCGCGACCGTCCCAGTGGCGACGCTCGACGACGATGCCGTGATCCCAGCGGACGAACCTGCCCCGACCGTCCCAGTGGCGACGCTCGACGACGATGCCGTGATCCCAGCGGACGAACCTGCCCCGACCGTCACCGTGCCCTTTACAACGGCTCCGCAAGAGCCGGAGCGACTCAACGCACTTCCGCCACAAGGAGCGACACCGAGCTCGCCGGAGTCGGGAGTGCTCCTTCCCGGCCTGCCGGCTGTTCCCGTCTTCGTGTACGAGGACGGACGGGTGATCTGGTCGGACTGGATCGCGGGTGAGCGCTCGAGGGATTGGTTCGAGCGACGGCTCACACCCGAGGGTCTTGAGTTCGTACGGGCCGAAATCCGAACTGGCGGGCACCTAGACCCTGCGACACCTCAAGTTCAGTACCGCTGGTGGCGGTTCGTGGACGGTGACAGGGAATTCTTCACGGATGAGGCCGCCCCAGACCTGTCATGGATCACGGGTCCAGCGTGGGCAGACTCCGAGCCGAGGCGATTTGTTCCTTCCAGCTATGAGGTCTGCCTCGGTTCGCCCGAAAGGGATCCAGCGGCGCTCGTCGAGCTGCTGCCGGCTGCGGCCGCCGAGCCGTTAGCAGGTGTCGCGCGGCGTGAGCCCCCACCGTACGCGGGGTTCAACCTTGCCTGCTTCGATCTGGCAACTAACGACGCACGTGAGGTTGCGGTCGCTCTCGACGCTTCCGACGCTTCGCACCCCGGTCCCTTCTCCTACATCATCGGCCCCCCCAACTTGGAACCCTCGTCGCCGATGGCCGTTGGGTTCACGGCTTATTTGCCGCATGGTAACGCAGTGTTGGTGAGCGGGGTCGCCTGAGCCTGGCGACCCGGCCCAGCATCCGAGTTCGCGCGCCGGATACTTGGTGGAACTCAAGTGTCGGCGACGCATTTGTCGGCTAGTCCGGCAGGTTTGTTGGTTGGCGGGCTCGGATTCCTTTGAGGTTGTCGTTGAAGTCAGCTGGGTCGAACGCGGCCGGGTTCAGCGCTGCGCCTCCCCACGGGGCCGCCCACTCCGCTAAATATGCGTGTGCTTCGTGAGTTGGATCGGCGAGAACCTCCAGAAGTTGCTCGTACCCGTGTATGCCGCCGCAGTCTTCTGGCGGGCCGGCTCGCCGGCCGTCGATGCAGGCGGGCAACTGAACCTCCGGCGATCCCACGTCGATGCTTTCGACGAGGATGCTGTGATCCCACCAGTCACCGAAGTCGTAGGTGTACTGAATCGTGGCGCCCTGCACGGCCACCTCACTCAGCTTGGCCTCGTGCGCATCGAACGCTGCCGGCCCAAGGTCCCAGTCAGGGTCTGGAATGCCATACCGGGTGCGCCCGACTTCGAACTCGTACAGGTGATAGTTCCACCAACCGAACGCAGCCTGAATTATCTCGTGTACCTCGGCCAGCGTCGCCGATCCATCCACGAGCAGACGCCGCCAAATGGGCGGTCGGCTTCCTTTCAGCGTCACCTTGAGTCGGTAGACCCTGCTCGGCGTATCGGTCGACGCTGCAGCAGACTCGTCGGTGCGACCGTCGCCCATCGGGGAAGTCGCGGCCCCTCCCGTGGTGGTTCGGTCCAACCCGAGGACGAGTGCGAGCTCGCGATCCGGGGCGACGGTTCGTTTGAGTAGCGGGCCGACCGGTGTCTGCGCCACTGAAAGTGACAAGGCTTCGTACCCATTGACTCGGTACATCTGAAGCCTGCCGAACAGGGCGAACTCATTCATCACGCCGAGCAAACTTCGGTCGTTGGTTGGTGCGATCCGCACCTCACGCATCGCCTCGAGTTCAGCGTTGACGAATGCTTCGTCCGCACCGTGCTGTCGCAACACTGCCGCGATTGCGGCCGGAACTCGATTAAGCAACGTCGCGGTCGGCGCCAACGGCATGAAGACCGGAATCATCGTGCGTCGATTGACCAGCATCGCGACCTGCGGTCTCCAGAACAGTGCCGTGGCAAGCCAATCGCCGAGCTCGTTCGTCGATTCGTCGTCTACTCGGGCTGCTGGCGAAGCGATGCGGTCACGCAGCTTCTTGGTCCCTCGAACGATGAGCACGCGTGATTCTCGCGCAACGCTCCGGACGTCCCATGCACGGCGCCGGCCCAACTGGCAGAGATTGCGGCCGCGAAAAGTATGGGACAATGACCGCCATGACCGGGTTGAACGACCAAGACTTGCTGCAACTTGCGATCGAGCAGGCGCTCATCGGTCGAGATGAGGGTGGCATTCCGATTGGTGCGGTGCTGGCAGTCAATGGTGAGGTGCTCGGAGCGGGGCACAACCAGCGGGTGCAGATGGGCTCGGCAATCCGCCACGGCGAGACGGATGCATTGGAAAACGCAGGGCGACTTCCGGCGACGACGTACGCCGCGGCGACGATGTACACCACGCTGTCGCCGTGCCACATGTGCACCGGAGCGATCCTCCTGTACGGCATCAAGCGCGTCGTCATCGGCGAGAACCAAACCTTCATGGGCGCCGAAGATCTCCTGCGGGAACACGGTGTGGAAGTGATCAACCTCGACTCGGCTCAATGCGTTGAGATGATGGACGCCTTCATCTCGGAGCACCCGTCACTGTGGAACGAAGACATCGGCGAACCCGACTGAACCCAACGAGACGTGCTGTAACGAGAAGTGCCGGGCGCGTCTCGTTACGACGTCAGCGGGACTCGCGCGAGTAGGGAGTGCCCAACGCCGCGGGGGCGGCGACCTTGCGGGCTCTTGACGGGCTGGCCGACACCACGATCACCACGATGTAGGCGGCGATGAATGGGATCATGTTGAGGAAGTCGGCCGGCACCGACACCTGTGCGATCTGCAGGGTGAAGCCGAGGCCGCGCAGCGCACCGAACGCGTACGCGCCAACGAGTGCGAGCCACGGCCGCCATCCCGCGAGGATCACCAGCGCTACAGCGATCCAGCCGGTGCCGGCGGTGAGTCCTGTCTGCCAGGTGCCGAGCACGGCGAGCGTCAGGTAGGCGCCGCCCACACCAGCCCCGAAACCGCCGATCGCGGTGGCCAGATATCGGGTGCGAACCACGTTGAGCCCCGCTGCATCGGCCGCCGCCGGATCTTCGCCGATTGCCCGCAGCGACAGACCGGCCGACGTCTTGTACATCACGTAGCCGGCGATCGCCACGACGATCCACGACACATAGACCACCGCATCGTGGCCGAACACGATCGGCCCCACGCCGGGAAGGTCGCGCAGCACGCGGGGGAACAGCGACCCAATGTCGACCCCGCTGGGCGTCTCCAGCAACGGAGTTTCGCCCGTGCTGCCGAGGAACGCCGACAGGCCGCTGCCGACGATCACGAGCGACAGGCCCGACACCGTCTGGTTGACCCGCAGCGACACCGCCAGACACCGCGTGCACGCACGCAAGTAACGCGCCAGCGAGGCCACCGACCAGCAATGCCAGGGTCAGACTTCCGGTCTGCACGCCGGCCCAGAAGCCGACGACACCACCAAGCAGCATCATCCCTTCCACTCCGAGGTTCATCACACCAGAACGCTCGGCGATGATCTCGCCGAGGGCGGCGAACAGGATCGGCGTGCCCGCCACGATTGCACTCGCCAGCGATAACACCAGCACGGTGTCGTTCATCGCGCTCCTCCCGACGTTCCCACGCGACAAGCCGATCCGGGTGCGGCGACTACCACGCTGGCCACTTCGAGCGAAGGGTGTGGAGCGCCGTGCATGCCGTTCATTGGCCACCGTCCGCTGAACCCACGCCAACTGGCAGCACGTCAAACGCTGGGTCGGCTGGGGGTTGGTCGGGATCGGTTCTGCTCCCGGCTCGGAGGCTGGAGGCGAGCCGGACCTGGTTGGTGACGAAGAACTCGCCCGCTGTGACCGACAGGAAGATCAGGCCTTGCAGGAGGACGACGACCTCGATCGGCACGCCGATCCCCTGCAGACTGCTTCCCGACACGGTGATTGCGGCGAGAAACACGGCGACCGGCACTACACCCAACGCATTCAGCCGCGCCACGGCGGCGATGATGATGCCCGTGTAACCGAGCTCGATCGCCAGTGCCTTGGGCTCGAGACCCTTGGTCACAGCGCTGACTTCGATTGCGCCGGCGAGGCCAGCGAGCCCCCCCGAGACCGCCATCACGCCGATGGTCATCCCACCAACGCCGATACCGGCATAACGCGCCGCCCGCGGGGAGTCGCCGATCACCTTCAGCCGAAATCCCCACGACGTGGAACGGGTGGCCAGCCAGAGTGCGACGGCGACGGCGATCGCAATGAAGAATCCGGCGTGCAAGCGCTCGAAGACCTCTGGCAGCTGCGCCGACTCTGGGATCTCCTTGCCCTGGGGTACGGGATGGGTGGGGTTACGCCAGAACGATCTTGACCCCTGGATGAGGTAGTTCATCAGCCCGAGCGCGACGAAGTTGAGCATGAGCGTGGTGATGATCTCGTCGGTGCCGAACATGGCCTTCGGCACTGCTGCGAGCTGGGCCCACAGCGCTCCACCCAACGCCCCGCCGATGACGACGAGCGTCACCATGACAACGGTCGGGAGCGAATCGGGCAAGGCCAGCGCCAAGCCTGACGCGACGATCGCGCCGACGAAGAGTTGGCCTTCGGCGCCGATGTTGTACACCTTCATCTTGAATGCGATCGCAGCGGCGAGCCCCGTGAGGATCAGCGGGGTGGCATAGGTCAGCGTGCGGGTGAATGGTCGCCAGCCCTTGAAGCTCGCTTCGAACATTGTTCGATACGCCTCGATGGGGCTGTCGCCGAACGCGAGCAAGGTCAGCGCTCCGAGCCCGAGTGCCACGATCAGGGCGGCAAGCGGCACGCCGAGGCGTACCCCCATCGTCGGCTTTGTGCGCGGGGTGACGACAAACGGGTTGTCCGGCAACGTGATCACGCTGCGCTGGCCCCGGTCATCAACAGTCCGATCTGGCCCACGTCGATCTGGTCGCGGTTGAACGACCCGACGATCTGGCCTTGGAACATGACGAGCACGACGTCTGAGAGTTCCAACACCTCGGCCAGGTCTTCGGAGAACAGAAGTACGCCGCGGCCGGCCTCGCGTTCGCGGCGGACGTAATCGCGCACCGTTTCGGCGGCGCCGAGGTCGAGGCCACGGGTCAGCGCGGCGGCGACCAGCACCTCGTGTTCCTCGGTGAGCTCCCGAGCGAGGATCGCCTTTTGCAGGTTGCCGCCAGACATGAAGCTCACCGGCATCCCCGAACGATTTCCACGAACATCAAAATCGGCCGTCAACCGACTGGCCGTGTCGTCGATTGCCGAACTCGACAACACGCCGTGCTTGGAGTGGGGTGGCCGGTCGAAGCTCTTCAGCACGAGGTTCTCTTCGAGCGTCAGGCCTGGAGCAAGCCCGGTGCCGAGGCGATCCTCTGGTACGAACGCCAGCCCGGCGGCAGTGCGGGCTTTCGCGCTCCGGCCCGTGCAGTCGGTGGTGCCGATGATGACTTTGCCCGCCGTCGCCGGTCGGAGGCCGCCGATCGCCTCTTGCAGTTCACGTTGACCGTTGCCAGCGACGCCGGCAACTCCGACGATCTCACCTCGGCGCACTTGCAGCGAAAGGTGATCGACGGCGACCACCCCTCGGTCGCCGTTGACGACGAGACCGTCAACCGACAGCACCGTCTCGCCCACGCCCGTAGGGATAGTGCCAGGCACTATCCCTACGCTGTGGCTGGATTGGCTGATGCGATTACGGGTTCCGAAGACCATCTGGTTGAGGGCATCTCGCGTGAGGTCGGCCGTTGTTCCGTGCCCGGCGTTGCGTCCGCCGCGCAGGACGGTGACACGGTCGGTGTTGTCGAGGATCTCCTGCATCTTGTGCGAGACGAGGACGACGCCGTGACCCGTACCGACCATGTGCCGAACGGCGCGGAACAGGTGCTCTGACTCGTGGGGTGCGAGCACTGCGGTCGGCTCGTCGAGAATCAGGATCCGGGCCCCGCGGTAGAGCTGTTTGACGATCTCGACTCGTTGTTGCTCACCGACCGACAGCTGCCAGACGTATGCGCCCGGATGAATGTCGAGTCCGTATTCGTCGACCAGTTCGCCGACCTGTCGCTCGACCTTGCGAACCGCGCCTCGACCCAAGGATGAGCCCAAGGATGAGCCCAGCGATGTGCCCAGCGACTTGCCCATTCCCAGCATGATGTTCTCGGCAACGGTGAACGAATCGACGAGCCTGAAGTGCTGGTACACCATCCCGATTCCACGTGCTGCCGCGTCGTGCGGCGACCGCAGATGCACCGCTTCACCGTTGATGGTGATGTGGCCGGCGTCGGGCCGATACAACCCGGCGAGAACAGAGCAGAGCGTCGACTTTCCTGCTCCGTTCTCGCCGAGCAACCCGTGGACCTCCCCGCTGACGACGTCGAAGTCGACGGCGTCGATCGCGGCGACGCCATAGAACGACTTCGTGAGCCCGCGAACCTCCAGCGAGGAGAACGGCGTGCCGGAGATCATCGCGTCAGTCCAGCAGAATGACTTCTCTCCACATCCATCGGGAGAGGTTCATCTCTTGGGAGCGCTTCGCCTAGAGGCGAGGCCTCCAGGTGCATCAGCCGGGGATCTCGCCGGTGACGCCTTCGACGAGCCACTGGCAGCAGTCGATCCGCTCGGCGAACGGGATGGTCTCACCTTCGGCGATGACGATGTTGCCCTGATTGTCGGTGATCGGCCCGGCGAACATGTCGAAGGTGCCGTCGATGATGCTCTGCTTGCGTTCTTCGACGATCGCCAGCATCTCGGGAGTCACGTCGGGGCCGTACGGAGCGAAGGTGATGAACCCGTCGGCGAGGCCGCCGAAGGTGATCGCCGGTTCCCACGTGCCGTCGATGATGTCGCCCACCTGCGAGGCGTAGTACGGGCCCCAGTTGTAGAGGAAACCGCCTGCCCATGCTTCAGGCTCGAGTTCCGACCAGTCGTTCGTGTAGCCGAGCACGTGGCCACCGTTTTGGGCGGCGACGGTGGCGTACACCTGCGCACCGACCTCGTGGGTGAGCACGTCGGCGCCAGCGTTGACGAGTGCCTCGGCCGCCTGCTGCTCGAGCGCTGGGTCGAACCATGTGTTGACGTAAACGACCTGCACCTCGACGTCGGGGTTGACCTCGCGGGCACCCATGGTGAACGCGTTGACTGCACGGTTGACCTCGTTATAGGGGAAGCCGACTGGGTAGCCAATGATGTTGCTCTCGGTGAGCATCCCGGCGATCATGCCGTCGAGGTATCGGCCGTCTTCGGAAGCTCCGTCGAAGTGACCCAGGTTTTCGGTGGTTTCGTATCCGGCCCACGTGAGGAACGTGACGTCAGGGTTATCGGCTACGACGTCCATGATGTCGTCTTGGTAAAAGGTCGTTCCGATCACGATGTTGGCGCCCGACGCGACCGCGTCCTCGAACGCGTTGGTTGCCGTCTGGCCAGGTGCAATGTCTTCGACGTAGTCGATCTCGATGCCGGGGAACGTCGCCTCGATCTGCGCGCCGCCGCGGCCATGGGCCGTATTCCATCCGCCGTCGTCGATGGAGCCGTCCATGATCATCACGACGTGCGTGTCGCTGAAGTCGCCCTCGCGCGGTACCACCTCATCGGTGGCAGCTGCAGTCGTGCCCTCCGTCGCCGCTGTCGTAGCGGTGTCTGCGGAAGCCACGGTCGTGGCCGCCGCCGCTGTCGTTGCGGTGTCTGCTGCGGCGGTGGTGTCGGCGGAATCTGCGTCGTCGTCGCTACCGCATGCGGCAACGACGAGCGAACCGACGAGCAGCAGGCCGGCGAGGCGTGCCACCCGGGTGGAGCGCTGGCGATTTCGAGAAGAGTTCGAGGTCATGGGTGTATGCAATGGGATGTGCATGAATGCTCCGTTTCGAGGGAATGAAAGGTGCGGAAATCACCGTTCAGATTTGGTGGTGCGGGTGATGGTTGGTTGGACGACCACGACGTGTCAGACACCTCGTGGTTGAGGTTGGAGTGTGGGCCTCGAGCGTGGCATGACCACGAGGTGTCTGACACCTTGTGGTTTCATGGCGACACGACCTTGGGCATAGCAGGTGCGTCCTCGCGGTAGATGAACGTGTCGTCGAAGCGAGACTGCAGGTACTCGCCCGACAACACTGGCTCGTGGCGAGCAGGTCGCTCGTCGGTCACGCAGTTCGGCAGGCAACGCACCTCGGTGTGCCACTCGGGGTTCACGAACACCGGCACCGAATACCGGTCGCGCTCGGTCGGCGGGATCACCCGGTGCTTGGTCGACCGGTAGCGATCGTTGGTCCACATCTGCAACAAGTCGCCGAGGTTGACGATCAACGCATCGTCGGGCACCGTCACGTCGACCCACTCATCGTCAACGGTGAACAACTGCAGTCCCGGCGTGCCATCGCAGTACAGGAGGGTGAGGCACCCGTAATCGCTGTGGGCACCACAGCCGAGCTGAGCGTCAGACGTCCGCTGATCGACTTGCGGGTAGTGCAGGAGGCGTGTGTTCACGATGGGCTGTTCATGGCATGCATCGAAGTGCTCGTAGGCGAGACCGTTGGCCGCGGCGACGATACGCATCAGCGCTCGGGCGACATCGATGGCGGCGTCTTGATATTGCTCGAGCGGCTCGCGGAAGCCAGGCAGGTCGGGCCACTGGTTGGGCCCGTCCAGCGGTGAAAGATTCGGGGCGTCGGCGGGGAGTTCGGGGCCGATGTCGAACGTCTCCTTCAAGTCACCCGGAAGGTCTGGCTGCAGCCGTTCACCGGCGATTCCCGCGTAACCGCGGTTGTTCGTCGATCGCTCGATGGCGAGGGCCTGCTTGTCTTCGAGAGGCAGCGCGAAGAACTCGACCGCCCGATCAAGCACTGCGGCCCTGAGGGCGCTGTCGATTCCGTGGCCAACCACCGCGAAGAAACCGACCTCGCGGCAGGCCACGTCGACCTGTTCGACGACGTCACCCACCGGTCGTCCGGCAGCCAGCGTGGCCGCGATGTCGATCACCGGAACGGTGAAACCATCCGCGGTGTCGGCGGTGCGCGTTTCAGTGTCGGTTGTCATGAGACCTCCAGGGCGGCCATCTTGATGGCGAGGTAGTCGTGGGCGATGACGGGCGGGTGCAGCGCAGGATGTTCGGTGTCGACACAGGTCTCGAACGCTTCGATGAGCGCGTCGTCGTCGGGCTCGTGGAAGAACACCAAACTGATCAGTTCTTCGGTGGGCACGTGCGCTGGCGGCGGCAGCACCCGGTGCTGGTTTGAACACCAGCGGTCGTTGGTCCAACGTCGAATGAGGTCGCCAGTGTTGATCAGCAGGCTGCCTTCGACGTAGGGGGCGTCGATCCACTCACCTTGCTCGTCTTGCACCTGCAGCCCGCCGGCACCTGGTTCGCGGTCGAGGATCGTGAGCGTGCCGAAGTCGGTGTGTGGCCCCACCCGGAACTGATTGGGCTCGGGTTCGGTGTCACCGCGGGGCCCGTACCAGTTGAGCGAGACCTGCGCGGTCGTCGCCCGGCACTCGTCACCGAGCCGCTCTTGCGGCAGACCAAGTGCGAGCGAACAGAGGTCGAGGAGTTCATCGGCGAGCGCCTTGCCGGCGCGCCACCAGGCCTCGGCTGCCGCCTGGAAACCCGGCGGTTCGGCTGGCCAGCGGTTGGGTGCGAAGGTCACGGGGCTGGTGACTCGGAGCGATTCATCGGGCAGGTCCACCGGGCCGTAGGCAAACGTCTCCTTCAGGTCGGGCGGGGTGTCGATGCCGTACGTCGCAGCGTTCGATTCGAGGCCTGGGCCAACCCAGCCGCGATAGGCCTCACCGGTGATCGCAAGCGGCGCCTTCTGGTGTGCTGGAAGGTGGAAGAACGTGCGGCACTGGTGGCGGCATTCGTCGATCACTTCCTGTGGCACGCGGTGGTTGGTGACGAGCAGGAACCCCAGCCGTCGCAGGTGTGCGTCCACGTCGGCGGCCAGCGCTGCCCGTTCGGCGTCGTCGCCGTCGAACCAGCGGTCGAGATCGATCAAGGGGATGGTCGTCATTGGCTGGGCCCCGTCGCCGATTCGCCCTCTGATAACACGGCGATCTCGTTCAGGAACCGGGTGTGCAGGGCGCGTTTCTCGTCGTCGGGTGCCCAGCTCGCGGCGATTCCGTCGAGAGCGATGGCGGCCATCGTCTCGAAGTCGTAGCCGAACGCTTCGGCGACCTGTTCGTAGTCGTCTTCGATCGTGGTGCGCGACATCGTCGGGTCGTCGGAGTTGATCGTCACCAGCACGCCAGCGGCGCGCTGTTCGGCGAAGGGATGATCGGCCACGCTCGGCACCGTGCCCGTCAGGATGACATTGGACAGCGGGCACACGGTGAGCGGGATGCGTGCTTCGACGACACGAGCCGTCAGCTCGGCGTCGTCCATCAGGCGGACGCCGTGATCGATTCGTTCGCACCCGAGCACGTCGATCGCAATCGCGATGTTCTCGACGGGCCCGTCCTCGCCGGCGTGCATCGTCCTGCGCAAACCCTCACGTCCCGCCAGTTCGAACGCCGCTGCGAACGACCGATGATCGACACCCTTTTCGGTGTTGTCGCCGCCGACGCCGATCAGCACATCGCGATCCTGGAGGGCAGCGAACTCGACGAGTTCGATCGCCGCAGCTGGGTGGCGCGCCTTTGTCGACGTCGAGAATCATCCGGCAGTGGATGTCGAAGTCGGTGTGTGCGTCGGCCAGCCCGGCGCGAATGCCGCTCCAAATCGTGTCGAGCGACACGCCGTAGGGGAGGATGAAGCCCGGTGACCAGAACATCTCGCGATAGCGAATGCCGGCCGCGCTGGCATCTTCGAGCGACTCGTAGGTCATCCGCCGGAAGTCGTCGACGGTCTTGAAGCTGGCGCAGATGATCGAGTACACGGCGAGGAACTCGGTCAGGTTCGCGAACTGGTAGAGGTCGTTCGGGTCGTCGACAGGGAGCGGGATGCCATTGGCCGCCGCCAGTTCCGCGAGCGTCGTTGCCCGCACGGAACCCTCGAGATGGCAGTGGAGCTCGACTTTCGGCAGCAGATCGAGCGATGCGTGCGCACGCACTCACTTCGCCACCGTCACCGTCACCGTGCGACCGCCATCCGGTGCCAGGCTGGCGAGTTCGGCGAGCATCCGTCGGTATTCGAGACGTGCCGAGATCGGCCTTCGTGTGCACCTCGGCGCGGATGTCGAGCTGCATGTTCGGATCTTCCATCTGTTCGAGGATCCAGAGGTCTTCCACGCCCACGGCGACCTGTAGATCGATGGATGCGGCGATCAGTGCTGCATCGCCCGCCAGCGGGTAGGCGTGAACCATGAACCAGATGGTGGTCTCGTCGTCGACCGGGCAGGCGAACGACCAGATGAAGTCTGACCCGTCTGGCCGGTCGAGGCGAAGGAGCACGCTGAACGGGGCGGCCACCTCGTAGACCGCATGCGTGGTGACGGGTGCGTCGATGTGGGCGCCGTCGACCACCTGCGTGTCGAGTTGATGGATCCGCCAACCGTCACGGCGGATGGTCAGCGACGGCGTTCCGGGATCCGAGCCGCCGAAGGTCGCCGCATGCAAGAACGGGAAGTGGGCGGAGTCGAGGAAGTTGTCCGCAAGGATGCCAGCGCTGACGCGGGTGGTGAACGGGCCAGCGAAGAACACATCGTTGATCGGATCGAGGTAGGCAGCGTCGTCCATGAGGTCGTCGAGCGGCTCGTCGGCCAGACACAACCACACGAGGCCGAAGCGGACGGCGACATGAGCCGTCTTCACGCAAGCCTTCGGCGGAATCGGAACGTCTGGTGACAGCGATGGGATCGTGGTCACCTTGCCGTCGGCACCGAACCGGTAGCCGTGGTATGCGCACTCCAGCTCGCCGTCGACCACTCGGCCGGCGCTGAGCGGAACAAAGCGATGTGGGCATCGGTCTTGCATGGCCACGAGTTCGCCGTGCAGCCGAACGAGCACCCAGCGCTCGCCGAGCAAGGTGACGCCCATGGGGCCGTCGGTCGGGAACTCTGATTCGAGGGCGACCGGATGCCAAAAGTTTCTGAGTGCAGGGTGCGTGTTCGTCAACGTCGTGGTGGCCGGTCACTGGAGACGCATCGTAAGTGACACTTACGAGCCGCGGGGTTACAGCAGTGTTAACCCTGCCCCGTAACCACGACGTGCCAGGCACGACGTGGTCGCGGTCGGGTCAGTGGTGGGCGTCGGGGACACCGACCACGATCAGTACCTCGGCGGGCGCGTCGCCGCGCAAGCACCCAGCGATGCGGCGTGGTGCCGTCGTGGTGCAACGAGTCGCCCGCCCCGAGTTCGACCGTGGTGCCCTCCGGCGTTCCGGTGGCGAACTCGATCCCGATCGCTCCGCTGACCACGTAGATCAAATCCTCCCCCTCGTGTTCGAACCACTCCTGTGCGTCGTCGTGGGGGTGAATGACATAGTGGTACGCCTCGAGCAGCACGTCGTCTCCGGTGCGCGACAGCAGCTGCGGGAGCTGGGAATGGTCGCCGGAACCGGCGGCGAGTCGGATGCCACTGCCTGCCCGTGTCACATGTGGGCGTGGGTCGCGCTCGCCTCCGAGCAGCGCGTTCGGGGTGCAGCCAAGAGCCGTCGCCATCCGGTACAGGGTCGGGATGCTCATCGAGGTCCGCCCAGTTTCGAGCTGGCTGACGAACGGCGCCGAGACATCCGCACGTCGAGCGAGTTCGGCAATCGACATCCCGGCGGTCACCCGCCGCGCCTTGACCTCCCGCCCGACATGGTCGTGGAGCTCGGACGAGCTGGTCGCAGACACTGTGGCCACCATAACCCGACCCGCGGCCGATCAATTTCAGATGGCCGCCCGTAGTGGCGCTTCGTACTGCACCGTCTGATCATAAACGCGACGATCAAGAGGGTTGGTCCGTCAGCAGTGACGGTGGGTTGACGGTGGGGTTGATGGTGGGTTGACGGTGGGTTGACGGTGGGTTGACGGTGGGTTGACGGTGGGTTGGTGGTCGCCGTCGATTGATAGAAACTGAGGTTGTGATCAAGAAGCACGCTTTCGCCTTGGCCCGTCGTGATGACGAGGACTCTTGGCGCATCTGGCGTGAGGGCATCACCATGGTGCTCTACTTGTCGATCGTTCTGCTGGTGACACTCGCAGCGCTCCCTGCTGCACACGGCGATGTCGATGGGTGGATTCGCGGGCTTTCCAGTGTTGAGCTCGTCGGGATTCTGTGGGGCACGACGATTGGCCTCTCGCTCGCGCATTGGTTCGCGTTCGGCGTCGCCACACACGGCGTCGGTGGAGGCCAGCTGAAGGGCCAGGATCTCAAAGAAGCACTCGCACAAGTGGCAGGCGCCATGTTCGTGGCAATTGCGGCCACCTTGCCAATACTCGTATTCAGTCCGCGCGTCGAGCAAATAGTGCTCCCATTCGTTCTCGCCCTGATCATCGGCGGCGCCGACTATCTGGTCGAGCGCGCCAACGGGCGCAGCCGCTCACGATCAGCGGTGCTCGGTGCGATCACGATGGTCATCGCGGTCACCGTTGCAGCAGTCAAGTTCGCCCTCACAGCGCACTGAAGCCGGGGACGAACCGACGCGGCACCAATTCGCCAGGATGTGCCTGCTCGTGGGCTGTCACGGGTCTACGGTGGTGAGATGAGCCCAGGGCAATGTTCGGTAGGTGCTCCGCTGTCTGGGCGATGGTTCGCGTCGATCGCCTTGCTGGCTGCATGCTTGACGGCGAGTGCGTGCGGATCAGACGCCCCCAGCGCCGCCGACCCGTCGATGCCGTCGGTGGTGGCGACTGCCTACGTCACCATCGTGCCAATCACCACCACCACCACGTTGCCGCCGGTTCCCACGACCCCCGCACCGTACGGGTCGATCTCGGCGGAGCCGCAGTCGCACACCATCGTGGCCGGCGACTCGTTTGGCAAGATCGCCGACCAGTACGGCATCACCATCGACGCGATTTTGATTTTCAACCAGTTCGCCGACACCAGTCAGCTGCTGTTGCCTGGCGCGGTGATCGGCATTCCGCCCGGTGCTCGTGTTCCGGGAACCGGAACCGGGTTGGTGCCCACCGGTGGCCCGGCAAGCTCAGTTGTCGCCACCGGGTCCTCCGTAGCTGCGCCACCCGGCGCCGGTTGCACCCACACCATCGCTGCAGGTGAGAACCCGAGCAAGGTCGCAAGCCGCTACGGAATCACGATCGATCAGCTGCAGGCCGCCAACCCCGACCGCGACTTCCGTACCTGGTTCCTGGCCACGGCGATCATCAACATCCCCGCCGGCGCCACCTGTCCATAAGGAGCCGAGCGGGTAGGGCGGGGCTTTGCCGAGTCTGCCCGGTTGGCGACGTCAATCGATACGGGGAACGAGAGGGACGAAAGGAGCGAAGCGAACTGTCCACTCGCCCCCGGAGAGTTAGCGGTCAGTTCGCTTCGTTCGTTTGATTTGCGCTGACTGCTCGGCTCAGCCGAGTTCAGCGATGGGCGACCTCGCGATGGTGACCCTTGCTCAGCTCGCTCAGGGACGCTCGGTCGATTTGATCCGCCTTGACGACGGCAACTTTGGCCCGAGTTGCTGCTCGCAAAGTCGAGGTCCTCAGCCCGCCTTCCAGGGCGGCCCGCTCACCGAGTATCGCCCCGGGCCCTACGTCGGCAACGGGCTCGCCGTCGACCTCGACAGATACCACTCCGTCGAGCAGCAGGAACACCTCGTCACCGGGTTCACCTTGTTGGGTGAGCAACGTGCCGGGCTTGATCTTGCGAATCGACGGCTGAGCGCCGCCCCTCATCAGGGTGACGGCGAGCGCACGTTCGAGGGCCGTCTCGACAGCAGTCACCAGTGCGGGGGAATCGGTATTTCCCCACGGCGTGTGCTTTCCGAATGAGTTCCTCCACCAGCCCTTGAAGTCGGACAGCCCAACCTTGGCCGTGAGCTGTCCGTGTTCGTCGTACACCCAGTGGCGTGGGAACGTGCTGCAACCAAGCAGCTCGGACGAACTCGTTCCGTCGGCGTTGATGGTGAGCGACAGCGTCGACCAGACGGTCGGGGCTTCGAACTTCACGAACGGAGGCTTGCTCACCCTGCGAGGTGCTGGCACTGCGGTGTGCCCGCCCACCGTTTGAATGAACGTGGCTGACGTGCCGGAGATCGCGACGGGTCGTTGGATGTCGTCGAAGGCCACGGCTGCGAAGCTCGCCTGCTTGCTTCCGACGGCGATCGTGGTGGCTCCCATCAAGCAGCCCCCGCTGTATCCCGCAGCAACGATCACGCCGTTGTCGACCTCGATCCACCCAATCAAGTTGTTCGCGAATCGAAAGCGGTCTGCTGCTCGGAGCGCCTCGAGGTCGTCGATCACGTCCGGCGGCGGGATGTCGTAGTGAGTGAACCCGCTGCCGAAGATGGCCTTGTTCATGCCCGTAACCGCCTCGGACGGAATCCAGCTGAGGCTGGTCACACTTGAGGTACAGCGCTTCGCTCCCATCACGACACCGTGAATTCGTGAATCATGCCGAGGGTGAAGTGCGGAGGGCCATCCCCCTCGGCTTCTCCGACGGAACCTTGCGAGACGAAGCAAATAGAGGCGTACTTTCCGGGCGTGGCCAAGTTCCACGAAGCTGTGTCCGACCCGTCTGGCATTGCCCACACCGAGTTCACCGGAGTGATCTTGGTCATCACCTCTTCCTCAGGGAGCTCGAGCAGCTCGGCGACCGTTTCGGTCACGCCATCGTTGATCTTGAACGTGAACATCTCGTGGGCCTCGGTGCCCTTGTTCGAGAAGTTGACGACGTGGTACCCGGTCTTCAACGCCGTCGGCACGCCTTCGTACTTGTAGTCCTTGGCGGTGACGTCGACAGTCTCGACGTCGCAGTTGTCGCCCGTCCACGCAATGGCGTCGCCGTACAGCTCGAGCGTTCTCTCCGACCCGTCCAACTCCGGGTCGTTCAGCTGCGGTTGGGCCTCGGTCTTCAGTTCGGTCACGGTCGCCTTGAGGTCGTCGGGAGCCGCGGCGATCACTGCGTCCATCGATGCATTCACGGATTCGGCGCTCCCCTCGCCCGTGAAGAGGAAGCTGATCACCGCGTCGTCAGCGGCGATCCACGCGTCACAGGCAGCGGTGTTGGCGGCTGCCGCCTCGTCGTCATCTCCGCAGGCACCGAGTGCAAGCAGCGGTACTGCCCCCATGGTGAGTAGGCCGAACTTTCTGGACTTTCTGGTGTGGTTCACGCTGTCTCCCTTTTGACGGATTGATCTGATGACGACCGTAAGGATCCGCCGGCATGGGGGCGAGGTGACAGACAAGTGTCTTGGCCGTGGTGCCAGCACCCCCCGGGCCGGGGGCGTCACCGTCCTTGTGGGGAAAGCGTGAACGTGGTCTGATCACTACGTGCGGACGTCGCTCACTCTGGCCCGAGCGCAGCTCACGCGCGGGTGGACGAGTCTTATCGGCCTCACGGTGTTGATTGCGATCGTCGGTGGGTTGGTGTTTGCTGGGTTTGCGGGCGCGCAGCGCACGCGAACTGCCGTCGATCGAATGATCGTGGCGACCAAGGCGTCAGACGTGCTCGTGAATCCGTCGTTCGGTGACGAGTCTGCTCTCGACTTTGACGCTGTTGCTGCCTTACCGATGGTTGCGTCGTATTCACGGGTCTACGGCGTCGGTGTGTTCGGGCCGCCTCCGTACGCGTCGCTCGAGGAGCTGTTCTCGGGGTCGCCGACGTTCGCCTCCGACGGCGGCGCAATCTTCGAATTCGACACCCCCGTCTTGGTCGCCGGTCGGCTGCCCAACATCGATGCGATCGATGAGGTCTACGTGAGTGAGTCGTTCGCCCGACGTGGCGGCCTTGCGGTCGGCGACGACCTCGTTGTGCGCGTCATCCCGTACGACGTGCTCGGCGAGGCGTTCGCACTCACCGACGTCGGCGACATCGACGGGGCACTTGCCTTGATGAACCAACCGACCATCGGACGCACGGCCGAATTGCAGGTCACCGGCATTGGCAACGCCCTTGACGACGTCGCCATCGACGAAGGATACGAACCATTTGGAACTTGGATCGGCCCTGCAGTCTTCGCCGACCTTGGCATGCCTTCGGCAGGGTTTGGCGGAGCCGTCATCAAGTTGACCTCGCCCGACGCTCTGCCGGCGTTCAAGGCCGCCGTCGACGCCCTTGCTCCTGGCGAGAAGATCGTGTACCAGTCGTTGCCAGTGACTCGAGCGAAAGCGCTGCGCGCAACTCAGCCGTCAGCGACCGCGTTGGCGCTGTTTGCCGCAGTGACTGCGTTGCTTGGCGCGTTGCTGATTGGCCAGGCGATCTCGCGCCGATTTCAACTCGACGCACGAGACAACGACACCTTGGCCGCCCTCGGGGCTACCCGTGCGGAACGTTTCGTGGCCGCGTTGTGGCGACTCCTCCCTGCGGCAACCTTGGGCGTCATGAGCGGTGTGGTCTTCGCCACGTTGCTTTCTGTGTTCACTCCCGTTGGTCCGGCAGCGACCGCCGAACCCAACCCTGGGTTCAACTTCGACGCGCCGATCTTGCTGATCGGCGCTGGTGTCATGCTGCTGGTCGTGATGTTGTTGGGTGCTGTTCCCGCATGGCGGAATGCCGGCCTCGACCGTCGTGATCAGGCAGTCCGCGGTTCGGCCTTGGCCGGTTGGCTTGGCGAGCAATGGCGCATCGGCCCCGGTGACGACAGGCGTTCGATTCGGACTGGAACCTGGGCGCGGCCGCACCGCCGTGCCCACCCGTGCCACGATCATTGGTGCTCTGACCGCGGTGGCGGTCGCGACCGCCACGATCGTCTTCGCGTCGAGCCTCGACCGTGTGGTGAACGACGGTCGGTTCTACGGTTCGAACTTCGACCTGGCGATCGATGTCGACGAACTCTTCGTTGACGGCACCACCGGGAACCTGACGAACGCACTCCTCGATCAGTTGGCGACCGACCCCGCAGCCGAGTCGGCGAGCCGAATGAGAATCGCCGAGATACAGGTTGACGGCACCGCAGTTACCACCCTCGCGTTCGGTTCACCAAGCGACGGTTCGATGAGTGGGGGTGGCACGGGAGCACCTTCGGTGAGGCCGACGATCGCCGCCGGACGCGAGCCGACCGCGCTCGGAGAGATCGCTCTCGGCCGTTCGACGATGAATGACCTTGGTGTCGCCATCGGCGACACCGTCGCCGTGGCATCGGAACAGTTCAACGGGGACGCGTTGGTGGTTGGTCGCGCCGTGCTTCCCGGGGTTGGCCTGTACCAAGGATCAGATCGGACCTCGATAGGGGTCGGGGCGATCGTGCCGCTCGACATGTTGAGTGCGTCGGGTGGCGGGATGAAAGAGTTCGTCGTCGTCGACCTTCGCGATGGCGCTGATCTCGAAGCGTTCCAGACGCGAGTCGAAACCACTGCCGCCGAGTTCGGCACGGTGATCTTTCAATCCGACGGACGGCCCGTCAGACATCTTGAGCTTGGCGGAGTTGCGTTCGTTGCCGGTGGTGCTCGCGACGCGCGTTGGTAGTGCTCGTTGCGTTCACGGTGCTGCACGCGATGGTGGTCGCGGTTCGCCGTCGACGCCGCGACATAGCGGTGCTGCAAGCGCTCGGCTCGACCACCGGCGAGTTGAGTGCCGTCGGGGTGTGGCAAGGACTGACGATTGGTGTGCGCAGCGTTGTTGTTCGGCCTTCCACTTGGGTCATCGTTGGCCGATGGATATGGATCCTGTTGGCGAACGGGTTCGGCACCCTTGCCGAGCCGGTCGTGCCAGCTGCAGGGCTGTTGGCGCTCGCCTCCGGGGTGCTGGTGCTCACTGCGGCGTGCTGGTGTGGTGCCGATTCGCCGAGGGCTGCAGTTCGTCCAGCGGAGGTGTTGCGCAGTGAGTGAATCAACTGGTCGGATCTGCGGTCGTCGTCGGTTCCGGCCCGAACGGGTTGATGGCTGCCATCACGCTTGCCCGCGCTGGCTGGGACGTCACGGTGTTCGAGGCTGCGTCGCACCCAGGGGGCGGCACTGCGGTCGGAGGAACTGACCTTGCCGGGCTTCGTGCACGACGTGTGTTCCGCGATCCATCCACTGGCGGTCGGGTCGCCGGCCTTTCGCGAGATCGCCGCGAGCAGCACCCCGCTGTCCGATCACGGCTTGGAGTGGGTGCACTCCGACGTGCCGCTCGCGCATCCGCTCGACGGCGGTCGGGCAGCAGTGCTGCATCGCTCGCTCGACGAGACAGCCGACGGGCTCGGCGCCGACGCTCGGCAACTACCGCAGGCTGTTCGGCCACGCTCGTGGAGGCCGGGTTCGATCTCACCGACGGGCTGCTGTCGCCGTTCACGATGCCGCCGAAGCACCCGATTCACCTCGCCCGGTACGGCGCCGTCGGGGTGCTGCCGGCGCACACGGTGGCGCAGCGCCGCTTCGACACCGACGAGGCCCGGGCGCTGTTCGCCGGTCTGGCAGGCCACTCGATCCTGTCGCTGAAGGCGCCGGTGACCGCCGGCTACGGGCTGATGCTCGGCGTGCTCGGCCACGTCGTCGGCTGGCCGCTTGGCGCGGGGCGGGTCGCAGCAGATCGCCGACGCGCTCGTGGCCGTGTTGCAGAGCCTCGGCGGACGAGTGGAATGCGATCGTCGTATCGAGTCGCTCGCCGAACTCCCGGCAGCCGATGCGGTGCTGCTCGACGTGACGCCCCGCCAACTCCTCGCGCTGGGCGGCGACGCCATTCCCGCCCGCTACCGACGTGCGCTCACTCAAGTATCGATACGGCGCCGGCGTGTTCAAGGTCGACTGGGCGCTCGACGGGCCGATCCCGTGGACGAACGCAGACTGTGCACGGGCGGCCACGGTGCACCTCGGCGGCACGCTCGACGAGATCACCGCAGCCGAGGCCGACGTGCAGCGCGGTCGGCATCACCGAACGGCCGTACGTGCTGCTCGCCCAGCAGAGCTTGTTCGACCCGACCCGCGCGCCGGCCGGCGACGCAGACCGCGTGGGCCTACTGCCACGTGCCCAACGGCTCCACGGTCGACATGACCGAGCGCATCGAGGCGCAGGTCGAACGGTTCGCTCCCGGTTTCCGCGATCGCATCATCGGCCGCCACACGATGAACACCGAGGCGATGGAGGCGCCACGACGCGAACTACATCGGCGGCGACATCAACGGCGGCGTCGCCGACCTCCGCCAGTTCGTGCGCCGACCCGAGCTCGGCCTGCACCCGTGGAAGACCCCGATCGACGGCGTGTACCTGTGTTCGAGTTCGACCCCGCCCGGCGGCGGCGTGCACGGCATGTGCGGTTGGCACGCGGCCCACGAGGTGCTGCGAGTGCACGTCGCTCCACTCGGCGGAGCGGACGATGACTGGCACCTCCGACGATCCGGTGGCGACGCAGCATCGATGCGCGACTGGAGCACGCCGTAGTGCCCACGGGAAGAGCGATGTCCGAATCGAGATCAGCGAATCGAAGTCTGACGAACGATCAAGTGAATCGGTGACCGTCATGATCGTCGACGACCAGCCTCCGTTCCGTGCTGCCGCCCGGGCCGTCATCGACCGGGTCGCCGGCTTCGAGCTCGTCGCCGAGGTCGCATCGGGCGAGGAGGCGGTGGCGGCCAGCGCCGAGCTCGCTCCCGCACCTCGTGCTGATGGACATCAACATGGGCGAACTCGACGGCATCGAAGCCACCCGGCTCATCACCGAGGCGAGTCCCGACGACCAAGGTGATCCTCGTGTCGACGTACGCGCTCGACGACCTGCCGCCCGGACGCCCGCACCAGCGGCGCGATCGCCTACGTCAACAAGGACGAACTGTCGCCCCGCGTGATCCGTCGCCTGTGGGAAGCCGGCGGCGACCCGGCCTGGACGATCCAGCTGACGAGACGCCCGAGGTGATCAGATGCACTGGCGTCGGCTATCCGCTGACGTGCAGGGGGATGAGTGCCGGTGACTGTGGTGCCTGCGCCTGGTGCGGACGTCACGTCGACCCGACCGCCGAACGCGCCGAGGCGGTCGGCCATGTTGACGAAGCCGTGGCCGTGCGCCGGCGCCGGTCGACATGTCGAAACCGGCGCCGTCGTCGGTGATCTCGAACCGCAGCACGTCGTCGGCATCGGTGACCGTGACGGCGGCCGATGGCGCCCTCGCCGGCGTGCTTGCCGGCGTTCTGGAGCGCCTCGAGCGTGCAGAAGTACACGGCGGCCTCGATGTCGTTGCCGTAGCGACCGACGTTGTCGAAGCTCGACAGTGGTCGGCAGCGCGGCTCGGCCGGCGGCCGCCGGCAGCGCCTCGCACAGTCCGCCCGACACCAGCAGCGGCGGGAAGATGCCGTGGGCCAGCGCCCGCAGCTCGGCGATCGCGGTCTGCACGTCGCCCTTGATCTCGTCGATCATCGCCATCGCGTCGTCGGGGTCGTCCTCGACCGCGTCGTGGGCGAGGCGCAGCTTCACGGCAAGTGCCACGAGGTGCTGCTGGGCGCCGTCGTGGAGGTTGCGTTCGAGCTTGCGCCGTTCGCTGTCGCCGGCGGCCACGATGCGCGCCCGCGAGTCCTGCAGCTCCTGGTTGCGGACTGCGCAGCTCGTCGAGGCTGGCCTGCAGCGCCGTGTCGAGCTGCACGTTGTGCAGCGCCAGACCGATCTGGCGGGCGATCTCGGTGAGCACGGTGTCTTCGGTCTCGGTGAACGGTTCGCCGTCGGCTCGCCGGGTGACCACGATGAAGCCGAGCAGCAGGCCGGCGTGAGCGACCGGCGCGACCCGCATCGCCGAGCTGCCCGACGGCCCGACGAGCTGCGGCACCCAGATGTCGAGCCACGTCCCGCCGCTCACTCCTGCGCGGGCGACGACCGGCAGTTCCTTCGGGCCGATCGTCGATCGGGGCGGGCTGGCGGTGTGGCACGCCGGCCATCAGCTCGTACCGACCGTCCTGCCCGGTCCACACCTCGGCCGAGGCGAGCACCATGCTGAACTGCGCAGGTTCTCCGCCAGCTGCAGCATCAACTCGTCGAGCGGGATCGATCGGGTGAGCCGCTGACCGAACGTGCGCAGCGTCTCGTCGGGGGCGACGCGGGCGCCGTACACCAGCCGGTTGGCGCGTTCGGTCAGCCAGCGGCGGGCCGGCAGGTACAGCAGCGCGGCGATGCCGGCGGCCACCATCGACAGCAGCAGCAGCGATGCGTTCGCTGCCCTCCGGGGTGCGCCCGAGGCCGAGCACCACGATCACGTAGATCCCGAGAATCAGCGCAGTGAGGCCGGCGAGCGCGACGGTGTGGGTGAGCAGACGGTCGACGCGTGCGACCAACTTGGGCAGCGTGCCGGCGATGATCGCGAGCGGGATCACGGCCGGTACATGGCGAGGGCGACCGTGCCGGGGTGTTGCGGCCAGTCGGCGAGCAGGCGCAGGGCGATCACCACGAGCACCGCTTCGGCGGCGACGACAGACCCCAGCCGATCCACTGGATGCGTCGCCGCTCGACGGCTCCGGCCAGGCGGTACCGAAGCAGCGTGCCGTATGCGCCGACACCGAGAGCGAATGCCCAGAGCGCCACGATCGGCCACACCTGAACTTCATTGAGATCGACTGTGGTCGCTACGCCAACGGCCGCAGCCACGACGTACCCGGCCCCAGCAGTTCGCCGTCGAGCATGTGACCTGAGGCGACCATCAGGAAGGGAGAGCAACATGTGCAGCGCGAGAGCCGGCAGCATCACCAAGGCTCCGCGGAGCACGAGTGCGGCCGCGTCGTTGTCGGCGCCGTCGAACGCTGCCTGACTGACCAGTGCCTGTGACAGACAGACCACACCAGCCACCACCGAGCCTGCCAACACGATCGGGCCAAGGCGCTCGTTGCGGCGCCGCCAGCCGAGGGCCACGCCGGTTGCGGCCCACAGCGCAGCGAGGACGGCGCCGACGTACTGCGCCTGTGTCGGGCCGTCACCGGTGCGCAGCCACCCACAGACCGGCGACGGCGAGACCGATGGCGACGGGGGCGGCGAGGAAGCACCAGGCCAACCCGAGTTCAGCCTGCTGCACCGCGGTCGTCGTGTCGTGCGTCGTGTCGTGCGTCCTGTGTCGCGTGGTCCGGGCTGGGCGCGCGCACGGTGCGTCCACGTCAGACACCGATGTCGTCACGTCGAGACTCACCATCGATACCAGTGGAGTCGATTCCAGGCGCGGTGGCAAGGGTGTCACCTTCGACTCCCAAGTGGTGCCAGCATCAGTGAGTTCATCAACCGGCCCTCATTCGACTCATCACTCGGCCCTGAGCACCGCTGCGGCAGGCACACGTCCCGCTCGGACACCGACGATTGAAGCGAGCCCCGAGGACGATCGCGAAGCCGACCAGCGGCACGATGATCAACGTCGGCCACGGGATCGAAACGAGGTCGACTGCTCCGACACCGCTGGCGACCTGCTTCCAGATCAGTCGCCCGACAAACAGTCCAAGCGGCAACCCAACCGCGGCAGCGAACGCGAACGTGACTGCGCCCTGCCAGCGAACAGTCGATGCCGCCTGGCGTCGCGTGAACCCGATTGCCTTGGCGATGGCGATGTCTGATCGCCGACGAGAACCCGCGACCAGAAGGCTGTGGAGCACTCCTCCGAGGCCGAGCACGATCAACGCCGCGGCCAGGAGCCGTGGCACCGAACCGATCTGTTCGAGGGTGGCGACGCGCGACGGCGGCATCGAGTCGACGAACCCGAGCGCAACCATTCGCTGTCGGGCACCATCTGCCCGAGCTTCTTCCGTCAGCCGAACGAACGCACCGTTGACTGATTGCTGCTCGCCACCTTGAAACCGTGCGAGCCCTTCTGTTGTCGTGACGAACGACGTTTCGGTGTCGTCGCCATCGCTGAGATTTCCGATGCCACTCACCCGAAACTCCTGGACGCCGAGTGCTCCTGAATCGACGGTCACCTCGTCGCCGATCGGTTACTCCGACGCGGTCGGCGATCGCGGCACCCATCACGACGTCCCCACGCGGTTTCAGGGAGGCGACCAGCGTCGAGAATCGGGCCCATCGAACCGACCAGAGCGTCGAAGGCGATTGGCGCGGCAAGGGCGGTTCCCGACGGTCCTACGATGGTCCACTGGTTACCCGGCGCTTGAACTTGAAGCGCAAAGGCCTCGACCGAGTCCTCAGCGAGCACCGATGCGACGAGTGCTTCGGGATCATCAGGTTGTTGCAGCAACTGCATGTCCCAATCGGCGCCGAATGCGGAGGGCGTCTCCAGGACGTCATCGACGGAGCGCTCGATCAGGGCGACGGCGGTCGGCCCGCCAATCGCCAGAGCCAGGCTCGTGATCGCTGTGATTGCGGCCAGCGCGGGATCGGTCGCGTGACGGGTTGAGCGCGAAGCTCGCACCCAAGTAGCGCGACAGGGCTCGGCAGTGAAGCGAGCCGACCGCTCATGGCCAAACCACGCGAGAACGCTGCTGGGCAGCGCTCGTCGAGCGCCATGAGACGAGCGACGGCCGTCGAGCACCACGACCGCCACGCACGATCAACGCGCCGATGATCAGAACAGCCTGCATCGAATCGCACACCCGGTGCGATCTCCGCACGACGTGCGAGACCACGTGGAAAGAGTGGCGACAGTGCTGTCGCCACCACCACCGCACCGACCGCTCCGACCAGCGCGGCCGGAACGAAGATGAAGGTCCACCCGCGAATGATCTGTGCTCGGGTGGCGCCAAGTGCTCCGAGCGCAGCGGCATTCCCGCGCCCGCTGACGTGACGACTGATCGCCTGCACCACCACCAAACCGGCGGCGACTGCAGCGACCAGCGCCGCGATCCGAAGTGCGCCGACCTCGAGGCCGACGGCTCGTTCGATACGGGGTTGCAGTTGCTCGTTGAGACGCTCGATCACGAGCGGGCGATCGACGATGACGTCGGAGACGTCGGCAGCGATGCGATCGATGTCAGACGAGTGGGCCGCGATCCACAACGAGCAGTCGCAATGAGCGATCTGGTCGGCGTAGTTGTCGTAGAACTTGCTCGACAGAAAGATGGTCGGTTCTGGGTTGTCGGAGATGTCTTCGGCGCTACGGGCGATGCCACGATACGAGCGCGTCGACTCTCGGCCCACGATCTTCGGCGAACCCGCCGTTCACGAAATCCTCGATCTGATCTGACGCGTACGAACGCAAGATGATCGTGTCGCCCACGCCTTTGCCAGTCGCCTGAGCCGCCGCTTCGTTGAGCACGACCTCGTCGGCAGCGACCGACGCGCGCCCTTCGATGATGTGGATGCCGGGCGGCGGGTGCTATTCCCACACCGTCTCCGACGACGACCGAGAAGAACTCTTGCGGTTCGCCGTCGATCTCGAATGCCACCGCCATCCAGGCGGTTGGTGTGACTCCTCGCACCCCGGGGATCGCGGCGATCTCGGGCGTCAGCGACCACGTGTCATCAAAGACCGACACCTCGGCCTGATCACCCCGGAGGCCGACACCGCGAGCACCCCAGACACTTCCTCGACGAAGCGATCGAACGCAGTGTCGGCGCGGCGTGCCCCCGCCCACGCGGCCATCGTGACACCGCCACCGATCGACACGAGCAACGCGAGGCCGATCAACGCCCGCCACCCGCTACGCCACTCCGACCGCACCCAGAGCCCAAGCGCCACCCATGACGGTGCCTCAGCTGAGGCCGTCGTCGTCGACCCGGCCGTCCTTCATGCGCACGATGCGCTCGGCGGCGTCGGCGACCGGCTGGTCGTGGGTGACGAGCAGGATCGTCTGGCCGCCCTGGTGGAGCCGCCGGAACAGCTCGAGCACCTCCTCGCCGCCCTCGCTGTCGAGCGCGCCGGTCGGCTCGTCGGCGAGCACGATCGTCGGTTCGTTGGCGAGTGCCCGAGCGATGGCGAGGCGCTGGCGTTGGCCACCGGACAGCACGCCCGGCGCCTGCTTGGCCTTGTCGCCGATGCCGAGCAGGTCGAGCAGGTCGCGGGCGCGCGACTCGGCCACCTTGCGCTTGCGCCCGGCGATCACCGCTGGCATCACGACGTTCTCCAGCACCGTCATGCCTTCGAGCAGGTTGAAGAACTGGAACACGATGCCGACGTGCTGGCGACGCATGATGGCGAGCGCGTTCTCGTCCTTGCCGGCGAGCGACTCGCCGGCGATGATCACCTCGCCCTCGTCGGGCACGTCGAGCCCGGCGACGAGGTTGAGCATCGTCGACTTGCCGCAACCCGACGGCCCCATGACCGCGACGAACTCGCCGCGCCGCACGGCGAGGTCGGCGCCGCGCAAGCGCGCGCACCGGAGCGGTGTCCTGCTCGAAGGTGCGGTACACGGCCGTGACCTCGACGGCGAGATCTGGTCGGTCGGCGGTCGGTGGCCGTCGGCTCGCGTTCGACGGTTCGGTCATCGTGTCCTGTCGCGGTGTCGGTCATCCCTGAGCTCCTTCGGTGATCGGTGTGAACTGTGACTGTGCGGTAGCGAGCGTTGCTGTCGTGGCAGCCGGTACGGCGACGACGGGGGTGTCGCGGCCCTTGACGAGCTGCGTGTCGAGTTGCTCGAAGACGGTCGGGTCGGTCGGTCGAGCGCAGTCCCAGGTCGGTTCGCTGAGCACGGTTTGGCCCGGCTCGGCGAACTGTTGCAGCCGTTGGCACAGGTTGACGGCATCGCCGACGAGCGTGTACTCGACCCGTTCCTCGCTGCCGAGCAGCGCGGCGGCCACCGTGCCGGTGCTCAGCCCGATGCCGAGCCCGAACGGCGTGCGCCCCTCGGCGAGCCACTCGTCGTTCACCGCGTCCTGGCGCCCGGTGCATCGCCAGGGCCGCCGCGAGCGACCGGTCGGCGTGGTCGCTCGACGCGACGGGCGCGCCGAACACCGCCATCACTGCGTCGCCGACGTACTGCATGACCGTTCCTCCCTCGGAAAGAATGGCACGATTCATCTCGGCCCGGTGACGGTTGAGCTGTTGGGCCAGCACCGCTGGGTCGGCGTGCTCGGCGATCGTGGTGTAGCCACGGATGTCGCTCATCACGACGGTCACGTCGAGCGTCTCGGTTTCGCCGACCGCGCGGCCCTCGGCGATGAGCTGATCGGCGACGCCGGTGGGCAGCAGCCGGCTCAGGCTCTCGCCCTGCTCCTCGCGTTCGACGATCGCCCGGTGCAGGCGTCGCAGCCGGTCGAGGGCCCCGGCCTGGCCGCTCGACACGCCTTCGGCGAGGTCGACGAACAGCCGCTCCACTCGATCGTCGACTGCGGATGGCGTGGTGTTGAGCGTGCCCGGCGATCGCCTTGATCGTGCGACCGTTGGCGATCATCTCGCAGCAGTTCGTCGTCGTCGGTGCTCAGCCCGCCGGTGCGGCGCACCGGGTTGATCAGCGCCGACACGATCACGGGGTCGAGCATCGAGCCGCCGGTGGCGACCTCGCGGATCGCCCGGGCCAGCTGGTCGCCTTCGGCGATGCGATCCTTCAGCAGGTAGGCGTAGCCGGCCGACCCTTCGGCGAGCAGCGCCACGGCGTAGTCGGGGTCGTCGTACTGGCTGAGGATCACCACGCCGGTGCCGGGGTGGCGCTTGCGGATCTCCTTGCAGGCATCGATGCCCTCGCGACTCGAAGTGCGGCGGCATGCGGATGTCGCTGACGATCACGTCGGGGTTGGCCGCCTCGGCGCCGGCCACGAGCGAGTCGTAGTCCTCGGCCATCGCCGACCACCTCGACGTCGGGGTCGCGTTGCAACATGGCACTCACGCCGGCGCGGATGATCGCGCTGTCGTCGGCGAGAAACACGGTGATGGCCCCCATTGACGGCCACTATGCGCCCCGGCGTCGGCGCGGACGAGGGCGTCACCCTGCGTCATCGAGGGGGTGCCAGCTACACCCTGTTCAGGATGGACGGCACCCTGGCGCGTCTGGCGGCTGCCGTGTAGAACGACATCCATGACGGGCGCGAGCGACGGTCGATGCTGAACTCGGCGAGCGGAATTCGTGCCGCGCTCGTTGCTTCGCCGATACTGGGTCGCCACCATCGCGCTCGGCGTGTTCGCCGGCGTGGCCGGCGGAGCTGCGCTCGGCGTGTGGGGAATCGCACGCCGAACCTCCACGGTCTACGACCGTTTCATCGCCTACGAGGGTGCTGCGCAGCTTCGGCGTGTTCGCGTGCTCGAGAGGGCTCACCGAAGACGAGATCGAGGCGGACTATCCAGGGGCCTGCGGCGGTTACGACTACGCCGACCTGCGCGAGTTCCTGCCCACGGTCGACGGTATCGAGCCGCGGCGCGATGGACACTGGGCATCAGCCAGGTCGCAGCCGCCAGACGATCCCGCCGGTGGCTGGCGTCAACTCATGCCGATTGCGATCGACGCGGAGGCGGTCGAGGTCTTGGGTACGCCGTTCGTCATCGAGGGGCGTCTCGGCAGACCGATGCTGCACTCGAAGCGACCATCAACGAAGAGGCGTCTCAGCGACTCGGTGTCGGCGTTGGGGACGAGTTGGTCATCACTCCGTACCGGCTCGACCAGTTCGACGATGCCGGCGAGGGGGTCAAGCCGCCGGGCGGTCACCGCACAGAACGTGACCGTCGTGGGGATCACCCGTCGGCCGGGCGATCTCCTCGGTCGACTCGGTGGGACGACCATCTACGAAGACACCAGCACGTGTCACTCGGCCCTGGATTCTGGACGGCGGCCGGTGGCGACGTCGCCAACTACTCCATCGGCCTCATCTGCAGACCACGGCGGGTTACACGCCGATGACGTGATGGCCAGCGTTCGAAGCACGCTGGCCCGGCCGGCCCATCTTTCCGAGGATGGGTGCGTTCCAGGGTGGCGGACGGCCAGGAACCGTGGTCGACGCGATCCGCTTGCAGACGCTCGGGCTGTTCGTGATCGCGGCGGTGGTTGCGCTGGCGGCGCTGGTCTTTGCCGGTCAGGCGGTCGTCGCGTCAGGCGCGCCGCGAGTGGTCCGACGCGATGATGCTCGACGCGCTGGGCATGACCCGACATGGCATGGTCGGCGCCGCGCCTTCGAGCCGCGGGCATTCATCGTGTCAGCGGTGGCCGTCACTTTCGTCGTGGCTGTGGCTATGTCGCCATTCGGCCCGCTCGGCATCGGGCGGGCGGCCGAGCCGGACCCGGGGGCCCGCATCGACTGGATGGCTGCAGCGGTCGGGTTTCCGCTGGTCGCGATTTGCGTGTTGGCGTGCGCGGTCGTTCCGGTGGCAACAGTTCGACGACGCCGCGATCCCGACTCGCGTGAACGCCAACGCGAGCTCGATTCCCACTCCCACTTCCTGCGACTGGCGTTGCGAGGCTGGCGTGTCGATGATCGTTCCGGTTCCGGTGGGCTCACCATCGGCGTCGGCCGTCATTGGCGTCGCACTGGCCAGCGCTGGCAGGAGTGGCTGCGTGGTCGTTGGTGTCGAGCTACGACGATCTCGTCGCCAATCCCGCGCGGTACGGGTCGGGGTGGGATGCTCAGGTCGGCAACGTTGGCAATCGACGCAGCAGGCACGACACACGCGGCGCGCCTGCTCGTCGATTCCGGGAATTCGGGTCGTCGGTCTTCAGTCGGCTCAGGGCATCGGAGACGATCCGACGCCGTGATGTTCGCCGCCGAACCGGTGCATGGGCGAGGTGGCCTTCGGCACCATCACGGCCGGCCGTGCACCCGTGACGGCCAACGAGATTGCCCTCGGCCAGCAGACGATGGAACGTACGGCGTGCGCAATCGGCGACGAGATCGACATCGCCAAGCCATTCGAGCCCGACACGATCGTTCACGTTTGATGTCGTGGGCCAGGTGGTGGTGAACGACACGCTGTCGTCGCGACCCGGGCGACGGCGCACTGGTCACACATGAGGGCATGATCACGTGATGACCGGAGAGTCGTTGAGTCAGACGTATGCCGTGTGGATCGATCCCGACGTCGATCGTGTCGCAACGCTTGCGGCTCTCCAAGCTGAGTTCCCAACGACATTCCGTGAACAAGCACGCCACGACCGGTGAGCAATCTCGGGCTCGTGTCGAACCAGCCGGCTTTGTTGGCCGTCCTCGTCGGGCTGTTGGCGGGTGCCGCGATGGCGCATGCGCTCGTGACATCGGTGCGGCGAGGGCGGAAGCCAGATCGGTGTGTTGAAGACGATCGGGTTCACCCGCCGACAGGTGATGCGCAACTGTCGGCTTGGCATGCGTCTGACGCTGCGGATTCTGGTCGCTTGTCGTCGGCATTCCGCTTGGCATCGTCGTCGGCAGGTTGGTGTGGACTCAGATCGTCAGCAATATCGGCTTGGTGTCTGCTCCGGTTGTCTCGGTTCCGGCAGTCGTCGTCGTGACGTTGCTGGTGCTTGCGACGAGCCAACCTTGCGGCGCTTGGCCCGGGCATGGTGGCGGCCCGTACACGTACAGCAGAGGCGTTGCGAACCGAATGATGGCCCTGAGCTCGAGGTCCGGCTTGGCTCAGGCGGTTTCGTGGTCGGCGAGGTACATCAGTACTGCTTTCACTCGCCGGTGAACCGTGGGCTCTTCGTTCAAGCCGAGCTTCGAGAACAGCGAGTTGATGTGCTTCTCGACGGCTCGTTCAGAGAGCACCAGCGACTCGGCAACGCCGGCGTTGTTCTTGCCTTGCGCGATTTCGGACAGCACATCGAGTTCGCGCGGGCGTGAGATCTTTCACGGGCGAACTCTTGGTGCGGGCGCGACCTGCGACCAGCGACTCGACGACTTTGGGGTCGATGACGGAACCACCTGCCGCGACCTCGCGGATGGCGGTGATGAGCTGGCTGCCTTCCGAAACCCGCTCTTTCAACAGGTAGGCCCGGCCGTGTGAACCGCCCTCGAGCAACTGCAGCGCATAGGTGGGCTCGACATACTGCGACAACACCACCACGCCGACATTCGGATGATGCTCACGAAAGTGGGTGGCGGCCCGGATGCCCTCGTCGGTGCCGGTGGGGGGCATACGAATATCGGTGAGCACCACATCGGGCGCGGATTGGTCGACGGCGGCGTAGAGCTCGGGGAGATCGGTGCACAACGCTTCGATGACCACATCGTCGTAGGCACCGAGCAGCTTGACGATGCCTTCGCGCACGAGCAGCGAGTCCTCCGCCACGACCATCCTGATCACCATTGTGAGCCGATACTAGCGAGTTGACTCTCAGCGGCCCCGGCGCGCAAAACGCGCTCGTCGTGTGAACACGACGAGCGACGCTGGCCGACTCTGAGCGTTAGCGCTTGGCTTCGAGGATCAGGTTGATCGGGGTCTCGGCGGCGCGCCGGAACTGTGTGAAACCCGCCTGCTCGAACACCTCGCGGAGCTTGGCTTCGCCTGCCTGTGCGCCGAGGCCAAGGCCGACTTCTTGCGACAATGAGTTCGGGGTGCAGATCGACGCCGACGCCGTATATAGCAGTGCTGCGATTGGGTTGTCGGCGATGTTGGTGGCCCGCCCGTCGAGTGCATACGGCTCCACCAGCAGGACGGCACCGTCGTCGTTGAGATGGTCCAACGCGTACCGAGCGTTGCCGACCGGATCGCCCATGTCGTGGAGGCAGTCGAAGAAGCAAATCAGGTCGTACGTACCCGGGTAGCCCTTGGCGTCAGCAACCTCGAACGATGTGTTGTTGGCGACGCCGGCTTCCTCGGCGCGTTGGCGGGCAACGTCCACCGACGGAGCATGAAAGTCGAAACCGGTGATGCGCGCCTGCGGGAACGTTTGGGCCAACACGACCGCGGAGGCGCCGTGCCCACACCCCACATCGGCAACGGTGCCGCCAGCTCGCAACTTGCTGCTCACACCATCGAGCGCGTCGATCCATCCGGCGAGTTCGGCCCGGTAGCCGGTACGGAAGAACCATTCCGTTCCCGAGAACAGGCAGGGGTGGTGGTCACCCCACGACAACGCACCGTCGCCGCGAAATGCCTTGACGATCTTCGGGAAGTCGATGTACATCGAACCGAACACGCTCATCGCCCGTGCAAGGAATGCCGGCGAGTCCTCATCTGCAAGGGCCATTGCCGCTTCGGGAGCGATGGAATAGGCGTCGTCTTCGGCGTCCCAGTCGATCAGGCCGCCAGCGACCTGGCCGTCGACCCACTCGCGTACGAGGCGTGCGTTGCACCCGGTCGCGTTCGGCGAGGTCTTCAGCTCGCATCGGCCCCCCATCCGCGAGCGCTCTATAGAGACCGAGCTCGTCACCGAGCCAAACGCCGAAACACAAGGCGCCGCCGGTCATGTGACCGACCATCTGCCCCATGAATTGTTCGAGTCGTGTCATATCGATGGTGTCGGACATCTCTTTCCCCTTTGAACGCAGCAGTACCCCAAGAGTTCCGTCTCGATCAGCTACCTCGGCGTTACAACAATTTCCGAAATCAATCGCTGGGCACAGGAACCGAATGGTCTTAAGTTTGACATTCGATGGACGACGACGCCGAGCTCGTCCGCCGGATGCAAACCGGCGATGACGAAGCGTTCGTGGCCCTTGTGCGTCGTCACCAACGTGGGCTGCTGTGCCTTGCCGAGTCGGTAGTCGGCAGTCGCGCCGTGGCCGAAGAGATCACCCAAGACACCTGGATGGCAGTCGTGCGCGGCATCGAGAAGTTCGAAGGTCGTTCGTCGTTCAAGACCTGGTTGTATCGGGTGCTGATCAATCGTGCACATTCGACGATGACTCGCGAACGACGGGCCGGGTTCCCAGACGACCACCTCGAAGCACATCTCGAGGAGCACTTTGGGCACGACGGTCATCGGGATTCGACGCCCGCTGCCTGGTCCGACGAAGTCGATGATGCGATCGTCGCTGCTCAACTCGCCCAGCGCGCCGTGGCGCTCTTGCGACGGCTTCCGGAAACGCAGCGCCAGATCGTTTACCTTCACGACATCGAGCATGTGTCTGCCCACGACATCGAAGGGATGCTCGGCATCAGCGATGGCAACCAGCGGGTGCTGTTGCACCGAGGGCGAACCCGGCTGCGAGCCTTGCTGGGTGCCGAGGTCGGCGTCGGAATGTGAACGACGTTCTCGTCATTGGAATATCATGTTCTGATGCGTGAACCGATGACCATCACACTCGGCGGAGGAGGAGCGTTTGCGTTTGGCTACCACCTCGGGCTCAGCCGTGGCCTGCGCGAAGGCGGCGTCGATATTGCCACCTCGCCCTTGCTAGGAACCTCTGGCGGTGCGCACGCGGCAGCCGCGATCGCCACCGGCATGACCTTTGATGAGGTCGCGCCGACCTGGACCCAATACATCGCCGACGCTCGGCCGCTCTTCGGTCGGGCGGGGCCGCTTGCTGAGTCGCTGTACGGAACACATGTTGTTCCAGAGGGTGCGAAGGTGGGTGCTGGTGTAGTGCGCCTGCTCACGTTCCGTCGCAAGGTGCTCTGGCACGACGAATACCGCCTCGCGGACATGGTTGCGGCGAGTTCGTCGATCTTTCCGTTCACTCGGCCACACAAAATCGGAAAGCGTCGCTTCATCGACGGTGGTCACCGAAGCGCCACCTCGGCGGACCTCGCGCCCGATGCAGACCTGCAAC
This sequence comes from uncultured Actinomycetota bacterium, assembly GCA_963738275.1. GTDB lineage: Bacteria > Actinomycetota > Acidimicrobiia > Acidimicrobiales > Ilumatobacteraceae > Ilumatobacter. Next base: position 314,013 of record CAVTVY010000005.1, read on the forward strand.
TGATGTTCGTCCCGTTTGCGTTCAAGGCGCAGGGGTTCATCGGCCGGGTCGGTGCAAAGCAGATCCGGAAGGAAGTTCCCAAATGGGAAACCCGCACCGGCGGCAAGGTGATTGCCGTGCTTCCGACCGATGAGATGGTCGCCCTGTCGAGAGGAATGAAGGTCATCGGCGACATGGACAACGCCCGAATGATCTACGACCTCGCCACTCCCGTAGGTCGCGAACTGGCAACCACCCTGCACCGCGATCACCAACCAGTGATCAGCCGCTTAGCTGCCTGAGCTGAAGGGATAGTGCCTGGCACTATCCCTTCAGGGCGGCGGCGAACAGTTTGAGCGTGGTCTCGATGTCGGCTTCGGTGGTTTGCCAACTCGTGACGAGTCTGATCACGCCTGGTCCCATTCTGTAGAACCACAGGTCTCGTTCCAGAGCCGTCGCAACCTCGTCTGAAACCCTGATGTACGCCATGTTCACTTCGGGATCGTTGACGAAGTCGACTCCAAGGTCTCGCAAGCCGGCCACTAACTGCGCCATGCGGTCGTTGCTGTTTCCGGCCAACCTCATCCACAGATCGTCAGTGAGATAGGCGATCAGCTGCGCCGATTGGAAGCGCATCTTCGACGTCACATGCCCCGAGCGTTTCGTGCGATAGACGAGTTCGTCGGCGATTCGGTCGTCGAACGTGACGATTGCCTCGCTGGACAGCGCCCCGTTCTTCGTCGCCCCGAGCGACACCACATCGACGCCGGCGCGCCATGTCATGTCGGCAGGGGAACAACCCAACGCAACGAGCACGTTCGCGAACCGTGCGCCGTCGAGGTGCGCTCGTAACCCCGCCGAGCGTGCGATCTCGGTGAGCGATGCCAGTTGCGCGCAGGAGTAGATCGTGCCGAAGTCTGACGGTTGGGTGAACGACAGCACTGCAGGTTGAGAGTGATGTGGGTCGCCCCATCGCACCGCGTCGAGTGCTGCCTGCAAGGCATCGGGCGCCATGCGGTAACCGTCGCCATCGACACCGCGCATGACCGCACCGCCACCCAACATCGACGTGGCACCGCCCTCGCTGTTCATGATGTGCGCCGTTTGGTGGCACAACACCGAACCCCATGGCGGACACGTTGCGGTGAGTGCGAGCGCGTTCGCGGCGGTGCCGCTGGTGACCGGAAACACTCGTGGCAGTTGGGTGTTCGAACACGTCGCGAACGACCTGCTGCAACTGTTCGGTGATCTCGTCGCCGCCGTACGCCATAGCCGAACCGGTGTTGGTAGCCGCCACCGCAGCCAAGATCTCCGGAGCTACGCCGGCCGAATTGTCGCTACGAAACTCAATCACTGTGGCCTGCGTACTCCTCGTTCTCGAACTCCCTGTTCATACGCAGCGATGGCCCCGAGCACCAGCATGGACGCGAGTGCACTCATCCCGATGATGGTCACCCCGTGGACGTCCATTTCGGTTGCGCCGACATTGCGGTAAGCGGGGCCGACCGGGTTGTCGGTGATGTCGAACATCGTGCTGATCCCCAACCACAAGAGCGGGATCGAGGCTCCCGCAACGACCCCGAGACCCCACCGGCGGACGCTGAGAAATCCGACCACCCCCGCCAACAACAGCAGCGCGAGCTGGATCAGTCGGGCTGCGAGCAACATGGGCGATGGCTCGCCTGGCGCGTCGATGATGTACCAGTTGTCGCTGAACACCGCCTGGTTTTCGGGGATCAGCGGCCCCACGACGGTAATGACGACGGCGAGTGCTCCGAGCGCTGCGATCCACGGATTGAGTCCTGCCCGTCGGTCGGCAAACGCATCGTTGAGAGAGGCGAAAAACAGCACGATGCCAAGTGCGGCGGTTCCTACGAGCAGCCAGTAGCCCAAGTCACGGGTGATCGACAATGTGAACGGCTGCTCGCTGGGGATGCGGGCGAAGTCGTGGGCTGCGTCGATCGGAAACTGCGCAAGCCCGATGGCGAGAGCGGCGATTCCGGCGAAACCCAAACCAGCGCCGCCGGCCAATCCGCCGCCCCATTTCCAACCAAACGCAGAGGCGACACCACCAATCACCATCATGACTGCAGCGGTGAGCCCGGCCACCGACAGGTTGCCGGCCAGGTCGTCGACGATCCACGTACCTGTGCGGAATCCTTCGGGCGCATTCGCGCCGATGGTGATCGTGCCGCTGCTGGTGATGGTGAGCACCGTCGAAAACATGCTGATCAGGGTCAAGATGCCGGCGGCGACACCGATCATCAACACTGCGGTCAGACGGAACCTGTGCCCGGGCGCAATCGCCGGTGCGCTGTCGTAGGCGTACTGGTCGTACGGATCCACGATAGCCCACAGGCATCTCGGTGGTGTACCCAGCCGACTCCGACTCATAGGCGACCGGCACCACTGAGGTCGCGTCTGAACCGATGTCGTACGGAGTCTGTACCACCTGATCCTCCAGGCCGGCGTGGCCTGGGAAAGCCGCCACTTCGGTGACCGGCACTTCTGAAACAGGCATGGTCGGTGGTAGCTCGTCGGTGAGGACCATCGCCTGTGTGGGAAGGGATCCGGTGGGCGCCCACTCGGGCTCGGCCCATTCGCTCGTGTCCGGCACAGCCGCACCAGCAACAACCCCGCCAACCACACCACCAACCACACCGGCTGGAGTGGCGTCGGCAGTTGCCGCAGCATTGGGCCCATCGGTGATGCCGGCGAGTGACCTGCCGCACCCGGTGCAAAACCGCTGCCCGGGTTCGATGGCTCGCTCACAGGACGGACACTTCATCGCGTCGCATGCTAAAGGACAGCCGCACCTTGTTTGCCGCGGATTGCGGTCGAGTCATCACATCGTTGGCACTTCGTCGGACTTTCGACATGAAAGGGAGTGGTTTGTGTCTGATACAAACCACTCCACCAGACTGTCGGGGTGTCTGGCCGATTCGCCCCGTCGCCGACCGGCGACCTGCATGTGGGGAACTTACGAACAGCGCTGGTGGCTTGGCTCGCGAGCGCGCAGCGCAGGCGTCAACTTCATCGTGAGGATGGAAGATCTCGACCGCATCACGTCGTCGGCAGCATGGGAGCAACATCAGCTGGCCGACCTCGTGGCGTTGGGGCTCACGTGGGACGGCGAGGTCGTTCGCCAAAGTGATCGGTTCGACCGTTACCGAACCGTGCTCGACGAGCTGCGCGCCGCAGGTCGGGTCTACCCCTGCTACTGCACCAGGCGCGAGATACGCGCCGAGATCAAAGGCGCCGTGCACGCGCCTCACGGCTTTCCCGACGGCGCCTATCCGGGAACGTGCCGCCACCTGACCACCCGCGAACGCTCACAACGCGAAGGCGCGGGTCGCAAGCCAGCGTGGCGCCTACGAACCGACGGCGAGTGCTTCTCCGTCACCGATGTGATCGCGGGGGATTACACGGGCGCAGTCGACGACTTCGTGTTGGCGCGCGCCGACGGAGTCCCTGCCTACAACCTCGCTGTCGTGATCGACGACATCTCCCAGGGTGTCACCCAGGTCGTTCGTGGTGATGACTTGCTGTCGTCGACGCCGCGGCACATGTTGTTGCAGCGCCTCCTCGGTGCCGCACATCCCACCTACTACCACGTGCCGCTCGTGGTGGAGGCTGACGGCACTCGGCTCGCAAAACGCGATCGAGCCGTCACGCTGGCTGATCTCGCAACCATCGGTCATGGGCCCCAAGAGGTGCTGTCGGTGCTGGCGTGCAGCTTGAACTTGGCCGAGCCGGGTGAGCCGGTAGTGGCCGATCAACTCGTTGAACGCTTCGAAGCGTCCCAGGTTCCGCACCACACGGTTGACATCGATGATCTGTTTCCAGCTCCGCGGTAGAGCGCCCGAGGAGTCGTTGCCGGGGACCTACAGCTCAGCCAGGACATTCTCCAGAGTTGAATTGAACTTCACGCAACTTTGGGTTGACCAGTTACAGTCGCACGCCACGGGCGGACTGTGCACGCCAGCGGTGAGTGAGGCGGAGATGACAAGAAAGTGAAAGTTTCGGGTTTCGCGCGGGCAATGACGGGGTCAGGCTCGATCGGCGAGTTAGCGTGGGGGCCGTTATGCGGTCCAAATCTCTTGGTGTGTTGGCGCTCGGCGCGATGGGCTTTCTCGCCAGCGGTTGTGCCACCACTTCGGTCGCAAGTGCCCCCATGGAGACCGCCGCGCCCACCGTTCCCACGGCGCCGCCCACCACGGTTCCTCCTACCACCGTGCCACCAACGACGGCGCCACCTACGACGGTTCCCCCCACGACGGTGCCGCCAACCACCACACTGCCGCCAGCTCCCACCACTACGGTCCCCGTGAACATCGTCGCGGTTCCCCCAGTCGTCGACCCCATCACCGCGGTGGGAACTTCAGACGGTGGCGAGACCGCGAGAGCGCAGTGGCGTCTGCTGGAACTCGGTTTCTGGTTGCAGGAAGCGAACGGTGACTACGGTCTCACCACTCGCCAAGCGGTCATGGCATTCCAGAAGTACTACGGCCTCACTGCCGACGGAGTGCTCGGCCAGGAAACTGCCGACGCAATGGGTGCAATCACTGAACGGCCGCACGGGCGCACCGACGCGGGCACCGTGGTTGAGATCGACAAGAATCTGCAGTTGTTGTTCCTGGTCAACGAAGGTGTCACGTCGTGGATCTTCAATATCTCCACCGGGAGCGAGATTCCATACGACGAGCCCGACAAGAACTCACCGGGTGAACGTCAGATAGGCGACTCCTTCACCCGTACGGGTCTCTTCGACGTGTATCGCGAGCGGGCCGAGGGCTGGTGGGAGGGCGATCTCGGTGAGATCTATCGACCCAAGTACTTCTCGGGTGGCATCGCTGTGCACGGATCGAACAACATCCCGAACTATCCCGCCTCGCACGGGTGCGTTCGTGTCAGCGTGCCAGCGATGGACTGGATCTGGGAAGTCAACGCCATGCCAATGGGCATCCCCGTCTGGGTCCACGGCAACATCCCCGGCAAGTAACGAACCGTAACGAAACGTGCCAGGCACGTCTCGTTACGGCTAGTGGAAGATCACCGTTTTGGTGCCTACGAGCATGATGCGGTCTTCTGACCAGAGTCGGACTGCGCACGACAGAACCAAACGTTCGGTGTCTTGACCTAGGCGTGTGAGCTCTTCGGGCGTGTGCGTGTGGTCCACTCGGGCTACGTCTTGTTCGATGATGGGCCCTTCGTCGAGGTCTGCGGTCACGAAGTGGGCCGTGGCCCCGACGATCTTCACGCCTCGGTGAAACGCCTGGTGGTAGGGCTTGGCACCCTTGAAACCGGGCAGGAACGAGTGGTGGATGTTGATCGCACGGCCGGCCAAGTCGGTGCACAACTGGTCGCTCAACACCTGCATGTAGCGAGCGAGCACCACAAGGTCGACATCGAATTCTGCGAACACGTCGCGTAACTGAGCCTCTTGCTCGGCCTTCGTCTCAGCGGTGATGGGCAGGTGGCGGAACTCGATGCCGTACTGGTCTGCGATGTGTCGGCAGGCGGTGTGGTTTGAAACGATCACCGCCGGGTTGATGTGGAGCCCGCCACTGCGCCACCGGTACAGCAGGTCGACGAGGCAGTGATCGGCGGTGGAAACCATGATCGCCACGTTGGGCTGCTGGTCAGAGCGACGCACCTTGATTCGAGCGGCGGTGCCTGTCTCCGTAGCGGTTTCGGCGGCCGCGATGCCGAGTTCAGCCAGCTTCATCGAGACGGCGGCGCGCACAACGGCCGGGTCATTTGTCGGGGTCGTCACCACCGTCCGCATGCAGAACGTCTCGGTGTTCGGCTCGGAAAACTGGTGATTCTCGGTGATGTTTCCGCCCACTTCCAGCAGACCCGCCGACACCGCATGAACGATTCCTGGCCGGTCGGCGCAGGCAAGTGTGAGGATGTGGCTGGTGGAGGTGGTGGAGGTCATGGTCGGCTCACGCCGACAGAAGTTAGCCGTGATGGTGTGCTGAGTCGCCGTTTGAGAGCGCAATGCGGCACAAATCTGCGGTCGTTTCTAGTTTCTTGTCATAATGTCCTAACAAAGTGTTGACGCAGGGCAAATGCGTTCGTACTCTGGGCGGAATGGCACGGCGTCACGCTCCCGCGGGATCACTCCAGGATGGCGCTGATCTCGTCGTGCTCACTTCAGAAGATGCCGGCTGGGCCTACAGCGGTTTGCGAGTGCTCGCCTTGGAGCCAGGCGAAGTGCGCGAGGTCGAGACTGCGGATACGGAGTTGTTCGTGCTTCCATTGTCGGCAATCGACCTCACCATCTCGGTGCAACACGACGGTGCAACTCACGAATTCGTGGTCGTAGGTCGTTCCTCGGTGTTTGCCCGAGTGACCGACTTCTTGTACGTCGGGCGCGACTCTCGCATCACCATCACGGCGCCCCACGGTGGCGAAGTCGCACTGCCGTCGGCGCGCTGCACCCAGTCGCTCGCACCCAAGTACGGGCCTGTGGACGGCGTCGCCATCGAGACCCGCGGAGCTGGCCCGGCCACCCGCCAGGTCACCAACTTCGGGGCACCCGGCGCGTGGAGCCATGCCGACAAGCTGATGTGTGTCGAGCTCCTCACACCCGATGGCAACTGGTCGAGTTACCCGCCGCACAAGCACGACGACTCTGCTGAGTGTGCCGTGAACAACGAAGAGCTGTACTACTTCCGCATCGGCCTCGCTGGAACCACCAGCTATGCGCCGGCCGGTTTCGGTATGCACCGCACGTACACGGGCGATCGTCCCGACCTCGCAATCGAAGATCAGGTCGACGACAATCTCACGGTGCACGACGGTGACGTCTATCTCATCCCACGCGGCTATCACGGCCCGTGCATCGCGGCGCCTGGGTACACGATGTACTACCTGAATGTCCTCGCCGGCCCAGGCGCCGAACGATCGATGGCGTTCTGTGACGACCCCGCCCACCACTGGGTGCGCGACGAATGGGCGAACATGCCCACAGACCCGCGTTGCCCGATGACCAATGCTTCTGGAGTGATTTCATGACCCGCACGCCGTTCCTGTCTCGCGTGGCAGCTGCCCCGATTTCTTGGGGCATCTGCGAGGCGCCCGGTTGGGGCACCCTGCTGCCGTATCCACGCGTGCTGGCCGAGGCGCAGGCACTCGGCATCACCGCATTCGAGCAAGGTGCACTCGGGTGGCTTCCTACCGATCCCGAAGAACAGCGCACCACGTTGGCGAGCTACGGCATCTCGATGCTGGGCGGGTTCGTGCCGTTGGTGCTGCACGATGTGGCTCGTCGCGACGAAATGTTGCAGGAAGGTACACGCATCGCCAGCGCCATGGCGGCTGCCGGTGGCTCGTACTTCGTCACCGCCCCAGTGCCTGCTCTCGATGACTGGCATCGACCAGAGCTCACTGACGCTGAGTGGGACGAGCTCCTCGGCAATCTCGGTCGCCTCGACGACATCATCTCGTCGTTTGGCATGACTCAGGTAGTGCACCCCCACATCGACACCGACATCGAGCAAGACGCCGACTTTCAGCGCTTCATCAATGGCTGCAACACCAAGGTCTGCTTCGACACCGGGCACCTCACCGTCGGCGGAACCGATGTCGTTGCGTTTGCGCGAGATCACATCGACCGCATCGGGGTGGTGCACCTGAAAGACGTCGACGCCGACGCGGCGGCGCGCCAACGGTCGGGTGAACTCACCCTGATGGAAGCGACCCAAGCTGGCATGTTCCCGTCACTCGGCGACGGAATCGTCCGGCTCGCCGAGGTGATCGAGGTGCTCGAAGCCGGTGGATACGACGGCTGGTATGTCATGGAAACCGATGTCGCCATCACCGATGGTGTGCCGGCCGATGGCGAAGGCCCGGTGCTGGGTGTCGCGCGGAGCCTCGACTTTCTGCGCTCGCTGCAGCTCGTCTCGTCGTGAGCGCCGGATCATGAGGTGCGGATCATGAGCGCCCCGCTCGACATCTTGACCATCGGTCGCATCAGCGTCGACCTGTATGCCGAGCAGCTTGAGGTACCTCTGAACCAGGTGGTGTCGTTTCGCAAGTCTGTCGGTGGCACCGCCACGAACGTGGCCATCGCTGCCGCTCGGTTGGGTCATGGGGCGGCGGTGTTCACCCGGGTGGGCAACGAGCAGATGGGCGATTTCGTTCGGTGGGCGCTCGACTCGACCTTTGGCGTTGATACTCGTTTCGTGGGTGTCGATAACGAGCTGAAGACGCCTCTGGCGTTCGCGACGATGGCCAACCCGGCCGAGCCAGACCTGTTCTTCTACCGAGTTCCCAGCGCGCCAGATCTGCAGATCACGCCTGGTGAGATCGATCGTTCAGTGGTCGAGAACGTGCCGATCTTGTGGTTCCCCACCGGTTGTCTGTCAGCCGAGCCGAGCCGTTCCACCATTCACACGGTTCTCGGCTGGCGCGGTCGCAAGCCCCACACCATCGTTGATCTTGATTGGCGTCCGTCGTTGTGGACCGATGCGGCCACTGCTACGGATCAGATCGACAAGGTGCTCGACCAGGTCACCATCGCCATCGGCAATCGCGACGAGTGCGAAGTCGCCGTCGGCATCCGCGACCCCGAACGAGCTGCCGTTGCGCTGCTGGCGCGGGGTCTCGAAGCGGCGATTGTGAAGATGGGCGGCGACGGCGTATTGGTGGCCACCGCCGACGGCGTTCGCGACCGTATTGCGCCGTTCCCTGTGGAACCGGTGTGCGGGCTGGGCGCAGGAGATGCCTTCGGCGGCGCATTCTGCCATGGCCTTCTCACCGGGCTCACCATGTCTGAGTCTGCCCGCGCCGGAAACGCGGCCGGGGCGATTGTGGCATCACGCCTGATGTGCGCAGATGACATGCCGTACCTCCATGAGATCGAGGAGATCATCAATGCCTGATTACGTACCCGTTGCCTACGCACATCAACTGCTCGATGATGCCCGTTGGCGAGATCTGATCGATGCTCGTTGCGATCAACCCCAACTCGCTCTCGACAAGCTCCGCGGTCGCGTTCGTCGGCCACTCCTCACCGACGGTCGCCTCTTCATCGTTGCTGCCGATCACACGGCGCGCGGCATGCTCGGCGTGCCGGGTGAGCCGTTCGCCATGGCCGATCGGCGACGCACACTCGATGCCCTCATGGTGGCGTTGGCACATCCACAAGTCGACGGGGTGCTCGCCTCGGCCGACATCATGGAAGAACTCGCCGTGCTTGGCTGCCTCGACAACAAGCTGGCGTTCGGCACCATGAACCGTGGCGGCATCATGGGTGCGGCGTGGGAACTCGACGACCGCATGACTGCGTATTCGGCAGCCAGCATTCACGCCAACGGGCTCGATGGCGGCAAGGTGCTGTTGCGTTTGGCCGACGACGACGCTGGCACCGCACCCACCCTCGAATCGTGTGCGCGAGCGGTCGACGAGTGCGCCGCACTCGGCTTGCCCATCATGGTGGAACCGTTGCCGTACCACCACGAGCCGGTCACCGGTACCGCCAAGTTGCTCAATGACGATGACGCGCTGTTGCGGGGTGTGGCCATCGCGTCGGGCCTCGGCGGAACAACGACGGCTACGTGGCTGAAGGTTCCGGCGTCGAAAGATCCGGCGCGCATGCTGGCTACGACCACGTTGCCTGCGCTCATCTTGGGAGGCACACCTGGCCCCGACCCGGAAGCGACGTACGCGTCGTGGGAGGCTGCCATGGAAGTTCCCAACGTGCGTGGGCTCGTCGTCGGGCGAGCCTTGCTGTACCCGCCAGATGGAGACGTCGCTGGCGCTATCGCTCGCGCTGCGGCGATCGTTCGTCCGTAACTACTCATCCGACAGCGGTCATCCGACTGCAGTCATCCAACAGCACTCATTCGACAGCATTCATTCGACAAAGGGGGATCGATGCAACTCACTACCGCACAAGCGATCGTCAAGTACCTGATCGCGCAACGCACCGTGCTCACCAGCAGCGACGGCAGCACGACCGAAGCACCGTTGTTCCCGGGAGTGTTCGCCATCTTCGGCCATGGGAACGTCACTTGCCTCGGCACCGCGCTCGAGGAAGCGGGCGATGCACTGCCCACCTGGCGCGGCCAGAACGAACAAGGCATGGCGTTGGCCGCCGTTGGCTACGCCAAAGCGATGCGGCGTCGCCAGATCATGGTCGCCACCTCTTCCATTGGGCCCGGCGCGCTCAACATGGTCACCGCCGCCGGTGTTGCGCACGCCAACCGCCTGCCCTTGCTCTTGTTGTCGGGTGACACGTTCCGCAGCCGTGTGCCAGATCCTGTGTTGCAGCAGGTGGAGCACTTCGGCGACCCGACCATTTCGGTCAACGACGCGTTCAAACCCGTGGTGCGCTATTGGGATCGCATCACCAGCCCTGAGCAGATCATTCATTCGTTGCCTCATGCGGTGGCAACCATGCTCGACCCGGCTTCGTGCGGCCCGGCGTTCCTAGCTCTCCCTCAAGATGTGCAGGCCGAGTCGTTCGACTACCCCGACGAGTTCTTCGAGTTGACGTTTCGCACCATGCCGCGCCCGCGTGCCGATCGTGCGCAACTGCTGTACGGCGCAGAACTCATTCGAACAGCGCACCGGCCTTTGATCATCAGCGGCGGCGGTGTGCACTATTCGGGTGCCGAAGCCGAACTCACGGCGTTCGCCGAGCGGCATCACATTCCTGTCGTCGAGACCGTTGCTGGTAAGGCTGCGCTGTTGGCGTCGCATCCGTTGAACGCTGGGCCAATGGGTGTCACAGGTTGCACGTCGGCCAATGCACTCGCGGCCGAGGCCGACGTCATCATCGCCGTGGGGTCGCGCCTCCAAGACTTCACCACCGGTTCGTGGACTGCTTTCGCACCGGGCGCTCGCTTCGTTGGCATCAATGCAGCCGGGTTCGACGCGATGAAACACTCGTCTGCACCGGTAGTTGGCGACGCGAGAGAGACGTTGCGGGAACTCACCCCGCTGCTCGCCGACTGGGCTGGCCCCGACGAGTGGGTCGAGCGCGCAGCCCGAGAGACTGCGGGCTATCACGCGTACATCGACAAGATCGCAGCGCCCACCGACAATGCGGCAACCGGCGAGTTGCCCACGTACGCGCAGGTGGTCGGCGCAGTAGATCGAGTCGCGCTTCCCACCGACTATGCGCTCACCGCAGCCGGTGGTTTTCCCGGCGAACTCAACAACGGTTGGCGTGCCAAGGGTCTCGATTCGTTCGACGCCGAGTATGGCTTCTCTTGCATGGGGTATGAAATCTCAGGCGGCTGGGGCGCCAAAATGGCAATGCCCGAGCGCGAGGTCATCGTGTTCGTTGGCGATGGCTCGTACATGATGATGAACTCCGACCTGTACTCGTCGGTGTTCGCCGGCCACAAACTCATCGTCATCGTGTGCGACAACGGTGGGTTTGCCGTGATCAACCGGTTGCAGACGAATCAGGGTGGGGCGCCGTTCAACAACCTGCTCAGCGACTCGCGTCACGCAGATCTGGTCTACGTCGACTTCGCCGCGCACGCCGCAGCGATGGGATGTGCGGCAGAGACGGTGACGTCGATCGCCGAGTTCGACGAGGCGTTTACTCGTGCGCGAGCGTCGGATCGCACGTACGTCATTGCCATGCGCACCAGCCAATACGACTGGACCGAAGGTGGCGGATTCTGGGAAGTCGGTGTGCCCGAGACGAGCCACCGCCCCGAAGTAGACCACCGCCAAAGCAGACATGCAAGCCGGCAAACAAGCCCAACGCCTGCTCTAAATACATGTACCCCAGTTCGACGAGAGGTGCTGACACCATTCGTCATGACGATCTCACGATTGATACGAAGGACTGGATCAACATGATCACCATCATCAACGGCGGTACCCAAGGGCTTGGCGAGGCTCTGGCCCGGAAGCTTGTTTCCGAAGGGTCGACGGGGCTCGTCCTCGCAGGGCGCTCGGCCGATCGGGGCGAAAGTTTGGCGCGTGAGCTGACCGCTCTCGGCACGCCGACCATTTTCGTTGCGGCCGATATTGGTGCCGCTGGTGCTGGCGCGCTGATCGCCAAAGCCTGCGATGACCGATTTGGCACTGTGCATGGTGTCGCCAACATCGCCGCCCAGACCTCGCGAGCGACCTTGTTCGAAGACACACCCGAACACTTCGATGCTCACATGGCGGTCAACGTCAAGGGCCCCTACTTCCTCATTCAGGCCGCCGCTCGGATGATGATCCGCGACGGCGTTGCCGGCTCGATCGTCAATGTCGGCTCGGTCGAAGCACACGGCGGAGCGACCAAGCTCACCTCGTACGCGATGTCGAAGGGGGCGCTCATGACAATGACGCGCAACCTGGCGTTTGGTTTGATGGGTCACAAGATTCGGGTGAATCAGGTGAACCCAGGCTGGATGGACACGGAGTCCGAGCACCAGACGCAGATCACCCACGACGGCGCGCCGGACGATTGGCTGATAGCAGCCGAGGCGAGCCGCCCGTGGGGCCGGCTGGTGAAGCCATGGGAAGTGGCGAACACCATCGCGTTCTGCTTGTCGCCAGACTCGGGCATCCTCACCGGCAACGTCATCGACGTCGATCAATCGGTGCTTGGCGCGGGAGGCATGATCATCCCCCAGGCCTGAAGACGCCCTACGGGTGTAGGAGTTTCAGCCGGTCGCTAGAGCACGAACCGTGCGAAGGCGAGAACGATCGCGCTCCAGCCGCAGATGAATCCGACCATCCACTTGGTTTGGTCGCTCGACCGCCTTGTGAATCTCGCCGCGAAGGTCTGCAAACCCGGCGTGCATCTCGCCGCGGACCGCAGCGAACTCGACGTTCATCTCCCCCCGGACATCGACGCGAACTCGGCGCGCATCTCGCCGCGGATTGACGCGAATTCGGCGCGCATCTCGCCGCGGACTGACGGCGAACTCGGCGCTCGTTTCGCTTCTGATGACTGACTCAACGGCGTGGAGTTCGTCTTTGAGTGCTCGGATGTCGTCTGTGGTGGCGACGTCATTCCATGTGACCGGCGGCAAATGTGCCATCAATGTGTTCGCCTCCTCTTCGCCGAGCACCGCTTCGAGTTTGCGGTGCAGATTCAGTCGTGTTCGGTCGTCGACCGGCATGTTGTGCCTCCCTGGAGTTCAGTGGAGGGGAAGTCGGTCTGTCAAACGGTACCACTCGGGTGTGGCAGCCCCGATCAGGTGCCGCGGCCGCTGATGACCGACTCGTCGTACGGCTCGATCATGATGCACTCGCCGGGGCACTCTTCTGCTGCTTCCACCGCAAGGTCGATGACCGCATCGGGAATGCGAGCGACGCCCTTGCCGGAGTCGGGCCCGTGGCCCGCGCCGACAGTTCCGTCGAAGATGATGGTGGAACCGAAGTGGGACGCTTCTTCTTTCACCACCCACAGCCCGTCGTCACGAGCGACGAAGACGTCGGGGCAGATCTCCGAGCAGATGCCGTCACCGGTACACAAGTCTTGGTCGATCCAAACCATCAATGCTGTCGCGGCCATGCGAAAGGTCCTTCCAAAGAACTGTTTGCGAGCTGCCGTTCTATCGCAGTTCGGCTGCGGCCGCTGCCCGCCAGCTCAGAATCGCCTGCGGTCGGTGCTAGCGGCCAGTCATCCAGTTTCGATTGGGCGGTCTGGGTCGCTTGACCATTCGCTCCACGAGCCTGGGTACAGACGTGCTTCGTTGATGTTGGCGAGCGACATTGCAAGCAAGTTGTGGCAGGCGGTGACCCCGCTGCCGCAGTACACGATGGGGCGACTTCCCACTCCCGCGAAGTTGGCGATCAACTGGGGCAGAGGCAAGAAGTGACCAGTGGCGTCGAGATTGTCATTGTGGAACACGTTCCGGGCGCCAGGAATGCGCCCGGCCACCGGATCGATCGGCTCGTTGTCACCCCGGTATCGATCTGGTGACCGTGAGTCGACCACCGTCGCTCCGTACGACAGCCCTTCAGCGACGTCGTCGGCGCTGACCGTTCCGGTCCAGTCGGGCAACGCTGGGATAGTCGGTGGCAACAACTTCGGGCACTTCGACCGTGACCGGGTGGCCCGCCGCAACCCATGCCGGGTAGCCGCCATCGAGCACGTCCACCCGATTGTGACCGACCGCTCGCAGCATCCACCACAGGCGTGATGCGTTCGCTCCTCCGGCTGAGTCGTAGGCAACGACCAACGTGCCCGGCTGAATGCCGAGGCGGCCGAGCAAAGCACGAAACTTGTCGACGTCGGGAAGCGGATGCCGTCCACGTCCCTGTATCGACAGGTCGGCAAGTTCCGTATGCAAATCGACGAAGCGGGCACCGGGAATGTGCCCGGCGTCGTATTCGCGCCGCCCTTGTGCGTGGTCGGCCAGGTAAAAGCGAACGTCGCACACCACCGTTTCTGGAGGCGTGTCAGACGACTGTTCCGCTCGTCTGATGAAGCGGCGTTCGAATTGTCAGCGAGTAACGCGGACAGTGCATCGACCGAGATGATCCCCATTCGCCCAAACGTACTCGCCAAGGAGTTGCGGACTTCGCGCAGAGCTTGATGGCCTCTTCGGGTACCTCGTTGCGACGAAGTCGCTGCGCTGAGGCTCGGTGACGAAGCGCCCGCCGGGGCGCGACCGCAAACCGCAACATCGTCGACCTAAACAGGGAGCGCTACAAGCTGTCTGGCAGGTCGAGGATGGAGTGCAGGCGGTGGGCTGTGGGGATGTCGTGGCGACCGTATGGGTCGATGAGGCGGGCTTGCAGACCCGCCGCGGCCGGGCCGGCATAGTCGGGGTGATACGTGTCGCCGACGAACAACACTTGCGATGGGTCAAGCCGAGACGCGTGCGTCATCGTTCGAACACGACGTGCCTCGAGGGCGTCGAGTGCCGCGACGTAGATCGACGGATGCGGTTTGCGATGGCCGTGCGCGATCGACAGCACGACCGGGTCGAATGCGGCACTGATGCCGAACGCGGTCAGGAGTTCCGGCACGAGCGCCAGCTGGTGAGTGTTCGACACGATTCCCAGCTGATACCTATTGCTCAGTTCCTCGAGCAGAGCGGGAAGGCCATCGATCGGACGAACACCAACTCGCCACTCCGCCATGAACGAGTGGAGGAGTTCGGCGTGGCGCTCTTCCGTCAGGCCGAGTTGTTCGGTCTCGTCGTAGGCGACGACCACATCGTCCATCGAGAATTCCACGTGCGTGCCGCTGGTGGTGAGTTCCAGCGTGTGCAGATACCGCATTCCACACTTCGGCGAACCGCTCGCCGGCGTTCTCGTAGCCCCAGTGATGAACGAGCATGGCGGTGTTCGGGTAGTCGAGGTTGAGCCGGTCGGGCTCGTACGTGACGAGGGTGCCGAAGAAGTCGAACAACACCGCTCGCATGGTTGCTGACCGCCCTCGTCTACTTCGCTCGTTGCGCGTTCGCTGATGCTTCTGACGCGTTGTTTCTTCGACCGTTGCTTCTTCGACATTGCGTACTCGACGATGATGTCGAACTCGTCGTCTTCGAGCGGCATCACCGACAAGCGATTTCCTTTGGCGAGCAGCCGGCAGCCGGCCAGTTCGGGAAGCGTCTTCAGTTCATCGATCGACACGAACGGCAACGCCTTCACTGGTGCGACGGTGACCCAATCCCAACGAGGGTCGGACTGCTTCGATGCGGGGTCGAAGTACTTCGAGGTCGGGTCGAACTGTTTGGGGTCGGGTTCGGCGGGCTTGACCACTTTGCAGATACCGGCGACGCCGGGTGGCTTGGCATTGGAGTGATAGAAGATGGCCAGATCGCCCTTCGCCATCTGCCGCATGAAGTTCCGTGCCTGATAGTTGCGAACGCCGTCCCAACCTTCCCGTTTCACGCGCACGAGGTCGTCGTATCCGAACGTGTCCGGTTCTGATTTGAAGAGCCAACGAGCCATGGAGTGAACGTAGCCACCGGTGAGGTCTGGCGCTAAGGCGACGCCGAGATTTCCGGCCGTCTCGGGTGGCTTGTTCGTGTCCGGCCACGACTAGCTCGGCGGATTGGGTCGACCAGCGCTGTCGATGATTCCTGCGGTTCGCTGACACCGGTTGCTCAGGTCGCAGGGTCGGCGACCGGCTTGGTGAACCAATGTCGGGCGAACGGGTTGTCGTTGTAGGCCTCGATTGGTCGGTAGCCAGACCGCTCGTACATGGCGATCGCTTCGGTGAGCACGTCGTTCGTGTCGAGCACGATGTCGCGGTATCCCAGTTCGGCAATCTGACGCTCCAACTCGGCGAGCATGCGACGGCCGAGCCCGAGGCCGCGGCACTCGGGGTTCACCCACATGCGTTTGATCTCGCCGGTGTGATCGTTGTGTCGCTGCACACCGCCGCATGCAGCGACCGTCGTGCCGATTCGAGCGATGACGAACGTGCCGCCGTTGGCAGGCCGCATCGTCTCGAGCCCGGCCGACAGCCCATCACCGGGGTCGAACCCGTCGACGAATCGCTCGTCGAGCTCTGCGAAGTACGCCCGCATCGCCGCAATCGCCTCGTCGCTCGCCGGATCGACGACTTCGAAGATCGCGTCGTCTCCAGTGCCAGGCTCACTCGGCCGATCGGTCTGAGTCACGGGCGAAACGCTAGCTGCCACCTGAGATCCGATGCGTAGGGCGGGTGGCAGCAACCCAGCAATTAGGGTGCACGGTGATGGCCGGCGACGGAGACACAGACCACAGCTCGCCCGGCAATGGCCGCTCGGGCGCCGCAGCCAGCAATGTCGTGCTGACCGGGTTCATGGGAACGGGCAAGACGACGATCGGTCGCCTGTTGGCCGACCGGCTCGGATTCGACTTCGTCGACACCGATGCCCTGATCGAACGTCAACACGGCCCGATCCCCGAGATCTTCCGTGATCACGGTGAGGCGGCGTTTCGCTCATACGAGCACGACGTGGCATTGGAACTGAGCGAGCAACAGTCTCTGGTGATCGCAACCGGTGGTCGCCTGATGCTCGACCCCGAGAACGCGACGGCCCTCGGCCGGACTGGCCGGGTGTTCTGTCTCACCGCCTCGATCGACACGATCCTCGGTCGGGTTCTCGCCGACGGCGCCGCCGATCGGCCGCTGCTGGCTGGTGACAACGTACGACAGCGGGTTGAATCCCTGTTCGCAGATCGGGCTGCCGGCTACGCCCAGTTCACTCAGATCTCGACCGACGATCGAACACTCAACGACATCGTCGACGAGATCGTCAGCCGACTCTGAGAAACACGACACGAGAACCAGTGGCTACTCGCCGGTGTCTCCGTCGACTGCTTCGCGGATCAGGTCGGCGTGGCCGTTGTGGCGGGCGTACTCCTCGATCATGTGCACGATGATCCAACGCAGATTCGGCGACTGGCCGGGTCGGCCTCGCGGCCGCCACGTGGTCGAGGCCCCCATCCGCCAACGCCGCATCGATATCGGCGCGTGCGGTGACGACGGCCGCTTCCCAAAGTTCCCTCAGATATTCGGGGCTGTCGAGCGCAGCCGACTCCCACTCCCAGCTCGGCTCATCTGACCAGTTGACGGCGTTCCACATTGGCAGCCGGTCGCGCCCGTGCAGCGCGTGCGAGAACCAGTGATCCTCCACCCATGCCATGTGTTTCAACAGCCCACCCAACGTGATCTCGGATGCAGCGACCTTCGTGTTCAAGCCCTCGGCGTCGAGCCCGGCACAACGCCATCGCAGCGTCGCTCGCTGATACTCGAGAAACCCGACCAGAGTTTCAATCTCCCCAGCGTTGAACGGTGGTTCTGGCCGACCCTGGTCATCGATGACCGTCATGTTGTCTCCTCTCGCCGGAAGCTCTTGCGCAGAGCAGGTTCAGCGTGTCGCGATTCTCGCGCGGCATGGCGAGCAAGAACGCGACCTGCAGTCCGTGCTATGGAAGCAGTGCTTCGCTGACCCAGCATTTCGTGAGGTGCAGCGTGGACTCGATGCGCACGACCCGTTTTGGTTCGTCTGGCCCGCGGCCGCACATCGCCAACGCCGCCTTGATGCACGATTCCTCGTCGGGCAACACCATCGGCATGCGTGCCCGTCGCATTCCGGCTGGCCCGGCCGTGAAGCAGTTGATGTAGGTCTTGCGGAAGTCGAGTTGGTTCGCCAGTGACGCCGGGATGAAGTCGACGAAGCCAATGCCGAGAGCGTTGCCGCCACTCACCTCGGTGAGGCTCAGCAACACGATGGCATGCACGTGCGGCTTCGCCAGGTCGTCGAGCCCTGATACCCAGAACCGACCCGTCACATTCGGGTCGATCGTGGTGCCTGAAATGTCTTTGCCGCCTCGTTCCACGATGAGCACGTCGATCTCGTCGAACGGCAGAGCAGGAACCAACGCACGAGCGATCTCGGTGAGCTCTTCCTCGCGACCCGCTGCCGACGTCATCGGTGCCGAGCGCCTCGATCATCACGATGTCGCCCGACGGCGATTCGATGGAAGCCACCCCACCCAGCAGTCGGCCCGTCGCTCGTAGCGCGGCGCAGGCCGACAGCAATCGGTCACGCATCTCGACCGGCCCGCACGTGTGTACCAGCGCCGCGCCCGGCTGTTTGCCGAAACCGACCACCGCCATCTTCGCCACGCCCGACTCGACCGGCCCTTTGAAGCAGGTGTGAGGTTTGACCCGGTTCACCGGCAGAAATCGGTCAGCCGCAGCGGCGTAGGCGTCGAGGTGTACCGGCAATCCGTTGTCGGTGTGAGCGACGACGACCGTGTCCATCGTGGCGCGAATCTCGGCGCCAACGGATTCTTCGGTGATGCCCAGCGTGGCCAACATCGCCCGTTGTCCCTCGGCGGTGGCGCCACCATGCGACCCCATCGCAGGAACGACAAACGGCTCTGCCCCGAGCGATCGCAAGGCGTCGACCGTGCTGCGAATCAGAGCAACCTTCTGAGTGAGCCCGCGAGACCCGGCCCCGACCGCAATGGTCATGCCGGGCGAAACGACGTCGTGATACGCGGCAACCACAGCATCGAAGGTGGTCTGATCAACGTCGGCCACAGGCGGAGGAGCTGGCACAGCAAGCGCCAACTCAAACAAGGGAGGAACAGTCAGAGGAGTCTCAAAGGGCAGCTCAACCCCACCAACCAACTGTTCCCAAGGCATGAGGAGAGCTTACGACAACTGATCAGCCATCGAACCAGGGCCCGTTCCGCATGCGCTCGGCATCACTCGACGTGACGCGATGCAACCGGGACCTCGCGCCCAGCCGGCCGGTAGTCAACGACGGCGCGCACGGTGGGCTTCTCGCAAACCGACGCACCCAGCCAGGAGGATTCACGACGCCCGCACGAATGGCTGGTTGGTCCACCCGTTCGAACGTCTTCTTCGCCAGACAGGAACGGCGCGTCAGCGACGGCGTCGAAGCTACAACACCGTGCCACGTAACTCCAGCGTACGGGTGACAGACTGGCCCTATGACGTATCCGACGTACGGCCCCGACGAGCGCGGGCCGGGCGAGCGGTGGAGCTTCAATCTTCCGCTTGCAATCGGCGTGGTGTTCGTGTTCCTCGTGGGTGTGATCGCTTGGGTGATCGCCAGTTCCGACGGCGACGGAGACACCCTGGCTGAAGCAAGCACCACGACGTCGACCGTGGCCTTCACTACTACCACCACGACCTTGGCGCCGCCGCTGACGGCCAGCCCTATCCCGATTCCGGCGATCACGCTGGTCACGCTTGCGCCGGCGACCACGTTGGTCATGCCGGCGGCTACGGCACCACCGGCGACGGCGCCTCCAGTCACCGTGCCGGTCGTGACCCCGCCGCCGGTCACCGCTGCGCCCGGCACCACACCGCCGCCTGTACGACGCCGGCAGCGACGGAGACATCGACGTCAACCACCGGGCCGCCGCCGACTTTGGCGCCCGTCACCGCCACCACGGCGCCCGGCGCCATCGCCAACGCGGTTCCGGGCGACTTGGCTGTCCCCGGTCACCCCATGTCGAAACCAGCATGCGATGACAAGGCCATCACCGTCATCGCTTCGGCGATTGGCGATCAGGCCACAGCAGCGAGCATCGGTGCGCTGCTCGACGAGTACGACGCGGAGTATCTGCGCACCGATCAAACGTGCCCTTCGCTCACTCAGGCTTCCGACGGCAAACCGATCTACGTGGTGTACCTCGGCCCGTTCGGGTCTGACAGCGCAGCCTGCCAGGCTCGTTCCCGTGGCCCGCAGGGTTCCTACGTGCGGCGTCTCAGTTCCACCCTTGGGCCCGACCACTTCGTGTCCTGCTCCTAGCAGCCAGCGCACCCCGCGGCTGGGGAGTCCTCCCCATCGATCTGGCGGCGAAATCGCGAGACGATGGGTCGCATGACTACGGCGACCTCTTCAGCCATCAAGCACAATGGGCACATGGGCGGGCGTGCCCAGGCGAGGAGGAGTGTTGAAGTGACAACATCGGTGAATCAGCCGCGGGTGGAGTTCTGTGGTGAACTGACGCCGGTTGAAGCGTCGCCGTTCACGGTCGGGCGCGACGCGAACCTGGTGCTCGACGAAGACAATCGATACCTGCACCGCCAGTTCCTCGCACTCGTCGAGCAGCAGGGCATCTGGCTGCTCAGCAATGTCGGCACTCAGCTCACCGCCACCGTGTCTGACGCCGACGGCCGCCTCGAGGCGTTCCTCGCTCCGGGCGGCATGTTGCCGTTGGTGTTTGCCCGCACGGTCGTGCGCTGCACGGCGGGGCCGACTACCTACGAGTTCTCGGTGCTGTTCGACGAGCCTGCGTTTCGGGCCGGTCGTATCGACGACGTATCGGCAGACCTCGGCTCGCGTCCACGCGGTCGATGGCGCGTCCGACACCACAGTTGGACGTGTCAGTCTGTCGGGCGACCAGTTGTTGATGATCGTGGCCCTCGCCGAACCCGCGCTGCGGGGTGACGGGCGCGCAGCAACGATGCTGCCCAGTTCCAACGATGTCGCCCGCCGCCTGGGGTGGACCATCACGAAGTTCAACCGCAAACTCGACGGCGTCTGTTCGAAGCTGGCAGCGAACGGCGTTCGTGGCATGCACGGCGATTCCGGGCGACTGGCCTCCAACCGGCGTGCGCGACTGGTCGAGTATGCGCTTGCTGTGCGGTTGGTCACGCGAGCCGACCTGGGTTTGCTCGACACGGTGAAGGTCGTCCCGCAGTGAGCGGGCACGGATCGTCACCAGCGATAACGAACATCTCATCAGTAACGAACTCAATCACGACGAACTCATCAGCGAACGAACTCGAATCACGACGCGAACCTCGACGATGGGCCAGACTTGCTTCCGCGGGCGGCGTGTGGAGGTGACGGTGTGATCGAGGTCGACGGGTACGGCGAGTGCGTGCCCATCGGGCGAGGCGGCGTGGGCGAGGTCTACCGTTCCACGCGCCTGTCTACGGGCGCCACCGGTTGCCATCAAAGTGTTGCACCACGTATCCGACGAGTCCGCCGCCTGGCGTCGCACTCGACGCGAGCTCACGGCCATGGTTGCCCTCGCAGGTCACGCGCACGTGATTGGTGTGATCGAGGTGCATGATCTGCCGGGCGGCCCGGCGCTCGTCATGGAGTACGCGCCTGGTGGCTCGGTCGGGCGACCTGTTGGCCGAACGCCCGGCACCTCTGAGTATTGGCGAGGCGGTGCTCATTGCCGAACACGCAGCCAAGGCACTCGTGGCCGCGCACGCCCGCGGCATCGTCCATCGAGACATCAAGCCGCACAACCTGCTCATCGACGGCTACGGCCAAGTGAAGCTGTGCGACTTCGGCATCGCATCGCTCGCTCGGTCCGAAGAGTTCCGTCAGCAGACCCATGCGGTGTCGTTGCGGTACGCCAGCCCGGAAGATCTTGAAGGCGATGTCGATGCAGGGCCGAGCACCGACATCTATTCACTCGGCGCAACCTTGCTGCACCTGGTGCATGGCGCGCCACCAAGTCTGCGAGAACGGGTAGCCGGGTGGGAGCCACCATCCTCGAACCCCGAGGGGACGGGCGAGCTGTCGAAGCTGCGAACGCTGTCGACGAGGTGATCGCCGCTTGTCTGCGCGTCGACCCGGCCCAGCGGCCGACTGCGGCCGAGGTGCTCGACATGCTCGAACGCCTTCCGCTCAGCAGCGCCGATCGGCGTCGATCCATCGTCCGGTTCACGTCGGCGCGGCGAGTTCGCCGGCACACCCGTCCGCGGCCAGCTCTGCCTCCGAGCTGGTGAGCCATGAAGCTCCGGCCACCGGCAGCACTGAACTCACGGGACGATCAGGCTGGGTGCTGCTGAACTTCCTGATCCTCCGGACCGCACGATCGTCAGGCCTTCGAAGTTGGGCTGGCGCCCGTGAATGGTTTTGGCGAAGACCGGCCCGTCGACCGGCCGCCGTTGGCAGCGTCGGTTGTTGGTTGCCTTGCCGCTCGTCGCCGCACTGGGCGTGGCAGCTGGTCCTCGTGTGGCAAGGCGTCACCGATGGTGATGCGTCCAACGGCGCCGTCAGACGTCGTCGTGGTTGAACGCCCCACCGATCTGGTCGAACTCACATTGCTCGAATGGCCAGACGGCCCGGTGGGCGAGTGCCTCGTCCAACCGGCTGAGGGCAACGCGCTCGTCGTGGCCGACTGCGCTGCGCCCCACGACCTGCAACGAGTCGCTAGCGGTCAAGTCGGAAGGGTCGAGGCCACCGGCTGATGATGCGGCGTTGACCGCTGCGGTCAGCGAACTCTGTGTGGCGGCGTGGGATGCGTTGCGGGAAGACCGCTCCATCGTCCTACCAACAACGGTGAGCGAGGTACTACAACTGTCCAACGCACGGCCAACGGCCGAAGCGGCGGCCGCTGGCGACACCAACTATCAGTGCTTCGTCGGAGCCCCCGGCCACCGCCTCACCGGCGACATCGTTGGCACAGGGCGGTAATCCGCAACACGGCTCTCGCTTCCGAAATTAGTATACGTACGATGAGCGTAATCGCGAGTCGACTAACGTTCCCGCTAGACGCACGGGGCCGCGAAAACGACGAAAGCCCCTGGCGGATCTTCTGATCTACCTGGGGCTTCGTGGTGGTCGAGCGGGGCGTCGATCCCCGGACCCCACGCTTTTCAGGCGTGTGCTCTGCCGACTGAGCTACTCGACCGTGCTGATTGCTGAGCGAGAACGGCGAGCCGTTCCAAACATTGCTTTCACTTACTCGTCAGTGCGTCTTTCGACGCCTGGCAACAGTTCATCTTTCGATGTTCTGTAGCGGTCCCGACGGGACTTGAACCCGCGACCTCCGGCTTGACAGGCCGGCGTGAACTCCAGACTTCACCACGGGACCTGGAGATTTCAATTACAAAATTGCCTTCGTACCCCCAACGGGATTCGAACCCGTGTCGCCACCTTGAAAGGGTGGTGTCCTAGGCCCCTAGACGATGGGGGCTAGATCCTCGTCTCGTTGAGAGCGAGCAAAACCTAGCAGCACCAGAGGTTACTTCCACCGGAGCCAGATCGGCACCCGCGTAACGAGACGTGCCTGGCACGTCTCGTGACGGGTCAGGGGAGGGGTTTGATGAGCATGCTGACGACCTTGTTGTCGTCGCCTTCGCGTTGGCCTACTTCGACGAAGCCGAGAGCCGTGTGGAACGCCAGTGACACCTCGTTGCGAGGCTCCAAGTTCACCTCGAGCGCAAGCACACGCGCCGTCGGCCGCTCTTCTGCCCCGCGCCGCTGCACTTCTTCGTAGATCAGCCGACCGATGCCATGGCGCTGAAACTCGGGCGCGATGGCTACTCGGTCGAGGTAGATGAATTCGTCGTACCGCTCGCCGAACCACGCGTAGTTGAGCGAGCCGTAATCAGCTCCGGGTGGGAGCACGAACGTGAACCCGGCAATCACCGGCGACGGGCTGTCACCTTCGGTGACTTCAACTGTCAACGCCACACACGTTTGAGCCGCAATGTGGGCCAACGCCTCGGCGGTTTCTTCGCCCACCGCCGGTACTTCGGCCTGGTTGATGGCATGGACCGCTGCCAAGTCTTCGGGTCGATAGGCGCGGATGACGACGTCCATCGCGGAATCCTATTGAGGATGCGTCGGGGGCCTTCAGGCGAGCACGTCAGGCGAGGGAGGCCATGTAGGCCCGCCAGCCGCCGAAGTGGGTGATGTCGGTTGCCCCGTCGGTGGCGCGGGGCTCGCTGAGGAAACCTGAGTGGACGCTACCGTCAGCCAACTCGACCTTCCCGATGCACAACGGTGCGGGGATCGCAGCCACGAATGAGCCGAACGACGCTGGGCTGACCTCCCAGACGTCGACTTCGAGCGCGGCGCCTGCATCACCGCAATACACCACGGCCGGTTTCGGTGGCGTCGAGTTCGCGAGCGCAAACATGCGGTACACGGGGGCGGTTGCCGTGGTTTCCACGAAGCGCGCGCCGCGGTCGATCAACTGATGTTCGAGCGGCAAACCGCGCAAGTGCGCCCCGGCGACCACCAGGCGAATCCAATCCGGTGGCGTAGACCCCGCGCTGGTCGATTGGCCGTTAATCGTTTCGCCAGTTATGCGGGCGGCGGCCTCGACGAGCGCCGTGTCGGCCCACGCTGGCCCTTGCAAGCTCAAGCTGAACGGCGGCATCGTGCCAGCCTCGGAATGAAGCGGTTGGCCCATCGGGATGGTCACCGAGGCCAGGTCGGCAAGATTGGTGAACGTTGTCAGCCGGCCGAGCTTCGTGTTCACGCCCATCGGGTCGTCGGCCACCTGTTGCAGGGTTGGGTGCATGGCGACCGTCGGGAATGCCAGAGCGTCGACCTGCTCGAACAGTTGTCGTACGGCATGGCGCTGCTGCGCCAGCGTGTACATCGATCGGTGTACGTCGTTGGCCGTGTAGGCCTGGGCCTTCGACAAGATCTTGCCCACCACCGGGTCGAACAATTCCGGCCGGTCGAGTTGTTGCGCGAACTCGCCAAGGCCGGTCACTCGTTCCGCTACCCACGCGCCGCCATACAGCTGGTCGCCGATGTCGAACAGTGGCTTCGGGTCGATCTCGACCAGGTCGAACCCAGCGTTGCTGAGTTCCTTCAGTGCCGACCGGTACGCGTCTTGCATGTACTCGTCGGCGCCGATGAGTTGCATCACCTCATCACCGAGCACGCCGAGCAGCTGCACGGAACGCCCTACCGAACGCCCTACCGATAGCGCTTGTGCGGTAGGAGCGGATAAGGAGAACGGGTCGCTGGCGTCGAAACCGGCTGCCGCTTCCACGACCCGCGCCGCCAGATCAAGACGGGTCGCAAAGACCGACACACAGTCAATCGAACGCACTGCTGGAAGCACACCGGATGAACTGAGCCGTCCGCGGGTTGGCTTGATGCCGACGAGCCCGCACATCGCCGCGGGCACCCGGCCAGACCCGGCCGTGTCGGTACCCAGTGCGAAGTGCACCAAGCCCGTTGCCACGGCGACACCTGAACCAGAACTCGACCCGCCGGGCACGAGCTCAGGATTGATCGGATTACGGGGGGTGCCGAACGGGCTGCGCGTGCCGACCAGCCCTGTTGCGAACTGATCGAGATTCACCTTCGCCACGGGGAGGGCGCCAGCTTCGAGCAGCGCAGCAACGACAGCCGCCGACTCGGTTGCCGGTGCTTTCGCAAACGTCGGGCACGCCGCCGTGGTGGGCCCGCCGATCACGTCGATGTTGTCTTTCACAGCGAACGTCGTGCCGCGCAGCGGCACCTGGTCAGCGGGCTGGGCGTCGATCACAGCTGCCCAGTCGAGGAGCTGAGCGGCAGGGACCACCGAGATCACCACTGCCGGGTCGTCGAGTTGTTCGAGTCGGTCGATGGCAGCGAGCGCCGCAGCATGAGCCGTCGAGTCGGGTGCCAGGTGTGCCGTCACGCGGCCCCGGCCGGAACGCCCAGCGCCGCCAAGAGTGCCGACGAGGGCGCGACGGCACCGAACACGCCGCCTTGCATCGTCACCATTTTCAATGCGGCTTCGTAGTTGCCCACGTCGGTGGCGCCGGTGCAATCAGACAGCAGCAGGCATTCGAAGCCGCGATCGTTGGCTTCACGCATCGTGGTGTGCACGCACACGTCGGTGGTGATGCCCGTGAGGATGATGTGGGTGATGCCCTTGTTGCGAAGCACCAGTTCGAGGTCGGTCGCGTAGAAGCTGCCCTTGCCGGGTTTGTCGATGACGCGTTCACCGGCGATGGGATACACCTCGGGAACGATGTCCCAGCCAGGTTCACCGCGCACCAAGATGCGACCGCACGGCCCGGCCTCGCCGATTCCGGCGCCGATGCGCTGCGACCGCCACAGCTTGTTGGGCGGTAAGTCCGACAGGTCTGGTTCATGACCCTCTCGGGTGTGGATGACGGTCATGCCCACCGCCCGCGCCGCGGCGAGCACTGCCATGGTTGGCTCCAACCCAGATCGCGTCAGCGACAGGTCGTAGCCCATCGCGTCGACGTACCCGCCAGGCCCGCAGAAGTCGGTCTGCCAGTCGATGTTGATCAGCGCGGTTCGCGCCGGGTCGATCGCGCCGTCATACGGCCATGGGTACGGGTCGGCATCAATGGCTGGAAAGGTGATTGGCGGGTCGAGAAGTGCGTCGGTCGACATGGTGGTTCTCCAGTGGTTCAGATGGCGCGAGGCGGGTCGTGAAGGAACTCCTCCTCGAGGATCAGGCGGCACGACTCGCGGAGCCCCTCGTCATCGTCCACGACGAGGACAACCGCCCGGACATCGCGCGCCGCTTCGAGTGATTCCTGGGCATGGAGGGTCGTCCGCGCCCCGGGGCGCCGGACGCCCCAACTATAGCGGCCGGGCCGGGAGGAGTAAACGATTTCGCGGCCAGGGAGGGAAAAGGCGGGAAGTCGGGCAGCCGAATTGGGTAGAATCAAGTGCGATGGACCTGAGACTTCCCGGCGCCGGTTCCTGACCCTGTCGCTCCTGTCTCTGGTGCTCCCGCGCTCGGCGCCGGCCGACGTGACGGGGCCCGTCAATCGCCCCTACGAGGTGGACGTGAGCGTGCTGTTCAATCTCCTGACCTTCGCCATCAGGGGCACGATCTCCGAGGAGATCGACCACGCCGCCGGTCGCTATCGGATCACCATGACGGGGCAGGGGACGGGGGTGTCGACGCGGACGACGGGGGCGGGCATCATCCGGGACGGGCGCTTCAAGCCCACGGAGATCCGCAGCGTCGCAGCACCGTCCGGGGCCGGGAGAACCGCGCTCGCTGACCTACGACTACGCCGCGGCACGGTCGAGTACCACTCGGTCAGCCACACCTTGCTCCTCGGGCGGCGCCGCCAGGTGGACGACGTCCTGGCCATGCCGCCGGGGCAGCCACGTGGACGATCTGATCTCGGCCGAGCTCAACTTCGCCGCCAACAAGCTCGACCGGGACCCGGACGGCGCCTACTGCACCTGGGTGGTCCGCCGGGCGCGGCCGGACAACGAAGGGCCGGACGACGTCTCGCCGGACGGCTACCGCGCCGAGCTGGTCCCGCTGCGCTTCCACGCCGAGCCCGGAGCCGGCCACCGGGCGGCTTCACCGCGCTCATCGACATCACCCGTTTCTCCTCCTGGGCGCGCCGCGACCAGCCGGCGCGGGTGGCGTTCGCGCCGGACCGGCAGCTCGAGTCCGTCGAGTCCCCGCTGATCCTCGGCACCACCTTCAAGGTGCGCGTCACGGCGCGCCGCGTGAGCCGGCCTGATCGGCCACGATCTCGTCGGGCTCGGCGAGGTGATGCTGCGGCTGGCCGCCCCGCCGCCCCAGCGCCTCGAGCAGGCCGACGTCGCTCGACGTGCAGATCGGCGGCGCCGAGGCCAACGTGGCGGCGGCCGTGCGCGCGCCTCGGGCTGCGCACGGCGTTCATCTCGGCGCTGCCCGCCGAGCACGCCTGGGGCGATCGCACGGTGCGCGAGCTGTCCGGCCACGGCGTGGACTGCGCGCGGCGTGCTGCGGCGGCCGGGCAGCCGCATGGGCCTCTACTTCCTCGAGTACGGCGTGGCGCCGCGCCCGGTCCGCGTGCTCTACGATCGGCGCGACTCCGCGCTGAGCCGGCTCGTGCCCGGAGGAGGTGGACTGGGCGCTGGTCCGGGGCGCGCGGCATGGTCCACCTCTCCGGGATGACCGCCGCGCTCGGCGACAACATCCGCGACGTCGTCCGCCGGGCGTGTCGAGGAGGCGCGAGGCGGCGGGCGTGCCGGTCTCGTTCGACGTCAACTACCGCTCGCGGCTCTGGAGCCCGAAGGAGGCGCGGGACTTCCTCGGCGAGATCCTGCCGCGGCTCCGCTACCTCTTCATCGGCTCGGACGACGCGGCGACCGTGCTTCGAGCTGGCGGGCTCGCCCGAGGCGTGCTGGCGCGGGCTCGCGCGCGCTGGCGCCCGCGGCCACCATCGCGCTGACGCTGGGCGAGGCGGGCTCGGCCGTGCTGGCCGACGGCGCGCGTCCTGCGGCCGTCCAAGCTCTACACGGTCACGGTGGTGGACCGCGTGGGGGCGGGCGACGCGTACGCCGCGGGCTTTCTCTGGGCCACGCTGACGGGCGCGCCGCGCAGCAGGCGGTGGACGCCGCGACCGCGCTGGCCGCGCTCAAGTGCACGATCTGGGGCGACGTGCGCGTCGTGACCCGGCCGAGCTCGAAGAGCTGATGGCCACCGACAGCACCGAGATCCGCCGCTGAGGTCGGCCGATGGCTGGAGGCCAGCGCGGGGCGCCGAGCGGATCCTCGAAGGCCTGAACGCGGCCCAGGCGGCGGCCGTCACCCACGAGGCCGGCCCGCTGCTCATCATCGCGGGCGCGGGCACCGGCAAGACCACCGTCATCACCCGCCGCATCGCCTACCTGATCGCCACCCGCGCGGCCCGCCCGTCCGAGATCCTCGCGCTGACCTTCACCGACAAGGCGGCGGCCGAGATGGAAGAGCGCGTGGACACGCTCGTGCCCTACGGCTACGCCGACGTGCAGATCTCCACCTTCCACGCCTTCGGCGACCGGCTCATCAAGGAGAACGCGCTCGAGCTCGGGCTCACGCCGGACTTCCGCGTGCTCACGCGGGCCGAGCAGGTCATCTTCCTGCGCGACCACCTCTTCGAGTTCCCGCTCAAGCACTACCGGCCGCTCGGCGATCCGACCCGGCACCTGCAGGCCATCCTCACGCCAGTTCAGCCGGCTCAAGGACGAGGACGTCGGGCCCGGACGAGTACCTGGCCCACGCCGAGGGGCTGCTGGCCGCGCGCGGCCGACGACGAGACGCGCGCTCGAGGCCGAGCAGCACCTCGAGCTGGCGCGCACCTACGCGCAGTACCAGACGCTGATGGCCCGGCTCGGGCCAGATCGACTTCGGCGACCAGATCGTCGAGGCGCTGCGCCTCTTCCGCACGCGCCCGCACGTCCTGCGGCGCTACCAGGGGCGCTATCGCTACATCCTCGTGGACGAGTTCCAGGACACCAACTACGCGCAGTTCGAGCTGGTCAAGCTGCTGGCCGCCCGGCATCGCAACGTCACGGTGGTGGGCGACGACGACCAGGCCATCTTCCGCTTCCGCGGCGCGTCGCATGAGCAACATCCTCGACTTCGACCGGACCTATCCGGACGCGCGCCAGGTCGTGCTGCAGGAGAACCGCCGCTCGCCCCAGGCGGTGCTCGACGCGGCCTACCGGCTGATCCAGCACAACAACCCCGACCGGCTCGAGGTGGCGCAGAAGATCGACAAGCGGCTCATCTCCACCGTGCGGCGACCGCGGCGGAGGCGCCGCGAGCACCTGCGCCTTCGACACGGTCTCGACCGAGTCCGACCAGGTGGCCGAGATGATCCGCGGAGGAGCACGAGCGCGGCCGGCCCTACCGGGACTTCGCGGTGCTGGTGCGCGCCAACAACGACGCCGACCCCTTCCTGCGCGCGCTCAACATGCGCGGCATCCCGTGGACCTTCTCGGGCAACGCCGGGCTCTACGGCCGGCCCGAGGTCCGCCTGCTCATCGCGTTCCTCCGCAGCGTGGCCCATCCCGACGACTCGGTCAGCCTGCACTACCTGGCGTCCTCCGACGTCTACCAGGTGCCCGATCGTGGACCTCACGAAGTGCGCGACCTACGCCGACCGCAAGCACCGCTGGCTCTTCGACGTGCTGCGCGACGTGCCCGACCGAGCTCGCGGTCGAGCGACGAGGGCGCGGCGCGCGGTGCGCCCGGCTCGTGACGGACCTCGAGCGCTACATGGAGCTGGCCCGCGAGCACCCGACCGGCGAGGTGCTCTACCAGTTCCTGGTCGACTCCGGGCTCATGACCCGCTACGCGAAGGCCCCCGCCGAGCTCGAGCAGGAGGTGCAGAACGTCAGCAAGTTCTTCACCCGCGTCAAGGACGCCGCGCGCGTGCTCAAGTACGACAACGTGCGCGAGTTCGTGAACCACCTGGACGCGCTGATCGAGGCGGGCGACGATCCCGCGGTGGCCGAGGCCGACACCGAGACGCCCGCGGTGCACGTGCTCACCGTGCACAAGGCCAAGGGGCTCGAGTGGCCGGTCGTGTTCATGGTCGGACTGCGTGCAGAACAAGTTCCCGTCCACCCGCCGCGCCGATCCGCTCGAGATGCCGCGCCGGGCTCATCAAGGACACGCTGCCCACCGGCGACTTCCACCAGCAGGAGGAGCGGCGCCTCTTCTACGTGGGCATGACGCGCGCCAAGGAGCGGCTCTACCTCACCAGCGCGGAGGACATGGGCGGCAAGCGCAAGTGGAAGGTGAGCCAGTTCGTGCTGGAGGCGCTCGACCTGCCGCAAGGACGCGGCGCGCCCCTTCCGGGCGCAGGCCATCGAGGAGCTCGAGCGCCACGCGCCGCCGCCCGGACGCTGGCGGGCCTCGGCGCTCGCCCCGATCCCGGACGACGAGCCGCTCGCGGTGAGCCACCGGCAGGTGGACGACTACCAGACCTGCCCGCTCAAGTACCAGTTACATCCACATCCTGCGCATCCCGCTGCGCCAGCACCACTCGGTGGTCTACGGCAGCGCGCTCCACAAGGCGGTCGAGTTCTACCTGCGCCGCCGCGCGGCGGGCAACTACACCGCGCTCGAGGACTTCCTGCTCGCCTTCGACGACGCCTGGCGCAACGAGGGCTTCCTCACCCGCGAGCACGAGGAGCAGCGCAAGCGGGCGGGCGTCGCGGCGCTGACGCGCTTCTATCACGAGGAGGAGGCCTCGGGGCAGAAGCCCACCGACGTGGAGCGGGAGTTCGGCTTCACGCTCGGCCTCGACCGGGTGCGCGGGCGCTTCGACCGGCGTGGACGAGACCCCCGAGGGCCTGGTCATCGTGGACTACAAGTCGAGCGACGTGACCGAGCAGAAGAAGGCCGACCAGCGCGCGACGGAGAGCCTGCAGCTCAAGATCTACGCGCTCGCCCAGCACGCGATGACGGTACCTCCACGAAGTGGCCGTTGTGGGCCTGCGCTTCGTTCATGACGTCTTTCTTTGCGGCCACGCGGAAGCTGTGGCCCGAGATGTCGGGGCCGAGCTGCACGCCCTCACCCTCGGCGCGCTCACCGGCAGCAAAGACCCGGCCCTTGAAGCAGCCGCGGGCGCCGACTTCCACTGAGTCACTCCGGAATCTTCTTGGCGCCGGGCTCTTGCGGCGGCAGCACCGCCGCGAGCAGCAGAACGAACATCGTGGTGATCATCACAGGCGCTCCTGACAGGTGGTTGGCTCCTACGACGATGCCACAGCTTGGCCCCGTCGCGCCCGGCAATTACCGGGGCTCCCGCGACTCGCGGATCAATGCCGTCAGGGCGTCGAGCACGACGTTGATGCCGAAGGCGTAGCCGTCGACCGAGAACGCGTAGAAGTAGTCGGGGTCGTCGCCTTCGCGTTCCCACGAGTCGCCGTAGTCGGTGTTGTGCGTGGCCAGCACCAGAATGCGGCCCTCCTTGTCGAGGAACGCGCGCGCGTGCGGCGTGCGGCTGTCGCTGCCGTTCTCGGAGGTGTTGCCGCCGGTGCCGCCCCAGAAGTTGATCGACGGGATCTGCTTGATGTCGGCCACCGGGAACTGCGTGTGGAAGATCGGGTGGCTCGGGTCGAGGTCGCGCAGCTGGTACTCCTCGGCGGCAGCACCCGGCGCATCTCCTGTTCGAAGCCAGCCCACGCCGCGCTGCCCCAGAAGTCGTCGACCCACAGGAAGCCGCCCTTCTGCAGATACTGGCGCAGCGGCAGCACTTCGGCCTCGTCGAGCACCAGGCCGCCCGGCTCGGTCATCATCACGAACGGGCAGCGGAAGAGCGACGGGTCGGTGAGCGTCAGCACGAAGTGCCGCGGCTCTCTGCTCGCCGTCGAAGCTCACGCGCGTGCGCGTCAGCTCCGACAGGCGGATCGACAGGTTCACGTCGGCCCGCGGATAGTCCACGCTCCAGCCCGAGCCGCGCCGGCGACCGGTCTGGAACGCCATGCGGCAGAAGTTGAAGCCGCCGTCGAAGCTGCTCTCGGTGGGCTGTGGAAAGCGGTTCGACTGCCCTGCCGCCGCTGCCGCGCCAGCACGTCCACGCCCAGGCCGACCAGCGACGAGGGCCGCGGCCAGGGCCACGGCCACGGCGGGGCGAACGGCGGCTGCGCAGGCGGGCCACGGTCACCCCGCCACTCTACGACGAAGAAGCGCACGGCGTATACTGGGCGCCTTCAGCTGCCATGCCGCTAGCCCCTGCCACTGTTCAGTCCCTGGTCGCGGATCTGCGCGCCCTCGTCGGCGACCGCGTGTCGACCGCCGCCGCGTGCGCGGCCACCACAGCCACGGCGAGTCGTGGCACGCCCCGGCCGATCCCGACGCCGTGGTCTTCCCCGAGACCACCGACGAGGTGAGCGCGATCGTGCGGGCGTGCGCGGCGCACGGCGCGCCGATCATCCCGTTCGGCATCGGCAGCTCGCTCGAGGGCCACGTCAACGCCATCCACGGCGGCGTGTCGATCGACCTCACGCGCATGACCAAGGTGCTGCGCCTCAGCGCCGACGACATGGACGTCACGGTGGAGGCCGGCCTCACCCACAAGAAGCTCAACGACCACCTGAAGAACACCGGCCTGATGTTCATGGTGGATCCCGGGCGCCGACGCCACGATCGGCGGCATGACGGCCACGCGCGCCTCGGGCACGGCGGCGGTGCGCTACGGCACGATGCGCGAGACGGTGCTCGGGCTCACGGTGGTGCTCGCCGACGGCACGGTCATCACCACCGGCGGCCGCGCTCGCAAGTCGTCGTCGGGCTACGACCTCACGCGGCTCTTCGTCGGCTCCGAAGGCACGCTCGGCGTGATCACCGAGGTGACGCTGCGGCTCTACGGCCGGCCCGAGGCGGTGTCTACGGCGGTGTGCGGCTTCGCGTCGATGGCCGGGCGCGGCCACCACCGTGATCGAGACGATTCAACTGGGCGTGCCGGTGGCGCGCATCGAGATCATCGACGAGGCGCAGCTCGCCATCGTGAACCGCTTCTCGAAGACCGTCGTTCCCCGAAGTGCCTACGCTCTTCTTCGAGTTCCACGGGCCGAGCGAGGCGGTGGTGGCGGAACACGCGCGCATCGTGCGCGAAGTGGCTGACGGCCACGGCGCCACGTCGTTCACCTGGACGACCTCGCCCGAAGAGCGCGCCAGGCTCTGGGAGGCGCGGCACAACGTGCTCTACGCCACGATTGCGTCGCGGCCGGGCGCCAAGGCGTGGACCAGCGACATCTGCGTGCCGATTGCGCACCTGGCCGAGTGCATCGTCGAGACCCAGGCCGACCTGAAGGCGTCGAACCTGGTCGCGCCCCTCGTCGGCCATGCCGGCGACGGCAACTTCCACCTGATCTTCATGCTCGACCCCGACGATCCGGAAGAGCTCGCGCGGGTGGCCGCGGCCAATCACCGGCTGGTGGAGCGCGCGTTGAAGTTCGGCGGCACCTGTTCGGGCGAACACGGCGTCGGCTTCGGCAAGTTGAAGTACCTCGAGCAGGAGCACGGCGCGTCGCTCGAGGTGATGCGCGCCATCAAGCGCGCGCTCGATCCCGCGAACCGGATGAATCCCGGCAAGCTCGTGCCCGGAGTGTGACCGTGAACCCCGTCGAGCACTACCTCACCGCCCTCGGCATCCCGTTCACGCGGCATGACCATCCGCCCGTGGCCACGGTGGCCGAGGCCGAGCAGTATTGGGGCGGCATCGACGCCCTTCACGCGAAGAACCTGTTTCTGCGTGACCAGAAGGGCCTGCGCCACTTCCTCGTCGTGCTCGCCTTCACGCGGCGCGCCGACTGGAGGGCTGGGTGAGACGTTCGGCGCTGGCAAGCTGGGCTTCGCGTCACCCGAGCGGCTCCAGACGTTTCTCGGGCTCACGCCCGGGTCGGTGTCGCCCTTCGGCCTCATCAACGACCGCACGCACCTGGTCGAGGTGGCCATCGACGCCGCCATTCGCGATGCCGCGCGCGTGGCGTTCCATCCCAACGTGAACACGGCCACGCTCGTGCTCACCGGCCCCGACTTCAAGCGCTATCTCACGGCCGTGGGCCACGACGTGCGCTGGATCTGACACTGATATCCTGATCGTTCCTGATGGCCAAGCGCACACCTGAACCCTCGCTCTTCGACGCTGCCGACTCCCCGACGATCGCCCCGCGCGTGT
This sequence comes from uncultured Actinomycetota bacterium, assembly GCA_963738275.1. Classification (GTDB taxonomy): domain Bacteria; phylum Actinomycetota; class Acidimicrobiia; order Acidimicrobiales; family Ilumatobacteraceae; genus Ilumatobacter. The sequence goes on from CAVTVY010000005.1 coordinate 348,544, forward strand.
CACACCGCCCCCCTCCGCGCCGCCGCCAGGCGGCACGGGCAACGGCCCGCCTTCACCGCCTTCCGGGGGCTCTGGCGACGCGGTCGTCGCGCTGCACGACGCGGCGCAGAGCCGCTACCTGAACTACGCGCTCTCGGTCATCACCTCGCGCGCCCTGCCCGACGTGCGCGACGGGCTCAAGCCGGTGCAGCGCCGCATCCTGTACACGATGTGGCAGCAGAACCTCACCGCCGACGCCAAGCACCGCAAGTGCGCCAAGGTCGTCGGCGACGTGATGGGCAACTACCACCCGCACGGCGACTCGGCGCTCTACGAGACGCTGGTGCGCATGGCGCAGCCCTTCTCGCTGCGCTATCCGCTCGTCGACGGCTCGGGCAACTTCGGCTCGCTCGACGGCGACCGCGCCGCGGCGATGCGCTACACCGAGTGCCGGCTGGCGCGCATCGCCGACGAGATGCTGCAGGAGATCGAGCAGGAGACCGTGCCGTTCCGGCCCAACTACGACGGCACCAAGACCGAGCCGGTGGTGCTGCCGGCGCGCATCCCGAACCTGCTCGTCAACGGCGCCACCGGCATCGCCGTCGGCATGGCCACCAACATCCCGCCGCACAACCTCGAGCGAGGTGTGCCAGGCGCTCATCAAGCTGCTCGACAACCCCGATCTGACGGTGCCGCAGTTGTGCCGCTGGGTGAAGGGGCCGGACTTCCCGACCGGCGGCCAGATCCTGAACTCGCCCGACGAGCTGAAGGAGATCTACCGCACCGGCAGCGGCGGCATCCGCCTGCGCGCCACGTGGGAGGCCGGGCCGGTCGGCCGCACCGAGCAAGACGATCTACATCACCAGCATCCCCTACGCGGTCGACAAGTCGGAGCTGGTCGAGCGCATCGGCGACGTGGTGCTCGCGCGCAAGCTGCCGCCGCTGCTCGACGTGAAGGACGTGTCGACCGACGACGTGCGCATCGAGCTCGAGCTGAAGCGCGACGCCGACGAGAAGATGGTGATGGCGTACCTGTTCAAGCACACGCCGCTGCAGACCAACTTCGCCGTCAACCTGACCTGCCTGGTGCCCGACCGAGAACGCCGAGGTCGGCCGGCCCGAGCGGCTCGACCTGAAGCAGATGCTCTGGCACTTCCTGCACTTCCGCCTCGAGGTCGTGACCAGCCGGCTCGAGCACGAGCTCGCAGCAGCTGCAGAAGCGCATCCACATCCTCGAAGGCTTCGAGAAGGTCTTCGACGCGCTCGACGAGATCATCCGCATCATCCGCAAGTCCGACGGCAAGGCCGACGCGGCCGAGCAAGATCATGAAGCGCTTCGAGCTCGACGCCGAGCAGACCGACGCCATCCTCGAGCTGAAGCTCTACCGGCTGGCGCGGCTCGAGATCCTGGTCATCCAGAACGAGCTGAAGGACAAGCGCAGCGCGCACGCGCGCAGATCGACGCGCTGCTCGGCGGACGACGCCGGCCGCTGGCGGCTGGTGCGCGAACGAGCTCGAGGAGGTGCAGAAGAAGTACGGCGACGCCGCGCCGCACGGCCATCGAGCAGGCCGACGAGACCGAGTACGCGCGCCGACGCCTTCATCGTCGACGAGGACAACGTCGTCATCGTGTCGCGCGACGGCTGGGTGAAGCGGCAGAAGGAAGTGAAGGACCTGGCGACCACGCGCCTGCGCGAGGGCGACGCGGTGCTGGCGGCCGCTGGCCGGCAGCACGCGCGCCACCGTGGTGTTCTTCACCAACTTCGGCGTGGCCTACACCGTGCCGCGTCATCGACGTGCCGGCGTCCACCGGCTACGGCGAGCCGGTGCAGAGGCTGTTCAAGTTCAAGGACGGCGAGCGGGTGGTGGCGGCCTTCAGCCTCGACCCGCGCGCCATCGGCGACATCGGCCGGGCCAGCCCGGCGGCGACGACGAGCGCGACAGCGCCGACGCCGAGGTGGTGGTGCCGCCGGTGCACGCGCTGGCGGTGACGAGCGACGGCTACAGCCTGCGCTTCTCGCTGGCGAACTTCGTCGAGCCGAGCACCCGCGCCGGGCGGCGCTACGCCCGGCCGGCCGACGGCGTCGAGGTGGTCGGCGTCAGCGCTGGTCACCGGCGACGAGACGATGATCGCCGCCACGCGCGAGGCGCGCGCGATGCTGTGCGCGGCCGAGGAGGTGAACTTCCTGGCCGGGCCCGGGCAAGGGCGTGATCCTGCATCAAGGTCGGCCGACGACGACCGCGTGCTCGGCTTCATCGCCTCGAAGGGCGACCGCGACCTGATGACGGTCGAGACCTCGCGCGGCGCCGAGCAGACCGTCAGCACGGCCAAGTACGAAGTGACCGGCCGCGGCGGCAAGGGCCGCGAGCTGATGCAGCGCGGGCAGTTCACGCGCGTGGTGCCGGCGGCGGCCGTGGTACAAGGGTGGAGTGAGGAAGTCTGAGCCCGGCCGGCTGGCGCGCGCCGCGGTCGCGGCGCTGGCCCTGGCCCTGACGGTGGCGGCCGCCGGTGTGCGCGCCGATGTGACGTCGGCGCCGGCATGGCGGCTGAACGGCGGCGTCACCACCGCGCTGCCGCGCGGCGGCGTCGTCTACGTGGCGGGCGCGTTCACGCAGCTCTACACGCCCTCGACCAGCCAGGATCAGTTCTACGAGCCGGCCACCGGGCAGGTGCTCACGCAGTGCGCGCGCTCCACCGACGACCCGCGCCATCGCCGGCACGCCCGATGGGCACGGCGGGCTGCTCGTGGTCGTGCGCGCGGGCGACGCCTTCGCCGACGTGAACGGCGCGTTCGTGCCGCCGGCCGACACGGCCATCGTCCGCATCGCCGAAGACTGCCTGTGGGATCGGCAGTTCGCCGCGCCGGGCATCGACCCGGCGAATCCGAGCGACCTCACCGTGGGCCTGCCGGTGCGCGTGGGCAACGTCGTGCTCGCCTCGAACGCCGTCATCGTCAGACTTCTTCCTGCAGGCGCAGGTGGCGGCGTTCGATGCCGTCACCGGCGTGCGCGTGGCGTTCCAGGTCTATCCGAACATCAGCGAGATCGGCTTCCTGGGCGGCTCGGCCACGCGCGCCATCGCCCGCGTGCGCGACAGCTCGGCCGGCGCCTACACGCTCGGCGCCGTCACGCCGAACACGCTCGCGCTCGACTCCGGCGCCGCCGTGCTCGCCGACGAGAGCAGCGGCGTGCGCACCTGGGTGCGCGACCAGACGCTGTTCCGCGCGCGGCCCGCGCCGGTCAGCACGCTCGAGGCCTACGACCTGACCACGCTGGCGCCCAAGTCGGGCTGGACCGCGCCAGTGGCGCCGGCGCTCGTCGACATCGAAGTGGTGGGCTCGCGCGTGTTCCTCGCCGCCAGCGTCGTCAACGGCCAGGCCGTGGCGCAGCCGGCGGCGGTGCTGGCCTCGACCGGCGCGATCGACCCCGCCTGGACGCCCGCACCGCTGACCCGCCGCACGCCCGATCCGTCGGGCACGCTCTACGTGCCGGCGCTCACGCAACTGGCCACCGATGGCCAGCGCCTCTACCTGAGTGGCGACTTCGAACGGGTGGGTGGCAACGACCGCGCGGGCGTGGCGGCCCTCTCCATCGCCAGCGGCGCGCTCGACGCCTGGGACCCCTCGCCGCTGCTCGTGAGCCCGCTCGAGTACTCGGCCGGCGGGCTGCTGATGTCGCGACCGATCGGCACCAACCTCGTGACCCGGCGCTATCTGGCCGCGGTCGATCGCGTTACGGGGCTGGCCACGCCGTGGGATCCGAACGACTCGGCGCGCACGCTGCTGCATCAGCCCACGCCGGTGTCGGCGCTGGCGGCCGACGACCTCCATGTGTATTTCGCCAGCGCCACGAACGGCCAGGTGCTGCGCGCCGATCTGGCGACCGGCGACGTCGACCAGACCTGGCGCATCGTCGTGTCGCGCACGGGCGGCACGCCCGGCACCGTCACCACCATGGCGCGTCTCCGGCGGCGTGGTCTACCTGGGCGGCCAGTTCGACGGCGTGTCGGGCACCACGGTGGCGCTCACGCCTCGGCGCGCGCTGGCGGCGGTGGGCGTGGACGGCACGCTCGGCGCCTGGGCGCCCGCGGTCGACAGCTCCGAGCCTGGCACGCTCGTGCGATCGCTGCTCGCCGCTCGGCGCGCACGATCTATCTCGCCGGCGACTTCACGTCGGTCGGCGCGCAGTTCCGGCCCGGGTTCGCGGCCGTCGATGCCATCAGCGGCGCGCTCACGCAGCCCGAGATGTTCGTGCTCGGCGACACCCGCATCTACGGGCTGGCGACCGACGGCGTGCAGACCTTCGTGGCGGGCGTGACGTACGGCGCGCCGCTCGTCGGCTCCACGAGCATTCCCGACACGATCCTCACGCAGTACGGCCCGACGCCGCGGCACCGTGCCCACCAGCGCGGCGTTCGTCGGCGGCCGCCTCTATGCGGGCCTCGAGTACGACATCGAATCGGGCATGCCCACGGCGCGGTCGACGGTGTGGTCGACGGTGTTTGCCGACACTCAGGGATTGCTGCACCTGCCCGACAACGACGGCAGCGCGGAGGACTACCCGGCCTTGCCCGGCAACCCGCCCGACCCGCCCGTGCTCACCGCGCTGGCCACCGGCAACCGCGTCGACGTGTCGTGGACGCGCGCGCTGTCGGGCGGCGCGCCCACGAGCTACACCGGGCGCAATAAATTTAGATACATTATATTCAAATAATCATGTTAATCCATATGGATCTACAAGAACAAAAATGACAACTGAATTTACAAATATTATTTTAAATAATAATAATATAACAAATATTATTGAAATTGGTGGAGGTAAAGGAGAATTATGTACTGAACTTGTTGAAAATGGTTTTAAAAATAACTATATAATTATAGACCCATCATATATTGGACCATTGGAAAACAGAAATATTATACAATCATATTTTGAAGATTGTAATTTTAAAAATCTTTCTAAAAATTGTAACACAATAATTATGTCACACATATTTGAACATTTTTATAATCCACTTGACATTATTAATAAAATTATTGAAAATACAGATATTAAATATGTTTACATATGTCATCCAGATTTTGATTCATATACTGACAATAATACATATAATATTTTAACAATTGAGCATACTTTTTATATTGAAAATAATTTTTTAATTAAATTAATGAATAATTATGGGTTTTTACTTTTAAATGAAAAAAATATTAATAATTATGCGGTAATATTTGAATTTAAAAGATGTGAAACCACCAATATTATACCGTTAATAAATAATAATACGGAAGAATCAATAAAAAAATATTACCGCATAATTATTAATATTTTTTTCATTTAAAAGTAAAAACCCATAATTATTCATTAATTTAATTAAAAAATTATTTTCAATATAAAAAGTATGCTCAATTGTTAAAATATTATATGTATTATTGTCAATATATGAATCAAAATCTGGATGACATATGTAAACATATTTAATATTGTATTTTCAATAATTTTATTAATAATGTCAAGTGGATTATAAAAATGTTCAAATATGTGTGACATAATTATTGTGTTACAATTTTTAGAAAGATTTTTAAAATTACAATCTAGAAAATATGATTGTATAATATTTCTGTTTTCCAATAGTCCAATATATGATGGGTCTATAATTATATAGTTATTTTTAAAACCATTTTCAACAAGTTTTTACGATACATAAATTCTCCTTTACCTCCACCAATTTCAATAATATTTGTTATATTATTATTATTTAAAATAATATTTGTAAATTCAGTTGTCATTTTTGTTCTTGTAGATCCATATGGATTAACATGATTATTTGAATATAATGTATCTAAATTTATTGCGCCCGGGGCCGAACC
>CAVTVY010000006.1:0-32009 GCA_963738275.1 uncultured Actinomycetota bacterium
TGCGCGCCGACACGGTCGCACTCTTCCTGCGTGGCGGTTGCCATCGCCTTGTCAATCAGGGCCGAATAGATCGCCAGCGCCTGCATCAGAAATGCCGTGCCTTTGTCCGTCAGCGTCAGCCGCTGCACGCGCTTGTCCTGTTTGTCGCCCGCGCGCTTGATGTGGCCCTTTTTGATCATGCCCGGCATCACATGGTGATGTTGGAACTGCAGACGATCAGCTTTTCCGCCAGTTCCTGCTGCGACATGCCGGGATGCCGGTAGATGTTCATCATCATGTCAAGCTGGCGGGCTTCAGGTCCAGCGGCGCGAGCGCATCCGACAAGGCGCGGCAGACGGCTTGCGCGGCTTTGGCCACGGCAATCCAGTTGCGGAATCGCGGGTTGTCCCACGGCAAGGCCTGCATTTCTGGCGCTTGCTTTTTGTTCATGATTGAACAATATTGTTCATTGTTGAACCAATTTGGAGTCCTAGCATGGCGATCACCCGCGAGAAAGTCATACGCTTGGCGCTGGGTCAAGGCGGGCGACTGTTTCCGGCGCTGGCCGGACGGCTGGCTTTTGAGCTTTTTGCAGGACGGCCGATCCGGCAAAGCCCGGAAAAGGCGAGGCAGCAGCCATCTCCCGTGCTGCGCCACTGATGGCCGAAGCCCATACTGTCCGCCTTCAGACTTCGCTTGGTCATGTTGCTGTGCATTGGTTCCTGCCCGCGATCCGCAAAAGCGCAGGGCGCTTGTGCTGCACGGCTGGCGCTCCCGCACAGATTATATGGCACGGCTTGTCCAAAGCCTGACGCAAGATGGCTGGGCTGTGGCGGCGATTGATCTGCCCGGCCATGGGCAATCCTGCCGGGCGGGCTTTGAACGTCAAGCTCGGCGTAGAGGCTGTGGCCATCTAACGACTCGTTCGGCCCATTCGATCTTGCTGTCGGTCACTCTTTCGGCGGAGTGGTAGCGGTCAATGCCGCTGTTGGCGGCATCAGGGCATTTGAGCCTGTGCCGTTCAAGAAGATCGTCATCATTCATCACCCAACTCCATGCCGGCGCTGTTTGGTTCGGTCGGCAAGCGGCTTGGCCTGGTGGCGGCCTGGCGCAGACGGCATTTGAAGCCCGCGTGGAAGCTGTGGCTGGCAATCGGCTGGACACCTATGTGATGGGCGAACAGCTCAAGCGTTTTGATGGCGAAGTACTTGTGCTCCATGCCCCGGATGACGCGGAAGTCGCTTTCGGCGATGCGCAGGCAATGGCAGGCACTGGCAACCATGTCCGGCTGGTGCCGATGCCTGGTCTGGGACACAGGCGGATCATTTCCCACGAGCGGGTGTTTGCTGAACTCAGTGCTTTTGGCGGCGCTGATATGATCGCCGCCGGGGCAGCCTAGCGCCGCACAATCACCTTCGTGCCAATCCCGACCTGATTGTAAAGGTGCGTCACGTCATCGTTGGCCATGCGGATGCAGCCGGACGACATTGCCTGGCCGATGGTCCATGGCTGGTTGGTGCCGTGGATCGGTAGATGGACAGCCGATGTACATGGCGCGCGCGCCGAGCGGATTGTCCGGGCCGCCCGGCACATATGCCGGCAGAACGCGGCCTTCCTCGCGCTTGACCCGTGCGCGCATCACGGCCGGCGGGGTCCAGCCCGGCCATTCTGCCTTGCGGGAAATCTTGTTGGCACCTGCCCATTCAAACCCTTCGCGGCCCACGCCGACCGCGTATTCAATCGCCTTGCCGTTACCAGTTGTCAGGTAAAGCCGCCGCTTCGACGTTTCGATCACAATGGTGCCGGGTTCGATTGCCGGGTCAAACCGCACATTCTTGCGCGGAATTGGCGATTTGTTCGAGCGGTACTTGCCGCCTTGCACACGCGGTTGGCCGGCGAGAAAAAATTGCGCAAGCGCTGACTCCGCGCTGGCGGGTACGGTATATCCCAGCGAAATCGCCATCATCATCGACAGTAACAGCGGGGCGATCCATCTATTCATGACCAGTTCGATCCTTGTTGATCGAATTTTCGCAAATCACCCAATTCACTACTCGCCGTCAATGCAGCTGGCGCTCATCAAGCGGAAGTGATCAACCCCGCTGCCATTCAGACACATAAAATTCGAGCGAACAGTTTGATGCCTCTGAAAGCTTTGAAGCGTACTTCGGAGATGGAAATTGTGGCAAATTGACAGGAATCGGGTCTCGATGTTCAAGAAATTCCTCAATGACAGGAGCGGCAATTTCGGTTTGGGATTGAGTTTGCTTGCCGTGCCGCTGATGGCGGCCGTCGCTGGCGGCGTGGAATTGGCCGGCACAAATCGCGAGGCAAGCCAGCTTCAGTCTTCGTTGGACATTGCGTTGCTCGCAGAGCCACCGGTATGACCCGAAGATGACATCAGCTCAACTCGACGCTTTTGCGACGAAAATGTTCGAGACCAATCTGGCTTCCGCAGGAAATGCCGGTGCAGGATTTCGATTACATTGCGCAACACAAGATGCAGCAGGAAACGTGACGCTGAGCGCGGTCGGCACCAAGCCGTTTACCGGCGACCTCACCAGCCTGTTCAGCCGCGCGATTGTGCGTGATGCGGCAGTCGTGCGGGACATTGGCGGCACAGCCTGCGTGCTCGCCCTGTCGCCAACAGCGTCGCGCGCAATCAGTCTGAACGGAACCACGGATGTGGCGCTGACAATCCCAAGTTCGCCTTCGGCGGCAGCAGTCGTTGGTCGCGCGTCGTCGTCATGCGGTTGACTTACCTGCGCGCCCTGCCGGCACCGAAGGGCACGTTCCGAGGTACAGCTGACACTGCCCGAGGACCCTGCCAAGGTCAGGAATCGGCGCTCGCCGACATTTGCCTTCGCATCCTGACCGACCGCACCCAGTCTTTATGGAGAGCTCTCCATAAAGACTGTTATGCACAGTCCTCGGTTATGAGCAGTTGAGGTCGGCCTTGCAGCGGCGCTCCCTCTCAAGAGGCAACGCCGCAGCGGTCACGTGCTGAACATAGTCACAAGGTCTTGAGGAAGTCCATCAGCGAGTCATCCGCTCGGAAGCGAAGCAGAGGCAGCAGCTGCTGCGGCCGAAGAGGCGGCAGCCGAATTAGCAGCTGCCGAGGAAGCCACGGCAGCAGCCGAAGCAGAACTCGCCACCGCCCAGGAGTCGCTCGTCGCCAGCGAGGAGGCCGTGGCCGCCGCCACAGTGAACCTCGAGGCCGCCAACACGGCCAACGCCGAGCTGACGACCGAACTCGAAGCCCAAGCTGCTGCCGCCGCCGAGGCGCAAGCAACCATCGACGCATTCTTGGCCTTTCTGCCTGCAACGGTGAGCAGCGACATCGTTGGGCCGACGGTGGCGCAGTACAACTTCGACCCCATCGGTGCCTACACCATGAAGTTGACCGAGGCGTACTGCGCGGCGTTGTCAGTCTGCGGCACGGCACGACCAGACGTGCGCGCCGACATCATCCAAGGCCCGAACGGGCTTCAACTGCAGGTGCCGGGGTTGCTCACGACCGGGCTGTTCGCAATCGAAGGTTCGCTGTTCGGTGTGACCGCCACCGACCAGATCGTGCCGGGTTGCGACGGCCAACTGCGCAGAACACAAGTGGCCACCACCATCTTCGCCGACGGTGTCATCATCAACCCCGACGGCACCCGCACGCTGTCGGGCCTCGGTGCCAGCCTGCTCGTCACCGGCGATGCATCAGGCAGTTGCGGCCCAGGCGACGTCTTCTACTCCGTCGACCTGATCCGCCTCTAACTTGCGTAACGAGACGTGCCAGGCACGTCTCGTTACGCGTCGAGCGTGCCCGAGGGAAGCAGATCAGAGATCAGTAACGAGACGTGCCTGGCACGTCTCGTTACCATGCACACTGGGGGCGTGGCCGACCGCTTGATCGATGTTCTGCGTGAAGCCGAGGCCGACGTTGCTGACCCGGACGGCATGGTCGAAGCGTTCATGGAGTGGGCCGACCGTCGCGGTTTGACGTTGTACCCGCATCAAGAAGAGGCGGTGCTGGAGCTGTACACCGGCGCCAACGTCATCCTCGCCACGCCCACCGGCTCGGGCAAGTCGTTGGTGGCGCTCGCCGCCCACGCCCGTTCCGTGGCCGGCGGTGGCCGCTCGTGGTACACGGCACCGGTGAAAGCGCTCGTTTCGGAGAAGTTCTTCGATCTGTGCGACGAACTCGGCGCCGAGAACGTCGGTCTCCTCACCGGTGACTCCTCGGTCAACGCCGACGCACCGGTCATCTGCTGCACGACGGAGATTCTTGCGTTGGCCGCGCTGCGAAACGGCAGACAGCTGGAGGCGGAAACGGTCATCCTCGACGAGTTCCACTACTACGGCGAACCCGACCGCGGGTGGGCCTGGCAGACCCCGCTGATCACACTGCCCGACGCGCAGTTCCTGTTGATGTCTGCCACGTTGGGCAACGTCGCGTTCTTCCGCACCGACCTCACCGAACGAACTGGCAGACCGACCGCGCTGATCGATCAGGCCGAACGCCCCATTCCGCTCAACTACGACTGGCGTCAGACCCAGTTGCATCGCACGGTGGAAGACCTGTTGGCGACCAACCAGGCGCCGCTGTACGTGGTGAACTTCAGCCAGCGCGACGCGTTGGAAGTCGCGACCGCAATGGCTTCGGTCTCCAAACTCGACGCGACGGCGAAGGCGATCGTGGCCGAGGAACTGGCCGCCACCACACTTCCTGCCGGGTTCGGGCGAGACCTCGGCCGGCTGCTGCGCAACGGTGTGGGCGTGCATCACGCCGGCATGTTGCCGCGCTACCGCAGACTCGTCGAGCGGCTCACCCAACGTGGAGCGCTGCGAGTGATCTCGGGCACCGACACCCTCGGCGTAGGAGTGAACCTGCCCATTCGGACTGTGGTGTTGACCCGGCTGTACAAGTACGACGGGTCGGGTACCGGGGTGCTGGGAGCACGTGCCTTCCACCAAATCGCGGGCCGCGCCGGCCGCGCCGGATACGACACCGCCGGGCTCGTTGTCGCGCTAGCGCCCGACCACACCGCCGAGAACGCAGCCAACGAAGCGAAAGCCGCAGCCGACTCGAAGAAGAAGAAGAAGCCCAAGGTGCAGCCGCCCAAAGGGTTCGTGCACTACGACGCCGACACGTTCGGCCGCTTGCAGACTGCGTTACCCGAGCCGCTGGTGTCGTCGTTCGCGATGACTCCGGGCATGTTGATGCAACTGCTCGACCGACCGGGCAACACCTATGAGAACGTGCGCTCGGTGCTGGTCGACAATCACGAGCCCCGTGCCCGCCAACGCAAGCTCATTCGCAACACGATCAAGCTGTACAAGGGCTTGCGCACCGCCGGAGTGATTCGTGAACTCGAACAACCCGACGCGGAAGGGCGTTGGGTCGAAGTCGACCGCGACCTGCAAGACAACTTCGCGCTCGACCAACTGTTGGCGCCGTTCCTGTTGCACGCAATACCCCAAGTGCCGCGCGACCAAGACGGCTATCCGTTCGCCGTGCTGGCGCTGGTGGAGTCGGTCGTCGACAACCCCATGCCGGTGCTGCTTGCCCAACGCGACAAAGCCAAAGACGAAGCGATGGCCGAGATGAAGGCCGCTTATGTGCAGTACGAGGAACGCATGGAGCGGCTGGAGAAGATCACGTATCCGCAGCCGCTGCGCGACGACATCTACTCGATCTTCGACGCATGGCGCACCGACCAACCGTGGATTGGCAACCACAACATCGCGCCGAAAGGTGTGGTGCGCGACATGTGGGATCGCGCCCTCGACTTCCCGGGTTTCGTCCGTCACTACGGGTTGAAGCGGTCTGAAGGTGTGTTGCTGCGCTATCTGTCCGACGTGTTCAAGACGCTCACTCGTTCCGTGCCGAGCGACGCGCTCGACGAGCAACTCGAAGACATCATCACGTGGCTGGGCGCGGTCATTCGTACGACCGACTCGTCGCTGCTCGACGAATGGCAGGCATTGCTCGACGGCTCCACCAGCGTCGAGGGGCGGGCTGCGGTCGCTGCCCAGCGAGTGGTGATGGTCGATGAACATGCGGCCTTGCGACCGGTGGTGCGAATGCGTGTTGCCCGTTGGGTGCAGTTCGCTGCCACGGGCGCTTGGCAAGCGTGGGCCGACGAACTGCGCGAAGCAGGCGACTTCCATTGGAAGCCCGACACGTTGGCAGAGCACGTCGCCGGGCTGGTTGCCGGTGCAGAACCCGGTGTGATCGACATCGGCCCGAACAGCCGACGCAGCGACTTGTACAAACTGGTCGAAGACAGCGGGGTCGATGGTGCTGACACGTGGACGGTCACGCAGCGTCTGATCATCGATGATGAGGTAGCCGACGCAGCGCTGGTGGTCATCGTCGATGTCGCCGCCACCATCGCCACCGGCGACCTCACCGCCCGCCTGCGCCGTAGCGCCTGCAGGTCAAGCGCGCGCGTCGCGTTCTGAGGCGAATGGCGCCGGGAACGCGACGCGGTGGTGAGATGGCGGGTGTGTCGCGTTCCGGGCGAATGGCGCCTGGAATCGCGACGCGGTGGATGGGATGACATGGCGTGTCGCGTTCCTGGGCGAATGGCGCCTGAAATCGCGACACGCAACTGGGTGGATGGGTGGGGAGTTCTCCCTCTTTCGGTTTTCGACCTTCTGCTTTACCGTCACCTGCATCACAACAGCCCCGGCGCTGGCCGGTCGCACCAACAAGGAGACGTCATGACTGAGATCAAGCTGCGGGCAGATGAGTGCCGTTCGAACGCCGACGATGTGAAGAACTCGAAAGAAGATGCGTTCGACATTCTCTCGTCGCTGCGCACCCGAATGGACAACCTGTCCGACTCGTTCACCGGTCGAACTCATGAAGCGTTCATGGGCAAGCTCGACGAGTGGAAGCTCGCCTCCGACGATCTGTTGGAGGCGCTGGGCGGGTTGGGCGACTTCTTGCGTGCCGCCGCCGACACCATCGAGGGGGTCGACGTGCAACTCGCCGGCCAGCTCGGTGGCTAACCACCGTGCCTGCAGACATCGTCATCGTCTACGCGTACCTCGACACCCTCGCCACCAGCGCGCAACAGACCGCCGACATGCTCGATGGCTCCTCGGCGGCAATGAACCTCACCTTTCCTGGGAACGGCCCGGTGACCGATGCCTATGAAGACTTCCTCGACAAATGGGATCGGCATCGCAAGAAGTTGCGGGAGGGAGTCGCTGGTGCCGCCGAGGCGCTTTAGGGCGGTCAGCGAGGCGTTCAAGACTGCGGAGGATGAACTGATCGCGGCCCTCGAAGGCGGCTGAAAGGACACATCCTCAAGGAGCACCACGATGGTGGGCTGGAACTCCATCTTCGGTGACCTCGAAGCCGAACCGGTACGGGGCGAGGCAGCGTCGTACGAAACAGCCGGCAGCGAGGCGCGCCGGCTGCATTGGTCGCTCGACGACATCGGGCAAGAGTTCGTCCGTATCACGTCCGGCGCCAACCTCGAAGATCTTCATGGCGAAACGGCGGATCGGCTCGTCGATCTCATCACCGAGGTCGACGGGTCGCTCGCAGATGTACCAGCGGTGTTCGACGATCTCGATGGGCTCTTCAGTCGGCATGCCGAACGGCTCGTCGCTCTGCGGCAGCGAGCTTCCGACGGTCTCGCACGGGCTCACGCCAGGTGGAGTGCTGTCCGGATTGCCCATGCAAACCATGCTGCGGCCGCGGCCGAGCTGAGCTCCATCGAGTCGCAGTTGCGGTGTCTGCGTGACCGCGCCGACGACGACGAAGCGCTGAGCAGAATCGAGTTGCTGGAACACGATCTGTGGCGCCAGCACAATGTTGTTGCCAACTGTCAACGGGGGGCAAGCGACTCGGCGGCGGAACTCGAACTCAGTCGCGGGGAGTACCTCCAGCTGGTCGACGACGAACTGGAACTGATCACCACCACGATTCAGGCGATCGCGAGCATCCCGCTCGGCGACCTTCGAGATCCAAACCGGCTCGCTCAGTTCGCCGGCGACATCGTCGACGGCCTGGTCCGCTTCGGCCGAGACGCCATCGAAGCGGTCATCGAGAGCGTCCTCGACCTCGTGCGGAGCATGGCCGTCATCGCCGAAGTCGCCATCACCGAGTCGTTGCGGGTGCTGGCCATCTCGATCAAGGGATTCTTGCTCACGCTGGTCGCCATTGGCACTGGCGTGTTGCAGCTGTTGTCGAAGCGGTTTCCACCGCCGTCACACATCTGGCGATCCGGCGGGCGGTTACACAGCGAGAACATCCACCGACCCGAAGAGAGCGACCCACACGGTGTCGGGGAGAAACGATGCAGACGTCGGGCTGAACACGATTTTGGCGACCCTGAGCCACACCGGCGACGAAGCGCAGATCTTCACAGACGAGTTCGAGCTCATCACGATCGCCAACAACCGGTTCATCGTGGTGCTGCCGGGGGTGACGGATTTGTCACGGCCGCACTTCGGTCTCGACCCGCATTCTCGAACCGTGCGTGACCTCGACCAGTCTGCGGTGGCGTCGAACGCAAGCGTCGGTATCGACGGCAACCGTTACGCCCAGATGGTCATGGAGGCGATGCTCGCGCAACGGCGTACCGATGGGGGCCGACGTCATGTTGGTCGGGCACAGCTTTGGAGCCGACACCGCCCTCGACCTTGCTGCAGATGTTCGCTTCAATGGCCCGGGTGGCTTCAACGTCACCCATGCAGTGGCAGCGGGCTACGACAGTCGCCCGCAGATGCCTTTCGTCCCGTCGAGCACCGAAGTGTTGGTGCTTCAGAACAATCGAGACGTCGCCGTCCTCGTGGAACATGTCGGCACCCCCATCACCAACGGCATCGATCGCTTCATGGGCGGGCTCGACCGAATCATCGCTCGCGATCCGCTCGGCGGCATCGGCGACATCGCCTCGTCCGGCGCCACGATCGCCCATGCGCATGTGCCCGCCGATCAGCTTGTTCCACGGGTCGACACGCTCCAACCCGGGCACACGCAGATCGTGTTCACAGGCGGGGGCGCTGGCCTAGGGCACGCGCAGTCGAACTATCTCGAATACCTCAGTGCCACCGATGAACCAGCGGTGCGGGACTTCGCAGCGTCGGTCGGAGCCGCGGGTTACGGCGGCCCCGGCTCTGTCGTCGCGTTGGACATATCGATCCCCACTTCGTGACCAATGTGTGTCATGTGCGTCGGCCACCTGCCGCCGATCAGGTGATCAATCAAGGGCCGATGCATTGCGTCGGCTTGCGGCACTCGGCGTAGGGGATCAGCGGATAGGTCGCTTCGCTCCTTTTCATTCCGCTGATTTCCCCCCGTATCTATGGGCGTCGCCTACCGGGCAGGCTCGGCAAAGCCTCGCCTACCCGCTCGGCTCCTTACTGACCGACCCCACCGTTGCATCGTTCGAACTGGCCAGCGCCCTCGGAGCCACCATCGAGGGTGGCCACGGTGGGGAGTGCTCCCCATCGACCAGGTGCTCCGGGCCACGTACCTTTGCCCACATCACGACGTGCCGGTACAGACCGGCCGTCACATCGACCGGGCGAGGTGGGCAATGAACAAGAGCTGGGGTGAGATCTTTCCTGGGCTCGATGAGCCAGTGCAAGGGCTCGTGACCTCGTACGACTCCGCCGAAGGCGAATGCGACAACTTGAAACAGGCTGCCGAAGTGTGTGCTGACGAGTTCGGTCGCGTCACCTCTTCAGACTCGCTCGGTGAACTCGGCGGCCTCGCCGCCGATCAGTTGATCGCCCTCATCAACGAGGTCGACGGCGCCTTCTGCGACCTGCCGCCAGTGTTCAGCACGCTGGCGAGCATCTTCGACGAGCACGAGCAGAAGTTGATTGCGTTGCGCGAAGAGGCTGCGTCGGCCTTGGCGTTGGCCAACACGCGTTGGAATGCGGTGCAGCAAGCGAACACGTCAAGGGTTGAAGCGAACGCCGCCCTCTCTCGAATCAACAGCCAGATCCGCAGCCTCGAAAGCACCGCAAGTTCCGCTGGTGACGACCTGGTGCAACACAGCCACCTCAGCGATCTGTACGGCCAGCGGGCGTGGCGCAACCAGGGTGGTCGCCAGCTGCTCGACCGCCATCGTCGATGCCGAGCGTGAGTTGGGGTGGTCTCGCGATGCCCACGGCGCGCTGGTCGAGAGCGAGCAAGAGTTGGTGGAGTCGACCGCCAGCCGCATCAAGGGGGTCGACCTCGATGACCTCAAAGACCCGAATCGGCTCATGCAACTCGCCAGCGGCGTGGGCGGGTTCTTCACTGATCTCGCCGAGAACGTCGTGGTCGGTGTCGTCGAGCTGGTGCAAGCCCTCGCGAACGGCGACTTCATGGATGCGGTGTGGCGCCTGTCGGAACTCCTCGATGCTGTGCTCGACGTGCTGACCATCGTGGCCGTGGTGGTGGCAGTCGTGACCACCGGTGGCGCGTTGGGGGTTGTGTTGGTGGGGCTGTCGCTCGCGGCCATGGCCTCGAAGTTGACCGCCGACACGGTACTCGCCGGCACGCAGCACCCGCACCCAGACACCGGGCAGCCGAAGACCTGGGGCCAAGTGGTTGTCGACGCGGCTTTGCTTGCTGTCACCGGTGGCCACGTTTCGAGCCGGCAGGCATCGGTGCCAGGGCGTTCCGCCCGAGTGCGCAGTCGCAGGCTGCCGACCGCACCGTCGCTGGAAACTTCTGGAACATGTTGTGGCCGACTTCAGCGACCAGGGGGAGCCGCTTGCACGGGGCGGCTGCAGCGGCGAGCGTGAGAGCGTCAAAGCGGTACGTCGGGGCGGCCGCGATCGACGACGCTGTGGTCCCCTTTACGCAGAGCCAAACCCAATCTCGGCTGTCCAATCAGCTGGGCGCAGGCGGAGTCACCACCGATTCGGCGGCGTGGACCAATCGGGCAATCGTCGATTTTGCCCGAGACTCCCCGATGACCCGCGACGGCATGACCCGCCTCAACAACAGTGTTCAGGCCGTGCGCAGGTTCACGTTGACTGGGCCGTCATTTCGGCCAGGTGTGCCGGTGTTCCAACTCTCTGGTGCGCAATGAACGTCGTGACTGACCCGGTCGACACGTTCGGCATTGCACTGCCGCCTGAATGGGTTCGCTTTCCACTCGGTGGTGGCGATTTCGAAGAGTTTGTGCGGGTGCAGCGTGCCCGCTTGGCCAGCGAGGCCGACCTGTCACGCACCGCCCAACGCCAGTTCGAACTCGTCATGCGCCAGTTGCGCAACGATTGCGGCCGGGCAAACATCACCATGGTTGCGGTGATGCTTGCCACTATCGATGCCAAGCGACACGACGGCGACCACGGCGACCCTGACCTTGCCGCAGCCGGGCTGCTGTCGGCCACGCTGCACCATCAGCGCCATGACCCGGGCCTCGCTTGGCAGCGACCTACCCCTCACCGAGAACACCATCGCTGCAGCGATGAGGCGACAGCCAACCTCCAATGACGATGGCGTCGAGATCGTCGATCTCGACCCTCCCGCCATCGTCACGCTGCCGGCGGGTAAGGCCGTCAAGCTCGTCCGGCTGCACACGTTCCCACCCGACCGCCAAACCCGTCAGCGACTGGCCGTGTTCGCGCAGCACGCACTCGTTCCCTACGACAACGGCGAACGAGCGGCGGTGCTGTCGTTCTCGTCGCCCACACCGGCCTACGCGAAGGCGCTGAGTTCCCTCTTCGACGCCATGACTGAAACGTTCCGGTTGTTCGCCGGCGACATGCCCACCGACCCGCTTGCTGCAACCACGCACGCAGCGGAACTGGCCGGGAGCGCCTGACCCATGACTGGCGGACTGCTGGCTGGTTTCGACAATGTCATGGCCGGTTTGAGCGTCGACGACGTGGCGGAGCCGACACGATCGCGAACGATGCAGCGCAACGGTGCAGTCGCGGACGATGCAAGGCCACGACGTCCACCCCGGCGACGACGATTCCATGTACCAAGTGTCGACTGACTCGGCAGCCGAATCGACATCGACGCTGAACAACGTGCGCGCGACGAACTCGCGTGCGGCGGAACTGGCGCGGCGACTTCTCGGGGTGCTCACCGACGTTCCCGCACCTGCCCGAGCGCCGTTGCGTTTGGTTCCCATCACCGGTGGCCCCGAAGTCCAACTCGATGACTCGTTCCATGGCTCACTCGTCATCGGCCGCACCGAAGACGGAGTGAACGAGCCAGATGGTCAACTCGTCATCGACCGATCGGTGGTGTCGAGGCGGCACTGCGAAGTGGTCGTGTTGCCCGGCGGTTTCGGCTTGATCGACCTTGGTGCTGCGAACGCCACCGGGCGTGTTGCGCAACGCACGGCTGCACCACGTCGTGGACGCACCGTTTCTGCTGCAACCCGGCGACATCATTTCCACGTTCAACGGCGAGTCGCCGATGGTACGAGTGGAGGCGGTGAGTTCATGACAGCGTGGCGCGTTCGGCTCGCTGGTGCCGATGTCGATGGAGCCCGCACTGTGCTGCTGCAGGGTGACGAGGCAACCTCCAAAGGCGGCCTTGTCAAAGCGCTTCGCAGCGTTGGCCACACGTTCGACTTCGCCTATGTCGACGGTGAGCACTGGTCAATCGACGACCGCGCTCCGGTCGGCACCTCGGTGTTGTGTAACGGGTCGCTCATCTCAGAATCTGCTGCCACGCACCCCAAGGTCGGGCCGGGCGTCTACGTCGTCGTGGTGGGCGGCCCCCAGTCGGGCCACGCTGTGCTCCTCGAACCTACGGTGCCGGTCGTCATCGGTCGGAGCCCTGGCGATGGCGGCTGTGCGATCGACGACGAACTGCTCTCGAGTCGCCACCTGCAATTCGAGCTCACCGCTGAAGGTGAGGTTCGCGCCACCGGATCTGGCGTCGACCAACGGTTCGGTGTACGAAGGTGCAGGCTTTCACTCGGTGATCGTCGAGCCGGCGTGCTTCGTCCATGCAGGCAGTTCGCTGTTCGCCACGGTGACGCTGGCCAGCAGCGACCACGCCATCATCCGCGGCTCAACACCAACCGGGCTCAACCTTCACCGCCAATTTCGCGAGGCGCTGCCCCACCTACCGCCCGCGCCAGCACCCCCGGCCAAGCCACGCGATCCCGACAAGATCGGCGGCGGCCCATGGTGGCGGTCGCTCATGCCGCTCGTCACTGCTGTTGGCATGGCATGGATGTTCGGCCGCTGGCAGTTCTTGCTCATCGCCGCGTTCGGGCCCATCGTGTACACGCTCGACAACCGTCGCCGCAAACGCCAACTCCGTGCAGAAGCCAATCGCGACCAGACCGAATACGCAGAAGCAACCGAGCGGTTTGCTCGCCAGATTGCCAACTACCGCCATGCCGAAGTTCGCCGCGCCAGATCGCTGGCCGTTGGTGGAGGGCAATGTGCGCTCATGGCGGGGTTCGGGCACCAAAGGGTGTGGGAACGCCGACCCGCCGACGCTGACTTTCTGCATGTCACGCTGGGGTACGCCGCGATGAAGTCGACCTACGCCGCCAAAGAAGATCCTGCCGGCAACGCTCTGTGGCAGGCGCCACTGTCGATCTCGCTGTTGCAGGAAGGTCCGCTCAGCATCACAGGCCCGATGGAACGTGCCGCGGCGGTAGTTCGTTCAATGCTCACAGAGCTGACGTTCACTCACGCTCCCGTCGATGTGCAGGTATGGGTGATCTCAGACGAGTCGCGAGCGATGCGGTGGGAGTTCGCGCAGTGGCTGCCGCACGCATTCATCGAGGGGGGCGGGGCCCTCGTCGGCGTCACATCAAACGGCAGGTCGAGCCTCGTGCAGTCTCTCAAGGGGCTCATCGAGACCCGTCACGAGGAGGCGTCAGGCAATCAGCGAACGTTGCACCTTCCCGTTCACGTCGTGGTGGTCGACGGGTTCGACAACGTGTCACCATCGGATCTCGCTGAGATTCTGCGGCGCGGCCCTGAGGTCGGCGTGATCGGCATCGTCACCGACCCTTCAGTCGTGCCTGAAGGTGTGCGGGGGGAGGTCGAACTCGGCCGATTCGACGATGAGTGCGCCTATCGCTCGGTGGCGACTCCGAAGGTCCACGACGTCACCGTCTCGCAGCTGTCGGCTGAAGTCGCGTCCAGCGCCGCGATCTCTCTGTCACCACTCGAAGCGTTCGGTCGAGCTGGCGGCGCTCGACCCGGCTGGGAGCTGTGTACCTCACCGAGCTGTTGCGACTCGGAGATCGAACCGCCGATGATCAGTTGGCAATCTGGCGCGAGCACTCGCCGCGCACCGACGTGCCAATCGGAGTGGGTATGGATGGCCAGGTGTTCACGATCGACCTGGTGAAGCACGGCCCACACGGGTTGATCGGCGGTATGACCAGGTCGGGTAAGACCGAGTTCCTCAAGACCTGGATCTCGTCGCTGGCCATGTTCAACCACCCCGACGACCTAGCCATCGCAATCATCGACTTCAAAGGGGGCGTCGATCACGAACAGATCTCGGAACTGCCACACGTCATTGCGCTGGCTACCAACCAAGACATCGATCTGTTCGAGCGCACCGTTACGTTGCTCGCAGCTGAACACGAACGACGCCAGTCGATCTTCCGTTTCGACGCAGGCGTGAGCACGCTCGAGGCGTATCGGTCCGAGCGCGAGCGACGTCCCGAACTCATCGCCATTCCGCGACTTCTGGTCATCGTCGACGAGTTCGTGGAGCTGCTCAAGACCCCCGAAGGGCATGCGCAGGTCGGTCGCCTCGAATCGATTTCGCGGGTCGGCGCCGGCCTTGGTGTGCACCTGCTGTTGGTGACCCAAGACTTCACGAGTTCGCTGCCACCACAGATCGATGGGCAGGCCGGGCTGCGAGTGTGCTTCAAGGTTGGCAAAGTGGCCGACAGCAAGACGGTGCTCGGCTCGGCCGCGGCGGTCGGCATCTCATCAACCACCAAGGGTCGCGGTTTCGCACGGTTCCAGGGCGGCGATGCCATCGAGTTTCAGTCGGCACGCGTCGGCAACCAGACGCGCCACCTCGTCGCCGCTGACGACGACCGCATCACCGCCCATCACGTGCCCCTCGAAAACGTCGCCCGACCACCAGGGCCGGTGGAGCAAACCGAGGTCGCTCACGATCAGCAAGATCTGTTTCGAATCGTTCAGACCGTGAGGAACGCGGCAGCAAAAGATGGGTTTGTCGCCACAGTTCCGTGGCCAACCGAGCTGCCCGCAACGACCGGTCTCGCAGCGTTGCGCGACCGTTTCAGCGAGCACCACGACCTACTGATAGGTGTCGCCGACGACCCGGCACACCAACGGCAGGTGCCGGTACGCCACTCGTTCGACGATGCCGTGGTCGCATTCGTTGGTTCAGCGAGTTCGGCGCACCATGACACCTTGCTCACCGTTGCTACAACCGCGGCTACAGCGACCTCCCCCGACGACCTACACATCTACGGCATCGACCTCGTCGGGCGAGCACTCGGGCTTCTCGGGCCCCTCCCTCACGTGGGTGCGGTGGTAACTCGCGACGACGTGACGGCGCTGCGCATGTTGAACTGGCTGGTGACCGAGTCATCGGCTCGGCGTGCCGCCATCGCCCGGTTGGGCGCGTCTGACTACGCGTCGTACCTCAAGTCAGGTGGTCGTGACCTTCCGCAAGTGATGCTGTTGTTGCTCGGAGCCGACCGGATGTTTCTGCACGGCGAAGGCATGACGAGCCCACTGCTCGGGCCGATGACCACGCTGGTCAACGAAGTACCCGGTACCGGCATTCAGGTCGTGTTCAGTGGCAACCATTCCATGCTGACCAATCGACTCGGCGTCACCGCGTCGCGCCGACTTGTCTTTGCGGCGAACGACCCGGGCGAGTATCCGGCGTCGATCACCAAAGCTCTTCGGGGCCAGCTTGCCGTGCCCGGCCGCTGCGTCGACTCGCACACCGGTCTACTGACCCAGGTTGCACGCGTCACCTTTGATGAACGCGCCAGCGCCAGCACTATCGACGATGATCACGGCGATGATCACCGTGATCGATCACCGTGACGTCGACGTGAGCGCTGGCGATCTGTTCGCCAATCTTGCCCGACTCATCGCGGCGAGATCCAACGCGAACACGCGCCCGCCGCGTCGATTCACCAGGCTGTCGTGGCCGCTACAGCCAACCGACATTCGTGCAGCAGACCTGGCGTCGCCTCCGGGTGGAATCGAAACGCCGCTGCCGTTCGGAGTGCGCCCAGACACCGGTGAGTTGTTGTGGATCGACCCGATGGAAGATGGAGTGGCGTTCCGGTTTCTCGGGGCGCCAAAGTCCGGACGCAGCAATGCATTGATCGCCCTCGGTCTGCTCGCTCAACAGGCTGGTTGGAGTATTTGTGCGGCAGCCGCCAGCCGTCGCTCACCGATGTGGTCGTCGGACGTGTGCAAACCATGGTTGGTGCCCGTGGACGAACTGATCGATCAGGCCGAGCGCAGCATCGGGGGGCCCACCCTCGTGTTGGTCGACGATGCGCATCGTTTGGACGACGAGTTTCCGTGGAAGCGTCTTGCGCAGATCGAGAGCGGCCCGACGGTCACGGTGGTGGCCGGGCCGGTTGATGGCTTGACGAAACCGCAGTTCACCCGTGGCCTGGGGGCCGTGGGCGGCGTGATGTTCATGCCGGTGCGGCCGCGAGATGCATCGCAATGTCGGCGTGTCGACCGTCGACGACGACTGGGTGATCAACCCGCTGCCCGGCATCGGCATCGCGGGCATCGCGGGCGAAGCCCACCGAGTCCAATACCCCCTGGTGCTTGCCTCCGAGTAGCCGAACCGCCGCGTCGCGTTCTCGGGCGGTATTCGCCCGAAAACGCGACACGGTCGATGTGTTCGTGGCGTTACGGAGCGAGAGGCACGCGACTGGCGGTGACGATGGCTTGCCACACGTCGGCGTCTTCGTAGCCGAGCGCCCACAACGCCACGCCTCCCCACCCCGCTCGGCGGGCGATTTCAACCCGTGCCGCTGCACCTTCGCTATCGACCCAACGCACCATGCGTGACTGCACACACGACAAGCCGCCTGCTTCCACGGTGAGGCTGTACACAAACGACCACTCGCCAAGCACTTCGTCAAAGACCGGCACTCCACCACGCTTTTGAGCGAGCTCCAATGCTGTGCGGGCGGTCACGTTGGTGCGCCCGTCAGCAGAGTCTGGGCAGGCGCCGACCGTATCGATCACCCAGTTCGAGCCATAGGCGGGAACACCCAACACCAACTTGTCGTGGTATTCGGGTGGAACGGCGAGCGAGGTGCCATCGACGGCTTCTTGCACCCATCCGAGAGGCGCGATCGGGCCAGCTTCTGACGTGGAAAAGTCGTACGCCATGATGCGAATTGCGTCGACGACGGCGGCAATCGCACCGTGGTCGTACACCCAGTAACCCCGTCTGCCGGTGGCTTCCAGATCGAAAACCGCTGGGATGCTGACGGTGAGCGTGCGGTCGTCGGCGTGAAGGCGCGTGGCCAACTCGGTGATGAACGCCACCCAGTTCGGGCGTGTGGCCTCCCAAGTGTCGGGGCCGTCGGCGAAGGCAAACTCGTTCGTAATCGAGGTCGATCCCATCGACGTCGTTGTCATCGGCGAACTTCACGACCGCATCGACATGAGTGGCGCGGCTGACAGGGTTCGCAAGAACCGCTGCCATTCCGCCGGCAGGCATGGCGTCGACGATCGATGGTACGAACGCACGATTGGCATCTCGGATTCTCGCGATGAATTCTTCCGCGTCATCGAACGGTGCTTGCTGATCGATGATGATCCTGTTCGCGCCGACCGCGCTGTACCAGAACGGAGAAATCTCGCGCAGATCGGAGAAGCGTTGATCTGTTTCCGGGAGGGTGTCGGCCAGCGTCCAGTAGGGCGCCCACGCGTCGATTCGCACCGCGCCCGGCGGCAACTCGGGCAGCGGTGGCGCCGGGCTGTCGTGGCGAACTACAGCGATAGCGACGACGAGCGCCGTCAGCGTGAGCAAACCACCGATGAGTATCGGCCCGCGCCTGCGCAGTTTGCGAATGCGTTCGCGCCCGGCCGTCGAGTCGACATCTGGCGGATGATCGGCACCGTCGGCACGGTCACGGTCACGGTCACCGTCACGGCGTTCTGCGTGCTCGTTGCTCTCGGCGTCGGCTTCGGCGTCAGCCCGCTCGAAGTCGAACGGCTCGCGGTCTACCACGGAAGCCTTGCGAGATCGGATGCGGTCACACCGGCGAGCGTCGTCGTAATGGTCAACCCGGGCTCGGGCGCCAGGTCGCGCACGTTCGGTACGCCGAGCACTCGGCAACCAGCATCTACGGCTGAGCGCACCCCGGTTGGTGAGTCTTCAATAGCGACGCAGTCGGCTGGCAGTTGGCCGACAGCCGCTGCCCCGAGGAGATAGGGGTCGGGCTGTGGCTTGCCTCGCCCGCGAGGGACACCATCACCGGTGATCGAAGCCACAAACGATCCAGCTGGAAGGGCATCGACGATGCGCTGCGCGAAGGTGGCCCACGACATGGTGACCAACGCGCACGGCACGCCAAGTTCGTACAACTCGGTGAGCAGCTCGCGAGCCCCGGGCCGCCACGGAATCTGATGCTCGACTCGTTGGGCGACACCTTCGAGGAGTTGGTCGACGATCTCGATGGGCTCCAACGCCACGCCGCCGTGCACCTGCATGTACGTGGCTGCGTCGATCAGATCGAACCCAACCATGGCGTGCGCATGGTGCTCGGGCCAATCGTTGCCGAACGACCCGACGATGTCGCGTTCGGTCGCCATCCAATACGGCTCGGTGTCGACGAGCGTGCCGTCCATGTCCCACAGAACAGCTGCGGGACGGTCGTTCAAATCCCCCACGTCACTCTTGGACGAGTTCGATCAACGTTCCGAAGCTGCTCTTGGGATGAACGAACGCGACGGTGGTGCCACGGCTACCAGGGCGCGGAGCCTGATCGAGGGGCGTTGCGCCAGCGGCAACCATTGACGCGAGCGCCTCGGCACAGTTGTCGACTCGGTAGCCAACGTGGTGCAGACCCTCGCCGCGCTTGGCGAGGAATTTGGCAATCGGGCTGTCGTCGCGGGTCGCCGTGGTGAGCTGAATGTAGCTATCGGCCACCTTGACCAACGCCTCCTCCACACCGTCACTCTCGACGATTTCGCGGTGATGCACCTCCGCCCCGAACGCCTCGGCGTAGTAGGCGACGGCGGCGTCAAGATCGTGAACGGCGATGGCGATGTGATCGATTTCGGTCAACAGCATGGTCACATTCTGCCGTGCAAACGCCACGACGACGTGCTGATCGCGCCGTCAGCTGATCAAGTGGTCGGTCGCACGCCAACGACCGAAGCCCGCGGTGGCGACGGTCTGGTCGTCGTGAGTGATTGCCAGAGCTTCATACCCTGGGTGCTTGGCCAACCACAGCAAGCCGTCGAGACCCATCACGAAGATTGCTGTCGCATAGGCGTCGGCGTAGGTGAGGTCTGGGCCAAGCACGGTGACGCTGGCCAGATCGGTGACCGCTTGGCCGGTCCGCGGGTCGAAGATGTGAGCGCCGCGCTCGTACGTGGCCGACGTCGCAATGGCGAGTGGCCCCGACACGCTGTAAGCACATCGGCAAGTTGGCCGATCGAGTCCGGATGCCGGATCCCGATTCGCCAAGGTTGATTCGGTGCCGCTTCGCCCCGCACGGCGATGTCTCCTCCGGCGTTGATGGTGAAGTCGGTGTGGCCGTGGCTTTCGAGTAGCTCAGCGGCGCGTTCTATCGACCAGCCCTTCACGACGCCTGAGGGGTCCAGCGTTGAACCGTTTCGGTTTGGCACTGCGAACGCGTCGAACGTTCCTTCGGTGTCGTCGCAAAGCTGTTCGCACAGCAACAACACCCCGGTGACTTCGTCTGACACATCATCGAGTGTGATGTCGCCGCGGCCGAGGCGGGAGATCGGGCTGTCGTCGATGTAGGTGCTGAAGGTTCGATCAACGTGATGGAGCCATTGGACTGCCTCGCGCACTGCGCTCGTACCGTCGTGCTCGGTCACGAAGATCGAACGACACCGCCATGCCCATGACGTGTTCGACATGGTGGAACCCCATGCCGGTTGTGTCGTCGGTCATGGCGTCACGCAAGACTCGTCAGCCCGGCTTCGCGAGCTGCGTCGATGGCTGATTGCAGCGACTGGCTGTAGTCCTCGCTGGTGTAGGTGGCGCCGGACACCGTGTCGACGTCGGCGCTCTGCGAAGTCAGCGATTCGGAGATCAAGGTCGGCACCGCGCGGTTGTTGATGCTGACGCTCTTTTCGTCGAGATACGGCGTCTCCAACGTGACGACGTCGACGAGCGATCCGTCGGCGGCGAAAGTCGCCTGCACCTGAACGTTGCCCCACTTGCTGCTGTACACCGCGCCGTTGACGACGGTGACGGCAGAAGCGGTCGGCGCAACGGTGGTGGCAACAGCTCGGCGGCAGCGACCGTGGTCGGCGCCGCGGTCGGTCGCCGTGCAGCGGGGTCGTCAGCGGTGGTTGCGCAGCGGTCGTTGTCAACGTGTCTGCAGTGACGTTGTCGGTGGTTGACGCCGTGAGTCAGTCGCCGACGTGTTGAAGCGGTCGGTGCATGGCACGTCGCCGCGCGTCGTGGCGGCAACTGCAGGAGCGCTCGTCGCCACCGCGCCAGTGACGATTTGTGCGCTGCCCGTCGCTGAATCGGCAGCGACCGAATCGGTGGAAAAGTAGGCGGCGAGCCCACCGGTGGCAACGACGCTCAGTCCGAGTGAAGCCATCCGAGCACCGCGAGCCGGGTGACGACGCTTGCCCGTCGGGCAGCAGGCGTCGAGGTGCTTCGGTGCTGCGCTCCAGCATCGTTGGCGAGCAGCGGATCGAGGCGGGCCGCGAGCGAAGCCCGTTGGTTCACCTCGCAGGATCCGGGAGCGGCACTTCCCGACGTGCACGAAGCGCTGCGAGTCGTGCCGGCCTGATCTGCTGTTTGAAACCGAAGTCTGTGGGCGGGGGGAAATCAGCCATGTCACGATCACACCAGCCCCAACTTCAGGCTCCACATGGAATCAGCTGTGAGCTGACTGTGAATCGCCAACGCCGAAGTCAGCGCGCGCCGCTGGGCGACATGCGCGTGATCGCCCGCAAGCACAGCGCATAGGTGCCCACGGCGACGAGACCGAGCAAGGTCACGCGTGGCGACCGTGCCCCCGACGTCGCTGCCCATCTGGTATCCGTGCACGAGCGCCAGCGCGACTCCGACGACCGAGCCGAGATGGATGACTCGCCAGGTCTTCCGCGAGAACCGTCGGCGCGGCCAGGAAGTGAAGACCGCACCGGCGAACAGATACATGCCGACCACTCCCCACGCCAACGCCCAGCGGTCGAATGAAGCGATGCCGGGAATGAACACCTGTGCCACGGAGATTGCGGCGTCCTCGTTGAGGTACGAGGTGACGATGTGAACGGCGGTGAACACGCATCGTCAACCCGCCCAGCCAGTTGTGGAGGTCGAGCCACCAGTTCGGACGCCGTCCTGTTGCCGGTCGCTCGAGCCGAAAAGAGAAAGCCGAGCACCAGCGACGCCACTGCCAGCACGGCCGCGACGATGCCAGTCGACCTGCTGAGATACCACATTGCTTCAGTCATCGCGGATGACTCCATCAGTTCGTCCCGTCCACTCGGGCGAGGCCCGAATGAGGCGATGCTGCCAGCATGCCGCGAAGGCGTGCGCGCAACGGCCGGCCGAGTTCAGAGCAAACTCACAGCTGGCTCTCAGGGTGCAGTTCGAGATCGGTCGAGGCCGAATGGCGACGAGCACGACGCAGAGGTGCTAGGCTAGTCAGACGCCGCGGAAGCGGGTGATGTTGGCTTCGCCGACGCGCTCGCGCTTCTCTGGGTCGTCGATTCCCAAACCCTCCGACGGTGCGAGGCACAACACGCCGAGCTTGCCTTCTGCTTCGTTGCGATGCACCTTGCCGGCGGCTTCGCCGACACGGTCGAGCGAGTACACGTCACTCAGCAGCGGGTGGATGCGACCTTCGTTGATGAGTTTGTTGGCTGCCCACGCCTCGGCGTAGTTCGCGAAGTGCGACGAGATGAGCTTCTTGAGCTTCATCCAGAAATGGCGATTGTCGAACTCGACCATGTAGCCGGAGGTGGCCGCACATGTGACGACCGTGCCGCCGCGCTTCACCGCGAAGATCGACGCGCCCATGGTGGATCGACCCGGGTGTTCGAACACGATGTCGGGGTCTTCCCCGGTGAGGTCGCGGATCTTCTTGCCGAAGCGACGCCATTCGGTTTCGTCTTGGGTGTGTTCGTCGCTCCAGAACTGGTAGCCCTCGGCACGCCGGTCGATCACTGCTTCGCAACCCATGTCGTTGAGCAGCTGGGCTCGCTCGGGTGACGACACCACACCAATCGGTGTGCCGCCGCCGTTCAGCACGTACTGAATGGCGTAGCCGCCAATGCCGCCGGTGGCGCCCCACACCAGCACCGAGTCGCCTTGCTTCATGCGGGCGCCGTTGTCGCTGACGAGCATGCGGTACGACGTGGAGTTGCACAGCGCGTTGACTGCCGCCTCCTCCCACGACAGGTGCGTGGGCTTGGGCATGAGTTGGTTGGCCTTCACCACGGTGAGATCTGCCAGGCCGCCGAAGTTCGTTTCGAACCCCCAGATGCGCTGGTTGGTGGCGAGCATGGAGTCGTCGTGAGCCGACGGGTCTTGATCGTCGACGTGGTTGCAATGAACCGTCACTCGGTCGCCCGGCTTCCAGTTGCGAACTGCCGAACCAACCCGCAGCACCACACCCGATGCGTCTGAACCAATGACGTGGTAGTCCTGCTTGTGGCGCGCTCGCCCACTCGCTCTCGCGGGCGAGGCGGTCGAGGAACCCGAACGTGGGCAAGCGGCTCGAAGATCGAAGTCCACACCGTGTTGAAGTTGATCGAGCTCGCCATCACGGCGAGGTAGACCTCATCGGGCGCCAGTTCGGGGGTGGGCACCTCGTCGATGTGAATCGATTTCGTCGGGTCCTTCTCGGCAGACTCGACCCCTTCGAACATGGCGGTCTCGTCGCGGCGCACAAAGGCGGCCCGGTACGACTGGGGAATCTTCAGGTTGGCAATGTCGTCGCCACTGGCGCCACTTTGAATCGCGTCAAGGATCTCCTGCATGGCCCGCAACGTTAGTTGAGCCTTGTTACCAACGGGTAACCGACGGGAGCACCTGTTGACCCGTGCATTACGGTTTCTGTATGGGGAGGACTTCCGGTCGTGTCCGCCGTTCGGTGGCATCGGCGCTGCCTGCGGCGATGACGTTGGTCGTGATGTCGTTCGTCGTGATGTCGTTCGTCGTGATTGTGCCGCCCGATGCGAACACCGTCGAGCGTGTACGTCGGAGCGGATTCGTCTGTGTGCTTCGTAGCCGCTCGAGAGACCTACTTAGGCCCTCCCCGTGATGGCATGTTGGCCATCGTCAACCTCACGCCGGTTGAAGCTGTCGCCGCCGGTTTCGGTGTGCTCACGTCACCGGACCTTGTCCAGTCGCCGAGCTCCAGCAACGTCAACTTTCGTCCGGGCTCGGTCGACCCGAATGTGGCTGCAGCGGTCACGGGCAGCGCAGGGCAAGTGTGTTTCGCCAACAGCGACCATGGTGACGTGGAGTTGGTGGCCGACACCCAAGTGTTACTGCAGCGCGACACGTTCACCGCCCCGAACGCCCCTATGCGGCGTGTCGACACACGCGTTGGTTTGGGAGGCGGCCGACTGTTGCCGGCTGAGTCCCGTTGTTTCAGCGTCGAAGGACCTCCCGGCGACGTCGCATTCGTCAACCTCACGCCCGTGAACGCGTCTTCGGCGGGCCATGGATTACTGACGACATCTGCAATCAGTTCGGAGGGGTCCGCGAGCAATGTCAACTTCGCACCTGGGGCGATCGACCCAAACGTCGCTGCTGCGACGATTGGTACCGATGGCAGCGTCTGCTTTGTGAACAGCGAGCACGCATCGGTCGATCTGGTCGCCGACGAACTCTTC
The DNA here is from genome assembly GCA_963738275.1 of uncultured Actinomycetota bacterium. Classification (GTDB taxonomy): domain Bacteria; phylum Actinomycetota; class Acidimicrobiia; order Acidimicrobiales; family Ilumatobacteraceae; genus Ilumatobacter. Next base: position 23,965 of record CAVTVY010000006.1, read on the forward strand.
AACCTCAACGACGAGTACGCAGCTCTGGCCCTCCACGCACCCGAACGGCGCCTCGACACTCGTTTGGCAGGCGGCACCTCGCTGGCGCCAAGCGAGCGCCGATGCTTCAGCGTCGGCGCTCCGGGTGACATCGCTGTGGTGAATCTCACGCCGGTCAATGCGAGCGCTCCGGGTTTTGGTGTGCTCGTCTCGTCGGATGTTGCCGAGGCGCCGCTTGCCAGCAACGTCAACTTCGTGCCTGGCTCGGTCGACCCGAATGTTGCATTCACACCGATCGGTGCTGACGGCAACGTGTGCTTTGTGAACAGTGAGTTGGGAAAGGTCGACCTAGTGGCCGACCTGTTGTTGACGATCGACGGCGATGCTGTCTCGAACAGGGTTGCAGACCGATTGGATACACGCTCGCCGACGATCACCTCGTTCGGCTGCACGCCGATCGCCTGCGCGGCGATCGCCTCAGACGGTTCGCTTGTTCGATCTGCAACTGCAGATGGACGATGGCAACATCAAAGATTTGTGTCGTACAGAGATGGGCCAACCGGAATTTCTTGCACGGGGGTCTGGTGCTTCTTTCAGGAACCAGATCGACTTTTCTCGCCCGCAACGCCCATTTCCTATGGCACCTCCTGGGGTTTGAACGACAGTTCCCCACCCGCAGCGGATGGTTGGTCGCCCATCTTTGGCGTACCTCGTGGCACCAAAGCGTGCCCGAGCGACCGGGTGTGTCTGAGCTTCGGCGACTCCGTAGGTCCGTACGGGCTGACGATGACGCCAGTAGCCGCTATCACGCGGACCGCGGGGCCGACTGGTCGACGATCGATCTCGCCACCGTTTCCCCGCCACTCGAGTCGTACAGCTGCACGGTTTCATCGGTTCCTTGCCGTCCACGACCGTCGACAATGTTCATCAATGCCGTGTGCCCAAGCCTGACGGAATGCACGGCGTCGTATTGGGCTGGAGGAACCGTGCGTTTCAGCACGACCGACGACTGGGCAACGGTTCTCGTCGAGCGTTTCCCTGCTGGCGAGACCTCATAGTTCAACTGGTCATGGTCTTGGAGAATTCGCCCGACGTCCACGACTTCGGCGGTGCGTTCGGCGAAGAATTACAGTTCTGAACATGGGTGGATCGCCCGGGCTGGTCCGTTTGGCATTGTCAGTGGCCTTGTTACCGACTGCGGTCGTTGCGATGTCGGCTCGCCCAGCTGCAGCCAACATCGATGCCGACACTTCGGTCTGTTTCGTTGCGGTGCCTGACTACTACTACCCGCCGCGAGAAGGCTTTCTGGCTGTGGTCAATCTGACTCCGGTGAACGCAAGTACTCCAGGCTTCGGTTTGTTGATGTCGTCTGCTGCCGGCGAGGTGCCGCCCGTTGCAAGCAACGTGAACTTCGGCCCAGGTTCCGTCGACCCGAATCTGGGTGTTGCAGTGACCGGTGCGTCCGGCGAAGTCTGTTTTGCCAACAGTGACCACGGCGATGTGGACTTGGTCGCCGATGGTCGGGCAACCGGGTGACATTGCAGTCGTCAATCTCACTCCAGTGGGAAGCGACCGCACCTGGGTTCGCAACGATGGTGTCGTCAGATGTTGTTGATCTCCCGATAGCAAGCAGCGTCAATTTTTGGCGAGGGTCGATCGACCCGAATGTGGCGTTCGCGAAGATCGGAGCGGACGGAACGGTGTGTGTGGTCAACAGCGAACTGGGTTCGGTCGACCTCGTCGCCGATCAGCTGATGACGATCGCAGGGTCGTTCTCCGGCACAGGAGTGTCTCCTCGTTTCGATACAGCGCTCACCGCAGCTCGCCTCATCGGGATGCACGACTGTTTCGTGTGTGGCAATCACTGTCGGTGGGTCGGTCGTTCGATCGGTTGCGCCGACGGGGCCATGGACACATCAACGCTTCGTTGGTTCGGGGACAGCATTCAACGACGTGACATGCAGCGGTGCCTGGTGCTTTTTCGATGAACCTTTTCGCTACCTGAGCCCAGGGACGCCCCGCTACTACGGCAAATCTTGGGGATTCGTCGACAGCAGTGTGGTTGGACCGTCTGGATGGTCACCGATAATTCCTGTACCCCGTGGCGGCAAGGCCTGTCCGACCGAAGAGGTGTGTCTGAACCTCGGCGAGCTTGTTCAATTGGTCCTTCGTGGGGGGAAATCGCCCCGTCGTCGACATCACCTCGATCGGGGTGTGTCGTGGGCTCCGGTAGATCTCACGATGGTCGACCCACCGTTCGAGAACGTTTGCTTTCCGCAATTTCCGGATTGCATAGGGCCGATACCCGTAGCGCCGTTCGGTCCTGCCAGTTGCCCGTCAGTCACCATGTGCACCGCGACGTACTGGACCGGCGATCTGGCAATCTTCAGCACGACGGACGGTTGGGCCACCGTTGACATCAGTCGAATCCCGGCACCGATCTCAGATCCGTAGCCGTCGTCGTTCCGCTTCCGATGTATCGGTACCTGGCAGTAGCGTGATGGCATGCCTGGATCCGTGATTGTTGCTGGTGCCCGTACTCCGATTGGGAAGATGTCGGGCGCTTTCGCCCAATTCTCCGCCGCCGAGCTGGGTGGTTTCGCCATCGCCGCCGCGTTGCAACGCGCTGGCATCGAACCCAGCCAGGTGGATCACGTCATCATGGGTCAGGTGCTCATGGCTGGGCAGGGGCAGGTTCCCGCCCGCCAAGCCGCAGTGAAGGCTGGCATTCCCATGAGTGTTCCCGCGGTCAACGTCAACAAGGTGTGCCTGTCTGGCCTCAACGCCATCTATCAGGCCGACCAGATGATCCAGGCGGGCGACGCCGACATCGTGGTCGCCGGCGGCATGGAGTCGATGACCAACGCCCCGTACATCGCGTCGGGCGCCCGCGGCGGTTTCCGCTACGGAAACACCGAACTCGCCGACGCCATCATCAAAGACGGTTTGTGGTGCGCGTTCGACGCGTGTCTCATGGGTCTCAGCACAGACCGATACACGGGCGACTCCATCAGCCGTGAGGAGATGGACGAAGTGTCCGCCGCATCGCACGAGCGGGCGGCTGCGGCCATCAAGGCCGGTCGCTTCACCGATGAGATCTCCCGGTGTCGATTCCGCAGCGCAAGGGTGACCCCATCCTCGTGGAGACCGACGAAGGTGTTCGGCCCGGAACTACTGCCGAGAGCTTGGGTCAGTTGAAGCCAGCATTCAACCCAACCGGCACCATCACCGCCGGTAACGCGTCGCAGCTCAGCGACGGTGGCTCGGCCGTCATCGTCATGTCGAAGGCTGCGGCCGCAGCATGTGGCGTCGACCCGCTCGGCGAAGTCGTCAGCTACGGCATGGTGTCTGGTCCAGACAATGCGTCACTCAATCTGCAGCCGGCCAACGCCATCAACAAGGCCCTCGCCAAGGCAGGTCTCAGCGTCGGCGATATCAATGTGTTCGAGTTGAACGAAGCGTTCGCGGCTGTGGGAATTGCGTCGGCTCGCGAACTCGGCATCTCACTCGATCTGGTCAATGTGAACGGCGGCGCCATCGCACTGGGGCATCCCATCGGCATGTCGGGCAACCGTGTAGCGCTCACGATTCTGCACGAACTCCGCCGTCGCGGCGGCGGTCTCGGCGCAGCAGCCTTGTGCGGCGGTGGCGGCCAAGGCGACGCCATCATCCTGCGCTCCCTCTGACCACGACGCGACCACAACGTGTCAGACACGTCGTGGTTCGCGTTGCGGTTCACGGGGAGTGACTTTGCGGTGACTTGTTGAAGCTTGACCGTGGGTTTGGTTGACATCAATCCGTCACTTTCGTAACGTAAATGACATACGAGGACGGCGCAACGGGCAACATCCCTCCCGCGGGTCAGAGTCGTATGAACGGAGCGTCATTCGTGTTGAGCCGGGTCCCGTCCGCCCGCTACCGGCTCAGCAACGGACGGCGCTCCGTTCTGTTTCCCCGTCAGGTGTCTCCCGTCAGGTGTCTATGGTGCGGCGGCCTTCGAGGGCTCGTCCCAGGGTGACTTCGTCGGCGTACTCCAGGTCGCCTCCTACCGGGAGGCCGGACGCGATGCGCGTGACATTGATGCCGAGGGGCTTCAACAGACGGGCCACATACATCGCCGTCACCTCTCCCTCGGTGTTCGGGTTCGTGCACACGATGACTTCTTCCACGCCTTCAGGCTCGAGCCGGGCCACGAGCTCGCGGATCTTCAGATGCTCTGGGCCGATGCCTTCCAGCGGGTTCATGGCACCCAGCAACACGTGATACCGGCCGCGGAACTCGCCGGTGCGTTCGATGGCCACGATGTCGCGGGACTCCTCCACCACGCACAACACCGACGGGTCGCGACGCTCGTCACTGCAGATCGGGCACAACGCCGACTCGGCCACGTTGAAACAACGGTCGCAGAACCGAACCCGAGCCTTCGCTTCGCGGATGGCGTCTGAGAGGCGATTGGCGTCATCGGCAGGAATCTTCAGCAGATGGAACGCGATGCGCTGCGCCGACTTGGGCCCGACTCCGGGAAGTCGACCGAGTTCATCAATGAGTTGTTGGACAGGTGGGGTGTATGCGCTCGGCACAGGCGGCTCGACTCTCGGAGCGATCGTTTCGGACTGGTTGCTGGATGGTAGAGGGCGGGCCGCTTGCTGAGATCGACCCATGAGGACAACTGAGCACGCGAGCAACTGGAGCGGGAGCGAAGCGGCATGCTCGCTCGAGCTCAGTCGTCGGTGATGAACTGGGAACCGGGGAATGCCTCGGTGAGATGGTCGAGCGGGGTGCGCACCGACTCGGGCGGGGCATCGGTGAGGTCGCTCAAGTCGATCTCGTCGTCGGCCTCGAACACGGGCAACTCAGCCTCGGCCGCGACCTCTTCTTCAACGACCGCCGCTGCGGCTGCCTTCGCACGTTCCATCGCCGGCTTGCTCGCGAGCTTTGGGCGCAGCGTCGGCTGACTGCGCGCTGACGGGGCTGGTGCTGACGGCGATGTCTCCGCCACGGCTGCCGACTGCTGCAGTTGCGTGACGTCGCGCTCGCGCCGGCCGGCGCTCGCGCCGGGTTCGTCGGCGGCTCGAACGCTGCCGGTGACGAACTCGAGGCTGACCGGGTGACCCAACGAGGGCGGCAAGCTGCGACTCGATGACGGCTCGGTGTGGCTCGCAGCGTGCGGCGTGGGCTGCGCTGGGCAGGTCGAACTTCCACCGTTCGCCGCTACCGCCGACGAACGTGCCAGCGGCGAAGAGGGCCCGCACCATGAGCGGTGTGATGGTGGTCTTGAGCGACCGGTCCCACGCATCGGGAACCGAGAGGCCAGTGGGCTGGGGTGCAGCCGCAACGGCGGGCGCGGAACTCGGCGACGGCGTGGCGCCCGCCCGACCTTCGGGTGCACCGGAATGCTGGACGCCAGATTGTTCCGTGGATCGGTCGCCGGAAACCATCGGTCGATCTGGGGTGGGCCGACGTGCGCCGCTGCCCAGCACGGCGCGTTCGGTGACGGCTGGCGTATCGCCGGCGGCCCGTTCGTTCCCGGCGTCGACGGAAACTGGTTCCAGAGGCGGCGTTGTTGGCGGCGGTTCTGTCGACGGCGATGACTGGTCGAGCGACTGCGATGAATGTGTGGGTGACGAATCGGCGGGTGGGCGTCGCGCCGCGCCACCCAGGACAGCTCGCCCGGTGGCAGGGTCGGTCGGGCCCGAGGCCGCCTTGGCCGGGCCGGCGTCGCCGAACGACTTGACCTTCTGCTCGAGGCGCTCGATGCGGGCGACGAGGGCCTCGACATCGCCGCTTGCCTCGGGATGGGTGAGTTGCACCAACACCACTTCCACCAGCACTCGCGGGTCTGGCGCACTGCGCATGTCGACCAGAGTGGTGCCGAGCTTTTCGATGGCACGTACCAAAGCCGCTGCGCCGACCTGCTGCGCCTGCAGCATGAGCGAGTCGAGCCGCTCGCTGGGAAGTAGCACCAGCTCGGGTGCCATGAGCGACAAGAACGCGTTGCGCAGGTGCCGCACCAGCTCTTCGGTGACCGTGCGCGGGTCGCGGCCCAACGTGACGGCGTGAGCCATGGCAGTGAGCGCTCGCCCGGCATCGTGATCGATCATCGCAGCGATGAACTCGTCGAGATCGACCGCCTCGTCGACTTCGCCGCCCGTGGAGGCGATGAGTTCCAGCGCCGACAGCGTGTCGCGGGCAGACCCGCCGCCTTGGATGAGCGCCGACTCGATCGCCTCGTGGCGACAGGTCGTACCCGGCGTCTGCGGCCACCCACTGCACGTGCTCGGCCAACGTGTCGGCCGGCAGCAGATGGAACTGCAGGTGCTGGGTGCGCGACCGAATGGTGTCGCTCATCTTCTGCGGGTCGGTGGTGGCCAGCACGAACACGACGTGTGGCGGAGGCTCTTCCAGCGTCTTGAGCAACGCAGCCTCGGCGGGCTTGGAGAGCATGTGGACTTCGTCGAGGATGTACACCTTGTGCCGACCGGGCGTACCGAGCGACGCCTTTTCGATGAGATCGCGAATGGCCTCGACGCCATTGTTCGACGCGGCGTCGAGCTCGTGGACGTCGTAGCTCGTGCCCTTTTCAACAGCGAGACACGAATCGCACTCGCAGCACGGCTCGCCGTCGATGACGTTGGAGCAGTTGAGCACCTTGGCAAGAATGCGAGCCGAGGTGGTCTTCCCCGTGCCACGCGGCCCTGAGAACAGATATGCCTGGCCCTCGCGGCCCTGCGATGACGGCGTCGCGGAGCGCGCGAACCACATGGTCTTGGCCTTTGACCTCGCTGAACTTGCGGGGGCGGTAGCGGCGATACAACGACTGGGTGGCCATCGACTCCGACTCTACTCAGGGGGTGGTCGCGCTGCGCCTGGCCACGGAAAGAAAGGGTCCTCCGGATCGCCAGACGAGAGCTGCCGACGAGCTGACGATGAGCGGCTGACGACCTGAGCGCTGGCGACGAGTGCGGGATCACCAGCGTGTGCAGCCGGACGCCTGACAACTCGTGACAACTCCGTGAGAACTCAGCCGCAACGCTCTGCCAGGACCGATGCGAACCGGACGTGACGACCGGATTGCGACGGCGTTGCAAAGTGGTGTCGATTCGCGGTCACTCATTGTGGCTACCGTGTGGTTTGTGGGCATTCGAACCCGTGGTCCCTGGGACGCGCCATCCATCCCGAAACGGGCCAAGCGGGCGCGCTTCACGATGCTCGCATTCGTTTCGGCACTCATGGCCGTCATCGTCGTCACCGCCGGTTCCAGCACAGCATTGGCGCAAACCGGCACCAACTCCCTGCAGTCGATCACCCCGGCCGACGGCCAATCGCTTGCCGGTCTCGCCCACCGAGGTCGTGCTGTCGTTCAACCAAGAACTCGACGACGGCGACTACGCGTCAGTCACGGTGCAATGCAACGGTGTACTTGCCAACACGCTGCTCCCCGAGGTCGACAGAGACCGGTTGGTCGTCCGGGCTGCGTTCGCTGCCGAGTTGCCCAGCGGCACGTGCGTGATCGTGTGGACGCTGTCGAACGAACTCGGCGAAGTCATCATCAATGGCCGCACGACGTTCGGTGTCACCGGCGAGCCGCAGTCCACCACCACCACGCTCGGTGGTACGGCGACAGACCCGTTGGTCACCGCCACCACCGACCCGCTCATTCGCACGGCCGCAGTGCAAACGCCCGCTGCCAACGTGGCCGCCGACGAAGGCAGTTCGGGCGGCGCCATTTGGCTCGGTCGTCTGTTGTCGACCATTGGCATCATGATCATGTTCGGTGCCCTGGCGCTCATCAGCATTGGGTGGCCGGAGGGCCCCGAATACATCGTCACCGTGCGATTCCTTCGGACCGTGTGGGCGATCGCGATGGTTGGCTCGGTGATCTACATCATGGCGTTCGCTGCCGACTTCGGTGGAACGTCGTTCGCCTCCGCGATGAGCCCGACCACGTGGCTCGATCTGAAAGACGCGGGCTGGGCGGGCCGAGGTGCACTGCTGCGTCTGCTGTTCGTTTCCATGTCGGCTTCGGTGGCGTTCCGTCCCGAGCGAATCATCGATCCAACCTCCAC
>CAVTVY010000007.1:0-75200 GCA_963738275.1 uncultured Actinomycetota bacterium
ATTTAATATCGATCTAGGAACTTTTTGTGAACTTGTTGTACAAGAAATAAAAAGAAATAAGGTGATACAATAAAGTAGTGTCTTGCTCATAAATTGCATCGCTTACTATTTATTTGCAAACATAGTAAATATGACCGCGCTAATAAAATTACCTTACAAGAAATGGATTTGATTTATATTAGATAATACGTTGTTCCAATGCTTTTGCAACCGCTTCAGATGCGGAATGAACATGAAGTTTTTCATAGATTTTTTTTGAGTGAGAATTAACGGTGTCGCGCTCGCGGCCCGGCGGCGCGAGAATTCGCGCGGTGCGCATTACCGCGCCGACTTTCCGCAGGAGGGCGATCTCGCGACCCTCACGCTTCACGGTTGCGCGGCAGACCGATGCAGGGGTCGAGCTCACCAGCAGCCGGTCGAGTCCACCCACGTCAAGCCGGGCGAGACGCCGCTTGCGGACAAAGTCGCAGCCGAGTAAGCATTTTCCGGAAAAGTGCCGGTTTTCCGCAGAAAATGCGAAAAGTTAAAGGAATTGAGAGCGCGTCATACGCAACCAAATCGGACGTGCTCTAGAGCGAAGGAAATGATCCCGCTATCGTCTCGCTGCAGGGCACCGCCGAGGATTTGATGGCGAAGGCCGCCATCGAGATCCCCACCACTATCTCGCCGGCTTGCGCCGGTGCGCCGACACCGAGAAGGGCGATCTCTCGTCCTTCGTCATCAAGGCCATGCTGGAGAACTACGAGGCCGCGAAGTGCCGGCACTCTTCGCCGTCTGCATCGCCTGGGCCGTGGAGTACGTGGAGCGACACAAGGGTCCGCGGCTATCGCCGATGGCTGCCGTTCTTGTTGCCGCTGCTGTTTCCGCCTCGTTGTTCGTCTTGGCATCGCGGCGTTGATCACAGTGGCATGGATGTCGGTCCGGCAAACAACCGACGTCGTCAAAATCGCCCGGAAACCTGCGGTCGCATTCGCGATGCGCAGTCTGTGGTTATCCATCGCCGTGTTGGGAGCATTCGCTCTGCTCGGCGACATCTCTGATCTACGCGAGATCAATTGATGAAGCTGGCCGATCGTCGAAAATATTCGCTCAAATTGGTCTCTTAATCGAACCGCTGATGAGCCGACAACGCGACAGCTCTTCGAGAACTACATCTCAAGAGATATTCCAACTGGAGGAATCATGTTGCGTACAAGAAATATCGCTATCGGTATAGCTGGCCTCGGCCTCGCCATTGGCCTCGCCACCACCGTGAATGCCGGATCGGGCACCGAACTCGCTGGCGGCAGAAGCGATCGATCAGGGATGCATCCGGGAGCCACCATCGGTTTCGCGCAAGTTCACCGAAGATCGGCGACGGAGTCGTTCACGATCAACGTCAAAGTGTCAGGCCTGCTCGGCAGGCAAGCACGGTGTGCACATTCACGAGAGCGGCTCGTGCGCTCGGCGCCAACGCCGCGGCACCCACCGGTGTTCGGGGGTGCCGGTGGCCACTACAGCCCCGCCGATGGACCACGCCGAACCACGCGGTGACTTGCCGAACCTGATCGTCAACGACGCCTTCCAGGGCCGCCTCAACACCACCACCGAGCGGGTGACGTTGCAGCGCAATGGCGACCACGACGTTGTTCGATCACCGAGGCGCAAGGTCGGCAGCGCCATCGTGATCCATGCGAACCGAGACGACTTCGGCTCGACACGACAATGGCAACAGCGGCGGTCGCATTGCCTGCGGCGTCATCGTGCGCAAGTAGCTTTCGCCGAAGCAATGGGGCCTCGCTTGCGGCAGGTCGCTATGGTCGGCGCTCGGCCAAGGGAGCGACGGTGTCAACGGCTGGCGGCGCGGCCAACGCTGCGCGCCACACCGGCGGCCAGTGGTTATGAACTGGCCGCCGGTGTGGAGCGATCAGGCGAGCAGCTTGGCCTTCTGTTGGGCGAACTCGGCCTCGGTGAGGATGCCGCGATCTTTGAGGTCGGCGAGCTTGGTCAGTTCGTCGGCGGATCCGCCGGTTGCCACCGTCGATCGGACGTATGACTTGAACGCCGCGTCGTGCGCCTGGGCCGCGGCCAAGTCGTTAGCGCGCATGTTGTCGTTGCGTGCGACGACATAAATGAAGACGCCCAAGAACGGCAGGAACAACACCACGAGGAACCAGATCGTCTTGGCGAATCCGCCGAGGTCAGCGCTGCGGAAGATGTCACCGATTACTCGGAACAGCAGGATCAGCCACGAGATCCACACGAAGAACCACAACATGGTCCAGAACATCCCCAGCAAGGGGTAGTCGTAAGCAATCAATTTTGTTTCTCCTGATAAGGGGGCATTGGGCCCGTCAAGCGTCAATGTAGGGGCCGATCGGCATCAACCGGTCAGGCGAGGCCGACCGTTACCTGAACGGTGCGAATCGCTCACCCTTCGGCGTGCGCATACTGGCCCGATGACTGGATCTTCGATCGTTCGTCCTGAAGGCGAGCGGCCGCCGTGGCGCGAGGTCGCGCGGCGCAGCGCGATCGTCATGCTGATCGCCGGACCGACACTGTGGTTACTCGCGGCGATGATGGACGGGTTCACGATCGATGAACCGTGGCAAGCGATCTTGGCCGGCGCCGTCGTGGGTCTTGCCAATGCTGTTGTATGGCCGGCGCTGGCATTCCTCGTGGCGCCGTTGTCGGTCTTGACCCTTGGTCTCGGGGCGATCGCCCTCAACGCGTTGTTTGTCGGCTGGCTGTTGAATCTCTTGCCGGGCGTCGTGCTCGACGGGTTCTGGGAGTCTCTCGTTGTCGTCGTGTGCCTCGTCGTGGTCAACACCGCAGTCACGTCACTGTTGGCCCTCGACGACGATGCCTGGTTCGACCAGCGTGTGTCGCGCAAAGCCCGCAAGCGTTCGAAGGGCGCCAACGTGACCGACGTCCCGGGCATCGTCTTCGTCCAGTTAGACGGCGTGGCGTACGACGTCCTTCGGCGGGCGCTGCGGTCTGGAGACGTTCCGACAGTGCACCGGTGGCTCAGTACCGGTAGCCACCATTTGACAGCTTGGGAGACCGGGTGGTCGTCTCAGACCGGTGTCAGCCAGATCGGCATCCTGCACGGATCGACGGTCGACATGCCAGCGTTTCGCTGGCTCGACAAGTCGACTGGCTCGATCGTCGTGTCAAACCACCCGAAATGGGCCGCTGAGATCGAGCGCGCACACACCAACGGCAACGGCCTGCTCGCGCACAATGGTTCGAGCTACAACAATCTGTTCTCCGGCGATGCAGAACGAGCCGTCCTCACGATGAGCGGCGCGGGTCGCCGCAAGGAAGGGCGCATCGGAGCCGGATACTTCGGCTACTTCGCTCGACCAGGCCAATCGGTCCGAACGTTGATCGCGTCGGTCGTGGAGATCACACGCGAACGAGTTGCGGCCGGCCGGCAGCGGCGGCGCGGAGTCGAGCCACGCGTTGAACGAAGCTGGACGTACGCGCTGCTGCGCACGTTCACGACGGTGGTCACCCGTGACGTGGCTGTGCAAGGCGTTCAGAACGACATGTGTGAGGGGCGCGCCGCCATCTACGTCGACTTGCTGGGTTACGACGAGGTGGCGCATCATTCGGGGCCAGAACGCGTCGACTCCCTCGCGGTGTTGCGCGATCTGGATCGACAACTCGGCAGGATCGAGCGAACCACGCGCTGGACGCCGCGGCCTTACAAGTTGGTGGTGCTGTCAGACCACGGCCAGACACAGGGCGCAACGTTCGCCCAACGCTCGGGTCTCACGCTCGCAGAACTCGTCAGCGAGTTGTGCGGGGCTGCTGCGTCTGGCGACGCCGATGCCGAAGCTGGTCGCACCGAATCGTCAGCCTGGCTGCGCCAAGCGCGTCACGCCGACCCAACCGCTGCCGGTCGTCACGGCGGAAGTGCCCATCGTGCTCGGGTCGGGAAGCCTCGGATTGATCTCGATCCCCGGTACCGGCCACCGGCTCACGAAAGAGGAGATCGACTCCCGTTACCCGAAGCTCATACCGGGGCTCGCTGAACACCCCGAGATCGGATTTGTGCTCGTCCGGCAAGCCAACGGCTCATCGGTAGTGCTGGGCAACCATGGCGTCCGCAACCTCGCTACCGGCGAGGTTGTCGGGCTCGACCCACTGGAACCGTTCGGACCACGAGCCGTCGAGCAGATCTCCGACGTCGATGCGTACCGCACCGCCGCCGACCTGATGGTCAATAGTCGCTACGACCCAGAGCTCGAGGAGGTGGCCGCCTTCGAGAGCCAGGTCAGCTCGCACGGTGGTCTCGGCGGGCCGCAGACACATCCGTTCCTCTTGTTCCCGGCCGAACTCACCCCGCCGGAGGAACCGATCTTCACGTCACCGGCGATGCACCGCGTGCTCAAGTCTTGGCTTGCCGAGGTCGGTCAGCCGAGCCCGACCGGTTGACCTCGCCGCAGCCGAGCCCCGAGTAGGTGTTACAGGATCGTGTTACAGGATCGGGAGGGTGCTGAGACGAGACGCCGCGTAGGCGAGCATCAGGGACGCCCCGGCGAGGAGCAACAACCGGGCGAAACGCACCCGGAACGACGTCGTCAAACCGGCGAAGAACAAGGCGGAGGCGAGCAATAACGTCGTCAGCACGTACGCGTCAGCGTGGCTGCCTGCCTCCTCACCGCGAACACTGATCGACTCGACGTGCGCCACTTCGATGCGCGTATTGCTCCATTTGCTGGTCGAGGTACTCAGTGTCTTGCAGCAGGTTGGTTGGCGCCTCCCCCGCAGCGATCTTGGCCTCCCAGTCGTCGAGGATCGGCAGAAACTCGGGTCGAATGAGCGTCTGCCGGTAGAACTCCATCAGTGGCTCATTACCGTCGGACACCGCTTGGGCGTACTGGGCGATCATGTTGGCGTCATAGGAGACGGTTTGAGTCGCCAGGCCGAACAAACGTGCCACCTCGGTTTGTGTGACGGCCGCTTCGCGTGAGAGATCGCCCTCACGGCCGTTCCACCGGGTGGCCTGGTATCCGCACCACGCCGATCCGATGGTGGCCACACCGAGCAGCACGACGGCGAGCACCTCGAGCAGGTTGTTGGATGCGCGGTGCTTTTCCATGGCTTCCGCGCTCTTTGTGGCGCTCGTCATGGGGTGGGCTCGCCGAGCGCTCCGCCGCCGTCAGCGACCGTGGGTTCCGGCGTCGCCGAGGTCGCAGTCGCCGAGGAAACGGTTGCCGACGACGCAGTTGCAGTCGGGTACCGCGTACGGGACGACGGCCGCACGCCAAGTGGACGCCAGCTCACGCCACGAGTCCACCTCGCGGTACCGCAGTGCTGCCTCTGCCGACGCCATGTCGGCGAACGGACCGAGTTGGGAATCGATGCGGGCCCGGGCGATGCGCATGGCGGCCTCGGCCTCCTCGCGATCCAGCTCAAGGCGTGCTCTCACCGTCGCCTGGATGACATCGCCGGCCCGCCCGAGGTCGAGGTCACCCAGGGTGAACATGGTGACGACAAAGCCCATGGGGCTGAGAGCCTCAGTCATGGCGGCGGACACCTCGGTCTCCGTCGCGCGTCGCTGCGGTCCGACGAGGTCGTCGACCCCGAAGCGGTCGACGGCGAGCACGTCGCGCAACGCTTGGCCGCTCCCGTCGCGCACCGCAGCCCAGATGCCGTCGGGACCAAACGTGGTGTGCGTTGATGCCAACTGCTGTTCATCGAGACGAAAGCGGATCGTGTAGCCCATGCCGACCACGGTGCGGTCGCCGAGCATTACCTGCAGCGGCGGTCCGCCGCGCTCGAGGTCGGTGTTCTCATTCACCGACGCCCACGTGTCTCCGGCACGGTAGGCCAACTCCACGGCGAGGTATTCGACGAGCACGCGCCGACGAAAGGCAGGAACCCAGTGCACCCCAGGCCCATACGTCTTTCCCGTCGGGACGCCCCGATTCAACAGCAGGCCAAGCCGACCGGTGGAGACGCGCACGATCGATTCGTCGAGCAGCAGCCAGACAACGAAGCCGATGCAGCGGCAAGGCAACAGCAAGGAAAATCAGCCAGGCCATCAGCGAACTCCCCGACCCCGGACCGCGCTGGAGTGCTTCGTGCTGGCGTGCACGCCCATCCCCGCGAGGGTGCCGAGCGCCCACCCGGCAACGGGGCCTCGCAACCGCAACTCGTTCACCGCTACATACATGAAATCCCCTTTATCCCTTTCCACCAGTCATATTACTCGCAGGGGTGAGTCGGCCTCACCCTGCCTGGGTGAGATGGAGCACGCCCCCAGCTTTAGGCTCACCCTATGAGTACGCACGCGCCCAACTGGTATCCCGACCCGCGTGGCCGTCACGAGCTCCGCTACTTCGACGGAACCGCTTGGACCGACCATGTGAGCAACAACGGCATCACGGGCAACGATCCGGTGAACGCCGCGACCCCAGCGGCTCCGAGCAAACTCGAGAACTTCGAAGGTGGGTTGACCCTCGGCTACGAGGGCAACCGCGCAAAGATCGTCGAACAGCTGGTCGCCGGTGGTCACCGGGGCGCCGGGCTGACGGCACCGGTGCCCGGGGGCGGAGGATCGATCCTCAACGAACCTGTATTGGTGGTGAACCAGAGGGTCAAGCTGATCGAACTCACCAACCAGTACAGCGTGTTCGACCAGGCAGGATCCCAGCTCGCAGCGGTCAACCAGGTGGGGCAGTCCACTGCCAAGAAGGTCGCCCGACTGGTGTCGACCCTCGATCAGTTCATGACGCACGAGCTGCACGTCACCGATGGGGCCGGTCAACTTCTGTTGACGCTGACCAGGCCACGCAAGATCGTGAAATCAAGCGTGGTGGTTGGCGACGGATTTGGCAATGAGATCGGTCGCATCGTTCAGCAGAACGTGTTTGGCAAGATCAAGTTCGGCTTGTTCTCCGGTGAACAAGAACTGGGTTCCATCCAGGCCGAGAACTGGAGGGCGTGGAACTTTCGAATCACCGATGCGTCAGGCGTCGAGCTTGCCCGAATCACCAAGACGTTTGAAGGGCTCGCGAAGACACTGTTCACGACCGCCGACAACTACGTGTTGGTGATTCAGCAGCGTCCAGCCGAACCGCTGAACTCACTCGTCGTAGCGAGCGCGTTGTGCATCGACACTGCACTCAAACAAGACGACCGTGGCCTCAACTGACGCTGGCCTGCTTGAATCGTCAGTAGACGTTGCAGTTGTCTGGGATGCTGAGCAGGGGCACCGGATCCACCGGCGTCCATGCCGGACCGGGACGTACCTCGAAGTGAAGGTGCCAACCGCCTGGGGTGGCGTTTCCGGTATCGCCGACGTATCCAATGACGTCGCCGCGGCGAACCTGGTCGCCAACCGACAGCCCTTCGGCGAACGACGACAGGTGGAAGTAGCGGTACTTGGTGTTCGTCACAGAGACAAGACGCCAGCCCAGCCCTGGCGCGCTCGACAGGTCGGTGTCTTGCTCATACAGCGTTCCATCTTCGACGGCATACACCTCTTGGCCCACGTTCGCCCCGATGTCGACGCCCTGATGGCCACCCGAGCCGAAGGTCTTGCTGGTGCCGCCGAAGTTGTTCAACACCTCGCATCGCGGTTCGGACTCCATGGGAAACAGCAGCCCCGGGGGCACCACGACGATGCGTTCAGCCGCTACGCCGACCGACGCGGCCGACTGGATCGTGGTGAGCGTGGACTCCGCATGCACCACCGATGCCCCCAACAGCATGGTTGCGGCAGCAGCGATGATGGACTTGAAACGCAGGCGCCGGACGGAGTGGGGGGTAGCGTGGTGCTTCATGGCAGGTGCAAGGGTGCTCGTCAGTGGAATGGGCGGCGAATTGGGATGCCGGGTGGCCAGTCTGCTGGAAACGGAACCGTGGGTGGGTTCACTCGAAGGAATTGATGCTGACCCACCTCGCGGTCGGCTGAGACGGGCGAAGTTCCATCGTATCGTTCCCGGCGACCATGATCGAGTCGTCGACGTCGTCACCTCGTTCAACCCACACGTACTCGTCCATATCGCCGTGTGGGAGCCGCATTCGCGTGCCAACCCGCAGCGTGCGGCACAGTTCACCGACGACGCCGCCACCTCCATCCTCGGCGCGGCCGCTGAATGCCGATCCCTCGAGTCCATCGTCGTGCGCAGCGGCATCGAGGTATACGGCCGAGGTCGCAATTCGGTCACCAGACCCAATGAGCAGGTCGCCCCGGCACCTACGAGTGGATATGGGCGTTCGCTCCACAACATCGAGACGACCGCCAACGCCATCGGTCGTCGCATCGGCGTCGCGGTAGGCAGTCTGCGATTGGCGCCGGTGCTCGGCCCGCATGTGCCAAGTCCGCTCGGTCGCTTGTTGCGCATGCCTGCGGTTCCCTTCAGTGCTCTGGCCAATCCGCCGTTCGCCGTCATCCACCAAAACGACGCCGCCGACGCCTTCGTCGCAGCGGCGCGCGAGCGCCTTTCCGAGCCGCTCAACATCGTCGCACCCGGCGCGATCACGGCCGGGCAGGCGATTCGACGAGGACGCCGCATTCCCATTCCGTTGATCGGCCCAGACTGGGCCATCGCCAGCCGCCTGTTCTACATGGGTGGCGCGCCGGTGCCAGATCACGTGGAGGAAATGCTGCACCGCGGCAGGTTGGCCGACAATTGGCGGGCTCGCGAAGTGCTCGGGTTCGCACCTACGAAAACCACCAGCAACGTCATCGACGAGTTGTATCGGTGGCCGAGCGTCGTGCACACCCCAGCCCGTGTGGTGGCCGCGTGATGGTCGACATCCCCGCCCGTCGTATCGCCGACGTGATCACGTTTCCTGCTCGAACGGCTGGCAGCGCTACCGGTGCAGTCGCTGCGTCCTCCGTCGAGTTTTCTCGACGTTGGTATGCCGACGAGGTCGACGACTGGGGTCGCGACGAAGGCAGGGTCCAGCGCATGTGGACCATCAGCCGAATCCGGTGGAACACCTCAGTCGGTGGGGCCAACCACCTACCGAAACGTTCCGGTGCGCTGATCGTGGTCAACGCACGCAGATTCGCCTTGGCGCCAGTGTTCGCAGCGCTCGCGCTGGGCGCTGAGGTCAACCGACCGGTGAGGTTCGTCGGGCGACCAGACATCGCTCCGCTCGGTCCGATGATGCAGCGCGTGGGTGCGCTATTGCCGATCCCGGCCGAGATCGAAGGTGCGTTGCGCGCCGGCGAACTCATTGTTCTCGGCGCTGATCACCGACCGGAAAACACCTCGACGGGCGTGGTCGATCATCGGCTGGTCGGGGCAGCCGTCGCCGCGAAAGTGCCCGTCTTCCCGGCCGCCACGGCTTCGGTACTCGTGCGACGAAGCGCCCGCGTCGAGGTTGGCGCAGCCATCAAGTCCACCCATCGGCGGCGCGGCCCGCTCGAGGAGTTGGAGACCGCCGACGCGGTTCGCGCACGCATCGACGCGCTCCTGGTTGAGATGGGCGGCACCCTTACCGGCACGCCACTCGATTGGCTTCCCCTTGGCCGAATCGGAGCCTTCTGATGACCTACGTGCGTGCCAGCGACGGCATCCGATTGCATTACCGCAAGACCGGTCGGGGCGGGGGTGCGCCGGTCGTGATGATTCAGGGTCTCGGCGCCGACAAGCATCTGTGGGACCTGCAGTGCCTGGCGTTGGCACCCAGGTACAACACGATCGCCCTCGACAACCGGGGTGCCGGTCGTAGCGACAAGCCGTACGGCGACTACTCACTGCCGCAAATGGCCGACGACGTCATCGCCGTACTCGACCATGCCGGAGTTGAAACAGCACACGTCGTCGGCGCTTCGATGGGTGGGGCAATCAGCCAACTGTTGGCGCTGCGGCATCCCGAGCGAGTGCGTTCGCTCACGCTGGCGTGCACGGCGTGCCGTCACCATCCATGGCGGCGCGAGCTACTTGCCCACTGGGCCGAATCCGCTCTCGAAAACGGCATGGGTGCCATGACGAGAGAGTCGGCCAGGTGGATGATCGGGCCGCGTTCATTCCGGCGTCTCAGCCCGGCGGTTGGGTGGATGGGTCCGCTTGGCCTACCCCGTCCGGCCCACGCGTTTGCCGGTCAGGTCGCAGCGATCTTGTCGATCGACGACGACCTTGCCGAACAGCTCGAGAAGGTGACTGTTCCCACGCTCGTGTTGGTGGGCAACCAAGACATCCTCACTCCCCGCGGCGATGCCCAGGAACTTGCGGAGTCCATTCCCACCGCGGAGCTGGTGGTCATCAGCGGGGCGGCGCACGGTCTCATGGTCGAGCACGCCACCACGTTCAACCGGGTGTTGCTCGAATTCCTCGGTCGTGCCGAAACGGCATACCAAGAGCGCGTAGCCAACGCGACCCCCGACAACCAACGCTACGCCGGCTAACCCTGACGAGTCGGGGTCAGGCTGACGTCAATTTGACGGTGCGCTGACGTGTCGGCCTGGCACAACCGTTAGTCGTTCGCGCCGAGAAGGCGTACCAGGCCGGGCGACAGGACCAGGCACACCCGGAAACGCAACAACACGTTGGCTCGTCGCGTTCCGTTCGATCGCAAACGGTTCAGCTTGCATCGAAGGCTTGCATCGAATCCGGTCTATGAGACACGGAGCCGATAGTGTCCGATGTCGATGAACCTCCGTTCCACCGCCCGAACCACCGTCGTCGCTTTCCTAGCGCTCACGGCGGTCGCAGCTTGCAGCAGCGACGAAGTCACTTCGACTACCGAGGCACCGGCAGCGACCGTCGCTTCCACCACCGCAGCGCCCGCCACCACGATGCCAGCGACTACCGTGCCAGCGACCACGACACCACCGGCGACCACCGCTCCTGCAACCACCTTGCCTGCAACGACCGCGCCGCCGACCACCGTTGCGCCGGCAGAGCCGATCCGCGTGTTGGTCACCAACGACGACGGCTACTCCGCTGAGGGCATCGACATGGTGGTCGAGGCCCTGCTGGCCTTCGACGAACCCGTCTTCGATGTCACCGTCGTCGCGCCCCTCGTCCAGCAAACAGCCCAAGGCGGCAACTTCACCGACGGGCCAGTCACCGCCACCGACGTCACCACACTCTCTGGTTACCCGGCAACCGCTGTAGACGGATTCCCTGCCGACTCGGTGCTCTGGGCGCTCGATCAAGGCGGCATCGACTTCATTCCCGATCTCGTCATTTCCGGCACCAACGAAGGCCAGAACCTCGGGCCATTCGTCGATGTCTCAGGCACCGTCGGCAACGCTCGTGTCGCCGCTAGGCGCAACATCCCAGCGATCGCCATCAGTACCGGTTTCGCCTCGTTTGACTATGAAGCAACGATCGATGTGCTGCTCGAGTACCTCGCCGGCAACCTCGAGACATTGCTCGCTCACGAAGAGGGAGCGCCGGTGACCGAGGTGATCTCCATCAACGTGCCGTCGTGCTCGGCAGGAGAGGTCCGCGGAATCGTCGAGGTTCCGTTGGGTACCGACCTCCAGGGATTCGACTACGGCGCCGACGTCGACTGCACCAACATCGCTGAGAACCCGGCTGACGACGTGCAGGCCTTCTTCACAGGATTCGCCGCAGTATCGCCGACGCCACTCGAACCAGCACCGACCGGCTGACGAGTTTCCAGCTTCCCCTAGAGGTAGTCGACCTGCACTCGACACTCCACGGCGATCAGCCGTCGTTCGACGGTGTCGAACACCGACAGAAAGTTGTCGCCGAGCGCTTCGCGTAGATCGCGGTAGGACGAGAACTCGTCGTCGGGGCAACGCCGATCGAGGACTGGCGCATGCGGCACTTGCCAACCGTTCACCAGCGTGGCGATACCTTCGTCGAGCGTGTCGATCGCCGGAAGTTCCACTCTGTTTGGCCCGGCCTTCGGCACGAGCGCGAACCAGACGACACCCTCGCCCAACAGGTCGGCCACCACAGCGCACCCGCCGACCTGATCGAGTTCACCGCAATGATTCTCGCCCGGTGTGCCAGCGGTGATTCCGAGTGAGCGGTTTGCGTCGATGATGAGGCTGACCGCCCGATCCGCGACGCCGTCCTCCACAGAGAACGCCGGGTCACTCGCTGCGAACACCACTTCGATGAGATCGATCCCCCGCACGGCTCGAGGCTGTCGGCGGCGGGATCGTCCGTGAGCGCGTCGCGCGTGGCGAACACCGTGCTCAGCAAGAACATCAAGCCCGACCACTGCGCCGATAGCTGCGACAAACCGAATCGTGAAGAGCTGCCGCATACCCGCATGAAACTAGTGGCACCGCTTTGCCACAACGGCTCAACGGGCACCGATCGGCTGGGCCGTGCCGACCAGTGAGCATCGAAGTGTGCGCCCCCAGGGGCTCGAACCCTGAACCAATGGGTTAAAAGCCCACTGCTCTACCATTGAGCTAGAGGCGCGGGGCCCGCAAGAAATCTCACGAGCCAAGGAGCGAGTATAAGGCCCCCCTCGGGCCCGATCAAATGGCCGCACCGGCCGAAGCCCGACGATTTTGCCGCAGTAGCGTGCCGGCGAACCGATGGTGCGACGACATCGTCTTCACCGGAATCCGGACGCTGCCGACGCACTCAGTCGTGCAGCTCCAGGCGCAAGGAGACCGCGACAGCGCAGCTCGAACCGCCCGCGGCCGGTGCGCTCGAGGCGCAGCGGGGCCTGACGTTCGTCGAGACGGCGCTTGAGCATCACCAGCCGGGTGTCGAGGTTGTCGCGGAAGCCGGGAAGGTCGAGCGACTTGTCGAGGCGCAGCTCCTTGTTGGTGAACTCGGTCTGCCCGGTCTGCTCGTGACGCTGGACGAGCGACCACAGGATGCGGCCGGCCACGCCGCGGATGAGGTACTCGCCGTCGAGGAACACGCTTCCGTCCTCGGCGAAGAAGCGGACGTGTACCTCGTCGTCGGCACACTCCTCCGGGCGAGATGGCGGCGTGCGCGGCGTGACCCGGAGAGGGCGCAAGCTCGCTTGCGTCGGTCGCAGTGCGGTCGATGTCGATCATCTGCGCGATGAGCGTGGCGACCACCGTGAGCACCGCTTCGTCGTCGTCGTCGAACGCCACCGTCAGCGGGCTGTCGACCACGAGCACGCCGACGAGCTCGCCGCGCACCATCGCCGGGACCGCGATGCGGCTCTGCGTGTCGTCCAGCCTGGGCAGCGGCACGTCGCGCTCGGGGCCGACGTCGCCCATCGCGTTCGAACGAGCGGCGCACGGAGCGCGCGTACTTCTGCATCTGCCGCAGCTGGCCGACGCGCACCGGCTCGCAGCCTGTCCGCGGCCGCGCCGGCGACGCCGTCGCCGAACGCCACCTCCGAGCCGACGCCTTCGGCGGGATACCCGTGGCTGGCGATGGTGAACAGGCGCGTCGCCCTCCTCGTCGAGGAGCATCACCGACGAGTGGCGGTAGCCCGAGCAGCTCGTCGAGACCGGTGAGCGCGACGTCGATCGAGGCGTCTCGAGGTCGGCGCACCGGCTCATCCGGCCCGCGAGGTCGCCGGCGGCAGCGAGCAGCATGGCCCGGCCGCGGTGACATCGTCGTCGGGCAGGGTCGAGGTCGACGACCACCTCGATCGACTCGATCGCGGCAGATGTCGGCCGAGCGCAGGCGGAACACGTCCTTCATCCCGATGAGCGCCGCCATCTTGTCGACGTCGTCGCGCAGCCGCTCGAACACCGGGCCGCGGCGATCGGTGCGCTCGTAGCGCAGCATGAGGCGGTACTCGGAGTAGCTGATCGGGTCGATCAGCGACAGCGACGCCCACGGGTTCTCGGCCAGGTTCCGCGACGTCTTCGACATGAACTGGTTCGAGAGCGCGACACGCGTGCTCGTCGACCGGGTGCACGGCCGACAGGTACGTGATGTTGGGGATCCCTGCCGCGCTGCACGTGCCGATGACCGCCGGGATGCGACCGTCGAAGCACCGCCGCAGGTCGCGCAAGCGTGAGCGGCTCGAGCTCACGAGGTCGACGCCTGGCACTCGAGCACCGGCCGACGGGCCGGGCGTCTGGTCGAACACGTCGCCGAGCTCGACGACGCAGGCGATGACCGGAGCAGGCGGCCCAGCGCCGCAGCAACTCCAGCGGGTCGCCGTCGGTGCGATGGATGTCGCCGGTGAAGTCGGCCGTGTACTGCTGCTGCTTGGCGAGGTCGGCCGCGTTGGCCGGCTCGACGGCGAGCACGCGGCCCTTCACCTGCAGCGATCGCAGCGTCTCGACGTCGGCGGTGCAGATGGCGACTGCTGCGCCGGGCTGCAGGTTCGCGACCGTGGTCGTGTCGTTGCCGTTGAGCAGCAGGCGCACGTGCGCCGCGGTCGATGCTCGGTCACCGTGAGGCCCCACGCACGCCCGCCGTGCGGGCGGCCGTCGGGGCACACGCTGCCCACGAGCAGCGAGCAGCCGCCGTGCAGGAAGCGGATCGTCGAATCATCGAACACGTCACTCACCTCCCTCAGCTGCGGCAGTCAACCGAAGCTAGTGATTTCTTAGCAAGTGCGTACGCAATTCTTCGGAGCGCGCCTCCGGCGATCGACGCACGATGGTCACGTCGCCGCCACCGGCGGCCACATCCCGACGATCACCACCAAGGAGACCGATCATGACCATCACCGGCATCGACCACCCTCGACATCTCGACCGCCTTCGCGCCGTGTCGTTCGACCTCTACCGCGACATCCACAAGGGCATCCGCAGCGAGCTGTTCGCGCTCGTCAGCGACGCCGGCCGCCTCGACCCCGCCGACGACTGCGGTGCGGCGTCGCTCGTCGACCAGGTGCAGGGCGTCGTGCGACTGCTGCGTCGCAGCACGCCGAGCACGAGGACGGCGCGATCCAGCCGGTGCTCGAGCGGCACGCGCCCGTCGATGGCCGCGCACGTGGCCGACGACCACCACCGCATCGACGGCCTGATGGACGGGCTCGTCGCACTCGCCATCGAGACCCGCGAGACCCACGAGCCGCCGCCGCCCGTGCTGCACGAGCTGTACCTCGACCTCGCCGCGTTCACCAGCGAGTACCTGGCCCACCAGGACCTCGAGGAGCGCGAGGTCGGCCAGGCGCTCGACTCGGTGCTCGGCTTCGAGGGCATGCTCGCAGTGCACCCGTCGATCATCGCCAACATCCCCCCGCACGAGCTCGGCGCATCGCTCGCCGTCATGCTCCCGGCGATGAACGTCGACGACCGCACCGAGATGCTCGGCGGCATGAAGGCCGGTGCCCCGGCCGAGGCGTTCGACGGTGTGTGGAGCCTTGCGGCATCTGTCCTCTCACCCGACGACCACCGCGCCATCGCCCTCCGACTCGGCTGCTGAGCATCCACCCACCCCATCCTCCCTTGCCGACTGATCCTCTGCAGGTGCAGCGCGCGAGGCGCGCACGAGAAAGGAGGACACCATGATTCATCCAGATCAGCTCTACCAACTGGCAGTCGACCGCCAACGGGAACTCATCGTCGAGGGCCAGCAACTCGTCAAGCGCCGGCGTTGGACATCGATCAGTCGACTGAGTAAAACTCGATAACCGCGGCGTAAACCTGACGAGACGCTTCCTACGGGCGGGAAGCGCACCTCCGAATCCACGACAGTCGACGAACTCGCGTACAGGTGGTGAAGCCGACGCCGTTCGAGGAACGACTCTGATCGACGGTAGGCGGGCCGTGCACTAGTCTTCCGGCGACTAGGACGGCTGACTTGGAAGATCGCGAACAGCTCGAACGGGCGATCGAGGCACAGGAGCAGCTCCGCGGAGTCGTTGACAACGAGATCATTGACCTCACGGTGTCCTCGTTGCGAGATCGACTGAACGCACTATCCACAGCGGGTCAGCGCCGCCGTCAAGCGACCGTGTTGTTCACCGACCTACAGGGTTTCACCTCGCTAGCGGAGGCGATGGATCCCGAGGTGGTCGGCAACCTGATGAACGAGGTGTGGTCGCGGCTCGATCACGTCGTCACTTCGTTCGGTGGTTTGATCGACAAGCACATCGGCGATGCCGTGATGGCACTTTGGGGAGCTGAGTCGTCGAACGAGAATGATCCCGAACAGGCCGTCCGGGCGGGCCTTGAACTCCAGCGTGCTGTGGCCGAGTTGAACGCTGAAACCGGGCAATCTCTCGTCTTGCGTGTTGGCATCTGCACCGGCACAGTCGTGCTCGGTGAGGTTGCGACGACCCGCGAATTCACGGCGATGGGTGACACCGTAAACGTCGCCTCGCGGCTTGAGCATTTGGCGCCGGCGAACGGCGTGCTCATCGCTCACGAGACATATCGCCATGTGCGAGGCGTGTTCGTCGTGAGCCCGCTCGATCCGCTCATCGTCAGAGGTAGGACGAAACCCGTTCGCGCCTATGTGGTGCACCGACCCAAGCCACGCACCTTTCGAATGCCGACGCGAGGAATCGAAGGTGTGGAAACCCGCATGGTCGGTCGTGACGACGAACTCGCAACGTTGTGCACTCGACTCGACGATGCGACCCGCACGCGATCTCTGCACACCGTGGCGGTTGTTGGTGAGCCCGGCGTCGGCAAGTCGCGCCTGCTGTACGAGTTCGAGAACTGGGTCGAACTCCTCTCGCAGGAGGTGTACTACCTGAAAGCGCGAGCGCTCGCCACACGACAGAACGTTCCGTACGGCGTGTTCCGTGACCTGATCGCGTCACGGTTCGCCATCCTCGACAGCGATCCGCCACCAGTGGTCGCCACGAAGCTTCACGACGGATTTGCGCCGCATCTCGTTGCCGACGAAGCCGATCTCGTAGGTCATTGGTTGGGATTCGACCTGTCAAGGAGCGATGCGGTTCGCCAGCTTCAGGGCTCCACCGAGCTTCTCACTGGTGTGTGCCACACACCTCGTTCACTTCTTGCGATCGCTGGCCGACGACGATCTCGTGCTCGTGGTGGTCGAAGATCTCCATTGGGCCGACGCTGACTCGCTCGGGCTGTTGGACCACCTGACCGAGCGTCTGAGCGACTCTGAGATCCTCGTCGTGGTCGCAACCAGACCGACCATGCTCGAAGAACGCCCGAGTTTGCTGTCCGGGAACGCTCGGTGGCAGTTGGTCCAACTGTCCCCGTTGCAAGATCACACGAGCCGGGCGTTGATCGCTGACGTCCTACAGCACGCGTCGCCCGTGCCGGAGTTCCTTGTCGAACTCATCGCACAACGCGCCGATGGCAACCCGTTCTTCGTCGAGGAGCTCATCAAGATGCTCATCGACGACGATGTCATCATTCCCGGCGAAGCTGACACGGCCTGGAGCATCGACCTCGATCAGTTCGACCCGTCATCGGTGCCGTCGACCTTGACCGGCGTTCTCGAAGCCCGCCTCGACAGCCTCACCACAATGCCGCGAGAAGCCCTGCAACGAGCGGCGGTTGTCGGTCGAGTGTTCTGGGACGCAGCGTTGACTTCCATGGAGCCGACACGGCCGGCGACCCACACCGCGGCTGCACTGCACGAAGTCTGCGAGCGCGAACTGGTCTACAAGCGCGATCAATCATCGCTGGCGTCGGCAGAGGAGTACATCTTCAAACACGCATTGCTGCGCGACGTCACCTACGAGACCGTCCTCCTTCGAGATCGACAACGCCTCCACGCTCTCGCTGCAACATGGCTGTCACGTCACGCCGGTGATCGCCTCAATGAGTTCCAGGAAGTCATCGCCGATCATCGCCGCCTCGCTGGCGACACCCTCGGTGCGGCCGAGATCTACCTCGCCGCGGGCAGGCGGACATTGGAGTCGGGGCGTTCCGCGAGCGCACGTCGGCTGCTCGAACTCGCCGTCGAGCTGTGGAAGGAGGCATCGGTAGCACCAACCGCCGAGGCACTCCTCGCGCTTGCGCAAGCCTGCCTACAGACTGGCGAAACCGAGGCTCTGGACGCCGCTCTCTCACCACTGCTGGACATGGAGCTGACACACGAGCAGCGGGCATGGACGTTGTACTTTGCCAGCTGGGTCGCAGCCGATCGCGGGGACTACGAAAGCGAGCGAGCACTCCTCACAGCCGCCCTCCCGCTGGCGGAATCCGTGGGAGGTAAGACTTTGGCGCGGACACTCCTCGGATCCGTGTGGTCTCACCTGAACGCACGCGAGTTCGACAAGGCCGCCGCGTCGACCGAACGCATGCTCGCCGTTGCGTCCGCTCTCGGCGACCGGCTCGAGTACGGCCGAGCGCTGATGGCGGTATCGATGGTGGCGCGCTTCACGGGCGACTACGAGGAGGCGGAGAGGCGGCTACATGAGGTGCTCGAAATTGCAGTAGAGATCGGCGATCTTGAACTCGAGAACTCCGCACGTGGCGGCCTCGGCGTGATCCATCACCTCATCGGCGATGCCTCCGGATCGATCGACGCCTATGAGACCGCTGAGGACTGTTATCTCGCCAACCTGCAGATGAGCATTCGACTCGGAATTCGACATCAACAGATCGATTGCCACGCCAACCTCGCCCAGCTCTACCAGCGTCTCGACCGGCCGGAGGAGACCGGCCCCCACCTCGATATCGCGCTACGCGACGCCCTCGCTTCCGGCCGCACCGCAAACCTCGGCCTGTGTCTCGTCATCGAAGCCGATCAACGGCTCCAGTCCGGTGACGTCGATGGCGCGCTTGCATTGCTCGGCGCCCTTCAAGTCGATCCTCGAGCCGGGGAGAACGACTACCAGGAAATCGAACGCTTCCTCGAACGAGCACACCTCGACGACGAGGTCGCCGATCGCGGAATGCAGCGCGGCCACGGCCGTGACATCGTGGAACTATGTAGAGACATTCTGCACGACCACACCCGGTGACGAACCAGCGGCACGGATTGACGAGATTTCAGCTTCCAATCCGATTCACCACCGCTGCGTCCCTCCGCTCCGACGGGAATCGCGCCTGCATCAAATTGCTAAGTTCATCACTGCACGGGCGTGCGAGGAGGATGAACTCGGTGGACCAACCGAAAGATCCGCCCGGCTACGACGTGGTCGGTGACGTGCATGGTTCGGCCGCGGCCCTCGAGCGCCTGCTCTTCCAGATGGGGTATCGGGAGGTCGACTCGGTGTTCCGACATCCGCAGCGCCAAGCGGTGTTCGTCGGCGATCTCATCGACCGCGGTCCGGAGCAGCGCCGAGTGCTGCAGATCGTGCGAGCGATGGTGGTAGCTGGGGCCGCCAAGGCTGTCTTGGGCAATCACGAGTTCAACGCGATCGCCTACTTCACGCACCATCCGTCGCGACCCCACGAGCATCTCCGGCAACACACCGACAAACACATCGCGCAACACGCGGCCTTCCTGCAGCAGATCGGCAACGGCAGCGCCGACCATGCTGAGGCGATTGCCTGGTTGACCACGTTGCCGCTGTGGCTCGACCTCGGCGACGTCCGCGTCGTGCATGCGTGCTGGGATGCGGGCGCGATCGCCGGGCTGGAGAGCCCCTCGGTCACCCCCGATCTCATGGTCACCGCAAGCACCCGAGGCACCGACGCATATCGATGGGTCGAGCACCTGTGCAAGGGGCCAGAGGTTCGCCTCCCCGATGGCACCGACTTCCTCGACAAGGATGGCAACCGTCGCACGGATGCTCGGTTTCGATGGTGGGATCCGAGAACACCGAACTTCGGCTATTCGTGTGACACGCCTGGAGCGATCGGCCTGCCCGACCGGGCGATCGAGCACCCGCCAGTCACACCGTATGCCGACGACGTGCCCGTGATCTTCGGTCACTATTGGCGAACCTGGCCGCATCTCACCAGCACGGCGCTGGCGGCGTGTGTCGACTACTCCGCCGTCGGCGGCGGCCCACTGGTTGCTTACCGGTGGAGCGGTGAACGCACGATCGATCCATCACATTTCGTGGCCGCCCACCACGCAACGGCTCACCTCGCGAGCGTCGTGTAGTTCGTTGGCGATTGGGTCAGACGGCCATGACAGCGCGAACCTCGTCGAGCGAGTCTTCTCCTCCTACGCCGGTGCCTGTGATGCGACCCGACTCCAGAACGTAGTACTTGTCCGTCGACCGGAGTGCGAAGCCGACATGCTGCTCCACCAGCAGAACGGTGAAGTCGCCTCTTGCGGTGAGTCGGACGATGACTTCCTCGATCTCTGCGACCACGTTGGGCTGGATCCCTTCGGTCGGTTCGTCGAGGATCAACAGCCGCGGCTTGCCGAGCAGCGTTCGTGCTATCGCGAGTTGTTGTCGTTGCCCCCCGGACAAAAGGCCGGCCGGCCGACTCAGCAGACCGGTCAGAGCGGGGAACGAATCGAGCGCATCGTCGATCTCGGATCTCACGTTCGACACCAACTGCAGGTTCTCCAACGTGGTCAGCTGAGGGAAGCAGAGTTGGCCCTGCGGGACGTACCCAAGGCCCTTGCGCACCCTTCGGTTGGGACGCATCTTGGTGACATCCTCACCGTCGAGCAGGACCTTCCCCGACTTGACCGGGATCAGCCCGACTGCGACCCGCAGCAGGGTCGTCTTCCCGGCACCGTTGTGGCCCATGATCGCGGCAGCGCCGCCTTTGGCGACCGACAGATCGACGTCGAACAGCACCATCGAACGCCCGTAGCCCGCAGTCACACCGACCAGCTCGAGCATCGGTTCCGCCGTAAGGAGCGGTTCACGCGTGGTCAGTGTTTCAGCCATGGGTTGGTACCTCCCTCGAAGTTCCCAGATACACCGCTTGCACCCGTTGGTCGGCCTGGACCTCTGCGACCGTCCCCTCGGCGAGAACGGTGCCGCTGTGCATCACGGTCACGAAGTCGGCGTATCGGCGCATGAACTCCATGTCGTGCTCGATGATGACGATGGTGCGGTCGGCGACGATTCGTTTCAGAAGTTCACCGGTCTCCTCGCGCTCGCCGCTACTCATGCCAGCGACCGTCTCGTCGAGGAACATCACCTTTGCGTCCTGCACCAGCAGCATGCCGATCTCGAGCCACTGTTTTTGACCGTGCGCGAGGATCCCGGCCTGTCGATGCGCCAACGCCGCCAGACCGATCGTCTCCAGCGCTTGCTCGACTCGCTCGGGAACCTTGCCGCGGGCGAGCACAGATTGGCGCGTCTTGCGGTGCACACCGGCGGCGATGTCCAGATTCTGCAGCACGGTCAGCTGTTCGAACACCGATGCGGTCTGGAACGTTCGACCAACTCCAAGGCGAACGATCATGTGCGACTTCATCAAAAGGAGGTCGTGGTCCCGGAACATCGCCTGTCCACTGCCGTTGACGAGCCCGGTCAGTGCATCGACGAGTGTGGTCTTTCCGGCGCCGTTCGGGCCGATCAAGAAGTGCAGACGCCCCTGGAACAGGGTGAGGTCGACGCCATCAACAGCCTTGAAGCCGTCGAAGTCGACGGTGAGGTTGCGAATCTCCAGGTAGTCCTCGCCGAGGAACGAGGCGGTCATGCTGATGCCGTCCGCGTGGCCGGTTCCAGGCTGTGATCAAGGCTGGGCTCGAGGCTGGGCTCGAGGTCGTTTCGCGCTGGTTCGTCGGAGCTGACAGTCGCTCGACTCTTCATCAACGATGAAGGCCACCATGACCTCAGCTTCGGCCACAAGGAGGCGACGCCACCCGGTAGGAACAGGATGACCACGATGAAGAGTGCTCCGAGGAAGTAGGTCCAGTTCGTCGGGTATCTCTCCGAGAGCGTCGACCGGCCGAAACCGACCGCTATCGCGCCGAGCGCGGGCCCAAAGAGCGAGGCACGGCCACCCAGGGCGACACCGGCGAGCAGCATGATCGAAGCCGACGCGTCCACGTTGGACGGCGAGATGATGCCGGCGATCGGCACGAACACGGCGCCGCCGATGCTCGCCATGACCGCCGCCACCATGAAGGCGACCAACTTGATGTTTGCAGGGTCATAGCCGAGGAATCGTATGCGTTCCTCGGCGTCTCGCGTGGCGACCAGTAGCTCGCCGTACCGGCTCCGGTAGAGCTGCCAGAGGATCACCAGGAACACGATCACCAGACCAGCGGCGACTCGGTACAGGTTCTTCTGGACCTCAGGGTTGTAGAGGTTGTGGCCGAAGACGGTCGAGAAGGTGTTCAACCCGTTGAAGCCGCCGGTCTGCTTGATCGTCGCGATCAACAACGTCGCGAACGCAACCGCCATCGCCTGGGTGAGGATTGCGAAATAGGCACCTTTCACCCGACGCTTCAGAATCGCGTACCCGAGCAGGAACGACACCGCTGCGGGGACGGCCACGATCGCGAACAAGGTGAACAGCCCGCTACGAAAAGGTTCCCACCAGAACGGCATCGTGCCATCTCCGTACAGCGTCATGAAGTCGGGAACCTCGCCGGCGCCCGCGGCCTCGAGCTTCATGTGCATGGCCATTGCGTAGGCGCCGAGACCAAAGAACACACCCTGACCCATGACGAGCATGCCACCGCGACCCCAAGCGAGCCCGATGCCCATGGAAGCGAGGGCGAGCGCGCAGTACTTGCCCAGGTTGCCGAGCCGGAACGTGCTGAGCGAGCCGGGAGCCCACACCAACAACAAGAACGCCAGGACGGCGATACCGATCAATGCGCCGTACGAGTTGAGCAGCTTCACCAACCGCATCCCTCGCCGCCCTGTTGCCCGAACGTCAGAGCCGTCGGACGAGTTGGTGCCGGACGAGTTGGTGCCGGTGGTGGTCATGCCAGCGACCTCGTTCGAACAGTGAACAACCCCTGCGGACGCACCGTGAGGAAGACCACCACCAAGGCGAAGGTGATCACCTGCGCCATGCTTCCGCTGATCCAGTTGGTCAGGAACGCGGTGACCACGCCGACAGCCCAGGCGGCGAGCACGGTTCCCTTGAGTTGCCCGACGCCTCCCACGACGACGACGAGAAATGCAGGGATGATGTAGGCGGTACCGAGCGTCGGGTTCGTGCCGGAGATCAGCGCGATGGCCACCCCACCGATTCCGGCGAGGCCAGAGCCGAGAAAGAAGGTGATGCGGTCGACATTCCTGGTCGACACGCCAAGAGTTTCGGCGAGTTGACGATTCTGCACCGTCGCTCTGATCTGTCGGCCGAACACGCTGTATTTCAGTACCGCGCTGAGTGCGCCCAGCGCGCCGAGGGCCAACACGATGGTGAAGAGCTGGCGGTGGGGCCACTCGTAGCCGAACACGGAGATGCGACCACCAAGCCAGCTCGGCGAGCTGACCGGGTCGCCCTGAGCGCCGAAGATGTCTTGCGCGAGCTGTTGGAGCACCAGGGACACACCAACAGTTGCGAGAAGTGTGTCGAGCGGGCGTTTGTACATCCATTGGATGACAGAGACCTCGAGGAGCAACCCCAGAAGCCCCGCAACGACGAAGGCCACCGGCAGTGCGACCAGAATGGAGAGGCCTGCGGCGCCGATCACCTGCTGGGTGAGATATGCCACGTAGGCCCCCACCATGAGGAACTCACCGTTCGCCATGTTGATCACGCCCATTTGGCCGAAGGTGAGCGTGAGCCCCAGCGCAGCCAGCAACAGGATGGCACCAGTGGCGGTGCCGGTCAGCAGGGGTGTTGTGAGTGCATCCATCGTTCTGCTTTCGAATCGTCGTCGAGCGAGCGCCGATCGGGGGTGCCGCGCTGTGGCACGACACCCCCGATGAGCAGCCTGTGATCAGCCGGGTGTCAGCCGGCGTTCGGGTCCCACCACGAGTAGCCCTCGAGGAACGGATCGGGCTCGATCGGTCCGTCGGAACTCCACACGATGTCGAACTGGTTGTCGGCGTTGATCTGGCCGATCAGTCCGGTCTTGGCAATGTGGTGGTTCTCACCGTTGATCGTGACCGTGCCCTCCGGGGCCTCGAACGTCACGCCGTCAGAAGCGGCATTGACAGCATCGACGCAGAACGACTCGGCCTTCTCGACCATGCCCTTGTAGAGGTAGAGCGATGTGTACGCAGCTTCCATCGGGTCCGATGTCGGCCGGCCCGGGTACTTGGCCTGGAAGGCCTCGATGAACGTCGCGTTGACTGGAGTGTCGACGCTCTGGAAGTAGTTCCAGGCGGCGTACTGGCCCGTCAGATCGACACCCATTGCAGGTGCCTCTTCTTCGGCGATCGAGACCGAGATGATCGGTGAGTTGTCTGCGCCCAGGCCGGCCTCGTCGTACGCCTTGATGAAGCCCACGTTCGACGAACCGTTGATGGTGTTGAACACGAAGTCGGGCTGTGCGGCAGCGATCTTGGCGACCTGCGTCGTCCAGTCATCGCTGTCGAGCGGGACGTACTCCTCGCCGACGATCTCGATACCGAGTTCCGCCGCGTACTGCTTGATGATCTTGTTCGCGGTTCGGGGGAACACGTAATCGGACCCTGCCAGGAACAGTGTCTCGACGCCCTCCGACGCCAAGAAGTCCATCGCAGGAATGATCTGCTGGTTCGTGGTCGCACCCGTGTAGTAGATGTTCGGCGAGGCCTCGAGACCTTCGTACTGCACTGGGTAGAACAGCAGGCCGTTCACTCCCTCGACCACTGGCAGCATTGCCTTGCGAGAGGCCGACGTCCAACCACCGAACACGGCGGCGACGCTGTCCTCGGTGAGCAGCTTGTTGATCTTCTCGGCGAAGATGGTCGGCTCGCTCTGGCCGTCCTCCTCGATGACCTCGATCTGCTTTCCGAGGATTCCGCCAGCGGCGTTGATCTCTTCGGTAGCAAGCATCAAGGAGTCGCGAACCGTCTGCTCACTGATTGCCATCGGCCCTGAGGTCGAGTTCAAGAAGCCGAGTGTGACGGTGTCACCGTCGACGCAGATATCGCCAGTCGCCGCCTCGGTACCTCGGTCTCGGCCATCGTCGTGGCGGTGCCTTCGGCCTCGGTGCTTCGGTGCTGTCGGCCGTGGTGGTTGCCGTAGTTTCGGCGTCTGTATCAGCCGTGGTGGATTCTGTTTCTGCTTCGTCGTCGCCGCACGCGGCCGCGATGAGGGATAGGGCGGTGACGCCGATCAGTAGTGATCGGCGCTTGGAAAGCTTTCGCATAGTTCCTCTGAATCTGTACGGGGGGTGGTGGTGTACGCCGCGCACAGTACGGAGATGTGGTTTCCCACGATGTGCAATCAGATGAACGAAGCGTTACGAGCGGGTGCTGGCTCGCCGAGGCGACGAGTGTGGTATCGCGGCGCGATCGGTCGTACCGGAATCCAACGGAGCTCAGTCGCCGGACGAGTAAGTTGAGCCGCGGGATGAGCACTTCGTTGTTTTTGGCCGCCGCACCACAAGACATCCGCGCCTACGAGGTTGAAGTTGGCGTTGGCGCGATCGTGCTCGGTGCTGCAGTGTTCGCGCTACTCGCACTGCTGTGGATGTGGCGGGGCACGGCTCCAAAGAAAGTGGTGCCCGCGCCTGCTGGAATCGAGTTGGGGCCAGAGCCCCCCGCCATCGTCGACCTGCTCACCGGCGGTTTCTCGGTAGAAGACGATGCGGTTCCCGCCACAGTGGTCGATCTCGCGGCTCGTGGTTACTTCACCATCGAAGATCAAGGTCCCCAAACCATCATCCGCACGCGCCAGCGCCGCCCCATCAACGACACGCTCACCCCATACGAGCAACGCGTACTCGATCACATCGAACGGCACGCCAAGGATGGAACTGTGCCAACGCCAGTGCTCACGCTCGGGCCAAGCGGAGTGTCGAAGCGGTGGGTGAAAGGCTTCCGCCGCGACGTGATCACCCACGCCCAATCGCTCGGGCTGTGCCGACCCCGCTGGAACTTCATGCACATGATCGGAGCATGGGGATTGGTAGCCATCGTGACGTTGCTCTTCTGGGTCGCTGCCGAAACCGCCACGGGCACCAACGACATCAACGGATGGCTGACGCTGGGCAACATTCTGCTCGCAGTGGCGGGCGTGCTCAGCATGGCACTGATCTACGGCGC
Organism: uncultured Actinomycetota bacterium; assembly: GCA_963738275.1. GTDB lineage: Bacteria > Actinomycetota > Acidimicrobiia > Acidimicrobiales > Ilumatobacteraceae > Ilumatobacter. The sequence goes on from CAVTVY010000007.1 coordinate 25,792, forward strand.
GATCCGCGTGGTGAGCTTCCACGCCCAAACCGACACTCCCGCCGGTCGCACCGCCGCCGCACATTGGATGGGCGTGCGAACCTTCTATCGCGACACGGGCGAATTCGAACAGAAGCCAGCATCCTCGGTCGCGGTGTGGGACCGCCACCTCTCCTACGCGACAGCACTCGGTCTGGCACCCACGGTGCAGCGCCAGATTCCGTTCGAGACCGAACACAACCAGCACGCGTGGAGCCACGAAACCGGCGAATGGCGGCGCGTCACCGTTCGCTATCGGTCACTCGTGCCAGGGCGGGGGCGTCACCCGATGCTCGCTGTGCTGGTGGGGTTCATCCTCACGGCGATCTTCGGATCCTTGGCGGCGGTGGGCTTCTACTTGGCATCGGAGGGTGATTCGATTCGAAACCGACTCGCCGAGGAATCGATCGAGATGACCGAGAGCGCACGAAAGTGGATGGGGCTCGGTGGCCTGGTCGCAACCGTGCTGTTCAGCGCTCTCGCGTTGTTCGCTCTCATCCAGTTCTTCCTCGGCGTGGCCGACCTCTTCCGTCGCCGCACCAAGGAAGGGTCGTTGTTACGCCGTCGCGAATTCGGCGGCGGCGAAGACTCCGAACCCAGCCGTTACATCGCCATTGACGATGGAACCACCGACGAGATACTTGCGTTCAAGGTGCGCAGCAGCATCTATTTCAAGGTGGCCAGGGCGATCGAGTGGCCATCGAGTACAGCCCGTGGCTCGGCTACGTGAAGCGCCTGAAGGTGCTGGAAGCGGCACCTCCAATCGTTCCGCCGGAAGCGATGGAATTCAACGGCCTGGAGACAGCCCTGATCGCCGCGAGCAACAAGTTCACCGCTGCCGCGATGGCGGCAGTCGGTGGTGTGCAGTTGCAGTCTCTGGAAAACGCAAGGGCCGCCGATGGCACGCTGATCCTCGATCAGGTTGGCCCCGACGGGCAGACGCTGCGGCAGAAGATCAATGCCAACAGCGCCGAATTCGCGCAGCTGCAGAGCGATCCCGCGGGTTGCCAACAGCCCAGTCCGCGGCTTCCTCGACGCCATCGGCGGCGGCGCCGGCCTCATCGGTGGGCTTGCTGCTGGTACGCCGGGGGCGACGGCCGGCAACAGCGCGATGTCTCCGCCACCAGCTAGTCCGCCACCTCCGCCGCCTCCACCTCCGCCTCCAACCGCCACCATCGCCGCCACCTCGGTCGGGCTGAACGATGTCGCGAGCGGTTGCCGTGTCTGTTTTTAGGGACGGCCCGCAGCCTGAACACCCACGTCGACGGTGAACAACAGCGCTTCAGCCGCCTCCGTTCTGGCATGTTCGAGGAAGTCGGGTGCGGCGCAGATCAGCAACGTCGAGCCGTTGGAACCGCCCAACTGGCACGCGAAGGCGCCCAAGCCGACTGGCATGGCAATCGAGTCGAGAATCTCGACCACCGGCCTCGACCCGAACCACCCGCTGACCAACCGCGTCTGCGGCCCAGATGCATCCGTCGGCATCAAGACCGCATCCATCGGGAGCGATGGTGACCGCCGCGAGCACCTCCGCCGTCGAGCCCAGCGGTGGCGTCGGAGAAAACTGAGCCCAGACCCTCCGGTCGCTGAGCGAGCCGTCGGGTTCGATGGTGAACGCCGTGTACCGACAACCCAGCGTTTCGCCGACGATGAGTGTCTTCTCGTCGGGAAGAATGACTGCACCGTTCGGGAAGTACAACTGGCTCGCCGCCAGCGACACCGATCCGTCGGGGTCAACCCGCACCAGTGATGCGAACGCCGGGTGCTCTCCGCCCATGAGATCGAAACCGAAGTTGCCCACGAAGGCGCGGCCATGCGCGTCGACGACCATGTCGTTGGCGTGGCCGCCGCAGAAGGAACTGATGTCGGCGTGCACCGACACCTCTCCGTCCGGGCGACGGCGGAGCACCAGATGATCTTTCATCGACACGACGAGCAGGGAGCCATCGGGCATCCACCCGAGCCCCGACGGTTGACCTTCGACCGTCATGATCGTTTCCGAGGTGCCCGATTCATCGATGGCCAGCACCTGATTCGAGTAGAAGTCGCTCACCCACCAGCGTCCGTCGTGCCATCGCGGACCCTCGAAGAACGTCCCGCCTTCGAGCAAGGTGTGCCAGTGTTCGCGTCATGTTGTACTCCGGAGTTCGGCGAGTTGAGCGTGCGGCATCCGATCCAAGCGCCCCACGGCAACACCAGTAGCCACCTCTGGCCACACGACGTCGCGTTCGAGATGCTGTGGGTGGGGTCTCGGCGGAACTCCTGGCATCGACGGACGTTGGCTAGTCAACGACGACGAATCAACGTGACGCCATCGCCGATGGGAAGTAGCACCGCCTCCACGTCGTCGCGGGCAGCCACGTGGGCGTTGAATTCGCGCAATGCAACAGTGCTCTCGCTTTGATCGGAGTCGTTCACGACGTTGCCGCTCCAGAGCACGTTGTCGACGACGATGAAGCCGGTGGTCGACAGGCGCGGCAAGAGTTCCCAGAGGTACGACAGGTAGCCAGGTTTGTCGGCGTCGATGAACGCCATGTCGATGTGTGGTGTCTTCGGCATGGCCGCCAACGTTTCGAGGGCCGGGCCTTGCCGGAACTCGATGCGATCGGCGACACCCGCCGCATCCCAAGCTTCTTGCGCAGTGGCGAGGTACTCGTCGGTGATGTCGCAGCAGATCAGGCGGCCACCCTCACCCAAGCCACGCGCCAACCACGTGGCCGACATGCCGGTGAAGGTGCCGACCTCGACGACCAGCTTGGCCCCAGATATTGCGGCCAGCATCGACAGGAACGCCCCCTGATCGGGCCCAACATTCATGCCTGCCCAGTCGCCGAACCGGTCGCGAGTCGTGGCCGCGAGCTGCTCGGTCACCGCGTCGCTTGCCGGGTTCGCACAACCCAACACGTACTCATACAACCGGTCATTCAGTTCGATATAGCGCATGGAGAAGTTCTATCGCACGTCCGCTCGCGGCCCACGATGCAGAGCGGCGGACACCGCCAAAGGGCCGGACGCGTCAACGCACGATGCGATGGTTCAACCGGGGTTGGTGTAGGCGACTTCTGCACCACACACGGATGTACCGGAACCGAGCCCCTGTTGGCTGGGAGTGAACCGGATGAAGTAGTAGTTGCCGGAACTCACCAACTCGGGGGACGCGAGTGCGGCAGTGCGACTTTGCCAGCCGACCGGGAAGCCAGAAGAGCTGACAGTCGCAAGCGAGGTGACGCCGCTGATGTTCCGGCGATACAAAATGGCGGTGCCTGCGGAGACGCTGAAGATGAAGGGAACGTTGCCGATGACGACGGTGACACTCGTGATTTTCACGCCAGCTGGCAACTGAACCGAAGCGTCAAGCGTGCCGACGCTAGTGGCACCATGCGTGTCGAGGGTCGTACAGCCAGTGGTGTCGGTGAGTGCGTACGCCCGGGAATCGGTGGGTTGAAATGCGGACGAAGCGAGAGTGATCACGCCGGTAGCGGGGAGCTTCGCGTCGACTTGGCTCTTGGTGTAGTAGCGGTCGTCGTGGTTGTGGTCGGTGTAGTAGCCCACGACGTCGGCGAGTACATCGACCGTTCCCGCGGCGTTGAAGAGACTGATCGTTCCCGTCGCCGACAGTTTTACGTCGACCTTGTTCGGTGTCGGCGGCGAGCCCGGCACCCAGTTCAGGCTGGATGCCAGAGGAAGCGCAGTGTCGGACGGCCAGATCGTGAGAAAGCTGGCCTCGGTCCCGTTGACCGACGTGACGTTCATCGCGACAGCGGTCGCGCTGGCGGGCATCGTGCATTTGCCGTTCGTGCCGGTCACCGCTTGCAACATGGTCTCGCCGGCGCCGATCGGCGTCTGGCGAGTACCTACGAGCGTGTCGGGGCGGGTGTCGAACAGGCGGCACGGGGTGATCGGCACGAAGACGTTGAGTTGGCCGTCGCCAGCGGCGTGCGCCACCATCAATCCGCCACCGCCGATCGTCACAGCTACCGCGGCCCCGAATGCCGCCCATCTCGATCGGCTCGCCCCTCGTACCGACACCATTGGATCCACCTCTCTGCGGCCAGACCGACGATGTTCCTCCCCGGGTCAGCCATGTCTACCACGCTGGACGAGACCCGTAGCACGGGTGACACCAAGGGGCGCCACGAAGCCAAGTCGCCGTCAACACGATCCCAAAAAGTCCGGCGGCGGCAATCCATTCATGCCGTTCTGCTCCGAGTTGGATTCGTCGAGTGCAAAGTGGCGCTAGGCCGGTTTGCCATTCGTAAGTGAGCGGTGGCCCGCAACGCATGCTTCGGCGATTCCGGCCGAGCTACCCACCCAGTGCACGGTCGGAGGTGAGGAAGGCGAGGGTGGTGGCGACAGACAGATTCCGGTTGACCACATCACTGCTTCTGCGCCGCTGGCGTCGAACCAGCGGCCGATCAACCAAGGAAACGTCAGGCCACCAACTCCGGCCGCGGCGACGAACCACGCGGTGGCCGCGCCGGTGACGTGAATGCGTCGTTCGAGATAGGTAAACATCACCGGGAACTGCGGTGCGGTGGCGAGCCCCATGACTGCTGTGCCGATCCACAACGGCGCGATTCGGCCGTTGCCGATGATGAGAATCGCAGATGCACCGAGCGTGAGAGCCGACGCGTACGCAAGGATCATCTTCGGACGAAAGCGCTGCCCCAACGCTGCTGCGAGCATTCGCCCCAGGGTGAAACCCACCCAGAAAACCGTCGTCAGCCACGTCGCCGTGAGTTCCGAGAGGTTGATCTCTTCGCCGTAGGTCTTGATCCAGCCAGAGAAGCCGATCTCGAGCCCCACGTACAACGCGAAGAATGTGGCCAGCAGCAACAGCAGGCGCGGCGTGGTGTCGGTGTGTTCGTCTCGCGCTGCTGCGGGTGCTCGGGGCGATGGCGTGGCGAGCGCCCACATGGCGATGAGCACGCACAGCGCAGTGGCGAGCCGGGCAGCGAGGTCGAGGCCGATGTGAATGAAGATCGGCGACAACAACGCGCCAAAACCGAAGAACAAATGCAGCGTGTTCATGGCTCTGCCGGAGTTCGCGGCGAGGGTCCACATCACCAGGAGGTTGGCCCCCACGTCGGTCGAAGACGAACCGACGCCAATCACGACGAACACGACGAAGAGCGCATTGATCGAGTTGAACATCGGCAGCATGAACATGCCGAGGCCGATGACGAGGATCGCCGCTGCAAATACACGGTGGCCGTTGAACCGGTCATACAGGCGGCCGGCCACGATCGACCCCAAGAAGTACCCGACGCTCTGGCCCACGAAGAGCACACCGATACCACCGATACCACTACCCGAGCGATCACGAAGTTCACTCAGCGCCGGCCCGATGAACGTGATCGACAGGCCAACGATGAGGAAACTCGCCAGGTAGATCGGCACCGGCATGCTGAAATCGTTGAAGTTCTTCGCACCGCCGCGGCCGTTGGCGCGCTCGCTTCCGGATCGATTCAGTGAATCAGCCTGCGCATGCACACGCGCCGCCACAACCCACTGCCGGACGGCTCGTCGGGGCTGGCGCGCTCGCTGCGGCCGCTCCTGCGCTGGCGAACACCGAGAGCAACCGCACCGTGTCGGTGTGGCCGTTCGGACAGTCGGTAGGCGCGTTCGAGTCGCTCATGGGTCGACGCAGTTCGAAAGCGTCGTCACAAGTTCTGCAGCGATATTCGTACACAGGCATTACGGAGCCGAGCGTAGCGGGCGCTCGCCGGCGGTTCGGCGTCCTGGCGCATCGCTGGGTGCCCGACCCCAGCGACGCAAACAGCATCCACTCGACCGGGTCAGCCGACGTTCGGTCGGAGTAGGCGCAGCGCGCCCAGGGCGGGCAGACACGGTATGGCAGCGCTGTGCACCGGTGCCGACTTCGAGCGCCTCGCCATCAGCCCAGAGTGGCTCGGACGACTCGATGCTCACTCGGGCGGCACGGCCGGCGGTGACTGCTGGGTGATCGAGGTGCTCCCCCTTGAACACCCGAGGCAACCATCGCGCAAACTCGAACTTGCCGATCGGGCCGACCGTGACGACATCGAGCAAACCATCGGTGGCATCTGCAGACGGGCAGATGTGCATCCCTCCGCCGAAGTAGCCGGTGTTGCCGATTGCGAACATCGTCAGCGGACCCTCGATGACCTGTTGCTCGTTACCGGATTCGTCGCTGAGGACGAGCCGCACCTCGATGGGCTTGAGACGCCCGATTTCGCGCAGCGCCGCAACCGTGTACTTGGCTGATCCTGGAGGAAATCGCATGCTGTTCGCGGTTGCGTTGACGCGGCCGGTGTAGCCAGCGGTGAGCACGCTTGCCGCAAGTGCAACGGGCCCGTGCGGCGTCGCTCGGCACCTCGATCACGTCGACGCCACCTGACGGTGCGCGCGAATCCGCCGGAGCTGTCGCCAACCGCACCGCTTCCTCGGCGCCGATGCCAAATGCTCGTGCGAAGTCGTTGCCTGAACCGACCGGAACCACCGCCACGTCAACGCCGGTCGACGCGAGGTACGGCAGCGCTCGGTGGATCAAGCCGTCACCGCCACACAACACCACTCGCGCCACTTCGACACCCGCGTCGCCCACACGTTGGGCCATCTCGCTCAGGCTCACGATCGACGGGGTCCAACCCGCATCGGCAGCCGCTTCGACAACTCGGCCGGCGACGCCATCTCGGGAACGCCGGCTGCCTCCGAGCCCCTCCACGATGTACAGCGCACTCACTGCGGCCGACAGTATCCCACGCCGGTGAAACGGGGCGACCTGACGGCGCTCCGATTGCATAGATATAGATATCCTTATATAGTTGCCACGTGACGTTGACCTCAGCCTCCGCTCTTGACACGTTACACGCCGTTGGCGAGTCCACCCGGTTGCGCCTGGTCGCCCTGCTGCAGCATGGCGAACTCACGGTGACCGACCTCACCGACATCTGCGGGCAGTCCCAACCACGCATCTCACGACACCTCAAGCTGCTTGTCGAAGCCGGCGTGGTAGATCGTCATCGAGAGGGCACGTGGATCTACTTTTCACTGGTTGCCGATGGCCCGCTCCGAGCCCTCGTCGACGACATGATGAAGTCGATCAATCCGCTCGACTCCACACTCGCTGCCGACCTCGATCGCCTCGAGGTCGTTCGCCAACGCCGCTCTGACACCGCTCAGCAGTACTTCGCCAACATCGCCGCCGACTGGGATCGGCTGCGCTCGTTGCACGCCCCCGACGCCACCGTCGAATCATTGATTGTCGACGCTGTCGACGCTGCGCCGTTTCGATCGCTGCTCGACATCGGAACTGGCACTGGCCGCATGTTGCAACTCCTCGCCCAGCGAGGCAACGTCGACCGTGCCGTCGGGCTCGACAGCAGCCACTCCATGCTCGCCGTTGCCCGTGCCAACCTCGACCGAGCCGAGATCAGAAATGTGGAACTTCGTCAAGGCGATGTGTACGCACCGCCGTTCGAACCCGCCTCGTTCGACCTCGTCGTCGTCCACCAAGTTCTGCACTTTCTCGACGATCCAGCCCGCGCAATCGCAGAAACCGCCCGCCTGGTGGCACCCGGAGGGCGCATGCTCATCGTTGACTTTGCGCCGCACACGCTGACGTTTCTGCAAGCCGAGCACGCTCATCGCCGCCTCGGCTTCCGCACCGATACGGTTGCCGACTGGCTTGTTGCGGCCGGGTTGGTCGTGACCGCTATCGATCTCATCGCACCACCCGCCAACGCGCAGCTCACGGTCGCGCCGTGGCTTGCAACACAACAGGAAGTAGCAGTACGAGCATGAGTGACCAATCAAACCGCGCGGCAACGGGTCGCGACGTGAACGTCAGTTTCGAGTTCTTCCCCCTAAATCCGATGCGGGTTTGGCAAGTCTTCGCGATGCGACAGCTGCCCTCACGGCAGTCGATCCGCTCTACATGTCGGTCACATACGGCGCGGGCGGCTCGACGAGGGACTTCTCGTTTGCAGCGGTGGAAACAGCGAGCATGGCGGCAAAGTCAGTGCCGATTGCACCGCACCTCACCTGCGTCGGCCAATCGCGCGACGAGGTCTTCGCAACGGTGGATCAGTTCGTGTCGCTCGGGGTAACGCACATCGTCGCTTTGCGCGGCGACCCGCCCGAAGGAATCGATGCCGTGTACGCGGCGCACCCAGACGGATTCCAAAGTACTGCCGAACTGGTGGCAGCCATCTTGTCTCGTGGCAACTTCAACATCGCCGTTTCGGCCTATCCGGAGAAACATCCGCAGTCGCCATCGTTCGAACACGACCTCGATGTGCTCGCCGCCAAAGTCGAGGCCGGAGCACAGCGCGCGATGACGCAAATGTTCTTCGACAACGATCTGTTTCTCGCGTACCACGATCGAGCCGTCGCCCGCGGGATCAACATTCCCATCGTCCCGGGCATCTTCCCAATCCACTCCTTCCCCGCCGTCGCCCGCTTTGCCGAAAAGTGCGGAGCGTCGATGCCGCGCAGCATTGCGAAGCGTTTCGACCGGCTCCACGACAACCCGGAAGCCACATCTGAAGTCGCTGCTGAAGTAGCAGCGGAGCAAATCAACGCGCTCACTTCCGAAGGCATCGAGCACGTTCACATCTACACCCTCAACAAGGCGCCGCTCGCGCTCGCAGTGTGCGAGCGAGTCGGCCTCATCGCGAAAGCCGCCTCATGACCAACACGATAAACCCACACCGAAGGGATAGTGCCAGGCACTATCCCTCGCGCTTTGAGCAGCTTGTCGCTGCGGCTTCTGAGCGAATTCTTGTGCTCGACGGTTCTGCTGGCGTGTTGCTCCAGAACTACGGGCTCAGTGAAGACGACCTCCGCGGCGAACGCTTTGCCGCGCATCCGCGTTCGCTCGCTGGTGACTTCGATGTGCTGTCGATCACTGGTCCCGACGTGCTGCGTCGCATGCATCGTTCGTACCTCGATGCCGGCTGTGACATCTTGTGTACGAACACGTTCCAGTCGACGTCGATCACACAGCGCGAGTACGGCCTCGAACAACCGGAAGTCATCTACGAGATGAACGCCAACGCCGCACGCCTCGCTCGGGAATGTGCCGACGCGTACACCGCAGCCGACGGGCGTATGCGCTGGGTAGCCGGTTCGGTTGGCCCCACCAACGTCACGCTGTCGTTGTCTCCGCGGGTGGAAGATCCCGGCTACCGAGCATCGACCTTCCGTGAGCTGGGTGCCAGCTATCGCGAGCAGATGGCCGCTCTCATCGACGGCGGGGTCGACCTCATTCTCATCGAAACCATCTTCGACACGCTGAACGCGAAGGCCGGCATTTCGGCCGCGCGGCGGTTGTTTGCCGACATCGGCCGTGAGAGTTCCGGTGATGATCTCGGGCACCATCACCGACCGTTCCGGTCGCACGCTCTCGGGTCAGACCACGGCGCGTTCTGGCAGTCGATGCGGCATGCCAACCCGTTCTCGATCGGCTTGAACTGCTCGCTCGGCGGCGCCGAGATGCGGCCCTACGTGGCAGAGCTCAGCAGCCTGGCCAACACGTTGGTGTGCGTGTATCCGAACGCAGGACTACCGAACGAGCTGGGTGGGTACGACGAGTCGCCGGGTCAGACAGCGGCGGTGTTGAAGGAGTTCGCCGAGACGGGTTTCGTCAACATCGTGGGTGGCTGCTGCGGAACCACACCCGCTCATATCGAAGCGATCGTCGAAGCGGTGCACGGTCTGAAGCCACGCCCGATCGCCGAGCCGCGCCCGATGTTGCAGCTCTCCGGTTTGGAACCCTTCGCGCTCACTTCTGACATTCCGTTCGTCAATGTCGGCGAACGCACCAACGTCACCGGGTCGGCCAAGTTCAAGCGGCTCATCATGAACAACGAGTACAGCGAAGCGCTGGACGTCGCCCGCCAGCAGGTGGAGAGCCGGGGCCCGGTCATCGACGTGAACATGGATGAGGGCTTGCTCGATTCGAAGGAAGCGATGGTGACGTTCCTCAACCTCATCGCTGGCGAGCCAGACATCGCCCACGTGCCGATCATGATCGACTCGTCGAAGTTCGACGTGATCGAAGCCGGTCTAGAGTGCGTGCAAGGCAAGGCGATCGTCAACTCGATCTCCATGAAGGAAGGCGTCGGCCATTCTTGGCGCAGGCCCACGTATCTGCGTGACCACGGCGCAGCGGTGATCGTGATGGCGTTCGACGAGCAAGGTCAGGCCGACACGAGCGCAACGCAAGATCGAATCTGCTCGAGGGCATTCGAGCTGCTCACCACTGAGGTCGGCTTCCCACCGGAAGACATCATCTTCGACCCCAATATCTTCGCGGTCGCTACCGGCATCCCAGAACACGATCGGTACGGGCTCGACTTCATCGAGGCGTCTGCCGAGATTCAAGAAGCGGTTCCCCACGTCGAACATTTCCGGTGGAGTGTCGAACCTTTCGTTCTCGTTCCATGGTAACGAGCGAGTTCACGAAGCGATGCACTCGGTGTTCCTCTACCACACGATTCAACCACGGCATGCGGCTCGGCATCGTCAACGCCGGCCAGCTCGGTGTGTACGAGCAGATCGACCCGGAACTTCCGCGAACTGTGCGAAGACGTCATCCTCGCCCGCCGCCCCGATGCGGCCGAGCGCCTGCTCGAAGCCGCCACCCGGTACGTCGGCGACGGCGCCGCAGCACAAGAACGCACGAATCAGGAGTGGCGCGAGTTCGTGGTGACGAAGCGGCTGGAACATGCACTGGTGAACGGCATCACGGAGTACATCGACGCCGACGTCGAGGAACCACGCGTTGAGTACGGCTCTCCGGTGACGGTGATCGAGGGCCCGTTGATGGACGGTATGAACGTCGTCGGAGACCTGTTCGGCGCCGGGAAAATGTTCCTTCCCCAGGTCGTGAAGTCGGCCCGAGTGATGAAGCAGGCCGTTGCCTACCTCACGCCCTACCTGGAAGCAGAACGTGCCGCCACCATCGCCGCCGGCGGCGAAGTCACCTCGTCGGCCAAGGGCACCGTCGTGCTCGCCACCGTGAAAGGCGACGTACACGACATCGGTAAGAACATCGTTGGCGTGGTGCTGGGTTGCGCCAACTACAACATCGTCGACCTCGGTGTGATGGTGCAGACCCAAACGATTCTCGACGCCGCCCGCGAGCACAACGCAGACATCGTCGGGTTGTCGGGCCTGATCACGCCGTCACTCGACGAGATGGTCACTGTCGCAGCTGAGATGCAACGCCAGGGCCTCACCATGCCGCTACTCGTGGGCGGGGCCACCACGTCGCGCATCCACACTGCGCTGCGGGTCACGCCGGCCTATCCGGCCGGTTCGGTCGTGCACGTGCCCGACGCCAGCCGCGCCGCTGGCGTGATCTCGAAGCTGCTGTCGCTGGAACCAGGCCATCGCGAAGGCTTTCTCGAAGATCTCGGCGCCGAGTATCAACGAGTCATTGAAGCGCACGAGCGCGCCGAGGTGGAACGCAACCGACTGTCGCTCGACGAGGCGCGACGCAACTCGGGCCGATTCGAGTTCAACGCCCAGACGGTGACGACTCCCACGTTCCTCGACACGCGGACGTTTGATGTGCCAGTGTCCGAGTTGGTCGACTACATCGACTGGACTCCGTTCTTCCACGCTTGGGGTCTGCGTGGCCGGTTCCCCGGCATTCTCGAGCACGCCGAACTCGGCGAAGCGGCCCGTCCGTTGTGGGCCGATGCCCAAGAGATGCTCGCGAAGATCGTCGACGAAGAGTGGTTCCAACCCAAAGCGGTAGTCGGTTTCTGGAGGGCGGAACGCGCCACCGATGCGAGCGACGACATCGTGTTACCCGACGCACTCCATGGGCGCGGGGCTCGTTTGTTCGGGCTGCGCCAGCAATTGCAGCGCCGCGATCGCAAACCCAACTTGGCCATCGGCGACTTCATCGCACCTGCCCGTTCGTTGCCAGAAGGCTTGTTCGATCACATCGGTGCATTCGTGGTGACCGCCGGCCCGCAGGAGATTGCGATCGCCGAACGCTTCGAAGCCGAAGGTGACGACTATTCATCGATTCTCGTGAAGTCGCTGGCCGACCGAATCGCCGAAGCGCTGGCCGAGTACATGCATGCTCGGGTTCGCCGGGAACTGTGGGGCTACGCCCCAGACGAGGGGTTCGAACCAGGCAAAATCTTGGCCGAGCCGTACCACGGCATTCGCCCTGCGCCCGGTTATCCGGCACAGCCCGATCACTCCGAGAAGGAAACGATCTTCGAGTTGCTCGATGCGACCAAGCAAGTCGGTGTGGAACTCACCGAAGGCCACGCCATGTGGCCAGGCTCCTCGGTGTGTGGCCTGTACTTCGCCCACCCCGAGTCGACATATTTCGCAGTGGGCCGAGTACAACTCGACCAAGTCGAAAGCTACGCCGCAAGAAAAGGCGTCTCGACCGAAGCCGAGGCCGAGCGTTGCTAGGCACCATCCTCGCCTACCAACCCGACCAGCGTGACGAATGGTGTCAGACACCATTCGTCATGGTCGAGTCAAGCAGACGAATCGCGCGGGCCGCCAACTCGGCCACGATCGGGTCGGACTTGAGGCGGATCCGAGATCGATAGAGGGCTGCTCTTCTGGCTCCAACATTGGCGAACTGCAGGTGCTCGTCGAGCGCGTGCCGAAGTGCGACGGATGCGGATTGAAGCATCGCTATCACGATGGTACGCGCAAGCTGCGGATGAGTCGTCAATCAGATCTCCAGCCAGTTCATGAACTGCGACGCGAATCGCCCACACTGATCGCACCGAAGTCCGAGCATCCGCCCGTGTCGCCCGACGACAAACGCTCGGTAGGCATCGCGGTCACCAAACGGACAGAGGAGGGCTTCGGTGTGCAACCTTGACGGAAGTACCACCCCGGTGGTGTCGTACCGGAAGTTCGACCATCGATACGACTCCGGGTGGTCGACAGGTGGCAGATCAATCGAGTTCCGGTGAATGTAGCTACCGACCGTGGCTTGATATTCGGGCGTGTCAACGGCAATTGAGTGGAACCGACCACGGACTAATGGACCGTCACTTGCATAACGCCAATTACATACGTGTGTAGCGAACTGCCCGCCGACTCGCTGCATGAACTCTGAGAACCCTCCTTCAGGGCAGTGAAGCAGCAGGTGGAAATGATTCGGCATCAAACAGAACACGTGCAACTCCAACCCGAAAATGGATTGGTTTCATCTAGCATCACGAGAAATCGTCGACCGTCTGTAGCCGGGTGAAAAATGATTTGTGCCGGGCGGCTCCGGGATTCATCACATGGTGCCATCCATCGTCTAGATCAGATTCGCCGATGTCGTGCCCGATATCATCGAGTGTGACAAATGGGTATTGACGCTTGAGCCATGACGAATGGTGTCTGGCACCATTCGTCATGGCTGGCGTCGAACGGGTTGCTGATCGACGCCTTGCTGTGGCGAGCAAACCGCCGCCGAATATCAGCGAGCGCGAGCGCAAGAGCGACTCCGGTTCGTTGATCGCTGCCTGTGTCCGGCAGGGCACCACCTGGGCTGGTCGTAGGTACCACAACTGGCCGAATGGTCGTCGACGTGACCCCCGGAGCCACGGTTGTGGAAGCTGCGGCTGACGTGGTCGTCGTGACAAACGGCAGAGTCGTCGTCGTCGTGACACCCGGCAGAGTCGTCGTCGTGACACCCGGCAGAGTCGTCGTCGTGGCACCGGGCAACGTGGTGGTCGTCGTGGTGACAACAGGGCCGGCGATGAGAACGACGTCGTTACCTGTGCCGCCCGCGTAGGTGATCGAGAACGGCTGGCCACTGATCGTGAGGGCGGAACCTTCTGGAAGTCCCTGCGAACGTTGCGTTCACTGGGTCGACCCCATCGTTGCTGATGATGACGAAGTGGTCGCCGTCGGCTGGTGAACCAGGTGGGTCGCGGCCAGGGTGCCGCCGAGCGTGACAAGCCGTTCACACGAGTTGGTCGTGTCCGGTGCCGGGAGTTATGTTGTCGAGTTGGACGAGACGAAGGTTGCGCCCGCGCCGAACGTGATATTGCCGTCGGACGTGATGATTCCAGGGCTCGCCCCCGGCGAGAGCGACCCGCTCGAAATCGTCATGCCTTTGGCGCTTCCAGCCCCCCAAGACGGTGCCGCCATTCACGACCAGATCGGCGAGTGCCAGATCGCCGTCGAGCACGAGTGTTCCCGGAATTCACCATCACCGAGCCGTTGAGACCGGGCATCGTACCCGCCAACGTGACCGTGCCGCTCCCACCGGTAGCGACGATGAGATCACCGTCCGCGTCGTCATCGAGATAGGTGAAGTTGCCAGCCCCGGCAAGCGTGAGCGAGCCTCCATTCAAGTCGACTGTACCCGTGGTGACCAACGTGCCGCCTGCCGTCTGGCTGAAGACGCCATAGATTCCGTGAAAGTCGTGGGGATCGAGTAGGTGTTCGAGCCGGATCCGTTCGTCGCCGCAACGCCCGTGTCCAACTCGAGCCCGTTCCCGGTCAGGGTGTAGCCGGGCGCCTCGAACCGGATGTCGTGGAAGGTCGCACCCGAGGCGATGTCGTTTTCTGCGGTGGATTGACTGGCACCGAACGGGAAGATCAGTGACTCGTCGGCGTTGCCGGTGGGCGCCACGTCGGTGTTCCAGTTGAGTGGAGTCGACCAGTCGTCGTCACCGCCACCACCATCCCACCTGAACGTGGGCGACAGGAACAGCGTCACGTCGTTGCCCGTGCCGCCAACATACGAAATGGTGGCGGGGAAGGTACCGCCTATGAGCACCGTGCCACCCTCCGGCAACCCGACGAAGTTACCGACCACGGCGTCGGTGCCGTCGTTGGCGATGACGATGATCTCGGTCCCAATAGGAGGAGCCGCGAGGGAGCTGGCCGAGAAGAAGCCTGCGACCGTGGTGGTTCCGTTGACGACGATCTGATCATGACTGGTGCCGGGCACTGGACCATCGACGATCACCGAGGTGAACGACCGGCCCCGAAGTCAGCGTTTCCGTCGGCGGTGATCACCCCACGTGTGGTGAACCCAGGCACGACACCGCCCGCTGTCGTCGAAGTCAGGCTGCCGACGTGACCGGCTCCTTGTAGAACGCCGTCGCTGTTGACGGTCGACGTACACGGCATGTCGCTAGTGAACTGGACCGATCCAGCGTGGACGGTGATTGGCCCGTCGAGGAGTGGCATCAACGGCAACGTGGCGAAGCCGTTGGTGCCGTTCACGCGCTTGTCGACAGTGAGGGCACCGTCGACCAGGCTGCCAGTGATGGTGTGGGTGCCAAGCCCGGTGAGTGTGAGCACCCGGCCTGCCCCGATCGTGACCTGACCGCCAACGACCAATTCGCTACCCAGAACGAAGCCTTGCTGCTGGCTGAACACGGAGTTGCCACTGAGCACCAGCGGGGCATTCACCGTATTCATTCCTTGCTGGTTGGTGCCGATGACGTCGCCGTCGAGATCGATGCTGTTCCCGTTGATGATGTAATTCTCGCCGTGAAGATGAGATCTTCGAAGTTCGTGCAGCCGAAAGATCGTTGTTGTTCGTCTTTTGCAGCCCCGAATCTGGGAAGATCAACGACTCGCCACCAGTCGGTGCTGTATCGCCGTTCCAGTTTGCACCAGTGGTCCAGTTGGCGTTTCCGCCACCACCACCATCCCAGATCTTGGCGTCAGTGACCTCGAGCGATCAAATCGGTTCCGGTCGCCCCATACGTAGCTGATGGTATCGGCACGCCTGGACGAGGATCACGGAACCCTCGGCAAGGTCCCGCGAACTGCTACGATGACAGCGTCGACGCCGTCGTTCTTGATGATCACGGCCTCGCCGGTGAGCGGCGGGGTGGTGGACGTCACGCTCAGCGTGCCACCAAGCGTGACGGTGCCGAGGACGTCGAGTTGGTCGTGGCTGGTTCCGGGGACGATGCCGTTGACGTCGGCGTTGAAGACGGACCCGCCATCCATGATCACGTCGTTGGTGGAGTGCAGGAAGCCGTTCGTGTTCTGGCCGCCCGGCAGCACGGTGCCACTGTCGGCGTCGAGCCCGTTCACGGTGCCGGTTCCTGCGAGGAATCCCGTCTGGAACGGAACCTGCTGGCCGTGCAACACGACTTGAGCGTTGGTGAGCGTTCTCCCACCTGCACGTATTTCCCGTCGATGGTGAGCGGACCAGCGAAGCTCTTGTTCACGCCGGTGAGGTCCATGAACCCGCCGCTCCCGCCGCCGCTGAACGTGACGGCGCCGTTGACGATGTCGCCGCTGAAGGAGAAGAAGCCACCGCCGGAGACCGTGAGTAGTGCCTCCGTCGGCATCGGTTGCGCCGGCGAGAATCAACTGAGCGCCACCGGTGGGCACCGACATGCTCGCCTCCACCGTCGTACACGACGTCGAGCGAGATGGTGTTGGCATTGGCACCGTTGTTGCCGACGACGTTTCCGGTCAGTTCGATCGGGTTTCCAGTGAGGTCGTAGTAGGCGAAGTTGAAGACGATGTCTTTGAACGACGTGCCGGCCGGGAAGTCGTTTACGTTTGACCTGATCGACGTTGAAGTCGACGGTGTCGTTGGCGAATTCGAGGGTGTCGCCGGCCACCGGGGCGACATTGCCCACCCAGTTCGCGGCCGTGGTCCAGTTGTTGTCTGCGCTCAACGTTGGGCCGCCGTCCCACTTCCGCGACGGACCGCTCGTCAACGTCACGTCGTTGCCGGTGCCGCCGTCGTAGTTGATGGTGAAGTTGGTGCCGTTGATGTCGATCACCGAGTTGTCGGGAAGGCCGAGGAACGTGCCCACCAACCGGGTCGGCAAGGTCGTTGTTGATGATCATGAACTCCATGCCAGCGGTCGGGACGAAGCCAGCGGCATCGATCACCAGCGTGCCGGCGAGCGAGCACCCCGGAGTTGCTCGTAGTGAGCCGGTCGAACTCGTTCACGCCGTTGATGTCGACTTCGAACGTGCCGCCGGGGCCGATAACGATGTTGCCGCTCTCAACCTGTAAGAAGCCGGTTTCGAACGTCTCGTTGCCGGGCGACAGCGTGCCACCGACGATGTTCAGACCGTGCGTCTGACCGAAGTTGCCACCGAAGACTCCGCCCGTCAACGTTGATGATGGCGGGCTGGTCGTTGTTGGAGTTGAAGTAGGTCGTGCCCGCATCCACCGCCCATGGAATATTGTTTGGCGTTGCCTCCTCCCTGATGTGATCAGCAGCGTTTCTGTTCCGTTTCGAGTGATGTCGGCTCCGGCAGAGAACACGTAGTTGTGGGTCGTCGTGAGCCTGCCATCGATGGCATACACCAGCGAGTTGGCGCCAAGGCTGACCGACATGTTCATCTGGACTTCGGCGCCTGCGCCAACGTCGATCGTGGTGGTGCCACCACTCGGAACGGTGAGGCCGGTGAACGGGGCGTTGCCGTTGTTCCACGAGATCGCGGACGCCGTGGATGTGGGACCGGCGATCACGGTGATCTCGTCGGTCTCAACCGAGTTTCCGCCCATCGTGTATCCGCCGTCTTGGATGGTGATCGACCAAAAGACGGTGCCATGAGCGAAGTCGTTGCTGTTGAATTTGATCGTCGGCCCATTCGGGAAGACGAGGTCGCTTCCCGCTACTGGCGCACCACCCGACCAGTTGCCAGCATTCGACCAAAGGGCATCTCCTCCGAGGCCAGTCCATGTGCTGGTAGCGGCCTGGACTGTCTGACTCAGCGCGCTGATGGACACCAGCGACCCGATCAAACCGCCAATGGCCACGACCCGAAGGATACGGCCTGAACGTGAGGTTCCACTCATTGCGCTCTCCATCCCTGGTGCCACCGCAGGTCCGAAGAGGTCGCACCGGTGCGATGGATCGAACCGTACAACAGCGCACGAACCGCCGCCAGGGGAAACGAGCGGACAGATCGATCCGGAAAGGGATCGTGCGCGGTTCCGCGTCGCCGAGAACAGTTCGGAATGGTCGCACTGAACTGCTCTGTACCGCCCCGCCTCAGCGGAAGCCGGAATCCCTGACGTCGTGCCGTTGCGTTCGCTCGTTCGAATGCCACTTGCCATTAGCTTCTTGACGATGATCGTCGTCAAGCGACTTGCTGCTCTTGGCGTGGCGGTGGGGCTGATCGCCGGGGCGCTGTTTGCACGTGATCGGTGGATCGAGGGTGACGACTCGGGCGGCGACGCCGACGCCGCCAGCGTTCTGGTGTGTGCCACCGAACTGGCGGCGATCTGCTCGCAAGTGGCCGGTGCCTACCCAGATCTGACGGTCCGAGCTGACAGCGTTGGCAACAGCCTCACAGCGCTCGCCGACGACGAGATGTGGTTCACGTTCGCTCCCTTCCCTGAGATCATCACGCAAACACGTGAGCGTTCAGGTCAACCAGAGCGCGTGTACACCACCGAGTTGGTCGCCTCGTCGAATGTCGTTCTGGTCGCGTTCCCCGATCGAACGGCGGCGTTGACCGCTGCGTGCGGCGACCCGGTCGCATGGCGGTGCCTCGGCGAACAGGCAGGTAACGATTGGTCAGAAATCGGCGGTGACCCTTCTTGGCGAGACATCCGTCCGGCGTTTGCACCATTGACCTCAGGCATCGGCCGTCTCGGCGTGGCGTCCGCGGTGACCGGGTTCTTCGGCGACGCTCCGATCGATGCCAGCGATCCGTCGTTCACCAGCTGGGCCCGGCCGCTTGGCGAAGGCCGTACCTGCAACTGCGTTGTCGTCAGGCACTGCCGTCGCGACCATCGAGGTGCGACCGAGTTCGCTCGATGTCGCCATTGGTGCCGCGGCGGAGCTGTCCGCCAATGGAGCTGACCGCTTCGCCGTCACTTCGGTGTCGACGGACACTCGTGTCGATCTCGTTCTCGCTACACCCTCCGCCGTCGAGGCGCCGCCGGGCCTGGCTGACGCGCTCGCCGAGGCCGCCATCGGTGCCGGCTGGTTGCCAGCTGGTTCACTCCGGCGCCACCGGGGAACCGCCCGATGCCAATACCGTGGTGATTACGAGTCAAGTCTGGGAGGACCTCACGTGACCTATCGCCCACAAGCTGCCATCGCATCGTTGCTCATTGGCGCGGCCGTTCTGGCGGCGTGCGGTGGGTCGAGTGATGACAGCGGGCTCGACGGAGACTTGGGCGACTCGGGCGATTGCACCGTGGTCGACATGGCCGTGAGTAGTGAAAAGATCGCATTGCTCACAGAACTCGCCACCGACTTCAACGGCAGCGACGAAGCCCGCATCGACTCGGGCTGCGTGTTCGTGCGGCCCTATAGCAAGGCATCGGGAGGAGCCGCCGAGCTCATCGTGGATGGGTGGCCAGAACCTGACGTCAACGGAGCACAGCCAGTCATCTGGTCCCCCGCCGCCTCGGGCTGGGGTGCCATCGTCAACGAACGGCTCGGGAGAGTGGCTGCGCCCCCGGGACGCCGTTCATGCTCACCCCACTGGTCATCGCGATGCCGCAACCCATGGCCGAGGCCCTCGGTTGGCCCGACACGCCGATCGGATTTTCCGACATTGTTGAACTCGCCAACAACCCGGAAGGTTGGGCATCGGTGGGTCATCCAGAATGGGGCCCGTTCCGATTGGGCAAAACCAACCCGAACTTCTCCACCAGCGGTCTCAATTTCACCGTCGCCGAGTACTACGCCGCGACCGGCAAGTCGTCTGGCCTCACCGTTGAAGACCTGCAACGACCGGAGGTGCAGCAGTTCGCGCACCGATGTCGAGTCGGCTGTGGTGCACTACGGCGACATCACCATGACGTTCCTCAACAACTGGTTCGCCACCGATGTGCGTGGCACCTCGCTCACGTACGCCTCGGCCGTGGCCGTGGAAGAGAAGAGCGTCATCGACTACAACCTCGGAAATCCCGATGGCGTGCTCGCCATTGGCGAAGTGCCCCGCGAGCCGCGAGTGCCGCTCGTTGCGATTTATCCGAGCGAAGGCACCCTGTACTCCGACAACCCGTTCCTCATCCTCGACACCGAATGGGTGAGTGACGACGAGCGCGCCGCTGCCAAGCTGTTCGAGGCGTACGTGCAGCGCCCAGAGAATCAGGAGAAGGTGCTGGCGTTCGGCTTCCGCCCGAACAACCCCAACGTGCCTCTCGCCGACCCGGTGAGCTTGGCCAACGGCGTCGACCCGAACCAGCCGACTGCTGAACTGGAAGTTCCGTCACCCGAAGTGTTGGTGCAAGTGCTCGACGCGTGGGCCGAGCAACGCAAGGAAGCGCGGGTACTGCTCGTGCTCGACGTGTCGGGTTCAATGGGTGAACTGGCGAGCAGCGGCGACACCAAACTCGACTTGGCGAAACAAGCGGCGATCACCGCCCTCGACGACTTCAAGGCGACCGACGACGTGGGTCTCTGGGTCTTCACCACCGACTTGTTCGGTACACCCGACCCGAATTATTCCGAGCTCGTTCCGGTGTCGGAAATCGGAGCACAAGGTGACGCACTGGAAGTGGCGATCGGCGCGCAGTTCCCGCAGAACGGCACACCGCTGTACGACGTGGTGTCGGCCGCGTACGCACAAATGCTCGACGAATACGACCCCGAGAAGATCAACGCCATCGTGTTCCTCACCGACGGTGTGAACGACGACGGCAACATCGACGACGATGACGAGCAGTTCACCGACCTCATCAACCAGTTGCAGGCGGGCAGCGAGGGTGCCACGTCACGGCCGGTTCGAGTGTTCACCATCTCGTACGGCGACGACGCCGACACCGTCACGTTGAAGGCGATCGCACAGGCGACCTCGGCAGCGCACTACGACGCCTCGAACCCCGCCACCATCGACCGGGTTTTTACCGCTGTGATCTCCAACTTCTAGGACGATCTGTTCATGGCCCGACGCAGTTTCAAACAGCGTTTCCTCACCCCACAGGTGGCGAAGGCGATCATGTCGCCGCTCGGCATCGTGTTGTTCGGCGTCGGAACGGCGGGAGCGGTACTGATCGGCGCCCCTTTGGCAGCAGCTGCTGGCGTCGGAGCGTTGGTGTGGGGTGGACGCGTGCTCGCCGCTGTGCCACGCGATGCTCAGCCGTATCAGGTAACCGCAGGGTCGCTCAGCGAACCTTGGCGCAGTTATGTCCAGGCAGCCAAGGAATCGAAGTCACGGTTCGACGACGTGGTGCGAACGATGACGAATGGTCCGCTGAAAGATCGGCTGTGGGAGTTGGCAAGCAAGTTGGAGGATGGCGTGGCCGAGTCGGGCCGAATCGCCGCGCGAGGCAATGCCATCAGCGGTGCCATCGGCAGCCTCGACACCGTCGCCGCACGCGCCGAGCTCGCCCAACTCACAGCGCAAGCCGGGCCGACGCCGTCGCCTTCGATGGCAGAGACCATACGGTCGCTCGAAGCACAGGTTGCAGCGGGCGACCGGTTGGAATCTGCAGCTCAACAGGCCGACGAGCGTTTGCGACTCCTCGACGCACGGTTCGATGAGCTCGTTGCACGTGCGGTTGAAGTGAGCCTCGGCACCGGCGACTCCGACGTGCTGGTGGCCGACGTCGACGGGTTGGTCACCGACCTGGAGTCGCTACGAATCGCGCTCGACGAAACCAACGTCGCCAGCGGCGCCGCGGGTACCGCAGGACTGCAACTCCCGTCGCCCGGTTGACGTGCGCCAAGGCCGCGCGAAACCCAGCGCGCGCGTCGTGCGAGCCGGGCTCGTCAGACTCTTTCCCATGGCGTGCCTCACGATCACCGTCGACTCAGATGTTTTGGAGCGCGCCCACATGCAGGCCGCCCTCACTGGTGTTCCCGTGAAAGAAGTTGTCCGCGAGGCGCTGGCACTCTTCGCCGATGGCACTCACAACCGTGAGCGCTCCGAGACACACGCCGTATCTGCGTGATGCCCGCGCCGGCTGGCACCCTGCCCGACCGGGGGAACTACCGTCGACGCACATGCGTGCCACCGCCGACAACTCTGCTGCCGGATCTGAGTTCGGCGAGAGGGTCGTCCTCGTCACCGGGTCTTCGTCGGGCATCGGCGAGCGGATCGCTCAACGTTTTGCGGCACTTGGCGCGACCGTCGTCGTGAACTCGTCGTCATCCGTGGACGCCGGCGAGGCAGTCGCCGCTGCGCTCCGGGCTGACTACGGCACCACCGCTTCCTACGTGCGGGCCGACATCAGCGACGCCGAAGAGGCACGTTCGCTCATCGATCAGGTGATCTCCGAACACGGCCGACTCGACGTGCTGGTGAACAACGCTGGCTGGACCACACGTGTCAGCCATCGCAACCTCGACGCCCTCACCGACGAGATCTTTCTCAAGACGTTCCAGGTGAATGTGTTTGGCACCTGGTGGGTGACCAAAGCGGCGATGCCACATTTGAAAGCGGCCGACGACGGGAACATCGTCACGATCTCCTCGGTCGCCGGTGTTCGCCCCATCGGTTCCTCGATGGCCTACGCCATGGCGAAGGCGGCACTCAATCACATGACGGCGTTGCTCGCGAAGTCGTATGGACCGGTTCGAGTGAACGCTGTGGCGCCCGGCTTGGTGGCGACTCCATGGACGAGTGAGTGGGAGGACCAGCACCAGGCGGTGGCGAAGATCAATCCGATCGGGCGGTCGGCGACACCAGACGACGTTGCCGAAGCAACGCTGGCGCTGGTTCGGAATCGGTACGTCACGGGCGAGGTCATGATCGTCGATGGCGGCTTGACTCAGATCCAGTAGGCCACACGCGGTGTCCTCGAACCGTCAGAATCAACTCCAAAATTCGTGTGACTGATGTCATGGTTTGCGAAGCGCCATTCCTGCCGATGCTTGCAGAGCAGTTAGTTACGCTTGCTAGTGCAAGCAAAGCGCAAAGGAGCGCACCACATCATGGCTAAAGACCCATTCCTCGAGTACCTCAAACAGGTTCCAATGTTTGCCGACCTCTCTACGCAAGAACTGCGTTCGGTTGGCAGCGTCACAACAGGTATCAACCTTCCCGCCGGCCGCACCGTGTTGACCGAAGGCACCCACGCAAACGAGATGGTCATCGTGGTCGATGGCGTCCTCGAAGTCATCCGCAACGGTGAAGTCATCGCCGAAATCGGCCCTGGCGAATTTGCCGGCGAGATGGCCCTGCTCACGCACGGGCACCGCAACGCAACGGTCATCGCCAAAACCGATGCCCATGTGTTGCACATCGACGGGCGTTCGTTCGCCGTTCTGCTGGAAGAAGTCCCGCAGATCGCGGTGAAGATGCTCCCCATCGTCGCCGCTCGCGCCGCCTGAGCAGCCGCCTGAGGCGAGCGAGCCGACAGGCGAGACCCAAGACCAGCCAGTACTGGAGCGGATCGGAAGACCAATCCGCTCAGTACTGACCTCTTCAATCCTCACGTCATAGGGACGTCATCGCTGACGCCCCTATGACGTGTTACAAATTGTCCGTTAGCTCCACGGTTGTTACACGTGTTCGGGGCTGGTTCCAGTCGGCCGTCGGCGTGGCGGGCGAAACGTGTTGGGTCGATGCCGTGGACTGGGTCGTCTTTCGGCCACGGCCAGCCGCCGAACTTCGTGCGCTGATAGTCGGTGAACGCTTGCTGGATTTCAGCTTGAGTGTTCATGACGAACGGGCCGTGTTGAGCGACCGGCTCACCGAGTGGGCGACCTTGCAGCATCAGCACTTCCACCCGGTCGGTCGCCGTCAGCGTGATCGCGTGATCAGTTTCGACGACAGCGCCGTGTGAAGGCGGTACGAGTTCGCCGTCGATGTCGAGGCCGCCGCCTTCGAAGATGTACAGCACCCGCACCGACTCCTCGTTGGCCGCTGCGGGCAGTTCGAACGACGAGCCCGGTTCGAACACCAAGTGCCAGATGGCGACGTCTGCCTCGACGCGAGACGCCCAGGATGCTGGCGGGGGCGTCGGCGGCTGAGCGTCGCCCAGCTTGCCGGCAATGACCGTGACGGTAACGGTGGCCCCGCTGTCGCTCGATGTGCACGACCCGCGGGATCGTCGTGTCCCACAGCATGGAGAAGTGTGCGTCGACCATCTTGTCTGCGGCGGGAAGGTTCAGCCAGATCTGGAACAGCTCTGCGGTGTTGTCGCCATCACGGTTGAGCAACGGGAACATTTCACTGTGCACGATGCCGCTGCCGGCCGTCATCCACTGCACATCACCCCTACCGAACCGGGCGGCCGCGCCGAGCGAGTCGGAGTGGTCGATGAAGCCCTGGCGTGCGTATGTGATCGTTTCGAAGCCGCGATGAGGATGCGCCGGGAAGCCGGGAACGACCTGTCCGTGGTACATGCGCCAGCCGTCTCGTGGCTCGAAATCGGAGCCGAGTTGCCGGCCGGCAAGCGACGCCACCGGCCCAAATCGCTCGTTCCCCGCTGGATACGCGTCGAGGTGGTGAACACAGAACAGAAATGGATCGACCGTCGGCCACTGGAACCCCAAGGCCACGGTCTGCAGAACGGACGAACTCATGAGGTGAGTCTAGCAACACATGAGGACGCAATTGTTTTGCCTCACACGTTCTGACGAATGGGGTCAGACACCTCTCGTCAGAACCGACGAGAGGTGCTGACCCCATAGTCAGGATTTCGTTACGTGGGGGTGGGCGGGCCGCCGTAGAGTCGGACGGGATGACTTCGCTCACTGTTCCACCCGCCGGAGGCTCGTTGCTGGGCAACCGGGTACTTCGCACCGAAGATCCAATGCTGCTCACCGGGGCGGCGCGCTACTTGGCCGACCTGCCCGATTCGCTCCCTCGCGACGGCCTGCTGTACACCGCGTTCGTCGGGTCGTACTTACCGCACGGGACGATCACCTCCATCGACGCTGACGACGCGCGTGGAATGCCCGGCGTCGTTGCGGTGTGGACGGCAGCCGAACTCGATGTCGCACCGCACTTCGGGTTCGTGCCGTTCGCCCCAGCGTTTGCTCGGCCGCCACTGGCCCAGGGTCGCGTTCGGTTCGTCGGCGAACCGGTTGCGGTGGTGTTCGCAGACACACCGCAGCAGGCAGCAGACGCCGCCGAGGCCGTGATGGTGGAACTCGAACCGTTGCCCAACGAAACCGACGCCGAAGCGGCCCTGTCGCCCGACAGCGAGGTGTTGTTTCCCGATCATGGCAGCAACGTGGCGCTGATCGAGTCGCCAGATCAGCCGTTCGACGTCGACGGCGAATCAGACCGTGTCGTTCGCGGGCGTTACGTCAACCAGCGTGTCGCTGTCGCGCCGATGGAACCGCATTGCTTTGCTGCCGCCCCGGCGCCCGACGGTCGCCTCACCATTTGGCCGTCGAACCAAATGCCCCATGTCGTCCATATGCAGATCGCGCCGGTGCTCGGCATGAGTCGCAAAGAGATTCATGTCATCACACCCCAGGTGGGCGGCGGATTTGGTGGCAAGGCCGGCCTGCAACATCAGTACACCGTGGTGGCCACGGCAGCGCGACGTCTCAATCGGCCGGTGGTGTGGGTTCCCACGCGGACCGAAGACATGCAGGGCGCGCCGCAGAGTCGCGGGCAAGTGCAATACGCCGAACTCGGTTGTCGCAGCGACGGCACGTTCACCGGGCTGAAGGTTCGGTTGGTCGGCGACGCCGGTGCGTACCCCAGCGTGGGTGCGTACCTGCCGGGCGGCACCCGTCGTATGTCGCACGGCACGTACAACTTCGGGCGAATCGAATTCGACATCGCGGTCGCTGTCACGAACACCGCTCCGATGGGTGCGTATCGCGGAGCGGGCCGACCGGAGGCAACTGCGCTGCTGGAACGACTTGTCGACCAAGCGGCGCACGAACTAGGTATCGACCCGATCGAACTGCGCGAACGGAACCTGCTCACCGACGACGTGTTCCCGTTCACCACCATCACCGGCAACGTGTACGACAGTGGGTCGTACCGGCTGCCGTTGCGTACCGCTGCCGACGCGATCGGCTACGACGAACTGCGACGCGAGCAGGCGTTGCGGCGCGAGCGCGGCGACACGTTGCAACTGGGAATCGGTGTGGCGTGCTACGTCGAGATCACCGCAGGTGGCAACGCCAGCGAGTTCGGGCGGGTGGCGGTTCACCCCGATGGAACCGCCACGGTGTTCGCCGGAACGCAGTCGCACGGGCAGGGTCATCAGACCGCGTTCGCGATGATCGTCAGCGACCAAACCGGGATTCCGGTGGAACACATCAAACTCGTCGACGGAGATACCGATCTGGTGCCGAGCGGCGGCGGCACCGGCGGGTCACGCTCGTTGCAGCTCGGCGGTTCGGCGGTGAACGCCGCAACGGAAGCGCTGGTGGAACGGGCGAAGCGACTCGCTGCGCAGTTACTCGAAGCCGACGTGGCCGACATCGTCGTCGACCGCTCGTTGGGAACGATCGGTGTGGCCGGCGTTCCTGCCACGGCGCTGACGTGGGCCGAGTTGTCGGTAGCCGCCAACGAACGCGCCAACGAGCAAGGCAACGCCGACGACAGTGAGAGCAGGCCCACTTTCGGCCGATGCCGTGTTCGACCAGGCCGGGGCAACGTTTCCGTTCGGGGCGCACATTTCACTCGTGGAGGTCGACACCGAAACTGGGCGCGCCCGACTCGTCCGCCATGTTGCGGTGGACGATTGCGGCACGGTGCTCAACCCGCTCCTCGTGGAGGGCCAGCAGCACGGCGGTATCGCGTCGGGCGTCGGTCAGGCCCTCTTCGAAGAGGTGCTGTACCAGGATGGCAACCCCGTCACCTCGAACTTCGCCGACTACGGCCTGCCCTCGGCCGCCGAGATGCCGAGCTTCGAGACGTTCTCCACGGAAACGCCGTCGCCGTTGAACCCGCTCGGCGCAAAGGGCATCGGCGAAGCTGCCACCATTGGGTCGACCCCTGCCATTCAGAACGCAGTGATCGACGCGGTGTCACACCTCGGCGTGCGCCACATCGACATGCCGTGCACCGCCCAGAATGTGTGGAACGCAATTCAAGCTGCGGCAGCCGGAAACGCCGACCCGTGGCGCGAACCTCCGCCGATCTTCGCCACCATGGCCAAGGGAGCCGAAGTCGACGAAGAAGCCGCAGCAGCAGCCGACGGAATCTGAACGGCGTCACGGAGATAGTGCCTGGCACTATCCCTGCGGGGCGTCATGATGGGGGCTATGCGCACACCGCTTGATGGCATTCGGGTTCTCGACTTCACCCGGGTGTTGGCTGGGCCACACTGCACGCGGATGTTGGCCGACCTCGGCGCCGAGATCATCAAGGTCGAACCTCCGGATGCCGACCTCACCCGGTTCCAGTCGCCGCGCCGCAACGGCATCGCCACGTACTTCGCCCAGCAGAACACGGGGAAACGCTGCATCAGCATCGACCTGTCCACGCCCGAAGGCAGCGAACTGGCGTTGCGCCTCGCAGAACACTGCGACGTGGTCGTCGAGAACTTCCGGCCTGGCGTCATGGCCCGACTCGGGTTGAGCTACGAACAACTCAGCCAACGCAACCCCGCGGTGATCCTGTGCTCCGTCAGCGGCTACGGCCAAACCGGCCCGTGGCGCAACCGACGGGCCTACGCATCGGTGGTGCAGGCGGAGTCGGGCATCACCGAGTCGCAAAGCAAATCGTTCGGTCGATATCGCAACGACAGACACAGCCACGCCGACGCCTACACCGCCATGGAGGCCGCCACGGCCATCACCGCTGCGCTGTACCAACGCACCAACACCGGGCGAGGGCAGCACATCGACGTGAGCATGGCCGACACCATGCTGTATGTGAACGAACACACTCACGACGACCTGTGGGAAGGTGAGGTCGACCCCAACTGGATTCGGTCGTTCGGGAACGACGAGCACCAGATCGTCACGGTGGCCGACGGCACGCGGGCCATCATCGCCGGGCATCCGGCTCAACCGGGAACGTTCGAGCGCACCGCAAGCACGATCGGCCGACCCGACTTGGTCGCCGATCCGCGTCTGGCCGACTCCGGCGGGCCGGCAGGAGCATCTGGCGGTGATCGTCGATGCGGTGCGGGAGTTCGCCGCCGGTGTGCCAAACGTCGAAGCGTTGGAAGCTGCCTTCGGTCGCAACGGGTCTGGCGGTTGGCGCGATTCGTTCGGTCGCCGATCTGGCGAAGAGCGACTGGGCCATCGAACGTGGGGCGGTCGTCAGCGTTGACGATCGCGCTGGCGGCACATTTCGCATTCCGAACTCGCCATGGCGGTTCAGCGACGCCCCCGACGTTGGGGTGCAGCGGTGCGGTGAAGTACCGCGGGGAAGACAACGCCGAAGTGCTGCAAGAACTTCTCGGCGCGACCGACGACGAGATCGCCACGTGGGAAGCTGCCGGCGTGCTGTCCGAACACGTACCAGCCCGCAAGCGGTGACCTGAGTGCCGCTGTCGTTTCCCGTGAAGCCGATGACGGCGACGCTTGGGCAACTGCCGCACGCCGCCGAAGACGACCGGTGGGCGTACGAGATCAAGTGGGATGGCTACCGCACCATCGCGTTCGTCGCTGACGGCCAGGTTCGTTTGCAGTCGCGAAGGTCTCATGACGTGACCGCCACCTATCCCGAGCTCGCCGAGCTGGCGTCAGGGGTGCACGCCTCTGTCGCCGTGCTCGATACTGAACTCGTCGTGCTCGACAGCAACGGCCGACCCCGATTCGACCTGGTGCAGCGGCACGCCGGCCAAGCGGTGCTGTACGTGTTCGACGTGCTGCGGGTGGAAGACCACGACACCATCGGGCTGGGATACCTCGACCGGCGGCGATTGCTCGAGCAGGTGGTCGAGCCGGGCGACAACTGGAGCGTCCCCGGTCATCGCGTCGGCGACGGGGCAGCGCTGTACGAGGCAACTGCTGCCATGGATCTCGAGGGCATCATGGCCAAACGAGTCGACTCCATCTATACCCCCGGCAAGCGTTCGGCCGACTGGCGCAAGGTGAAACATCGGCGCCGCACCGAGTTGGTCATCGGCGGCTTCACGCGGGGCGCTGGCAACCGTTCGGGCAGCTTCGGCGCGCTGCTCGTCGGCCGCCCGGCCGACAGCGCAGGCACCTCACCGCTGCCGGGGCCGTTGGTATTCGCTGGCGGTGTGGGAACCGGGTTCGATCAGGCGACACTCGACTCTCTGACCGCCCGGCTGAAAGGGCTGACCACCAGCGTGTGCCCCTTCGAGCCCGAGCCGCCCGCCATGTACCGTAAGGGCGCGGTGTGGGTGGAGCCGAAGCTGCGTGCGCTCGTGGAGATCACCGAGTTCACCAACGACGGCTACGTACGCCACGCCAGCTTCATCTCGCTGGTGGACAGTGCCTAGGCACTCTTCCCTTGCTGCCAAACCGATGAACGGAGTTCTTGATGCAACCCGACGCCGCACGCCACCTGCTTGATCGAGCAGCTGAGCTGGATCAACCGACTCACTTGCCATCTGGCGAGACGAGTTCTACATCCCCAACCCCGACCTGGCCTACCTCGACGGGAACTCGCTCGGCATGCCACCGCGACGCACGCTCGAACGGGTGCAACATCTGATGCAAGGATGACTGGGGCACCAAACTGATCACCAGTTGGGATCATTGGGTCAATATGCCCCAGCTCGTCGGCGATCAACTCGCGCCGATCATCGGCGCGAGCCCCGGCGAGGTGGTCGTGCACGACTCCACCACGGTCAACCTGTATCAACTGGTCGTAGCCGCAATGGCGATGCGTCCCGACCACCGAGTCGTCGCGATCGACCCGGGCGACTTCCCCACTGATCGTTACGTCGTCGATGGTGTGGCAGCGCAGCTTGGGTGGCGAGTTCAGTCAGGCTTCGATGACCTCGACGGCGTGGGTGTCGTGGTTCGCTCGTTGATCGATTACCGCACTGCCGAAATCGCCGACATCACCACCGAAACCGCTCGCGCCCGCGCTGCGGGAGCGCTGACCATCTGGGACCTCTCCCACGCGGCAGGCGTGTACCCCGTCGGGTTGAACGCGGCCGACGCCGACCTTGCCATCGGTTGCACCTACAAGTTCCTCAACGGTGGCCCGGGTTCTCCGGCGTTCTCCTTTGTTCGGCGCGACCTCATCGAGCAGGTGCAGAACCCGATCCAAGGCTGGTTCGGCCAAACCGATCAGTTCGCGATGGGCGCGGTCTACCAGCCTCGAAAAGACATTGGGCGACTGATGCTCGGCACACCCAGCATGCTGGCTTTGGTGGGGGCGCAATGCGGCATCGAGGTCACGGCCGAAGCCGGTATCGACGCGATTCGTGCGAAGTCGATCGCTCTGGGGCGGTTCGGATTGGAGTGCTGTGATGCCCTCGGTCTCAACACGTCAGCGCCGCGCGACGACGAGCGGCGCGGCGGCCACGTGTGCGTGCATCACCCCAACGCCCGAACGATCAATCAACAACTGATCAACCACCAAGTGCTCGCCGACTTCCGTGAACCCGACGTGGTGCGTCTGGGCTGTTCGCCATTGACGACCCGTTTCAGCGATGTGGCCCGAGCCACCATCGCCGTTCGCGATCTGTCGGCGTAGCCGTCGAAACACGCAATACACGGCCGCATGCCGTGTGATCGGGTTTCGTTACACGGTCGTTTGACGACGGCGACGAGTGATGATGACCAAGGCACCACCGATGAGCATCAGCCAAATCGCTGTGGTCAACGCACCACCGCCCTCGACAGGAGCATCGGAACCCTCAGCTGCGACCGGTGACAGAACCCAGCGGCCGAGAACGTCTGCCATGTGAACACTTTGAGTGCTCATTCCTTTTACCCTGATCGTCAAGGCCCTCTGGCCTGGCCAGAAATGAACCGCCTCAAGGTCGAACCCGCCAGGCCATCGAAGTGCAGATCTCAGACCGGTGCGACGACCGAATCGAGCAGACATCGGCCCGCCACCGACGACCGCCACCATGCCCTCGTCGACCAGTTTCACCAGGTGGCCCCACACGCTGCGGCCCGCCGGCTTGTGCAGCTCCTCGCGAACGTCGGCGTACAGCACAGCCACCAAGTCGGGAATCGTGGTCACGCCCGCGCGCACGAGTTCCAGCACGCCCCGTTCGCGCTCCAAGCGATGCTCCACGAGCGCTGACACATAGGCGCGCCCGTCGTATCGCGGCGGGCCGTGGGTTGGCCACAAGGACGCGTCGCCCCGCCCGGCAACTCGCCGCAACGACTCGATGTACTCGGCCATGTCGCCATCGGGCGGCGACACGACCGTGGTGCTCCAACCCATCACGTGATCACCGGTGAACAGCGCCGACTCATCTTCCAAGGCCCAGCACATGTGGTTGGAGGTGTGACCCGGCGTGTGAACGGCGACGAACCGCATTCCTCCACCGTCGACGACCACGTCGCCGTCGGCAGCCACCACATCGGGTACGAAGTCGTGATCGGTCGACTCTTCGATCTCCACACCATCTTCCGGCGGCGGGGACGCCTCGGCGTCAGGTCGAGGGTGGGGCCCGAATCCGATGGTCGGCGCGTCCCACTCCGCACGCATCCATGCCGACAACGGCGAATGGTCAGAGTGGCAGTGCGTCACCAAGATCGCCCGCACCCGTTCACCCGCCAGCGCCGCGGCGAGGGCATCGCGATGGCTGTCGAGCAGCGGCCCCGGATCGATGACCACCACGTCGCCAGTGCCAACGATGTAGGTGCCGGTGCCGCGGTACGTGAACTTCGACGGGTTCTCAGCGATCACCCGACGAATGGTCGGACCGACCTGTTCAACCGCCCCATACACAACGTCGTCAAGCGAAGCAAACTCCAACGCCATCGCCCACTCCTAACCCAGATCTGACGGCGGGGGTCTGACCCCATTCGTCAGATCTGACGAGAGGTGTCTGATATAGGTGAGTTTAGTAGAGATTTGAGGTAGGTAGGAGATAGGTAGGTAGTTAAAAAGAGGGTGAGTGTGGTGTTTGTAGAGGTTGTTGTAGAGGTGTTTAAGGAGAAGGAGGTATAGATGTAGATAAGGTAGGATGTAGAGGTAAAGAGAAAGAAGATGATAGATAGATTGATAGATGTAATAGTGAGAGATGAAGGCCAATAGGCAATGGGTGCTCAGGCTAACTAGATAGCGATAGTTATTGGCGAGTAGAGCAGCGTGAGACGACAGAGAAGTAGAAAGAGAGATAAGGGTAGGATAAGAGAGAGAATGATTGGGTATGAAGAGTTAACAATTAAAGGAGAAGATAAGAGATGTAAGCTGTGTATTTGGCTTGAACACAGTTGCGGACACTTTAGCGGAGGATAGTGTATGTAGGAAGGTATAGTTTGGAAGCGATCACAGGGTTAGACAGAACAGCACAGATCTCTACTTCGATGACGGTGCGTTCGCAATGTGACCCCATTCGTCAGGTTCTGGGTGAAGATGTTGGCGGGGCGGACTTCTCCTACTTGGTGGCCGTGGCCGAGGGTGGGGGTGCTGAACTGAGATGGGTCGATGTCGATACCGATGGCGCGCAGCGTTGCTGCGATCACCACGCCGCTCGCTCGGGTGGCGCCGTCGGACACTTTCACCGCAGCGCATCGCCCGTCGGGCATCGCCGCGGCGAACACACCTTCGGCTCCGTCTTTGGCCATCAGGCCAGGCACGAGGTTCATCAAACGCGTCACGTCGCGCCCCGGCCCACCCACCAGATCGGGATGGGCCGTCATCGCCGCAGCTACCCGGGAACCGGACGACGCCAGCTTCCCGAACGCATTGGCCAACTCGACGAGCGTCATCATGTGGGCTGGCGCCCCGCAACCATCAACACCTATGTATGTGGTGCGGCCGACCAACCCATCGATGTGCGCGGTCATGGCCAACTGCAGCGGGTGGTCGACCGCCAGGTAACCCTCGAGCGGCCAACCGTTCACCACGCACGTCGCCACCATCGCCGCGTGCTTGCCCGAGCAGTTCTGCATCAGCGACGACGGCGCCACCCCAGCGACGATCGCCGCGTCTGCGGCGGCACCATCGAGAGGCAAGGCAGGTGTGTTCGCCAACACCGACACGTCGAGGCCCACAGTGGCGAGAGTTGACTCAACGACGGCCAAGTGACCAGCAGTTCCCGCGTGGCTGGCGCACGCCAGCGCAAGCTGCGGATCGGTGAGTCGATACGCCGAGCGCAAGCATCGCATCGGCCTGCATCGGCTTGTTCGACGACCGGGGGTAGATCTCGACCGATGGGTCGCCTGCGCTGAACACGACCGCACCGGCCGGGTCAAGCGCAACCACCGCCCCGAAGTGCACGCTCTCGTCGGCTCCCGATCGAGACACGATGGCGACCGGGACAAACGCATCGGCGCCAGCATCCGATGAGGCGCGCAGGTTCAACCCGAGTGCTCCGCCGATTCGCCGGTCAGTTCGGTCAACTCGCTCGCGACGACCTCGTGACGTTCACCCCAACCACCGATGATGGCCTGCAGCATCGCCGCCGCGGGAAGCGCCAAGATCGCGCCGGCAATTCCCAGAATCGACACGCCCGCGAGCGCCGCACCAAATGCCACAGCGGGGTGGAGTTCCATCGTGCGTGCCGTGATGCGTGGCGCGAGCACGTAGTTCTCGACCTGTTGGTACACGGCGATGAATGCGAACACGATCAGCGCCGTCTGGGGCGATTCGAGGAACGTGATCAGCACGGGCAGGATGCCGGCCAAGTAGGTGCCAACCACCGGCAGGAACTGGCTGACCATTCCTACCCAGATCGCAAGCGGAATCGGCGCTTCCACGCCGAGCGACTGGAACACGATCCAGTGGAACAGCGCAGAGACCAATGCGAGCAACGCCCGGGAGTAGAGGTAACCACCGGTCTTGCTGATGGCCAGTTCCCAAATGTCGAGCACCCGCCGCTGCTGCGCCGGACGCAACCGCGAACAGATCGAATGCCTCAGGCTCGGGCCGTCGGCCACCAGATAGAACGTGAACAGCAAAATGGTGAACGCCTGCAGCAGCCCGCCCAGTGCCTGCAGCGACAATGACACAGCCTTGTCGCTCTGTGCGTCGATGAAACGCTGCACCCGCCCGTTCGGATCGTTGAAGTCGTTCAGCACCTCTTGCGGGTCGAATGAAGTGCCGAACGTCTCGTTCACTCGCGAGACGGTGTCGACGATGTAGGTCTCGGAGTTCTGCAAGAGGTCGACGATCTGAGACGCCACCAACGTGCCGATCGCTCCGACGAACGCCAGCACCACCAGCAACACGCCGAACAGCACCACCCCCGTGGCACGCCCTCGCCGCCAACCGCGGCGTGCCAACCGGTTCACACCTGGCTCGATGGCGAACGCCAGAAACAGTGAAATGACGATCTGCAGCATCAGCGAATCGAGCCGCCACCAGAGATGCTTGACCACGCCCGTGACGATGAAGCCGACCCAGAACAAGACGATCGCCCGGATGACCCATTTGGGCATGCGCTCGCTCGGGTCGTAGTCGAACATCGGCTTCTTCAGCATGTCGTCTTCGACGTTGCGAAGGATCGGCGCGGTGGTGCTGACCGGGCTGACGACGTAATCCGGTTCGTCCGAATCGCTCGGTTCACCCATTTCGTCGGTCACGACGAGAGACTAGACACGCTCGAACAACCAAGGGTGTGACCCGAAGCAGGCAGAGATAGTGGCAGGAGGCTCAGCGGATAGGGGAGGCTCTGCCGAGCCTGTCTGCTGCGGCACTCCCAATAGATACGGGGAGAAGCCAGCGGAATGAAAAGGAGTGAAGCGAACTATCCGCTGGCTCTCCAGGCACTATCTCTGCTCGTTAGGCGCGATGAGCCGAGGTCAGCGCTGAAGCCAGGTTGCCGGCGGCCACGATCTCGATCTGTTCGAGGCCAAGCCACGCAGCCAACAGCTGCAACTCGCCCAGCATCTCACTCGCCACTTCGTCGTCGCGGCCGGCCGCCTGAGCGTGAGGTTCAATCCAGGTGGCCTGCACCAGCAGCGTCGAACGAGCGCGATCTGCTTTGAGATCGACGCGCCCCACCAGTTCGTCGCCCAGCAAGAACGGCAGCACGTAATACCCGTACTGCCGTTTGGGCTGCGGCACGTAGATCTCGATGCGGTAGCGGAACCCGAAGATCCGTTCGGCACGATCGCGTTGCCACACCACCGGGTCGAACGGGCTGAGCAGCGCCCGCGCGCGCACACTCCGGGGAATCGAGAGACCTGGCAGCACGTAGCCGGGCGTCGTCCAGCCTTCCACGTCGGCGGGCAGCAGGCGGCCTTCCTCCACGAGTTCGGCCACCAGCGGCCGACAGTCGGTCGGCTTCATGCGGTGGTAGTCGCAGAGATCTACGAGTGCGGCAACCCCGTGGTACCCGGCGGCGTGAACGAGTAGTTCCTTGCGGGCCTCGCGCTCGGGCATGTCGGGAACGGCAAGCACGTGGGCGGGCAGGACGCGCTCGGTGATGTCGTACATGCGAGCGAAGTCGTTCGGTCGGCGGCGGGCCGTGATGCGACCCTCATGGAACAGGGTCTCGAGGGCGATCTTGCCGTCGTCCCAATCCCACCACGAACCCTTCTTGCCTTCGCGCTGTTTCAAGTCGCCGGCGGCGATGGGCCCGTGGTCGGCAACGTGTTGATACACCTCGTCGACGAAACCTGGGCGATCACGAGCGAGGCGTTGCAGCGCATCCCAACGCAATCGACGCTGCATCGACCAGCGATACAGATGGTGATGCGCGGAGGGAACGTGACTTGCCTCGTGCACCCAGTACTCGAACAACTCGCCCGCCGCGGTGGCGTCATGAATGAGCGAGCGCGGGTGCGGACCGAGACGGGCGAACAGGGGCAACTCTTGGCTGCGGACGAGCACGTTGACCGAGTCGATCTGGATGAGCCCCATGCGGTCGAGCGCCCGGCGCAGGTGTCGACGGTCGACCCGACCGGTAGGTCGGGGCTCGGCGAATCCTTGCGCGCCGAGCGCGACCCGACGTGCCTGCGCCGCAGAGATTCGTACCTGCGGCTGCCCGTCCTGTCTGCTCACGAATCAGCCTTCACCATGACATGTCAGCATTCACCATGAGATGTTGTAGCGACATCTTGAACGATGTGTTGAAGCGACGTGCTGACAGTTGCGTCGTGAAAGCTGCGTGGCAGACAGGACAGGTACCGCAGTCAGACGAGCGAAGTGGCTCGTTGGGTCAGTCGGTCGAGACGGTGATGGTGACCGACTCGATCACGACGTCGTCTTTCGGGCGGTCGCCCGAGCCGGTGGGCACACGCTGCATGGCGTCGAGCACGTCGAGACCCTTGACGATCTTGCCGAACAAGGAGTACGACGGCGGCAAGCCCCACACCGCTGGGGCCGGAGATGAGGAAGAACTGGCTGCCATTGGTGTTCGGGCCGGCATTCGCCATGGCGACCGAGCCGATCTCGTACTGGCCGCGCTTGGGGAGTTCGTCGTTGAACTTGTAGCCGGGGCCGCCACGACCGGTGCCGGTGGGGTCGCCGCCCTGGCACATGAAGCCGTTGATGATGCGGTGCAAGATGATGCCGTCGTAGTAGTGGTTGAGCGCGAGGAACACGAAGTTGTTCACGGTGACCGGTGCGTTGATGGGGTCGAGCGCGATGACGAGCTCACCCATCGAGGTGGTCATCTTCGCCGTGTAGCGGTGGTCGGGGTTGATGCCCATTTCCGGCGCCGACGAGAACTGTTGCTGCTTGGGGGCCGAACCATCGAACGGCGGGAAAGGTGTTGCCATAGAAGGAAAACCCTATCCGCAGCTCGTAACGAGACGTGCCAGGCACGTCTCGTTACGAGCCCGCTAGATCTGTCAGATCTTCTCGACCCAGTCGGCGAGTAGGTCGGGCACGTGGAGGTGGGGTGGTATCAGTTCTGGGCCGATCACTTTGTCGATCCACGCGTGCACGTGCCAGATCCGTCGTTCCTGATAGTTGATCGCCTGCCCGCTGTGGGCGGCGAACTCCATGCTGCGCTGAATCGGCTCGAGGTTCTGGTAGTCCTCGTCCATCAGCACATCGAAACGGGTGAGGCGCGCATCCCACGCCTCGGCACCGGGCATCGGGCCGTCGCCCCAGTCAGCGGCGAACCAGATGATGTCGAGTCGCGTGGTCGAAATGGAGGTGGGCCAGAAGACGAGGAACGGGAAACCACGGGCATCGAGCGGAGCGATGATGTTCGGGAAAATGCCGTGTGCCGGTTGCAGTTGTTCGCGGAACAGCGGCGGCACGTGCTGGAGCGTTCGCCAGAGCTCTCCCGGTTGTCGTTGCGAGTTCCCGGCCGCACCGGCGAGATCATGTTCTGGTGGCCATGGTCGAACAAGGAGATGACGGTGCCGCGCGTGTCGAGCGTTGGGGCGACGGTCTTTGGGTGCACGGTGCGTGCGTGGTACACCTCGAGGAAACCCTCGGCGAGGATCTTCCAGTTGCAACGAACCTCCGCGTGACGCTCGGCGATCACCCGCATCGGTGACGCTGCAACGTCGGCCAGCAGACGCGGGAGCGGGTCGAGCCACTCGAGCAGCGGCATTGCTTCGGTGTCGAAGTTGACAAACCACCAGCCACCCCACTTCTCACTTCGCACCGGCGGTAAGGCCCGATCGGCGCGGCACAGGCCGACAAAGTCGCGCTCCTCGGGCACGCGCGCGAGGTTGCCCTCTAGGTCGTACCCCCACGAGTGGTACTGGCACACGAGCATCCGCGCTGTGCCGCTCTGCTCCCTCACCACTGGCGCACCGCGGTGGCGGCACGCGTTGAGGAACGAGCGAACCTCGCCGTCTTCGCCACGGACCATCAGCACCGAACGGCCGAGAATGTCGCACAACCGGTAGCTGCCGTTGTCTGGCAGTTCAGACTCGTGGCAGGCATACAGCCAGCTGCGCGCGAACAGCCGTTCTTGTTCGAGCTTGTAGAACTCGGGGTCGGTGTAGCGGCCGAGGGGCAGGTCGGGCATCGCGGGGAAACCTGCGGGGGGTTCGGTCCGCTCCGTCTCCATCGCTGATCGTTCGCGAAAGCGAGCGAGGTAGTCGAGATCCATGGGCACCTCCAAGAAGTGGGTCGTCGCAAGATAATACATCACAGCGGTTGTGCAACAACGTGTCGAAGTGCAAGAATCACAAAATGCCGAAGGTGGTGGACAGCGAAGAACGAAAAGCGCGGCTGGTAGCGGCGACCGCCGAGGCGATCGCCGGCGAAGGCCTCGCCAATATCACGCTGAGATCGATCGCCCGCTCGGCCGGCTGGACCACGGGGATCGTCAGCCACTACTTCGAAGACAAGCGATCGCTGCTGATCGCAACCTTCAACGCTCGGGCCGACCGCGCGCGGCGCCAAATCGACGAGGATGTGGCCGCCGGCCGATCGCCGCTCGACGCAGCAGTGGCCACACTGCCGCTCACCGAAGAAGGCATGCTCGACTGGAAGGTAATCGTCGCCTTCATCGGAGCCGCCATCGGCGACGAGGAAATGGGCCGACTCCACCACACCCGCGAAAACACCTTCACGCGAACCGTGCGCGACGCCATCGTCGACGAACAGGCAGCGGGCGCGATCGACCCGCAGCTCGACCCCGACATCGAGGCAGACCGTCTGGTGATCGTCATCAACGGCATCGCCCTCCACGCCGTGCTCCGCGAGGACCACTTCACCGCAGAGCGCCAGCTCGCCCTGGTCGAAGCCCACCTCCGCTCACTGCGACCGAGTGCGAGCCGCGCACGACATACCAGCCCGGCCCGTCGCGCCTCCAAACCTGCGGCGCTACTGAGCAGCCGAGCGGGTACGTGAGGTTTTGCCGAGCCTTCCCGGTTGGCAACGTCAATCGAAACGGAGGGATGAGCGGAATGACGAGGAGCGCAGCGACCGATCCGCTCATCGCCACACACAGCCGCCTACTTCAAGGAGACGTTCATGACGCAAGCATCCGACATCTACGGTGACGAATGGGACCTTGTCGTCGATGTGGTCGTCGTCGGCACCGGTGCCGCTGGTGGGGCGGCCGCCGTAGCGGCAGCAGCGTCGGGCGCCACCGTGGCGATTCTCGAAAAGGCGGGGTTTGTCGGGGGAACCACCGGTCGCTCCGGCGG
This sequence comes from uncultured Actinomycetota bacterium, assembly GCA_963738275.1. Taxonomy (GTDB): domain Bacteria; phylum Actinomycetota; class Acidimicrobiia; order Acidimicrobiales; family Ilumatobacteraceae; genus Ilumatobacter. Next base: position 64,722 of record CAVTVY010000007.1, read on the forward strand.
CGTCATGTGGGTTCCAGACAACCCGGTGATGCGCGAGATGGGCATCGTCGACGACCGCGCCGACGCGCTGCGCTACCTCGCCCGCACGGCCTACCCCACCCGGTACCGAGCGGACCACCCGACGCTGGGGTTGCCGACGAACACGTACTCCTTACTCGAAGTGTTCTTCGATCGCGGCAACGAAGCCATCACTGCGCTGGTGGACGCGGGGGCGTTCGAAGTCGAGCACGTCCCCTACCCCGACTACTACGCCGACCTGCCGGAAGACACTGCGCCGGTCGGCCGCATCATGCAGCCGACGCTTCCCCCCGGCTGGACTCGTGGCATCAGCCCCACCGGTGGGCAACTGCTCGCAGAAGGGCTGATTCAGGCTGCCGAGGCCAACGGCGCCGAGCTACGGTTGGAGCACGAAGTGCGTCATGTGTTGCAAGACGAGAACGGGCGCGTCATCGGAGTGGAGGTCCGCTCCGGCATTCGCACCCTGCTCATCGGAGCACGGCGCGGTGTCATCTTCGGGTCTGGTGGGTTCATCCACCACCAAGACATGCGGTTTGCATATCTGCGTGGCCCGGTGCTGGCCAGCGGTGCCAGCGAGAGCGCCACCGGCGACTTCGTGCGCATCGGCATCGAGGTGGGAGCCGAGCTGGGCAACATGAGCCACGCATGGTGGGACCAAGTGGCGGTCGAGCACGCTGTCACCGTGCCGTCCACGCTGAAAGACGTGTACAGCCCGTTCGGCGACAGCATGCTGATGGTCAACAAGCAAGGCGTGCGGGTGGTCAACGAGAAAGCGGTATACAACGAACGCACCACGGCGCACTTCGCATGGGACCCCAACCGCTGCGAGTACCCGAACCTCCTGCTGTTCATGATCTGGGACCAGGCGGTGATGGACAACCCCGAGCCCTCACGCTTCCGCTGGCCGATACCGTTCCCGGGCGAACCGATACCAGCATTCGTCGCCACTGCCGACACGTTGAGCGACCTCACGGCCGAGTTGCGGCGTCGGCTCGCTGGTCTCGAAGAGCACACCGCTGGTGCCCAGCTCGCCGACGATTTCGAGACGAACCTGACCAGCACCATCGCCCGATTCAACGCGGCCGCCACCTCCGGCGACGACACGGAGTTCGGTCGTGGCCGATCACAGATCGAGCGCACCTGGGGCGGCCCAGCGCGCGATGGGCTGCCGTCGGGTTGCATGGCGCCACTCTCGCCAAACGGCCCGTACTACGGACTGATCCTCGGGCCCGGCGCGTTGGACACGAAGGGTGGCCCGGTCATCAACGCGAACGGCCAGGTGCTGTCGGTGCTGGGCGAGCCGATCGTCGGCCTGTACGGAGCGGGAAATTGTATCGCTGCCCCGTCGGGTCAGGCCTACTGGGGGCCGGGCGGCACCATCGGGCCGGCCATGGTGTTCGGCTACATCGCCGCTCTGCACGCGGTGGAAAGAGCAGCGTCATGACCGAGCTGGTGCTCGTGCGTCATGCCCAGCCGCACGGCGAAGTGGCCGACCCCGGGCTGACTGAGGGTGGCGCGGAGATGGCACGGGCGGCGGCGCGCTGGTTGGCCCACGACCAGATCGACGTGGTGTTGGCCAGCCCGTTGCAACGTGCGAGGGAGACTGCGCAACCGATCGCCGAAGCCGCCGGCTTGGATCTGATCCTCGACGATGGACTCCTGGAGTGGGAGGGAAACCCGCCACGCCCGCACTATGTGCCGCTCGACCAGCTCGGGGTTGAGCATCCCGTCATGAGCGCGTTGCACGAAGGGCGCTACCGCGACTTTCGACCGGTGGGTTTCGACGAGCCGTCCTTCGTCGACACTGCGGCCGACACCCTGAGGCGAATCTTCGAACAGTGGCCGGTGGAACGCATCGTCGCGGTCGCCCACGGTGGCATCATCAACGCGTTGCTCGCCGCCGTGCTGCGGCCAGGAGATGGATTCTTCTTCGTCTTCCCTGCATACGCATCGTTCTCGATCATCGACCGAGTACCTGGCGGCACGATGGTCGTGAGATCAGTGAACGACACCGGACACCTGCTGGGCGAACGTCGACCCGGCACCCGCCGCCCAAACGTCCAAGACGGCTGACCTAGGGATCGTGCCAGGCACTATCCCTAACGCGACGAGCCGCCCGCACGCCGTGACCGTAGCGGATAGTGCCTGGCACTATCTCGGTGTCTTACCCATCAGCGATGATGGCGGTCATGGCCAAAGCGAAGATCGAACACGTGTGCACCGATTGCGGTGCAGCCCACCCGAAGTGGTCGGGGCAGTGCTCGTCGTGTGGCCAATGGAACACGCTGATCGAGGAGGTCGCGTTCGCCCGCGACCTGCCGCAAATTGGCCCTGCGGCCACTCCCCCGCAGCGCATCGCTGAGGTCGATCCGCATTCGGCCTCGCCCCGACCCTCTGGTATCGGCGAACTCGACCGAGTGCTGGGCGGCGGCATCGTCGCCGGCTCGGTCACGCTGCTCGGCGGCGAACCCGGTATTGGTAAGAGCACCTTGCTGCTGCAGTTGCTTGCGGCATGGGACGGGCCGACCCTGTACGTCACCGCCGAAGAGAGCGCCCAGCAGGTGCGGCTGCGGGCGGAACGACTCGATGCGGTTCGCCCCAACTTGTGGCTGTATGCAGACACGTCGCTGCCGGCTGTGCTGACTGCGATCGACCAGCAACGTCCCGAGTTGGTGGTGATCGACTCCATTCAAACCATGCACGACCCGGCGCTCGGTTCGCCGCCAGGGTCCGTCGTGCAGGTGCGCGGCTGCGCCCACCAACTGGTCACTGCGGCGAAGCGCTACGACATCGCCATCGTGCTCGTCGGGCACGTCACGAAGGAAGGCACCTTGGCCGGGCCGCGGGTACTCGAGCACGTGGTCGACACCGTGCTTGCGTTCGAAGGCGAACGCCACCACGCACTACGTCTCTTGCGTGCTTCGAAACATCGGTTTGGGCCAACGAACGAGTTGGGCTTGTTCGAGATGGTCGGCGAAGGGCTCATCGGTGTGCCCGACCCCAGCCAACTCTTTCTCGGAGACCGCCGCACCGGCGTTCCCGGTTCGGCGGTGGCACCCACCATCGAAGGGCAACGGCCACTCGTCATCGAAGTGCAGGCGCTCACCACACCGGCGCCACCCAATGTGCCAGGCAGGCGCACCACCCAAGGCATCGACAACAGTCGCCTTGCCATGTTGCTCGCGGTGCTGCACCAGCGCGCGGGCGTTGGTGTGCACCAACACGATGTGTACGCCTCCACAGTCGGGGGCGTGCGACTCGTCGAGCCCGGGCTCGACGTGGCGCTCTGTCTCGCGATCGCGAGTGCGGTCAGTAACCGGCCCCTGCCAGCCGATCTCGTGGCGTTCGGAGAAGTCGGTCTCGGCGGTGAGGTTCGCCAGGTCGCACACTCGCAACGCAGACTCAGCGAGGCTGCACGCCTCGGTTTCCATCGAGTGATCCTGCCGAGGCACGCTCCCGACCTTCCCAATAGCGGCCTACAACTCCTCCGCGTTGCCACCCTGCCCGAAGCACTCGCCGCCGCCGGCCTCAACCGCCCAGCGCCCTAGCGAGCGGCCCGAATAGACCCGATCATGACCGCTGGGGAAACATCACGTTTCGCTCGAATGTACTTGCAACGCCAAACCCCCGGCGGGCTGCATGCACAACTACACTTGCCGCATGTCAATGCGCCATGGAGTTGCCAACGAGCCGATGCGCATGGCGCTCGCTCGGGTTGCTCCTGGCACACCGCTCCGTGACGGCATCGACCGCATCATTCGGGCCAAAGCCGGGGCTCTGCTGGTGTTGTCAGACGAGCCGGAAGTACTCGCCATCTGCTCGGGCGGCTTTCTCGTCGACGCTCCGTACAGCCCTCAGCGCCTGTCTGAACTGGCGAAGATGGATGGTGCGATCATCATCTCCACCGATGGCAGCCGCATCGCCCGGGCCAACGTCCACCTCGTGCCCGACCCCACGGTGCCCACCAGCGAGACCGGCACCCGGCACCGCACCGCCGAGCGCGTGGCGCGTTCCATCGACATCCCGGTCATCTCCGCATCCGAGGAAATGGGTGTCATCAACGTCTACGCCGGCGGCACCAAGCGCCAGCTGCAAGAAGTGGGTCGACTCGCCGACCGAGCAACGCAGGCGCTGCAGACCCTCGAGCGATACAAGACGCGCCTCGACGATTCCATCGCTGTACTCACCGCGCTCGAACTCGAAGATGTGGTCACGCGTGCGCGACGTGGTGTCGGCGCTGCAGCGCGGCGAAATGGTCCGTCGCATCGGTGACGAGATCGAGACGATGATCATCGAACTCGGCATCGACGCCCGGTTGTTGCGTTTGCAGATCGACGAGATCTACAACGAGATCGACGACCAACTCGACCTGGTGGTCGCCGACTATCTGCCGCCGCATCGCAATGTCGAAGACACGCTTGCCGAGATGGAGCGCCTCAGCGACGACGACGTGCTGAGCGCCAAGATTGCGCTGAAGTCGTTGCACCTCGGTGACCTTTCGCTCAAAGACGAGATAGCGCCGAGAGGAATTCGCCTGCTTCGTCGGGTCGACTCGCTGTCACCAGACCTTGCCGTGAAGATCGCGAACAACTTCGATGGGTTGTCACGGCTGCAACGAGTGAGCGTCGACGATCTGGTGGCCATCGATGGTGTCGACCCAGATACTGCGAAGAACATCAAAGCAACGATCGACCGCATCACCGAGAACACCATCCTCGACCAATACCACTAACAACAAGGGCAGAGATAGTGCCTGCTTGTTGACCAGCGGTCAGTGCAACACCTGACTTTGTGAGGTGTATTGGTATGGCTGTTGACGGTTTCCTGATGGGGTTCGGCGTTTGGTGTTGTTGGGTCGGTTGGATGGTCGGCTGGCTCGGGAGGTGGCTGCGGATTTTTCGATGTCGATCGTGACGGTTCATCGGATCTGCTGTGAGCCTAGGGTCGTGGCTGATGTGTATGTATGTTCGGGTGCCCGGTTGGGTTTGGCTGATCGGGAGGTGATCTCGCGTGGGTTGGCAGTGGGGCGTTCGGCACGCTCGATCGCTAGCGAGCTGGGTCGATCGGTGTCGACGGTGACTCGCGAGATCAACCGTAACGGTGGCCGGGAGGATTATCGGGCGTATCGGGCTCAGGCAGATACGTGTGTGCGTGCTCGGCGGCCGCGGCCAACGGTGTTCGAACGGAACCCGGTGCTGGCGGGGGTAGTGGAGGATTGGTTGGAGAACGAGCAGTGGTCGCCGTGTCAGATCAGTGCGAGGCTGCGTGAGGAGTTCCCAGACGACGAGACGATGCGAGTGGCCGCAGAAACGATCTATCAAGGGTTGTATGTGTATGGGCGTGGCGGGCTCCGCAAGGAACTAGCAGCTCATCTGCGGACCCGACGTGGAGCTCGCCGACCGCACGTGGTGACGGCCCGGAACAGAGCAGTACCTCGATCCCGAACCGGTGTCGATCGCGGAACGACCCGAAGAAGTCAACGATCGACTCGTGCCTGGTCATTGGGAAGGTGATCTCATCATGGGCCGCAACGGCAGCTCTTATGTCGTGACGTTGGTTGAGCGCACCACCGGGCTGTTGATGCTGGGCCAACTCGATAACAAGCAAGCACCCACGATCGCAGACCGGTTGCAGGAACGTATCCAAACACTGCCAGCGTTGCTGGGGCTCGGTGACCTGGGATCGGGGCACCGAGATGGCTGACCATGCCAAGTTCACGATCGTGACCGGGATCAAGGTGTACTTCTGTGACCCACGCTCACCCTGGCAACGCGGGCAGCAACGAGAACATCAACGGGCTGCTGCGCCAATACCTGCCACGCGGCGCCGACTTGTCGAGTTCACCCAGACCGACCTCGACGCAATCGCTCACAAACTCAACACCGACGACGTGCACGCCACGGATTCCTGACACCATTAGAAGTCTTCGATCAACTCGTGTTGCACTGACCGCTGGAATCCAAGCTGGCACTATCAGGCTCTGCGTGGTGGAATGGCTTCATGCCTTTTCGTCATGTTGTGATGTTCAAGTGGGTCGACGGCGTCGAAGCCGGCCATGTTGCCAAGGTCCACGATCGGTTGAACACGATGCCGGTTCTGGTGAAGGAGATCCGTGCCTATTCGCACGGCGCAGACCTGGCGGCTACTGAGGGAACGTTCGATTATGTGATCGTCGCCGACTTCGACAACGTCGACGACTTCCGCACGTACCGGGTTCACCCCGACCACGTGCAGCTGATCGACGAAGTGATCACCGGCTACGTCGCGCAACGAGCCGCCGTGCAGTACCAGACGTAAGAAGTCAATGGTCGGTGCTGCACGACCGCTCGTCGTAGTCCCGAGACCCGTTACGCCAGGAAGTACCCCGACGCGTCGGCTGGGATGTCAGACTCATTCAGCGTGAGAAGCTGATCTGACCGTTCGTCACCTCCTCGCTGCGCCGCTCAGCAGTTCTGTGCGGAGTGAGACGAGCTTTGGCGATGGCTCTCCGTCGCTCCACGGGTCGGCCAGCAGGGCCCGTGAGTAGCTCTCCCACTCCAGTCGCACACCCGCCAGGTCTCCCGCATCGCCGTGCGCGCGCATTCGCAAACCGATCAGTTCCTCGTGCCCGGAAAGCACCGACAGCCCGCGCGACGTTGCCGCAAAGACTCCCTCCACGTCGCCGACCGACAGGCAATGGGCAGCCAGTTCGGCAGCTGCAGTGGTGGCCAGCAACACCAGATTCGACGCAATCCCTTCCGGGTCGGGCCACAGGTACGACGACCCCTCGAACGGCATTCCCCGAATCAGTTCCACCGCAGGCGTGAGCGTGGCGATCGCTTGCGACGGGGGCTGAACTCGCGCCGTGCGGAGCGCTTCCGACAACACGTCGGCGTCGGAACGAACTCGAATATGCAACTGCAACGCTTCTGTCAGGGTGCGCCCCACCCACTCCTCACCCGCGGGAGGTTCAACCAACCTGGCGAGCGCCCGACGCGCTTCGGATACGACGTTGGCGAACGTGGCGTCGCGAACATCGAGCTCCCACAAGGCGGTGCGTGCCAACGACCGAGTGGATCGTTCGCGATGCGTCACCATCCACGCCAGCAGCTCTTTGGTCTTCGACCGTTCGAAGTCGACCGTCTCTCCGCCATCGGATTCGACGGTGACCGGGCCGATGAGACGAACGAGCACGGCAGGAGCCAGCGCCCCGTCGGTCGGTGCCTCGACGAGACAGGTCGTCGTCCCTCGTTCCGGAGGAAACGTGTCTGACTGCTCGAACGGGGAACCAAGACCGTCAGATCATCGGAACCACCGTCGCAGCTATCGTCACCAGCAGTCAGTCCGCACCGTCAGTCATCGCACCGTCGGCATCGCACCGTCAGTCGACGTGGGGCCCGCCATCCAATGACCCATTCAACGAACTTTCAGCGAACCGTTCAACGATTCGAGGCCGTTGCTCCAACCCGAGCTGTCGTAGCGACCCAGGATCGTGTTGTCACTCAACGCGCCCGACAACCCCGGCTCGAACTCTTCCAACTCTTCCAACTCGACGGGCTCGACGAGCGACGCGAGCGACGCGAGATCTGTGTCGGTCAGCCCGATCGGCACGAATCTCAGCCCGAGCGGCCGGAGCACCCAGGCATCGCCGTCGGGCGCGAGGCGACTCGACGGCCCAACGATCGTGGACCCGGAGACCAACGCCATCCCAGTTCCACGTGGCGGGGCTGGAATGTCGCCTGCCGAAGCCCCAATCAGTACGACCGCAGGCTCCCATGTGTCGCCGCCAGTGGCGTGCACGCGCAACTCGAACGTGGACCGCTCTTGCTGGGCCGTCACACCGATCGCGTTCGTCGCAGCAGCGAAGGCGGAGGCAACATCTTGCGCGCCAACATGCAATCGATGTCCGAGAAACGCCTCGTCAGGAACCCCGAACCCGACCAACGTGGTGACTTCGGCCAGCACCGAACTGGCCAGAGTGGAAGCAATCGCCGCCACGATCGAGTCGGCTTGCGCGCCAGACCCGCCGACCTCGATCGCCCCGATCGCTTCCAAGTCGACGTACACATCACGTTCACCGTCGCGACCAGATTGCGCGTTGCACCCCGAGCTGAACAAGCGTCGGTGACGGTGCGACGACCCGACGCGCCTCGGGGGCCAACGCCTCCAACGGAACATGCGCCAGGCAACGACCACCGATCGCCAATGCCACGCCACGGTGCCGACAGGCTTGCGGGGCCGGTGGCCCACAGCTCGATCGCACCGTCAGGAGCGACGAGCAAGGCCGAGACTCGAGCGCCACGCGCCGCGAGGGCCGGTGCGGCGGCGCGAACGGCGAGGTCGACCCGAGCGAAATCGCTCACCGCCACCAATCGCTCGAAGTTGGCGTTCGGCTATCGCGGCGGCCGGTGCCGGGCCGGGTACCCGTGCACGTGGCCGCGCTGCACGCAACTGTTGACGTCGGCGCGCCGCCAGCAACAGAAGCGCGCCGCCAGCCAACATTGCTGCCCGTTCAAGGGTGAGAAGTTGCACCGAAGATTCCTGCCGCAGATCATCGGCATCATCGATGTCACGAGCGATGTCACGAGCGACTGTCCGCACCGGGGTCCGTCGCCGACGCGGCCGCAGCCTGCAATGGTTCCCGCTTGCCAGGAGTTCACTGTTGGGCCGCTTGGTTGGGCTGCCACCGACGCGGACAAGTCGCTTGTCGAGCTCGACAAGGAGTCGGCTGGTTGCGCCCTGGGCGGCGAAGGCAAAGAGCCGGGTCGAGCACGACTTCGGAGACATTCGCCTGATCGGCAGCTACCGAGAGTGCGGCTGCGGATCCGTCGGCACCCGGCAAGTTCCGCCACCGGAACCTCTGCGACGGGGGCCTCCAGCGCGGCCGGTTCAGTCGGCGCGTCCGCTACCGGCATCACTTACGGCCGGGCAAGTTCGTGCGGACCCGGCAACCTCCGCGACCGGAGCATCGGCGGGCGATAGCTCGGCCGAGCCGAACTCGGGTGCCCCCGGTGCGGGCGGATCTTCAGGTCGTAACTCGGAGCTGGGTAGAGCGAGGTCCCAACCGGGTTGGATGAGTCGCTGCGTCGGTGAGCGATCGTCCATCATCGAATGTTCGGCCTTCGTTGGCTGCGAACACCTCGTCCCAGCGATGCCCGTCGCCGAGTTCGTCTTCAGCGATCGTCCAGAGCGACTCGTTCTCGAGCACCACATGTCTGTGCGGATCTGAGACCGCCCTGCACCGACTCAGGGTCTCTGCAATCTCTGCGAACCCAATCGTCCCCACCGGCTGGGGCAACAGCAATGTCCAACCCACATCGATGTAGGCGGCATTGCTGAACTGTTGCCCATCGGGCATGGTGCGACCGAGATTGAGGTCAAGGATCTTGTCGGCAGTATCGGCGACCTCGGCTGACCTGCGGGCCAACAAGTCGGCTCGCAATGAGATAGATACTGTCGCCTGGCTTCACGACATATTCCGCCGACGTGACCGCCGACTGTGACGGCGAGTCAGACCGGCCAAGTTGGTGCCCGGCTACGGCCCGGGCCACACGATCCGCAGCGTCGACTCGCTGGGGCAGCGGCGACGACACAGGGTGGTCGATGTCGATGTCGGCGCCGATGACATGACCACCGCCGAAGTGGTCTGCCACGCAGCTGGGACCAACATGGTCGTATCACTTGCCGTCGCTCGCGACGCGGAGCCGACCAGCGGCACGACGACCAATAGCCCGGCGGCAATAAACCGTGCGAATTGCTGCGGGATCGCGAAGCCTCGGATGTCTGGCATTGGCAATCCCTGATGACGGGCCATGTGCCCCAACTCGGCGAACACCGTGGCAACGAAGGTGGCGAACGCAATCCAAGAAACGATGAGCGACACTCGGATCACGATGTCGGCGATGGTGGCCTCGGTCAGCCGTTCGGTGAGCGCTGACTGGATACGAACCCAATCCCATTCCGCTGGCGCAGGCACCCCGAACCATGGCGCCGGACCACCGAATCTCTGCGACGCTGCTTAGATAAGCCCCCACGGCACGGCAACGACCAACACCACCAACAAAACGAGTGACCGCACGAACGCTGTAACCCTCATGGAGCTACTCCTTGCCGAGATTGATTGCGCTGAGGTTGAATGCCAAGGAGCGACGCGACCTGTCCGCTCCTTCCGTTGATCGAAGGGTCTGCCGGTCGACTCGACGGCTCACGCGGAGGTGTGGGCCAACTTTGGCAGCGGATCGGAACGCGCAGACGAAAGTTCATCGCGACTCTGGATGGGCTGTTCCAACACCGGTGACCATGCGGCCTGCTGGGCCATCGAGTCGCACCGAGACGGTGACATTGTTGTCCGCGTCGATGATCACGTTGACGACTTCGCCTGCAACCTTGTACGAGTCGAACAAGGTGTCTGCGCGCGTCACCGCGGTTTGCTCGGCGGCTAGCGTGGTCGAGCGCGACGACGGTGGTGTTCCCGTCGCGCAA
>CAVTVY010000008.1:0-33621 GCA_963738275.1 uncultured Actinomycetota bacterium
ACCCGCAGTTGTGGACGGTGCAGCAACCATGGTTCGAAGAACGCATCACCGCTCTGCAGAAGAAGATCACGAGCAAATAGGGCGCTCGTGTTCACTCCGCGTGCGCGAAATCGCGCAGAAATGTCACCGAACATGGTGCAAACGACCGGTGAAAGGTGAGCTATTGTGAGCCAACGGAGAGCTACCACGCCGTTGTTCAGGAACAGCCGAAGGCTAAGAACAGCCACAAGGAGGTTGCCCAATGAGCCAGCGCCATCGCACCACTGAGGTGCCATTGCCGCCCAAGCAGGAATTGCGTGCCCACGCCCACGGCGAGCGGCACCGAATCCATGTAGAGCTCAGCCAGGTCGCACAGACCGTCAGCTCCGGGTATGAACCCGAAGACCTGCACGAGCCTGGCCGAGCCTGGAAGCCGATTCATCATCACGATGCCGAAGTGGCCAAGCAGAAGGTGGCAAAGAGCACCAAGGGTGCTCGCCACTGGAAGACCAAGATGTGGAAGCGTCGCACCAATGTGCGCCAAGCCCGAGCTGAAGCGTTCCGCCTAGCCGGAGAGTAGAACGTTACGGTCAGGTCCGAGTCGTCAGACCAGGTTGCGCTGAGCGCTGCTTGGCGGACGATCCACTCTTCGACCGTCATGCCATAACGAATGTGGTCTTCCCACGTTCCGGCGATTTCGAGATACCGCTCGGCGATACCTTCTTCGCGGACCTCGAGCTTTTCCATCACCCGTCGGCTTCGGGTGTTGCGCGGCACGATGCAGATTTCGAGTCGGTGTAATTGCGCCTGCTCGAAGGCGTACTTCATCACCACCACGACCGCTTCGGCAACGTAACCATTGCCGGCAAGTCGCTGGTCGACCCAGTACCCAATCGTTGCCGACTGCAAGGCGCCGCGGGTGACGTTGTTGAGGTTCACTTCGCCGGCAAGAGCGTCGTCCACGAACACGCCGAACGGGTACGCGTGATCGGTGTTGCGTTCGCGTTCACGAGCCGAGCATCGAGCCTCGAAAGCGTGGCGATCGCGTGTGGGGTCTGGCAGCGAAGGGTGGCGTTGCGGCTCCCAAGGAAGCAGCCAGGATTCATTGCGCACGCGGACTTCTCGCCAGGCAGGAAAGTCAGATGCCACGAGGGGTCGAAGCACCACCCGTGCCCCGCGGAGGCGTGGCTGAGGTTGGCGTCGGAGCATCGATGCTGGGTGCCGAACCACTAGCGCGCGACGTCCTCATCTGGCATGACGGTATTGAGCGTGACGGTGTCGAGCGTGACGGTGTCGAGCTTGAGGCGCCGCATCAGAGCGATGCACGATCACGCACGTCGCCACGATGGTTTCCACGGCATCAGACGGTAGCCCAGGGTTGTGGACGCGTTGAGCGCTGGATTCCGTGGCGACCATTCGGAACACTTCCTCAGCAGCGGCCCGGTCGAGCGTCACTTGCAGAGGGGGGCATGCTGAGCCGACTTCGAGTTGAGCGAGCGCGACGATCGCGGCGCCGCGGAGTGTGACCGACTGGGTCGTTCGGAACGATGGGTGGTCACGCTCGACGTCGTTGAGGTAGTCATCGACGGCGCCGAGCGCGTTGGTGAGGTCTTCAGGGCGCGGTGGGTCTGAGACAGACAGCCAGTGCTCGGCGAGGTTGTGTGGCCCCCATGGAATCGTTGCCGTTGCGCCCGTTGGCACCTGCACAGACGTCGTGTTGTCGGCCACAACTAGCAAGCGCCAATCGATGCGATCGCCGACATCGATCGAACTGTAGCGCCGTCGTCGGGACAGGATCTGGCGGAACTGGTGCGGTTGGCCGTTCCGAGCTGCGTCTCGATCCAGCGGCCGACGGGGTCGTCGCCGCCGGCGAGGTGCCAAGCCCAGTGCGCATGCAGACACTTCACGCCGACGCGGGTGCCGGCGACACCACCGAACGGGCGCGGGCCGGGATGATCTGAGGGTATGTCGGCGTCGCGTTCTGCGGCGTACCGCGCGTGCGCCTCGGCAATGAGGAGTGGGTCGATGGCTGCCTCTGCGGCGTTGACCCCGCCGGCCGCTTCCAGCTGACCGACCCGCCGGATCTCCTCTGGGCTGATCAGCCAATATCGCGTGGGCATTGGGGTGCCATCGTCGAGAAAGGGCGAGTTCTTCAGTACGACCGGATCACCGTTGCCGTCGCGGACCACGATCTCGTAGCCCCCTTGAGGCTCGCGTCCCGAACAGTTCGCGGACTCGATCGGCGTCAGGTCCTGCGGCCACGCAGTTCAGGTCACTTCCTGCGGCGCAGCAGCAACAACAGCAACAACACCACGGCCACGGCCGGGCCGATGCGCTTCAGCAGCGCTGGGCCGGCCATGCCAGCCATGTCGATCGGCTCTGCCGCCGGGCCCTCGATCTTGCGAATTGTCGGTGCGGCGGATTCTGGCGTGCCCGGTGTTGTTGCGGCGGGCTCAGCCGACGGGGCGGCATTTGCGGTGACTGCTCCGCGGCGCTCTGCTGCGCCGACTTCTGCTGTGACGACTTCTGCTGTGTCAGCGGTCGCTCCGGTGGCCGACTGATCGGGCCCCGACTCGTCGAGCATGGTGTTGAGGTTGGCAGAGAACTGATCGATCAACTTCTTGCTCACGTCGCCCATGATGCCGCGGCCGAACTGGGCGACCTTGCCGGTGATGTGCAGGTCGGCCACCACGAGGCACCGGGTGCTGGTGGGGGAGAGTGCTTCGGCTTGGGCGCTGATGTCGGCCTCGGCGTTGCCGCGACCACCGGTGTCGCGTCCCTTGCCTTTCAACTTGGCGGTGTGGGCCGTGTCGTCGCGCTCGACGAAATGGGCCTCGCCGACGAACTGGGCGGTGATCGCCCCCAGCTTGACCTTGACCCGGCCCCGGTAGATGTCGCCCTCGATCTCTTCGAGTTGGGCGCCGGGAAGGCAAGGCGCGATGCGCTCGAGATCACAGATGATCGGCCACGCCTCATCAATGGGCCGGTTTACGGTGAACTCGTTGACGATCTGCTCTGCCATAACTGGAGGTCCTCTCGGGTATCGATGTCGTGGGCCGACCCCGGGCAGGGTATCTGCTCCACGAGCTCAGGATGAAGCCGCATCAATGAACGGGCTCCTTCGTCGCCGGTGGTTGGGAGCAAGTGCCAGATCGACTGGTGCAGTCGGACCGGGTTGCCGCGGACGCCGTCGTACGTTGCGACGGCGATGGGCGACTGCGATGCGGCAACGCGCCGCCACGCTTCCGGGGTGACGCCGGGTTGATCGGCGAGGCCGACGACCACCGCATCCACGCCAACTCGACCCGCTTCGCCGAGCGCAACTTGCAGCGAGGTCGCCTGCCCGTCTGCCCACTCGTCGTTGTGAATGAACTGCACCGTCTCGGCAGCAGTCTCTGTTGCAGCAACTTCCAGTCCGGTGTTCTGCCGGCCGTCATCAGCCGGCTGTAAGCGGGTGCTCGACGTGTCGACTGCTGCGGTGTCGACTTCTGCGGTGTCGACTGCTGCGGTGGTGTTCGCCGACCCGCTCGCAGCTTGTGCAAGAGCGCTCATCGTTGCCGGGCTTGGTTGTGACGCGCCGGTGATCACGATGACATCGCCAACACCGCTGGCGACGGCAGCGACGATCGCGTGTTCGGCCACGGTGCGGTCTCCGATCGTCGCCTCCAGCTTGTGCGTGTCGCCCGTGTAGCGATTGCCAGCGCCTGCTGCAAGTACGACGACGAGCGTGCGGAGGTTCGAGTCGGCGGGCTCTGCGAGACGGGCATCTTCGAGTAAGGCCTCGTCCAACAAGTCGTCATCCAGCTCTGCTTCCAGCGCGTTCTCGTGAAGGTGATCGTGCACGTGATCGTGGACGTGATCGTGGACGTGATCGTGGTCGATGTCGTCCATTACGGCTGCAACCCCGCACTGTCATCCATGACGGGAGTATGTCAGCCGGGCAGCGTTGCGAACGGAGCCCACCGTCGCTTCATGAACATCAGGCTTCAGATGTGACGAATTCGCGTCGAAAAGAAATCAGTTGCGTGTCGTTTATTACGGTCGTGTGACGATAGCTTGTCGCAATCGATGGGCTTGAATGACCGGAGAGAGCTGGATGACTGATACCAAACTTCTGAAACGCAGCAGTACCCGCACGGGTCGTCACATGGCGCGACGCGCAGTTGTGATGGCCGCTGCTGCCCTTGGAGCGACGCTTCTCGTGGCGCCGTCGGCAACTGCCGGAAGCACGCCGTACACAGACTCTGAAGCCATCGCTGCCGAAGCTGTTCGTGCGGTCGATTCATTTGATGACTGGACCGCAACAGGCAAAGCCACCGACTTCGAGCGATTCGAACGCGATCGCGACGTGGTTGCCACCATGACCGCGCAAGACCTGGGCCTCGTGCCGTCGGTAGTGCGTGCGCAGTTCTCGTCTACGACGGCCACCAAACAGCGGATCATCCTCGCCGCCATGACGCAACTCGGGGTGCCGTACCGCAGCATGCAATCGCGTGAAGGCGAGGGTTTCGACTGTTCTGGTCTCACCACGTTCGCGTTCGCTGAAGCGGGCTTCGATATCCCGCGCAGCAGCGGCGATCAGTTTCGGGCGGCCGACGAGCGTTCCGCCGACGAGGCCGAAGCCGGCGACTTGGTGTACTACCCCGGCCACGTGGGCATCTATCTCGGCGGCGAGATATACGTTCACTCTCGCGAGAGCGGGCGCAATGTCGAAGTCACCATGTTGCCCAGTCGGTCGCATCGGTTCGCCGACATCGTTCCACCTGAGGTGTTTCGCCTCGGGGGCACGGTTGGCCTGCCGCCAGGGCCAGCGGGAACTACTCGCCCGCCGGGCTCCGCCACGCTCGCCGCTCGCTGAGACTTCGGCTTCTTACTGGTGAATCGGCCCGGCTCCGTCGCGTAGCGACGGAGCTTCTCGGCCGGTGCGGCGTGCGATGATTTCGGCACAGATCGAAATCGCCGTTTCCTCCGGTGTGCGTGCACCGATGTCGAGCCCGATCGGTGACATCAACCTGCCAATTCTTGCAGGGTCGACGAGACCCGCTTCCGCCAACCGTACGAGGCGGCGCTCGTGGGTGGTGCGGCTGCCCATCACGCCGATGTAGCC
The DNA here is from genome assembly GCA_963738275.1 of uncultured Actinomycetota bacterium. Classification (GTDB taxonomy): domain Bacteria; phylum Actinomycetota; class Acidimicrobiia; order Acidimicrobiales; family Ilumatobacteraceae; genus Ilumatobacter. The sequence continues at coordinate 5,087 of CAVTVY010000008.1, forward strand.
GACCCGTGTGGAGAGTGCGCCCAGCACCGCTGGAACGTCAAACTTCGGGTCGTGGGTGAGGATGCAGACGGCGTCGCGCTGCCCGAGTTCCGCGCCACGCGAGTCGAACATCGGAGTTGGCCAAGTGACACGCACTTCATCGGCCATGGGAAATCGACGCTTTGTGGCAAAGATCTCTCGGGCGTCGCACACCGTCACGCGGTAGCCCAGCACCTTGGCAACTTTCGCCAGCGCTGCGGTGAAGTCGACGGCGCCAAAGATCCACATCTGAGGCGGTGGCGCCCACGACTCGACGAACACTCGAATCACCGGTGTATCGAGGAGGTCCTCTGGTGTTGTTTCGCCCTGTGGCCCGTAGTGGCGCACACCAGAGCGACCGGCCTCGAGCTCTGCCAGCGCATCTCGATACGCCACTCGATCGAGTTCGGCGTGGCCGAGTGTGCCTTGCGGCTCACGATCGGTGCGAACGAGCAGCTTTTGCCCGGTGCCGGGACCATCGATCACCGTCACCAGCGCGACGGGTGCCTGCGCGCGCAGAGCCTCGGCAAGTTCGTGGTACAGCGTCACCAGTTCAACTCCTCGATGAACAGACGAATCGTTCCGCCGCAGGTGAGGCCTACCGCGAATGCTTCGTCGTCGCTGTACCCGAACGTGATCACACCGGCTTCGCGTTCTCCTGCGAGGATCGCGAGGGCTTCGCTCACCACAGCGCCTTCTACGCAGCCGCCACTCACCGAGCCGATGACCTCGCCGATTTCGTTCACCGCCATTGCAGCTCCGGGTTCGCGCGGCCCGGAACCGTCGGTGTCGACCACGCGTGCCACTGCGACGCGCTTGGCATCTGCCATCCAGCGGTCGATGTCGTCCAGAAGATCCTTCACAGTGCAAGTGTGGCGCGTCCATCGTGCGCCGCAACGGTCGAGTCAGCCACTGATCACGCGTGCGAGTTCCTCGATGGCGTCGATCGAGTGACCTTCGACGAAGTCGTCGATGTGGGGAAGTGCCGCGGCCATGCCTCGGGCGAGCGGTGCGTAGCCCGGTGTGACTTTGAGTGGGTTGACCCAAATCACCTGGTGGGCCACACGATGGAGTCGCTCCATCTGTTCGCCGAGCACTGCCGGGTCTCCACGATCCCAGCCGTCAGACAAAATGACGACGATGGCGCCACGCGCCATGCCGCGCTGACCCCACTCGTCGTTGAACACCTTGAGCCCATCGCCCAGCCGGGTGCCTCCGCCGTAGTCGGCCATACGTCTCGCCGATCGGCGCAGGGCCTCATCTGGGTCGCGGGTGGAGAGTTCGCGAGTGAGACGTGTGAGGCGGGTGCCGAGAGCGAACGCTTCCACCTTCTGCCGGCCGACAACAGCAGCGTGGACGAACCGAAGGAGAGCCCGCGCATACGGTTCCATCGAGCCGCTCACGTCGAGCAGAAGCACCAGTCGGCGTGGCCGTGTGCTGTGTTTGAGATAGTGCCGCCGAATCGGTTCCCCTTCGGCTCGAAGTGCGGCCCTGACCGTGCGGCGAAGATCCGGCCGACTCGTCGCCGATTTGCTCGGGGTGTAGCGCAGGGAACGGCGGGGCGAACCCACCAGCCGCAGCCGCGACATGAGCTGGTGTGCCTCCGCCAGTTCGATGGCGTCGTATTCGGCGAAGTCCTTCTTTCGCAGTACCTCGGTGGCACTGAAACGCAGCTCGATCACAGGGTCGTCGCTGGCCTGGCCATCGCCGGCGTCGTCGTTCTCTGATCCGTCGTCGACGGCGAGCGTGATGGTCAACGGTTCGTCGGCCGGCTCGTCGTCGGAAGTTCCGGTGGCATGCTCCCAGAACACGGTGAACGCTCGGTCGTACACCTCGTGGTCTTCGGGTCGCCGCACGAGCGTCGCCCGGCCCGCCCAATAGGCGTTGTCGCGTTCGTCCAAACCGAGTACGGCGAGTGCGTCTCCGAACGCAATCGTGCTGCTGATGGGCACGCTGAGCCCCGCTCCGCGCAACACCCGACTGAACGCAACGGCGATCTCGCCGGCGTCGCGGGTAGGCGAGGAGTCGGTCATGGCTAGCCCTTACTGTGTTCGAGCGCCTGCTTCACGGCGGTCTGTAGCAGGTCACCAAGGCCGTGCTGTTCGACACGTTGGTGATCTTCCCGGTACTTCAACACGGTGCCCAGCGTGTGGGCCACGCTGGCCTCGTTCAGCGTGGTCACGCCGAGGCGGCCCAGGGCGTTCGCCCAGTCGATGGTTTCAGCGACCCCTGGCGGCTTGTACAGGTTGAGGTCGCGCATACCCGCAACCGCGGCTGCAACCTCGCGAGCGAGTTCGGCCGAGCACGCAGGAACGCGCAACCGAAGAATTTCCACTTCCCGCTCGAAACTTGGATGATCGACCCAGTGGTAGAGACACCGGCGTTTGAGGGCATCGTGCACGTCGCGGGTGCGGTTCGAGGTGAGCACCACGATCGGCGGCCGCTCGGCCCTGAAGACCCCAAGTTCGGGAATGGTGATCTGGTAGTCAGACAACACCTCGAGGAGGTACGCCTCGAACTCATCGTCCGCTCGGTCGATCTCGTCGATGAGCAACACCGGAGGCGGCCCTTCGGTGGGGGCGATTGCCCGAAGCAGCGCCCGCTTCACGAGGAATCGTTCTTGATAGAGGTCGGCTTCCAACGAGTCAGACGTGCGGCTGGCGGCCTCGCCTGTGGCCTCTGCGGCACGGAGATGGAGCAACTGGCGGGCATAGTCCCAGTCGTAGACGGCCTGCGCCGCGTCGATCCCCTCGTAGCACTGGAGGCGAATGAGTTCGCCGCCGCTGGCGCGGGCCATGACCTTTGCCAGCTCGGTCTTTCCTACCCCGGCCTCGCCTTCCAGCAGCAACGGCCGCTTCAGTTCGAGCGCGAGGAACACCGCGGTGGCGAGGCCCTCGTCGGGGAGATAGCCATGTTTGCTGAGGGCGGCGCTCACGTCTGCCGGGGTCACGGTTGCCGACGCTACCGTCGGCAGTCATGGAACTCGGGATTCAAGGCAAGCGAGCCGCGATTGCGGCGGCATCGGCGGGGCTCGGTTTCGAGTCTGCTCGTGCGTTGGCGAACGAAGGCGTGCGCGTCGCCATCTGCGGACGCGACCAAGCGCGGATCGAAGATGCGGCGGCACGAATCGGCCATGGCGCAATCCCGCTGGTGGCTGACGTGAGTACGCCGGCGGGGGCCGCTGCGTTCGTTGCCCATGCAACCGTGGCGTTGGGCCGCATCGACATTCTGGTGACGAACGCCGGTGGGCCTCCTGCGGGCAACTTCGAGTCGACACCGTTGTCGGCGTATTCGGCGGCGATCGATCTCAACTTGCTGTCAATCGTGGCCATGTGCAAGGCAGCCGTGCCGGGTATGCAAGCCCGAGGATGGGGGAGGGTCGTCGCGATCACCTCGGTGTCGGTGCGTCAGCCGATCGCCAACTTGATTCTGTCGAACACCGCCCGGGCCGGGGCGACCGGGTTTCTGAAGACGCTCGCTCGTGAGGTGTTTGCCGACGGGGTCACGGTGAACAGCGCTCAGCCTGGGCTGCACGCCACCGACCGCATCACCGAGCTGTACGGCGACGGCGCTGGCATCGGCTCACTCGGCGACCCGGCCGACTTCGGAGCCATCGTGGCTTTCCTCTGCAGCCAACAAGCCAAGTTCACCACCGGCGTCGGCCTCCACGTAGACGGCGGCACCTACCAAGCCCTCCTGTAGCCATAACGAAACGTGCCAGGCACGTCTCGTTACCTTCTCTAACGAAACGTGCCAGGCACGTCTCGTTACTTCTCGCTTCCCACCTGTCCACACTCAGCCATGGGCAGAGCACGACGAGTGGGCAGTGAGTCTGGGTGGCACCACGTGATGAATCGAGGTGCTGCTCGCCAGCAGGTCTTCTTTCTCGCGATCGATGGTCGTCAGTTTGAACGTTTGTTGGCCGAGGGCAATGAAATGCACGGCGTTGAGATCCATGCGTACTGCCTAATGACCAATCATTTTCATCTGCTCCTGCACTGCCCAAGTGGGGGTTTGTCAGACTTCATGCACAGAATCGGGTCGCTCTACACCCGTCATCTCAAATTCGCGTCTAGGAAGAGATGGTCCGATATTCCGCGGTCGGTTTCATTCGATCAATGTCGATTCCAGCGAATACGTCGATCGGGCCGGTCGCTACATCCATCGCAACCCGTTGGACATTCGGCCTGTCGTCGCACTCGACCGATACAGATGGTCCAGCTTTCGTTGCTACACCGGTCGTGAGCAGGCCCAGCCTGGCTGACAACGGGCGTGCTGACCGACATGCACGATGACCGTACGCGCTATGCCGAGTTCGTAAATGGCACGATGTCGTCGGGTCAACCGAGCGGGGTCGACTGGGCAATCGAAACGGTGTTGGCTCAGGCCGACGAGATCGACGTGGCCAGCCGAGCGGGGCTTCGGCGAACCCTCACCGCGGCGCTGATTGAACTCGGGCCAGCGGAGCTCCGTGACGACCTCGATCGGCTGATCGGGCGCGGTCTCCGAGCGCCCGCAGACAGGCCGTGTACCGAGCTCGCAAGCGAGTTGCTGAGGATCCGCTGATCAGTGAACTCGTTGGCGAGGTTCTCCGGATTGTGGCGTGACGAGACGTGCCCGTAACGAGACGTGCCTGGCACGTCGCGTTACGCGCCGGCCTCTGTCAAGGCTCGCTTTACCAAGTACTTTGGCGAGGTGGGTTCGGTATTCGACGCTGGCGTTGAGGTCGCCTTGCGGGTTCGGCTTCGGCGGCTGCCAACTCGGCTGCGTCGGCGGCTGAGGCTCCACCGGCGAGGGCGGCCGACACGCTGGTGGCGAGCACGGGTACCGAACCCATGTTGACCAAACCGACGCCCGATGCCCCGTCTCGGTGCCATGCAGCAACACCTACGATCGCCCAGTCTTGGGCGCGACGGTTGAACTTCTGGAAACTCCAGCCGGCGCCAGCCATCTTCGGCACGCGGATCTCGGTGAGGATCTCGTCGGCCTCGAGCGCAGAGGTGAGGAAGCCGTGATAGAAGTCGGCTGCGGCGATTTCGCGAGTGCCATTCGGGCCCTGGGCAACGTAGGTTGCGCCGAGCGCCAGCGTGGTGGCTGGCAAGTCGGACGCCGAGTCAGCATGGGCGATCGAGCCGCCGATGGTGCCGCGATGGCGAACCTGCGGGTCGCCCACGTGGCCGGCGGCGTGCGCCAGCAGTGGCACTTCAGCTTTGAGGAGTTCACTGGTCTCGACGTCCATATGCCGGGTGAGCGCGCCGATGGCGATGTGGTCGCCCGCGTCGCGAATGTACGAAAGGTCGGTCAGTCGACCGATGTCGACGAGCACCGTGGGCTGGGCGAGCCGCAGCTTCATCAACGGCAGCAAGCTGTGGCCACCGGCGAGAAACTTGGCTTCGTCGCCGTGTTCGCCAATGAGGCTGATGGCTTCTTCAGCCGAACCGGCGCGGACATAATCGAACTTGGCAGGGATCATGACTGGCCTCTGGTCTACTTTGCGGCGGCCGCAAGGACCGATTGGACGATGTTGTGATAGCCCGTGCAACGGCACAGGTTGCCTTCGAGCCCGAGGCGAACTTCGCGCTCGGACGGGTTCGGGTTCTCTTTCAGCAGGCTCGTTGCAGCCATGACCATGCCTGGAGTGCAGTACCCGCACTGCAGGCCATGGTTCTCCATGAACGCTTGCTGCATGGGGTGCAATGTGCCGTCGGCCGCGGCCAAACCTTCGATGGTGGTGATGTCGGCCCCGTCTGCTTGAACGGCGAGCACGGTGCAACTCTTGACCGCCTCGCCGTTCAGGTGGACCGAGCACGCACCGCACGATGACGTGTCGCAGCCGACGTTGGTGCCGGTGAGCCCAACGGTCTCACGGATGTACTGGACGAGCAGCGTGCGCGGCTCGACGTCGTTCGTGTGCGTGACACCGTTGACAGTAACGCTGATCTCCACTGTGTCTTCCCCTTGGTCGGTACGTAGCCAGCTCGGCCACGAACATCATGCCTCATTCACGAACGATCAAACGAGCGGGCGCTGGTGATCGGTATTGGCAACGCTGTTGGCATCGCGCTTTTCTGTAAAACTCCTCGGAATCGCTCCCATCTTTGGAATCGCACGTTTCGGTTTCGCTATTTGGGCGCACGCAGCACGTCGATGAGACGCAACCGTTTGCCCGTGCGAACGAGGGCCCGTGCGTACACCAAATTTGCCAATCTGGCTGCGGCGACCACGCCGACGGCGAGGAGTACCAGCGAGACGACAATCTGTGCGGGCGTGGCAGCGCCGATGGCGATTCGCGCCGGCATGACGATGGGCGAGGAGATGGGAATGATGCTGAGCACGGCCCCGACGGTTGTTTCGAGTGTCGACAGCGACACGAGGTAGATCGCTACCAGCGTCAGCGTGAGGGGAGCCACGGCACCGCCAACCTCTTCGGTGCGGTCGGCAAGAGATCCGAGCATTGCTGCAGCAAGCAGGTAGATGATGATGCCGCCGACGAACCAAGGCCCGCTCGATGCGAGGGTGACACCGATTCCGTCTGGCATGTCGCCGCCGACCAGCACGCGCACGACGATCGGCAGCGCTCCAACCAGCAACGTCGCCGTGCCAAGCGCAGCCATGCCGATCACCTTGCCGAACAGCAGCGAACGTGTCGGCGCCACAGCGAGGCAGCACTTCAGACACCCGGTTCGCCTTCTCGGTGGCGACCGATGTGGCGATGACGTTCGAGAGCAGCACGATCATGAGATACATCACGATGGTGAGGCCGAATGCGGCACCCTGACGGCCGCCTCGTTCGGTGTCGACGATTTCCACCGGTGTTGGGGTGATGTTGGCGATGTTGGCGACGACCGCTTCGTCGACGCCTGCCTCCGCATAGATCTGGGCCGCTGACACGTTGGCGCATGCACCTCTTGGATGATCGGAACGATCACGTTTGCACCTTCTGTGCGTTGCAGGATCGTCAGCTGCCCGCCCGACGTGGCGATGGGGCCAGAGTCGATGAGGCCAGATTCGATGAGGCCATAGTCGGCGTCGCCATCGACGACGAGTTGTCTGGCCTGCTTGCTGCGTTGGATTGCGTATCGACGGTGACCGTGATGTCGAGAGTGGCTGCGATCTCGGCGACTTGGTTGACTACTTCGGTAGGAACATCGGCCGTGGTTGCGATGGTGACCTTGTCGTTGCTGTCGTCGATCAGCTCGGGAATGATCACGAGTGCGAGCGAGCCGAGCAACAAGCGCTCCGGCGCTGATCCAGAACGACTTCTTGCGCAACGTCTCGCTGACTTCGCGCATCGCGACGAGCCAGGTGATGCGGTTCACGGCATGTCTCCCTGATCGCTCGACAGTGCCGCCAGGAACATTTCCGAGAGGCGTGGTTGGTCAACTGCGAACGTGCTGAGTTGATGGCGGGCGCGGATGCGGTCGAGCACCTCGCCCGCATCGGTACCCGGAGCGAGGCGAACGCGGGTGACCGAGGCCGCTGTGGTGGCGATGTCGCCATCGGTGGGCAAGATGTCGTCGGCGGCGAGCACTGCGTCCACCTGGAGGTAGCGCTCGGCGCTGGCGGTACGTAGCGCCGCGAGGTCGCCGGCCATCACCACTTTGCCGTGATCGATCATGACGATCGTCTCGCACAGATCTTCGACGAGGTCGAGCTGGTGGCTGGAGAACAACAGTGATTTGCCGGCCGCCACGTGTTCGGTGATGACCCCCGAGAGGAATTGCACTGCAGTGGGGTCGAGCCCAGAGAAGGGTTCATCGAGCACGAGGAACTCGGGGTCGTGCACCATCGCGGCGGCGAGTTGCACGCGCTGCGCCATGCCGCCCGACAGGTCACGAATGCGGTCGTTGGCGCGATCGGCCAGCCCAAGCTCGGCGAGCAGACGTTCGGCGTTCAGTTTGGCCACAGACTTGGCGATGCCGTGGAGGCGGGCGAGCCAGACGAGGTGGTCGAGCGCCCGCATTTCGGTGTACAGGCCACGCTGCTGGGGCATGTAGCCCCAGTTCTGGCGCACTGTCGCATCGACCGGCTGGCCATTCCAGGTGACGTAGCCGGCGTCGGGCTCGATCACGCCGAACAACACCCTCATCAGCGTCGTCTTGCCGGCACCATTCGGTCCGAGCAGACCAGTCACTCGTCCCGGCAGCACCGTGAACCCCAAGTTGTCGAGCACTCGGCGTTCACCGAACGCTTGCGACACCCCAACGATGTTGAGCGTGTTGAACGTGGACCCGGTCTGGTCGGTCGTTGTCGATTCCGTTGTCGATTCCGTCATCGTGCGCCGGTCCTTCAGCTGGGTGGCAAGGTGGAAAGGTATCTGACTCTCCGCGCCGATGCCGTCAGCCTGTCGTTACTGGCCCGCGGGTTGGGTTGCAAGCGCGCGACAGTGCGTCGGCATGTGGTCTGATGTCGAACGTGTCAGGAGATCCAGCGGATAGGTCGCTCCGCTCCTTTTCATTCCGCTGGATTCTCCCTGTATCTATTGGGAGTGCCCAGCAGACAGGCTCGGCAGAGCCTCCCCTATCCGCTGAGCCTCCAGGAGGGAAATCATGAACTCGACGGGTGTCAGCATCGAACGTGCTGAGGTTGATCCACGTACGCGTGGCGACACAGAGCCTTGGTATGAGACGTTCCCCTGGTGGGCCGTGCTGCTGGGAATGATCTTCGCGGTCTTGATCGGGTTGGTGATTTTCGACGAGGGCTACAACCTCGCCTTCCAGCGAATCATCCCTGGTCTTGGCAAGACCATTCAGGCCACACTCTGGTCGTTCTTCTTCGCCTGTTCCGGTGGGTTGGTATTGGCGCTCATGCGCACCTCGAGCAGTGTGATTTTGCGCAACCTGTCGCGCACGTACGTCGAATTCATTCGTGGCATTCCCATGCTGGTGCTCATCTTCACCATCACGTTCGTGGTGGTGCCGGAGATCAGCGAGGCGATCGGTCAGCCCAATCGGCTGTCGTTCGACTGGCGTGCCATCATCGCATTGTCGTTGATTTACGCGGGGTACATCGCAGAGATCTTCCGAGCTGGCATCGAGTCGGTCGATCGTGGCCAGGTAGAAGCGGGTCGGTCGCTCGGCCTCAGCCGCCGCCAAACCACCAGGTCGGTCGTGCTGCCCCAGGCGCTGCGCGCCGTGGTGCCTCCCCTGGGGAACGATTTCATCGCCGTGCTGAAAGACACATCGTTGCTGTCGGCAGTGGGTGTGATCGAGATCACTGCGAACGCTCGCCAGTTCTCCGCGGGCACGTTCAAGTTCCGGGATGCCTACCTGGTCACGACGCTGATCTACCTCACCCTCACGGTCGCGTTGTCGGTGTTGCTGGCGTTCCTCGAGCGACGTCTTTCCGCCGGCCGTGCGGGGGCACGTTGATGGACGAGCCGATCATTCGGGTCCGCGGCCTGTACAAGACGTTCGGGCAGAATCATTCATGCCGTGCGCGGTGTCGACTTCGACGTGACAGCCTGCCGAAGTGGTGGTGATCGTGGGCCCATCGGGGAGCGGGAAGTCGACCGTGCTGCGATGTCTGAACATGCTCGAAGTGCCCACGCACGGAACGATCGAGATCGACGGTGTCGAACTCACTGCCAAGGGCTGCAACATCGACAAGGTGCGCGCCGAGGTCGGCATGGTGTTCCAGCAGTTCAATCTGTTCCCGCACCTCACCGTGCTCGACAACATCGTGCTGGCGCAACGCAAGGTGCGCGGCCGCACGAAGGCGGAAGCGAGGGCCGAGGCGATGCGGCAACTCACACGCGTCGGCATTCCCGAAAAGGCCAGCTCATATCCGAAGCAACTCTCTGGTGGGCAACAGCAGCGGGTGGCGATCGCACGCGCACTCGCGATGGATCCGAAGGTCATGCTGTTCGACGAGCCCACGAGCGCGCTCGACCCGGAAATGGTGAGCGAAGTACTCGACGTCATGCTCGAGCTCGCCAAGGGGGGCATGACCATGGTCGTCGTGACCCACGAGATGGGCTTCGCACGTCGAGCGGCCGACCGCGTGGTGTTCATCGACGAAGGGAAGTTCGTAGAGGTCGGCCCTCCGGATCAAATGTTCGACTCACCCCAACACGAACGAACCAAGGCCTTCTTCGACAAGATCCTGAGTCACTGACCCCCCGTAGGGATAGTGCCAGGCACTATCCCTACGGGGTTCGGGTGGGTCAGCCTGCGACGGTGGTTTCTACTGCTGTTGGGTCGGCGATGTCGTCGTAGGAGATCTTGAAGGCGTCACCGAAGAACTTCGCCGAGATGGCGTCGAGTGAGCCGTCGGCCTTCATTTGGGCGAGTGCGTAGTTGAACGGAGCGACGAGGTCGCTGCCTTTCGGGAAGATGAAGCCGAGTTCGTCGCTCGACAGGCTCTCGCCGACCAGCTTCACGGCATCGGCGTTTGCTCCGACATATCCCTGGCCCGAGGTCTCGTCGATGATGGCGATGCAGTTGTCGCCCGAGATGACCGATTGAACCACGAAACCGAACTCTTCGAGCGCAACGACTCGATCCTCGCCGAACGTTTCCCGAGCCACATCGATGTTGGTCGTGCCGGTTTGGCTGGTGACCTTGCAGTCGGCCGCGATGGCGTCTTCGAGGGTCTCGATCTCGCTGTCGATGCCAACGAGCATGCGCTGCTCGATGGCGACGTAGCCGTCGGAGAAGTCGACGATTTCCTTGCGTTCGTCGTTGATGGTGATGCCGTCGGCGGCCATGTCGAACTGGCCATCGGCGACGGCCTGAATCATCGGTTCCCAGGCGAACGTTTGGTACACGGGAACGCAGTTCAAGATGTCGCAGATCGCCGCAAGTGCTTCATAGTCCCAGCCCGCCGGTTCGCCGGTCTCGGCATCGATGTAGTTGAACGGCAGGTAGGCGTTCTCGACGGCGATGGTGATCTCGCGGCCACCAAGGTCGAACTCAGAAGCTTCGGTGCCTGCGTCGGTGCCAGCCGTCGTGCCTTCGGTGGTGCCTTCGGTGGCAGCCGCGGTGGTGGGCGTGGTCTCTTCGTCGTCGCCGCAAGCTGCAGCGACGAAGCCGAGCGCAGCGATGACAGCAAATGCTTTGGTAAGTCGGGATGTGCGAGTATTCATGTGGATCGGGTCCTCCCCGTGATCGTGTATGTCGTGATGGAGCTGTTCACGCCGAACCAGCAACGGTTGTCCAACCGGTTCGGAGAGGCTATCTGCGGCTTGATGAACACAGGGCGAAGGAAGTGCGCGCGGCGTGTGCGCTCGGTTCCGATCGGCGCGGCGGGCCACTAGGAGCGAGTGCGAAGGAGAGTTTCGATCTCGTCGATGGTTGCCTGTTGTTCGGCCATCCGTGCCTTGAGCTGGGTGACCTTCTCTAGTGCGTCGCCAGCTGGCGTCTCCCCTGAGCTGTCGCTTTTCGACGGGGCCAGGAACAGGTTCGCCAAATACCCGGTGAACGTGCCGAAGATGCCCACACCGATCACGATGATCAGCGTGCCCAGCAACCGACCGTTGTTCGTCACGGGGAATCGGTCGCCGTAGCCGACGGTCGAGATGGTGACGATGACGTACCACAGAGCGTCGGAGGCAGAGGTGATGTTCGCGTCAGGTGCGTACTGCTCGATGCGCAGAATCCCGAGGCTGCCGAACTCCAGCACGAAGATCCCCATCAGCAGCAACGTGAGCAGAGCGCTCCCGGCTCGATCTCGGACGACACTGCGCACGATGTTCTTGATGCCGTAGGCGCGGAGCAGTCGCAGCGCACGCAGGAGGCGGAACACCCGCAGCACCTTGGCCTGGGGGAAGGGAAGGCTGGCGAGCAGGTCTGCCCAGCCGAACTCTCTGAAGAAGTAGGTGGACTTCGACGGTGCGGTGAGCAGGCGGTAGGTGAAGTCGCCGAGGAAGATTGCGCTGAGCAGGCCGTTCAACGCCAGGATCACGGTGTCGAGGTTCGGATCCTCGGTGACGTAGATCAGCACGATGTTCACGAGCGACAGAATCGACAAAGTGCCGATGAAGATCTCGTAACCGGCGTTCTTGAGTTCCGAGCGCATACCGCAGGGTACGTGCCGGGGCGCAAGCGAACATGGATTACGGGTTGGACGTTGCCGACCTGAGGAAGGCTTGCAGCAACCGCGCGTGTTCCCGCTCGAACTCGTCGTACGCCCGTCGTAGTTGGCTCATAGGCCATCCTTGTGGTCTGAGCTCGCTGGGAAGTTGGGGTTCACCTCGAAGGAACCGAACCACGACAGCGGATGTGGTGAAGGCGAGAGGAATGGAGTTGGCGTCGGCCCAGTCGAGTTCTTCGTGCAGCGTTTCGAGCTGTGTGACGAGCGCTTCGGCGCGGGCAGCGAGGGCGGGGAGGTTCCAGAGCCGTGCGGTGATCTGGTGTTGGTCGCGGCCAGACAGCTCGCCCGAGATCACGATCCAGGTGGGATGTGCCGGCGCAGGAATGTTCGCCGGCCGCATCCAAATGTCTGGGCGAACTTCACCGAAACGATGGTTTGCCATGGTGGACCGGAAGCCGCGGCGGGTGGCCAGCTCACGTTGATCGTCGGCGGCGACCACCATGTGCCACGTGCCATCCCATGCGGCCGGCGGCTCGTGTCGAGCAGCGTCTTGTGAACGCTGTCGGTCGAGAAGGTCGCCGGTGAGTTCGTACCAGCCGAGGCCCGGGCCGTTGCTGACGGTTGCATCGCCGCTTGCAACGAGGCGGGACAGAGCGGTACGCATCGTGCCCGGAGCGATGCCGAACAGTTCGGCCAGGCTCACCAGGGCCCGTGCCGGCAACGCGGGCGGATGGCTGCCGAGGAGGACCGACAACGCAAGCGACCGGGCATTGAGCGGCCGTGTCAGCGCAACACCATGAGCATGCGTCCTCGTGTGGATCGGCCTGCGTCGTCGGGTCTTCGGGATGAGCGGTGCTCATGGGCACCAAGCTATCGGTTGCGCTCGATCCCTGTCTTACGACGTTTGACCACCATGATCGAGTCTTGTAACATCTGGTGGTGGCGCTTCTGACAGGAACCGCGAACCGAGACACGTTCCGACCAAACATGGTGCCGCTCGGTCTGCCCGACGTGTTGCCCACAGATCGCCTCAACCATCGCGGTGTACCGGTGCGGGCGATTCGTGATGAACTCCGCCAAATTCCGAACGGTCGCAACGTCATCACTGTGATGCTGTGCCTCGCACAGTCGTTCGGCGTCGTCATTGTTGCCGCAGTGCTCAACACTTGGTGGTCGTATCTCGTGGCGTTCGTCTTGATGACGCGTGGCCACGCGTGCCTCAACATCTTGGCGCACGAGGCAGCGCATCGGCTGTTGTTCTCCAGACGATGGGCGAACGACTCTGTGGGTCGTTTCCTGCTGGCATACCCCACCTACCAGGCATTTCTGGTCTATCGGCGTGTGCACTTCGCGCACCATCGCGACGAGATGGGCCCAGATGAACCCGACACGGCGCTGTACGCGGGCTATCCCATCTCGGCTGCGTCGTGGCGCCGGAAGTTGGTACGAGACGCCACCGGGCAGAGCGGCTGGAAGAACCTCAAGTCGCTGGGCCAAGCAATCCGCGCCCGCCGAAGCGAGGCACTCGTCATGCTGGCGGTGCATGTGGCGATGCTCGGGGCTTCGATCGCGTTCATGCGTCCCTTCGCTTACTTCGTGTGGATCGCGTCGTGGATGACGGTGTGGAAGGTGTCGAACCGCCTTCGAGCCATCGCGGAACACGGTGGCATGATTCGTTCGCGAGACCGTCGCGAAACCACGCATGTCATCAGGCAGTCGCTCATCGCGAGGTACTGGATGGTGCCGTACAACACCGGATGGCACCTCGCTCACCACGTCGACATGGGTGTGCCGTTTCGGAATCTTCCGCTGCTCCACGACGAGCTGGTGAACAGCGGTTGGGTGACTCCCGAGATCGAATACCCGACGTACCGGTCGTTTTGGAAAGCCGCGTCATCCGGGCAGTCGGTCGGTTAGCGCTGGGTCGTTCCGGGGCGTGCTCCGCCGAGCGTGTTACGCGGCGATCGCGAACACAAGTCGTCCCGCTGCGAATGCGATCCAGACAACGGCAATGGCGAGCATCCAAGGTCGACGAACGACAGCGTCGAGCCGAGGCGGTTGGTGGCGTCGTGCTCGAGCAATGGCGACGGCGACGACCAGCGCGATCACGAGCACGGCCGAGACGACACCGAACGGGTTCGCCATCACCGAGTCGGTGAACTGCCCGTGAGTGAGATACACCCATGACCGTGTCAACCCGCACCCCGGGCACGGGAGCCCTGTGGCGAGGCGGAATGGACAGATGACCGGGCCGCTGTCGATCCTGTCGGCCGACAACATGAACGCACCTGCGAGCCCCGCTGCGCCCACGAGCGCGGCAACCTCGGCATCGGCGACCGAGCGCTCGGCGAAGCGGTCGGCCATCTGCTGGAACCTGTTCAGTTCAATAGGTCGATGATGTCGGTGATCAGTAGGTAGATCAGAAAGCAGATCACCGTGCTGCCGAGCACGGTGTAGTGCCAACGCTTCGAGTGGTCGGCTCGCCAGAACCTGCGAATCGACATGACGATCGCGGTGATCGCAACAATGCTGATGACGACGCCCACGGCCGGGCCCACGCCGCGTGCCACTCCCACCGCAGGGAGCACGAACGGAAACACGATGTACATGAGCGTGCAGCGAACCGTTGCCACCAACAACGACGTCTGGAACGCCTTCTGGGCATCGGCTGCGGTGCCCTGAGGTGCCTCGACCGGCAGCCGGAGCAACCGAAGCATGAACCGATCGAGGTCGGATCGCACCCGGGCGCTGTGCCACAGGAGCCGGAGCTTGCAGCGCGTCGACGGCTGGGGGGTTGGGTTGCGCGCTCATCAGTTCCTGAAACCGTATTCGTGTTGCACCAACTCGACAACTTCGGCTGGTGATTCGGCGAGCGCAACGGCCCCCGCTGACATCAGTTCAGCCGGGGACCCGTACCCCCAGGTGACTCCGATGCAGGTGATGTTGTGGTGCATCGCCCCCAGCACGTCGTGGTCGCGGTCGCCGATCATGATGACGTGGTCGATCATGTCGGGGTCGCCGTGAATGTCGAGTTCGAGCAGCGCGAAGTCGATGACCTGGGCTTTGGTGCGTCGCTCGGAGGTGAGTGTGGCGCCGGCGCGCACATCGAACCGGTGACTGATGCCGAAGTAGTCGAGCACTGGATGTGCCGTCTGCTCGGGCTTCGCGGTGGCGACCGAGAGCGAGAGACCGAGCGCTGCGAGGCTGTCGAGCATGTCGATCACACCCTGGTACAGCGTGTTTTCGAACGCCCCGATTCGCTGGTAGCGATAGCGGTAGGTGTTGATCACTCGTTCGAGGGCGTCGTCGGGGATGCCAATGCTGGGCAAGCCGAGTTCCAACGGCGGGCCGATGACGGATCGCACCTCCGCGTCGGTGGGTGTGGGAAATCCTTCTTGCTCGCACGCCCACTGCAGCGACCGAAAAATGCCAGGCTCCGAGTGCGAGATGGTGCCATCGAGGTCGAGGAGAACGTGGGTGCGCTTCATGTGGTCAACGTGCTCATGCGGAGCACGTTGTGACGCTAGCGCTCGTCACCCGAGCGTGCCCATTGCGAACGCGTAGGCGAGGCCGCCGAAACTGAGCCCGTCAGTGATGTCGCCGCCCGCCAGCATGGTTCGAACGTCGTCAATCGGGTGCCAGCCGACCAGTGTTGCTTCGTTGGTATCGGTTGGTTCACCCTCGTGCAGTGCGTCGTGGGAGATGAAGATGTTGAACGACTGATCGAGCACGCCGTTCGCGGGGTAGAACGTGCAAACGGGTGTGACCTTCTGGGGCCGCCAGCCGGTCTCTTCCAGCGCTTCTCGGACGGCGGCCTGTTCGATGGTCTCGCCTTCGTCGACGGCGCCGGCAGGAATCTCCCAACCCCACGTGTCGGTGATGAACCGATGTCGGTACAGCAGCAGCACCTGACCATCGGCAACGATGATCGTGCCCGCGGCCGGACGCGGCAGGCGCACGACGTGATGGTCGATGCGGCTGCCGTCCGGTAGCAACACGTCGCTGGTGACCAGTTGGAGCCACGGGCAGCGATAGATCTCGGTGTCGCCGCGGTTGATCCAGCTGCCGGCCGGCACCTCAGTCATGCGCTGGGGGAGTGCGAATCAGTTGGCTGCCGACATTGCCTGCCACACCTTTTCGGCGGTGCAGGGCATATCGATGTGGCGAACGCCCAAGTGCGCGATGGCGTCGAGCACAGCGGAGTGAACCGCCGGGGTGGAGCCGATGGTGCCCGACTCGCCGATGCCTTTGGCGCCCATGGGGTTCACCGGCGTCGGCGTCTCCATGGGAATCCGTTCGACCTGCGGGAGCAGGTCGATAGAGATCATGCCGTAGTCGGCCAGATTCGACGTGATGGGGTTGCCGTCGGAGTCGTAACGCACTTCCTCCCACAGCGCCTGGGCGGAACCCTGGGCCACGCCGCCGTGCACCTGACCGCTGATGAGCATGGGGTTGACGATGGTGCCGGCGTCGTCGCAGGCGATGTGACGCAGGTGGGTGATCTTGCCGGTGTCTCGGTCTACCTCGACCACGGCGACGTGCGAACCGAACGGGTACGTGGGCATGTCGGCCTGGAACATGTGCTCTTCGGTGAGCTCGTCACCGTCGGCTGCAGCTGCCACTTCCGCCCATGTCTTGGCGACGGCTGGCGCGCCGGCCACGTGAAACGCACCGGTGGCGATGTCGAGCACCACGTCGGCCACGTCTGCTTCGAGCAACCGGGCGGCGATGGCCTTGGCCTTCTCGGCGAGACCTTGTGCGGCAACCAGCACCGCGGCTCCGCCTTGCTGCAGCGAACGCGAACCCATGGTGCCGTCGCCGTGCGGTGTTCGATCGGTGTCACCCCACACGAGTGTGAAGTCGTTCATGTCGATGCCGGTTTGGGCGCTTGCGATGCACGCCCAGACCGTCTCGTGACCTTGGCCATGGGGCGACGTGCCGGTGTAGATGGTGCCGGTGCCGTCTGGGTTCATCTCGATCTTGGCGTGTTCCGCACGAGCGCCGACGCCGCCGGTGACCTCGACGTACACGCTGACACCAATGCCCAGCAGGTTGGTGTCGCCATCGTCGATGCGGCGCTGTTGTTCGGCCCGCAAGCTGTCGTAGTCCGCCGCGGCGAGCGCCTTGTTCAGGCTTTCCTCGTAGTCGCCGCAGTCGTAGATCTGGCCGACTGACGTGGTGTACGGCGTGTCGAACTTCGGTATGAGGTTCTTCCGGCGGATCTCTACGGGGTCCATGCCGATCTCGCGAGCAAACAGATCCATCGCTCGCTCGGCAGCAGCGGTGGCTTCGGGCCGCCCGGCACCCCGGTATGCGACCACGGGGTTGGTGTTGGTGACGACCGAGTAGCAGTGGGCTTCGATGTTGGGAATGTCGTACACCGCAGCCGCCATGCCGCGAGTGAAGAGTGCACCGAGGATGGTGCCGATTTCGCCCCAGCCGCCCGAATCTTGATGCATGGCGAGTCGGTAGTGGGTGATGTTGCCGTCGCGCGTGCCGCCGACCGTGATCTGCTGCAACTGGGCGCGGCCGTGCCCCAGGTTCATCATCGACTCGCTACGGGTTTCGCGGAACCGCACCGGGCGTTCGACCACGCGGGCGAGCACACCGAGCAGCAGTTCTTCGGAATGTGCGCCGATCTTGGCGCCGAATCCGCCGCCGACGTCTGGGGTGAGAATCCGCACCTGAGAGGTTTCCACCCCGGCTGCTTTCGCCACCGGGGCGAGTGCACCTTGGGCGTGCTGGGTGGACAACCACACCAACAACCGACCTTCGTGCCACACGGCAGCGCCGGCTCGGGGCTCGAGCGGACACGGGGCCACGCGTTGGTTGAGCAACTTTTCGGTGATGACGACTTCGCAGTCGGCGAAGAACTCGGGGCCACTATTGAGGGGCCCGCCGAATGCCTCCGAGCTGAAGATGATGTTGCTGCCAGCATCGGGATACAGGTGCAGTTCGCTGGCTGCGGCCTCTTCTATGTCGATGAGGGCGGGCAACGGGTCGATGTCGATGAACACCGTCTCAGCCGCGTCCACCGCTTGTTCGTACGTTTCAGCGACCACGGCGACGACGGGTTCGCCGACCCAACGCACCCGATCTGAGGCGAGCAATGTTCGCGCTGCTTTCGGGTTGAACGGCGATGGCACCGGCTGCAGGCCAAGGTCGGCGGCAGTGAACACACCCAAGACACCGGGCATCGACTTGGTCTCTTCGACATCGATGGAAGTGATCATTCCGTGGGCCATTGGTGACCGGGCGAAGGCGACGAACGTCGCACCATCGAGGCGTGGGTCACGGAAGTCGTCCATGTACACACCACCCGTTGTCAAAAACCGTGGGTCTTCCTTACGAAGGACCTTTTCTCCAAGCACACTTCCGGCCACGAACTACCCCAATCGTTGAACGAGCGAACCTGGCCGACTCTACTCAACCACTCGCTGTGCGTTCAGCCGGAGCGAAGCAGCGTTCTGTCGCCCGCCGTCGGCACGGTCAGCCGCCCGCCGTCGACACGGTCGCAGGCGCGGTCCCAGGCACCGTTGCTGGTGTAGCTGCGGGTACGGCCGCGGGGGTCGTCGCTGGTACGGAGGTCGGCACGATTGCCGGCACGGTTGCGGCTGCTGGCGCTGGAGTGAGAACGGTCGCAGGACCGACGGTCCGCAGGGTGACGATGCCGGTGACCAGGTCATATGGCCAACCGATGGGCAGCACGGTGGGAACCACGTTGTTGTCGACGATCGACGAGCGCTGCTCGCCGGCTTCCACGTATCCCAACTCCTCGCGGGCCGCCTCGCGAATGCCGTCATCGGTGCGAAGGCGCGCCACCTCGGCTTCCAGATCTGCGTTGACTGCCTGGAGTTTGGTCAGTTGGTCGGTGCGCTCCGCCATGGTTTCGTCTTGACCGATATAGGTGCGCACGGGGATACCGAACAGGGCGGCAGCGAATGCGCCGGCCACAGCGAACGCAGCGATACCGAGCAAAATCGTGCCGCGGCGGCTTCGATTGAGGCGACGTTCTTCGCTGATGGCCCCATCGAGGGAGATCTGGCGAGTGATGTCGCCCAGCCGTGAACGTCCCTTGTCAGACGACCGAAACCGCCGCCTCGGCTTGGGAACGTTTGACCGGGAACTGCTCGCCACGCCACAAGTGTGCCAGACGAAGGGATAGTGCCAGGCACTATCCCTTCGTGGTCAGCGCCGACGCCATGTAACCCGAAGGGATAGTGCCTGGCACTATCCCTTCGGGTTGGCTAGGGCGTTGCGGCCTCGGAACTCGGCGGACTCGCCCAACTCCGATTCGATACGGAGCAACTGGTTGTACTTCGCCATACGGTCGGAGCGAGCGGGAGCACCGGTCTTGATCTGGCCACAGTTGGTTGCCACGGCGAGGTCGGCGATGGTGGAATCTTCCGTCTCGCCCGAGCGGTGCGACATGACCGCTGTGTAGCTGTGGCGTGTGGCAAGTTCGACTGTTTCCAGCGTTTCGGTGCAGGGTGCCGATCTGGTTGACCTTGACGAGGATCGAGTTGGCGGTCTTGCGGTCGATACCCATTTGCAGGCGACGAGTGTTGGTGACGAACAGGTCGTCGCCGACGAGCTGGCACCGGTCGCCAATGGCCGCGGTGAGCGCCGCCCATCCGTCCCAGTCGTCTTCTTGCATGCCGTCTTCAATCGACACGATCGGGTACGTGTCGACCAGGCGGGTCCAGTAGGCGGCGAGTTCGGCCGACGAGAGCACGCGCCCCTCGCCATCGAGGTGATACGCGCCGTCTCGGTACAGTTCGCTCACGGCAGGGTCGAGCGCGATGGCGATCTCTTCACCCGGCACGAAACCAGCGGCCTCCACCGCTTCGAGTAGCAGAATGATTGCGTCTTCATTCGAGGCCAGGTTCGGGGCGAAGCCGCCCTCGTCGCCAACGGCGGTGGCGAGACCCTTGTCGTGCATGATCTTCTTCAGCACGTGGTAGGTCTGGGTTCCCCAACGCAACGCTTCACGGAACGACGGCGCGCCGACCGGCATGATCATGAACTCTTGGAAGTCGACCGAGTTGTCGGCGTGCACGCCGCCGTTGAGCACGTTCATCATCGGCACAGGTAGCACGTGCGCGTTGGCTCCGCCGACGTAGCGGTAGAGGGGCAAGCCGAGTTCTGCGGCGGCCGCTTTGGCCACTGCCATCGACGTGCCGAGCATGGCGTTGGCGCCCAAGCGAGCTTTGTTGTCGGTGCCGTCGAGATCGAGCAGTTCTCGGTCGATGGCGCGTTGGTCGACGGCGTCGAGACCGTCGAGCACATCGGCGATTTCGGTGTTGACGAAGTTGACCGCCTTTTGCACACCTTTGCCGAGGTACCGATCGCCGCCGTCGCGCAATTCCACCGCCTCGTGCTCACCGGTGGACGCCCCACTGGGAACCGCGGCCCGGCCGATGGCGCCGGAGTCGAGCACTACTTCCACCTCGACGGTGGGGTTGCCGCGCGAATCGAGAATCTCGCGGCCCAACACATGCACAATGTCACTCATATGCCCGCCACCGTAGCGAACCTGGCGGAGTTGATTCACAAGTTGTCACCGCTGCGCCGGGAGTTCGCCGTGCCAATAGATGACCACTGGACGTTCGATACCGGGAGATGCCACTCAAGGCGCCGCGAGTCTGCGACGATGGATGCTCGTGGACATCACCGATTCTTCGCGCTCGGGCTCTGGATCCGATGTCATCCTCAGTCCGGAGGACGCGGTCAAAACACCCGGACAGCGACGCACCAAAGCGGCAACCACCACCGAGCCCGTGCTCGAGCCGCGATCCATTCGCGAGCGGTTGGGGCGGCCCGCCACACTGCGGCACGCCACGCCGCTCGAACCGTTCGGTTTCGTCAGCATTCTGCGAGTGATCTACGCCATGGGGCTTTCAGTGCTCTGCCTGCTGACGGCTGGCGGTGCCATCGCCATGCTGTTGGCCTGGCAGCAGGAGGAATCGAGCGGTGGGCTGCTCACCTCTCAACTCGACCGGCTGTGGGACCTGTTCGAGCTGCTCGCTGAGATCGAGCGAATCGTTGCGTTTGCCACCCTGGCGTTCGCTGTGGCGTGGATCTTCGTTGCGACACTGAACCTCAACCGGGCGACGGGCAAGGGACTCAACCCGTTCGTCGCCGCCGCCAGTCTGTTGATCGGCGTCGGCATGGTGTGGGTCGTGGGCGATCAGATCGTTGCCGAAGCCGACACCAACCTTGCAAAGGCGGGCGGCATCGCCCTCCAGGCAGCGTTTCTGTTGATTCCGGTCTTCGCACTCGAACGCATTGCTACTGCCGCCGAAGCCAAGCGCCAATCCATTCGGTTCGCGTTCGTGCTGGCCACGGCGTATCTGGCTCTGCTGGAATCGTTGGGAGCGCTGTCCACCATCGACCGAACGACCGACATTCACGGATGGGGAAGAACCGGAGCCAACTTGGTGATCGTGGTACTCATTCAGGCACTTGGCGCGCTGGCCGCCAACGAGGCGGGGCGGGCGATTGAAGAGGGCACTCGGTTGCGGTACGACATTCGCCATCGGTTCGGCGAGTCGTTGCTGGCAGCGATCTAGCCCGCCCCTCGGCCCTTTTCTTCTTTCGGCTCGTCGGCCTTCACGGCGTCCCAGAGCGCGTCGAGTTCTGCCAGATCGGCGTTGCCGAGCTCGATGCCACGCTGCGCTGCGAGTTGTTCCACGACTTCGAACCTCCGACGGAACTTGTTGGTGGCGGCCCGCAATGCCGCCTCGGGGTCGACACCCAGGTGCCGGGCGACGTTGACCACTGCGAACAACAGGTCGCCGGCCTCGTCGTTGATGTCGTCGGGGTCGCCGGCGGTTGCCGCCGTCATGAGTTCGTTCGTCTCCTCGGCGATTTTCGGCAGCGCACCATGCACATCGGGCCAGTCGAACCCGACCTTGGCTGCCTTCTTCTGCACCTTGTGGGCGTAGGCCAGCGATGGCATGGCGGCCGGGATGCCATCGAAGATCGAGGTGCGTCCCTTCTCCGCCCGTTTGATGGCGTCCCAGTTCGTCAGCACTTCATCACTGCCAGCCACAGCGGTGTCACCGAACACGTGAGGGTGGCGCCGTACCAACTTGTCGTAGATGCCGGTGGTGACGTCGGCAATGGTGAACCGACCTTCCTGCTCGGCGATGGTGGCGTGAAACTCGATTTGGTACAGCAGGTCACCGAGTTCTTCGATCAGGTGCTCGTCGGTGCGCGGGTCGTCGGCGTCGAGCGCGGAGAGTGCGTCGACCACTTCGTACGTTTCCTCCAGCAGGTACGGCACGAGCGAGCTGTGGGTCTGCTCGATGTCCCACGGGCATTGTTCGCGGAGAGTTCGAGCGAGTTGGTGGAACCGCTGATAGCCGGAGGCGACGGGGACGCCGAGCGACGGAATGTACAGCGACGTGAGGTGGTCGGCGTCGACGACGTGATCCATCTCGGCCCAGGTGGTGTGCACGAGTGCTTCGTCTGGCGTGCCGAGCGAACACAACAGCACCACGGGCGTATCGCCGAGTTTGCCGCCACGATCGCTTGCTGAGTCGTCCGCATCGTCGATCGCCAACTTGATGTCAGACAGCACCCAGTTCGCGTGCGTGTGCGCCACCAACATCGGGCCACGTTCCCCAGCTGCCGCAGTGGCGAACTCGTGGCCATCGATGAGGCGCACGCCCGCTTCGACGGGGTCGATGCCGAGGCGCGCCCAGCACAAGTCGAGAAACGACATCGCCGGCAGCAATTCCACCGTCACCCGTTCGTCGTTGCGGAGCGTGGCGACCGAGCGTTCCAGTACGAGTGGAGATCCGGGCACCGCGTAGAGCACCTCTCCGTGTTCGGTGGCGGCAGCTACGAGCGTTTCGGCAATCTCGGCGTACACGTCGGCGAATTGGTCGGCGCGTTCATACACGTCGTCGAACGATGTGGCGTCGCCCACGAAGTGCGCGGAAGGATGCTGGGAGGTTCGTAGGAAACGGGTCGTCACGAGCTGGATCGCGTCGAGCGTTTCGTTCGTGATGTGGCGATCGCCGCCTGGCCCGAGCCCGACGCAAACGATTCTTGGTCGTTGATCGGGGAGTGGCACGTCAGGCAGCAGCCAGGTCAGCCCAGCGGCACGAGGCCGACAGAACCGTCGAATGTGCCAAAGCGCGGATCGACGTAGATGTCGTACTCGCGCGTGAGGAAGTTGAATCGAGTGGGCACTGCGGTGAGGATCGGGTCGAGTTCGCCGGGTTCGAGTTCGTCCCAGGGGCGCAGACGAATCAGCACCGAAGCCTCGCCGACCGAGAATGGCTCGGAGACCACACCGATTTCTGCCGCGAGCATTGCGTCCACCAGTTCGGGCACCGATTCGAACTGGGTGACGAGGTTTCGGGTGTCGTCACACGGTAGGGCTCCACCTGTCTCCGCGGTTGCTGGGTCGATCGAGTTGGCCGCTGCGGCCTCGGCGAAGGTGACAGCACCGTCGGTGATCTGGGTGTAGAGACTGGCCGCTGTGTCGGCGCTGTCGACGACGATGTAGCTGAGGCACACCATGTTGCTCTCGAGCGGGCCCAGCTCGTACTCGGCTTGAGCTTGCTCGTCGCTGATCGGAATCGCGGGTTGCTGCTGCCACAACGGGGCGGATTCGGTGAAGTTTGCCTGGATCGCAGCAGCAGACAGCTCCGTCGACGGTTCGGGCACTGCGATGCCGGCTGCGGCAAGGTCGTCTCGAAGGATCTGGTCGACGATCCAGTTCGAGATGATGTCGGTTGCGTCGTCGATGCGGGAGGCGTCGTTGATCGGGGCGAAGGTGGCCTCCTCGCCTTCGACGCCGCGCAGGATCTCGGTGAGGTCGTCGTTGGAGAGTTCGTTGTCGTTCACCCTCGCGACGACGTTGTCGTCGGAGAACGTGGAACAGGCCGACAGCGACACGACTGATGCGACAGCAAGCGCGAGCGGAACAAGACGGCGAGTCGGCAGACGATTCACGCCGCACAACCTACCCAGCAATGACGTGGGAAGGGATAGTGCCAGGCACTATCCCTTCGCGACCTACCCGGAAACGAGGGGTTGAAGGGATAGTGCCTGGCACTATCCCTTCGGGCCTACTCGGAAACCTCGGCGGGGATCAACTCGTCGAGGAACGCGACGAGGAACTCGGCGGCGTCTCGGCCGCGGGGGAGCGGCACGACGAGTTGTTCGAAGTCTTCCTTGTAGATCGCGCCCTTCGACATCCGCTTCAAACGGATGGTGTGTGACAGCTTGAGTTCTACCGGTGACAGTCGGGCGTCGCTCGACGTGATCTGCAGGTCGGTCACACCGAGACGATGGCACTCGGCGCGCAGTCGTCCCACCATCAGCAGTGCCTCAGCTGGGGCTGGCATCGGGCCGAATCGGTCTTCCCATTCCACTCGGATGTCGTCGACCTCGGCGTTGGTGGTGACGGCCGCCAACCGCCGGTATGCCTCGAGCCGCGACTCTTCCTTGGCCACGTAGTCGACGGGCAAGTGTGCGTCGGTGGGAATGTCGAGCTTCAGTTCATTCGGTTTGGCGATCGGCTCGCCCTTCATTTCCGCGACAGCCTCGGTCACCATCTGGCAGTACAGGTCGTACCCGACGGCCGCGATGTGGCCCGATTGGGCCTGCCCCAGCAAGTTGCCAGCACCACGGATTTCGAGGTCGCGCATGGCAATTTTGAAGCCCGAGCCGAGTTCTGTCGCCTCGCCGATTGCCTTCAAGCGTTCGTACGCCTCTTCGGTCAGCACCTTGTCGCGAGGGTGAAACAGGTAGGCGTACGCACGCGAACCGCTGCGCCCGACGCGTCCGCGCAGCTGATGCATTTGGCCCAACCCGAGGAGGTCGGCGCGTTCCACGACGAGTGTGTTCACCGTGGGCATGTCGATGCCCGACTCGATGATGGTGGTGCAGGCCAGCACGTCGTACTTGCCCTCGGAGAAGTCGATGACGACCTGTTCGAGGGTGCCTTCGTCCATACGGCCGTGCGCTACTGCAATGCGTGCTTCCGGCACCAGTTGACGAAGCCTGGCGGCGGCGGTGTCGATGGATTGCACCCGGTTGTGCACCCAGAACACCTGACCTTCGCGAAGCAACTCGCGCCGAATCGCTTCGATCGCGACGCGTTCGTCGTACTCGCCGACGTAGGTGAGAATCGGCTGACGGTCCGCGGGTGGCGTCTGCAAGAGCGAGAGGTCGCGAATGCCCACCAACGACATCTCGAGCGTGCGTGGAATCGGCGTGGCGCTCAAGGTCAACACGTCGACGTTCACTTTGAGCTTCTTCATTTGCTCTTTGTGTTGCACGCCGAATCGTTGCTCTTCGTCGACGACGAGCAGGCCGAGATCCTTGAAGTTGATGTCGGCCGCGAGCAACCGATGTGTGCCGATGACGCAATCGATCTCGCCGGTCTTCAACCCGGCCATGACGTCTTTGGCCTGCTTCGCGGTGAGGAATCTCGACAGCACCTCGACGCGAATCGGGTAGCCGGCGAATCGGTCGGCGAACGTGTTGCCGTGTTGGTTCGCGAGCAACGTGGTGGGCGCTAGCACGGCCACCTGCTTGCCATCTTGGATGGCTTTGAAGGCAGCCCGAATCGCGATCTCGGTCTTGCCGAAGCCCACGTCGCCGCAGACCAATCGATCCATCGGGTACGCCCGTTGCATGTCGTCTTTGATGGCGTCGATCGCAGTTTGCTGATCGGGCGTTTCCACGTACGGGAACGCGTCTTCCATCTCGTGCTGCCACGGTGTGTCGTGCCCGAATGCGTGGCCTTCGGCGTTGACCCGCTTCTGGTAGAGCACCACCAGTTCCTGTGCGATCTCGCGGACCGCCGAACGCACTTTGCCTTTCGACTTCGCAAAGTCGCTTCCGCCCAGGCGGTGCAGCACCGGGGTCTCGCCGCCCACGTACTGGCGCAGCGTGTCGATCTGATCCGACGGCACATACAGCTTGTCGCCGCCCTTGTAGGCGACGAGCAGGTAGTCGCGCTCGACCCCGCCGATGGAACGCTTGACCATGCCTTCGTACTTGCCAACCCCGTGCTGGTGGTGGACGACGTAATTGCCCGACTTGAGGTCTTCGAAGGTGGTGGTGCCTTGGCGGCGGGTCTTGGCCTTGCGGTGCGCGCGCCGCCTGCCGGTGAGGTCAGACTCGGCGATGACGGCGAGCTTGGCATTGGGCAGCAGGCAGCCACGCTGCAGCGGTGCGACCACGATGCGGCCGCCAGGTTTCGCGATGTCGGCCGTTGATGTTGCGCTGACGAGCGGAAAGTCGAGGCCCTGCTCCAGCAGGATCTCGTGGAGTCGCGCTCCAGAACCGGTGCCGTCGGCGGCCACGGTGACGGTGTAGCCCTGGCCGATCAGTTGGGTGAGTCGAGCGGCCAGCCCCGAGCCATCGCCGCCAACAGGGCCCCAACCCGAGGCCTGGACAACAGGGGTGTCTGGTGAGTCGGGAGTGGAGTCGATGGTCCAGAACCCACCCTTGGCGGCGGTGCCTGCCAGCAGTTCGTCGGCGTTGGCGTGGAGCCGGGGGAACTCTTTGTCTGGGTCTCGTGCCCAGGTGGACGCCAGGGCGCGGGCGAGGTCTGCTTCTTCGGCGAGCAGATCGGCGGCCCGGTCGCGCATGCGGCGCGGCTCGATCAGCAGCACTTTGGCGGTGCTGGGAAGCAGGTCGGTCAGCAGGGTGTGCTCGCTCACCAGCCATGGCACCCACGATTCCATGCCTTCGAAGTGAGTGCCCTCGGCCAGACGCTCCCACTGCTCGCGGCCCCACGGCTCGGTGCCCACGAGCGCGCGAGCGCGGTTCCGCACGTCATCGCTCGACAGCAGTTCGCGGGCCGGGAAGATACGTGCTTCAGGGAGGTCGACGATGGAACGCTGATCGTTCACGCCGAACGTGGTGAGGCGGTCGACCTCGTCGCCCCACAAGTCGATGCGAATCGGGGCGTCGGCGGTGGAAGGAAACACGTCGACGATGGCGCCGCGCCGGGCGAACTCACCGCGGTGTTCCACGAGTTCTTCGCGGCGGTACCCGAACTCGACGAGTTGCGCACCGAGTTGATCGGGGTCGACGATGGCCGCGGGCCGAACGGTGATCGGTTCTACATCGGCCGCGCCCGGGCCGAGCTGTTGCAGCAAGGCACGAATGCCGGCAACGACGATTTTGGGTCGTGCCTCGGCGTCGGGTTGCCGAAGCCGCCAGATCACTTCCATGCGATGGCCCATGGTTTCCACCGCCGGGCTGACTCGTTCAAACGGCAGCGTTTCCCACGCGGTGAAGTGGGCAACTTGGTCAGCGCCGACGTATTGGCAGAGGTCGTCGTACAGCTGCCCGGCCATGGCCCCGGTTGGGCATGCAACCACGAGGGGGCGGCGGTCGCTGAGGTGTGCGAGGGCGGCGATCGAGATCGGTCGCGCGACGTCGTTGATGGCCAGCCGCGCCGCCGGGTCGCCCAGAGCGCGAGTGAGCCCCGGCTCATCCCGCAGCAGTGGAGGCAAGCCCCTCAAGTCCATCGAAGGCCACTTCCTGGTGTGTCGCGTTTTGTGGCGTCATTCGCCCGGGATCGCGACGCGCCTGTCGGAGTTGGTGGTGTGTCGCGTTTTGTGGTGCTATTCGCCCGGGATCGCGACGGCTGGCCTGTTGGAGTTGGTGGTGTGTCGCGTTTTGTGGGGTGCTATTCGCCCGGGATCGCGACGCGGCTGTTGGTGTTGGTGGTGTGTCGCGTTTTGTGGTGCTATTCGCCCGGGATCGCGACGCGGCTGCTGGGTTAGCGGGCATGGAAATCTCGCATGGCTGCTTCGATTCCTTCGGCGATGATCGCTTCGACGGCATCGGCTGCAATGGCGACACCCACGTCGAGCAGGTCTCGCTCGGTCGACGGCACGCGGGAAAGCACGTGACTGGCCCCTCGGTCTTTGTCTGGCGGCTTGCCGATACCGATCCTCACCCGCAGATAGTCCTGGGTCTTGAGGTGAGCAGTGATGCTCCTCAGCCCGTTGTTGCCGGCGAGGCCACCACCAGCTTTCAGGCGAACCACGCCGGGCTCGAGATCGAGTTCGTCGTGAACGACGATGATCCGTTCGGGCTCTTCGATGCCATACCGCCGCACCAGCCCAGACGCTGCCTGCCCCGACTCGTTCATGAACGTGATCGGGAAGGCGAGCACGACCCGGGTGTTGCCGAAACGGGCCTCACCAACCAACGCCTGGTCACGGCCGGCTTTCAGGGTGGCCTGATGGCGGCTGGCCAGCAGGTCGACGCACTCCTGGCCTACGTTGTGGCGAGTGCGCGCGTACTTGCTGCCGGGATTGCCCAAACCGATGACGAGCCACTCGAACGGGGTGCCCTTGGACGGACGCCGGTCGAACAGACCCATGAGCCGAAGTGACGCGATGTGCAGCGACGGTGACCTGCGCGTGGGCGCTGGTCAGTCGCTCTCGGCTGCGTCGGCGGCAGCTTCGCCACCGTCGGCCGATTCGGCGTCGCCT
>CAVTVY010000009.1:0-72185 GCA_963738275.1 uncultured Actinomycetota bacterium
CGGAACGATCACCTCGAGCGTTGCGTCGGTGCCCGGCACAAACAGCGAGTAGTTCTCGCCGCCGTTCGCGATGAGGGCGCGGCTGGAGCGACCGAGGCGCACCGTCATCATCTGCGCACCACCAGGCTCGACGATGGCTGTGCACACTTGTTCTGGGCCAGGAACTTCGGCTGCTTCGTCGGGATGCAACGCCATCACCAGGCGAACATGGTCGTCAGACTCGTTGCGGAAGATGATGTTCGACGGGTTGCTACGCGGCAAGGTGAGTGCGTTGTAGTCGCCGTCGTATCCGCTGAGGTCGGCGGTGAGGTCGGCCCCATCGAATGTCACTTGGGCGGCGACGCTGGACTTCGCGGAGACCGTTTGGCTGGCATCGTGATCGGCTTCGGTTTCTTCAACACCGCACTGGCCCTCTTCCGCGAGCCCCGCCACTGTCTCATGGGGGTGCGTCTCGCGTTCGCCTTTCAGGCCAGCGAACCACCCGCCGGCCACGAGGGCGACGGCCGCTAACGAGAATGCCCCGGTGAGGGCGGGCTTGGAAACCTTGCGAACGCTGACGAACGACCCAATTGCCACGACCAATATCGCGGCCACACCGAAGGCGACAACTGTGGACGTTTTCGTGGGCAGGCCCAGCATGATCCGGCTGAACGAGTACACCACGACACCAGCGACAGCGGCCGCGCCAACCGGCAGTTGAAGGGGGTCGACGAGCAAATCACGCGCGTGGTCGTTGTAGGCGTCGCTCGCCGAAGCTCTTTCGCTCCAACCCTGAATCATCCACTCGATGGCGGCGGCGAGGACGATGACCCATCCGATGATGAAGAACGACTGGTTGGTGACGAGCCCGAGCGCAACCGTGATGACGCCCAGAGCCATGAACAACGGCCAAATGCTCGGGCGCGCGGTGGCCTGCGCACCCGGCGCATTGGCGAACGCTTCGTGATCCATCGCAGACACGTTCGAGTCGCGTACGAACACGTTGATGACGGCCAGCAGCCCGAGGCCGACGGCAGCTGAAACGAGGCCAATCGTGCCGAGGGTGCCACCCTGAGCGACGCCGTAGACGGCCGCGAAGATCGCCGCCGCGAGCGACGAGCCGATGAGGAGTTTTGATCCGGTGGTGAACATCAGTCAGCAGTTCTCACAGTTCAACAGTCACTTGGTGACGTAGACAACGAACCACACCGCGGTGTACGCGATGGCTACGAAGTACCAGTAGAGGGCATGGGACGTGAGTACCTCGGCTTGGTCGAGACGACCACCCAAAGACTTGAACGCAGCGACCGAGGTGTAGATGAGGCCGCCGACCACGAGGGCCAACATGGTGCCCGTCATGGCGTAGAACAGGGCGCCGTAGTAATCGTCTTTGATGACGACCGCCATGTCGACGTACACGAACGCCTGCGCGTTGATGAACGCAATCGCCAACAAACCGGTGACACCGAGTGCAAGACCTGCGTGAGCTCGGTCGCCACGACTGCCGGAGTACACGGCCCACTGGGCGAACAGGCAAAGTGCCCACAACGTGATCAACATGACGTTGGTGGTGACTTCAGAAATGATGTAGTCGACTGGGAAACGCCCGCCATCGCTGACGACCCGCTCACGGAGGAGCACCCAGATGGCCAGCATGGAACCAACGAGCATGGAGCCGGCCACACACGCAACAGCGGTACCGACGAAGAGTTGACGTCGTGGATCGCCGGCGCCTGCGGCGGGAAGCTCGAGTGGAGCGATGGAGGTGCTCACGCGCGGGTCCCCTCGTAGGTGAGATCGAATTGTGGTTCGGCCGACGCGACCGTGGGCACGTGGTCGAAGTTGTGGGTTGGTGCCGGCGAGGCAGCCATCCACTCGATGGTGTGCCCTTGATAGGGGTTGGCGTCGGCGGGTTCGCCGTTGGCGGCTGTTTTCAGCAGCAACCCGACGAAAGCGAGCCCGGTAATGGCCACGAGGGCATGCCCCACCGCAGACAAGATGGCGAGCAGCTCGGCACTTTCCGAGTAAGAGGTGTCGAGCAACGCTTGTACGGCGACTTCGTTGCCGGGAATCCCACCCGGAGCATCGAGGAAGCCGGCAACATACAGCGACCCGGCGGCGAGCAGGGTACCCAGCACTCCGAGCAACGCCAGCGGTAGCACCGCTTTCGCAGACACCACGACGCCCCACAGCTTCGGCGCCCAAAACACGAGGCCGCCCATCACCACGATCGCCGCACCGTACGCGACGAACAACGTGGCACCTTCTTCATACGACGTGCCCATGAGTTCGAGGTCGGTGATGGACTGAAGGAAGTTCCCGAGTATGCCGAGCGCGACCATGAGCAAACCGAGGAATGCGAACACGAAACCCGGCGAGACCGAAGGCTTGCCCTTCTTCAACCCCTGGATGGCCGTGAGCCCTGCGAGGCCCAGGCAGATGACGAGCCCGAGCAACGGCAACCCGGCAAAAATGAGGAACGGCACCAGGTCTTCGACGAACGCACTGAACGTCTGGTCGGAGTCGATGGTGACCGGGTTGACGAGCTGGCGTGTCACTGCGCTGAAGGCGGCCACACCGACGAGCGCGATACCCGCGAAGGTCACTCCGCGCATGGGTTGGCGAGTGCGGAACGTGACCGGGACGAGTTCCACCGTGATACCCACCGCCGACACCGCGAATGCGATGACGGCCGGCACGGTGTACAGGAAATCGAGCCAGGCGCCCATGCCTTCGGTACCGCCGAAGTTGGCGGCGATGCCGATGCGGTGGTCGATGAAGAGATAGATGATGGTGCCAAAACCCACCGGTAGTACGAGCAGCAGAGCCAGCGAACCAATGAGGCTGGACCACGCGAAGAAGGGGACCCGGCGCATCGTCATGCCTGGGGCTCGGGTGGTGAGCACCGACGTGGCGACGCAACCTGCCGTTGCCAAGAGACCGAGCATCATGACGCCGTTGCCGACCAGGAACATGTCGACCGCTTGATCATCGCCGCCGCCCATGCCGCCGTTCTTCAAGAGCGAGGCGAGCGTGAGACCCAGGCCGCCGAGCCATACATAGAAGCCGGTGAGCGCCACCCGAGGGAACGCAATTGAACGTGCGCCCAACTGGAGGGGGACCACAGCGACGGAAAGGCCCAGCGTGAGGGGCACCAAGGCGCCGAAGACGAGGGCGATGCGGTAACCCTGGATGAGCTGGAGGAGCGAGCCGCCGTCGAGTAACTCTTCGCTGGCCGCCTTTTCCAAGCCGAGCAAAGCTCCGAGGGCGGCGGCGGCGAGCAGCGCCAGCAGGCCGAAACCGACGTACAAACGGCCAATCTTCTTGTGGTCTATCGTCGTCAACCAGTCGGCGATGGCGGCGAAGAACGCCGAGACGGCACCGGCCGCACCGGCGGCTGCTGGACGTGTGTCAATCGTCGTCATGAGACGTGGTTGGTTCCTTGGACGTATGAAATGGGTGAGTTCAACATGGCCGTGACCTGATCATTCGCAAAGCCCGAACAATCGGCACGAGACTACCGACCGCAGACTACTGGCCCGTACCTCGCCCGAAGGAAATCCACAGGTCATTGGCTCGTCAACACATCGAGCGTCATGGCCCCGAACAGCACTGTGACATATGTGATCGAATAGGCAAACACTCGCATCGACACGGCGGGGCTGGGATGTTTGCTCAGCCACAGCACGGCGCCGATGAACCCGGCACCCAGCACTGCAGCGGTGATCGAGTAGAGCAACCCGAGGTCGGCGACCGGGATGAGCCACAGCGTGCAGGCCACCATGGCGAGCGTGTGACCGATCATCTGGCGAACTGCGTGCTCGAACGGAACGACGGCAGGGAGCATGGGCACGTTGGCTGCCCGGTAGTCGTCGGCGTACTTGATCGCAAGCGCCCAGAAGTGGGGTGGAGTCCAGAAGAACATCACGGCGAACAGCAACCACGGCGTGAAACTCAGGCTGTTCTGCACCGCCGCCCAGCCCACCAGCACGGGCACAGCGCCCGCAGCGCCACCGATGACGATGTTCTGCTTGCTCGTTCGCTTCAACCACAGGGTGTAGACGCCGACGTAGAACGCGGTCGCCGACAACGCCAGCACTGCCGAGAGCAGGTTGGCGCCCGCCCACAACACCAGGAACGCCAGCACTTCCAGCGACACAGCGAAGATCAACGCATTCTTCGGCTCGATGGCACCGGTGACCAATGGGCGATTCTTGGTGCGTTCCATCAACTGGTCGATGTCGCGGTCGATGTACATGTTGATGGCGTTCGCACCACCTGCGGCGAGCGTTCCACCCACCAGCGTGATCAACACGAGCCACGTGGAGGGCCAGCCGTCTTCCGCCAACACCATGGTCGGAACCGTGGTGATGAGGAGCAACTCGATGATGCGCGGCTTGGTGAGGGCGATGTATGCCCCAACCGGCGATGTTGCGGCGCGACGGCTCCCGTGAGCGATGCCACCCGGCGCGAGCCGAGACGGAACAAGGGGTCTGCTGCCAACGGCCATGCGAGCCCCATCGTACGGCCGGAAGAACAACCCGGCCAACCCCCGAACCAGGCTTAAGAGCCGAGCGGGTAGGCGAGGCCTTGCCGAGTCTTCCCGGTGGGCGACGACCCACAGATACCGGGGGAACGTGCGGAATGAAAGGGAGCGAAACGACCTATCTGCTCGTCCCCTCAGCGGCTCGCCGATGAAAACTGGTTACGGATTCGACGCGAGCTCGAGGAGCAGCTCCTCCAATTGCCCGAATGTCTCGTGCAACGCTTCCGATGCGCCGCCGCCGTCGGCGTCGAGCGCTTCCTTCGAGGGAAAGAGCTCGCTCACGACCAGCAGCGTCTTGCCATCTGTCTCCGTCAGGGTGACCGTAGTGATGGAGCCGTTTTCTCCGCCTTCTTCGTTCGTCCAGACGATGCGAGATGGCGGTGTCACTTCGAGGTATCTGCCGAAGAAGTCCATGCCGTCACCGAATCCGAGGTGGTATCTGCCTCCGGTGCATACGTCCATCTCACAGGAACGCAGCGTCATACCCATCGACTTCGGCACCCACCAGCGCTGGAACAGCTCGGGCCTCGACCACGCCTCGAACACCAGGTGTGCGGGAGCGTCGAAAGATCGGGTGACGACGACTTCCCGCTCGGACCTCCGCTCCACCTTCGTGATGTTCTTCGTCGGGGTGAGCTCACTCTGTCTGCTTGCGTCCATCTGACGTCTCCTTCTGTTTCATTTCTTCGATGACTTGGTCGAGCTCGGCGAAGCGGGCGTCCCAGAGCTGGTGATAGTTCTCGATCCACTCCGTCACTCCCTCGAGACGGCGAGCGCCGATTCGGCAGGTCCGTACGCGGCCAACCTTCTCAGTGGCCACTAGTCCCGCCTGTTCGAGGACACCGACGTGCTTCCTCATGCCCGTGAGCGTCATGCGAAACCGGTCGGCGAGGTCCGTGATCGAGGCTTCCTCGCGGCCGAGATGCTCGAGTACGCCGCGTCGCGTGGAGTCCGACAGCGCCGCAAAGGAAGCATCGAGTTGCGCACGTGAATACTGAACCATATGGTTCACTTTATACCACGCACCCGGACATCTCACAAGCGCCAGCGGCCGACGGCGGCTGCTTCTGCGCCCGTGACAGCCATGGTGCCGCGTTTCGATCGTCGCCGTTGCAGGTGACTCAGTCGGCCTGATGCGAAGTGACTCAATGCATACAACCGCTGAACAAGCCACGCCGATCTGCCAATTCGGCGGGCGGTTCTCGGATATGGACGAAGTGCTGAGTGGCTACGGATGGTGTTGTGGAGTCAGGGCTGCGGCGGCTTGTTCTGCGTCTGCTTGTGAGTTGTAGCCGTAGAAGGAGAGGCGCGGCTCGGCCGGCTCGCGTTGCTGCGGTGATACCGGCCGGGGCCAGTTGGTGTGCCGTTTCGGTCTCCAGGCTGACGATTGCGCTGTTCGACGGCTGCATTCCGACGAGCTGGCGGAAGTGGTTGGCGACACCGATGCTGTGGAGCCCGAGGCGGTCGATGCCGGTGGCGGCGATGAGTTCCAATGCTGGGGCAGCGCCAACGAAGTCGAACCATGCCGGCGACACGTCGAACTTACGGG
The DNA here is from genome assembly GCA_963738275.1 of uncultured Actinomycetota bacterium. Lineage (GTDB taxonomy): Bacteria > Actinomycetota > Acidimicrobiia > Acidimicrobiales > Ilumatobacteraceae > Ilumatobacter. The sequence goes on from CAVTVY010000009.1 coordinate 6,075, forward strand.
CGTCTGGCGCGAGGTGCATCGCTGGGCCGTACAGCGACTTCCACGGGTCGTCGCCCGCATACCAGCCGGGATACAGCGGCCGGAGCCAATCGGCCTGTGCGCCGACGGTGACGAAACCACTTCCTCGGGGACAACACAGCCACTTGTACGCCGCACACGAGGTGACATCGAACCGACTCGCGTCGATCGTGAGCCAACCGGCAGCCTGCGTGGTGTCGACATACGTGCGGGTGTTCGAGGCCGCCGCCGAGGCGACGAGATCGTCGAGATCGATCACCGTTCCATCCGAAGACTGAACCGCGCTCGACCGCTACCAGATCGACGCCGCTGTTCAGGCGGTCGATGATCTGAGCCAGCGGCACGACCTCGACCTGCAAGCGTTGGTCGCTGAGGAACGGGTACAGCACCGAGGTGAAATCCTCCTCGGCACACAGGACGCGAGAGCCGTCGGGAAGGCTCGATGCAACGAGAGCGCTCGCCACCGACACCTGGCCGACGATCGCCACCAACTCGGCTTGGGCTCCGGCAATCGTCGCGTACGCGGTGCGTGAACGATTGACGCTGGCGTCGAATGCCACCGGGTCGGACTGGCCGTTCTCCCACTCGATCAGGGATCGACGCAATGCCTCGGTGGCTTCTCGCGGCGGCAGTCCCAACGTGGCGGTGTTGAGATAGCCCGTCCCTGCCGAGAAGTGGTCCGCGAAGTCAGCGAGCATTTCACCAGTGTGTACCACAGGCCGCCTGACCGGGGCAGACTGGGAGCGTGCCGACCACGCTTGAGCCGACTCGGGTTGAAGAACCCGACATCGACGAGTCGGTCGCGCCTGACCACCCGTGGGTCGTGATCGTGTGGAACGACCCAGTCAACCTCATGAGCTATGTCACATTCGTGCTGCAGAAACTGTTCGGCTACTCGCTCGAGAAGGCCACCGAACTCATGCTCGACGTGCACAACGAAGGCAAAGCGGTCGTGTCGAACGGCACCCGGGAGCAAACCGAAATGCACGTCTTCCGTCTGCACGAACATGGTTTGTGGGCCACCATGGAAAAAGACGGCCCGAGCACGTGAGCCGTTTCCGACCGCCCGTTCGGCGCAAGGGAGACGGCTTCATCATCGATCTCGGCGACAACGAGACTGCGGTGGTATTGCGGCTGATCGATGAGCTGCGCACCTTGCTCACCGACGACGATCCCGATCCTGCGGCCAGGGCGTTGACCGCCCGGCTATTTCCTGTGGCGTACCCGGATGAAGCCGAGATGGAGGCCGAGTATCAGCGGCTCATGCGCGACGAACTCGTCCAGTCCAAGCTGTCGGCCCTGTCACAAGTGGAGGCCGCGCTCGGCGGAAACGGGCGAGTGAACGAAGGCCAACTGTTGGCGTTCATGCAAGCGGTGAACTCGATCCGGCTGGTGCTCGGCGTGATGATCGGCATTGCGGATGACGAAACCGCCGACGAGATCGACGGGCTCAGCACAGAAGTCGAGACCCACGAGCAAATGCTCTACCACTATCTCAGCTGGCTTCTAGAGCATTCCGTGGCGGCCCAAACCGGCTAGTGCTCGTCAGCGGCGGTCTTGGAGGAACTTGAAGTGACTTCTTGTTTGTTCCACGTGTTCGGTGGAGATGTCGGCGATGAGGACGCTTTCCCCGCCTGTTGCGGTGGCAAGTTCGATCCCGAGCGGGTCGATGATGCGGGAATCGCCCGAGTAACTGAGCCCGCCACCCTCCCCCACCCGATTGACCCCCACGACGTACGCCTGATTCTCGATCGCCCGCGCTCTCAACAAGGCCGTCCAGTGCTCACGACGCTTTTCCGGCCAGTTGGCTGGCACCAAGTACAGGTCGGTGGATGGGGCGAGCTGCCAGAACTCATCGGCAAACCGCAGGTCGTAACACACGAACATCGACACACGAAACCCGGCGACCTCAACGGTGACCAGTTCGGTCCCTGCACGCACGAACTGTTCTTCGCCCGCATGACTGAATGGATGAATCTTCCGGTACCGGTGTTGCGTTCCATCCGGCCCGGCGAGCACGAAGCAGTTCGATGGGCGCGAGTCGCCCGCCGGCGCGTCAGCTGAGACTTCCGGGCACGAACCGCCCACCCACACACCGATGCAACGCGGCCTGCTGAGCAAGGAACTGCGACGATGGCCCACCTTCCGGTTCGACAACAAATCCCTCGTCGGCGAAGCCGAAACCGGTGGAGAACGTCTCGGTCAGCATCACCAGCCCGGCACCCTGTGCCACCGCCCCGGCGATCATCGGGGCCAGGTGCGCGAAGTTCGCAGCCGGGTCGTTCCACACCGTGTTGTGCTGCACGGCGGCAACCCGCAGCGTGCTCATGACGCCAGCGCCGCCAGTTGTTCCACCGCAGCATCGATGACCTCGAGGCGCTTGCAACAGGCGAACCGCACCAAGTGCCTGCCGTGTTCTTGGTTGGCGTAGAACACCTGATTGGGAATGGCCACGACGCCCACACGTTCCGGCAGCGTGCGGCAGAACGCGAGGCCGTCACCGTCTGGTTGCAGCGGGCGAATGTCGACGGTGGTGAAGTACGTGGCCTCAGGCAAGTACGAAATGAAACCAGCCGCTTGTAGCCCGGCAAAGAGTCGGTCACGCTTGGCTTCCAGGTCGGCGGCGAGACCGCCGTAGAACGAGTCTGGCAACCCGAGGCCGAGCGCGATTGCAGGTTGAAACGGCGCTCCATTCACAAACGTAAGGAACTGTTTGGCCGTGGTGGCCGCCCGCACCAGCACAGCGGGCCCACTGAACCAACCGATCTTCCAACCGGTGGTGTTGAACGTCTTTCCGCCCGACGAAATGGTGAGGGTGCGTTCGGCCATGCCCGGCAACGTGGCCATGGGCACGTGGGTGGCACCCGTGAACACCAAGTGCTCGTACACCTCGTCGGTCACCACGATCGCGTCGTGCTGAGTTGCGAGTTCACCGATCAGCGTGAGTTCGTCGCGAGTGAAAACTTTGCCAGTGGGATTGTGGGGCGTGTTGACGAGCACGATCTTGGTGCGCTTGCTGAACGCAGCTCTGAGCTCGTCTGGGTCGAACCCGTACTTGCCGTCTGCGCCCGGCCGCAACACGACCGGCCGTATCACGGCGCCTGCGAGTGCGATGCAAGCTTGATAGCTGTCGTACATCGGCTCGAACAACACCACTTCGTCGCCGGTGTCGAGCATGCCCAGCAGGGCACCTGCGAGCGCTTCGGTTGCTCCCGCTGTGACGACGACCTCGGTGTCGGGATCAAGGTCGAGGCCGTAGAAGCGCCGTTGATGCTCGGCGATCGCTTGTCGCAGCACCGGGAACCCTGGGCCCGGTGGGTACTGGTTGACACCATTTCGAATGGCGTCGATCGCAGCCTCGAGCACCTCTGGAGGGCCGTCGACGTCGGGAAAGCCCTGCCCAAGATTGATCGAGTTCGTGCGCACCGCCAACGCCGACATCTCGGCAAAGATCGTGGTGCCGAACCCGGCCAGTTTGGTGGTGAGTACGTGGTCGAGCGTCGTCACAGATGCAGCGTACGCCGCGACTCAGAGGCTCAAGTCCTCCGGCGTGCTCGGTTCGGGCGCAACCTCTGCATCAATCGGGGCAGTGAGATCGTTCCTGTTGAGATCGGTGGTGGTGAGCGTCGAGTAGTCACCCGCGACTGCCGCAACCAGGGAATGCCGTTTGGCGTGATACATCGCCGCGTCGGCCGCGGCGATCAGTTCATGCATCGTGGTGCCGTTGAGAGGCCACACCGCAACCCCCACACTGGCTTTCACTCGAACTGGATCGGCGGCGTTGTCGAGCCGTGCCCGGCCGGCGATGGCGTCGGCGATCTGCCGTGCGCGACGACCACCCATTTCCGACGACGTGACGCCCGGCATCAACACGACGAACTCGTCTCCGCCCCACCTGGCGACGGTGTCGGTGTCACGGGTGGTGTGCTGGAGGCGTTCCGCCACGATCTGTAACAGCTCGTCACCAGCTTGGTGACCGTAGTTGTCGTTGACCGACTTGAATCCGTTCAGGTCGAACAGCAGCAACGCGAAGCCCACTCCTGTTCGTTCAGCAGTTGCGATCTCGGTGCCGCTCAGCCGTTCGAACTCACTGCGGTTTGGCAGGCGTGTGAGCGGGTCGATGCTGGCGCGCTCCATCAGATTCCGGTGGGCGAGCAGCGATGTGGCTCCGGCGAGCAACATCAGGAGGACCGCCAACCCGCCGAGCACAAGATAGAACGTCATCTCACCGGACGACACCGAGGCGGTGTCAACGCCAGAGGCAACGACAGCCAAACCGGCTGTGCCTTCGATGGGCCAGAACGTTTGGCGGGTACCGTCGGACACAACGAAGGCGCCAGCGGTTCGATCGGTTGGTGTCTCCGCGACCCACAGTTCCGTGTCGAACTCGCTGAAAAGGTCGTCGCTCGACACAGTAACCACGGCGGCCAGCTCGGAACCCGCCGTATGAATGGTGACTACTCGGTCGAACACCGAGACCGGGATCGTGGCACCAGGGGCAGAGCCGTCGTCGATTCGGAACCGCTCTTGATAGGTCTGCGCTGCTTCGAGCAATCCTTCAGGCCGCTCACCGGCACACTCCACACGAATGGCGTCGGCGACGCACACGCTGAGGTGCGGCACCAGTTGGCTGATCGACTCGGCCGCCGAGCCGGGTGACCCGCCCGCTTGCACCGCGACTTCTACGAGTTCTACAAGCGACGAGACTTCGCTGGCAGCGAGTTCAGCTGAGGAGGCCAGCCGCAGATCGCGAGAGCTGCCGGCTTCAGATTGGCGCGTGAAGTAGGCGACGGTGACCGCAACCACCAATGCCAAACTGAGCACCAACGCACTGCGCCGAAGCAACCTCATGCGTATGTATCGACCATTGCGCCAATACCTCTGAAGCAAGGTTCCGTCTGTTTGAGGCAAACTTGATGTCACACACGGAACGACCAACTTTGCATCGATTTCCCTGACGCCTCACAGGAAACTCACAGTTTCACGCGCGACGATGAGGGCATGACCGCCCACCGACTGCTCGTCGTCGACGACGAAGACAATCTGCGCTCGATGCTTGCGGCCGCCTTGTCGCATCACGGTTTCAGCGTCACGACCGCCGAGAACGGTCGCGAAGCACTCGATCGGATTCCGGCCGAACGGCCAGATCTGGTGCTGCTCGACGTGATGATGCCTGATCTCGACGGGTTCGAAGTATGCCGACGACTCCGCTCGGCCGGCGACCGCACTCCGGTGCTGTTCCTCACCGCTCGTGACGCAACCGACGACCGAGTGCGCGGGCTCACGTTGGGCGGTGACGATTACCTCGCCAAACCATTCAGCCTCGACGAATTGGTTGCCCGCGCCGAGGCAGTGTTGCGCCGAACGTCCGACGGCAGCGGCGGCACTGTGTACGAGTGCGGCGACCTCGTGATGGACGACGAGGCACACCGTGTGGTGCGGGCCGGCACAGACATCTCGCTGTCTCCTACCGAGTACAACCTTCTTCGATACCTCCTGGTGAATCAGGGTCGAGTGCTCTCGAAAGCGCAGATTCTCGACCACGTGTGGAAGTACGACTTCGGCGGCGAGGGCGGTGTCGTCGAGACGTACATCGGATATCTCCGTCGCAAAGTCGATGCGAGCGACCCCAAGCTCATCCACACGATTCGCGGCATCGGCTACACGATCCGCCAGGCGTGATCGGCTGCCATGTCGCTTCGCGCTCGACTCCTGGCCGGTATGGCGTTCGTGGCCGTTGTGTTGGCTGTGGTGGCGGTCGTGATCACCGTGACCACCAGAAACCAACTGCTCGACCAGGTCGATCAGCGGTTGGCAACGTTCGCCCCGGTGGCTCCTGAACGGGGCCGCGGTGGCGGGCCGAACGACTTCGACGACAGCGGACTTCCTGGCACCCCGGTGCCCGACTTCGAGCGATTCAGCGACGCGTTCGAAGGAGTCATCACCCCAGATGGCGAACTGCAGACACTGTTTTCACCCAACAGTGGCACAGATGACTTCGGCTCCCCGGCCGTTTCCGCCGAGGACGTCGAAGTGTTGCTCGATGCGGAACCGGGTGCCACCCTTCTGTTCACGGTTCCCAGCGACGACGGGGAGCATTCGTATCGAGTCCTCGCCCAGCGGCGGGCGTTGGTGGTGTCGATTGTTGCCGTTCCGCTCGACGCTGTGACCGAAACGATTCAACGGCTCATCTTGGTGGAGCTCGGGGGCTCACTCGTCATTCTCGCCGCCCTCGGCCTGGTGAGTTGGTGGGTGGTGCATCTCGGTATTCGGCCCGTGAAGGAGATGACCGAAACCGCGACGCGCATCGCCGACGGCGACCTTGCGGTTCGCATTCCTGAACCGAGTTCCGGCACCACCACAGAGTCGGGCGCGCTGGCCGTTGCGCTCAACCGAATGCTCAGCCACATCGGCGATGCGATGGACGAGCAGGCCCAGTCGGAAGATCGACTGCGGCGCTTCGTGGCCGATGCATCGCACGAACTCCGCACGCCCATCACCACCATTCGCGGCTATGCCGAGTTGTATCGCCACGGCGGGCTGGCACAAACAGAGTCACTCGACGACGCGATGCGGCGCACGGAGCAAGAAGCGACCCGAATGGGCCGCCTCGTCGAAGACATGTTGTTGCTGGCCAAGCTCGACGAAGAACGCCCGCTCGACGCCAAACCGGTCGACCTGGTGGTGCTCGCCCGCGACGCCGTCGCCGATGCCAGAGTCGGTGCACCAACCCGCTCGATCGAACTCGTCGCCACGGACGCTTCGATCATCGTCACCGGTGACGATGATCGTTTGCGCCAGGTGATTGCCAATGTCGTCTCGAACGCGCTGGTTCACACCGACGCCGACGTACCGGTGACCGTCACCGTGAATGCAACCGATGCTGAAGCATCGATCGCTGTCGCCGACACCGGCGGCGGCATGCCACCCGATGTCACGCGCCGCGTGACGGAACGGTTCTACCGCGCCGACCCGGCACGATCGCGTCATCGAGGCGGCAGTGGCCTCGGACTCGCCATCGTTGACGCAGCGGTCGCGGCCCATGGCGGCAAGGTGACCATCGTCAGCGCGGAAGACTCCGGCACAACGGTGACGATCACGTTGCCCCGCGTCCTCATCACCCGTCCGAGGAGATAGCACAGCTGCCTGGCACTATCTCTGAGGGATGACCCTGGCCAACTCGAGGATTTTGGCCGGCGGGAGGTATTGCGTGGTGACCCTGGCGTTGAACGGGGCCAGCGCGTCTTCGACCGCATTCGTGATGGCGGCAGGAGCACCGATCATGCCGCCTTCACCCACCCCGCGGAAGTCGTTCTCGCCGCCAGGCGAGATGGTTTCGAGGTGGTGGATTTCGATGTCGGGGATCTCCATCGAGGTCGGGATGAGATAGTCCATGTACGTCGCCGACTGCAGGTTGGCGTCTTCGTCGTACATCGCCTTTTCGTACAACACGGCACCCACACCTTGCGCCACGCCGCCCCGTACCTGACCGTCGACGATGGCCGGGTTGATGATCGGCCCGCAGTCTTCCACCACGAGGTAGCGAGGGAAGGTGACGCGACCGGTGTCGAGGCTGACCTCGACGATGCATGCGTGCGTGGCAACCGACCAGCCGCCGTCACCTTTGCCGGCATACATCTGGGCGGCCGCGAGGGCAGCCGTCCCACCCTTGACCGGCACCTCGCCCGACTCGGCGATCGCGGCCTGGGCTACCTCCGCGAACGTGACACCGCGGGCGGGCACGCCGGCCACGTGCACATTGCCGTCGATGATCTCAATGTCGCCCGGTGCGGCCTCGAGCATCTTCGCCGCCTGGGCGACGATCTGTTCACGAACTTGGCGCGAGGAGTACTTCACGGCGCCGCCGCCGATGGGCCCACCGCGGCTGCCACCAGTACCGATGACGCTGAACGCCGTTCGATCGGTGTTGCCGTAGATGAGTTTCACATCGTGGCGCGCGACGCCGAGTTCGTCGGCGACGATCTGTCCGTAGGTCGTTTCGTGGCCTTGGCCGTGCGGCATCTGGCTGGTGTACACCTCGACCGTGCCGTCGGCCAGAACCGCAGTCGTCGCCTCTTCGCGCATCAACACCCCCGCACCAGGCGCAAGGCACGCCCAGTAGTTCGGAGGTCCCGGCGCCGCCTCGTGGTAGGTCGCGATACCCAAACCGAGGTAGCGGCCCTCGGCGCGAGCCGCCAGTTGTTCGGCCCGAAATGCGTCGAGGTCGATCAGCTCGATCGCCTTCTCGAGCGTCTTGCGAGTGGACATGGTCGAGTCGAGCGTGGGGCCCGTGATCATCGCTGCGTCCATGTTGTCTTCGCCCATCATGTTCTTCAGGCGCACTTCGGTGGGCGTCATGTTGAGCGCCTTGGCGACGATGTCGATCATGCGTTCGCGGGCCCAGGTTTCGTTGGCCCACGGGCCGCGGTAGGCGAGGTAGCGGCCCTTGTTGGTGGCGACGACGCGGCTACGGAACTCGTACGCCTGCCACCGGTACGACCCGGGCATCATCACCCGAATCGCCCCGGTGATGCCAGCGCCGCTGAACGGTGCAGCGGGGTACGCACCCTGATCGACGACCAGATCGACCTTCATGCCGCGGAACGTTCCGTCGTTGTCGACCGCGATCGACACTGTGAGGTCCTCGTCTCGCGCGCGTGGCCGCCGTCTTGAAGGTTTTCGATTCGGTCTTCGATCCATTTCACCGATCGACCCAGATCGATAGCGGCCACAGCGAGGGCGATGTCTTCACGAGCGACGGCACCTTTGGAACCGAACCCGCCACCGATGTCTTGGGCCTTCACGATCGGGATAGTTGTCTTTTGCCAACAGCCCCAGGGTCATGAGGTTCATGTGTTTCACGAACGACTTGTCGCGTTTGAACTGCGATTTCGGGCCGCTGGAGTCTTGACCCTTCATGTCAGCTGAGTTGTCTGCCATGAACTGCTTCGCAGCAGAGCCGAAGGCGCTCAGTCGGTCTTTGCGCTTGACCATCTTCTTGGCGGTCGCACGCAACGTCTCCTTGCCTGTCAAGGCGGCAGTCATCCAACGCAAGAGGTGGCTGCTTTGGGTGGAGCTGTAGATGGTGAGTTGGCCGGTGATCGGGTCGACCTCGATCACCGAGCCACGTGTCTCCATGGGCTGGTTCGATTGCCGATGCGACGACAAGCGTTCGGTGATCACTCGATCGGCGGCGGCGAACACTGCGTCCACCGGGCCGATCGATTGCGTGTGATCCATCAAGAGGTTGCTGCCCGCCTTGTCCCACAGGTGGTCGTGACTTTCTGCCAACGCGTCGGCGATGTTCGCCACCGGTGTGCGCTGCGCGAACTCGACTTCGATGAGTTCCAAGGCGTCTTCGGCGAGGTGGCGCGATTCCGCCAACACCATGGCGATCGGGTCGCCAACATGACGAACTCGACCGGAACTGAGCGCGTAGTACAACGGGGTGTACAACGTGGGCAGCATGAACGTGACGGGGAACGGGTGCGTCAAACGCTCCATGTCTTCGCCCGTGTAGACGGCAACCACGCCGGGCGCACGCAATGCGGCCGACACGTCGATCGACGTGATGTCGGCGTGAGCGAGCGGGCTTCGCAGAAACGCCGCGTGCAGCACGCCTTCAGGATTGATGTCGGCGACGTAGCGCCCGGCACCGATGAGCAGGCGATCGTCTTCTACGCGGGTGACGCTGTTGCCCACCAAGCCTGACTTGTTGCTGCCCATCATTGCGATGCCTGCTTGCGGTTGAGTTCGGCGGCACGTTCGACGCCGTCGAGAATGGTGTGGTAGCCCGTGCAGCGGCACAAGTTTCCGCTCAGCGCTTCCTTGGCTTCGTCGCGAGTTGGCGCTGCTTGCTCAGCCAACAAGGCGACCGTCGTGAGCATGAAACCGGGTGAACAGAACGCGCACTGGAACGCATGGGCGTCTTTCATCCCCTGCTGCACCGGGTGCATCGTGCCGTCGGCGTTCGCCAGCCCTTCGATGGTGGTGATGTTCGCACCGTCGGCGTGAATGGTCAGCATGAGGCACGATCTGGCTGGTTCGCCGTCGATGAGGACGGTGCACGCGCCGCACACGCCGTGCTCGCAACCGATGTGGGTTCCGGTGAGCCCACACTCCTCACGGATGACATCGCTGAGGGTTCGCCTCGCCTCGACGGTGACGGCGTGCGGTTCCCCGTTGACGGTGAACGACACGTCGACCACCGACCCGCCGACGGCCCGTTCGGCATCGAGGCGCCGTTCCGAATTGCTCATGCTGACACTCCGATCTTGGCGATGGCGGCGGCGAGTCCGTTGCGAGCGAGCACGCCCGCCAGGTGTTTGCGATAGGCGGTGGTGCCGTGCACGTCGCCCGGTGGCGAGAGCGTGGACGACACGATCTTGGAGGCAGCGGAGAACAGCTCGGGGCTGTGACGCTCACCCACCAAGAGTTGTTCGGCCTCGGCAACGCGGGTGGGTACCGATGCGGCACCGAAGAACGCCAACGCTGCGTCGGTGATGACGTCGCCGTCGAGCTCGATCTTGGTCGCCAAGCCAACCAGGGCGTAATCGCCGTGGCGACGAGCGACTTCAACCACAGAGCCCGACAGCGCCGGATGGCCATGTGGGGAACGTCGCCGACAACAGCAGTTCGTCAGGACCGAGTGCGGTCTGCAGGTAACCCTCGAAGAAGTCGGTGGCGAGGATGTCTCTGCGGCCAGCGACGGACGCAGCTGTCACCGTTGCACCAGCGGCCACCGCGACCGCTGGCATCTCCGCAGCCGGGTCGGCGTGGGCAAGCGAACCAACGAGGGTGCCTCGAGTACGGATCGCACGATGCGCAATGTGTGGCATCGCTAGGTGGACGAGCGGCGCATGGGTCGCCACGTCGGCCGAGCGCTCGACGGTTGCGTGGCGCACCATCGCCCCGATCGTGACTGAACCATCCGAGCCAACGGTGATGTCAGCGACGCCAGCAACCCGATTCATGTCGATGACGTGCGCCGGGCGACCCATGCGCATCGCCATGAGCGGAATCAGCGATTGGCCGCCGGCCATGATTTTCGCTTCGTCGCCATGCTCGGCAAGGAGGGCCAACGTTTCGTCGAGCGTCTCGGGACGGTGGAGAATGAACGGCGCTGCCTTCATCGCCCGATGATCGCATGGAATCACCTGCACCACCGCACGCAACCAGCGCTGTTAGCACTTCAAGTGGGAGGTGGCGTGTTCGAGAGCGCCGCGGCGAGTGCAAGTGCGACGGTCATGGTGGTGAGTTCAAACGCGGCGAGGGCAACGAACACCCGAACGTTGCGCGGCTTGCCGACGACTCGCCGCCGTTGTAGCCAGCCGATTGCGATCAAACCGGCGAGGAGCACGATCTTGAGCGTCAAGATCGCGCCGTAACGCGAGGTAAACAGGTCGGTCGGTGTGTGCAGCGGACCGATGGCTGTAAGTGGCCCCGACACCGCTACGGCCAGAGCACACACGAATGCCAGTTTGGAGTAGCGCTGGAGTGCATGAGACCAGTCGTCGGCCTCGTGGGTGAAGGCGACGGCAAACCAACCCAGGGCCGCGAGCCCACCCACCCACAGTGCTGCCGCTAGGACGTGAACGGAAATGGTGATGCCGGCGAGCACCGGATGCTCGGCGGTTCGCGGATGCCCGATCAAAACGACGGGCAACAGGCCCGACAACGCCACCGTGAGGCCTGCGACCGCGAGGGCCGTTCGATCAGCGATTGCCCAGCACAACGCGCACACGGTTGCCGCCACCAGCTGCGCGATAAGTGCCCGGGATTCGTCGAGATCGAGGAGATCTGCGCGACCATTCGTCTCCACCGCCAAGAGGCCGATCTCCAACACGGTGACCGCCGCCCAGGCTGCGCCGGCTGAACTTGCGGCCCGGCGAGCACGGACTTTCAGGTCGCCGGGCCCACTGGGCGCGCCGACGGCGACGGTGCCGAAACCAACGGCAACCACCGAGATCAGCATGGCGAGCAGCGACACCAGGTCGCCCAACCATGCAGCGGTTCGGCCGTCGCTCACCAAACCGGGTGGCGGTGCCGGAGGGGCACCGCCACCAAGCAGCAGCGCGATCGCGAGCACGACGACACCGACGACCGCAACCGCCGCGCACCACGCACCTACGATCCTGGTACCGCTCATCTTCTGGTCATTCTCGTGTTCACTCTGGTCGTTCGTCGAGGTTACGAACGAGACGCATCGTGGCCGTCCCAGCGGCGCCGAGTGCGGCGATGAGCACGAACGCGAGCAGCCCGACCACCCGAGGTTCGACGTAGGTTTCGTTGGCCTCGCCAGCGTGTGCCCCTGGCGGTGAGGTCACAGCTAAATCGTCGCCTTGCACCGTGAATCGCACGGAGCCAGTGATGGAATGCCCGTCTGCGGACCGCACTTCATAACTGATCGTGTATTCGCCCGGCCGTGATGATCCGCCGAGCAGCGATGCCCGCATGGTGTCGTCGATCACGGACAGTTCCCCCGTCTCGACAGGGTCGCCATCAGGCGCCAGCACCGCCAGCGCTGCTGGCTTGCCAACGTTTTCGCTGAACACCAACTCGATATCCGTCGGCAACGTGTCGAGCGTCGCCCCGCTCGCCGGCGACGACGACTCGAGTGTGGCGTGGGCGACGGCCGTCGCCGCGGTGGCGGCCTGGACGGCACACAGGCCAACCACTGCCACCACCGCGACCACGAATCGATTCATGCTGGCCGAATCATGCAGCTGGCTTGGCCCGACGTGAGCTGAGCCCGAGCGCCAATCCGGCGGCACCGAGAGCTAGCCCGATCACGGCGAGTACTCGCGCTAATGTGTCGGAACTGTCGCCGCTATCCGCGACCACGGTTTCGGTCACGTCGCTCAACGTGAGCGTGGGTGCCGGGCGCTGTGGTTCAGACCCATCAGCGTTGGGAGGGTCTGCCCAGTTCACCACCTCTCCGTCGGAGTACGTCTGGGCCGCTGGGAAGACCATCTGGTCAACGCCGGTGGGGAATGGCCCTGCGGAGAGCGCGAACTCGGTGAACTCATGGGGTGCGAGCCCGCCGGCGTCGGCGGTCCAAGTGACGCTGGTGACTGCTTCGGTGACCGTAAAGCCTTCCACTTCGATGGGTTCGGCGAGTGGTGCCGTCACCACCTCGGGGGTCCAGCCCGGAACGACGCCAACGCTGACGAACGCAAACGGGGTGTCGGTGGGAAGTTGGATACTGACGGCTGTGGTGTTCGCGGTGTCCGATTCGCTCGGCACACGGAACACGATTTTGCCGAACCCTCCCGGGCTGGCGTCGGTGGATGAAACGGTGACGTGTGCCGACGCGGTGAGGGCTGGCACGAGGGCTGCACCGGCAGCGACGAGCAATGCTGCGCCGGAGCGCCGGACGCGACGAGAGAATTTCATGGAGGTTCCTTTGATGTGAGTTGTCTGAAGATGAAGTGCCTGCAAATCAGGCGATGAGTTCACTCAGACGCCGAGGCGGGCCCCGGCTATCCCACGCCAACAGCACGCCGATGGGCACTCGGCCAGCTTCCAGCTCTGCAGGAGCCAGCGAAGTCGCCGATGGGAACGGAGCGACAGCGCCGCGTTGGCGAAGGCACAACGAGCGGGCGACAAGGGGCAACATCCACAGCCAACGGCCGCCCCACCGCACGACGAGTGCGGCGATCAGCGCCACCATGACGTGGGCGATGATCATCGACACCATTGACCCGCTCGCCGACCCACCTCCAGGAGACGCGACAGTCATCACCATGTCGTGACCGGTCATGTGACCGGTCACCTGATGCTGTTCGGAGTGGCCGAAGGCGACATGAAGGACCGGTTGGGCGAGCAAAGACGCAAGCGCGATGCGACTCAACGACCATCTGGTTCCGACGCAGCTCGCACCCGTAGCTAGGGCAACGGCGGCTGCCGACACCGACAAAAAACGGAGGAGTTCAACCGTTCCGCCGGCCGTGACGTGCCCAAGCATCGACCAACGCGATGATGGCAGCGCCGGCGTATCCGCCCGAAATCACCGACCCGCGGGAGCATGTGCTCACCTCAGAAACTGTAACGGGCAGGCTCCCGATCAGCCCGCGGCACCTGACGAGTCTTTGGTGGTCGACGATGAGTGCTCGAACAAATCCGTCCACAGGTGACGATTCGAGCGGATCTGCGACCACATATCGTGATCACTTACATCGATGACGTCATGTATGGATGCGGAGATCGTGCTCTACGCCACAAGTCTCGGCGCGCCTTGTGCCAACTTCGATCGGTCCGGCACCACCCGACTCGGCACCAAACTCTTCGACCACAGCTACTTCGTACCGATGCTGATCCTCAACGGAACGACCACCCTTGTCGGGTCACTGATCGGGACCATCCTCTACTGAGGCGAGCTTCATCGGTGCGGCATGGCCGAAAACGGTCGAGGACCCCACCTCGTCGGCAGGGTCCTCGGCAATCGGTGTGCGCCCGGAGAGAGTCGAACTCCCAACCTTCTGATCCGTAGTCAGATGCTCTATCCATTGAGCTACGAGCGCAATTGCTCCAGCATTCTAAGCCGGAGTCAATCGAAACGTCACGTGCGTATGTGCGTCAGCCGCCCCAGGGGCCCCAGCCGGAACTCTGGTAGAGCGCGTACGCCGCCCGGATGCTCTTCTCTGCGTTCTTCAGGTCGTCGCGGGTGTAGATGCCGAAGTCGTCGAGCCAAGAACGATGGGCGGTCCAGTGCAGCTGGAAGACGCCAACGCAGCACGAACCGTTGTCTGCTGTAGCGATGAACTTGCTTTCGCGCTGGGCTACTTGGAGTGCCTTTTCTTCCTGGTCGTCCGGGAAGATGTCGCGGATGAGTTGCTGCACCTGAGCCGTGGTGACGTTCGGAATGGACGCCACCGCCATGGTGGTGGTGGGAGCTGCTGTCGTCGTTGGCGCCGCGGTCGTCGTCGGTGCCGCGGTGGTGGCGACGGTCGTCGGGGCCGCGATCGATGCGCCCTGTGGAAGACAGATCTCCGCTCCGACCAACAGCACAGACTGGGTGGTTGCCATGTTGACATCGAGCAGGTCCTGCATCGACACGTCCGCTGCGCTCGCGATGCGATACCACGAGTCGTTGCGCACGATGGTGTAGTCGTCGCCACACGGGATTCGCTGGGCCTGTTCTTCGACGACGGCGGGTTCGGTCAGAGCTCCGTCATCGGAGGTGTTCGCGGCCGCGATCGTGGTCGCGGAAGTCGCAGCGGGCGCTGTTTGCGTATCGTTGGCCGTCTCGGAATTGGTCGGCGTTGTGGCCTGCGCTTGGGTGGCAGTGACAATGACCGCGTCGTCGGCGGGCTCGACCGCGGCGCTGGTGTCCACCGCAGATTCGGTGAAGGTCAAGTCCGCGGGCGGTGACGTCTGCACCTGAAGTTCTAGAGCACCTGCGGCAACGGTGCCGGGCGGAGGAACAGACTCGCCGAGCGCGGCGTTGGTGGTTCCGTCAGACCGCATGGCGAGGGCGAGGGGGACCAGCATGAGTGCGACGAGAACCATCGCACCGACTCGAACCAAGAGCGGGTCGACTGCGCCGAGCCCGAGCCGTGACGACAAGGACTCGACCGGAGTCAACGCCAGTTCGATGTCGTCGAAGTCATCGAAGTCGTCGTGGGCGACTGGCTCCGGCGCGACCACCGGCTGACGTGTGGTGCGCCGAGCGTCGGCCATTTCTTCACGTATGGGTCGCTGGCCGGAGGTTTCGGGGCGGGCGGCGCGTGTCGGCGAGCGATGCGGCATGGGTTCGTCGAGCCACTCGCTGGCCAGTTCGGCAATGCTGATTTCACGTGTTGCCAACGGCACCGCACTGTGACGACCAGTACTATCGGACGGCTCCGACGGCAGTTGGCTGGTGCGGACAATGCCGTGTTCGCGAGTTCGGTCGCTTCGTCCCGCACCTTCCACCGTGCGGGGGCGGAAGGCTGCGAAACCAGCTCGAATCGCCCGAACTGTTCCGGTCGCCTGCTCGGCGCTGTCCGAACTGCCGCCTGAACTGCTGTCTGAACTACGGCGCCGCCGGCCACTCGTGTCGGCCCTCGACTTCGACTTCGAGACCCATTGGCGATCACTGCGCCAGAACTCGGTCGTGAGGTTGGAGGCGTCTTCGTCGGCGAAATCTGCCTCTGCGTCAAATGGCTGTGACGGGCGCTGAATGGAGTCGTAAGGCTTCATGATGACTGGCGTCGCGACCCGGAGAGGTTGCGGACTCATCAAGTTCTACTCGGTTCGTCATGAAACTGCAACGTGAGCGTCATCCAAGCGACATCAAATGACAACTGTGTAACGCTCGGCCCGTCTGCTGTCAACCCCTGGAAAACAGCAACAGTCCGAACCGTTTCGGGTTCGGACTGTTGCTGATGTCAAGTGGACATCACTGGCGGAGAGGGTGGGATTTGAACCCACGGACACCGGAGTGTCAATGCCTTAGCAGGGCATCCCATTCGGCCGCTCTGGCACCTCTCCATGCGGAATGGGCAGTGTAGCCGAGACAAAGGATTCGACACCCGTGCAAGGGTTCATCATGCACGGGCTCATCAGCGGAACGGGTGGGATTTGAACCCACGGAGGCTTTCACCTCGCACGTTTTCAAGACGTGATCCTTCGGCCGCTCGGACACCGTTCCGGCGACGACGATAGCGGCGCACGGCCATTTCAACCGAAGGACATTTGAGTTAGAATGTCGCATCTCTGACGAAGTCCCTGGGGGAACCAGCATGTACGACACAGTGATTCACGGCGGCGAAGTCGTCGATGGCACCGGAGGGGCGGTCGTTCGCGCCGACGTGGGAATCCTCGACGGGGTCATCGCGCTCGTCGCACCACACATCGATCTCAGCCAGGCCACCGAAGCGTTCGACGCCACGGGCTGCATCGTCACTCCCGGCTTTGTCGACGTGCACTCGCATTACGACGGCCAGATCACTTGGGACGAGGTGCTCGAGCCATCAACACCGCACGGTGTGACGACCGTGGTCACCGGCAACTGCGGCGTCGGATTCGCCCCGGTCCGCCCGGGAACCGAAGGTTGGCTGATTCAGCTGATGGAGGGTGTCGAAGACATTCCCGGAGCTGCACTCCACGAGGGAATGACATGGGGCTGGGAGACCTTTCCCGAATACCTCGACCTACTGAGCTCACGAACGTGGGCAGCCGATGTTGGGGTGCAACTCCCCCACGGCCCGTTGCGCAGCTACGTGATGGGCAAGCGAGCGGGTAACAACGAACAGGCAACGCCCGACGAGATTGCCGAGATGTGCCGACTGGCCGGCGAGGCGATGGAGGCTGGAGCATTCGGCTTCACCACGTCGCGCACGTTGGCCCACTTGGCGGCCGACGGCACGCCGGTACCGGGAACCTTCGCCGACGATGGGGAGCTGTTCAGCATTGCCAGAGCGGTCAGCGCCAGCGGCGGGCGAATCTTCGAAGTGGCGGCCGCCGGCATCGTTCCCAACGATGACCCGGCGGTGGTGTCGACCGAGATAGAGCGGCTGGGCGAGCTCGCCGCCGAGACCGGCCTCACGGTCACGTTCATCGTCATTCAGCATTCTCAAGAGCCCACGCGGTGGCGGCAGGAAATGGACGCTGCGGCGCAGTGGCGGGCGAGCGGCAGCAACGTCGTGCCGCTGGTGGCCGGCAGGCCGTTCGGCATCTTGTGGGGTTGGGATGTTCGCCATCCGTTCCGTCATCGTCCGTCGTATGAAGCGGTGGCTCACCTCCCGCTTGCCGAGCGTGTCGAAGCGCTACGTGACCCAGTCGTTCGCGCCAACATCCTCAGCGAAACCAGTGCTGACGCTACCGACGCCGCATCGATCGGTCAGCGGTTCGTCACTGGTTCGCTCCCCAGGTGTTACCCGATGACGGGCACGCCCGACTACGAGCCGCCTGCCAGCCAGTCGCTGCGCGCGCTCGCCGCCGCTTCCGGCGACTCTGTCGAGGCGCTCGCGTACGACATCATGATGAGCGACGACGGGCACGGAATGTTGCTGCTGCCGATGTTCAACTACGCAGACAAGAACCACGATGTGCTCTACGAACAAATGCAGGACCCGGCCGCAATCCTGGGGTTGGCCGACGGTGGTGCACACTGCGGCGCCATCTGTGACGCATCGATTCCCACGTACGTGCTCACCCACTGGGTGCGTGACCGCACCCGCGGCCCACGCATCGAGTTGGCCGACGCCGTGCGGCGACTCACCTCACAAACCGCCGACCTGTACGGATTCACCGACCGCGGGCGCATCGAGGTCGGCAAGAGAGCCGACATCAACGTCATCGATTTCCAACACCTGCAGCTGGAAACACCGCGGGCGGTCTCCGACCTTCCTGCTGGCGGCACGCGATTGCTGCAAGGAGCTACCGGCTACCGAGCCACGTTCGTCAACGGTGAAATGACCCGCCGCGATGGTGTAGACACCGGCGCCCGCCCCGGACGTCTGGTCCGCGCGACGACGTGAGAGACTGAGCCATGGCGTTCGGGCAATCTTCTGGTCCACCTGCTACTGGGAAGCAGATTCGTGAACTCGAAGAACTGCTCGAGGCAGCTGGTCACTCTGGTTTCCGAGACGCCCGTGGGCCGATGGGGTTCAACCAGCGTCAGGCCGGCGGCAAGTTCACCCGAGATGAAGCTGACGCGTTCATCGAGCAACTACAGAACGAAGCTGAGGCCGGGCCTGCCGCCGAGGTCGCGGAGTCACTTACGCCGACCGAGCCAGGCGCGGGCCGCAAACCGGCGAGCCAGCCGACCGTCGCCGAAGTCGCCCCGCGTGTCGAAAACCGAAATCGCCTTACGTGACGCTTCGGATGAACTGCTCGCCGCAGAACTGCAACGCCGCGGATGGATCGTCGTCGAACCCTGATCAAACCTTTGCGCCGGCGATCGGCGCAACGCGATACCACTACAGGCGCCGTGTCGCATTCGCCCAGAAACGCGACACAGACCGACCGGCCGTGTTCAGGTGCTGATGTCCAGGCCGAAGAGGTCTTGGAAGGCGGCGATGTAGCCGTCGAGGGTGTCGATGCCACCCAACGCCACCCACTGTTCGTCGGTCATCTGCGCCCGCCCCTCGATGAGCTCGCGCCCACCCCAGCTGACGTGGTATCGCAGCTTGGGTGTGTCGGTTTCAATGGCGTGCCGAATCACTTCGGCCACTTCGCCGGCATCCGTGGCGTGGAGGTACCCCGCTGCGTACATCTGCAGCATTCGGGCGTACTGCTCGTCGTAGGCGCCCGACTCGTTGGACGCGTCGGTGTTCTTGCCGAAGATCGACGACTTGGTGACGCCGGGCTCGATGATGGCGACGCGTATACCGAACGGCGCGACCTCGATCGCCAACTGTTCGCTGATGCCTTCCAACGCCCACTTCGCCGCCACGTACGGCGCCTGGGCGATGGCACCGAACCGGCCTGCAACCGACGTGATGTTCACGATCGTGCCGCTGCCCTGCTCGCGCATGGCTGGCAGCACCGCCTGTGTGCACCGAACCGCTCCGCACAAGTCGACATTCATCACGTCGAGGAAACGCTCCGGTGTGGTCTCTTCCACCACGCCATTCCCACCGATTCCGGCGTTGTTCACGAGGTGATCGACGGCGCCGAAACGGCTGTGGATCTCGGCAAATCCCGCAGTCACCGACTCGTCAGATGCGATATCGAACTCCACCAGTTCCACCATTACTCCCGCCGCTTCGGCACTCGCCTGCAGCTTGTCGGCCTTGGCAACGTCACGCACCGAACCGACGACGCGATGGCCGTGCTGGGCAAGATGAATCGCGGTGGCACGTCCGATCCCAGAGTTCGCACCGGTAACGACAGAGAGCGGCTGATCTGCGGGCATGTGGGCGAACCTACGCTGAACGCAACGTTGCGGCAACGTAGCGTTTCGGTGTGTTGGCCGCCCGTGGCGAGTCACTTATGAAATCGTCCCCTAATGTGAGCGCTACAAGGAGGTGCCCCACCGTGAACGTTCCCGTCTTACTGCTCGATCCCACTTGGCGCATCGACCGAGTCATCGGGGTTGAGCACGCGTGCGAACTCATCTTGGAGCACGCGGTGGTCGCCGCGTCTGAAGACATTGCGACGGTCATGCACTCGCCGTCGATCGCAGTGCCCATCCCCAGCGTGGTCGCGCGCGTCGGGCGTCTGTACGCAGGTGAACACGACCGGGCACCCGCCTGCTCCCACCGCACCGTCCGCCAACGCGATCATCACGTGTGCCAGTTCGTCGTCGACGGCCAGCCGTGCGACCGTCGCGGCGACTCGGTCGACCACCTCATGCCGCGCATGCTCGGCGGGCTCAGCGTCTGGGAAAACCTCGTGGCGAGTTGCCGCATGCACAACGGCGCGAAGGCGTCGACGCCGTATCACGAGATGCATCGTCGCCACGGGTGGGCGCTGCTGCGGCCGCCGTATCAGCCCACTCGCCGGGCGCTGTTGTTGGCTTCGCTACGAGAGAGCAACCACCACCCGGCTTGGGAGCCCTATCTTTCTGGTTCATGAAGCATCGGGGTGTACTCGCGTTCGCTGCGGCGTGTGTCCTCGTTTGCGTGTGCGTGTTGTGCGTCCCCACGAGTCCATTCGGTAGCTCACCCACCGTGAGTGCCGCAGCGCTCCCGACATCGTCGTACCAACCGGTTGGGCCTGTTCGGCTGGCCGACACCCGCAACGCGAACTGCGGCTGCGAGCGACTCGGAGACAACACCGTTCGCG
Source organism: uncultured Actinomycetota bacterium (assembly GCA_963738275.1). Taxonomy (GTDB): domain Bacteria; phylum Actinomycetota; class Acidimicrobiia; order Acidimicrobiales; family Ilumatobacteraceae; genus Ilumatobacter. Next base: position 26,808 of record CAVTVY010000009.1, read on the forward strand.
TCGCGGTGACCAACCGCGACGACGTGGCGGGAGTTCCCGTTGGTGCGGTGGCTGCGGCGATCACCGTGACGGCGCTACCCACCGTCACACCCGGCTACGTCACGGCCTACCCGAGCGGGTCGGCACGTCCAACAACCTCGACATTGAACACTCGTCCCGACCGAGTGGTCGCCAACTCGTCGATCATTCCGCTCGGCGCGGACGGGATGATCGATGTGTACGTCTTCATCGACGGAGTCAGCGGAACAGACGTCGTGGTCGATCTCACCGGAATCTTCGTACCGGCCGATCAAGCCACCGCTGGTCGATTCGTTGCCACAGCTCCGAGTCGCCTCGTCGACACTCGGGCGGGCGCGTCGCTGGCACCCGGCGCAACGCTCACCGTGCCGTTGCCAGCGGGGGTTGCTGCCGACGCCACCGCACTTGCGGTGAACGTCACCAGCGTGGGTGACGTGCAGCCCGGCTTTGTCGAATCGTGGCCCACCGGCGAGCGCGGTGGAGGCACGTCCTTTCTCAACGTGAACGGTTCGGGTCAGCCAGTTGCGGCGTCGGCGATTCAGCCGGTGTCTGCCGATGGCCTCACGTTGATGACCACGGCAGGCGGCCACCTCATCGTCGACATCGTCGGCTGGTTCACCGGCGGCGGTGCGCCCGCGTCGACCGAGGGATTGTTCGTGCCACTCGCCCCGCGCCGTCTGCTGGACACCCGAACCGACGGGTCGCGTCTCTGGGCAGACGGAACCATCGAACTCCCTGTGCCCGGCAACGTTGCAGCAGCGTCGTCGTTCGTCACGAACCTCACCATGGTGCAAGCCGACTGGCGCGGCTTCGTCACGGCCTTTGCGGCCGGTACGCCCCGGCCGAACACGTCCGCGGTGAACGCCATCCAACACGACCACACGGTGGCCAACCTTGCCATCACCCCGGTGAGCACCCGCGGACTGAGCTACTACAGCCTGGGGGGCACCCACCTGGTGGTCGATGCAACTGGGCTGTTCACCGGCACGCCGGTTCAGCCGACGCTGCCTCCCGCCCCGAACCCGATTCGGCTTCCGCGGGTGTTGGTGGTGGGTGACTCGGCAATGGCGGTGCTCAACGTGTACACAGACGCGCGGCGCGCCTACGCCGGCTTCGACGTGGTGCTCGACGCCGACAATTGTCGGCGTCTCGTGTACCGCTCGTGTCTCAGCCCAGCCACATCCAGGGTGCCGTCGACAGCGCTGGAAGCAATCGAGACTGCCGCCGGGCCGTTCGACATCGTGTACATCGACGCCGGTCACAACGATTGGCACGACGCCGATTTCGGTTGGCAGTTCGATCTCATCGTGCAGGCGGCGCGGCGCAAGGGCGCGGCGCAGGTGCTGTGGGCGACCTACTCCGAAGGAGCCCGGGGCGACAAGGAGCGGGTCGCCTACGCAGAGAACAACGCGAACCTCAGGTATCTCACATCGCTCCCCCAGTACGCCGACGTGATGATCGCCGATTGGAGTACCTACAGCAGCTCTCACCCCGAGTGGTTCTACGACGGCACGCACATGCGACTCGGTGGTGCGTGGGGTCAGGCCGACTACCTCGGCCGCTGGTTCGCAGCCATCGCGCACATTCCGTGCCCGCGACCGTGGTCTCCCGGTGCGCCGCTACCAGACCCGTGCCCGCACCCCGATTGGATTGGCCCGCCCGCCGACCCGATGTCGCTCTACTGATCGAACCGGCACTAACTGATCTGGGTGCGCAGCGCCGTTACCCAGTCGTCGGCTTGACGCCAGCGGTCGTCGGCGTGGGCGCGGGCTTCGTGGGCTTCCTCGTCGGCGCGTGGCCACGACCCGAAGAATTTCACCGACCCCTGCTTGGCGTGCAGGGCGCGCATGGCATCGGCCAACAAATCGTCGCCTACATGACCTTCGGCGAACAGGATGAAGCAGTAGTCGCCAAGGCCGCCGTGCTTGGTGGGTCGGGAGATCAAGTTCGACAGGTTCAGGCGGCGCGCCGCGAACTCCTGCAGGATGGAGATGAGGCTGCCTGGCTCGTCGGCCCGCTGATACACCACCAGGGCGGTGCGGTCGTGGCCGGTAGGTGCGGGAACCTCGCCTCGGCTCACGAGCACGAACCGGGTTTGGTTGTCGTCGTGGTCTTCGATGGAGTCGGCCAACACCTCGAGCCCGTAACGCTCGGCGGCGACTCTGGGAGCGATGGCAGCCAGGGTGCGTTGGCCACTCTGGCTCACACTCTCAGCTGCTGCCGCGGTCGACGGCGCGGCGACCACGTTCGCGTGTGCCACCTGTTGGGCGATGAACCTGTGGCATTGGGCGGTCGCGACCGGGATGGAGCGAATTTCGGTGAGCTCGGCCAGCGAGGTGCCCGGCAAAGCCGCCAGGCAGAGGTGAATGTCGAGCACGACCTCGCGTGTGATGAGGAGTGCATGATCGAACGCCAATGCGTCGAGCGTGAAGTTGACCATGCCCTCGATGGAGTTCTCGATCGGCACGAACCCGTAATCGGCCTCCCCGTTGGTCACTGCATCCAGTACCTCAGGAACATTCCGGTAGGGAAGGAGTTCGCACTCTGCCAAGTCGGCTTGGGTGCGCAGCGCCTGCTCGGTGAACGTGCCAAACGGACCGAGAAAGGCAATGCGAAGCGAACTCATTCCCGGGAGGCTACTGGCGCGGTTCGGTCCGGCAGGGGTGCGATTCAGCTGCTCACCTGCCACCATGACGGAATGGACGAGGTCGCTCTTCGCGAACTGATCGAGGGTATTCGCTCTGGCGCGGTGGCGCCCGACGACGCTGTGGCGACGTTGCGACGATTGCCGTTCGCCGATTTGGGTGATGCCATGGTCGATCACCACCGAGCGTTGCGGCAAGGCATGCCCGAAGCCGTGTACGGCCCAGGCAAGTCACCCGAGCAATGCGTGCGAATCGTTGGTGAGTTGCTCGCCAACGGCACGGGCCCCGTACTCGTCACCCGCGCCGACGACCCGCAAACCAAAGCGCTCGTGGCCGTGCACGGCGAAGCCGAGCAGCTCGGCGGTTGCCTGCTGTGGCGCCGACCGGGTGCCAATAGTGCGATTGCGGCCACAGTCGTGTTGGTCACGGCTGGCACGGCCGACATACCCGTCGCAGACGAGGTTGCGATCACGCTGGCAGCGTGCGGCATCGAGCCGACCCGATTACACGATGTGGGGGTGGCCGGCCTGCACCGGTTGTTGGCTCATCTCGATGTGATCACCGGCGCCGACGCGGTGGTCGTCGTGGCCGGCATGGAGGGTGCGCTCGCCAGCGTGGTGGGCGGGCTCACGGCCACGCCGGTGATCGCCGTACCCACCTCCGTTGGCTACGGCGCCGGGCTCGACGGGGTGACGGCGCTCTTGGCAATGCATGCGTCGTGCGCCAGTGGCGTCACCGTCGTAGGCATCGACAACGGGTTCGGTGCCGCAGTGGCAGTCGCCAGAATCTTGCGCCGATGAACACCGGCTCGCACACCGAATCGAACACCGAGTCAACAGCCGTGTGGTTCAACTGCTGCGCCGGCGTGGCCGGTGACATGTTGCTGGCCTCGTTGATCGACGCGGGCGCCGACCAGCTCGACGTGATGGACGCTTGGAGCGCGCTCGGAATTGACGGCTACGCCGCCACCTGGGAACGGGTGCAGCGATGCGGCGTCGCTGCGATGTGGACCAACATCGTGATCCACGAGCACGCGATCACGATGACCACGATGATCACGACGACCACGACGACCACGACGACGCGGACGCGCACCACCACCGGCCAGCGCGTGACGTGCTGATGCTCATCGCCAACGCCCCGTTGCACCCGTGGGTCAGCGACGCTGCCACTCGGGTCTACCGGGCTCTCGCTGAGGTGGAGGCGCGAGTTCACGGCACACATCCCGACGAGGTGGAGCTCCACGAGGTCGGCGCGCTCGACTCCATCCTCGACGTGGTCGGCGTCTGCGCGGCGCTACACAGCCTCGGTGTCGAGCACATCAGTTACTCACCGATCGCGGTTGGTCACGGCACGGTCAATACAGCGCACGGGCAGCTCCCAAATCCAGTGCCAGCAGTGACGCACTTGCTCGCCGACGCGGGTTCCGCCACAGTCGGCGTCGACACCACAATGGAACTTTCCACGCCGACCGGCGTGGCGTTGGTCACGACGTTGGGCACTTGTGGGCCCATGCCGTCGATGACCGTCTCGGCCACCGGATTCGGTGCCGGAACGGCCGACCCACCCGGGCGACCAAACGTGGTGCAGGCCGTGGTAGGTACCGCATCCAGCCGCGTCGACATCGACGACTCTGGTCGGCCAGCGCTGCTGGTGGAAGTCAACGTCGACGACGTCACCGGCGAAGTCATCGCCCACACCATCACGCAGCTGCTCGCCGCCGGAGCGCACGATGCCTGGGCGACGCCCATCGTCATGAAAAAGGGTCGGCCGGCCCACACCGTGAGCGCTTTGTGCGACGACGCTTCGTTCGCCCGGGTACGTGCCGTGATGGTGCGCGAAACCGGAAGTCTTGGTGTTCGTGCCAGTTCGAGTCGCGCGCTGGCCGCAGCGCCGCGAAGAACGAACCGTCGACGTGGACGGTCACGCAGTGCGAGTGAAGGTGGGCGACGATCGCGTCAAGGCCGAGTTCGACGATGCTCTCGCGGCCGCCACCGCGCTCGATCTGCCGGTCCGCGACATCCTCGCGGCTGCCGAGCGAGCGGCGCTCGAGTAGTCACTCGCCCAGGTACGTAGCGATTCGGTCGAGGGTTTCTGCACCCGTTGATTCCCCATGCCAGCGAGCGGCCACGTTTCCGTCGGCATCGATCAACGTGATGAACGGAAATGCGTCGAGTCCGTACGCGGTCGTCGCCGAGGTAACGACCAGCATCCAAGTCCACACCGTCGGCGATCACCGGGTAGGTCCAATCGACGTCGTTGATCCACTCAGATGGTGGGAAGTTCGGTCGGTCGGGGCTGACCGCCGTGGACACGGCGATGATGTTGAGGTCTTCCGGGAAGCTGCCCGAGTCACGTAGTTCGTTGAGCACTGGCACTTCCGCGTTGCAGTGCGGGCACCAGTGAGCAAGGAACACGAGCATGGTCGGGCCGTCGGTGGCAGCGTCGACTCGCACCGGGTTCCCGTTGAAATCGGTGCCCACGAGCACGGGAGCCGCCGGAGCCGATGGCCGGGTCGGCAGCGGTGTCGCCTCCGAACACGGGGAGCGCGTCGCCAGTCACGTCGAGGGCGCCGATCTCGCCGACGAGTTGCGTCGGGAAGATCGGCAGGCACGGTCGACACCGGCCCGACAACTTCACCTGACGGCTCGCCGTCTGTGGTCGCAGGCTTGGTGCCCGTCGGTTCGGTACTTGCGATCTCCGTGGTTTCGGTGATCGCGTTTTCCGAAGCGTCGTCGCTTCCGCATGATGCCAGCGCAAGAACCGCAGTACCAGCAAGCAGTGCTGCGGCCGCGCGCCGCCGAATACTGTTCAGGACCGTTCACGTTGTCTCCTCGAAGTTCATTCAGATGGGGGGTGGAGTTGAAGGTGGTGGAGTTGAAGGGTGTGTAGCTGTTGCTGCAGGGAACGTCAGGGTGTTCACCACGATGATGAATGCAAAGCCACACAACGCCATGAAGGCGAGCGTGACGAAGCCGAACGACCGGAACCAGATGTCGGTGCAGGCCGGGCCGAAAAGAGCACACGAACCGGTGTCGAGCGACGGCTTCCATTCGATGAGGTAGTGGTAGCTGGAGATCACGAGGCCGATCACGGCGAGCGGGAGGAAGTACCAGCGCGCACCCCGGTCGCGACGGATCAGCCCAACCAAGGCGATCACCGCGATGGGGTACATGGCCACCCGTTGAAACCAGCACAGGCGGCATGGCACGTAGTGCGCCACCTCCGAGAAGTACAAGCTGCCCAACGTTGCCACTGCGGCCACCAGCAAGGTCAACGGCGCTCGGAACGCAACGACGCGGGCGCCGAATGCACCAACCGCTGGCGCCACCGGTGTGACAAGTCGAGCCACCAAGAGTGCCACAGCACCGAACCCGGCAACGATGGCGAGGACTGCCGTCAACGACTGCATCGACTCGTCCATGCCCCAAGTATGGGCGGCGAATCGGGTGGAGCGGGCGCGGCACATCGGGCCGTTGTGGCAGTACCGTGGCCAGACGTGACAGCGCTCTCGGATCTTCGCCGAACTCGGCGGGCGCACCGATTGGGTGACACGGAATGGTTCGATCTCGCGTATCGCGTGTACCTGGCCGCGTTCTTCGGTGGTGGTGCGGTGATCGTGTTGGCCGATTACGTCGGGGACGATCCCTTGGGCGCCAGCGACCTCTCTGACCTCTTTCGCTACGGGCCGGCCGTGCTCGGCGTACTCGCAGCGGTAGCGCTTGCGGCAGGTCTGCGAGGCGGTGCGGAAGGCGGACCGATCTCCATCGAGCAGGCAGATGTTCGCCATCTACTTCTCGCACCGATCTCACGCGCTTCGGTGTTGCGTCGTCCGCTGCTCCAGCGGCTTCGAACGATGGTCGGTGGCGGAGCAGTCGTGGGCGGTATCGCTGGCCTGCTCACGGCCCGGCGCCTCCCGGGCACCACGTTCAACTGGACCTTGTCTGGTGCTGCGTTTGGCGCTTGCGTCGCGGCGTTGATGATCGCTGGCGCCGCTCTCTGGCATGGTCTGCGTTGGCCGGCGTGGGCGGCTACTGCGCTCGGGTCGGTACTCGTGGGGTGGCAGGTGGCTGCCGCGTTCGATGTGACCCGCGATGTGCCTGGGCCGTTCGACTCAATTGGCAGCTTGGCGTTGTGGGGTGGCCGTCAGGACACGACCGACTTGGTCGGTGTCGCCGTCACATTGGCGCTGGTCGCAGGCGCATTTGCTGTGGTTGGCAGGCTCCGCGTCGAACACCTCGAGCGGCGCGGTGATCTCGTCTCACAACTCCGGTTCGCAGTCACCATGCAAGACCTCCGCACGGTGGTGTTGTTGCGCCGCCAGCTTCGTGAAGAGCGACTTCGGGCGACGCCATGGGTTCGCATCAAGCCGCGTGGCGGCGCGCCAACGACCGCGGCGTTGCGCCGAGCAGCGTTCGGGTTCGCCCGCATGCCGCTGGCGCGAATAGGTCGCATCGCGGCCACCGCGGCAGCCGCTGGGGTCATGGCCGGCGTGGCGGCTCGCGGTACCACAGCCGCTCTTGGGCTACTCGCGATCACTCTGTACGTGTTCGGGCTGGAATTGGTTGAGCCGCTGTCTCAAGAGATCGATCATCCAGATCGCACGATGGCACTCCCGCAAGAGGACGGTTGGATTCACCAGCGCCTCCTCATCCCGTCGCTCGTGGCCGCGGTGCCCATGGCGCTCATCGGAGCTGCCGCGTGTGCCGTGGTTGATCCGCCCTCGACCGGTGCGGCGTTTGCACTCGCCGTCTTCATCGCCTGGTGCGGTATCGGCGGGGCCGCCGTCAGCGTGGTACGCGACTCGGTCACCGAAATGTCCGGGCCGAAGACGGAGGCGCTGATGCTCCCTCCGGAGGTGTCGGGCTTCGGCGATGTCATCAAAATGGCGATCCCCATCGTGGTCGCCGGCGTCGGCACGTTGCCGATTCTGGCGATGCGGGCCGAGCCGACCATGGGCACGTTGGTGCGCTGCCTCCTGGGCTTGGTGCTCTACCTGTCAACCGTGCGATGGTGGATCGCACGTCGAACCGTATTGCGCCGCCAATGGCGCGAATTCATTGCCGGAGCCAACGCGTGAACGCCAAGAAATCAAACACTCATCCACCAGTCGTCGATACCAGCCGCGGCCGCGCGGGTAGGCCGAAATCGATCTTCGCGTCCGCAGAGTTGGATGCGCCCGCGGAGGTCGCGGTGGAACCGGTCGACACAACAACCACCAGTGGGTCGAAGTCGACCGCCGCAGCCGTGTCGCCTACCTACACCGGCACGGCCGCTGTAGAGGCCAGCGAACTCACTCGCAGCTACGGCGACAGTGTTGCGCTCGAACCGATCAGTCTTCAGATCCCGGCCGGGCAGCGTGTGGCGTTGGTGGGCCACAACGGGAGTGGGAAGACCACGCTGATTCGTATGCTCACCGGCACTCTCGATCCGTCGGGCGGCACGGTGTCTCTGTGTGGCCATGCGGTGGGCTCCATCGAGTCGCGGGCGGCGATGTCGTACATCGCTGACCAGCCGGTGTTCTACGACGATCTGTCCCTCATCGAGCATCTCGAATACGTCGCCAGATTGCACGGCCGGGCTGAGTGGATCGACCATGCCGACGAGTTGATGGAACGTTTCGGCATCGCCCACCGCCGCGATGATTTGCCGGTCACGTTCAGTCGCGGGTTGAAACAGAAGGCCGCGATCTGCCTGGCGTTCATTCGGCCATTCGAGGTGTTGATCGTCGACGAACCGTTCGTTGGTCTCGATGCACCCGGCCGCAACGTGTTGCTCGACCTGTTCAACGAAGCTCAGCAACAGGGCCAGACCCTGCTCGTCGCCACCCACGAACTCCACACTGTCGCCGCTTCGGATCGATTGTTGGCCCTGTCGAATGGGGTACTCATTCACGACGGTTCGCCCGACGTGGACGTCGCTGCCCTCGTCGAAGGCGAAGTCGCGCCCACCTAAGGAGCCGAGCGGGTAGGGGAGGCTCTGCCGAGGCTGCCCGGTTGGCGACGCCGATAGATACGGGGGAACGAGCGGAATGAAAAGGAGCGGAGCGACCTATCCGCTCGTCCCTAGGGTTCTTAAGGGCTGCTTGCAACCGTTCTCGCGCGGTATGGTTCACGCCATGCAGGAGTTCTCGTCGATCAGCGTGTCGTCATACGAAGCCGAAAGTCTCAGTGATCGCCTCACCGAGCAGTCGGCAGCCGGTTGGAGCGTCGTTGCCGTCGTTCCCGCTGGCAGCCAGGTGGTTGCGTATCTCAGTCGTGAGGCAACCGGTGAAACGTCGGTCGCCGACGCACCCACCGACGTGCCGGTCGTCGAGGCCGCCATCGTCGCCGATGCAGTCATCGACGCACCGGTGCCCGAAGAGCCGGTTGTCGCTGCCGATCCGGTGACCGAGGCGCCTGGCTGGGCAACCACCGTCGCCGCTGAGCCGACACCGGCCGTTGCGCCAGAGCCAGCCCCTGTTGTTGCAGCTGCGGCCGCCACTGCAGCTGCTGCGCCAGCTGGCTGGTATGCCGACCCGTCGGCCCGGTTCGACCTGCGGTACTGGGACGGTTCCGAGTGGACCGAGCACGTGTCACGTAACGGCCAGCAAGCCACCGACCCACCCGTCGCCTAACCATCTCGAACCTGACGAACGGGGTCAGACACCTTTCGTCAGGTCGGTAACCTCCACGGGCATGCGCGCCACCTCGGTCGGCCACGCCGGCATCTTGATCGAAACGGACGCGGGGTCGATCTTGTGCGACCCGTGGTTTGTTCCGGCGTTCTTTGGTTCGTGGTTCGTCTTTCCGCGCAACGACCAACTCAGCGACGATCTCCAGCAACGAATCGAGCAGGCTGACTTTCTGTATGTCAGCCACCTCCACGGCGACCATCATGACGAGCCATGGCTCCGCGACCACCTCCGCCGCGATATACCCATTCTGCTTCCGGGGTATCCCAGCCATGAGCAACAACGCACGCTGAGTCAGCTCGGCTTCACGGAGTTCATTCGTACGGTCGATGGGGAGGAACTCGAGTTGGCGCCGGGCCTCACGGTGGCAATTCACGTCGAAACGTCCATCACCGACGGCCCGGGCGGCGACTCCGCACTCATGGTGTCTGACGGCACAACGCGGCTGGTGAACCAGAACGACTGTCGCACCACCGATCTCGGTTCACTCCGAGCCCACGGTCCCGTCGACCTTCATTGGCTGCAGTATTCAGGGGCCATCTGGTACCCGATGGTGTACGACCTGCCGGCCGATGAGATGCGCCGCCTGGTCGACGCGAAAACCGAGAGCCAGTTCACGCGGGCGATGCGTTACGTCGAAACCATCGGTGCGCGCGCCGTCGTGCCCAGCGCCGGGCCGCCCTGTTTTCTCGACGACGACTTGTTTCACCTCAACATGATCACAGGCGACGAGCTGTCGATCTTCCCCGATCAACTGGCGTTCATTCCTCGCCTCGAGGCCGCTGGGCATGCGGGTATTCTCGCCATTCCGGGTACCACCATCAGCTTGACGCCCGACGCGATCACCGTCGACCACCCGTTGCCCGATGCGGATGTCGACGCGATCTTCCACGAGAAAGAGGCGTACCTCCGGGCCTATCAAGCCGATTGGGCGCCTTGGTTGCAGCAGCACCGCGACGGTTGGCATGCGCCCAGCACCGACTTGCTCTCCACCCTGAAGGCTTGGTGGGAGCCACTGCTTCGCATGGCCCCGACCTTGCGCAACGCGGTGGGCGCCAATTGCCTCTTCAAGGCCGGGGAACTCGAACTCATCATCGACTTCCCTGGCGCCGAAGTTCGGAAGTACGCCGGCGAGCCGTACGAGTTCATGTTCGACATCCCTCGCGAGTTGGTGGAGACAGTGGCCGATGAGCGAGCGGTCGATTGGTCGAACTCGTTGTTCCTGTCGTGTCGTTGGCGGGGTTGGCGGGCGGGCGACTTCAACGAATACCTGTACAACTTCTTCAAGTCGTTGTCGGTGGAGCGAATGCGGCGAACCGAAGCCGAAGCTGTGCGCAAGCTCGACCCGCCCACAGACACCGAACCAGACATCGAACTGGGCGACTACGTCGTGCAACGGCGCTGCCCGCACCGCAACGCGGATCTCACGGTGTTCGGTGAGATCCAGACCGCCGATACCACGTCGTCGGGAGGCGACGAGATGGTCTGTACCTTGCACGGCTGGCGTTTCAGCTGCGACACCGGCAAGTGTCTCACCGCCGACGATCGGTCGTTGCGCATTCGTAAGGCCTGATCGTCGCCATACCTAGTCGTTCGACACCTAATCATCCACAGGGCGTCGGCGCTGCGCTTTCACATCGCCGCGCCGCTTCTTCGAGTCGAGACGACGACGCTTCGACCCGGCAGTCGGGCGAGTGGCCCGACGCGGCTTCTCCTGGTGAAGACCCGCCGCAAGCTGCGCGACGAGCCGCTCTTCGGCGAGCGTTCGGTTGCGCAATTGGCTGCGATGGTCGTCGACGACGATGCGCACCTGTTCACCAACTTTGCTGACGAGCCGGGCGCGCTGCGTTTCGGAAAACGCTGTCGATGACGTCACATCGAACCGCAGTTCAACTCTGGTCGCGGTCTTGTTGGCATGTTGACCGCCAGGGCCACCCGACGTGGAGAACGAAACTTCCAACTCGCGCCGCGGCACCCGCACACTCGAAGTGACGACGAGGTCGTCTGTGGCGGTTGGGTCCATCACACCAGCGTGCCAGATTCTCCGCTTACGGTGACGTGGTGGGCGGGGTGGTGGGGGGTGTCGTGGTCGTCGTGTCGGGAACGGTCGTGGTCGTGGTGGTCGTGGTCGTCGTCGGCGTTGGTTGATCGATCGTGACGCGAATCACGTTCGTGGCTGTTCGACCGCCTGGGTCGGTGACGGTGTAGGGGACGTCGATCGTCGAACCGGGCGGCGGCAAGTCGGCCGTGATCGAGACGTTGAGTCCGTCGACGACCATGACCAGGCCCTCGGTCGGCGTCACCGCCAACGTGAGGGGGTCGTTGTCTGGGTCGGTCGCCGGCACCGGAACGACCACGGTGTCGTGCAACGGTATGGTCACTTCGACCAAGGGCGCGCTGGGCGAAGCATTGGCCGACACCGTCACTTCGGCGGGTGTGGATGCGGCGCCGACAACGTCAACGGCGACATACGTGAAGGTCGCCGAGCCGGCACCACTGCCCGGGTTCACCACCACCGACTGATCCGGCAACACTTCAACGGTTCCGGTTCCGCCGTTGCTGAACGTGATGGTGGCCGGAGTGGCAGTGACCGTCAGCGAATCACCGTCAGGATCGAGGTCGTTTGCCAGCACATTTAGCGTGATCGGGAGGTTGGTGATCGCTGCCGAGTCGGCCCGTGCGAGTGGTGTCTGATTGATGAGTTCGATGGTGAGCGTCACACCGGTTTCGAGACCGCCTGGGTCGGCGATGAGGATATCGACGGTGATGGTGCCGGATCGTCCGGCAGGCGTGATGCGCAGCGCGCGCTGGCTGTCGATGACTTCCACCGCGCCTGCTCCGCCGGTGATCGAAGTGATGACCAACGCTTCGGCGTCGGAGGCCAGGGATGTCACCGGAAGGTCGAGCACGTCGTTGCGGCCCATTTGCACCGTGGTGGGTCGAGCGAGCGGAACTTGATTGACGTCGATGCTCACGTTGCCGGTGGCGACGATGCCGCACGTGTTGCGCACGCTGTACGAGAACGAGACGATGCCATTCTCACCGGCCGGCGGGGTGTACACACCCGAGGGTGCGTTCAGCGGCGCGCCGACGTTGATGACCGTGCCGTTGCGGGCGACGGCTGTGAGGTCGATTGCGATGGGTTGTTGGTAACCAGTGGCGAGCGTGAGATCGGGTGCCACCGGAGCACCAGCTGAACAGGGTTGCACGTTCACGCGCACGAACGCCGTGGCGTCAAGTTCCCCGTCGCTGACCGAGTACCCGATCACGGCGACCCCACTACTGCCAGGAGTCGCGGTGAACTGCAAGGTCGACGCTGTGAGCTGTGCGGTACCAAGGTTCGCAGCTGGGCCGCTGATGATGGAGAACGTCAAGGGGTCGCCGTCGGGATCTTCGTCGTTCAGCGCAATCGGAACGGAGACCAGACCGCCGTTGACCACATCGGCTGCGTCATCGCGGGCCACCGGTGGCCGATTCGGTGCGGCCGTGATGGTGAGCGTCACCGTCGACGTCGCCGTGAGTCCGTCGGCGTCGACAATCACGTATTGCGCGACGACGTCACCGACGAACTCTGCTTCCGGCACGATCACCACGGAGCGAGTGCCGACGCCCACGGTGCCATCGCCTGACTGCAACGTCGCGGATCGCACGTCGAGCTCGGCGTTGGTGCCGTCTGGGTCACTGTCGTTCGAGATCACATCGATCACCGTTCGCGTGCCCGGCCCGACGATGGTTCGACGGTCAGCTGTCGCCACCGGTGCCTGCGGCTCAGGGGCAACGATGCGAATGATGAGACGGCCGCTCGTGACTCCCCCGGCATCATCACCCACCTGATACGTAATCGTCGCGACGCCGACCGACTTCGCCCGCTTCGAACGTGATCGTCCCACCCGACCGAACCGCCACCCCGAGGATTGGGGACGTCGACGACAGCACCCGCAGGGAGCCCAGGCCACCGTCGGGATCGGTGTCGTTCGCCAACACATCAACCGCGACACTTTCATTGAACGCGACAGTCACTTCTTCATCGGTCACCACGGGCGGCACGTTCTCCACGGCAGGTGCGATCACGCTGACCACGATGGAAGCGGTTGCCCGGAGGCCCTGGCTGTTCACCACTTCATAGGTGCAGCGGAAGACTCCGGTCAACCGTGCGGGCGGGGTGAAGGTCACCCGTTGATCTGGCGTCGACCAGTGCCGTGCCGCCACCGGCGCACCCCGGTGTGCCCACCAGTGTTGGTGCGTCGCCAGACGGGTCGACGTCGTTGCGAAGGACGTCGATGGTCACCGGCACGTCCGCCTCGGTCGTGGCTGCGTCATCTTGAGCCGAAGGCGGTTCAGCAATCCGCTCGGCGAGCACTCGCACCGAAACGTTGCCTTCGGCCTGGTTCCCGTTGCCGTCTGAGATCGTGTACGTGAAGGTGTCGACCGACGATTCGTCGGCGACCGCGTTGGGTGCCGGGGTGTAGAGCACTCGGTCACCTTGCAATCGAACCGCGCCAACGGTGCCGGACACGGCCGGCTGCACTGCGACGAGAATCAACGGATCGAAATCTGGGTCGCTGTCGTTCCGAAGAACGTCGATGGTCTGCGGTGTCCCCTCGATTGCAGTGGCGATGTCTGCATTGGCAACCGGGGGACGGTTCGGTTCGAGGTCGGACACGAGCACCACCAGCACCGAACCGAGTACCACGTTGCCGTGTCCGTCGTCGACGGCGTATGCGAAGGGTGAGAGGTCGGCCGCACCTGCGCGGACAACCACCACGATCTGATTCCCATCGGCGCGAATGTCGAGACCGGGGGGCGTCGGCTGTACCAGCGTCACCGCGAGTCGGTCGCCATCGGGGTCGCGGTCGTTGGCAAGCACCGGCACGGTCACCGGAATGTCACGACGCGCGCGCACGGCATCTGGACGCACCACGGGGGGCCGATTGAGGTCGGTGGGTTGGGCGATGTCAACCGTCACGACGACTGGCTCGCCTGCGGCGCCGAACGAATCGAGTGGGCGGTACGTGAACGAGGCGGTGCCGGACGCGCCCGCTGGCGGGGTGTAGCGAAGCCCAGGCAATCCCGAGGGCGCAACCAGTTCGGCGATCTCGCCGCCGACGTCGGGTGGGGTGAACGAACCGATCCGAAGCGCGTCACGTTCAGGGTCGACATCGTTGATCAGGACGTCGATCACGACCGGTGTGTCAGCACCCGTTTCGGCCGCGTCGTCAGCACCCACCGGAGCACGGTTGGGGGCCTCGGCCGCAAGCATCTGCACGCTGACGGTGGCTGTGGCCTCGGTGCCGTTGCCGTCGACAATCGTGTAGGTGAAGCGGTCGGTGCCAACGAAGCCAGACGTCGGCAGGTACGTCAGGGTCGAGGCGGTGACGAGGTTCACGGTGCCACTCGTCGGTTCGGACGCGGCGAGCAACGCGACCGCTTCGCCGTCTGGGTCGAAGTCGTTGGCGGTCACGGTCACCGGCACGCTCGCGCCACTGCGAGCGGTGACGGTGTCGTCGACCGCGACAGGCGGATCATCAATTCCGTTGTCGTCCCGTTCATGCTCGACGAGGCCGTCGCCAGCCAATGGGTTCGCAGCCGCTCCCAAGGCGCCATCGGAGCCGTCTTCGAGTACCTCGCCCGACTCGCCGAGCAGTGGTGAGGCACGGTCGTCTTTGCGAATGACGTTGATCCCCCACGGGTGAATCGCCCAGACGAGTTCACCGTTGGTTTGATCAACCCACACCAGGTCGATGGCAGACCACACCCGCAGCGAACTGCCGGCAGGCACATCCGCTTCGACGTCGTCGAGCACCACGCCCGCCCGCCAGTCGAATCGGACGAGCGTCGAGGTTGCGCTGTGCACCAACGCTCCGGCCCGCCCGCCGATGGCGAAGACATCGCCGCCGAGCGCATCGAGTCCCGCAATGGTGACCGACCGCTCGACGCCATCGACGCCAATGCACACGAGCAAATCACCCGTTGCGAGCCACCCGCAAGTGTCGGCAGGCCCAGTTTCCTGCAACACCACTTCCGTCGAGGCAATTCCGTCTGGCACATCGACCCAGGCGCCGTCGCGGAACCGGACGCGGCCGCGGCTTTCATCGAGGAGCAGAGGGTCGTTGCCGACCAAGGTGAACCGAGCTGAGGTGAGCCGGTCGGCGAAGGTGTCACGGGTGCTCGTGGTGACCCGAGTGAGCGTGCCTGCGGCCAAGGTCCAGACCCCACCATCGGGTGCGATGCGGGTGTCGTTGCCCACTCCGGCGGCCAGGATGTCGAACGGCACCGGGTCGCCGTCGGTGGGTACGAGGAGACCCTCGGCGCTTTCGGGGGCGATGGCGATGATGCCGGGTTGGGAGACGCCGACGATCGCCGACGGTTGGGCGACGAGCCCGAGCGACTGAGCCGGGCCGATTCGCAACGCCGACGCATCGACAGACCGGGCAGTACCGGCAGACCGGTCGACCACGGCAACACCGCCCGCATTCTGGGCAACTTCCAGCACCGACCCATCTGGGCCAACGTCCAAGCGCGCAAGGGTGCGACCGGAAAACCCGTCAGCGAGAGCGATGCGCCCGGATGCCGGATCGACGAACCAGCGGGTTGCTCGCGGCGCAGTGGCGTCGACCGCCGTGTACCCGTCGGCACGCAAAGCGACCACGACACCAACACTCAAGACAACCGCCGCAACCACGCCGCCGATCGCCCGGCGCCAAGGAATCGCGTCGGACCTCACGGTCTCAGCTTGTCAGTCGGGATGCGCGCAAACACTGCCTATTTCATCGGCAGATGAACGACGTTTGTTGAGGGTGAGCCGCCAGGCGAGCCGGGATTACTTGTGGTCGGTGAAGACCGCAATCGCCTGCCGGAGCGGGACGAGATCTCGCCGCTGTGTTCGCTCGGCATCGGATTGAGCGGTGCGGGCAGCAGCCTGGGCCGCACGGAGCTCGTCTTGGAGCCGGGCGTTCTCGGCTTCGAGTTCCATCACACGGCGAATGCCTTCGAGATTCATTCCCTGCTCGGCAAGTTCGGAAATTCGCGAGAGCACCTCGATGTCGGCGTCGCTGTAGCGACGGTTGCCACCTTCGGTGCGGGCGGGTTGCACCAAACCGCGACGCTCGTAGATGCGGAGGGTCTGCGGATGCATGCCAGCCAGTTCGGCGGCGACCGAGATGACATAGACGGCGGAGTGATAGCTGCGCTGGCTCATGGTGACGTGCTCGATGGTGACATGGTCATGCTGTTTCGGTTCTCACAGTACTCGCAGCTGCAAGCTGCTGAATCGCTGCACGTTGGTCGTCGGTGAGCGATGTGGGCACCGTGACTTCGACGGTGACGATGAGGTCTCCGGCGCGGGTACCGGACTTGTTCGTCACACTGATGCCGCGACCCTTCACGCGATGCCTCGAACCGGTCTGCGTTCCGGGCTTGAGGGTCATCGTGACGGTGCTGCCGTCGAGTGTTGGCACGGCAATGTCGCCCCCCAAAGCAGCCTGCGGGAACGTGATCGGCACCTTGACGGTGAGGTTGTCGCCCGCTCGGCCGAACCGTTCGTGAGGGTGGACGCTGATCTCCACCAGCAGGTCACCAGCGGGGCCGCCACTCTTCCCCGGGGCACCCCGACCGGCGAGGCGAATGGTCTGGCCGTCTTTCACCCCGGCGGGGATGCGCACCTTGACTTCACGAGGACGCCGCTCGATGCCCGATCCGCGGCACGTGGCGCACGGGTCGACGATGATCGAACCGGTGCCTCGGCACGCTTTGCAGGGCGATGAGAACGAGAACATGCCTTGGTTGTCGTCGACGACGCCGCGGCCACCGCAAACACCACAGGCCGTGGGTCGGGTGCCGGGCTTCGCTCCGTTGCCGCCGCATGTGGAGCATTGGGCGTCGCTGGTGAGGTGCAGTGTCGTGGTGATGCCCTTGACCGCATCGACGAAGTCCATGGTGAGGCGCGCGGTGACGTCGGCTCCTCGCTGTGGGCCGACGCCGCCACGGCCAGCTTGGCGGCCGCCGCGATTGAACATCTGGCCCAGCAGGTCGCCGACGTCGCCGCCGAACCCTCCGTTGCCCGCGTTGAACGTGAAGCCGCCCGGGCCCCCGCCATGCCCGCCGCCGGCCATGGGGCCGAGACGGCGGATCTCGTCGTACTCCTTGCGCTTGGCCTCGTCGCCGAGCACGTTGTAGGCCGCCGAGACCTTCTTGAAGCGTTCTTCGGCCGCAGCATCGCCCGGGTTCTTGTCGGGGTGCAGCTCGCGAGCGAGCTTTCGATATGCCTTGGTGATGTCTTTTGTCGCGGCGTCGGCGGCGACACCAAGGGCTTGGTAGTAGTCGGTTTCGTACCACTCTTTGGGCGGGCTCATATTGGTGTCACCTCCTTGTCGCAAGTGAAGGGATAGTGCCAGGCACTATCCCTTCACGGTTAGTCGCGGGTGCGGACCATGGCGGGGCGCAGGGTTTTGCCTCGCCAGAGGTAGCCGCTGCGCAGAACTTCGGCCACGACCACTTCGCCGCCGTCACCCGGTTCGTGGGCAACGGCGTCGGCCACCGCCGGATCGAACGGAACGCCTGCCAGATTGAGCATTTCTAATCCGTGCTTCTTCAGTTCCGACAGCAGCACGTTGAGAAGGGGCTCCACCTCATCGGGATGCTGCAGGTATGCGGCCTCGGCCGCGTCGAGCACTGGTAGCAACGCCTCGGCGAGGCGACCGGTTGCCCGGTCGACATCGCTTTCGGCTTGAGCTGCGGAACGCTTCCGGAAGTTTTCGAAGTCGGCTTGTGAACGCATGGCGAGGTCGCGATATTGATCGCGTTCGGCGGTGAGTTCTGCGAACCGGGCCGGAGTCAGATCGGCTGCGAACTCCGCTTCGATGTTGGCAAACGAGTCTTCGATGTCGGCCACGTCGCCGTCGCCGAACCCTGAAGGTACGGCGCCGACGACTGCGGCCTCGGGGGTTTCCGTTGGGTCGACTCGCGGGATCTCTCCGGTGTAGTCGTCGACTTCGCTGCCGCGCTCGTCCTCGCCGTCATCGACATTGCGACCGGCGGGAACGTCGCTCATGACGCTTCGCTTTCGTCCACCACCTCGGCGTCGACGATGTCGTCGTCGTTCACCGAGCCGGCGCCGGTGTCTTGGCCGCTGGCGGACGTGCCTTCGGCGTTGGCGTCACGGGCGGCTGCTTCGTACAGCTTCTGGCTGAACGCCTGGCTTGCCGCAGATAGCGCTTCGGTTGCCTGCTTCATCGCTTCGATGTCGTTGCCGGCCAGCGCTGTCTTGAGTGCAGCAAGGGGGACCTCCACTGCGTCCTTCTCGTCGGCAGACACCTTGTCGCCCTGCTCACGCAGCACCTTTTCGGTTTGGTACACCAGCGAGTCGGCGTTGTTGCGCACTTCAGCTTCGGCGCGGCGCGCCTTGTCTTCGTCGGCGTGCGCTTCAGCGTCTTTCACCATCTGGTTGATGACGTCTTTGTCGAGCGTGGACTGGCCGGTGATGGTCATCGACTGTTCCTTGTTCGTGGCCCGGTCTTTGGCCGAGACGTGCACGATGCCGTTGGCATCGATGTCGAACACGACCTCGATCTGGGGCACGCCACGCGGGGCGGGCGGCAGATCGACCAGCTGGAACTTGCCGAGCGTCTTGTTGTATGCGGCCATTTCGCGTTCGCCTTGGAGCACGTGGATTTCCACCGACGGCTGCATGTCGTCGGCCGTGGTGAACGTTTGGCTGGCCTTGGTGGGGATGGTGGTGTTGCGCTCGATGAGCTTGGTCATGACGCCGCCCTTGGTCTCGATGCCAAGGCTGAGCGGTGTGACGTCGAGCAGCAACACGTCTTTCACGTCGCCACGGAGTACGCCGGCCTGCACTGCGGCGCCGACAGCGACCACTTCGTCGGGGTTCACCGACTTGTTCGGCTCTTTCCCGGTCATGGACTGCACGAGATCGGTGACCGCGGGCATACGTGTGGAACCGCCGACGAGGATGACGTGGTCGAGAGCACCCTTGGTGACGCCGGCGTCTTTCAACGCTTGCTCGAACGGGATGCGGCAACGCTCGATGAGGTCGCTGGTCATCTCTTGGAACTTGGCCCGGGTGAGCTGCTCGTCGAGGTGCAACGGGCCGTCTGCGTTGGCGGTGATGAACGGCAGGTTGATCTGCGTGGACTGCACCTGGCTGAGTTCGATCTTCGCCTTCTCAGCGGCTTCCTTCAGACGTTGCGTGGCCATGCGGTCGGCAGCCAAGTCGACGCCTTGGGCGCTCTTGAATTGCTGCACGAGCCAGTCGATGATGCGCTGGTCCCAGTCGTCGCCACCGAGGTTGGTGTCGCCGTGGGTGGACTTCACTTCGAACACGCCGTCGCCAATCTCCAGCACCGACACGTCGAACGTGCCGCCACCGAGGTCGAATACGAGGACGGTTTCGTCTTCGGCGCCCTTGTCGAGGCCGTAGGCGAGCGCTGCAGCGGTTGGCTCGTTGATGATGCGGAGCACTTCGAGGCCGGCGATGGTGCCGGCTTCTTTGGTGGCGGTGCGCTGTGCGTCATCGAAGTAGGCGGGAACCGTGATGACGGCTTGGGTGACGGTGTCTCCCAAGTAAGCCTCGGCGTCGCGCTTCAACTTCATCAGGGTGCGAGCGCTGATTTCCTGCGGCGTGTACTGCTTGCCGTCGATGTCTGCGCTCTTCCACGCCTCGCCCATGTGGCGCTTGATGGACCGGAAGGTGCGGTCGGGGTTGGTGATGGCTTGGCGCTTGGCCACTTCACCAACGAGCACCTCGCCGGCTTTCGAGAACGCCACGACCGACGGGGTGGTGCGTCCGCCTTCGGAGTTGGGGATGACGACGGGTTCGCCGCCTTCGAGCACGGAGACGACTGAGTTGGTGGTACCGAGGTCGATACCGACTGCCTTAGGCATGATGAACCCTCCAAAGGGATACAGAAGACTTGCTATGAATGCACTCAACTCTAAAGGGCCAGCAGTGGCATCAGCAACGCAAAGTCAAGAAAGTTGTCAAGAAACTTGAGTCAAAGTAACTCAACTTCCAACCACAAGGTGTCTTGTGGTTCGTGACCACGACGTGTCTGACACCTCTTGGTCAGCGGATGCAGGGCGGGCGGTACGACTCGTCGATGCCGTCTCGGGAGAAGACCACCTGCCATAGCTGGTTCGATCTCGCCCGGAACGACCCTGCAGACACCAGCAAGTAGAAGTTCCACATCCGCCGGAATCGGTCGTCGTACCCGTCGCCGAGCTGACTCCAAGCGGCCGAGACGTTTGCGTGCCACGCCATCAACGTGCGGTCGTAGTCGGGACCGAAGGTATGCCAGTCCTCCAGCACGAGCTTGCCTTCGGCAGCCCGCCCGATCTGGACGACCGACGGCAACAGTGAGTTCGGGAAGATGTACTTCGACATCCATGGGTCGAGCCGCACCGAGGTATTGAGGCGGCCGATCGTGTGCAGCAACGCGAGGTCGTCGGACGCGGCGAGGCTGCGACGCACCACGTCGAAGAACGTCGAGTGGTTGCGGTGCCCGACGTGCTCGAACATGCCCACCGATACCACACGGTCGAACTTTTCGTTGATGTCGCGGTAGTCCTGGGTGCGGATCTCGACGGGCAGCCCAGCACAGCGCTCGCGCGCCAACTCGGCTTGCTCTACCGAGACCGTCACGCCGACAACAGAGCAGCCGTGCTCAGACGCCAGGTACTGCGCTGTGCCGCCCCAGCCACACCCGATGTCGAGCACCCGCATGCCCGGTTCGAGCTGAAGCTTCCGGGCGATCAGAGTGAGCTTGTCGGTTTGCGCTTGAGCCAGGTCGGTGGCATTAGCCCAATACCCGCAGCTGTAGATCATGCGCGGATCGAGCATGGCCTCGTAGAGATCGTTGCCGCGGTCGTAGTGCTCCTGGCCAACCGTCCATGCGCGTCGGCCGCGTTGCAGATTGATCGCCCGCGCCTTCACCACACGCGCGATGTCGGTAGGCGACCCGAAACGATCACCGATGCCGCCGCGGATGGCGTGATGAATCATTTGGTCGACAGCGTCACACGTCCACCAGCCGTCCATGAACGCTTCGCCGAGGCCGAGTGTTCCGGTGGCAAGAATGCGCGCAAACAGCCGGTCGTCGTGAATCTGCACATCCCACGGGCGGTCACCGCCGAGGCGAATGTCGGTTGGCTCGAGCAGGCGCTCGAATCTCCGTTGCAGTCGCGTCATAGAACACAATTACACCAATGGCGCTGCGGTCGGCGAGACCGTAGAGCGCGGTCAGCCCAGGTTCTCGGGGCCGAACGAATCGGGCAAGAGTTCAGCCATCGAATAGCTCGAAACGAATCCGCCCGGGCCGGCGCAACGGATCACCGTGGATGGCGTGGCGAACTCCCGAATTTTTTGACGGCACCCGCCGCACGGCGTGCTGAGCATCTCACCGTCGCAGACGGTGACGATGGTGTCGATCTCGCTTTCGCCGCCCGCAACCATCGCCGAGATCGCTCCGCACTCGGCACACACGCCTTGCGGGTATGCCGCATTCTCGACGTTGCAACCGACATATACCCGTCCGCTGGCAGCGCGGATCGCTGCACCGACCGCGAAGCGCGAGTACGGCACATGCGCAAACCTCTGTACCGATCGGGCCGCGGCGAGCAATTCGTCGTCAGACACTGTCATCACCTGATCGTACGCGAGTGGTGGGAGCGTTGGCGATCAGACCGGTCGCTCAGATGCGTTCGAAGTAGCGAGAGCGTTCCCATTCGGTGACGGTCTGGTTGAACGCCGACCACTCCGACTCGGCGTGCACCAGCACGTGCTGATGAACCTCTTCGCCGAAGCACTCCACCGCCACCTCGCTGACTCTCCAGAGTTCGATCGCTTCGGTGATGGTCGCCGGCACTCGAACCAATTCGGTAGCGGTGTAGCCGTTCCCTGAGTACGGCGGGCCTGGCTCGAGGTGGTTGGCGATGCCGTACAGACCGCCCGCGATGGTTGCCGCGAACGCGTGATACGTGTTGGCGTCGGCACCAGCAATTCGGTTCTCGACACGCAGCCCGTTGCCGTGCCCGACCACGCGGAAGCCAAGCGTGCGATTGTCGACGTCCCAGCCGATGCTGGTCGGCGCCCACGAGCCAGGTTGGAAACGTTTGTAGCTGTTGACGGTGGGAGCCATGAGAAGACTGAAGTCGCGTGCGGTTGCCATCAAACCGCCGAGATACCAACGGAACAGTTGGCTCATGTGGTGCGGATCTTCATCGCTGTGCAACAGCGCTTCACCCTGGGGCGACCACAAGCTGGAATGAATGTGACAACTCGACCCCGCGTCATCGAAGTGAGGTTTGGCCATGAACGTCGCCGATCTGCCCTGTGAGTGAGCGATCTCTTTGACGGCGTTCTTGAACACCAGGTTGATGTCTGCCATTTCCACTGCGGTCGCGTAGGTGAGGTTGATTTCGTGCTGACCGCGGCCGGCTTCGCCCTTGCTCGATTCCACCGGCATCCCGGCTGCGGCCAACCCTCGCCGAATCGTCCCCAAGACGTCCTCCTCCTTGGTCGTTTGCAGGATGTGGTAGTCCTCCACGTACGACGAGTTGGAAGTGAGATCGCGGTATCCGAGTTCGCGGGCTTCGTCGTAGGTCTCCTTGAAGAGAAAGAACTCGATCTCGGATCCGATCATCGGCACGTAACCTGCGACGGTCGCCCGGTCGACCTGGGCCTGCAGAATCCGACGGGGTGAAACCTCTACTGGCGCTGCAGTATCGACGTCGACGAGATCCACCATCACCATCGCCGTGCGGTCGATCCACGGGAGATAGCGGACGGTCGATTCGTCGATCACCCCGCGCATGTCGCCGTACCCCTGGTCGTAGCTCGCCCAGCGAAAGCCGGGGAGCGGATTGTTGTCGATGTCGCAGGCGATGAGATAGTCGCAGCTCTCGGTGCCTTCCCGACGGACCACGTCGAGGTAGAAGGCACCGTCGATGCGCTTGCCAACGAGGCGACCCGCGTGATCGCCGAACACCGCGAGCACCGTGTCGATCTCGCCTGCTTCGATGTCCGCGACGAGTTGGTCATGCGGAACGTGCGAGTTCTTCGTCATAGGCACTCCTGCTCGATCAGTGAAGTTAGTACAAGACGCTCAGCATGGTGGTTGCGACGATTGTTGACGCGATGGTGATGGGGAAGCCGACCCTGGTGAAGTCGGTGAACTTGTAGCCGCCGAGGCCGTACACCATGAGGTTGGTTTGGTAGCCAACCGGTGTGAGGAACGAGCACGATGCACCTACGAGTACTCCGATTGCGAACGCCCGTGGGTCGGCACCCGACGCCGTCGCAGCGGCCATGGCGATGGGCACCATCAGCGCCGCGGCGCCGCTGTTCGACAGCAACTCGGTGAGGAGTTGGGTGGTGATGATGGTGGCCGCGAGCAACCCGACAGCGCCGAACGGATCCGCAATGCGCACCATCTGATCTGCGATCTCCAGTGCGAGGCCACTTTCCGTGACCGCTGCACCAAGACTGATGGAGGCGGCAATGGTGAGCACCACGTTGAGGTCGATCGCGTGACGAGCCTCGTTGAGACTGAGTGCTCCACCCACGATGACGACCGTGGCGGCCACCACCGACGCAGTGAAAAGACTGACGAACTCGCCGGCGCTGAGCACGATCATGCCGATCATTGCGATGGCGGCAACCCACGCCCGGTTGCGCCGAGGCGGCGGTGGCTCGTCGAGCGACGCCACGAGTGAGAAGTCGCCGTGATCTCGCCAGCGTTCGTTGAAGTCGGGGGCGGCCAACACCACGAGCACGTCACCCGCATGCAGCGGAATGGTTCCGAGTTTGCCGCGCATGCCGCCCGAGGCGCGATGCACGGCGAGAACGGCCGCACCGTAGCGGGCACGGAACCCGGCTTCTTTCAACGTTCGGCCGGCAAGGTCGGAGCGGCCGGCCACCACCGCTTCGAACATGCGGACGCCCGGGCCTTCGGTGTCGAGCAGGTGGGGCTGTTCGGCAGAGGCCAGCCCGACGATCTCTTGCAGGTCGACCAGGCGACCGATGTCGCCGACAAAGAACAACAGGTCGCCAGGTTCCAGCACCGTTCCAGCGGCGACGGGATGAGTGCGGTCGTCGCGCTCGAGAGCTGCCAGATAGATGCCGTCGAGGTCTCGCAAGCCGCCGTCGGCGACGGTGGTGCCGTCGAGCGGGCCACCCGCCTCGACGACCATTTGGCCCTCGAATTGGCGGGCCGACGTGACGGATTCTCCGGCCGCAACGCGTTCGGCGTAGCAGCCGCGGTGCCACCAGCACCATGACGGCGAGGCCGACGACGGCGACCGGCAGGCCGACCGGGGTGATCTCGAACACGGCGAGCGGATCGTCTCCGTTGCTACGAAGTGAGTCCGACACCACCAGGTTGGTGGAGGTGCCCAGCAAGGTGATGACGCCGCCCAGCACGCTCGCGAACGACAGCGGCATGAGGAGCTTCGAGGCGCTGACGCCGTTGCGGCGCGACCATCTGATCACTCGGGGTGCGGCGAGGGCAACGAGTGGAGTGTTGGGAACGAATGCCGAGATGGCGCCGGTGGTGGCCCCGAGTTGGCCGACGCTGCCGCGTTTACCGAACAACACTTTGTCGAGCACCCCAGACAGCGCACCTGTCGTGGCGATGGCGGCGGCGACGACGTACAGGGCGGCAATGGTGGCCGTGGCGGGGCTCGAGAGACCCGAGAGCACGGCATCGTCGCTGGCTGCGTCGGTCACCAAAAGCACCAGCAACCCGCCGCCCATGGCCACCACGGACGGCACTCGGTCGATCACCAGCGCAGCCATGGTGCCGATGACGACGGCAAGCACAATCCAGGCGTCGGTACTCATCGGCGGGCAACGCTACCCGAAAACCCGACAATGTCGGTCAGGTATCCGCAGTAGCCACTTCAGATTCAGTGTCAGAGTCGATGCTCGGCTCCTCGGTAGCGGCCCGCGCCAGCAGCATTCTCTAGCTCTTCGGCGACGGCGTCGCCGTACAGCAGTGACAGGGCGATACCGCCAACCGGGGTGATCAGCGCAGTGACCAACCACGAAACGACCGCCGGAATCCACAGCGGCATGCTCGAGCTTCCCACCAGCACGAGCAGGCTCACCACGGTGCCGCTCCACACCATGAACCCGGTGATCAGGCCCGACACGATCGCCGTGTGCCACCAGCGGCCGCGGGTGAGTTTGACGCTGCGCCGCATAGCGGGTCTGCCAGGCAGGCCTTCGAACATCACCGATTGCACGATGAACTGGTAGCGCACGAATCGTTCGATGCCGAACACCGCAAGCACGGTGGTGATCAGCAGCAAGAACACAGTGATGGCGCCGCGGACGATGACGTACACCAGCGACCGCCAACGACTGATCGCCTCGATCATGGCAGTCCGCCAGGTGACGTTGCCCGCCTCAGACTCGGTCGGCGACTTGGCGATAGGCGGCACGCGGCCGCGGCGGCCGCCGCCACGGCCATCACCGCGCTCGACGCGCGTACGTGCCGTGCCGGCAATCGACCCGCTGTCGTTGAACAGCGACAGCACCGCGTCGAAGACCGGCAACTTTGCGAGCAGGGCGATCAACGCGGTCACCGCGACGCCGATCGGAATCGTCGCCAAGCCGATCGGAACCCACAACAGCGGGCGGTGGATGTACATGTGGCCAGCCGTGGTGACCAACTCACCGGCTCGACGACGCCGCACCAGCGGCAACGCAGGGGTGACTTTCCACGTCGTCCGTCGGCACAGCCACGCCGCCATGTAGAGCAGCACAACCAATCCAACCAAGAACCTGGTGGGATTGGTCTGTATACCGATCGCCTTGATCGACCCCCACCCGACCACCGCGCAGAACGTGTCGATCAGATCGTTGCCGTCGCCGTCGGGTGCCGGCACCGTGACGCTCGCATCTCGCAAACCCTCGTGCCACGTGACCGGGTCGGTCCACCGCGCTTTGGTCGACGGCCCGGACGGGCCCGTCGTAGGCACCGTCGTGACGCTCACCCCACTTGCCGGTGAAGGCCAACCACGCGAACTCATCGTCTGGCCCGCTGGCTTCGTCGGGCAACACGATCACGTCGGGCTCGTATCGAGATGACGGCCCGGTGGTGTTGTCACACCCGAAACCCTCTGACGCACCGCGACCCAGGAAGAACGACGACTCGTAATAGCTGGCGTGCGAGCGAGCCGACGAGTACACCACCGGGTGGGTGCCTTCACGTTCGAGTTGGCTGTCGACCCACGCCGCTCGTTCGCCGCCGCTGTGTTGGGCGTACCCAACGCTGGTGGGTTCGGTGGCGAGCGCCTCTTCCACGGTCGACGCGTCGAACAGCAACTGGATGCCTTCCCAGTCGCTTTCGTGCTTGTTGTTCCAGTCGTTGTAGTACCAATAGAACCAGTACTGCAGCGCGAGCTGGTCGGGGTGGTCAGGGCTTTGGGAAACGTGCGCGTACACCGTCACCTGGCCGTCGGGCACGAATCGGTGGAGGTCTTTCTCGTACAGACATCCAGGCGACAACGAGCTTCCGGGAAAGTCGAGGTAGAAGCCGAGGCCGCGGTCGTAGACGTCTGCTTTGCTGGGCCCCCACTCCACGACCGGGTCGCCGTTGCCTACTTGGCGCAAGCAAGATCTGTGGGTTGTCGAACAGCACGTCGACGTTCATGGGAAAGTACGGCTCGCCCTCGGACGAGCATGGCTCGGGTTGGGTGACGAGCATCATCACCGGCGCGAATCGCTCGGCGAGCTCCTGCAACATCGCAGCTTCGTCAGCGGCTGGGGGCGCAGGCGCGTCTTGCGCGGCGACCGGCGACGCCGAGGTGACGGCCAGCGCGGAGATCAGAGTGGCGAGCAGTGCACCGGTTGCACGCCGGAAGAGCGCGTGACGTTTCAGATCATCCACGGCGACAATCTTGACATGCCGGCTCGCCCGGGAGTGCTAACTCGACGAACGCGACCTCGGCGGTAGTCAACACCCCAGCGGTTCGGCCGGGGGCGGATTGGTGCTGCCAATACATGTTGGTGAAGTTGATGACCACTTCTGGCGCCGGCATGCCCCACTCGGTGAGGTCTTCGGTCGTGTGAGCATCGCCCACCAGCAAGGTGTCGTAGCCGCGAGCGAACGCTCCGTGGATGGTGGACCGGATGCACGCGTCGGTTTGGGCGCCGGTGACGATGAGCCGCCCAACGCCCCGCTCGGCGAGTTCGGTTTCGAGCGTGGTGTCTTCGAATGAATCGCCGTACTTCTTGCGCACCCGCGGTTCGGCCGCGTCGGGTTGTAGCTCCGGCACGATCTGCCAACCATCGGATTCCGGGACCAGTTCCTCATCTTCGTGCTGCACCCAGATGACGGGCACGTCTTCTGCCCTCGCTTTGGCCACCAACGTGTTGATGTTCGCGATCACCTCATCGCGCTGATGGGCTGCGCCCACCACATTGTTCTGCACGTCGATGACCAACAGTGCAGTGTTCGGGCGCGAATTCAATGTCGTCATGCCCAAACCATATGCGAGGGGTCTGACACCGCCTGACCCGACACAGACGCGACACGGATGCGACACGGATGTGGGGGTCAACCACGGGTACAGTCGCCCCATGGGTGACCCGCGACTGCTTGGCACCGACATCGCTGATTCGGTGATCGACCTCATCGGCGACACGCCGCTCGTCAGGTTGAAACGGATGATGGAGGTCGACGAGATCCCGTCGATTCTTGCGATGAAGATGGAGACCACCAATCCGGGTGGCTCATCGAAAGATCGTCCTGCGCTCGAGATGATCCTTGCGGCGGAGCGCGACGGTCTGCTGGCGCCGGGCGGCACGATCGTGGAACCAACCAGCGGCAACACCGGTGTGGGTCTCGCCATCGTCGCCGCGCAGCGCGGTTACACCTGTGTGTTCGTCATGACCGACAAGGTGGCGCCAGAAAAGGTCAAGTTGCTCCAGGCCTACGGCGCGGAAGTGGTGGTGTGCCCGGTGGCCGTGGCGCCCGACGACCCACGCAGCTACTACTCGGTGGCCGAGCGGCTCACCGTCGAACGCAACGCGTTCCGCCCAAACCAGTACGGCAACCCCAACAACCCGGTCGCGCACGAGAAGACCACCGGGCCCGAGCTGTGGCGCCAGACCGCTGGGCGCATCACACATTTCGTCGCCGGGGCCGGCACGTGCGGGTCCATCACCGGTGTGGCTCGGTACCTCAAGGCGCAGAACCCGAACATCAAGATCATCGCCGCCGACCCGGAGGGCTCGGTGTTTTCTGGTGGCTCGGGGCGGCCGTATCTGGTGGAAGGTGTGGGTGAAGACTTCTTTCCTGCGGCGTGGGACCCGTCGCTGTACGACGAGGTCATTCCCATCAGCGATGCCGAGAGCTTCCACACCGCCCGGCGGGTCAGCCAGGTGGAAGGCATTCTCATCGGCGGGTCGGGCGGCATGGCTGTTGCCGCCGCGATTCAGGTGGCAAAGCGTGCAGGGCCTGACGACATCGTGGTGGTTCTCAACCCAGACTCGGGTCGCGGCTATCTGTCGCGTGTGTTCGACGACGATTGGATGGCCACGTTCGGGTTCCTCACCGAATGTGACCGATGCGTCGGCGCGGTGCTGGAAACCCGCAGCCCCACCCTCGACAGCTTGTTGTATGTGAACCCCGACGAGACGGTGCGCGTCGCGATCGACCGGTTGCGGGCCAACGGCATCAGCCAGTTGCCGGTGTGCAAGAACACTCCGCCGTTCGCCGCGGCCGAAGTGTCTGGTGCGATCGACGAACTCGAGTTGATGAGCGCGATCGCCGCCGACGCCGCGGTGCTCGACCTTGCGGTGGAAGCGGTGATGGGGCCGAAGTTGCCCACCATTGGCGTGGGCCAGCGGCTGGAACATGCGATCGAGATGTTGCAGTCGGCGCCGGCCCTGCTGGTGTTATCGGGAGGTCGACCGTTGAGTGTGCTCACGCGCACCGACATCCTCGCCTACCTCGAAGACGAATCAGGAGTGACTGCACATGGGTGAGTTCGAGGAACAGATCGGCTGGAGTTTCGAAACGCTGGCCATTCACGCCGGGCAAAGCCCAGACCCCACCACCGGTGCGGTCGTGCGGCCGATCAGCCTGTCGTCGACGTTCGCACAGAGCGAAGTGGGCGTGCACCAGGGGTACGAATATTCGCGGTCGGGCAACCCCACCCGCACGGTGTTGGAAACCCAGATGGCGGCGTTGGAAAACGCGCGTCACGGTCTCGCGTTTGCCAGCGGGTTGGCCGCCGAAGATGCGGTCATGCGACTCATTGCCGGCAGCGGCAAGCGGGTGTTGCTCGGCAACGACGCGTACGGCGGCACCTATCGATTGATCTCGAAAGTGTGGAGCCCACTCGGCATGCCGTGGTCGGCGGTCGACCTGCTCGACGTCGATGCACTTGCCGCGAACTGGCCCGCCGACACGGGCCTCGTGTGGTTGGAGTCGCCCACCAACCCTTTGCTCGCCTGCTTCGACATCGAAGCCATCGCCGAGTTGGCCCACCACCACGGCGCGCTCGTCGTGGTGGACAACACGTTTGCCACGCCCTATCTGCAGCAGCCGATCATCGCTCGGGGCAGACATCGTCGTTCACTCTGCGACGAAGTATCTGGGCGGGCACAGCGACGTGGTGGGCGGGATTCTCGCGGTTGATCTCGACGAACTGGCCGAGCGGTTGGCGTTCTTCCAGAACGCCGCCGGTGGCGTGCCATCGCCGTTCGATTGTTACCTCGTGGTGCGCGGCGTCAAGACGCTTGCGTTGCGGATGGATCGTCATTGCGAGAACGCCGCGTGCGGTGGTCGACCTGTTGGTCGCGCACCCGGCGGTGGAGCGTGTGTTGTACCCCGGGCTGCCCGATCATCCAGGGCACGCCGCGGCCGCAAGACAGATGCGCGACTTCGGTGGCATGGTGAGCTTCACGGTCAAGGCGGGCGAGATGGAGGCGCGTCGTATCGTCGCCGCGACCGAGTTGTTCACGTTGGCCGAGTCGTTGGGGGCGGTCGAGAGTCTCATCGAACATCCGGGTGCCATGACGCACGCCTCGGCGGCAGGTTCACCGCTGGAAGTACCGTCGAATTTGATTCGGTTGTCGGTCGGCGTGGAGCATTCGTCCGACCTGGTCGCCGACCTCGCCCAAGCACTCGGCTAATCGCCTATCTCAACCTCACCCGGAGCGCCTGCAATGACCACTCACGACATCCGACCTGACGTTCGCGGTTTCCTCGACATGATGCTGGCCTACCCGCGGCCGTCGTTCAGCAACGAGAACATCGCAGAGCTGCGACCGCAAGCGGCCGGCGGCATGGCGCTGATCGACTTGCCCATAGGTGAACTTGGCGTGATTCAAGACGTCACCATGCCTGGCCCCGGCGGGGAGCTTCCGTTGCGGTTGTTCGATGCTCGCGAGTCGCGGCCCGCCGGGCCGGTGGTGGTGTTCTTCCACGGCGGCGGATTCGTCATCGGCGACCTCGACACGCACGCGTCGATCTGCGCAGAGGTGTCGCGTTCGCTCGATCTGCCGGTGGTTGCGGTGGACTACCGGCTCGCTCCCGAGCACCCGTGGCCCGCCGCGCACGACGACGGCGAAGCAGCAGTGCGCTGGATCAGCGCGAACGGCTTTGCGTTCAATCGCGAGTTCACGTCGGTGGTGCTGTGTGGCGACAGCGCGGGCGCCACGCTCTCGCTGGTGGCTGCGATTGCCTTGCGTGACGTTCCCGGGCCGTTGGCGGTGGAGCTGGTGATTTCGATGTATCCGGCTGCCGACATCTCACGCTCTTATCCGTCGAACGACTTGTTCGCGAACGGTTTTGCGCTCGATCGCAGCGACACCGACTGGTACCGGGAAGCCTTCAACGCCGACACCAGCGTGTGGCGCGGATCGCCGTTGCTGGCCGACCTTGCCGATTTTCCTCCGACCGTGCTGGCAACCGCCGGTCTCGACCCGTTGCGCGATCAAGGTCGAGCGTTCGCGGCGAAACTCGTGGAAGCTGGCGTGCCGACCACGTTCTACGAAGCGAAAGGCATGATTCACGGCTTCGCCAACTATCGCCAGGTCATCCCGTCAGCCCAGGCCGATCTCGCCGCCGTCCTCAGCGCCGCTCACAACATGCTGGCCTCAGATCGTGTGTCGCGATTCCGGGCGAATGACGCCTGAGAACGCGACACGGCGAAGGGTTTTGGAAGGTTTGTCGCGTTTCCGGGCGAATGACGCCTGAGAACGCGACACGGCGAAGGGTTTTGGGAGGTGCGTCGCGTTTCCGGGCGAATGACGCCTGGGAACGCGACACGGCTGACACGTCAGCGCGATGGCACGGTGATGCTGCCGACGAGTGGTCTCCCGCTCGGGTCGGTGATGTCGGTGATGCCCGGGATGTTGCTGAGTACATCCACCAGCCTCGCCTGACGTTTCCAGCCCGGCTTGGCGTCGACGACGAGCACGTCGCCTTCAAGTCGCACTTCGCGAAGCTGCCGAGCGCTGGACAGCAAGTCGTCTCGAGTGATCGCCCACAGCACTCGCCCGATCTGTTGCAACCGACGCGGCGCAATCGGCCCGGGTCGGCTGAGTTCGGCATAGAGCGACCGCCCCCACCGCAGAATTTCGTGACGATGAGCGAGACCAAAGGTCACCAGTGCCATTCGGGTGAACGGGTTGGCACCTTTCAACACGGTACGGATCATGGGCTGTCCCGGGCACTGATGTCGATGCTTGCGGTTCCAGCGCGAGGGTGGGTTGCGGTGACGGTGAGCTCGGTACCAGCTGCTGCGCGAACGGTGTAGCTGACGAGCGTTCGGTCGGGGGTGCCGTCGTTGGCGTACGCGAAGGTGCCGGCGAAACGCAGGGCGGCCCGTCCCCTCGAGTTGGCCGGCTTGGCGGCGCGGCGGGCCGTCGAGGATGTCGAGAGTGCTGCCGTCGCTGGCTGCCAGTTCCACCACCAGCGGGCGCACGAGTTGTTCCTTGCGCGCCAATCGGGTGATGTCTGTTGCCAGCCAGCCCGTGTTGGCGACGCCGATCTCGACGCGCCACGTGTCGTTGCCGAGCTGTGTGACTCGTTCGTGGATGATCTCGATTCGGGGCGAACACATCGCTTGATAGATCGCAAACTCGGCATGGGGTGCAACCTCGGCGGCGAGACGCGCCGTGGGCGGGTTGGTCCACGTGCTGAGTATGTTCCATCCGCCGAGTTCGACCGGGCCGAGTGTTGGGTGGTCGAACGGGTACCAGCTCACGAAGCCGTCGGGGTTGTGTTCGTCGCACCATTGCAAGACCGCCAGCGCTTCGACGTCGGTGGGGCCGGTGTACCACGAATGGGGCGACTGTTTGGTTCCCGTGGCGTGCTGCACGATGTCCCAGAACTCGGTGGTCCAGCCGAAGATGCCGAGATGCTCGTAGGCCCAGTCGTCGGCGGCGCCGCTCATGGTTTCGTCTGGGTTCCAAGTGAAGTCTTCGTACACGGAGTGCACCGTGTAGCCGGTGAGCGAATGGCCACGTTCACCCAACTGGTTCCACGTCCACACGTCGATGGGGGCAAGCTTGGTATCGGGTCGGGTAGACGACGGCCGAAGTAGCACGCCGCCCGAGGTGTGGAAGGCGTTGTAGCCACAGATGTTCGGGCGGGCCTTGATGGCGCGCACCAGCCCGTCGATTTCGGGTTCGCTCAGCGGATGGTCTCCGCTGCCGGGGATGCCCGTGCCCCAACCAGCCGGGAAGTTGCGGTTCATGTCGAGACCCTCGACTTGGCGCGGCGTAGGGATGGTGAAGCCGTCGTAGTCGTGCACCGCTCCCTCGGTGAGGACGCGGTAGCGCGGTGTGCCGGCGGGCGCGCCCTCGGAAGGCACGGGGATCATCAACCGCGCATCGCTTGGGTGAGGCATCCACCCTCCGTGGGGGTCGACGATACGCATGTCGAGAATGCGGCCGTCGCCGTCGATGTCTTCGTACGCCTGGCCCGGCCACGGACGGGTGTCGTCGCGCCACGGCCACGGGCGCGTGCTCGACCTGCGGAACTTCGGTTGGTCGGCCAGCACCCATTCTGCGCCGTCGGGGTTGACCCGGGGAACGACGTAGAAGGTGCGGGTGCGCAACGCCTCTGTGACCGCTTCGTCACCCGCCGAGAACCCGGTGACCAAACGATTCACGAGGTAGCAGGCAGCCACGGTGGCGGTGAGTTCCACGGCGTGGATTGATGCATCGACCCAGTGAGCGGGTTTGCTGGCAGGCGATCCGGTGCTGCCGTCGGTGACGGTGACCAGCCAAAGGTCGCGTCCTTCGCTCGACTTTCCGTACGTCTCGAGAGTCACCAGCTCGGGGTGTTCTGCGGCAACGAGGTGGAGCCATTCGACGAGTTCGTCGTAACGGAGGTATCGGTCGAACCCGTAGTCCGCTGCAACGATCATCGTGGGAGGTTACCGAATCAGGCGGTGGCGCTATCCGCCGCGACCGCGCAGTCGGTCGATGTCGCGTCGGTCTCGTTTGGTGGGCCGGCCGGTGCCGCGATCGCGCTGGGCGAACAATGGTTGAAACGGATCGCGTTCAGGTGGCGGTGGGCTGTGGTCGACGAAGCACTCGGCTGCCAATACCGCGCCGAGGCGTTTGGACACGACCTTGGCAACGTCGACGATGCGGTGGCGCCCGGCGAGGCGCGCCTCGATGTGGTCGCCCACACGCACGACCGATGCTGGTTTGGCCCCTTTGCCGTTGATATCGACGTGACCGCCACGACATGCGTCGGCTGCTTCAGACCGAGTCTTCGCCAACCGCACCGAGTGCAACCACGTATCCACCCGAACGCTCTCACCGCTCACGTGTTCTCCGATCGCCCGGTCAGCAGTCTGCCAATGCAGTGACGGCCTCGCAGATACGCGAGTTGGCAAACGAAACCTCACCCACACGCTCTACCAACAACGACACCGGGAGGACCACGAGGTTGTCGAAACTCGCGGCGCACGCGCGATCCAGTCCTTCTTCGGGACCGAGAGCGACCTCGGTCGGAATGTGTCGCACCCGGCTGGTGATCGGTGCGACCACCACACGGGTCAGCCGATCGATGACGGAATTGCGGGTGATGACGAGTACGGGTCGACGCTTGTCTTCCGACTCTGCCCACCAAATGTCGCCTTGTCGGGGTCGGTCCGATCGGGATTCGCCGAGGTTGGTGGTCACCACGGCTCCTCCAGAATCATCGCCCGCCCGCGCCTGTGAGCGTCGGCCATCTCCTCCTCGGATTCCGGTACCCGTTCGTAACCAGCGTTGATCTGCTCCCCAATCAGGCGTCGGCGCTCACGGTCAACGATGACGTCGAGACCCGCCCGAACTGCCTCGGAACGTGTCTCGAACACGCCTGCCTCGATGAGGTCATCGACTGCTCGGGCCAATAGGTCATCGACACGGGTGACGAACTGCGTCATCCTCGCAGCGTACCGCGCTTGCATTGCGCTCTGCATTGCAAATCACGCTGCCGTTCGGCTGTCGACTCGGGCCGACACGAGGGTGCCCATTCGGCTCAAGACGGTGCCGACGGGATACGCCGAACAGATGGCTCGCATCTCTTCGATGTGGTCGCTGATGAGATCGTCGATGGCAACGACTGGGTCGAGAACGACTTCGCCGCTCACTTCGAACTCACCGCTCTCTGCGGCTTGCACGACCAAATCGATCGTGCCCAGGCAATCGAGCCATTCGTGAACCAGTTGGCGCAGCTGCCCCACATGTCAGGTGCGGCCGCTCGACCACCATTGCGGTACGGACAGGCATGTGGGTACTCAGACCGAACCAGGAGGCATTGCATTCGGCGCAAAAGTCCTCGACGCACTCGAGGATGGGCGGGGTGACGAGTTCCCCGTCGACCGCGCTCTGGGCGTCGCGGTGGTTCGGGTGTTTGCGGGCGTGGCGGTCTTCGATGGCAATGAGAACTCTCATGGATGTGCTCCACTTCTGAGGTGAACGTTTGGCCCGGCATGACCCGGGCGATCTGCAACTCAGTCTCGCGAAGGGGTGTCGCAGAGATGATGTGCGTGACCGTTCCGGACGGTGGAGGAGACGCTCGCCTGTCAGCGGATGGTTCGGAAGGTGAGGTTCACCCGTAGGCCGGTCCGCTTGGCGGTTTTGGGGACTTGGTGTTCCCAGACATGTTGGGTGTCGCCGCGCATCATCAGCAGGCTGCCGTGTTGCAGGTTGAGCTTCGCAGCGTTCAGCCTTGTTCGACTTCTGTCGAAGTTGGAATCGCCGCGTGGCACCCAGGCTGACGGAAGCGATGACTGGCTGTCGCCCGAGTTCCGGTTCATCGTCGCTGTGCCACGCAACCCCGTCGGTTCCCGAGCGGTAGAGATTCAGCAGCACGCTGTTAAAGGTGACGTCCGCCTCGTGTTCAACGCATTGTTTGATCTCGAGCAGCGGCGAAGTCCACGGTTCCGGCTGCAGGGCAATGTTGGAGTAGGTGTAGGTCTTGCCGGGGTCGCCCACCCAAGCGGTGAGGCGTGGTACGGGTACCTCGCGCCCATACATCCAGATCATCTCCTGACGCCAAGTGGTGGCGGCGTTCACCGCTTCGAGGAGCCGATCGGCTTCGCCGAGAGTCAAGAATGTCGGGTGATACGTGACGTCGCCACCGTCGAGGTCAAGCTGTTCGACTTTCCCGGTGGGGTCGAACATCGACAGCTGGTCGTTCATCGAACCGTCGGACTCCTCAACTCTGAGCAACGCTTGAGTTTGCGGTGCAGCGTCGCGCGAGCTTAGGCGTTAG
Source organism: uncultured Actinomycetota bacterium (assembly GCA_963738275.1). Lineage (GTDB taxonomy): Bacteria > Actinomycetota > Acidimicrobiia > Acidimicrobiales > Ilumatobacteraceae > Ilumatobacter. The sequence goes on from CAVTVY010000009.1 coordinate 62,894, forward strand.
GACTGCATTAAGAACATGGCGGCTTGTCGCTGCTGGGAGTACAACGGAATCATGAGGTCCCGCCCAGCCCGCACGACGTTGCAGTTGACGATGAACTTTGTGGGTCCTCCCACCGCGATTCTGGTGGCCTGGTTGTTGTCGCTCGGCGTGGACACCGACGAACGAGGGTTGACGCTGGCCAACACAGCGCTGGTCATGGCGGTGCTCGTTGTTGCGGTGGCGTTGGTCGATTGGTTGGCGGGCATCACCACATCGGTGGCGGCCGCTCTGGCGCTGAACTACTTCCACACCGAACCGATTCACACGTTGCGGGTGACCGATGCTCGCGATATGTGGAGTATCGCGTTGCTCGGGTTGCTGGGCTTCGCCGTCAGCGCTGCCACAGCGTTTCGTGTGCGCCGAACCGTTCGAATCATTCGCGCTGGCGATGCGGCCGCCGCCGGACAACAGATTGTCATCACTTCTCGAGCACGATCAGCCTGCCGACGGTGTGTGGGCCGCTGCCACCGCATCACCAAAAACCGACCTGGGTCTTACGCTGGTACGGGTCGTCGACTCCGAGCCCGTCGGGATCCCGTTGATCGGGCGGCCCACCGGTGCCGTTGACGATGCGACGTTCGAGTTGCCGCAATGCGGCGCTGCGATTCGCCTCGGCCGGCGCTGGCTGGTGCTCACCCCCCGTAACGGCATGGGCCCGGTCACCCTCGATCGGGCCGCGGTGGCCACCTTTGCGGCCACGGTGGATCTGGCACTCGCCAGCTCCCCCGCAGCCGTGAGCTGATCGTCCCCGGTCACTTGGTCGCTGAAGCTCTACAACGCTGTGCGTACTGACCAGATTTCGGGGAAGAGCACCACGTCTAGCATTTTGCGGAGGTAGCTCACACCGCCGGTTCCTCCTGTGCCGCGTTTGAAGCCAATCACTCGCTCCACCGTGGTGACGTGGCGAAAGCGCCAGAGACGGAAGGCGTCTTCGATGTCGGTCAGCTTCTCGCCGAGCTGGTACAGGTCCCAGTGCTGTTGGGGGTCGCGGTAGACCACAGCCCAGGCAGCCTCGACTTCGGGGCTGGCTGCGTAGGGCTGGGTGAAGTCACGGTCGAGGTGGTCGGCAGGAATCGCCAGGCCTTGCCGGGCGAGCAGTCGCAGGGATTCGTCGTACAGCGAGGGAGCACGATAGGCGTCTTCCACCTGGGCCAGGAGGTCGGGCCTGTGCTCGTGCGGCTTGAGCATGGCTGCGTTCTTGTTGCCAAGCGCGAACTCGATGCACCGGTATTGCGCACTCTGGAAGCCGCTACTGCTGGCGAGATATGGCCGCATGGCGCTGTACTCGGGTGGCGTCATCGTGGACAGCACGGTCCAGGCACTGACGAGTTGCTCCATGATGCGGGTGACTCGTGCCAGCATCTTGAACGCGTCTGCGCGCGCTGATCTGTGGCGACGGCGTGGATTGCGGCGTGCAGTTCGTGCAGCATCAGTTTCATCCACAGTTCGCTGGTTTGGTGCTGCACGATGAACAGCATCTCGTCGTGCGCGGGCGACAGCGGGTGCTGCGCGTTGAGCACCTCGTCGAGGTGCAGGTAGTCGCCGTAGCTCATCGACTGACTGAAGTCGAGTTGCGCCCGTTCCTCTTGGACGATCGCTTCAGGCTGATTCGCTGGCGAGTTCTCGGGCTGAGGCGGTTGCGTCATCAGGTCTGGCTACAGCACGAGCCGTGTGAAGGTGATCACGGCCGCGCTCCACGCACACATGAACCCGAGGATCCAACGAGTCTGTTCGTTGATGGCTCGATGCACTTCGCCGCGAACTTCGGCGAAGCCCGTCTGCATTTCGGCGCGAACGCTGATGAACTCGGCGCGCACGTCAGCGAACCTGGCATCGATCTCGGCAAACCTGACATCGACCCGAGCGAACCTCGCATCGACCCGAGCGAACCCGGCATCGACCTCCCCAAATCTGGCATCGACCCGAGCGAACCCGGTGTTCATCTCAGCCCGCACGTCGGCGAACCCGACACTCATGTCCGAACGCAAATCAGCGAACCCGACATTCATTTCCGAACGCAAATCAGCGAACCCGCCATTCATTTCCGAACGCAAATCAGCGAACCCGCCATTCATTTCCGAACGCACGTCAGCGAGCCCGGCCGCAATCTCGCCGCGGAGGACGGCCGTGGTCAGGGCCAGCTCGCCTCGCGTGGCAACCTCGCTTGATTGCACGTCGTGTTTTGTCGCGACGTCGTGCCAGGTGACAGGCGGAAGGTGCTCCATCAACGTGTCTGCCTCCTCAGTTCCGAGCACCGCTTGAAGTTTGCGGTGCAGTTCCAGTCTCTTGCCGTCGTTGACGGTCATGTCGTTCCTCGAATTCAGTTTCGAATTTGAGGGGAAGTCGGTCGGACGAACCGTACCACGGGGGTCAGACAACTCGGCCGAGAACAGACACGGCGCTATCCCTCGGTGGCGAGTCAAGTCACCCGGCGACCGAGATTTCTTGGTCACACCGTGCTGGCTCGCTCGACAGAGCAGTACCAACCGCTACTGAAGGAGCCGAATCACATGCAACCGAAAGTCTTTCTTGACCGGACCCTGGTCGCCGTCAACGTCGACGGCATTGTCCATCTGATGCTTGAACTGGAAGCGCCTGCCGCTGTGGAGTCGAAGCGCGCGCCGATCGACGCTGTGGTGGTGCTCGACCGCTCTGGGTCGATGGGCGGAGCTCCGCTTGCACGCCGTGCGCGAGGCCACCTGCAATCTGCTGCGCCTGCTCGGCCCGAACGACCGCCTCGGTGTGGTCGTGTTCGACGACGAGGCCGAGATGGTGCTGCCTCTCGCCACTCACGATCTCGATGAGGCGAGCGCGCGGGTGCGGTCGGTCGTGTCTGGCGGGTCGACCAATCTGAGTGGGGGTTGGCTGAAGGGCCTCGAGATGTTGTCTGGCGATGTGCGCCCGAAGGCGCTGCGCCGAATCATCGTGCTCACCGACGGGCACGCCAACGTCGGCATCACCGACTCGGACTGAGTTGTGCGGCCTGCTGTCGGGTCGGCTCGCAACCAGGGAGTGACCACGAGCACCGATCGGTTTCGACGACGGCTACGACGAGGTGTTGCTCGCCGCGTTGGCAGATGCCGGAGCGGGCAACGACTACTGGTGCGCCGGCCCGGACCAGGCACCGCAGGTGTTCGCGGCCGAGTTCGACGGGTTGGCGTCGGTGGTGGCGCAGAACATCTCGGTGGAGTTCCGCCCCACCGATGCTGGCCGAAATCGCCGTGCTGAACGAGTACCCGATCGTCGACGGTTGCGGGCGGCGTTCAAGTGTCGCTTGGCGATGCGTACGGCGGCGAGCGCCGGCGGGTGGTGGCGATGTATCGCCTTGACCGCGACCGAGCACGACCGGCGAGATCGACCTGGGTGAGCTGGTGATCCGCTGGGCGTCGATGGTGGGCGACGTTGCGTTGCACACCACGCGCATTCGGGTGACGGTGAACGCCACCGACGACCCGTCAGCGCCCGACGAGGCGGCCAGCCCGCTCGTGACCGAACAGGTGAATGTGTTGAAGGCCGCTCGCAGCCGCAAGACAGGCGCACGAGAGCATGCAGCGTGGTGACCTGCCGGCGGCCCGCGTGGCGCTGGCGTGTGCGGTCGACACGTTGCGGATGATCGACGGCGAGGCAGCGCAACTCGCCCAAGCCCAGGCCGATCTCGACCAACTCGATGAAGGCCGGTGGACTGCCCGCGAGCTCCAAGCGCCTCTTCAGCTCCAGCCGCAGCGGCCAACGAGGCAGAAGATCCCAGTTCGACGACCCAACCGAACCCTGATGGCGCGCGGTGTGTCTGAAGGCCGCTCGGATCGGCGAGGTGAACATCCCACGGTCGGCTGCTGGACTCGCGATGGAAGGCTAGTGCTGACCAACCATTCGATCGGAGAGCCTGGGGTTTGAGCGTGCTGTGGCGCTGACCCGCTACGGAACGCACCAAAGCCTTCGCTGCCCAGTCGCCTGAGGCAGCGGAGCGGCTCTGAGGGAGTGGTTTGATGCTCTGGCGCACACCACTCCGGCCTCTGAGACAGTGGACGGGGAGGAGGTGGTCGGACAGGGTGGGTTCGACGTTCGACGTGATCGGTCGACGGGACGCGGGTCGTTGACCGAAGATCATGGCTTCGGCTTGGCGGGCGCGGTCGGAGTCGCCTGCGCTTCGGTGGAATCGGCTGGCGCGTCGCCATGCCTCGGCTGCTTGGTCGGGTCGGTCGAGTCGTTGCAGACGCGCCGCGCGCTGCCCCGACAGCGATCGCCGCACGAAACTCGGCGACCCGCGTGCTGGGGCGAAGCGACCCGGGCTGTCGACGATGTCGAGTTCGAAGTTGACAGCCTGTCGTTGGGCGGCAGCAGCAACTGCGCGACCGCATCTCGCCCTTCGGTGAACATGGGCACCACGGCGAGCGGCACCGTGATCGCCGACGGTGAAGGCTCGGCACCCACCAGCCGGTGGCCCGTCCGCTCCAACCGTGCAGTCGCACTTCGAGCTCGTCGTTGGTGGTGCGGATGATGGTCGGCATGCGTTGTGCAATGGCGAGTGGCAACGAATCGGGAGTCAGGGCGATCGGTGGCCGGGGCGTCATCAAGGTCCTCGGCCCCGGAGCCGGTGCCGCCGCTACCGCGGCTGGCATCGCCGCCGCTGGCATCGCCGCGGCTGGCATGGCCGCCGCAGCTGAAGGCGATGGGTTGCTCTTGGGTTCTGCAGCTGGACGGCGACGCCGCGCAGTGAGTCGGCGAGCGGCCGCGGTAAACGGCCTGCTGCCCGTTCGGCGACGTCGGCTGCGAGGAGCCGGCTCGACCAGTCGAAAGCTGAGAGTTGGAAGGGCGACAGCGAGGTCACGGTCGTTGCCGCTGCGGCCAGAAGGTCGGCGCCGCCGGGAAGGTTGCCGAGCAGGTCGTCTGCGAGGACGAGGTCGTGGGCAATCGTCATTGATTCCAACGTGGCGAACGCTGCTTCCTCCTCCAACAGCCCCGGTGTCTCAGAGCCGGTGAGCGCGATCGCCGGACCGCGCCATGGGCTCGGGAATGTTCTCGTCCGTGCGGCGGCTGGTTTCGTCGATGCGCAGCGGCCGTTGTCGTCGGCTGGCGACGAGTGACGCCAATCGGTCGACCACGGCTTCACCGACCAAGCGTTGGAGCAGCGACGAAGCCGGATTCCCGATGGACCCGCGACCGTCTGCGATGGGTACATCGATGTCGATGAAGCTCAACTGCTGCGGATCAGCGGCGTCGAACGCAACGGTGATGCCGGGGAACTCCACGAGCAGCACACCGGCTGGGCCAGGCGTGTTCGGCGCGCAGTGACAGCGCGCCGGTGCTTGCATCGAAGTCGGCGACGTAGGCACGGCTGCCCAGCAACGGCTCGCTCATCGCACAGGGCCTGCGGTGGTTGGAAAGCTGGAACGCAGGAGGCTTCGCACTTCACCGGCGGCGCGTGAACGACGCTTGGTGATCGTGTTATCCGCCGGCTGGAGATCGCTCGGGAACATGGAGCGTTGACCCGCGTACCAGAGCCCGACCCAATGCGCGGATTCGACTTCGCTGGCGCCACTCACCGGCTGCGGGCAGTCGCCGCCCGGGGTGGCCTGGTCGTACACCACGGTCAAGACGGTCAGTGCGGCCGAGACCGACCACGGTGGCGCAGTGAACGCACGCAGCCGTCAGGTGGCGGCGCACCCGGTCTGCGTCGAGGGCCGCGTCGACGTCGTGGATCGGGTCGGACGGGTCGGCCAGTTCAGCCTGACCGTCGGCCAGTTCGTGGGTCGGGTCACCGAAGCATGTCGGCAGCGTGCGGTACCCGCGATGTTCGGGGCGACTTGACCAGATCGATGGCGCGGAGTCGCAGCGTGCGTTTCGTCCAGGCCGGAATCGATTCGATCCGTTCCCCCTTCGCGACCATTTGGTCGGCGGCGTGGCTGACGCTGACGATGAGGTCGGTGTCGAACCGCGTCGCCCAGCCGCAGGTCGCGCAGCGTCCGCCGTAAGGCAGCAAGCCCGTCTCCAGACATCAACCACAACGACACCCGGTCCGCGTCGGAGGGGCTCGAAGTCATCGACGGGTTCGTCGCTCACCATCCCAGTCTGCCCGACAACCAAGCCGCCGTGGAGAAGGATCGGGCACGGCCCGGAGCACGCGGGTTTCCAGCGTTGATACGTGCGTGGCGTTCATTTCTAGTCCCGCCGAACAGCTCCACCCGCTACCGCTGCAGCAGGTTCGTTCGCTGCTCGGCGATTGAGGGTGTCTCGCGTCTCGCACCGGTAGTGGGCCGCGCCTGCGTCGGATGGCTGCTGGGCGCCACGAGTACGATCACGATTGGTGTTCGGAAGGGATGCGGACCTGGTTGAGCGTGTATCTCAGCTCGACGACTTGTCGTCGGTGATGCGCGTTCCGGCAGGCGCGATTGTCCTCATCGAGGGTGAGGCGGGTGCGGGTAAGACGGCCCTGCTCACCGAGGCCCGTCGATCGCTCGCCACCCGGGTGGAGGTGTGGCACGCCCGCTGTGAACCGCTCGCAGTTCCCGCTCCGTACGCGGCGTTGTACGAGACGCTGGGCCAGATGCCGCGTGAGTTGCGCGACATCGTCCGCAGCGGCGACCGGACCGTCGGGGCGTTCGCGGCCGTACTCGATCAACTGCGCCGCCAGCCGACTGTCGTCGTGATCGACGACCTGCAGTGGATCGACACCGCCACCGCAGGTTTGCTGCGGTACGTCGGCCGCCGGATCGATGACGCTCCGAGTGCGATCGTCGGTGCTTACCGAGCCGACGATGTGGCGGGGAATGCCGACGCGGCCGACGTCATCGCCGAGGTCGGTCGCCAGGGCCGCCATATCCCGCTGCCCCCGTTGAGCATCGCCGGGGTGGCCCAGCTTGCGAGCATGCTGGCACCGAGTCGCTCCGTCGACGCCGCTGCGGTGCATCGGTTGACGGGCGGCAACCCGCTGTTCGTCATCGAAGTGCTCCGCCATGACGGAGACGAGGTGCCGAGTTCGGTCGCGAGCATCGTCGCCGCAGGGCTGCGCAGGCTTCCGCTCGGCGCGCAGCGGGTTGTCGAAGCGATTGCACTGTGCCCGGAGGGCCTCGATGTCGAGCTCGCCATGGCCCTCAGCGCCGATGCCGGCAACCATGTCGACGTTGCCTGCGAGCGTCGGTTGCTCACGTGCGAAGGCGGGCGGGTGCAGTGTCGGCACGACTTGATTCGGGCAGCGGTCGACGGCACGATCCCTCCGGTTCGACGGCGTCAGCTACACCGGGAGATCGCCGCCGCGCTGGCGGGAGGTGGAAGCACGCCGCGCGAAATTGCACTTCTTGCGCACCACGCCGCGGGTGGTGGTCTGGGGCGCGAGGCGGTGGACTACTCGCTCGCCGCGGCGGCGACGGCGAGCGCCGCCAGGGCACACCGCGAGGCCGGCCAGCACCTCATGCGGGCGCTGGAGTTTCGCGAAGTGATGACGGCTGGCGAACTCGACGACACGATCGGCCGGGCCGTTCCCGAGCTGGCCTTTGCAGGTCGCTTCGACGAGGCCGAGATGTTGGCCAACGAACGGTTGCGACGCGCCCGCGACGATGATGCGCGAGCCGACGCTCTGTTGCAGCTCGGCAGCCTCGCCAACCAGCGCAACAACTGCGGCCAGGGTGCCGATCTGATTCGGGCGAGCGTGTCGCTCGCGCCAGGTCGGTCGGCGTCGGCGAGCATCGAGGCGGCTACCCAGATCGCTGCCTTGGCGTACAGCGGGGGCCGTCTGCCCGAGGCCGCTTCGATCTACTCGGAAGCTCTCGACGAAGCGCGCACCAACGGTGACGACGCCCTGGCCGCACGGATGTTGGCGCGGCTGGCGAGCGTGCAGATGGCGTCTGGCGACACGGACGGCGTCGCGTTGTTCGAGCGGGCGGTGGCGGCGGCGGTGGCCGTCGACGCAGACGACCACGCGGCGTTCGCCCACAACAACTTGAGCGCCACGCTCGTGTGGTGGTTCGATGTGCCAGCGGCACGCGCCGCGTTGCTGAGCGGGCTCGAGTTCACCGCCAACCGGCAGCTCGACACGTGGCACGCGTGGATCAAAAGTACGGCCGCCGTCGCAGAGACGTACGCCGGCGATTGGGCGGCTGCCGAGAAGTATCTGGGTTTCGACCGGGCTACCGCACCTCGCAACGGTGTTGACGCCGAGTCGTTGTACGTCATCGCGGCCATGCGCATGCGCCGCGGTCTTCCCGACGACGGTGCTGTGGCGAATGCGCTGCTCGCCGCTGACTCCGAACCCGAGCCGCTCTACTTCACCATCGTGTACGCCACGGAACTGGCGCTCGAAGCTGCGTGGCTGGGTGTGCATCGCCGTGACGATGCACTCGACCGGCTGGCGAGGCAGCTGCACACGCCTGGCTTGGCGCACGACCCGTGGGCGCGTACGCGGCTGGGGTTCTGGGCGTTGCGACTGACCGGGCAGCCGGGATGTGTCGACGTCGCCGGCCCGTTCGCGGACGAGCTGGCAGGGCATCACGAGGAGGCGGTTGCTGGGTGGGACGCTCGCGGTTGCGGGTACCACGCTGCGGTGACGATGGCGGCGATGCCCCAGCCGCCGGTCGACGAGGTGGTCGCCCGGCTCGAGTCGCTCGGCGCCGCGGGCGCGCTGGCAGCGGTGCGGCGCGATTGGCGGAACCGTGGTGTGTTGGCCCGGGGGAAGTCGGCGCCGGTGCATCCGTCTGGGCTCAGTGCCCGGCAGGTCGATGTGCTGGCGCTGCTCGCATTGGGCCGCACCAATTCCGAGATCGCCCACGACCTGTTCATTTCCGAGAAGACCGCCGGGCACCACGTGTCGGCGATTCTGTCTGGTCTGGGCGTGAGTTCGCGCCGATCTGCAGCGACGATCGCCCGCGAGCGCGGCTGGGTCACGCCGTAGTCACAATAGGGAGGTTCTCCCGATGTCGTCAGGGTGGCGCAAGGCGCATGGTTGCCAGGCGAGCCCGGATCGGCCGGGCCGCACGGAAGGAGCATCAGTCATGCCACTGTTCATGGACGTTCACATCATGGAGGGCGGCGTGTCGGCCGACGACGTTGCCGGCGCACACGCCAAGGATCTCGAGACTCAAGCGGCCCACGGCGTGAACTATCTGCGCTACTGGGTCGACGAGTCGGCCGGCAGAATCTTCTGCCTGGTCGAAGCACCCAACGCCGACGCCGCCTGCACCGTCCACCGAGAAGCCCATGGCTTGGTGGCCGACGAAATCTTCGAAGTCACCGAACACAGCTAGCCCGAAGGGATAGTGCC
>CAVTVY010000010.1:0-58676 GCA_963738275.1 uncultured Actinomycetota bacterium
CCGACGCTGGCTACCTGATCTTGATACCCCTTGCGGCGGCAGCGTTCGCCAGCCTGGGCCGCCACCCACTTGCCGGTTTGGCAGCCGCCTATGCCGGTGTGGGCTGCATTTCGCGGTGAATATTCTGATCACCCCGGTCGACAGCATGCTCACCGAGATCACCAACGAGGCGATCGGCACCAGCGGCGCCGAGCAACTCACGGTCACGGCGAACTTCTACTTCTCCATCGCCTCGTCGATTCTCATGGCCGTCGTCGCCGTCTTCGTCACGGCGCGGATCGTCGAACCGCGCCTCGGCAAGTGGGACCCCTCCGAGGGTGACGTCGCGTACGCCCCGGGGGCCGCCAGCGTCGACGAAGACGAGATCGCTGGCGAAGCCAAGGGTCTGCGCTACGCCATGTGGGCGCTGGTCGCGCATGATCATCGCGATTCTGGCGATCACCCTGCCGGATGGCGCCCCGCTGCGCGACCCGGTCACCGGCGACATCATCGGGAACACGCCCTTCATGCAGAGCTTGATCTTCCTGATCACGCTGATCTTCCTCTTCTGCGGCATCGCCTACGGCATCGGCGCCAAAACGATCACCAGCAGCAAAGACGTGATCGACGGCGTCACCCAGACCTTCGCTGGGCTTGCTGGCCTGGTCTTCATGCTGTTGATGATCGCCCAGTTCATCGCGTTCTTCAACTGGACCAACATGCCGCGTGTGGCCGCGGTCGAGTTGGCCGGCATTCTGGAACGGGCCGGGCTCAGCGCACTGCCGCTGCTGATCGGCATGATCCTCGTGATCCTCTTGCTCGACATCATCATCCCGGGCGTCGTTCCGAAGTGGGCGATCTTCGGCCCGGTGTTCATCCCGATCTTCACGCGGCTCGGCGTTGCGCCGCAGACGGTGCTCGCCGCCTACCGCGTCGGCGACTCACCCATGAACGTGGTGACTCCACTGATGGTGTACCTGCCGTTCATCGTCACGGTGTCGCAGCGGTACCAGAAGAAGGCCGGCATCGGCACGATCATCGCGTTGATGCTTCCCTACGTGCTGTTCATCACCGTCGCCTGGATGATTCTGTTTGCGGCGTGGTGGATCCTCGGTCTCCCATTGGGCCCAGGTTCACCGGTCGAAATGTAGCTCGGGTCTATCCGGCGCTCGCAGGCTTGGTCGCGAACACGTCGAGCCCAAGGCCCACGGCGAGAAACTCAGAAGCAAGCTGGCCGCGGACGCTGTTCCCCGCGCCATCGAGCGGAGGCGAGTACGTGCCAACGCTTCCCTTACCTGGTGACACGGTGACGATGCCGCCGCTGATGCCGCTCTTGCCCGGCAGGCCGACCCGCCACAGCCAGTCGCCCGACTCGTCGTAGAGTCCGGCGGTCGCCATGACGGCGAGAACGTTGTGGCAGACCTGCGGCGTGACAACCACGTCGCCGGTGATCGGGTTGGTGCCTCCGTTGGCCAGCGTTGCGCCCATCGTGGCGAGATCGGCGACGTCGATCGCCAACGAGCATTGGCGCGTGTACAACTCGGTTGCCTCATCCGGGTCGGTAGCGAGGGCCCCAAGGCTGTGCAGTAATCGTGCGATCGCTCGATTGCGGCCGTTCGTGGCCAAAGCCGAGTTGAGGACTTCGTCGTCGACTCGGAGCTCGCGCCCGGCAAAGCGCGACAGCCCGTCGACGATGAACTCCCAGCGCTCGTCGAGGTCGGTTCCTGGTACCAGGCTGGTCGTCGCGATCGCCCCCGAGTTGACCAATGGATTGGTGCGGCCGCCCGGCGATCGCTCGATCGCCTCCACCGAGTTGAACGGCAGCCCGGTCGCGTTCACCCCGACGAAGTCGCGCACCCGGTCTCCGCCGATCGCTGCGCAAACAACGGCGAGGACAAACGGTTTCGAGATGCTCATCAGGGTGAACTGGACGCCACTGTCGCCAACAGCGTGCTGAGCGCCACCAACACTGGTGACCGCGATGGCGAATTCCGCTGGGTTGGCGCTGCTCGAGCGCCGGGTACACCGTCGAGCACGCTCCGTCATGCTCGTCGCGGAACATCTCGTAAGCGGCGTTGACAAGCTCAGTCACATCGCCAGTGCCGGGAAGTGAGCCGGTGGAGACGTACTGTGCTCGCGGTGCGGTCACGTCAGAACTGCCACACGACGGGAACCCAGAAGACGGCCACGACGAAATACCATAGTAGGAGCGGAAGACCCATCTTCCAGTAGTCGCCGAACTGATAGCCGCCCGGCTCCATCACCATGAGGTTCGCAGGGGTGGCCACGGGTGTGAGCAGCGCAGCGGAGGTGGCAACGTTGAGGCACATCAGCACGGGGGTGACTGCGACGTCGAGTTCAGCGGCGGCGGACAACGCGACGGGGATGACGATGAGCGCCGTGGCCATGTTGCTGATGAGCTGGCCGAGTACTGCGGTGAGCACGAACAACCCGATCAGCAGCGGGTACGGGCCCGAGTCGCCGACGATGTCTACGAGTCGTCCTGCCAGCTGCTCGGCGGCACCCGTCTCTTGCATGGCAACCGACAGGGGGAACATGCCGCCGACGAGCACCACTGTCGTCCACGAGATCGAGCGGAACGCCTGCTCGATGGGCACGATTTCCAGCATGACCACGGCGCCCGCCGCGAGCAGGCTGGCTACCGCCGGTGGCACGGCGTCAGTGGCGAGGAGCACGATCATCGCCGCCAAGATGGCGAGCGACTGCTTTGCACCTTCGCCGAGCGGCACCACCTGACGCCGCACGGCATCGGGTTCGTCAACGGTGAGCACCGCATCGTCGAGCGCGATCTGCCGACTGAGCGCACCCCAGGTGCCGCGGACCAAAATGACGTCCCTGTGGCCAGGTCGACACCATCGTCGCCCACAGGCTTGTCGTTGCGCATGACCGCCACCACTTCGAGTTCCCCGCTGTCGGTGGTCATGCCGCGACGGAACCTGCGACCGATGAGATCAGACCTCGGAGGTATGACCAGTTCGGCCACGCCGTACCTGCGCTCGTACAACCGATCGGCCGCGCTCGCCGTCGATGCGGTACTGCTTCTTCAGCTTCGGTTCCAGAGCGGTGAGGTCGCTGGGCAGCGAGTCAGGGGTGCGATTCGGCAACAGCTTGGGCCCGAGGAACGAGCAGGATGGCGATGGTGCCGATCGCCACCGGGATGCCCGCCAGGGCGAACTCGAAGAACCCGAATCGGCCCACTCCGGCGCCTTCTGCGGCGTCGGACACCACCACGCTGACCGGGCTGCCGGTAAGCGCCAGCAATGAGCCGGCATGAGCTGAGAACGCGAGCGGCATCATCAGCTGCGATGTGGGCTGGCCGACCCGTACTGCAATCACGACGACCACCGGAACCAGTGCGGCGACGGATGCATTCGGGGTGATGAAGGCTGTGAGCAACGCGCAGACGACGGCGATGTAGGTCAAGATGCCGCGATCGGCTGTCACCTGCCCGCTCGATGACCTGTTGCCCCACCCATGCGGTGACGCCCGTGGAGTCGAGTGACTCGCTCACCACAAACAGGGCGGCAATGAACAGCACCGTCGGATTGCCGAAACCGGCGGTGGCTTCTTCGAGCTCGAGAATTCCGGTTGCCCACAACGACAACGAGGTCCCAATGGCGATGACCGCAACGGGAACGCGGTTCGAAACGAACAGCACGACGACGACTCCCAGCACGATGAACGTGATCGTGCTGTCAGCCATTCACTGCACCATATGCGATAGCGCTGTTGATTTCTGAACACCCGAAATCGGTGTTCAGACGGTCAGTGTCTGTTGACGATGCAAGACCTTCGCCAGTTGGCAACCGGCGAGCACGATCTGCGCTTGGTAGTAGATCCAGACCAAGACAAGCAAGAAACTGCCGGCGACGCCCGTGAGTGAGTTGCCGCCAACCCGCTGAGGTAGATCCCAAGCGCCCACGTTCCCGCGGCTGCCACTGTAGCGGTGGTAGCACCGACGAGTGCGACCAAACGCCAGGTTGTCGCAGCCGGAATCATGAATCGAAAGAGCAGCGTGAAGCCGATCGCAATGATGGTCCAGGTGCCGACGGAATCCACGACTCCAGCAACCAGAGCGACACTTCGAAGTTCGCCCGGCAGGAGTTTTCGAACAGTGCGCCCACCGTTTGCACGAGGAGCGCTGCGCCCAGCAGTGCGCTGGCCGACAGGACGACGACGAGTGAGCGAAGCCGCCGTAACAGGCTGACTCGAAGGCCAGGCGTAACCGGAACGCTCCAGATCGAGTTGAACGCGTCTTGCAAGTGCCAGGACGACCAACGACGTAGCGAAGAGCAGCGAAGCAGCGCCGAGCAGCCCGAGCCCGGTCTCGGTTGATTGCTGGTTCAGCTGGTCGGTCACCGCGGCGGCGAGATCGGTTCCGCTGGGGCCGAGCAGATGCCTCGAGACGTTCTGCCAGAAACTCCTCGGTGTCCACGCGTCGAAACAGCACTTGGGCGATGGCTACTGCGACGGTCAATGCGGGTACGACCGCGAAGACGCCGTAGTACGCCAGGCCAGCTCCGAGGCGAATGGTGCGGCCGTCACGCCACTCTTCGATACGTCGTCAAGATGATCGTCATCGGGCGTCGCACAGTCACATGCATGGTCACATGTTGGTGCCTGGAGAGTCAGCAACGGGCATCGGTGGGTTTGCCGGTCGACCGGACGAATCTGCCAGACTGAGGCCAATGGGCACCGACACAGCCGAATCCGACCGGCACCGTCGTTGCTCGACTTTGCCGACGCCTGGTTGTTGCCAGCCTCCTGGTCCTGCTGGTCGCGGTGGCGACGGCGGCACCAGAGTCTGGTGTGGCTGAGGCACAGGGTGATCCCGCCCAGGAACTTGCCGACAAGTATGCGCCGGTGGTGTTCGTCACGCCCCAAGACGAACCGTGCGATACGAACGGCGAGCCGTTCGAACCGTCGCCGGTCGAGATCGTGCTCGACAACCCCGAGGTGTTTCTGCGTCAGGTCGGCAACGACGATCCCGTGGCGATGAGCGGTCCAACGCGGTTCCGACCTGTTCGATCTGCGCGAAGGGTGGTACCTCGACTTTCCGGCGACGCGTTGCGGCCCGGCTGCATCTTCGAACAGGACTTCCGCCGCTTCTACGACGGCGAGAGCGTGGTGTACGCCCACGTTGCGAACCGAGCCGGAACGGCCGGGCTTCATTGCGGTGCAGTACTGGTTCTGGTGGTACCACAACCCGGCCAAGAACGATCACGAGGGTGACTGGGAGTTCATCCAGGTGCTGTTCAAGGCCGACTCTGTCGAAGCGGCACTCGCAGACCGACCCGATGTCGGTCGGCTACGCCCAACACACCGGTGGCGAGCGAAGCGTTGGAGTCGATCCGAAGTTGGAGAAGGTCGGCGAACGGCCGGTCGTGTACCCGGCAGTCGGATCCCACGCTTCATACTTTGGCAAGTCCCTCTTCCTTGGGTTGAGCGGGCACGAAGGCTTCGGGTGCGACACCACCGCGCACGCAACCGTCGGCTCGACCCCACCATCGTGCTGCTGCCCGACCAGGTGACGGATCCCGAAGACGAGTTCGCCTGGCTTGCGTTCCAGGGTCGCTGGGGCCAACGCGAGTCGGGCTTCTTCAACGGGCCTACCGGGCCTTACGCGAAGTGGCGGTGGGACCAACCGGTCACATGGTCAGAAGGGCTTCGGAGCTCGAGTGTGGTGATCCCCGGCGGGGACACCGCTGGCAACTCTGTCGTTTCGACGTTTTGTCGTTCCGTCGAGGTCGGGTCGAGCTTTCTGGCCTTTGCGTTCCGGTCGCCGATTGTTGCGTTGACTGCGTTGGCAGCGCTGGGATTCGCGGCCATCGTGTTGGCACGCCGTACGAGGTGGTCGCCGGTGTCAACCGAGCCGATCGTCACCCGCCGCGCGAGTCGGCCAGATCGCCGGCGCAGCGATACGGGTGTGGCGCAATCACCCACTCCAGATGCTGTGGGTCGGTTTCATCTACATCCCGGTCGCCTTCGCCACGACGCTCATCCAGGCGGGCATTCAGAGCGTTGCCATTCGTCGATGACGTGGTGGATCTCGCCGGTGATCACAGTTGGGTCGGAACATTCCTCGCAGTGTTCAGTCGGTGGCGTCGGAAACCTGCTGGCGTTCGTCTACGTGTCGGCGGCGGTCGCAAGCACGATCGGTCGCAGCGATCGAAGCGATTGGTCGCGCGACTTTCGCGCGCCCGCTCGGCGAAAGAAATGATTCGCACGCTGCTCCGTTCTGTGGCGAAGTCGACCGTCATCGTGCTGGCGCTCCTGGTCTCGATCGTCGGGCATTCCGTGGGGGATTCGTCAACTCGTCCGGTACCAGGTGGCGCCCCAAGTCATCGCGATCGAAGGCGCAGACGCCGCGCAAGCGCTTCGTCGCAGTTCGGAACTCGTGCGTGGCAGATGGTGGTGGACCGCTGGCGTCATCGCCACGTTGCAGATCATCTTCGGCGTCGCAGGATTTGGCTCGGCGGTCATCGTCTTGCTGTCGACGTCGTTCCCGTTGTGGTTGTTCAACGTGGTGAGTTCGTTGATCTACGTCGCGCTCGTGCCGGTCGGTGCGGCGGCGATGACGTACGTGTACGGAACGCTCGCGGCCGGGGACAGCGACGGTGTGGCGATCATCGACGAGTCGACCGATCGTCGAGTCTGCGTCGGTCTCAGCGTGAGTGCATTCGTTGAACCGCTATAAGCGCTGATTCTCTGTCATGATGTGCCGCGCAATCTCCATCACCCGAAAGTGAGCATCAACATGGTCAGGTTTTTGACTTCCACAGCGTTCCTGATCGCCGCCAACGCCTTGGGTCTCATCGTGGCAGCGGCGGTTCTCGATGGCGTGACGCTGAGCGGCCTGTCGCTTCGTGATACGCGGTAGCCATCTTCACCTGCGTGAGCATTCTGATTCGCCCATTGCTGTTGAAGATCGCCATGAAGCACTTCGACGCGCTGCTCGGAGGCACGGCAATCGTCGCCACCTTGATCGCGCTCATCGTCACGTCTGCGGTGTCAGACGGGCTGAACATCGACGGGCTCGAGAACTGGCTGATGGCCACGATCATCGTGTGGTTGGTAGCGGTGCTCGCCGGTGTGTTGTTGCCGATGCTGATCCTCAAGAAGGCAGCCACCGAAGCACGGCAGAGATAGTGCCAGGCTCTCCAGGCACTATCTCTGCCCGACTCGTTACGCCCCGGCGAGGGTGAGGGTGATCTCGTCGCCCGCAACCGTGAGTGTGTCGCCGTCGAGCGAGACGGTAGGGCTGCTCGTGAGCAACGTGGAGACCCATTGGTCCTGAGTCATGAGCGCCTCGTCGCACGCCATCATCGTCGACGCGAGGCGCCGCTGCCTTGAGTACGCCGTCTTCGATCGTGTAGCCACCATTCATGGTGTTGCATCCAGCGATGGCCGACATGGTTTTGTCGTCAACGAACGTGATGACGACGGTTGACCCGTCGACGATCGTGGCGCCCTCGACGGCTGTGGCTGTGAAGACTCCGCCGCTCAAGTCGTCTGCCGTGGCAGGCGTGGCTGCGGACGCGGCCGCGGTGGTGGCGGTTGTCTCGTCGTCGTCCCCGCAGGCCGATACGGCCAGGATGGACACAGCGCAGATCAGTACGGATGCGACTCGTCGCGTTCTTTGGTGCATTCGCTGAGCCTACGATACGCGATCTCCAGCGGACACTGGCAGGCCGTGTTGCAGCATCTGCTGTGCGCCTCGATCGGTGTGGCAGGATGAGCCAATGAAAGAAATCATTGTGGGAATTGTCTGCGTCCTGGTCGGGGCAGCCTTTTGCTTCCGTGGCTATCTCGCGATGCGAATCATCATTCCGATCTGGGGTGCGTTCGCCGGATTCGTGTTCGGCGCAGGCCTCATCGAGGCCATCACCAACGACGGGTTTCTCGGTACTGCCATGGGGTGGGTCGTCGGGTTTGGCTTCGCGTTGATGTTTGCTGCCATTGCTTACTTCTATTACGCAGTCGCGGTGGTGCTCGGCATGGGTGCCATCGGGTTCGCACTGGGCACCGGCGTCATGGTGGCCTTGGGTGTCAACTGGTCATGGGTCATCGTGAGCGTGGGGGTTTTGGTGGGCCTGATCCTGGCGGTTATCGCGATCGTCATGAACATTCCGATGTTCGTTCTCACCGTGTTGTCTGCACTCGCTGGCGCCGTCACGATCGTCGCTGGAGGAATGCTGATCTTCGGAGTGCTGGAGCTCGAGGATTTGCAGGCAGGCGGCACGACCAAGGCCATCGACGACCACTGGGGTTGGTACATCCTGTACATCGTCTTGGCGATCGTCGGCATGGTCCCCAGATGCTGTCGACAGCGCGCCAGAGTGAATCACTCCGGCAAGCGTGGGCCTACGGCGAACCCGGCGCAGTGGCGCCCATGCTGAGACCGTTTGCTAGACGGCGGCCGACCGCGGCGGAGCACGCGGTGTCAATCGGGGCGCATGGTGATGGCGCTGTGGTACACGTTGTCGGCGCGCACCCCGGTCGGCGTTGAGTTGCATCGTGAACTCCAGGCGTCCGAGGGTGTCGGGCACATCGAGCACGATCGACCCACTTTGACGCAATCGTCGGCGCCGACCGATCCGCCGAATCTCCAGCGCTTGTCGCCGCCCGCCCACGTGGCCTGAATGTCGACCGCGGCGTCGTCGATGTCGGCGCGAAGGTCGTTCACCACATGCACGGCGAGTTCGATGCGCTCGCCCGGCGAGACGATCTCAGGCGGTCGGTCGGCGGCGATGAGCACGGGCGTGCACGCGCGTTGCAGCGCCGCCCAACCCAGCTTGGGAACGCGTCGATGGTCGAGCACACCAAACGACACCACCGGCGCTGCGTCGTTGAATGCGAACATGCAGAATCCACCAACCGGGCGGTACTTCAATCGGCGCAACAGTTCGATGTGGTGCTTGATCAGCTCTGCTTGGTACACCTGCGTGGCGTGTTTCCACGCCTCGAACGTGTTGAAGTCGGCGGGCGGAACACGCTGATCGAACACCCACTTGTGGAGCCCGTGATGCTCCTCGAGTCGTTCCCAATCGAGGTCTGGCCACGCAGCTGGGTCGAGAAAGTCATCGGTGTCTGGCACGGATTGTGCACCGAACTCTGACATGAAGCGCACCACTCGCGGCACCCGCTTCGCCAGCTGTTCAACATCGTGGGCGTCGCCGTGGAACCAGCCAAAGTAGAAATGGCTGTCGGTTCCGTCGAGCATGGGGAGATGCGGCAACACGCCCGAGCCAGGCACGCACATTCGGGTCGGGTCGGCGCGTTCAAACGATCGTTTCACCCATCGGTCGAGTACCGAGCGGTTCCACGACGGCAGCTGATGCGCAGCGATGTACTGCAGACGCGACTTCGACGTGTCGCCCTCGATGCCCACAGCGACTGCGGCAGGGTCGTTGTGAGCGTTCCATTGGATGATCGAGGGGTGATGCCCCAACACATCGACGGCCGCCTGAGCCTGTTCCACCGCGGCGGTGCGAACCGTGCGGGCGTATCCCCACTGCAGTGGGAAGTCTTGCAGCAGCAGCACTCCCAACTCGTCCGCTGCGTCGTAGGTCGCCCGCGGTGCGATGTGCCCGTGCACTCGAAGTACATCGAGGCCAGCTTCCACCGCCAGCTCGATGTCGCGTCTGAGTTCGGCCGGAGTTGCGTCGGCAATCGCGGCTTTCGTGGGAACGAGGTTGGCTCCCTTGAGGAAGAGTCGCTCGCCGTTGACCGAACACTTCCAGTCGTTCCAGGCGACCTCGCGCAACCCAGTTCGCCGGTGCCGACGATCGCTCGACCAAACCGTCAACGACGACTTCGATGGCAATCGTCGTGAGCGCCTGCGGGCCCAAGCGCCCGGGGCCACCACAGTGCAGGGTCGGCGATGTCGAGGCTCCAGTTGACTTCGTTGAGCCCGCTCGCGATACGTCGCTCATCTTCGTTGACGACGATTCCGTCGACCGACGTACGCAACACCACCGTGCGTGACTCGTCGCTGTCGAGCCTGTCGACAGCAGCACATGCGCTCGGCTGATGTCGGCGTCACGGCACAACGTCCGGTAACGATCGATGCGGACGGGGCCGGTATCGAACACATGGACCGGCCGCCATAAACCACCCGGGTTCCACTCGCGATCGATGCCGTCCCAGTACTGGAAGACGCCGGTGATATTGCGCCGACCTCGGTGGCTGCGCTGAGGACTGCAGGTGACTTCGACCGCCACCACGTGGTCAGTGCCGAAGCGCGACAGCGCGGTGATGTCATACGTGTGTGGAAAGAAGTAGCCCTCCGGGTCGCCGAGGTATGCGCCGTCGAGCCACACGTCGCCTTGGTAGAACACCCCGTCGAGCGTGACCCACCGTCGTGTCGCCGCGTCGGGCTCATCCATCGAGTATCTGCGTCGATACAGCATTGGGCCGTCGGAGTCGGCGAGTTCAGGATGACTCCGCCAATGGCCGGGCACGGTGGTCTCGAGCCACGTACGATCGTTGACGTCGAGACCGATGCCGTCACGGCGCAGATCATCGTCGGCGGGTAGTACCCGCCACACCCCGTTGAGGTCCACGGCGGGATCGTACAGAACTGAACCGACCGGTACCCTCAGGCGACAGCGCAAGGTAAGTTCGGCCCATGAGCGAGCGCGCTGCCACAATCGGACAACTTCGGGCTTCAGGATGGGTTTCACGACCGGTTGCGGAAGAAATTCGAATCAACGCCGTCGAGAAGATTCGGCGCGGTGAGCCGCTGTTCGATGGTGTGCTCGGCTACGAACACACGGTGATGCCGCAGTTGGAGAACGCGCTGCTCGCCGGTCACGACGTGATCTTCCTGGGTGAACGCGGCCAGGCCAAGACCAGGATGATTCGTTCCCTGACGAACCTGCTCGATGAATGGATGCCGATCGTCGTCTGGCAGCGAGATCAACGACGACCCTTACGCGCCGATTTCGAAGTACGCCCGCGACCTCGTGGCCGAGTTCGGCGAGGACACCCACATCTCATGGGTGCATCGCAGCGACCGGTATGGCGAGAAGTTGGCCACGCCCGACACCTCGATTGCCGACCTGATCGGCGAAGTCGACCCCATCAAGGTGGCTGAGGGTCGATATCTGTCAGATGAGCTCACGCTGCACTACGGCCTGGTGCCGCGCACGAACCGGGGCATCTTTGCCATCAATGAACTGCCTGATCTCGCAGAACGAATTCAGGTCGGTTTGCTCAACGTGCTCGAAGAACGGGATGTGCAGATCCGCGGTTACAAACTTCGCCTTCCCGTCGACGTGATGCTGGTGGCGTCTGCCAACCCCGAGGACTACACCAACCGAGGACGCATCATCACGCCGTTGAAAGATCGGTTCGGCTCGCAAATCCGCACGCACTACCCGCTCGATGCGGCGCTGGAGTACGACATCATTCTGCAAGAGGCCAAGCCGATCACCGTCGGCGAAACAGCAGCGGTCGAGGTGCCCGAGTACTTGGGCCAAGTCATCGCCACGCTCAGCCAACTCGCACGGGCGAGCAACCACGTCAACCAACGCAGCGGGGTGAGCGTGCGGTTGAGCGTGTCGAACTACGAGGCCTTGGGGGCCAACGCTTTGAGGCGAGGACTGCGGGCCGGCGAGCGGGCCATCGTCGCTCGTATCGACGACCTGTCGGCGTTGGCCGCCAGTTCAATCGGCAAGATCGAGATCGAGGCGCTCGAAGACGGACGTGAAGGTGTGGTGTTCGACAACCTCGTGAGGGGCGCGGTGCTGACCGTGTTTCACGACCGGGTCGACCCAACGTCGACGCTGGCGATCGTGGAAGCGTTCGAAGACGGCACGATCGTGCACACCGGAGAAGACCTCAGCTCCGACGAACTCGCGGCGCTCGTCGAGCAGGTTCCCGCGCTGTTCGAACCCGTTGCAGCGCTCGCTGGCACACACCCGTCGCCTGCTCAGATTGCTGCGGCTGCCGAGTTCATCCTCGAAGGCCTGCACCTTGCCAAGCGCCTGAACAAAGACCAATCCGGCAACCAAGCCACCTATCGAGGTCGCCGCTGACGCCGACGTCACCGCCGGGGATCAGGCACCCAGCGAATGCGAACTCGGCCACGCGAGGAGCCGATCGTTGACACATCGCTGGGTGCCTGACCCCAGTTCGGGGCTGGGGTCAGATGAAGGGGTTGCGGGTCCAGAGTTCGCCGGTGTCGTTGCGGTCGAGTGCGTTGGGGGTTCCCACGAGGCGTACCAGGTCGATGGTGCCGGGGAAGCCAGGCAAGGCGACTTCGCCGTACGGTTCGGCGATGACGCCCTCTGGCAACTGCTCGAGCTGCATGGTGGGAATCAGCACGTCGTAGTTCTTGGCGTGATCGCACAGGCGCGACGCCATGTTCACCGCCGACCCGATGTAGTCGTCGCCCTCGAACAACAGACGCTTCACCCGTTGCGAGTCCGGCGCGGAGCGTGAGCGGAGCGCACACCCGGCTGGCGCGCTTTTCGAGATCGGTGATGAACTCGACCGCAAGATGTTGTTCGACCGCCACGATCATGCAGCCGTCACCGAGCCACTTCGCAATACGAACGCCTCGCTCTGACGCCACCTCGCGGGTGAGTGTACGAAAGGTGCTGAGAATGCGTCCAGCGGCTTCGTCGCCGTACGCGGCGGTGTAGTTCGTGAAGCCCGACAAGTCGAGAAAGCCAAACGTGCGTGGAACCCGCATGGCCGACAGGCTAACCGCCGCAGCGCGACAGCTACGGCAACCGCGATACGTTTAGCCTTATGGCAGCGCGATTCACCTATTCACGGTGGGACGGCTCACAACGCGGGTTCGACCTCGATGCCGATGCATTGTTCAACCAGCTCACCGATGAGCTGATGTACCACGGCGACGTGAACGCCGCGTTGCGACGAATGATGCAAGACGGCATGCAAGCCCCAGACGGTCAGCGAATCGAAGGTCTCCGAGACCTACTCGCACGACTTCGCGAAGAGCGCCAGGCGCGTCTCGAGCAACACTCATTGGGCGGCGTGTACGACGAGGTGGCAGCCGAGCTTGCAGATCTGCTCGACGAGGAACGGCACGCCATCGACAACGTCACCGCCGAGGCCGAGGCGAGCGGCGACGAGCGCCGGGCCGAGACCGCTCGGAATGCGGCAGCCGAGCGCCATATGCAGCTCGACTTTCCTCCCCGACGACCTTGCCGGGCGCATCCGCGAACTCAGCAACTATCAGTTCGAGTCGAACGAATCTCAGCGGCGGTTCGATGAGATGCTCGACAAGTTGCGACATGAGCTCGCGCAGCAGGTCGTCGACGACATGTCAGAGGGTATGCAGAACATGACTCCGGGCGACATGAGTCGCCTGAAAGACATGCTCGCCGCGCTGAACGACGTGCTCGACAAACATCAGCGAGGCGAGGACCCCGGCTTCGAACAGTTCATGAGCGAGTTCGGTGACTTCTTCCCTGAGAACCCCGAAACGGTCGAAGAGCTGCTGGAGCAAATGGCGCAGCGCATGGCCGCAATGCAGGCCATGATGAATTCGATGACGCCCGAACAGAGGGCCCAGTTGCAGCAACTTTCCGAGCAGTTGATGGGCGACGTCGACCTTCGCTGGCAGCTCGACCAGTTGGGGTCGAACCTGCAACAGATGTTCCCGGGAATGAACTGGGGTGAGTCATACGAGTTCCAGGGCGACGACCCCATGGGAATGGGTCAGGCCATGCAGTCCATGTCGGACCTCGGCGAACTCGACCAACTCGAGAATCTCTTGCGGAATGCAACGAACCCCGGGGCGTTGGCTGAGGCCGATCTCAACCGTGTGCGTGACCTTCTCGGCGACGACGCCGCGAAGTCGTTGGAGCGGCTGAGCGAACTGACCAAGATGCTCGAAGAAGCCGGACTCATCGAGAACCGTGAGGGCCGACTGGAACTCACCCCCCAGGGCCTCCGCGCGATCGGCGCGAATGCGCTGCGCGATCTGTTCACGAAGCTGACGAAGGATCATGTGGGTCAACATCAGTTGCACCAGCGCGGATATGGCCACG
The DNA here is from genome assembly GCA_963738275.1 of uncultured Actinomycetota bacterium. Classification (GTDB taxonomy): domain Bacteria; phylum Actinomycetota; class Acidimicrobiia; order Acidimicrobiales; family Ilumatobacteraceae; genus Ilumatobacter. Next base: position 14,028 of record CAVTVY010000010.1, read on the forward strand.
AACGCACGTACCAGACGAAGGACTACGAGTACGGCGACCCCTTCAACATCGATCTGCACCGAACCATTCGCAACGCCATCAGTCGGAATGGTGGCGGTACGCCGGTGCGACTCGCCATTGACGACTTCGAGATCGAAGAGACCGAGCACCTCACCAGGTCCAGCACGGTGCTGATGCTCGACCTCTCCATGTCGATGCCCATGCGTGACAATTTCCTTCCCGCCAAGAAGGTTGCGATGGCGCTGCACCACCTGATCTCAACGCAATTTCCACGCGACTATCTGGGTCTCGTCGGCTTCAGCGAGACCGCTCGCATCATCACCGCCGCCGATCTCCCTGCTGTTTCCTGGGACTTCGTGTACGGCACCAACATGCACCACGGGTTCACGTTGGCACGCAAACTCCTGGCGAAGCAGACCGGCGCCAAACAGATCATCATGATCACCGACGGCGAACCAACCGCTCACATTGCGTCGCGCGGCGACGTCTTCTTCAGCTATCCGCCCACGCGGGAAACCATTGAAACCACGTTGGCTGAAGTCGTGCGTTGCACTCGAGAGAACATCCGGATCAATACGTTCGTTCTCGATGCCACCACTGCACTCACCGCCTTTATAGATCGAATGACCCAACTCAACGGTGGCCGAGCGTTCTATACCACCAACGACGCGTTGGGCGATTACGTCTTGGTGGACTTCCTGGAGCAGCGACGCCGCATGACGCGCCGGCGGGCCGGGTAGACAGATTCGACCGGTCGCACCGCGTGGGTCTGGCCACAACCCATCGCGCGTTAGTCCTGAGCAGGGGACTCGCGAAATGCACCCTTGCGGAGTGTTGGTATGGTATGCGAGAATCACATCGATGTAGTTACGGAATCACCGCAACTCATTCGAATCACCATCGAACCAACGACACGATCATTTCGGCCTCCGGGCCCAATGGCGACCAACGGCAGGGGTCCCAACATATGTACGAAGAGATGCTGCAACAGCGAGAACTCGACGAGAATTGGCAAGACGATGCCAACTGTCTCGGCGTGGATCCTGATTTGTTCTTTCCCGAACGTGGCGCATCCACGCGGGAAGCAAAAGAGGTGTGTCGCGGCTGCGTCGTTCGTGAACAATGTCTCGAGTTCGCTTTGCAAAACGGTGAGAAGTTCGGGATCTGGGGCGGTTTGTCAGAGCGTGAGCGGCGTCGTATTCGGCGTCAGCGGGCGCAGGCAGCCCGCAACATCGTCGGTCTCTGATCGCGTCCGGTCTGCCCAGCGCGACCGATCGCTTTCGATCAATGAGAACCCACGTCAATTTCGCCGATCCGCGACCCCAGGGCAGAGTTCGCAGGGGCTAGGCTGGAATCATGCCAAGTGGCCCAGAGTGGATCATCGTTCTCGTCATCGTGTTGCTGGTGTTTGGTGGATCCCAACTGCCCAAGCTCGCCAAGAACCTGGGCAAGGCCCAGAAAGAGTTCAAGGACGGGCTTGCAGAGGGAACAGCTGACACCAAAGCCGAAGGCGACGAAGTCAAGAAGTAGTCACCGAACTCGAAGCAACTCCGCTTCGAGTCGTTCTATGCCGACGTGTAATTGCTCGTGCACGCTCTTGGAAGCACGAACAATGACGTCGGCACTTTCGTCGTCTTCGGTTCTTTGCCCTCTGCTGATCAGTGAGGTGTGACCAGCAGAACGATCAGTTGCTGGCGATCTCGACTCGTCGGCTCTTCAAGATGCGGCGACGTTCACGCTCACTGCAACCGCCCCACACGCCATGTTCGATGCGATGTTCGAGTGCATGCTCACGGCAGGTGTCGATGACGGGGCAACCATTGCAGATCTTGCGGGCGCGATCGACGCCGACGCCATCACTGGGAAAAAAGGTGGCGGGCGGATACATGCGGCAGAGGCCTTCGGCCATCCACGCTGTAGCTGAATCCGGATCCGGAATCGCGGTCATTTGGTCACTCCTGAGTCGTTGGCGGTCATCGTCGTTGATGACTCTCGGTCGTGCGGTCTGTTTCCTGATTGTTCGGATACCGAGTACCCGTTGGACGGTTGGGCAACCCGATTAGTTCCCACTTCTTGCCGAAGCGTAACGCAACTGTAAAGAAAAGTCCACGATTTCGGCCTTATGTGTCGGACTGTTCTCGATTTGGACACCGTCCGGGCACCGTCAGTGTCTCTGTCGGCACGTTGCGCACTTGTTGTGCGCTCGTCGTTCACCCGTTGTGCACTCGTCATGCACGCGCCGTGCACCTTTCGCCAGACCGGCCGCAGTGTCACAGCGGTACACTCTGCGCCATGTCTGAAGTCGTGGAACAACAAGCTGCGCCCGTCGCCCACGCTCGAGTGGTGTACCTCGGGCCGGTGTCGCCGCACTGGGAGGTCTACGGCGACTGGGGCGAGCGTCAGACGCTCGATGAGTTTCGTGCCCGAGCATTGGCCCGGCTGGTGTTGCTTCCCCGTGACGACCCGCAGTTTCGTCGCAACAAAGAACGCATCAACCGCGATGCCGAGCGTGAGCTGATTTCCCTCGAGTGGGAACTCGGCTTGCCCGAAGGCTCGTTCGACGCCTGACGCCGACCTCTCGCCCATGACGGACACGGACGATCTCACTGACGATCTGGCGGCGGGTCTTGCGGCTGGCCCTACCGACGAGCAGGAACCGGACGTCACGCACCGGCATCTCAACCGTGAACTGAGTTGGCTCGCTTTCGACGATCGTGTGCTGACACTGGCGAGCGAGCGTGGCATCCCGCTGCTGGAACGGGCGAAGTTCTGCGCGATCGCATCGACGAATCTCGACGAGTTCTTCCAAGTTCGTGTTGCTGCGCTGCGCGATCAGGTTGCGGCTGGCATCGACGCGCCAACTGCCGATGGACGCACTCCGTTGCAACAGATTGCTGAGATCTCGGCTGCCTTGCCGAAGCTGATCGAGCGCCAAGAGCGGATCTTCTCCGACGAGTTGGTGCCTCAGCTCGCCGACGAGGGCATTTCAATCGTGTCGTGGGACGACCTGGCCGCGGCAGACCGCGTGCGGATGACGGCGTACTACGAAGAACGGGTCTTTCCGGTGCTCACACCGCTTGCACTGGATCCGAGCCATCCGTTTCCGTACATCTCAAACCTGGCGCTGAGCATTGCGGCTCACGTCGCAGACCCGAACACCGGCGATCGCCGCTTCGTTCGACTCAAGGTTCCCGATTTGTTCCCGCGGCTCGTGGAGGTTGGCGACGGTCGGTACGTGCCAGCCGAGCAGTTGATTGCCGCGCACCTACACACCCTGTTCGTCGGCATGATCGTGGAAGAGTGGTCGACCTTCAGAGTCACCCGCAATGCCGATCTCACACTGGAAGAAGACGAGGCCGACGATCTGCTCGAAGCGGTCGAGCTCGAGCTGCGTAAGCGACGGTTCAACAAGACGATCCGCCTCGAAATCGCCGATTCCATGAGCGACGAGATGGTCGAGTTGCTCATACGTGAGTTGGAACTCGACGTGCGCAACGTGTCACGACATCGCACCATGATCGACCTCAGTTGTCTCTGGCAGCTGCATGCTCTCGACCGGCCCGAGCTCAAAGATCCGGCGTGGCCACCCATTACTGCGGGTCGTCTGTTCGTTGCGGAGGAGACCGAGCGTTCGATCTTCTCGGTCATTCGTGACCGTGCCGTGCTGGTGCACCATCCGTACGAGAGCTTCGCCAGCAGCATCGTCACCTTCATCGAGCAAGCGGCGAGCGACCTGCGGGTTCAGTCCATCAAGATGACGCTGTACCGCGCCGGTGGCGACAGCCCGATCGTGCGAGCGCTCATCCGCGCCGCCGAACGTGGCAAGCAGGTGGCGGTTCTCGTCGAACTGCAGGCACGTTTCGACGAAGCCAACAACGTGCAATGGGCGCGACAGCTCGAGCGCGCCGGCGTTCATGTGGTGTACGGCATGGTGGGTCTCAAGACACACTCCAAGATCGTGCTCGTGGTGCGTGACGATGGCGACCAGTTGCGACGTTACGTGCACGTTGGCACGGGCAACTACAACTCCAAGACTGCGCGTCTGTACGAAGACCTCGGCATTCTCACCTGTGACAACGCGATCGGTGCCGACGCCACACAGCTGTTCAACCATCTCACTGGGTACAGCCGGGCCGTCGAGTACCAAACCCTCCTGGTGGCGCCGCGAGACATGCGACCACAACTCGTCGATCTCATCGAAAACGAGGCGTCACACGGGGCCGAGGGGCACATCACCATCAAGTGCAACTCCATCGCCGACGCCAAGATGGTCGAAACCCTGTACGAGGCGTCAGCGGCTGGCGTGAACATCCAAGGTGTGGTCCGCGGTATCTGCACGATGCGCGCCGGCGTCCCCGGGTTGTCTGAGAACATTCGGGTGCGCAGCGTGCTCGGTCGATACCTCGAACACAGCCGGATCTATCGGTTTGCCCACGGCGCCGACGACGGCGGCCCGGTCTACTTGATTGGTTCAGCGGACTTGATGCCCCGCAACCTCGACCGACGTGTCGAAGTGTTGGTGCCGATCGACCACCCGAAGCATCGCGAGTGGATCGACCAGGTCTTCGAGTTCGCGCTCGCCGACGACATCGTGCGGTGGGAAATGCAGCCCGACGATTCCTGGCTGCGCTGCGGCCCGCCCGACACGTTTTCGCCCGACGCCCAAGAGCGGATGCACCGCTGGACCTTCGAGCGGCAGCAGCAAGTCCGTCGGTAGCTCCCTCCCAAAACGGTGTTCGCCGTTCGTTCATGTTCACCACCGGGCGGCTTGATTGATAGCAGTAGGTGTCGCGAAGGTGAATCACAGATGAACAACCCCAGCTTGTCACCCACCATGGCCGCCACAACTGTTTGCCTCTCGTTCATCTGTTCTCTCCCGCCCTGTTCACTTTGGATCCGTAGCGTTCGGCCTTGAAGTTCGTCGCCCCCCGACGAATTTCAACTCGTGAACAGCGCCCCAGGGCGATCAACAGTGTGATTGGAGCACTCAACGTGAAGATTTCTACCAAGAAGATTTCTGCCAGGCGATTCGCGGCTATGGCCGTCGTCGGAGCTGTCGCCCTCGCCGCCTGCGGCGACGACGACGAAGCAACAGACACGACCGTGGGAGCGGTCGACGCGCCCGCCACCACCGAAGCCATGGAAGAAGGCACCGCCACCACCGAAGCCATGGAAGAAGGCACCGCCACCACCGAAGCCATGGCAGAAGGGTCGGCCACCGACCTCTCCGCATTGTCGGGCAGCATCTTCGTCTCCGGATCATCCACCGTCGAGCCGATCTCCATCGCTGCGGGCAACGCCTTCGCCGACATGGCGCCAGGCGTCGCAGTGACCGTTGAAGGTCCGGGTACCGGTGACGGCTTTGCCAAGTTCTGCAACGGCGAAACCGATGTCTCCGATGCCTCACGTGCCATCAAGGCCGAAGAGGCCGAGGCGTGCGCCGCAGCCGGTATCGAGTTCATCGAACTGGTCGTCGCTGTAGACGGATTGTCGGTCATCACCTCGGTGGAGAACACCGCCGTCGAGTGCCTGTCGTTCGTTGACCTGTACGCACTGCTTGGCCCAGACGCCACCGGCGTGAACAACTGGGCAGATGCCGGCGCCGCAGCCGACGAGATTGCGTCAACCGTCACTGATCTTGGTGCGGTGCACACCCCGTACCCGGATGCTGAGCTCTCCGTTACCGCACCCGGTGAAGAATCGGGCACGTTCGACAGCTTCGTCGAGATCGTGATCGCCAAAGTCGGCGACGCACTTGGCGTCGAGGATGCCAACGTGCGTCCTGACTACACGGCGAGCCCGAACGACAACGTCATCATCGAGGGCATCTCCGCCAACCCGACCTCCCTCGGCTGGGTGGGGTTCGCGTTCGTCGAGGAGAACCTCGACGTTGTCAAGCCGTTGCAGGTCGACGGTGGCGACGGTTGCATCGAGCCAACCCCTGAGACCATCGCCAGCGGTGAGTTCCCGATTGCTCGTGACCTCTTCATTTACGTGAACGCGAACAATCTCGAGACCAACGAAGCACTGGCACCGTTCATCGACTTCTACGTGAACGAAGCCATCAGCCACGCTCGTCGGCGCTGGCGAGGGCCAGGTTCCCTACGTGGCGCTGAGCGAAGAAGGCATCGCAGAGACGCAGCGGGTGTGGGCCGAGCTCGAGACTGGCACCCGGGTCGGCTGACCCAACTCCCACAGAAACCGTGAGGAGGGTGGGCCCTAGCGGGCCCACCCTCCTCACGGTCTAGTCTCGACCTCGTACAACGTCCCATGCGAAAGCGCACACGATGAGCGTCACCACACTGACTCCTGATCAACCACTTGATCTCACCACCCGCCCTGGCCGTCGCCGCCGCGACGCTGCCGCGCGTTGGGCCTTTCGGATCGCCGCGTTCACCACACTGCTGGTGACGATTCTCATCATCGTGACGTTGGTGTCCGATGCTTGGGAGTTCTTGTCAAAGCTGTCTGCGGCTGAGTCGGGTCTCGGCGCTCTCAACGAAATCGGCTGGTTCCCCAGACGTGGTCTGTTCGACATCGGCACCCTTGTCGTGGGCTCATTGATCGTCACCGGTATCGCCATGTTGGTGGCCGTTCCGCTCGGCCTCGGAACTGCGATCTACCTCGCCGAGTACGCCCGACCACGCTTTCGGCGGGTGGTCAAACCGATCATCGAGGTGTTGGCTGGCGTACCCAGCGTCGTGCTCGGTTACTTCGCCATCGCGTTCATCAACCCTGAACTCGTCGTCCGGTTTTTCAGCGGGGCGAACAAAGCATTCACGCTCGCCGCAGCCGGAATCGGCGTTGGGGTGTTGACGATCCCGATCATCGCCTCGGTGTCGGAGGACGCGTTGCGCGCCGCGCCGCTTGCGCTTCGTGAGGCCAGCTATGGGCTCGGCGCTGAACGCATGCAGACCACCTTCCGTGTGGTCTTCCCGGCGTCCATTTCCGGAATTGTTGCTGCACTGATTCTTGGCATGTCACGGGCGCTCGGCGAGACCATGGTGGTTGCCATCGCGGCAGGTGCCGTCGGCGGTGGCCTGTTCCGACTCACCCCGCTCGAACCCGGTCAAACCATGACTGCTGCCATGGCAGCATTGGGGTTTGGTAGCGATCAAGTCGCCGGCAACGACCTTGCCTTTCAGAGCTTGTACTTCGTCGGGCTCTTGCTGTTCATCATGACGCTGCTGCTCAACGTTGCCAGCGACTGGCTCGTCAACCGCGTTCGAGAGGTCTACTGATGGCTTTCACCACTCCTGCGTCTGTTGGCGCAGCGTCTGCCCGTTCGATCACCGAAGGTCTGACCAAGCGCGGTGCCGACCGCAAGGGCAAGATCGTCGAGGCCATTCTCATCGGCGCACTGTCGATTTCGTTGCTCATCCTGTTGACATTGATTGTCAACCTGCTCGCCCGTTCATGGAGCGTGTGGACCACACGCCCAGGCGACTTTCTCACCACGAACCTGAACTCTCAGAACGCGGCGCAAGCTGGGGTTGGGCAAGCGATTGTAGGAACGCTGATTCTCTGTTTGATCGTGGTGGTCGTGGCGTTCCCGCTGGGCATCGCCTGCGCCGTGTACCTCGAGGAATATGCCGGAAAGTCGAAGTTTGCAAAGATCACGCGGATCAACGTTCGCAACCTTGCGGGTGTTCCGTCCATCGTGTACGGATTGCTCGGTTTGGCGATCTTCGTACAGGCGTTGGGCAGCATCACCGGGGGTCGCACCGTGTTCGCAGGCGGCCTCGCCCTCTCGGCCCTGGTGTTACCCATCGTGGTGATCACCACGTCAGAGGCGTTGCGCGCCGTGCCACGAAGCATCCGCGAAGGCGCGTTCGGTGTGGGTGCGACTCAGTGGGAGACGGTGCGAAGCCATGTGGTGCCCGCGGCGGCGCCCGGCATCCTCACCGGAACCATGTTGTCACTCGCCCGCGCTGCGGGAGAAGCCGCGCCAGTGCTCCTCATCGGCGCGGCCACGGGCCTACTACGCACCGGAAACCAGAGTTTCATCGAGCAGCTGAAGGGTCCGTTCACGGCGCTTCCGGTCGCGATCTTTTCCTATGCCCGGCAGCCCGGCGAAGACTTTCGAGCGGTCACTGCCGCAGCATCGCTGGTGCTGTTGGTGATGGTGCTGGTGATGAACGGCGTGGCGATCTGGTTGCGCAACAGGTACGAGCGAAAGTGGTGACCCCGATGGGATCGATTCAAGACGACACGAAGGCAGGATTGGCAGGCATGGTGCAGGACCAAAGAACGGGAATCACGTTGGAAGTACGATCGGCAGACGTGAGCAACGACACTCCGATGGTGTTTCGCACCGAGGACCTGGAAGTCCATTACGGCCCGTTCCGGGCCGTGCGCGAGGTCAACCTCGACATCCGTCAGAACGAAATCACTGCATTCATCGGGCCGTCGGGCTGCGGCAAGTCCACCGTGTTGCGGTGCTTCGACCGCATGAACGATCTCATCGACACAGCCCGCGTCGGTGGCAAAGTGTTGTATCACGGCGTCGACCTGTACGGGCCGAACGTCGACCCGGTGGAGGTTCGACGCCGGGTGGGCATGGTGTTCCAGAAGCCCAATCCGTTCCCAAAATCGATCTACGACAACCTCGCGTTCGGCCCTCGGCTGAGCGGCATCAAGAAGAAGGACGAACTCGACGAGATCGTCGAGAAGTCTCTGAAATCGGCTGCACTGTGGGATGAGGTGAAAGACCGTCTCAAGTCTTCTGCGCTCGGGCTGTCTGGCGGCCAGCAACAGCGACTGTGCATCGCACGATGTGTGGCCGTGAAGCCTGACGTGATTCTGATGGACGAACCGTGCTCGGCGCTCGACCCCATTGCGACCGCTCGCATCGAAGACCTGATGAAGGAACTGACGAAGGAATACACGATCGTGATCGTCACTCACAACATGCAACAGGCCGCGCGTGTGAGCGACCGCACCGCATTCTTCACCACGGAAGTCAACACCGAGAGCGACCGGCGTACCGGCGTGCTCGTTGAGTACAACCCCACGCCGAAGGTCTTTTCGAATCCCGACGACACACGCACAGAGCAATACGTCACGGGGCGGTTCGGCTGATGGATGAAATGCGGCCAGAATTTCATCACGACCTCGAAGCTCTGCGCAACGACATTGCGCGTCTCGGAGCGTCGGTCGTTGAACTGATTCCACGGGTGACCGACATCTTGTTGCAGCAAGACCTCGAAGGTGCCGAGTACGTGCTTCGAGGCGACATCGATATCGACGAGCGCGCAATGGATGTCGAAGAGCGTGCGTTGACCGCTCTTGCATTGCAGGCGCCGGTGGCCGGCGACCTGCGTCAGATCGCTGCGGCTCTCAAACTGGCCCCTGAGATCGAGCGCTCAGCCGACTTGTGCTGCAACATCGTGAAGGCTGCTCGCCGGATTTATGGGCACCAGCTCGACCCGAAGCTGCGCGGGGCTATCCAGCGCATGAGCGACCAGGCTCATCAGGAATACAAGGAAGTCATCGAGGCGTACATCGCTGGAGACTCGGTGCGTGCCGCGGCCTTGGTCGACATGGACGAGTTTCTCGACCAACTGCATCAACAGTTCATACATCAGATTTTCGAGAGCCACGCGGCAGGCACCATCGACGTGCAAGTTGCCACTCAACTCGCGGTCGTTGCTCGCTTCTATGAGCGATTGGGTGATCATGCGGTCAATATCGCCCAGCGTGTGATGTACATCGCCACAGGTTGGATGCCGGTCCACGATGCGGTTCGCCGCCATCGCGAATCTCGTGCAGACGGTCAAGCGACCGCCCCATGAAGTTCCGTGTCGACACCTTGGCGAGATGGATATCGTCCTCCTACTGATTGGGTTGCTTGCCGGAGCGGCCCTCGCCTCGGTGTTCAGGTACGCCTTTCCACCAAAGGGTCGGGTGCGCCCGGTTTCGACCGCGATCCCGGTCGAGCAACCTTCCACGGTAGGGATGGCCGTTCTCGACCGGCACCCGACTGGAATCGTCGTGGCCGACGACCAACGCCGTGTGCTCTACCGAAATCTCGCTGCTCACGCGGTAGCCGGAACACACGTCGGTGTGCTCATCGATGCAGCCGTAGAACAGCATGTGGCGGCTGCGACCGCAGGCGTGGGCGACAGCGAAGTGCTCGACTTGTACGGTCCGCCACGCAAAGTGGTCGTGCTCACTTCATGGCCTCTCGCTGACGGTGGTGCCGTCGTGTTCATCGATGACGTGTCGGAACGGCGCCGACTCGACCAAATTCGTACCGACTTCGTGGCCAACTTGTCGCACGAACTGAAGACTCCCATCGGTGCGCTCTCGGTGCTCGCCGAGACGTTGGCAGACGAGGCCGCGTGCGAACCACCTCATCCCGACACCGTCGCCCGGCTGGTGGATCGCATCACTACCGAAGCTGATCGCGCCTCTCGCATGCTCGATGACTTGATGGAACTGTCGCGAATCGAGGCGGGGGGAGAAACCGCATCCGATGTGGTGAAACTTGATGACGTCATTCGAGGTGCGGTCGAGCGGGTGACCGAACTTGCGTCGCAACGCGGCATCACCATCTCGACGATGGGTGCAGATGAAGGCGACGAGGAGCTCGACGAAGCCGTGTTGACGGTCGACGGTGATCGCCGACAGCTCATTTCTGCCGTCGGCAACCTCGTCGAAAATTCGGTGAAATACAGCAACCCGGGCGGCCAGGTTCGGGTGTCTGCACGTCGCAACGACTGCTGGATTGAAGTCGTGGTCGTCGATCAGGGTGTTGGAATTCCCCAACGCGACCTCGACCGGATCTTCGAGCGCTTCTACCGAGTCGACCGGGCGCGTAGCCGTGACACGGGCGGCACAGGCCTCGGTCTTTCCATTGTTCGACACGTTGCCCAGAATCACCGCGGTGATGTGGTGGTGTCGTCTGTCGAAGGTGAGGGCAGCACGTTCGTGCTGCGACTCCCTGCCCGTGAAGAGATTTCAGAGCCAGCTCACCTACGCCCAATTCACCTCACCGAGGACACGCATGACGCAGCCAACCATCCTGCTCGTTGAAGACGAACCAAGCTTCGTCGAAGCTCTCGAGATCGGGCTCGGGCGAGAAGGGTTCCTCGTCACCGTCGCCACCGACGGCATCGAGGCATTAGAGAAGTTCGATGCGGTCAATCCAGATCTCGTGCTGCTGGACGTGATGCTGCCAAGGGCCTCGGGCATCGACGTGTGCCGACAGATTCGCGCCAAGTCGACCGTACCCATCATCATGGTCACCGCGAAATCGAGCGAGATCGACACGGTGGTGGGCCTCGAGGTGGGCGCCGACGACTACGTCACCAAGCCGTATCGCATCCGGGAACTCGTGGCACGCATTCGGGTGCAGCTGCGTCGCGTCAGCGCAGACGTCACTGGCGGGCTCGAGCGCGAAGGTGGAGCCGAGGTACGTGTTGGCGGAGTTGCGCTCGATCCTGACGAACACAGAGTCACCGTCGACGGGCGCGAGGTGACCTTGCCGCTCAAAGAGTTCGAAGTGCTGCACTTGTTGCTCGCCAACGCTGGCCGCGTGCTGACCCGCGAGACCCTGATCGACCGGGTGTGGGGACGCGACTATGTGGGCGACACGAAGACACTCGACGTCCATATCAAGCGGCTGCGCGGCAAGATCGAAGATGATCCGGCAGTGCCAACAAGGATCGTCACCATCCGAGGTTTGGGGTACAAGTACGACCGCTCGGGAGTCGCAGTAGCGTCCTGAGCTCACGATGACATCCGCTCACGATGACATGCTCACCATGACATCGCGGTGACCTCGTACGATCGGGGCGTGCCGGCACAGACGTCAAAGTTCCAACGGCTGGCCTTCACCCACGCCGCCATGATGGGCGGCGAAGCGGCAATGGTGGTGGCGCTGGCCGACTCGTTCTTCTTCGACGTCGACCCTTCGGGAGCTCGTTCGAAAGTGCTGCTGTTCTTGCTGGTGAGTTTTGCGCCGTTTCTGCTGGTTGCGCCAGCCATCGGGCCGACCATCGACCGAGTCACTGGTGGTCGTCGCCTCGTCGTCCAAATCGTCGCAGCCGCTCGTGTTGGTGTGCAGCTGCTCATGATCCCGTTCGCCAACAGCCTGGGCTTGTTCCCGTTGGTGTTCGTGGCCCTCGTGTTGCAGAAGACCTACACCGTGTCGAAGTCGGCGCTGGTTCCTGCCGTCGTTCGAACCGACACCGAGTTGGTGGAAGCCAACTCCAAACTCGGCGTCATTGCGGGAGTAGCGGGCACCATCGCGGTCATTCCGGCTGCCGGTTTGCAGTTCACCTTGGGCTCGTCGGCAACGTTGTTGTACGGGGCGGGCCTCTTTGCCGTGGCATTCGTGGGTGCGTTGCGTTTGCCCCGTGAACTGCCGGTGCTTGCCGGTACCGAGGACTCGGCGACCGACGACTTCGATACCGCCAGCTTGCAGCTCGCAGCTGCGGCGATGGTGCTGCTGCGAGCTTCGGTCGGATTCATGCTCTTCCACCTGGCGTTCTTGTTCCGCGGTCAAGACAGCGACGACAAGTTCCTCCTCGGCGTTGCAGTTGGTATGGCATCGCTCGGAACCCTGACCGGGAACGCGCTCGCTCCGGCGCTGCGTCGACGCCTTCCCGAGGAACGAATGCTGGTGGTGTCGCTCGCACTGCCAGCGGTTGCCGGGCTGTGGGCCGCGGTGGTGGGAGGGGCGGTGGCCGGCATCGCGGTAGCCGCGTCGGTCAACCTGGCAGCAGCCGTCGGTCGGCTGTCGTTCGAGAGCCTGGTGCAGCGAGACGGCCCGGCGACCAACCGCGGTCAGGCATTCGCCATGTTCGAAACCAGGTTCCAATTGGGTTGGGTGATCGCTGCCGTGATCCCGGTGCTGTTCAACCTGCCCGGCCGCGCCGGCTATGGGCTGGTTGGCCTGGTGATGGCTTCGGCAGTGCTGAACTACCTGCTCGACGCAACCGCTGCGAGACGCGGGTCGGCCCGTGCTCGTGCTCGAAGACGATCAGCTGTCGCTGACGCGGGCGATCCATAACCCCGGAGCGTCGACCTCGTTCGGGGTTGGCATGGAGCCGGAAAGAGTGAGGAGCCGGTTCAGTTCTGATTCGCCGACCCGGTCGACGACACCCTGCACGAATTGCTTCCCGCGCACGACCTGGTCGTTGCCGATGCGGATCCCGAGGAGGCGTTCGACGAAGAGATCGTCGGGTGTGCTGTCAAGCCGTGTTCGACGTACCGCCTCGGCAACCGTGAGCGCCTCGCCGCCGATGAGCCGCACGGCCACTGCGTCGACCATCCAGTCGATATACCCAACGACCACCGCCACGGCGGCATCGAGCCGTGGTTGTAACGCCAACTGCTCGGGAGACTGGATGGCACCGAGTAGTACTTCGGGGTCGCCGAACAGCTGCTGGATCGACTCGAGTCCGTTACCGCCCGTGATGTCGATGTCGCCCATCTTGTCGGCCAACGCGGAGGGGTCGGGGCGAAAGCCGCCCACATGTGCGCGTACCAAAGCGGCGAGGTCGTTCCGAAGGTGATCGATGGTGAACAGGCGGTACCCGATGAGTTCATGAGCAACCACCCACAGGCGCATCTGATCGACGGGAATCGACCACTGCGCGGCGAACGCGTCGATATTGCTGGCCACCAGAACCACGTCGTGCTGCTCTCGTGGAATCGGCAGGTCGTGGACACCGAATACTCGCTGGGCCAACGTGCCCACCATGGATCCAACCGACATGCCCAGCATTGCCGGCCCAACCATCTTGTTGAGCCCAGCCATCATCTGCACCATCGGGTCGGCGGCCTCTGCCGGGTCGAGCGATGCCGCCGGCTGCTGGCCGAGTGAGGTGGCCAGATCGGTGAACAGCGGGCGGTACGCCTCGAGCGTCTCATGCGCCCACTGGCTGCGGGTGATGACCCGCGGCTCGGGGAAATCCATGTCGACGCCGGTGAGATCGCTGACATGCATCCCAGCAATCCGTGCCAGCTCGGCAAAGGCGATGCGAACAGTGGGGTCGACGTTGCTTTCTGGTTCACCCTGCGTAGCGCCGAGCATCGCGAACTGGCGTGCGGCATCCCAGTTCAGCGGACCTTGACCTTGCATGGCCTTGGCGATCTCACCGAACATGGGAAACGCGGAGAAGATGTTGGGGACGTCACCCGGGTTCGGCTCGTCAGTGGGGCCTTCGGCCATACGGTCGAGGCTAATGCCGTTGGCGGCTGATCGCAGCCGCAGCCTCGCCGGCGTTGGGAGTAGCGTCGGGGGAGTGACGGCGCTTCGACGACCCTCCTCCAGCGAGTCGCCGGGTGTACTTGCGGGGCGTCCGCGGTCCGTTGGGTTGGCGCGTCGCTGCAGCCCTACGAGCTCTCGACGATCTCGACTTGGTGGTCACTGCGGGAGATACCGGCGCGCCATCAGACATCGGCACGTTCGCCACAGTTGTCGATGTTGGACTCGCCGATCACGACCTGCTGGGGCGACGCGGCGGTAGCCCGGCAATCGGCGCAGCCGAACTGCTCACCGATGTCGAGACGTTACGCGCCGACCATGTGGTCTTCTTGTCGTCGGCCATCGTGTATGGCGCGATCGCCAACAACCCGGTCCCCATCACCGAGGATGCTGTCTTGCGGCCCGATCCTGATTTCGTCTACGCGAGACAACTTGCATCGGCTGAAGAACTCGTCGAGTCGTGGCGCTGCGAGCGACACGTGCGTCGCGTTGCGGTCTTGCGTCCGGCGGTGCCCATCGCTGCCGCGGGCACTTCATCGCTCGCTCGTGCGCTCACCGCCGGGTTCGGGCAACGGTTCGGCGAGGCCGATCCGAGTGCACAGTTCGTGCATCACGACGACGTCGCATCGGCGGTAGCGCTGGCGGTCGACCGACGCCTCGACGGGGTCTACAACGTGGCGCCCGATGGCTCGATTCCCGGTGACCGGGTGCGGGCCTTATCGGGGCAACGTTGGCGGTTGCCCCTGCCCGACCGCGTGAGCGAGGTCATCGGTGCGCTGCGCTGGCGGTTCCAGCGCGGCCCCATCCCGCCTGGCCTTCGGTCGTACACCCGCGAACCTTGGATCGTCGCCAACGACAAACTGCGATCGCATGGGTGGGTGCCCACCGTCACCAACGAGCAGGCCTATGTTGAAGGCACCGAGGGTCGCTGGTACACGATGGTCACCCCGAAACGGCGACAAGAGATAGCGCTCGGAGCCATGATCGGCGTGTTGGTGGCGGGAAGCATCACTGCCACGCTGCTCGGTCGCCGTTGGTGGTTACGCCGAACCAGGCGAGCGAGCGGATAGGTCGATTCGCAGGCGACGTCAATCGTCGGTGCCGGAGGAAGGAACCGTCGCGGGGTCGGAAGCAACTGTGGTCGCCCCAACGTCTATGTCGGCTGGGTCGACCGGAACTTGGTCGACCTCGATGACTTCCGTGGTGCCATCATCGCGCCTCGAGCACAGCCCGACCAACGCTCCTTCGTCGTCGATGATCGGCGTGCCTTCCGGTACGTCCGCGTGCGCAACGTCGGCGAATGACATGTCGACAGGTGTGTCTGACATGACGGTGACCATGTCGGAGCGGTGAGGTTTGTCGGTGGCGATGGCATGGGGCGTCTGTGCCGTCGGGTATCGACACCACCGCAGCATCCTCGATACTCGAACAAGATCACGCCCGGTGGCGGTATCGCCGGATCGCAAGCGGAATACCACCGTGCCCTCGCTCTGTCCGGCCAGCGACTTCATCGTGACGATTGCGTAGCTCCCGTCGCCAACCGGAGTGGCGAGCGGCCGCAAGGACGTGCGCCAACGTCGACCGTGCTGACCGTGGCCGTGCCGACGTGGTGCAGCGGTGATCGTGCTGATCAGGTGACGTGAGGCCCGCCGATGCCGATCGCCGCCGATGCGACATCGGCCGCCCCGCCGCGATCGGCTGACGCCGCGAGCTCGATCGGCGAAGGTGGTTGTTGCCCCGACGGAAATCGGTGCGCCAAGGTTGCGAGGGGTGACGACCAATACGAGGGCTGCAACGACGAGCAATCCGAACGTGCCGGCGGCCAGCGCAGTGACGCGGGTGGTACGCGGAGCAACCACGGCGCGCAGCTCTAACCGCTCCTCGGCCGCGAGTTCGGACGGGTGTCTCCACGTCCTCTCGTGAGGTGGGACAGGTCCTCGCTCCACGAATGCGAGATCGTAACCAACATCGGGGCCTTGGGGACATCGCGCAGCACATGCGGACGGCTACGATGCCCCGTGTGCTCCCACCCACCGAAGGCAACAACTGGCTCGGTTTGACCGATGCCGAGCTGCCAATCGGAGCGATGTACGAGTGGTGTGTGCAACCGAATTGCGGTGCAGTCGTGCTGTTCAGCGGAACCGTCCGCGACCACGCTGCCGACGTCGACGGCACGATCCGCGCCGACGTCACCCATCTCGAGTACGAGGCTTACGACGAAATGGTCGTGCCGAAACTCGAAGAAATCTCTGCCGAGTGTCGGGTTCGTTGGCCCGAATCTGGGCAGGATCGCGCTGGTACATCGCGTCGGTCGTCTGACACTCGGCGAAAGTTCTGTCGTCGCTGCCGTTTCGGCGCCGCATCGCCCTGAGGCGTTTGCGGCGGCCCGGTTCGCGATCGACGCATTGAAGGTCTCGGTACCGGTATGGAAGCGCGAAGAGTGGGTTGGTGGCGCAGGTTGGGGAACCAACGCGTCCGATCTCGTCGATGCTTCTGACGTCGTCAGCCAGGCCGGGACAGGGAGAGACTGACGTTGGTCTATCTTCTGGTGGTCGTCGTTGCGGTCATTCTGATTGCAGCGATCGCTTATGGCACGCAGCGCAAATCGCGCGACGGTGTCGCCTCGTTCAAGCGTCAAATCGATGCGTTGTCGCCGCAGGCCGCGCAAGCCGGTGGTCGATCAAGTGCAAAGCGTCAGCGACCTTCGTCGGTCGTCCGACAACGGCAAGTCCACTGACGCCACGACCGATGCTGCACCGAGCACGTGCCAAAGCCCGACGCCACAGCAGCTGAACACAGGCCAACACCGACGATGCGAAGGCGGCCGACCCGGCGGACGAACCGGGAGACTCTGTAGATGGCACGTGACCTTGCGATAGACCTCGGCACCGCCAACACCCTCGTGTACATGAAGGGTCGCGGCATCGTGCTGAACGAGCCGTCGGTCATTGCGCTGAATCGCCAAACCGGCGAGGTGTTGGCCACCGGTCGCGAGGCCTGGCAGATGATCGGCCGCACTCCCGGCTACATCGTTGCCGTGCGGCCGCTGCGGGGTGGCGCCATCACCGACTTCGAAATCACCGAGCGCATGATTCGTCTGCTGCTGCAGCGCGTTGGCGTCAGCCGGTTCACTCGACCGAAGGTCGTCATTTGTGTGCCGTCGGCCATCACCGAGGTGGAGCGTCGAGCGGTCACCGACGCGGCGCGGCGTGCCGGCGCGGCCGACGCCAACCTCATCGAGCAACCGATGGCTGCGGCAATCGGCGCTGATCTGCCCATCGACGAACCGGTGGGCAACATGGTCATCGACATCGGCGGCGGCACCAGTGAGACTGCGGTCATCAGCCTGGGCGGCATCGTCGCTCTCGAAGCAGTTCGCGTCGGCTCGTTCGACATCGATGCCGCCATTCAGAACTACGTGCGTCGCGAGCATGGCATCGCCATCGGCGAGCGCACGGCAGAAGAAATCAAAATGGCCATTGGTTCGGCCGACCCCATGCCCGACGAGTCGCAGGCTGAAGTTCGTGGGCGCGACCTCATGACCGGATTGCCGAAGACGGTGGTGCTCACTCCCGAAGAGGTGCGCTACGCCATCGAAGACGTGTTGTCGTCAATCGTTGCGTCGGTCATCCGTTGCCTGGCCAAGGCGCCGCCCGAACTGTCGCAAGACTTTCTCGTCCGTGGCATGTATCTGGTGGGTGGCGGTGGCTTGCTGAAGGGCCTCGCCCAGCGCATCGAACGCGACACCGAGGTGCCGGTTCGTATGTCGAACGTGCCGCTCGAGGCTGTGGTGCTGGGCGCCGGTCATGTCATCGAGCACTACGACGCGCTCAAGGGCATGTTCATGGGAGCTCGCCGCTAGCGGCAGTCGCAGAGTCAGTCATCATGGTGCGTGTGCAGGCAGGGGCGGCTGCGGCAATGGCGGCGGGGCTCGACCGCATTCGTGCCGAGGTCGAGATTCCCGGCAGAGTTTCCAGCGGAGGTGCTGGCTGCTGCCGAACGAGCGGTGGCCAAGCCCATCGGCTCCGAGCACGTCGACCGCACGTCGCTGCAGTTCGCAACCCTCGACCCGGCGTCGTCGATCGATCTCGACCAGGCGTTCGCCATCGAAGTCGCTGGTAGCGACATCATCCTGCACTACGCCATTGCCGACGTGGGTTGGTTCGTGCAGCCGGGCGATCCGCTCGACGTGGAAGCGTTTCGTCGCGGCGTGACGGTGTACCTGCCGGATCGGCGATCGACGCTTTACCCGCCGGTGCTCTCCGAGGGCGCCGCGAGCTTGCTGCCGAACGTCGACCGGCCAGCGGTGGTGTTCACGGTGCGCATCGACGAGGCGGGGGAAGCGACGATCGATGGCGTTGAACGCGCACTCGTTCGCAGCGAGGCGAAACTGGCGTACGACGCGGTCACCGCAGCCGATCTTCCGGCGGGTTTCGACGAGTTGCACCGCCGCATCGTTGCGGCCGAACAACGTCGCGGTGCGCCTCGAGTCGAGTTCCCTGAACAAGAGATCTCGGTCGACGACAACGGCTCGTACTCGTTGAACTTCCGGCCTCGGCTTGCCGTCTGAAGAGCAGAATGCCGCAATGTCCTTGGCGACGAATCTCGCCGTCGCCAAGTTTCTGCTCGCCGCACGCACGGGGCTGTTCCGCGAAATGCCCGCGGTCGACGAACGACACATGCGACGCCTGCACAACAGCGCGCGGGCGTTCGGTCTCACATGGCCCGAACGACATGCCGCTCGATCAGTTTCAACGATCGCTGCCGCGTGAAGACCCGCGCTCGTCGGCATTTCTGTTGGCGGTACGGCGAGCATCCGGTGGTGCGAGTTATGCCCCGTACGTGGCGGGGCACACGCCATGGCACTCTGCCATGGCGGCCACGTATGCCCAAGCGACAGCCCCGCTGCGCCGCCTGCAAGATCGTTACGTCATCGAGGCGGCGCTGGCCGTCGCCGTCTCACGGCCGGTGCCCGACGACATTGCTTCGGCGTTCGAGCGCCTGCCGAAGGCGATGGCGCTTGCAGATCAGCGCGCCGCAAAGGCTGAACGCGAAGCGATCGCGCTCACCGAAGCCGTCGTGCTGAGCGAGTGCGTCGGGCAGACATTCAGTGGAGTGGTCGATCGACGAGACCGAGTACGGGGTAGAGGTGCAACTCGACCACCCCGCCGTCCTCGCCCGCATCAAGGCCAAGAGTGTCGACCCCGGTGACGAAGTACGCCTGCGATTGATCAGTGTCGACATCGACGCCAGACAGGTCGAGTTCCAACGAGTCGGCTAGTCAGCGGGGACCAGGCGGTGGATGGTGCCGCTTCCTTCGAGGACGTAGACCTCACCGTCTGGGCCGGACCGCACTGCGGTCAATGTCTCGAAGTCGTCGGCGAGTAGGTCGTTGCGACCAGCCTCGAGATCGAGTGACCAGAGCTTGCCCGAGCAGTAGTCGCCGTAGATGAAGTCGCCGGTGAGCGATGGCAACGCCGTGCCGCGATACACCGCTGCGCCCGACACCGAGCAGCCGTCGTCACCGTGTTCGTAGGTGAGTACCGGCCACACGAGATTGCCCGGATCCGCGACGTCCTCGTTGAAGCGCTCGGTTCCTTCGAACGCACTCCAGCCGAGGTTCGCGGCGTAGCCAGCCGGATGCTCGGCAGTGGGTTGCAGTCGGTTGACCTCTTCGAACATGCTCTGGCCCACATCGGCCACCCACAGGTCGCCGTTGGCCGGGTCGAACGCAACGCGCCACGGGTTGCGTACGCCCCACGCCCACACTTCGGGCGCCCCGTCGATACCTTCGAACGAACCGCTCGGCGAAGGGATTGTCGTCGGGAATCAGGTATGGCTCGCTCGGGTCGCCAGTCGGGTCGATGCGCAGGATCGAGCCGAGCAGGCTGGTGGGATCGCTGGCCCGTCGTTCCGGGTCGTCAGCTGAGCCGCCGTCGCCCAGCGGAATGTAGAGGTATCCGTCGGGCCCGAACGCCAGCGCCCCACCGTTGTGGTTGCCGTACGGTTGATCAACCACGAGCACATCAGTGGGAACCCCGAGGAACGCCCCGTCCGCGGCCACTTCGACTCGTTGGATGTGGGTGTCGCCGTCGATGTCGGTGAAGTTGACGTAGGCGCTCGCTCCGTCTGGTGCGAAGGCAAGGCCGAGGAGACCCTGCTCACCGTCGGCGCTGGTCTGGTCGGTGAGGTCGAGCACCACGGTTGACAGCACCGGAAGCGGGGTCGTACCGAACCACGCTGACCGCCTTGCTCGACCACATACAGTGGCGTCGTCGCCGGGGCGTACGGCGAGGTCGACCGGTGTGTCGAAGGTCGCCACCTCGACGAACCCAACCGGCTCAGCCGGTCCACCGGTGGACGAGCGCGGGAGTTGCCGATGACGTCGGCGTGTCGACCGACCCGGTTTCAGCGCGGGGCGCCTGGTGCGACGCTGCTCGTGGTGACGATGACGTCGGATCCAGACTGCTCATGCGTCGTCTGATGCGCACGCGGCGAGTGACAGCAGGAGCAAACCAGCTCGCAAACCCAAGAGCTCGGCTCCTCAGCGTCGGCTCGCTACCCGATCGCAGCGGCTCGGCCGGCGTGCGACCGAGCCGTCATGAAAGGACGCGGATGAGGCCCTCTTGGACCACGCTGATCACGAGCTCGCCCGCTTGGTTGAAGATCATTCCGGAAGACAACCCGCGTGCCGACGAACTCGACACCGCCCGCTGGTCGTACAGCAACCAATCGTCGGCTCGGAACGGGCGGTGGAACCACATGGCGTGGTCGACGCTGGCCATCATCAGATTGTCGGTGAAGCCCGACATGCCGAACGGCCGCAACGACGTGTCGAGCAATGTCATGTCGCTGGCGTACGTGACGATGCAGGCATGCAGCACCGGGTCGTCCGGCAGGGTGCCGTTGGCACGCATCCACACGAGTTGCCCAGGCCTTTTGATGCCTGGTTCCAGCACGGGGTCGGGCGCGACGTATCGATGGTCGATCGGGCGTGGTGTATCCCAGCCTTCGCCGATCTGCTCGCGATAGTTGGCCATCCGTTCGTGGTACGCGGGCAGCGACTCGGGGTCGGGAACATCTGCCGGTGCTGGAAGGTGGTAGTCGAGGCCTTGTTCCAACTCATGAAAACTGGCCTGCAGGTTGAAGATCGGTCGGCCGTGCTGAATGGCAACCACGCGTCGGGTGCTGAAGCTTCGTCCGTCGCGGATGCGGTCGACCTCGTAGAGAATGGGAACGCTGGGGTCGCCAGGCCGCAAGAAATACGCGTGCAACGAGTGGACGTGACGCCCGGGTTCCTCGACCGTACGGCTGGCGGCCACGAGCGCCTGGCCGGCAACCTGGCCGCCGAACACTCGCTGGCGGTCTTCGTTGGGCTGCACCCCACGAAAGATGTTGACCTCGATTGCTTCGAGGTCGAGCAGCGAGATGAGATTGCTCAACGCTTCGGGCATGTGGCCATGCTGCCACGGCGCATCGGTCTTTACGATATTCCTGTGATGAACATTGTGATACGAGACGCTGTCGCTGCAGATCTGGGCGCCATCGTCGACCTGCTCAACGCGTTCATCGACACCACCACGTACGAGTACACCGACACGCCTCACACCTTGCAAGCGGGCCCGTGGTTTGCCCGCCAAGGGCGGCGGGTTTCCCGTGTTGGTGGCGGAGCTGCTGACCGAACCGGATCCGACGTGGTGGGTACGCCGGTACGGCGACTTCCGAGATCGGTCGCCGTCCTGGTTATCGGTTTGTCGTCGAACACTCGGTGCATGTGGGAAGCGGGCGTGGGGAACGGGGTCGGGCGGCTCTTGATGGAATCGTTGATCGAGCGGGCCGCGGCAATGACGTCCGCACGATGGTCGGTGCGATCGACTCCAGCAACACGGCTCGATCGAGTTTCACCGGCGGTTGGGTTTTGTGGAAACGGGCCGCATGCCCGAAGTGGGCTACAAGCACGATCAATGGCTCGAACTCGTGCTCATGCAACGCCCGTCGCATAACGAGACGTGCCAGGCACGTCTCGTACTCGTTACTCGACTTCGCCGGGCCACTGAAGCGCCACCGCCGAGGTGACATCGAGAGTCGCGAGATTGTTGGCTTGCAGGGTGGTTGGCGACATCGTGTAGAGCTGATCGGCGATGACCAGACTGCGTTGGATTGCGCTTGCCATAGCTGTCGCCGGCGAAACCCGCATCGTCGTGGCTGACCCGGCCGATTTCGCCGATGCCGTCGTGCCGTGACGTCGAACAACGTTGCCCCGGCGAAGCCGTCGGCCCACGACTGGGTGGGAAGAATGGCCGTGGATCCGATCATCTGGAATGCTCGGTGGTCGTACTCCGCTCCGACGAGCCGCCGTCGAGGGTCCAGACATCGCGCTCGACCGGGTTCGCTGGGTCGCTCACATCGAACAAGCTCAGTTTGAGCCCGCGAACCTGACCCGTCTCGCTGGCGTCCTGCCCGACGCCGAGTACCAGACCGGATTCGGCGATGTTGCCGACCGGGTGCAGGTACGACGAGTAGCCGGGGATCTTCAACTCAGCCGGTCACCTCGGGGTTGAACGGGTCTGACAGATCGAGCACGTAGAACGGGTCGACCTGACGGAACGTCACGGCGAACCCGATATCGCCCATGAGTCGGGCGCTGTACAGCTGTTCGCCGCGGCCGAGGCCGCCCACCGAGCCGACTTCGACGAGTTGGTCGCCTTCCTCGGCGAGTACCCGCAAGCTGCTCTCGGACTGTCCGGTCGAACTCCACGGTGCACCTGACGTCGTGATGGCCCGCAGGTATCCGTTGTGTTCGTCGAGGGCGAACTGATTGAGCAGGGTGCCGGGAACGGCGCCCGATGCGATATACGTGGTTGGCTCACCGGCGGCGATGGCGAACGAGTGGATCGATGTTGTGTAGGCGTCGTTCTGGCGTTCGTCCCAACCCTGAGTCTGAACGTCGGTCGGAACCCACGTCGTTGTTGCCACGTACATTCGGTCGAGCGACGAGTACACCGTCTGACCACTTGCCAACACCCCGACGGAGTTCGGTGCACCAGCGTTGAGGCTGGTTTCCAGACCTTCGGAGATGTTCAGATCGACAATCGAGATCATCTCGAACCCGGCGAACTCGGCGGGCTGATGCATCTGCGAACAGTCGAGCAGCTCTCCGCCGGTGGTGGTGTTGCCGCCCACCGCAACGGTGTATGACGGCGTCCAATCAGACAGCGTGGTGCGGTCGATGATCGCCCGGTTGGCTGCCGTGGCGTTGCCTTCACCGTTCGGGCTCGACGGGTAGACCCAGCCGAGCGACTGTGGGCCCGACGACAGGGCGAGGCGCACGTGGTCGCCGATCGCCCGTGCACTGAGGTATTGGCCCTCGATGTGCATGCTGGCAGCGATGCGAAGGTTCGTCGGATCTGACAGGTCGACTTCGGTGATCAGCGCCGATGCCATCCACTCTTCGGCTGGGCGTATGTCGGAGCGTTCGTACTCGTGGTCTGGGTGTCGTTGTCAGGAATCGGCGTGTTCCATGTGCTGTTGTTGGTGAAGAGGAGCGCCCGGTCGCCGGCAAAGAACAGCTCGTGACCCCAACCGCCTTCGATGGTGAGGCGATCGACCAGAACGATGGCTTGCCACTGGAGACGTCGATGTACGAGAGGGTTTGATCGGAGATCGCGATGATGCGGTCGCCGTCGGTTTTGATGATGTCTGGCTCGTCGACGCCGGCCTCTTGCACATTCGTGCCCGTGAAGTCGGCACCGACCACTCCATCAGAATCTTGGCTGGCAGATCTCGGCTGGCAGAATCCTGGGTAGCGCCGTCAGATGCCGCAACCGTGGCGGTCGGCGCCATCTCGGCCCCGGTTGCGTTCAAGATGACGTCGCCCTCCATCATCACCGGTGGCCCGTAGCGGCCGATCATTCCCTCTAATCCATAGGGACCTACCCGATCTCGTGCCGCAGCTTGCACGTAGTCGAGAAACGAAGCACAGTCAGCGAAGCGCTGCAGACCGCGCACTCGTGCGCCTGAGCGGCCAGATCGGTCGCTGGTGGTTGAACCAGTTGTTGTCACTGGTGTCGAGTGGGTCGGTGAATCAGTTGTCGGGTCAATCACCACCACCGATCGTGCAACGTGGTCGTCGGTGCAACCGGCGAACACGATGGCCGCTGCGGCGATGGCGAGTGGGGCGTGTGCACGAGGTGTTCCCATGCCGATCAGACGTTCGCGATCGGCCGTCAGTTCCCAGCGTTGCTACGTTGTCATCATGCAACGCGGAATTCGACATCAGGTGGGTCGGGCACGCGACCACCCTCATCGAGGTCGACGGGTTCCGCCTCATCACCGACCCAATCCTCACCAGCCGAGTGGCCCACCTTCGACGACGGGTGCCGTCGGGCGACATTCCGCCACTGGATGCGGTGCTCATCTCGCACCTCCACATGGACCATCTGCACCTCCGGTCTCTCAAGCTCGTGGCCGCCGGCACCCGCATCGTGTGTCCCGCTGGTGCTTCGAGCTTGATGCGTTCACTCGATGCCACCGAAGTGGTCGAGGTGGTAGCTGGTGACGTCGTCACGCTGCGTCCTGAAAGGTCTACACCCGCCATCACGGCCACGGTCGTGCCAGCTGATCACTCCAACCAGCGCGGTCCCCACTCGCGCCTGGTCGCCGAGCCTGTCGGTTACGTGATTCGTGCGGCGAGCAGGTCGGTGTACTTCGCCGGCGACACCGACCTCTTCGACGACATGGCTCACCTCGGCCCGATCGACGTGGCGCTCATCCCGATCTGGGGCTGGGGCCCCACGCTCGGCGAACGGCACCTCAATCCACGCTCCGCGGCTGCCGCCGTACAGGCGATCAGCCCGCGTCGCGTGGTGCCCATTCACTGGGGCACCTATTCACCGATCCGGCCGCGACCCGGCTCGCCTGCGTGGTTGGAGAACCCGCTCGCAGAGTTCGAGCGCGAACTCGAAGCGCTCGATCTGGGTGACCGAATGGTGGCGTTGCGTCCGGGCGGCCAGATGCAGACCGTCAGTTCGTTGCAGTAGCGAGTTCGGCTCGTCGTGCCCGTTCGGCGCGAACAGATGCCCAGACCGGCTTGCGACCGTCGTTGGCTCCGCGTCCCGAACGCATCACGTCGAACATGGCCACCAAGAGCGACACCAACAAGCACGAAGAACAAGGTGTTCAGCCGGGGAGTGTCGTTGCCGGTGCGAACGAGGAGCGAGTCGGCAAACACGATGACCAAGTTGATCGCGAGCGTGGCCACGAACCCGGGGACGATGCGCGTCCAGTGGTGACCGCGTCGATAGAGGAACTCGGTGACCAGCGCGTTGAGCACCACGACGATGGCGATGCCGACGGCGACGCCGAGGTTGCTCGATTCGATCCCCGGCAACACCTGGGCGAAGATCACGCAGATGAGGCTGAGGAACACCACCTTCTCGAGCAAGAGCGGCGAGAACACCGGTCCGCGCTGGCCCGGCTCGGCCGACCGGTGGCAGGTGATCGTTCACATCGACGGTGAACTTCCAGTCAGTGGTGGGGATGCGCTTGCGCAGCAACCAGCCGGCGGTGGCGGCGGCGACCGCAAGCACGGCGAACACACCCCACATCCACGGGTGGTTCTCCATGGCCTCGGTGAAGTCGAGCTTGGCGATGTGAATCCAGTACTCCTGGGGCAGTTTGATGAAGATCCAGATGAACGCGGCGATGCCGAGTACAGCGGTGGCCGAGAGTCGCAGCGGGTTCCAACGGGTTCGAACCGCCTCGTAGGCGATGAAGAAGTACTCGAAGGTGTTGGCGAACACCAGCAGCATCCAGCGTGCGCTTGAACAACTCGAACAGGGTCACGCCGACCAATCGATACAGGTAGAGGAAGCGTGACGTTTGGAACGCGACCGGGTCGGTCCAGTTGCGCATCGACGAGCAGTAAGCCACCGCCAGGTAGTACACGTCGAGCGCTTTGTCGTAGGTCTGATAACCCGGCATCGGGTCGTCGGTGAAGGCCGCAAAGATCGTTTGGTCGGCAGCGTCGAGCACCAAGCAAGCCAAGATCGCCGGCAGCGGAAACCGGGGAATCAGCAGCGGAACGGTGAACCGAAGCAAGACGACGATGGTGTACGACTGTGGTGGCCACGCGGTGACAGTACTGCGTTATCGGCAGATGTATGCGCACCCTCGCTCTTCCGATTGCGCGGTTGTGGTCGTACTCTCGGGTGGGTGAAGATCGATCCGGTACCTCCCAGCCCAGAACGTCGGATGGTGGCGTTGGCGACCAAGGGATTCATGCCGCCCGACGAGGGCGACGCGTTACACGCCGCCGCGCTCACCGCAGGTCATATGCATCCATTCGCAGCATGGGTGGAAGTCGGCTCGTACTGCGGGCGTTCCACGGTGTGGTTGGGTGATGCGGCGGAACGTACGGGTTGCACACTTGTTCGCCATCGACCATCACCGCGGTTCGGACGAGAACCAGTCTGGGTGGGAGCACCACGACATCAGCGTTGTCGACGAGCGAGTGGGCAAGATGGACACGTTGCCGTTCTTCCGAGCAGCCATTCATGACGCCGATCTCGAGTCGTCGGTGTTTGCCGTGGTGGGCAAATCGGCGGCGGTGGCGGCGCATTGGACCACGCCGCTCGGTCTGTTGTTCATCGATGGCGGCCACGGAGAAGAGCCCGCTCGCCTCGATTACGAAGGATGGGCCATGCACGTCATGCCGGGAGGCATCTTGGCCATCCACGACGTGTTCCCCGACCCAGCCGACGGTGGCCGACCACCGTACGAACAGATCTACGTGCCAGCCATCGAAAGTGGAAACTTCGCAGAGATCTCAGCTACCGGCTCGCTGCGCATCTTGCGCCGCGCAGTAGCTCACGCGGCAGGGCTCAGTTGGCCCGGGCGGCGCGCATCTCTTCGAGCGCTGCAGCGATGGCCTCCCGGGTTTGTTCGCGCAACGCGGGCACATCGGCCTTGGTGAGGCCGTCGGTGGAGATGGTGTCGAGCACTCGCACTTCGGCGTTGCTGAAGCCGAACCGCCAGTCGTGTTTGATCAGCGCATCACGAGTGCCGATGACGGCAAGGGGAATGATCGGCACGCCCGCGCCGATGGCGAGACGAAAAGCGCCATCCTTGAACTCGCCGAGTTCACCGGAGTGCGAACGGGTGCCTTCCGGGAAAATCATGACCGAGACCTTCTTGTCGAGCCGGTCGCGGCATTCGATGAGGGCTTGAGCGCCGGCCTTCTTGTTGCCCCGCTTGAGCGGGATATCGCCGGCCATTTGCATCCCCCACCCGAGCAGCGGGATCTTGAACATCTCGCTCTTGCTCATCCATTTCATCTCCATTGGCACGTGGCAGATGAGAAGGATGTCGACAAAACTCTCGTGATTGGCGACGACGACATACGGGTGCCGCGGGTCGTCGGGCACCTCGCCGGAGACGTGGAACTTCCACATCGGGGTGAGCTTCGGGTGGATGACCCCGATCTGTCGAAAGAGACGCCCGGCGTGATAGCGACCCGGATCGAAGGGTGAAGTGACGAGTCGAGTGATGGCAACCAACGGCACGATCACCAGCACCGTCAACCCGAGAACAAACCACGACCACACACTGAGAACCGTGCGAACAGGAGTGGACCGAAGAAGAGACGACACGGTCAGGAAGTGTACGGAGGTGACGTCTTCAAGTTCTGACCCTGCTCACTCCTACTGCAGAACCGTCCTTCAAAATCCCGTCAGGAGGTGAAGAGGGTGCTTGCTGGGGAGGTCCCTGCGATGGCGTCGGCTGCGAGAATGACCGCTGCTGCGGTGTACGAGGTGTGTTCGTCGGGCGGGAAGGTGATGCCTTCGGGGTACACGATGCCAGTGAGGTAGGAGCCATCGTCTTGGCGATGGCTGCGGGTCCACGCCAACAGGTCGGCGGCCGTTGCGAAGTCCCCGATGGCCGAGAAGGCGAGCGAGGCTTCGGCAGTTTCCGAAGCGGTGATCCAGGGCTCATCGCTGACGCAGCGAATACCCAGTTGCTCCATCGCAAACACCGCCCAACCGTCGGTCATGCGGACCTTGGCTGCGTCGGCGCCGAGCGCTCCGGTCAGGGCCGGGTAGTACCAGTCCATCGCCCACCGGGTCTTCGGCTCGAACGCGGCGGGTGCGAACTCCACCATGGAGCAGATCTTGTCGGCGGCCTCTACCCAGTCGGGTCGTGGCGAGCCGGTCTCACAACCAACGGCCGCCGCGCACCGGAGCGAATGCTGAATGGAACACGATCCGGTGAGCAGGGCGTACTCCCATGGCTGCGCGTCGAGTTCAACGGCCCACAACGGCAGGCCGTCTGGGCGGCGCAGGCTGAGTACGAAGTCGAGGCCCCGTTCAACGATGGGCCACAGATTGTCGACGAAGCTTCGGTCGCCCGTGCTGCGCCAGTGATGCCACACCCCCGTACCGATATAGCCGATGACGTTGGTGTCGAGCTTTGGTTCCTCGATGGTGCCGTCGGTGACACCGTCTGGCAGGTAGTAGTTGTGCCAGCTGCCGTCTGGGCGCTGAATGTTGGCGAGCCATTCGTACGCCTGCTCGGCTTCAACATGGAAACCGGCCACGTCGAGCGCCATTGCAGATTCGATGTGATTCCACGGGTCGCAGTGACCACCTGGGTACCACGGAATCATGCCCGACGACGTCTGTAGCGACGCGAGGTGTTCCGCGCTGGCAATCAACTCGTCGCTCGTGAGAACGCCTGGCAGATGGGGAACGGAGTTCATTGGGCCCCCGGCTGGCTGGAACTGGGCTTGCTGCCGTAGTGCACCGAACTCTTGCCCAACACGGGCGACAACACTCGCTCGGCCACTTTCGTGCTGGTGGGCTGTTTGACGATGTCCCACTCCAGGAACTTGCGGTACTTGGTGACGGCCGGATGATCGTCGTTGCGAGGCCCGACTGCACACTTCAGCCACCAATACGGCGAGTGCAGGGCGTGGGCGCGGTGATAGCCGTCGACGTCGAGACCGGCCGCCTCGAGCTTGGCCTTCAGTTCTGTGCGGGCGTAGATGCGAACGTGTCCACCGACCGACTTGGGCGCGTGGTATTCGTCGGACAGTTTCCAGTTGACGACCTCGGGAAGCCAAGCGGGCACGGTGGCAGCGAAGCGACCACCGGGCTTGAGCACCCGAACCATTTCGGCGATGGCGGCTACGTCGTCTTGGATGTGTTCGAGTACTTCGCTGGTGATGACCACGTCGAACGTCGAGTCCGGAAACGGCAGGCTCGTGGCGTCGCCCTGCAACACGCCGACCAGCTTGTCGATGGTGATCTCGCCTGCCTCGACCATGGCGCCCAACGTGTTCTGCGTTTGCACGACCTCATCTGCGGCGTAATCGAGCGCTACGACGTGCGCACCGCGTCGAGCGCATTCGTACACGTGGCGACCGAACCCGGCGCCCACGTCGAGTACCCGGTCGCCCGGTTGCAGACCCAGCTCGTCGAATCGAATAGTGAGCATCAGATGCGACCGTTGCGCCGGAGTTTCTCGATGTTTTGTGGCATCGCCAGCACTTCTCGGTATTGGTCGACCGTCATTTGCGCGCACTTCTTCCAGGTCCAGCGATCGAGCACCCGCTGACGACCGGCCGCACCGACTCGTTCGCGGGCGGCCGAGTCGTCGAGGGCAGTTCGGATCGCACGGGCGAGGTCGTCGACGTCGCCCTTGCGGCAACGGAACACGGTTTCGCCGTCGAGCCCGGTGACTTCAGGAAGCGCACCGCCGTCGGTGGCGATGAGCGGGATGCCGGTGCACATGGCTTCGATGGCGGGAAGGCTGAAACCCTCGTACAGGCTGGGCACCACGGCCGCTTCGGCCTCCGCGTACAACTCGACAATCCGCTCGTCGGTAACCCCCGACACGAACTCGATATACGGCGCGAGGCCGAAGTTGTCGATGAGGTCCATCGACTTGCCGGGCTTGGGCTTGCCGATGATGGTGAGCGAAATGTCGCGTCCGTCGAGCGCGCAGTTTCGCCATTGCTTCGAGGAGGAAGCTGAGGCCCTTCAAGGCCACGTCGGCCGAAGCGGTGGTGATGAGGCGCCCTGGGCGACGGGTGACGTTCGGCGTTGGTTTGAACAGGTCGGGATCGACACCGACGGGCACGAGGCGCATCGTTTCGAGCGGTACGCCCATGTCGGCGTGGATGTCTTTGATGGAGTTCTCACTCACGACGACGACTCGTGGGAGCTTTGCCGCGACCTTGCCCTGCATCTTGACGAAGCCATACCAACGGCCGATTGACCAACGCTTCCACGCGTTCGGCGCCGCGGCCATTTCGAGCTTGCGATCCTGGGTGATGGGGTGGTGAAGGGTGACGATGAGCGGAATCTTCTGTTCCAGCTTGGTGATGCCGTACCCGAGACACTGGTTGTCGTGCACCAGGTCGAACTCGGTCAGTCGCTTGGACAGATGGGCGTTGGCGCGGGCGCTGAAGGCTGTGGGTTCGGAAAAGCGACCCGTCATGAACTGCGCGGTTTCCAGCCAGTCATAGCGGGTCTTGAACTCCCAGTACGCCGGGATGCGGCCTGGATAGTGGTCGTTGAACAAGTCGAGGCTGGGAAGTTTCGTCAGCGGAATGCGCTCGTCGAGAATTGGGTATGGCTGCCCGGCGAGCACCTCCACGTGGTGACCGAGGTCGACGAGCGCCTTGGTGAGGTGACGGGTGTACACCCCTTGGCCGCCCACGTGGGGCTTGCCGCGGTAGGTGAGGTACGCGAGCGAGATGGGCTCATCGGCGTGCCCAGCGGGGGCGCGGCGGTCGTTGCTAGCCATCGGAGCAGGCTAACGGGGCATTGTTACCGTTCAGTAAACGGCAGTAAACGTGCATCTAGGTTTGCGCGAAGTGCGTTCTCGCGGTGCGACGGCTGCAGATTCAGCAGTTGGTGGCGTTGATGGGAATGGATCCGCTGATGGTGCCAACGTTGCCGAGGGCGTCGGTCGCCGACACGGTCCAGACCCACGTGCCCAGCTCCGTGAACGGCGGGCCGCCGGTCGGATTGATGTTCGAAAGGGTCGCGCTGCCGGCGCCTGGTGTCGGGTTCGTCGGGAAATCGAGCGGCCGAGATGCTCCCGTTGGGCTGGCGATCGATCCTGACGGACGGTTGGAGGAGGGATTCTCGTCGGCAACCGCCACCTGCATCCCAAACGCGTACAACGTGCCCGCACCGACGTTGTACTCGACGCACTGTGCGCTGAGCACGGTGATGGTGGGCGGCCGAATCGCTCGGCCCGTCAGGCTCGCCGATGCCGACCCGGGGCCGCCGGTGACCGACAACGTGGCATTCGACGGAACGTTCTCGGCAACGGTGGCTCGGTTGTAGCTGACCATGAGCTGCAGCGATCCACCCGCCGGCAACGTGCCCGCCGCCGGCGACACGGAAAACGGCGCAGCCGCGGCAGCAGCCCATGTGGCAGGCTGCCCGCCGGGGTTCGACAGGGTGATCGGCAGCGCAGTTGCGGATGTGCCGAAGTCGAGCGATCCGTTCGACAGCGCAAGTTGTGCTGGCGCCAACGTGGTCGTGGTTGCTGGAACCGTCGTTGTGGGTGCTGCAGTCACCAGGGGAGCGGTCACCGGCGGGGCAGTGAGGGGCGGGGCGGTGAGGGGCGGGGCGGTGAGGGGCGGCGCGGTGAGAGGCGCGGTGATGGGGACCGCAAGAGTGGTTGGTGGCCTGACCGTGGTGGTGGTCGCGGTTGGCGGCAGCACAGCCAACACCGTCGTGGACGTGGTCGACGATGACGTGGTCGTCGATGACGTGGTCGACGATGACGTGGTCGACGATGACGTGGTGCTCGAGGTACTGCTCGTCGTGGACGTGCTGCTGGAAGAGCTGGATGAACTGGTCGTAGATGCGCCGACGCTGGTTGTGGTGGCGGCGACCGAGGTGGTCGAAGCACTACCGATCGTGGTGCCAAACGTGGTGCTGGTTTCTGCGGCCGCCAGGAATTCTGATTCGTCGTTGGCAGCCAGGAGGTACACGCCAGTGCCCGTGGTGAGCAGCAGTGCTGCGGCGGCGATGAGAATCCACAACGCCAACTTGCTTCCAGTACTTGATCGCGGCCGGGAAACCACCCGCTGCGGTGAAGCCGTACGAGGGTGACGCTCCTCCATGACTGGCTGCCGCAAGCACCCGGTCGCGTAGGGCTGGTGGAGCCGCGAATGCTGGGGCTGCGCCGAACAGGGCGAGGGGGACGAACTTGCGACGCGACTTCTCACACGTATCGCAGTCATCGATGTGGCGCGCAACGCGCTTGCGCACCAGCACCGAAAAGTTGCCGTCCCAGCCGGCAAGAATCTCGTTCAGCTCGGGGCAGTCTTCACGACCACCGCGGGCGACGCACAGCGCTCCGAGGCTGCGTTCGGTGCGCTGGCGCATTCGGTGCACCAGGTTGTAGCTCTGTTGCGCAGTGACTCCTAAGGCGGCGGCGAGGTCGTCGCCTTCCAAGCCTTGGCGAATCGTGTACTCGAGCACCATTTGGTCGCGCTCGTCGAGCCCGGCCGCCGCGTTGCGGACGAGTTCGGTGAGTTCGCGATACTCGGCGTTCGACGCGTCGTCGGCCGGCTGGGCGGGCAACGACATCTCAGCGATGGGCTCTGAGAAGTCGGTGGCAACCGTGCGCGAGCGTTTGCCGGTGCGGCGGTAGACCTCGTTGCGTAGCACGGCGTAGAGCCAGGGCTTGAGCCGTGAAGGGTCGCGAAGTTGGCTGAGTCGTTCGGCCGCGATGACGAACACGTCCTGCACCGTGTCGGCCGCGTCGTGTCGACTGCGCAGCATCGCTGCAGCAGTGTCGTACAGCCCAGCTCCATACCTGTCGTACATCACGGCGAGCGCGGCACGGTCGCCGGCCAGGTGCGCGGCAACAATCTCGGTATCGGTAGACGCTTGGTTGGGCATGAAACATGGGTCGCTCCTCACCTGTTCAAGAGGAGCGACAAGCTGGCTTCTCGCGACTTTCGCGAGAAATCATCAACTCAGATTGTCACAAACCCACTTCGGCTCGGGACGAAATCAAGGTGAGGTGCCAACCCCTGTGCTGTGGGCTGCCTCGGTGCGCGTGTTGGTGCGACATGGCAGGCTGGAGCGGTGCGAGGATTGGTGCAGCGAGTGTTGTCAGCCGCGGTCGACGTGGTTGCGGTCGATGCTGTTGCGGTCGACGTGGTTGCGGCGGCGCCACACGAACGGGTCGGCGAGATCGGGTCGGGGCTCTGCGTCCTCGTGGGCGTTACCCACGACGACACGGCGGTACAGGCCGACCGGTTGGCCGACAAGATCTGGAACCTTCGAGTGCTCGACGATTCCCACGGTGTGATGAACCGGTCACTCGCCGACCTACACAGCGACACCCGCTCGGCGCAGGTGCTCGTGGTCAGCCAGTTCACGCTGTATGGCGACACCAGCAAGGGTCGGCGTCCGAGTTGGATCGACGCCGCTCGACCCGAGCAGGCTGAACCACTCGTGGCCCGAGTCGTCGATCAGCTTCGATCTTTCGGAGCGGAGGTGGCAACCGGGCGTTTCCGGACCGACATGCTGGTGACGATCGTCAACGACGGGCCGGTCACGGTGATGTTGGAGGTGTAGGGGATGTTGGAGGTGTAGGAGCGATGTTGAAGGTGTGAGGGGTGTTCGCCGTTCACACCACACTGCGACGGCGAACAGCACCGACACTGCGAGTCGCCACGGCCAGTCGCCGAGCAATCGATACCACGTGCTCCCCGTGCGGAGGGGCACGTCACGGATGATCACCCGCTGCTCGCTGACGTCGGTGCGATCGAACACGGAACCATCGGGCGAGATGAACGCGGAGAAGCCGGTGGGCGACACCTGAACAACCCAGCGACCGTTTTCCATGGCGCGTAGCTGACTCGATGCGATTTGCTGGGTTTGCAAGATCGTGCCCGTGTATGACGCCCCGTTCGTCGGGTTGATGAGAATTGCCGCATCATTGCTGTTCGCATCGCGAGCTCGGTCGCCGAAGAAGACTTCCCAGGAGATCATCACGCCCACCGCTGTGCCGTCGGGCAGTACTAGTTGTGCCGGGTCGGTGCCGGACACGGCATCTCCTGCCACTCGTTCCAGAGGTGCGCCCAACGCTTCGAGGACGCTGCGGAACGGGACGTACTCTCCGAATGGAACGCGCCGAACCTTTTCGTAACGTCCGATGATGTCGCCGTCGGGGTTGATGGCCACCTGCGAGTTGACGAATCGGTTGGGCACCGGGTTGTTCGAGAATTCCGAGTCTTCGGTGACGCCCACCAGGAAGGGCACGCCGAGGCGTGCCGCCTCGGCCGCGATCGCTTCGAATTGCGGGCTGTCGGCGAACGCGATTCCATTCACGTCAACGCCGTTCTCAGGCCACACGACGACCTCGGCGTCGCCAGGATCAAGGGTCGCGGTCGCTTCGAGCAGCCGTTCGGTGACCACCGACGACGGCACGTCGAGCGCACTGGTGCCCTGCTCTCCGCCCCCCTGTACCCCTGCCATGGTGAGTTCGGCCCCGTCCGCAACAGGGCTGCCATCAGGAGCGAAGAGGGCCAGCATGACCATCACGACGATCGCTGCAAGTGCAAACTCAGAGTGCGGCCTCGCGGGGAGTCCGCGAGGCGACGCGGATCGCCGCCCGCGCAGGCGTTGAGCAACAGCGTGAGCCGGCGCGGCGAATGCGAATCCCACCTGGAACACGACCCAAGTAATGAGAATTACTCCCCCCAGTCGAGCGAGGCCGAGCAACGGGCCGCCTGCCTGCGAGATGCCAAGGGTCGCGAGCGGCACCCCGCCGAATGGGAAGGCAAGACGAAGTGACTCGGCCAACGTGTGTGCTGCCGGACGGCCAATCACGGCCCATGGGCCAATGGGCGCCAGTACCGCTGCCCCAGCATGAAAGGCGGCAAACAGCAAGGCCGCGATGAGGAAGCCGGGCGCCGTGAGATACCACATCCAGGCCATACCAATGATGAACCAAGGCAAGCCGAATGCCAGACCGGCCACCGCACGTTCGCGTCGTGACGGCGCTGCGCCGAGCGCACTACTGAACACCATCACACCGACGAAGGCCAGAGGCCACCAACCCCAAGGGGGCAGCGAGAACGCAACCAAGACGCCGCCAAGCGCAGCGAGTGCGGGTCGGCGCCATTGCGCCGCCGAGAGAGCTGTCGGCATCAGGGGCCGGAAACGAGGTCAGAAAAGACGATGATTCGTTGCCGCGTCGAGCCCGGGGGGTGACAGGCGAACAGGGTTGCCTGCGGCGTCGGCGTGGGGTCGACGATCCATACTGCCGACGGGTCGACGATCTCGATGCGGTTCACGACGTATTTGTACACGCCGTCGGGCATGGTGAAGAAGATCTCATCGCCCGCAACCAACTCATCGACCCGACGGAACACCTTGTGCTTGCTGGTGCGATGCCCGCCAACGACCACGTTTCCGGGCTGCCCCGGCATGGCGCTTCCGGGCCAGTGACCAGGGCCGTAGTCGAGCGTGGTCATGCGGATGCCTTCGTACATCACGGAATTCACGCCGATGGCAGGAATGTAAATACTCCCCAGTTCGATCACAGGCTCGGCGGCCCGCGAGTCGGCGGGAGGAGCGATGGGCTGGGCGTACGGCGCAACGTACTGCGTGGTGGTGGAGGCTGGGAGTGTCGTGGTGGTCGACGTCGTCGTGGTGGTCGTGGTGGTGGGCGGCACCGTCGTGGTCGTGGACGTGGTCGTGGTGGTGGGCGGCACCGTCGTGGTCGTGGACGTGGTCGTGGTGGTAGGCGGCACCGTCGTGGTCGTGGAGGTGGTCGTGGTGGAAGGCGGGGCTTGTACTGCCTCGTCAGGCGAACCACACGTGGCGAGCAGCAGGGCCGACACCGCGACGGTGAGGGCCACGCCAGGTACGGCGAACCTCCACTGTCCGCTCACAGCCATCTCGACATCATGTCAGGAATCGGTCCTCTTGTCTTGGGGATATGGCGATTGCTCGAGCGGCGCGTTGGCCGTCTGCGATGCACGCCGGAATTCCGACGCCGCGATAACTGGCCCCAGCCACATGAATGCCGCTGGGAAGACCGGTCTCGATCGCGGCCACCAGGTCGTGGTGATACGGCCGGTATTGGGGGAAGGCGTCCGTCCAGCGCATCACAGACGTATCGGTGGGCTGCAGGTCGAAGTTGAGATGTCCGCTGACCTCGCGCACCGCCGCGGCAAGCGCATCTTCGTCTGAAAGACCGTTCACCGGCATGCCATCGCGACCGATCGATACCCGCAGGATCTGATCGCCATTGGCCGGACGCCAGTGCGCCCACTTCTGCGAGCCGAACGAGGCCGCTGTCACCCATCGCTGCTGCGGTTTCGGGACGAGGTAACCGCTCTTGCCGGTGAGTCGTGACGGCCAATCGGCGGCAGGAATGCGCAGACGGACCATGATGATGTCGGCATGTTCGACGCCAGCCATCAGG
Source organism: uncultured Actinomycetota bacterium (assembly GCA_963738275.1). Classification (GTDB taxonomy): domain Bacteria; phylum Actinomycetota; class Acidimicrobiia; order Acidimicrobiales; family Ilumatobacteraceae; genus Ilumatobacter. Next base: position 50,716 of record CAVTVY010000010.1, read on the forward strand.
CTCGACGCCTCGGGCGCGATGCCAGACAACAGGTGAGCAGTTGGACGCGCTGGGCTGGCGAGCACTACATGGTCGACGATGATCGATGTGCCATCGCTGCCCGACACCTGCCAGCCGCCCTCGTGGGGTTCCACGGCAACTGCGGCGGTTCCGAGGCGGATGGTGCCGCCGTTCGCCGTGAACATGTCTGCTGCGGCATGCACGAGGCCAGCCATGCCGTTGCGTGGGGCGCCAAATATCGCAGATGGTTCACCCGTTACTGCGTTTGCGGCGGCGAGCCGCTGTCGTCGAGCGCCGACGAGCAGACTGCGGTTGCCCGCTGCCAGGCTGGCAAGCTGAGGCACAGCCGCAAGGCTGCTGTGGTCGGTGTCGGTGGCGTAAATGCTGCCGACCAGCGAGTCGACGAGGCGTTCGTGCACCTCGTCGCCGAACCTGCCTCGTACATACGCACCCAGCGAGTCGCCATGATCGCGACGAGGGAGCAACGGCTCGGCGGCGGCGCGCAGTTTGCCGCGCCATGTGAGCAGGCTGGTGGTGATGAACGGACGCACCGAGGCTGGTACCCCCAGCACGATGCCACCGGGAATGTCGTGGAGCCTGTCGATCCACACAGACGCCGACGCCGGCGTGGGAGACGTGAGGTCATCGGCGGTCAAGCCAACTCGTCGGGCCAACTCCACCCCGTGTGGCACACGCGTGAGGAATGCGTCCGCGCCGGTGTCGACGTGATCGATTCCGCCAAACGCGGTGGTTCCGATCTTTCCCCCGAGTTGGTCGGCGCCTTCCCACAACGTCACCTCGAACGGAGCGGCCTTCGGCCCGGTGGCACGGTCGACCAACTCCACGGCGGCCGCCAGCCCGGCGATCCCTCCGCCCACGATCAACACGCGCCGCATCATTCCAACCCGTTAGATGCGGTGGATTCTGCGGGCGAGGGCTGCCATGACTCGCGGGTCGTCGTTCACGCAGCTGGTGCGGTCGAACTCGAGCCCGAGCTGCTCAGCGTGCATGCGCGCCTCGATGTCGAGGTCGTACAACACTTCGAGGTGGTCACTGACGAAGCCCACGGCACTGACAATGACGGTGTCATACTCGCCGGAAGCGGCGATGTCGTCGAGGGCGGCAAGGATGTCTGGGCCAATCCATGGCTCTGGTGTGCGCCCCGCACTCTGCCAGGCGATGCGCCACCCGCGACCCTCATGCAACCCGAGCTGGTGGGACACCGCTTCGGCAGTGCTGCGTAACTCGTCGGGATACGGATCACCGTCGGCAAGAATTCTGGTGGGAAGTGAGTGAGCCGTGAAGAGCACGAGCGTGCGGCCCTCTGCCAAGTCGAGGCGTCGCTGCAGGTCGGAGGCGACGAAGTCGACGAATGCGGGCTCGGTCGCCCACGACTCCACGCCGTCGACGGTGATGGAGTCGGCCATCTGCCCGGGAACCGTGGCACGCAGGCGATCAAGGTATTGCCCCACCGAGTATGCGGAATAGTGCGGTGCCAGCACCACGCCGACGATGTGTTCGAAGCCGTCGGCAATCACCTGGCTGGCGGCGGCCTCGATGGATGGCATGCTGTGTTTCGTGCCGAGCACCACGGTGTAGCGCTCTGGTTCGATGGCGTCGAGTGCATCTTGAATGGCCACCCGTTGTTCTTCTGTGCGAGCCGCCAACGGCGAAACACCACCGATCGCGTCGTAGCGGCCGGTGAGTTCGGCCAGTAGTTCAGGCGTCGGTGGGCGCCCACGTCGAATGTCGGTGTAGTACGCCTCGATGTCTTCGGTGTTGGCCGGCGTGCCGTACGCCATGACGACGACAGCCGTGCGGCCGGTTGATCGATCGTCGCTCATGACGCCCCCGTGGCATCGTGGTGGTCGTGAAGTGGTCGCTCGTGAACCAATTGCACGATGTCGGCGAGCACACCGGGGTCGGTCTCGGGCTGATACGCCATGACCGAGGTTGAAGATGTGCCCGGGGTGACCGGCATTGTCGGCCAACACGGCGCATGCGCCGGGGAGCGCAACGTCGCTTCCGGCGAGCACCAGGGCTGGGTCGAGATTGCCTTGAACGACCGTGTCGGCGCCGAGCCGTTCGCGCGCCGACGTGATCGGTGTGCGCCAGTCGAGCCCCATCACCTGCGGGCCGGCGGAGTACATGAGTTCCAAGAGGTGGTCGCAGCCGATTCCGAAATGGATGCCAGCCGCGTCTGGGTGTCGTTCGGCGAGTTCGGCGAACACACGGCGCGAGTGGGGGAGGACGAACTGTTCGTAGTCGAGGCGACTGAGGCTTCCGGCCCACGAGTCGAAGAGTTGAAAGGCTCGCGCGCCGTGGCTGAGTTGGGCGTCGATGAACGTGATTGCCGACGTGGCGAGCAGGTCCATCAGCCGGTGCCATGTCGTCGAGTCGGTGTGCATGAGCGCCTTGGTGTACCGGTAGTCCTTGCTCGGTCGCCCTTCGATGAGATACGAGCCCACCGTGAAGGGTGCACCGGCAAACGCGAGAACCGGCACGTCATGGGGCAACTCGGCGACGAGCAGGTCGACGGTGTCGGTGACGTAACCGATGTCGTCGGGTTCGAGATCGCGCAACCGATCGAGGTCGGCGGCCGAACGGATGGGGTGCGCGGCAACTGGGCCTGTACCTGGCTTCACATCGATGCCGAACCCGACGGCGTGGGCGGGAACGACGATGTCGCTGAACAGCACCGCTGCGTCGACGCCGTACCGACGGACTGGCTGCAACGTGATTTCGGCGCTGAGCTCGGGCAGTTTGATGGCGTCGAGAATCGAACCTTCGCCCCGGATCGCACGGTACTCGGGCAGGCTGCGCCCGGCCTGACGCATGAACCACACGGGTGTGTGCGCTGCCGTTTGACCGCGAGCGGCAGCCAGAAACGGAACGTCAGACGGTGATCGTCGGCTGGATCGTCGGCTGGATCGTCGGCTTGGTTCTCGAACTGCATCTTGGGGAGGACGCTATCTCGACCGATAGAGTTAGTCGGCCCAAGAACCGGCTATCTGGCTGGTCACGAGTTCAAATTTCTCTTCTTCGTACATGACGCAACATCACCCTGATCTCGCCGACGAACAGGCGTACATCGATTTTGCCTACGACTGTCTGGAAGAAAGTCGTTCAGCGGCTTGGCGCATGCGCGACCTCAGCGGCGAGGGCCAGATGGGCGGCACGTTTCAGGCCCGGTTCGAACGCAACGCCTTCGACGAAGCGGTCATCAAGCGGTTGACGGATCTCGATCTCGGTAAGGCAGCGCTCGTGTTCGGTCGCATCGACCGGGCCGCACTCGACGACGACGGTGCACTCATCGAAGGGGAGTTGGAAGGCTTCCATATCGGTCGTCTCGCCGTGGCCGACGTCAATTCGGAGCCTGTCGTGGTCGACTGGCGAGCTCCGGTGGCGGAACCCTTCTATCGCGCCACCGGCCGCGAGCCCATGGGTTTGGCACGTCGACGACACTTTTCCATCGACGGCAAGAAGCTGCTGGGAATCGAAGACGAACTCTTTGGCGGTGGCCATCTCGGCGTCGGTCACGACGACGGTTTGATCGACGACGGGCCGAGCGGGCACTCGGCGGGCCTGCGTGGGTACTCAACGCTGATCGCGTCGTTGGAACGTGGTCGCACTGGCACCTTGGGCGACATCGTCGCCACCATCCAGGCCGAGCAAGACGAGATCATCCGATCGCCGCAGTCAGGCGTGCTGGTGGTTCAGGGTGGCCCGGGCACTGGTAAGACCGTCGTTGCGCTGCACCGGGCGGCCTACCTGCTGTACACGCATCGGTTCCCGTTGGAAGACCAAGGTGTGTTGGTCATCGGGCCAAACCGTGTGTTCCTGCGGTATATCGAGCAGGTGCTGCCATCGCTGGGCGAAGCCGGCGTTGAGCAAGTGGTACTCGCCGACTTGGTACCTGATGTGCGTTTTGCTTCCCGCGACCAAGACTCCGATTCGCCGCTCGCCGCCCGTCTCAAAGGTGACGCACGAATGAGCGACGTCATCGACCGGGCTGTGAACGAGCGCGAACGGGCACTGCGCACGGATCTGGTGGTGCCGTTCAGGTCGGGGTACGTGCGCCTACAGGCTCACCAGACTCAGCAGATCGTGCGCCAAGCGCGTCGACGCTTCCGTCGTCACAACGCGGCGCGGCGGTGGGTGGAGAGCGAAATTTGGGCTGCGATGGCCGATTCGTGGCGCGGCGACGATGTCACCAGTCGCGACGTTCGACTCGAGGTGCGTCAGTATCCCGAAGTACGCGAGGCGCTCGAACGCATGTGGCCCGTGCTCACTCCGGCCCAGCTGTTGCACGACCTGTTTGGGTCGCTTGCGTTACTGCGCTTGGCTGCAGATGGCGTGCTCGAAGAATGGGAATACAAGGCGCTGTACCGTCCGCGTCAAGACGACTTGGCTGATGTTCGTTGGACCCCGGCCGACGTGGCCTTGCTCGACGACGCCCGAGAAGTGCTTGGGCCGAAGCTGGGCAAAGGCGGCAAAGTCGACGAGCGCGACGAGATCCGCACATTCGGTCACATCGTCATCGATGAGGTGCAAGACCTCACGCCGATGCAGCTCAAAATGGCGACGCGTCGGTCGCTCAGCGGGTCGATGACGGTCGTCGGCGACATCGCTCAGGCCACCGGGCCGCTGGCTCCGAACGCATGGGAAGACGTGCTGGCGTACCTGCCGGATCGCAAGCCGTCGCGCGTTGTCGGGTTGTCGGTTGGATACCGCATTCCCGCCCAGATCATGGAACTCGCCAACCGGGTGATGCACGCCGCCACTCCCGGACTCCGGGCGCCACAGTCGGTTCGTCTTGGCGATGTTGGCCCCAACATCGTTCGGGTCGACGCCCTCGACCTCGGCGTGGTGAGTGAGGTGCGTGCGTTACGCGAAGCGCTGCCCCACGCCAGCATTGCAATCGTCGTGCCCGATGGTGAGGCCGACCACATCGGCGACGCTCTCGACGCGGCTGGGTTCGTTCACGGTCGGGCAGTCACCGCCGGGCTCGATCAGCCGCTCACGGTCGTGCCGGTCAGCGTGGTGAAAGGCTTGGAACTCGACGCGGTCATCGTGGCAGAACCGGCCCAGATCGTTGCCGACCAGGAACACGGCCTTCGTGCGCTCTACGTCGCGCTCACTCGTTCCACGCAGCGACTCTCCATCGTCCACACCACCGACCTCCCGAGTGCAATCGCCTGACCGGGCTACGCGGTGTCGGTCGAGGGCGGTGTTGGTGAGGTAGGCGGCGGTGACTGCGGCGAGGATTTTGTAGGCCTTGCTGGCGTCGGCTGGGCGGTTTCGATCTACACCAGTTCGGGCGAGATCCAATGCCTGGTCGAAGTCGGGGGCGCTGTCGAGCGCAGTTGACCGCACGGTGGGTTCGGCAGCATCCCACAACGCTTCGATGCGGGTCATGACGGCCCGAGCATCTGGGCCGTCGCTGATCTCGAAGTCGAGGCCGAGCATCAACGCCGTCATTTCGTTGAGCAGGTCGGCGACCGGTGCGTTCGGGTCGACGAGGGCGATGGTGGTGGCCACCGCCGACGGCGGTGCGGTGGTGACGCTGGTTTCGATGTACGTCTCACCGCACCCGGTCGCCAATGCACACGCCAACCCGACAGCGATCGCGCCTACAACCCGAGGGTTCGGGGCGAAGTGCCCGGCCGACCGCTTGATCACGACGTGACCAGGATCCGTTCGCTGGCAAACGAACCGACTCCGACGTGGTGCCCGCCGATTTCGATGGTGAGCGTGCCGTCGGGAGACGCCGCCGTGACCACACCCGAGGTGCCAGGCCGTAACGACGAGTCTTCGAGGAACTCGAGCAAACCTGGGGTGAACTCGAGTTCTTCCGGAATTCGGCTGACCGTGAATGGCTGCCCGATGGGGTGAGCCGACAAGGTGGTGGTGTCGCGTTCGATGTAGTCGGAACCGGGGATCGGGTTGCCGTGTGGGCACGTGGTGGGAGAACCCAACAGCCGGTCCATCGCGGCCTCGACGTTGGAACTCATGACGTGTTCCCAGCGGCCAGCTTCGTGATGGGCCTCTGCCCAGGACAGGTGCAAGATGTCGGTGAGGAACCGCTCGGCGAGCCGGTGACGCCGCACCACTCGCTCGGCGAGCACCAGGCCGGCCGCGGTGAGTTCGATCTTGCCGTCGTTGGTGATGAGGCCCTCGGTCGCCAGTTTGCGGATCATCTCGCTCACTGCAGGGCGACTGACTTCGAGCCGATCGGCAATTCGCGCCTGGATGATCTCGACGTCGTCTTCTTTCAGTTCGAAGATGCACTCGCAGTATTCCTCGAATGCCGGGTGGTGTTCTCCGGGTGCGGGCATACCAGGAGTCTAACTGTTTACCCCTCGTGTTAGGTACGCCGAACATTTTCAGTTTCGTCGTAGGCGGCGCAGCCAACTGTCGCTGTAGCGCAAACGACGCTCGAGCTGATCGATCGTGGCTATCGACACCTTCGGCACCCCAGCCAATCGATTCATTTCACCCTGCACGCGTGCATGATTCCAGCCGGTGATGTCGACGAGACGCTTCGCAAGATCGGCGTTGCGGGTGCGTAGATCGTCCTTTTTCTCGGCCACGCTCAGCGAATCCCACGACACCAGGCCTGCCTCCGTTGGCACCTCTGGCAAATCGATGGCGAGTGTTGGATCGTCGGCAAACGCCGGTTCGGCGATGTCTGGTTCGGCGTCGTATGGCTGGTCGAACATCTGCAGACCAAACTCTGTGACTGCATGGAACTTGATGCCGGTTGCCGTGGCCGACACGACCGAAAAGAGAGCCAACTGCTCGGGCGCACCATCGGCCTCGTGCACTTGACTGTCGAGGTCGGCAGCGAACTCGTCGTCAGTGGCCTCTCCAGGCGGTCGCAACACGTGGCGCCGTGCCTCGGCGATTTGAAAGGCGTGGTGGCGCAGGCGCGGGTCGTCGGGTACGAACACGTAGGCCTTCTGGCTGGCCCGCCCGGACTGCCAGCGAACAAAACGCCCAACCGCCTGCCGAAAGAACAGTTCTGTGGACGTGGTCGTGGCGTATACGCCAACTCGAAGCCGGGGGATGTCGACGCCTTCGGACACCATGCGCACGGCAACCAGCCAGGGTCGATCATTCGTTGCGAACTCGGCGATCTTGGCGGACGCTCCGGGGTCATCGCTCACCACCACGTCGGCTGTGGTGTTGAGGCGGTTGCGCAGCAGGCGGGCGATGCCTTGTGCATGGTCTTGGTCGATGGCGATGATGAGACCGCCAGCATCGGGCTGCTCTCGGCGAATCAGCCCGCAGTCGGTCGTGCGCCTGCCCGAGCACGGTGCCCAGCCAGTCGCCGTCGAGACTGAGGGCCGTGCGCAGCCGGGCTGACACTTGGTTCGAGGTCAACTCGTCGGAGAAGTTGGCGCGCAACACATCGCCAGACGGCGTGCTCCATTCCATCTCTCCGTCAACTCGGGGGAAGTACACCGGGCGCACGACGCCACCGTCACGGAGCGCCTCGGCGTAGCCGTACGTGTAGTCGCTGTGGGCGAGGTCGCCCTCGGCGGTGACGTCGTAGCGAACGAACGGTATGCGTGCGCTGTCGCTGCGGAACGGCGTGCCCGACAACGAGAGTCGCCTTGCGGCGGTACTGAACGCCATGCCAACCCCGTCGCCCCACGCCTTCTCATGGCCGGCATGGTGAATCTCGTCGAGGATCACCATCCCGCTGTTGGATAGCCCACGCAACTTCTCCGATGCCGCGCCCATCGACACCTGTTGGTACGTGGTGACGATGCCGTGCACGTCTCGCGCAATACCTCGATCTGGCGCCCAGTCCGGGTCGAGCTGCAGCCCGAGGCGGTGGGCCGCCAGCGACCACTGACTCTTCAAATGGCTGGTGGGGGCCACGACCACCAACTTGCGACGGTCGCCATCGGCTGCCCACTGCGCGAGCTGAAGCCGTGCGCACGTGAGCGCGG
>CAVTVY010000011.1:0-102031 GCA_963738275.1 uncultured Actinomycetota bacterium
GCGAACGTCGTCTTCCCTGCTCCGGGCGTCGCAACGGCGAGAAAGTCTGGGCCGTCGGCGGCTCGAAACAAATCGAACGCAGCACGCTGCCAAGGGCGAAGGGTGACCGTACTCATGGGGGGCTGTCGATTCTGGCGCGCCGAGCCGCTGGGTCCAACCCGAAACGCGAGTCCACCGATGCAACTCTTCTGGACGCGAAGGTGGCGCCGGGCTGCAGCCCGACGCCACCTTCGTTATCCTTGATTCTCAGTTGAGGTTCGGCTGAGTTTCAGCCGAGGTCGAGCTTCAGGGGGATGAACGCATTGACGTCGACCACGAGGTCGGTCTCTGCCAGCGTGTACAGGCAGACCTTGCCCGTGGAACTGACATCGGCGACGACTGCGTTCGGTGATACCTGACCAGCCAGGTAGTTGACGTTGCTGGCATTGATCGGGCGGGGCTGATCGCAGTCGAACACGGTGATGTAGCCCGCTGCTGATGGGTTGACGGCAGTGACGTTCAAGAACGCCACGGATCCGCGCCATCGGGCACGCCGCCGCGGCCACTGACCTGCAACGTGTACACGGCTCCGCAGCCACTTGCCGACGCCTCTGTCGGTGCCGTCGACCGTGGTGAAGCCGGCAACGTCGCGAGCTCGAGCAGTCGGGCAGGGCCGATGGACTTGATGTCGGATACCGCAGGCACAAAGCCATTGAGGTCGACCACGATGTCGGTGGCCGCCAGCGAGTACACGCACACCTTGCCGTTGGCACCGATCTTGGCCAGCAAGCGAGTTTGGTGACACAGTCGCCAGCCTTGTAGTTCACGGTCGACACCAAGGGTCGCGTGACGCCACATGGGTAGACAGTGATGAAGCCCTCGGCGCCCGGTAACACCGCAGTGACGTTCAGCAGCACTGCGCCAGCGTCGGCAGGAACGCCACCACGATTGGCGACGTCGACCTCGAGCACACCGCCGGCAGCGATGCGACCATCGACGTCTTGGTTGTCGAACGCACCATTTGTGGCACCCAAACGGGTGTCAGTGAGACGGACCGGAGCGACACCGCGCAGGGCGCCGCCGAACTGGAACGTACGCATTGACGTCGACGACAAGATCCGTGGCGGCAAGGGTGTAGATGCACACCCGGCCGTTGGGGTCGAGCTTCGCGAGTACCGAGTTGGGTACGACTTGGCCAGCAAAGTAGTTGACGTTGGAAGCCTGCGGACGTGCGGTGTTACACGGGAAGATCGTGATGAACCCTTCTGCCGTCGGTGAGACTGCCGTGACGTTCAGGAACACGCTGTCCGCGTTGGCGGGTACTCCGCCGCGCCCGGCTACATCGAGCATGAGCACCTGACCGGCCAACAGCCGGCCGCCGCCCTCGAAATCGCCGTCGACGGTGGTGTAAGCCATCGACGTCACGGGTCTCGAGCAATCGAGCCGGGTTCACCGGGACAGCCGAGGGAGTGGCTCCGACCGTGATGGTGACCTGCGAAACACGTGCCGGTGTTGTTGCCGACCAGAGTCAGCGTGTGTTCGCCGACCGGGGCGTTTGCGGGCAGCAACACGCTGACCGAGGCCTTGCCGATTTCGTCGAAGACCTCGGTGCCGACGGTGTTGTCGACCGTGAAGGTGCCGAGGATGGTCGCTGCCGAGCTTGACCGTGAGTTGCGTGTCTTTCAGGTCGGCCGCGGTGGACATGGCCAGCGACGACACCTTGAACGCCACCGGCGCCCCGGGCCAGTACGTCGCAGGTGCGCCGACGGGGAAGTCGATGCCGACTGCGCTCTGCTCGGTGGGTGCAGCCAGCGGGGTGACGGCGGCGAACTCGGCCATGTAGTCGACCATGGCGGTGAGGTCGGACTTGCCGGTGTCGGCGGTGCCGGTTCCGTTCTTGAACGCCGGGAAGTTGTCGCCACCGGCGGCCAGGAACGAGTTGACGGTGACCGAGTAGCTGTGGCCAGCACGATCGGGCACGCCGTTGAGCCACATGCCGGTGATGCGTTGTCCGGCTGGGGCAGTTGGGTCGTAGGTGTGTGTGAAGCCTTCAGAAGCGCCGAGACGCAGGAAGGGTCGCGATGAGCCGGTGGGCTGCCACTGCTGCTCGAGCGCCAACTTGATGTTGGCCCCGGTGAGCTGCATGTTGACCAACGTGTTCGCGAACGGCTGCACGACGGCGGCCTGCTTGTACGTCAGCGTGGCGGGGTAGCCGCCGGGATGTACCCAGCATGTCGGCGCGGAGGCCGCCCGGGTTCATGAAGGCGATTTGGGCTTCGCCGGTTTCGGGTAGATCGGTCGCCCAGCGCTGAACTTCGGCGACCAGGTTGCTGATGGTCGACTCGCCGCCACGGTTCTCGGTGGTGCCGTTGGCCAGCTTCGCACGGTTGATCGGCCCGGCGATCTTGCCGAGTTCCACCGAACCGAGGACGTCTGCATTCGCGACCGCCGCAGCAACGATGGCGGCGGTCGGCGTCGGCCGGGAAGTTCGCTGGGAACGTGGCCGGGTTCGTGGCCGGAACCACTGGTGACTTCAGCGCCACCAGGTTTTGTGTGACGCCGGTGACGGTGCCGTTGGCCTCGTCAACAGAGAACAACAACTGGTTCAAGTTGGTGCCGTACTGGCCAGCCGACACCACGGGACGGTTCTTCACCGGGTGGGAAGCGTCGGCGATCCAGGCCGGGACTGGGATCGCATGGTTGTACGCGAGGTGAGTGTGGCCTGAGACGATGGCGTCGACGTTGGCGTTGACGCCGTTCACGATCTGGCCGAATGAAGTGGCGTTGTCGGTCGCGGACGCGAGGTTGGTGGTACTGCGCCTTCGTGCACCAGCAACACGACTACGTCGGCGCCCTGGTTGTCGACGAGATCGTCGGCTGCGGCGTTCGTGGCGTCGACAATGTCGGTGACGGTGATCTGGGAGATGCCTGCCGGGCTGACCAAGCTGGGCAGTTCTTCGGTGACTGCACCGATGAAGCCGACCCGGACCGGACCGAAGTCGACGGTCCACGACTTCATCGATGGCGTCGCCGGCGGCATCGTCGTCGATGTTGGCGGCGATGTACTTCCAGTCGGCGCCACCTTCTGGGTTGGTGGTGGCGTCGTAGGGCGCCATCACTCGGTCGACCAGGTCGTCGGTAACCCTGGTCGAGTTCGTGGTTACCCACTGCGGACACCTCGAGGCCAGCCTCGTTGAGGGCGTCGATGGTGGGTTTGTCGTTCGCGATGAACGACTCGAACGTCGAGGCGCCGATGAGGTCGCCGGCGGCGGCGAAAACGGTGTTCGGGTTCGCCGCGCGAAGTTGCTTGACCGCCCCGGCCAGCACTGCCGCGCCGGCTTCTGTCGCGGCCGGTGTCGTTGGCCAACCGACCGTGGAAGTCGTTGGTGGCGAGGATCTGAATTTCAACGATGGGGGCTGCGGTGGCTGATTGGGTCGTGATGCCCACAGTCGGTGGCCAAGAGCCCGAGGCCGAGAACGGCGATGAATGGTGAACGGAATTTCGACATATCTGCTCCGGTTTCGATGAACGGGACATTCGCTTCGTCACCGGAAAGGACGATGACATTCGCGAGGGGCGAAAGGTAACCCCTTCCGAAAACGCCAAGATGAACGAGGCGCAAACGGATGAGTTCACCGTACACCACATGTTTGTGCGATGTAATTCGGAGCGTCCATTTCACCGGTGATCGACTGAATCGAACCTCCAGTCGGAGGCGAGCAACGTGTGAACCGGGTAATCGGACGGCTCGCGCTAGCAGTGCAGGCGATGCTGCGAATCGGTCTGCTGGCAGACTGGCACCACGGCTCAGAATGCCGACCCGCATTCTTCGCGATCTCATGACAGCTTCTCTTTCCATTCGCCAGGTCACCGTCACGCGTGGGCCGAACACGGTGCTCGCCGACATCGACCTCTTGCTCGCCCCCGGGCAGCGGGTGGGTCTCGTGGGTCCCAACGGTGTGGGGAAGTCGACGCTGCTGGCGGTCGCGGCCGGCCAGCTGGCCCCAGACTCCGGTTCGGTGGCGTGTGCGCCGCCCACTGCATTGGTCGGCTGGCTGCACCAGGAGCCCGAGCGATCGTCGAGACGGTGCGTACTGCCCTGCGCCGTCGCACCGGGGTGGCTGCTGCCGATGAGGAACTCGAAGCGGCAGCTGCCGGCCTCGCAACCGACAACGCAGCTCGACACATGGGAGTGACTGCGGCAGACCGTTACGACTTGGCGCTGACCGCGTGGTTGTCGCTTGGCGCGGCCGACCTCGACAGCCGAATCGGCGAAGTAGCCAACGACCTGGGCATCGACCTGCGGTTGCTCGACCAGCCCACCAACTCCCTGTCAGGTGGCGAGGCGGCGCGGATCGGGTTGGCGGCGCTCTTGCTGTCGAGGTTCGACGTGTATCTCCTCGACGAGCCAACCAACGATCTCGACCTCGGTGGGCTCGATCGATTGGAACGATGGGTGCTCGCCAATCCTGCGCCGATGTTGATCGTCAGCCACGATCGACGGTTTCTCGATCGCGTCATCACCGACGTCGCCGAGATCGACCAGTTTCAGCACACGTTGTCGCTGTTCGGCGGCGGCTGGAGTGCATACCTCGAAGAGCGCGAACGAGCGACAACGTCACGCATGGGAACGGTTCGACGAGTTCGACTCGCAACGCAAGGGGCTGGCCGATCGGGCTCAACGCCAACGCGAGTGGGCCCAGCAGGGCCTGTCGAAGGTGAAGAAGAGCGACGAGTCCGACAAGCACATTCGTGCATTCAAGACGAACCAGACCGAGCAGTTGGCTGGGAAGTCAGCACAGACCAAGCGGGCCATCGATCGACTGGAACAAGTGGACAAGCCGCGCGAAGCCTGGGAACTGCCGCCTCGAAATTCCAGATGTCGGCCGCAGCGGCGACGTGGTGTGTCGCCTGTCGGGGGCTGTGGTTCGTCACGGCGACTTCCAACTCGGCCCGATCGACCTCTTGATCGAGTTCGGCGACCGCATTGCGCTCGTGGGCCACAACGGTGCTGGCAAGTCGACGCTGCTCGATCTGATACTCGGCCGACGTCTGCCCGACGAGGGAACGGCTCAACTCGGCCAAGGTGTCGTGGTGGGTGAAATTGAGCAGGTGCGCGCCCAACTCGTCGGCACCGCCACGTTGTTTCGCGCCTTCATGGACGCGACCGGATGGTCGGTCGCCGATGCACGCACGCTGTTGGCAAAGTTCGGATTGGTCGGTGAGCATGTGGAACGCCTCGACCGAGACGTTGTCGCCAGGCGAGCGAACCAGGGCGGCTTTGGCGCTGATGATGGCCAACGGGGCAAACCTCATGGTGCTCGACGAACCGACGAACCACCTCGATCTGCCGGCGATCGAGCAGTTGGAACAAGCCCTCGACTCGTTCGCCGGCACCCTCATCGTGGTCTCCCACGACCGCGAACTGCTCAGTCGCATGCGTACCACCCGCCGCATCGAACTGAACGCCGGGCAAGTCGTCCCCTGATGCGATCTGTGTCATGACGGCCGTCACACCCCATCGGTAGCCTCGCCTCATCGCTCATCATCCGGCGCTCGATGCGTTTTCGCCTGCAGTGCAGGCTTGGTTTGCTTCGTCGTTTCCCGAGCCGACCCCACCTCAGGTCGCCGGGTGGCCGCACATCGTCGCTGGCGAACACACCCTCATCTGCGCCCCCACCGGTTCAGGCAAGACGCTCACGGCATTCATGGCCTCGATCGATCGGTTGGTCACCACGCCGACGCCAGCCGAGCGAACCCATCGTACGCGGGTGCTCTACATCTCACCGCTCAGAGCGCTCGCGTTCGACATCGAGAAGAACTTGCGAGCGCCGCTGGCGGGCATCGGTCTCGCGGCCGAGCGGCTGGGCGAGCCGTTCGTTGCGCCAGAGGTCGCCATGCGCACCGGCGACACGCCGGCGAATGATCGACAACGACTGATCCGGCGCCCGCCAAGCCTGCTCATCACCACCCCCGAGTCGCTCTATCTCATGCTCACCTCCTCGGCGGCCGAGACGTTGCGTGGAGTCGAGACCGTCATCGTCGACGAAATCCACGCCATGTCCACCACCAAGCGCGGTGCGCACCTCGCCCTCTCGCTCGAACGGCTCGAACTCATCACCGACCGGCCACCCCAACGGATTGGTTTGTCGGCGACACAACGTCCCTTGAGGAGACCGCCAGGTTCCTCGGCGGCTACCGCGACGATGGCACTCCCGCGACCGGTGCGCATCGTCGACGAAGGTAGTCGCAAGACGCTCGATATCTCGGTGGTCGTACCGGTCGACGACATGGCCAACCCTGGCGATTCGGCCGCCGGTGACCTTGCTGGGAATCGCAGCATCTGGCCGAGCATCTATCCGAAGGTGCTCGATCTGGTGCTCGAACATCGCTCCACCATCATCTTCTGCAACGCCCGCCGTGCCGCCGAACGATTGGCCGCCAAGCTGAACGAGCTCGCTGCGGAACGCGGTATAGGGGGTGGCGACGACGGTCCCGACCTCGTGAAGGCGCACCACGGGTCGCTCGCTCGTGAGCAACGGGTCATCATCGAAGATCAGCTCAAACGCGGAGAACTGCGCGGCATTGTTGCCACCTCTTCGCTCGAGCTCGGCATCGACATGGGAGCGGTCGACCTCGTCATCCAGGTGGAGTCGCCGGGGGCGGTCAGCCGCGGTATGCAGCGCGTCGGGCGTGCCGGCCACCAGATCGGTGAACCCAGCAAGGGCACCATCTTTCCGAAACACCGGGGCGACTTGGTGGAATCGGCCGTGGTGGCGCGACGCATGATCGACGGCGACATCGAACACACGCGGTACCTCCGCAACCCGCTCGACGTGCTCGCCCAACAGATCGTTGCGCATGTCGCTTCCAACGGTACTGGGCTCGATACAGACGTTCCGCTTGCCGATCTCGCTGCGCTGGTTCGGCGCTGCGCGTGTTTTCACGAGCTGTCTGACGACCTGTTCTTCAACGTGCTCGACCTGTTGGCCGGGCGTTACCCCAGCGACGAGTTCAACGAGTTACGGCCGCGTGTGGTGTGGGACCGGGTCAACGACACGGTGCGGGCGCGCGACGGGTCGAAGCGTCTTGCGGTCACCAGCGGGGGCACCATTCCTGATCGTGGGCTGTTCGGGGTGTTCCTTCCCGATGGCACGAGGGTTGGCGAGCTCGACGAGGAGATGGTGTACGAGTGTCGTCCCGGCGAAGCGTTCGTGCTCGGCGCGTCCACGTGGCGCATCGAAGACATTTCGTTCGAACGCGTCACCGTCACTCCAGCGCCAGGGGCGCCGGCGCGCATGCCGTTCTGGCACGGCGACCGGCCGGGCCGCCCGCTGGAACTCGGCCGGGCCATCGGTGAGTTCTGCCGCGAGCTACGGGAACTGCCTACCAGCGCGGCCATGGAGCGTCTGCAAGATCACTATGCCCTCGATGAACTTGCAGCCACCAACGTCATTCGATACCTCGCCGACCAAGCTGCGGCTACGGGCGTGGTTCCAGACGATCGCACAATTGTCGTGGAACGGTTCCGCGACGAGATCGGTGACTGGCGGGTGTGTGTGCTGAGCCCGTTTGGCACCCCGATTCATGCACCCTGGGCCATGGCCATCGAGCGTCGCCTCGTCGAGCGGTACGACCTGCCGGTCGAGACCATGTGGGGCGACGATGGCATCGTCATCCGGCTGCCCGACTCCATCGTCGACCTCGATCTCGACCTCTTTGTCATCCCCCCCGATGACATCGACGAACTCGTCGTAGCGTCGCTGCCTCAAACGTCGTTGTTCGCTGCCCGCTTCCGCGAGTGTGCTGGCTCGCGCCTTGCTGTTGCCGCGCCGCCGACCAGATCAACGCACACCGTTGTGGCAGCAGCGCCAGCGCGCTGCCGACTTGTTGTCGGTGGCATCGAAGCATCCCACGTTTCCCATCCTGCTCGAGACTTCCCGGGAGTGCCTGCAAGACGTGTTCGACGTGCCCGCGCTGCGTGAGGTACTCGGATTGTTGCAGCAACGACGAATCCGATTGGTGCACGTCGACACAGCAGCTGCGTCCCCCATGGCGTCGAGCCTCCTCTTCTCGTGGATCGCGGCCTACATGTACGAAGCGGACGCACCGCTGGCCGAACGTCGAGCAGCTGCGCTCTCGCTCGACCGCGATCTATTGCGCGAACTGCTGGGTTCCGAAGAGCTGCGCGAGCTTCTCGACCCGGGCGTGCTCGCCGATGTCGAGTTGGAACTGCAATGCCTCAGCGAGCATCGTCGGGCACGAACCCCAGACGAGTTGCACGACGTGCTTCGCAAGGTTGGCGACCTCACCGAGCGCGAAGTCGAGTTGCGATGCGTCGATGGTGTCGTCGCGGCAGCACTTGCGGAACTTGTGCAACAACGCCGAGCGATCGTCGTGGGCATCGGTGACGAGCAGCGTTACATCGCCGCCGACGATGCTGCGAAGTTCCGCGACGCGCTCGGCTGCGCGCTGCCGACTGGTTTGCCACTTGCATTCACCGAACCGCAACCGGCACCGCTCGAACAGCTGGTCGCTCGTTATGCACGCACGCACGGGCCCTTTGTCGCCGCCGAAGTTGCTCGGAGATTCGCAGTCCCGGTTGAACGGGTCGAAGGCGCTGTGGTCGGTCTGGCCGCGACCGATCGGGTCGTACTCGGCGAGTTCCGACCGGGCGGCGTCACCCGAGAGTGGTGCGACATCGACGTGCTGCGCCAACTGCGTCGCCGGTCGTTGGCGGTGCTGCGCAACGAAGTCGAGCCGGTGGAACAACACGTGCTCGCGAGGTTTCTCCCCGAGTGGCACGGCTTCGGGGCAACTCGGCGCACCGACGACACGTTGACTGAAGTGCTCTCCATGCTCGCCGGGGCACCGCTGGTTGCATCCACGCTCGAACGTGACGTGTTGCCGCCGCGGGTGCGTGGTTACACGCCGGCCATGCTCGACGCCCTCTGTACCACCGGCGAAGTCGTGTGGGTCGGCGCGTCAGCCATCGGCAACCGCGACGGCCGTGTGCGGCTGTGCTTCGTCGACCAACTCGCACTGCTTGCCCCCGGTTGGGAGCCCCTCGATACACCGGGCCAAGCGCTGCATGAGGCGCTTCGTTCCCACTTGGCGCTGACCGGCGCAACCTTCTGGCCCCAGCTTCGGGCCGCTCAACCCGACGCCACCGACACCGAGATGTTGGCCGCGTTGTGGGATCTCGTGTGGGCGGGCGAAGTCACCAACGATTCGCTGGCGCGCGCTGCGCGCATACCTTGGCGGAGGCGGCGTGGCGTCGAAGCGGCCGTCGAAGTCAGCAGCACGCTCGATCTCCCGGCCACGTCCTGGCCGACTCACGCGTGTCGGCCCACCCGCTGCGGCAGGTCGTTGGAGCCTGGTGGCCCCGCTGCTCGCCCCGGCACCCACCGCCACCGAAGCAGCACATGCGCAAGCATTGCAGTTGTTGGAACGTCACGGAGTGGTCACCAGAGAAGCGGTGCTTGCTGAAGGCGTGCTGGGCGGGTACGCAGCGGTGTACGGCGTGCTCAAGGTGTTGGAGGAACGCGGCCGGGCGCCGGCGCGGCTACTTCGTCGCCGGGCTCGGCGCCGCTCAATTTGCAGTGCCTGGCGCCGTCGATCGATTGCGCTCCCTGCGCGACGACGCCCAGAACGGTTCAGCCGTGGCGGTGCTCGCCTCCACAGACCCGGCGCAGCCGTACGGTGCGACGCTTGCTTGGCCATCCACGGCCGGTCGGCCGGCCCGCACGGCCACGTCGATCGTGGTGTTGGTAGACGGCAGACCACAGGCCTGGTTCGATCGCAGCTCGCACCATCTCGTCACGTTCGACATGCCCGACCGTGGAGAGCACACGAACGACCGTGGCGAACTGTGGGCCGCGGCACTTGCAGAACTGGTGCGATCTGGCCGTGAGGCGTCGGTTGAAGTGCGCAAGGCCAACGGCGAGTCCCCGACGGCGGATGTCCGTTCGCAGCTGCTCGCTGCTGGTTTTGTCGACGGCTACCGAGGGTTGACGCTCAGGGCACGTCGATAGCCGAGCAGACAGCGGTCAGGCGATCAATGCCTTCGAGGGAACGTCGTCTTCAATCATGTCGGTGGCATCGGCCACCTGGTTGCGTCCGTGTCGCTTCGCGACGAACAACGCTCGATCCGCTGCCATCATCGTCTGGTCGATCTGACCGCCTGGCCCCTCGGCGACCCCAGCAGACACGGTGACGTGAACGCCACCGACGCCAGCGAGCTCACGGGTGGCCGTGACGATGCGATCGGCGACCTTGCGGGCGGAACGTTGATCTGCACCGGGAAGGATGATGCAGAACTCCTCGCCTCCGTACCGATACACCACATCGTCGACTCGAACTTGGTCGACGAACACGTTGCTCACCTGGCGAAGCATCTCATCTCCAGCGGCATGGCCGTGAGCGTCGTTGACCGCTTTGAAGTGATCAATATCGACCATGATCACTGCGGCCGAACGGTCGAGCCGAGGGTCGGTGGCAAGCAGGGCATTGAGGTCGTAGTCGAGGCGACGACGATTGGCCAGGCCGGTCAACGGATCCCGCCATGCGAGCGCTGCCGTTTCATCATCATGCGGCTCATGACGCAATGTCGACGTCAGCGCGACCGCACCGAGTACCAGGAGCGCGATCGCAGCGACGGCGATGAGACCCACCGAGTCGCGCCCGCCGGTCGTCGGGCTGCCAGCGGTGACGGCCTCGGGGGTGGAGGCAATGCGCAACAGGTCGTCGATCGCAGCGCGATAGACCACCTCGGCGGGCACCAGTTCGCGAGCGTCGAGCGCGCCATCGGGCAGAGGTTGCATGGCCGATCGAACTGCCGCCGTCAGGTCTACGTTGAGCTGATCGAATCGCTGGAGCAGGGCATAACCGGCGGCATCGATCTCCCGCAGACGGACGCCAGCTTGGGCCAACTGGCTGGGCGAGTCAACCGTTGCCGGGTCGGTGACGGCGACAAGTGCCTGTTCTTGTGCCATGACTGCGGCAGCGTCAGTCGCAAGTACACGCACCTCGCGTGTGGTGTCAATCGTGGCGGAAGCATTGCCTGCTGACATCCACAGGGCTACTCCGAGAATCGGTAGGGCGTGACGCAACTTGGGCACGAGCACTCATCGGCGGTGCTGCATCGCAACTTGAACAAGAGCCCTTGCGGCCCAACGGTCAACGGTTCTCAGGCGTTCGTCAGCGGTTGGCGTCTTTTGGCGAGATCGACCGTAGGCCGGCCCACGCCAGCGAACTGAGCGCACTCGCCACCTCATCAGGATCGAACGACTCACCCGACTCGATGAGCTTGCGGCTTGCGCCCGCGGCAAGACCGATGAGCCCGTGAGCCAGCGTCGTACGCATGATCGGATCGAGATCCACGGCAATGAGTGGGGTGATCGCCTCGGCCGCCCGATCGCTGATGATTCGAAGCTGATCGTTGAACTCGGCGTCGTGGCGAGCGCCGCCGCCGTAAATGAGCATGAACTCGTCGTGGCGTTGGGCCACCCACCTGAAGTACGCCAGGAATCCGAGCTCGGTCTGTTCGCGACCGTTCTTCGCCTCGGCTGTGGCCTCGGTGATGGCTTGAATCATGCGATCGCCCACGTCGTCGATGAGGGCCCGATACAGATCACTCTTGGAGTCGAAGTGCTGATACAGCACCGGTTTGGTGACGCCGGCTGCATCGGCGATGTCGTTCATGGAAGCGCCGTAATAGCCACCCTGGCCGAAGACATCGACGGCCACGTCGAGGATCTGAGTACGTCGGGCGTCGGCGGTGAGGCGGAGCGAGCTCATGAGTTACCCGAGGGTAACAGAATCGTTTGTCAGAGGCCGCGTTCGATGTCGTCGCGTTCGGCCGCTTTCACTGCGTACCCCAGCACGATGCTGGGTGCCAGCAGGATGAACGAAACCACCAGGCAGATGACCACCAGCGTGGCCATGGTGGGGGAGAATCCGAAAGCGAATGCGAGGACGAACAGGGCGACTGCCGCCAACAGCAGGAGGTACCCCAAGCGATTGGCCAGTTTCGTCCACCGGGCGAACTGCTGCCGCTTGTGTCGCACCGGGTCGATCTCTGCGCTCATACCGCTCGCCAGCGTACGGAACTGCGCGAGACTTCGGCCGTGGACACTCAACGGGCGCCGCTGGCGTCTGCCGATCGGGGCAAACCCGACGAGGTGTACCACTACAGCGGCGACGGAGCCATTCGCCGTTTTGCGCCGCACGTGCCGTCGACCAACCCCAGCCATCCGCCGGCTGTGTGGGCCATCGACGAGTTCCACGCACCGCTGTACTGGTTTCCGCGCGACTGTCCACGTGTGAGCGTGTGGGCGTACGACCAGGCCCAGCAGGCGACGTTGTCGGAACTGTTCGACACGGAAGCGAGCCGAATCTGCGCAGCCGAGTCGGCGTGGCTCCCGTTGATCGGCAACGCACGTGTATATCGCTACTGCTTCGATGCCGCCGGATTCAGACCGTCTGCGGAAGCCGACGGGCAATACATTTCGGCGTCTGCAGTGATTCCCGCTCGGGTTGAACCCGTTGATGACCTGCTGGCTTTGCACGCCGAACATGAGGTGGAGTTGCGTTTCACGCCGCGTCTCGGCCGACTCGTCGACCGAATGCTCGAGTCCGCCTTGCCGTTCTCGTTCGTGCGAATTCGTGACGCGAAACGTTGAACAGCCTGGGTCGCCTACAAACCTGGTGGCAACAGACGGTTGACGTTTTCGAAGAAGAAGTAGAGGCACACCGTGAACGGCACGATTCCGGCGAGGAACCCGATGGAGTCGTGGCGGGTTTTGCGGCTGATCAGGTAGGCGCCGATAGCGATGATCGAGAGCAGCGTGCCCCACCCGGCGATGTGTGGCCACGCATCGGTGTCGTCGAACCAGCTTCCCGAGAACGCGTCACCTTCAGCCGGAGTTGCGACTTCGGAAACCGTCTCGGCTGGCGGCACCACCGTGGTCGCGGTCGTGGTTGCGGTCGTGGTTGCGGTCGAGATTGCTGTCGATCCGGGCGAGGTAGTGGCCGCCGACGCTTGACTTTCGACGGTGCCAGCGGTGGCCGCCTGCCCGCCAGCGATCGCGGTGCCCACGGTGCTGCTGTTGGCGCTCGTAACCGGTGCGGACGTCGAGGCCGCGACAGTTGGGACGGTCGTTGCAGGAACCGTGGCAGCGACCGCTTCCGGTGGCTCGTCGGGCAGCACGTTGGCCTGCGGGTCATCGAGTTGGGGCAGTGTGGCCTGACCAACCGGGCCCGAGCGGGTGGGATCGAGTTCGGCGAAGACGACGAGCCGGTTCTTCGAAGTCGCCTTCGGCGTGCACGTGATCAGCGTCAACGTTGCGAGATTCGGGTCGCTGTCGGCGATGACCCAATAGTCCTCGGGGTTCACGACGATGGTGCTGGTGATGACGTACGTGTACAGCTCACCGTTGTTCATGGTGATGATGATGTCTTCGCCCGGGTTCACCTTGTCGAGGTTGCCGAACGGTGCTTTGTATGTGGTGCGGTGACCGGCGAGAGCGCTGTTGCCGAGCTGGCCGGGTAACGGAGTGTCCGGAAAGTACCCGACACCTGCCTTCAGATCCTCGTGGGTGACACCGGGCACGAAGTAGAAATCGACGCCGATCGTGGGGATCTCGATCTGACCGAGCACATCACCGCGAACCACCTCGGGCAGGTTCTGGTCCGCAGCGGGGACGACCGTTTCGTACGGCGTCGTCGGTGCCGGTGGTTCATTTCCCGAATCGTCGACTGTTTGGCTCGGGAACGGCAGCGCCTGGAATGCGACACCGTTGCCCGTCGGGTCGACGACGACGCCGTCGTCGGCAATGATGTTGGCGGGACGCTCCACGTCGGCCACTGATTGCTCGGCGACGAGGACTTGGAACTGATCGTCGAGCTTGTTCTGGGCCCTCGCGGTTTCGATGCCGGTGCCCCACAACTGGTACGCGACGAACAGAAACATCATCAGCCCAGTGGCGATGAGAATACGCCCGAGATGCCCCACGAAGAATCGCCAGTCGTGGGGCTCGGGCGGGCGGTCCCACTTGCTCACCCGTTGTTTGCGCCGGGCACGCCATGACAAATGCACCGCGAGCGGCGGTCGCGGCAGTCAGGTCGTCAAATGATTCGGCACCTGACCCGTTGGCGGACGGCCCTTCGGCGGAAGTATCGAGATTCACATCGACGTCCGCCGTCCCGTCTTTCACAGGCCACACGCTAATGCCGAATCTGGCGGTCGCCCTTGCAGGTACCGCCGAATCGCCGGGTTAGCGTGGGGAACCGGCATGGATGGCGGCAGCGATCGAACGAGCGAACAAGACGCGACCGCTGTAGTTCCAGTCGTCGAACTTCGAAACGCAGTCGCCGTGTTGGGTAGCTTCCCTGCACTCGCCGGGGCCTCGATGACCGTGTGCACCGGGGAAATCGTGTTGCTGCGAGGACCGAACGGCGCCGGCAAGACCAGCTTGTTGCGACTCTGTGCGGGCCTGTTGCCAATCGCACGGGGCGAGGGTCGTGTGTTTGGGCACGACCTGGTCACGCGAGGCGGTGCGGGTGCGGCCGCGAGTGGGGCTGCTCGGTCATCGCAACGGCCTGTATGGCGACTTGTCGGTCGCCGAGAACGTGTCATTCTGGGGCGCCACCGTCGGTGCCACCGCTGAGGAGATAGAAGCGTCGATGGTGCGCCTCGGTTTGGACGGGAGGCTGCGATCGGTGCCGGTGTCGCGCCTTTCCGCAGGCCAAAAGCGCCGTACAGCACTCGCCTGCCTGGTGGCTCGCCGTGCCGAGTTGTGGCTACTCGACGAACCCCACGCTGGGCTCGACGCGCAAGGTCGCGACGAACTCGACGCCGTGCTGCATCAAGCCGTCGCATCGGGCGCGACCGTGATCATCGCGAGCCACGAGCTCGAACGGGCAGGGTCACTCGCTCACCGCGTCGTCGATGTCGTCGCCGGTCAAACAACAGATGCATCCGGAGCGTCGTCGTGACGTCGATGCGCATTGTCCGCTTGGTGGCTCGGAAAGATCTCACCATCGAGCGCCGCAGCAAGGTGGCGCTGTACCAGGTGTTGCCGTTCGCCGCCATCACGCTCGTGCTCTTCGCGTTCGCACTCGACAGCTCCGCAGGCGAATCTGGTTCAGTGGTCGAGACTTCGACGGCAACCGGCATGCGTGCCACCGACGTGTTGGAACTCGTGGCGCCGGGACTCATCTGGTTGGCCACATTGTTCAGCCTGTTGATCTTGGTGCAGCGTTCGTTCGCTGTGGAGAACGACGATGGAGCGCTCGACGCGCTGCGCGTGGCCGGGGTAGATCCGGCGGCCATCTTTTGGGGCAAGGCCGTCGCACTCGGCATTCAACTCTTCCTGCTGGAGGTAGTCCTCGTTGGCATCGCCGTGGTGCTGTATCGAGCCGACTTGCCTCTGGCGGGGCTAGGAATGCTGACGATCACGCTGATTGCCGCGACCTGTGGGCTTGCGTTCGTCGGTACGCTCTACGGCGGTCTCACTGCAGGGTTCTCCGGCCGGGAATCGTTACTCCCGCTCCTGGTGCTCCCGGTGGTGGCGCCCGTCCTGATCGGGGCGACGCGAGCGGTGGAATCCGCCTTCGGCACCGACGGGGTGGCGCTCTCGGAGGGCTGGCCATGGATTGGCCTGCTCACCGTGTTCGCCGTCGCGTTCGGCGTTGGTGGTGCTCTCGCGTTCGGCCCGCTCATCGACGAAGCGACTTGAACTCGAGAAGCGACCTGAACCCAACTGGCCTTGAAATCAACTGGCAAAGCGACCAAAGCGACGTGAACGGCAGCACATGACGAGCACCAACACACCTACCAACGAATCGGCCGCCGCACCGGCAACGTCGAATCGTGCGGGTACCGGCACGAGGGCGACCCGTGTGATCGGCATCGCCACCATTGTGATGCTGGCATGGCTGATCGCGTTCGGTCTCGGCTTCTCACCCGCCGACCGCGACCAAGAGGAAGCCGTCCGAATCATGTACGTGCATGTTCCGACGGTGTGGCTCGCGTATCTCGCCTTCGTCGTCACCGCCGCTTGTTCGGCGTTGTACTTCTTTCCCAAGAAGCACTCTCTCGGGTTCGACCGTGTGGCCGGCGCCAGCGCTGAAATCGGGGTGACGTTCATGGCACTCACGTTGGTGACGGGCATGTTGTGGGGCCGTATCACGTGGGGCGTGTTCTGGCAGTGGGATGCGCGTCTTACCACCACTGCGCTGCTGTTTGTCAGCTACATCGGCTACCTGTCGGTGCGACGCCTCGGGGGAAGTCACCATCAGCGGGCCAAGCGCTCGGCGATCATCGGAATGCTCGCCGTCATCGAGATTCCGTTGGTGCATTGGTCGGTCAAGTTGTGGCGCGGGCTCCACCAAGAGGCCACGATGGCGAGTACCGACCTCGACCCGAAGATCGATGGCCTCATGTTGTTCAGTCTCTTCGTCGGCATCATCGCCTTCACGCTGCTGTACATCTGGCTGTTGTTGCACCGAACCCGCTCGATGGCCCTTGAAGATCTCCTCGACGACCAGGGTCTCGACCGAGCGCTCGTCGCCCGCCGCCAAGAAGCCGCCACCGCAGGAGCCTCGTCATGACTGGAGCCGTGCTGGCCATGGACAACGCTGGATACATCGTCGGGAGCTACGCCATCACGATTGGGGTCATCGCCGCGTTCTCGGCTTGGGTGCTTGTCAAGGGGCGGCGTCTCGCCGACCAAGTCGACGACGCGGACAAGTACTGGACCTAAGGCCGACACCGATGACCGACCTCACTCCCCGCACCGAACCTGGCGGCGCAGGAACTGGCGCGCCTCGTCGGAAACGCCGCTGGGCGCCGATCATCATGGTTGCGCTCGTGCTCATCGCAGGCGGCGTCATCGTCACCCAATTCTTGCGGTCAGCGGTCGACTACTACTGCAACGTCGACGAGGTTGGATCCCGCTCTGGTTGCGAGGCCGACCGGCGCCTCCGAATCCAAGGCGTGGTCGAGCGTGGCACGGTCGACAGCGATGGCGCCGTCACTACGTTCACTATCGCGTTCGGCGGCAAGGAACTCGATGTCGACTACAACGGCGAGCCCGGGGGAATTTTCAAAGAATGCATCCCGGTGGTCGTCCACGGGCGACTCGACAGCTCCACAAATGTCTTCCATGGCGACCGAGTGGAAGTGAAGCACTCGAACGAGTACGTCGCCGTGAACGATGAACGCCTGGCAGACGCCGAGCAACTCGCAGACGCCTGCGACGCCGGGGCCGCGTGAACCTGCTCGCCATCAGCGCCAACGGCGCCATCGGTAGCGCTGGGTTGTTGGTGGTGCTTGCTGCATCCAGCCTGGGTGCGCTCACCACCGGGTTGGCCATCGTCACCGGCAACCGGGCCGGCATCCGCCAGGCCACCAACTACGCCTGGCTCATCGTGCTGGGGGCAGTACTCAGCGTCATCGCGATGCAGCGGGCGTTGCAGACCCGTGATTTCTCGCTCGCCTATATCCAGCAGGTCGGTTCGTACTCCACTCCCACGCTGTACAACGTCGCGGCCATGTGGAGCGCGCTCGAAGGTTCGATTTTGCTCTGGGTGCTGGTGCTCGCATTCTTCACCGGTGCAGTGGCGTGGCGGTTCCGTTCCCGACGCGACGACCCGTTGGTGGCCTGGGCGCTCGTGGTGATGTTCGTGGTGTGTGCGTTCTTCGCGTTGTTGAGTTTCGGTCCCGCAAATCCGTTTGCGGCAGGCGAACTCGTGCCGCGCGGATTCGACGGCCCGGGACCAAACCCGCTGCTGCAGAACCACATCCTCGTGCTGTTTCACCCGCCGATCCTCTACCTCGGGTACGTGGGTTTCACCGTGCCGTTCGCGTTTGCCATCGCCGCACTGATCACCGGCCGGGTTGGCGAAGGCTGGCTGATCGAGACCCGACGCTGGGCATTGTTCTCCTGGGGCTTCCTGACCGTCGGCATCTTGCTAGGTGGGTGGTGGAGCTACGAGGTGCTCGGCTGGTCCGGCGTGTGGGCGTGGGATCCGGTAGAGAACGCATCGTTGTTGCCATGGCTCACCGGTACTGCCTACATCCACTCAGTGCTCGTGCAACAACGCCGCGGCATGTTGCGGGTATGGAACCTCAGCTTGCTGGTTGCCACGTTCTCTCTCACCATCCTCGGCACCTTCCTCACACGTTCGGGAATCGTCGGCAGCGTGCACGCGTTCGGTGCTGGTGAGGTCGACGGCTACCTGCTGACCTTCTTCGCGCTCGTGGTCGTTGTCTCGCTTGGGCTGATTGCTTGGCGCGGCGATCAACTCCGCTCACCAGGCGTGATGGATTCACCCATCTCGCGCGAAGGCGCGTTCCTCGCCAACAACGTGGTGTTCACCGTATTCGCGTTCGTCGTGTTGCTGGGCACCGTGTTCCCGCTTTTGGTCGAGTTCGTGGAGAATCGCCAGACGGTGGTCGGTGCGCCATATTTCGATGGGTTGACCATGCCCATCGGCATGGTGCTGTTGTTCCTGATGGCGGTCGCCCCGGTGCTGCCGTGGCGAAAAGCATCGATGGAACTGCTGCGTGATCGATTGTTCTGGCCTGCATGGTGCGGCGCTGGCGCACTCGGTACAGCGGTCCTTGTTGGTGCCGATGGCTGGGCGCCACTCGTTGCGTTTGGGCTGGCCGGCTTCGCTGCGGGTGCTGCGCTGCGCCAAATCGTGTTGGCCACACGTCGCCAGGGCTGGCGCGGGTTTCTGGGTCGCACGAATGGCGGCATGGTGGTGCACATCGGCGTCATCCTCGTGGCCGTCGCCCTCGTCGCGTCCAACGCCTACACCACCACACGCAACCTCACTCTGACGGCCGGAAACCCTGTGGAGTTCAGCGGCCACACGATCGAGTTCGTCGATGTGATCGTTCGTACCGACGCACGGTCGGAATCCACCATCGCCCGCACGCTGGTTGACGGAGACATGCTCGAGCCGGCCGCCACCCGCTACACACGTCAAGGAGTGACGATTCCCACGCCTGGCGTACAGACCAGCTTCACTCACGACGTGTATCTCACGCTGCCCGAGAACAATCCGCCTGAGGTGGGGGCCACCGAAATCCTCATGCGCGTACAAGTGAAGCCGTTGATCATGTGGATGTGGATCGGCGGGCTCCTGATGGCGGTCGGCACTGTGCTCGCGGCCTTCCCGGGCAAGCGTCGGCGGAACCCGCTCGACCCGGTGTCGGCACCCGTTCCAAGCGGTACACGGATTGGCCAAGACTCGAAGGATGACGGCGACCGCAACGAGCCGGAGTTGCAAGGTGTCTGAAGCCGAGTGTCTGAAGCGGTGTCTGAAGCGGTGTCCGGACAAGCGTCTGAAGGTCAGGTTACTGAGGGCCGGGCGACGAAACGTCGTGTCGCGGCTCCCGTTGCCGTGCTCGTCGCGGTGGTGCTTGGAGCACTCGTGTTGTTGCTCGCTGCGGGTGGCGACGAAGGTGAGTCCGCATCAACTCCGCTACTCAACCAGGTGGCACCCGACTCGTCAGGAACGTTCGACGACGGTTCGACGTTCAACCTGTCGCGCCGCAAGGGCAGTTGGGTGGTGCTCAACTTCTTCACTCACGATTGTGTGCCGTGCATCATCGAACATCCTGAACTCATCGAGTTTGTCGATCAGCAGCGTGCGCTGGGCACCGAAGGCGCAGAGTTCTACTCGATCGTGCAAAACAGCAGCCGTGAGCAAACCGACGCGTTCTTTGCCGAGCGTGGCGGTGACTGGCCCATCGTGTACGACGACGCCCATGAGTTTCAGATCGACTTCGGGGTCAGCCAAGTGCCCGAAACCTGGGTCATCGACCCGTCGGGCATCGTGCGGTTGCGAATCATCAGCACCGTCGAAGCAGACACACTCAGTCGCACCATCCAATCGTTCCGCGAGGCCGGGCTGTGAGTGTTTCCCGCAGCGTGAAGCGTTGGCCGGCGTGGGCACTGTTGGTGCTGGTCGTGGTGGGTTTCATGGCTGTCGGCATCACACGCGACGCTGGCCCGCGCACAGAGGAGGAACGCATCGAGTCGATCTCCAAGCGCGTTGCCTGCCCCATCTGCGACGGTGAGAGCGTGTTCGAGTCGCGCAACCCATCGAGTCAGTCGATCGTCGAAGTGATCGGAGTGGAGGTTCGAAACGGAGAACTCAGCGACGACGAAATCATCGAGAAGGTCACCGCTGCCAGCCAGGGCAAAGAACGTCTCGTTCCGTCGGCCAGCGGCATCGAAGCCCTGGCTTGGGCGTTGCCGGCCGCAGCGTTCGTGATCGGAGTGACGGGGCTGGCGATCGCGTTCAGGAGATGGCAAGACGCGTCGCGCCAGCTCGGCAGCGCCACCGATGACGATTACGCGTTGGTGGCAGCAGCCTTGGTGGCCGAAGGAACCGAAGCCAACGCGGTGCAAGAGGCAGATACACGGGGGTCTTCCGTTGACGCGGACCAATCCTGACGAGTTGGCAGAGATGGAGGAGGAGCGAAAGTTCCTGCTTCGGTCGCTGGTCGACCTCGAACGCGAACACGACGCTGGCGACGTCGACGACGTCGACTACCAAGAGCTCAAAGACGGCTACACGGTGCGCGCCGCACACACGCTGCGCGCCATCGAAGCCGGCCGTGCGGCTGTCGTTGCCCAAGCCAGTCGTCAACTGGAAGCGTCGGTTGGTCGCGGCGGTCGCCGTCGTTGGTCTCTTTGGGGGTGTGTGGTGGGCGCTGACTGAGTCTTCCGCCCAGCGGATTCCGGGGGCTCAGATCACCGGAGCGGACCCGCGATCAGAGCGCCAACAACTACTCGCCCAAGCCCGTCAAGCGCAGTTCGAGCAGCCAGGCGCTGCCGCCGCACTGTACGCGCAGGTGTTGGAACTTGATCCTTCGAACGTTGAAGCGCTCACCTACAGGGGCTGGACGCTCGCGCTGGACACGAGGTCGATGGCCGACTCTGAGGCTGCCGCCGCACAACTTCGCGAGGCGATCGACTCGCTGAACCTGGCCGTGAAGACCGACCCTGCGGACCCGGAACCCCATTGCTTTCTCGGCATCATCCAGGTGCGGTTTCTCGACGATCCGGCGGGTGGGCAGGAAGACTTGGAAATTTGCTTGGCAGGAAATCCACCCGCCGACGTCAGAAGTCTCGTCGAAGCCCTCCTGACGAAGGGATAGTGCCAGGCACTATCCCTACACGCGACGTTCGAGCCAGCGCCATCCAGCGTAGGGATAGTGCCTGGCACTATCCCTACGTGGGTGGGGGCCAGACGGTGGCGTGGACGATGTTGCCGTGTTTGTTGCGCTTGAGCACCCATGTGGACGCCTTGCGCCAGTCTGGTTGGGTGCGGATGTCGGTCCCTCGCCGCTGCAGCGCCAGCAGGGTGTCTGGGATGACGTCACCGTGGCTGCACAGGATCGTGTTGTCAGGCACCTCTGCGAGCAGGTCGAGCACCGGCTCGAACGGCGCGCCCTCGGTCAGGCGTGTGTCGACCTGAATTGGTACACCGAGACGTTTCGCCGTCGGCTCCAGGGTCTGAATACAACGCACGTACTCGCTCGACAGCAAGGCCTTTGCCGGGACCTTGGCGAAGCGCTCCGCAAGCAGTTCCGACTGTTTCCAGCCGGCCTTGCTCAGCGGGCGCTCCTTGTCGTCGTCGGTCCATTCTCGGCGCTCGCCCGCCTTGGCGTGGCGCACGAAGTACAGGTGGGCCACGGTGTCAGCCCATGACTTCGCCGGTGAGCCGTTGGTGGCGCGTGGTGAGCATTCGGCACATGGCGATGAACGCGACCGCACCGGCGACGCCGATGACGGCGCTGAGCCAGGCGCTGGTGGAGCTACCGGCGATGTGTTCCGCCAGTTCTCGTTCAGCACCACCGAGCGATGCCAACGACTGATCACCGAAGTTGAACAGGAGGACCAATGGCGCGACGCTGTACAGCACGAACCACGCGATGATCACTGGCGGAAAACGTTTCGACCGGGTGTCGCTTCCCAGCGGGACGGTGGGGTCTGAGCCGTGCCACAGCTCGCGAAACATCAGCAGCGGAATGATGTACAGCATGGGCGGCAGGAACCAACCCCCGATCGCCCAACCCGGGCCCCACGTTCCGCCACGTCCCAACTTGCGAAGGTTGGCGGCGAGTCGATACATCCACACGATCACCAGCACGACGGTCGCAAGCACCGAGATGCTCTGGATGAACGTCACGAGTGCGTACGGCGTTACGGCCGAGATGAATTCGCTGTCACTCAGTTCGCCGCTGAGGTACACGTTCGCGTCAGCGCGCGAAGTGCCCTGCAGGACCGCCGTGAACACGAGCCCAATTGCCGAGACGCCGCACATGATCGAGGCTGCAGTTGCCAGGCCGCCGACCCGTTGGGGTGGAGCCGCGCTGAACGAGGTGGCATATGCGGCTTGGGCAATGAGGCCCGTTGGTGGCGGTGGCGGCGGGGGAGGCGGCGGCGGGCCGGACCGCAACGGCACTCCAGACATGTCGCTCACGGCGGTCAGAGTACTGGATAACGCGGTGATTGGACGACGGCGGTGTCTGTGTCCTGGCAATGGATCAGGCCCAACCGAGTTCGTGAAGGCGCTCATCGTCGATGCCGGCTGCGTGGGCCACCTCATGCATCACGGTGACGTACACCTCATCGAGCAAGTCGTCGAGGTCTTCGCACATATCGCACAACGCGTGGCGATAGATCGAAATGACGTCTGGTGCTTCGTCTCCCCATCGTTCCGTATGCGGCGTGCCTTCATACAGCCCGAGCAGATCAGGCTCGTCAAGGTTTCGATCACTCACTTGAATGACCACGTTCTCCAGCACGGGCACCAGCTCGTCGGGCAGTTGATCGAGAGCGTCAGCGACCATTCGTTCGAACTTGTAGCGAGGCACGATCTCCACGCTGCCAGTCTGGTCCGAGCAGTGACCGACGGGCACCGTCTGACAGACTTTACGCATGGCGAATCTTGCGGAAACGTCCGGTCCGATCGTTGGTTGCATCGACCGGTGGCACCAACAGGTGCGCGGTGAATACGCACCCGGGCTAGACGGTTTGCTCCACGACGACTGCGTGTTTGTTTCGCCCATCGTGTTCACGCCGCAACGCGGCAAGGCCATCACCAAGATGTATCTCACTGCCGCGGGCGCCACGCTTGGCGGTGGTGGCGATGTCGCTGCAGCGTCGGGGGATTTCCAGCTGAAGAGCGACGGCCCGTTCCGCTACGTCACCGAAGTGCTGCAGGGCCATCACGCCGTGTTGGAGTTCGAGACCGAAATGGATGGGGTGTACGTCAATGGCGTCGACATCATCACCTGCGACGACGACGGCTTGATCACTGAATTCAAAGTGATGATCCGCCCCCTGCAGGCCGTGAACTTGGTGCAAGCCCAAATGAAAGCAATGCTCGAGTTGATGAGCGGGCGCACCAGCGGCTGAAACATCGCTGGGGGTCAGGCACCCAGCGATGCACGGGCGGGCGTAAGGTTTGGGCTGTGAACCGACTTGCTGTCATCGCTGCCGGGGTTCTTGCTGTCGTCACCGCTGGTTGCGGAGACTCCGGTCAATTGGAAGGCACGCCTGAGTCTTCGCTTGCCGTGCCAACGAGCGCTGGACCAGCGTCAAGTGCGCCCGTCACCACCACGAGCCTGGTGTCGACTTCACCGACCACAGCGCTAGCCGCACCGGCGACATCTACGACGGTCAGCCCGGCAACGACCAGCCCGGTAACGACCAGCTCAGCAACGACCGTTCCTGCGACGACTGTGCCCGAACAGTTGCCGACCGGCTGGGTGTTGAGCGACTTCCAGCCGGCCGCGTATCCGCTGGGGTATTCAGGTAACTGGGACGGCCCACCATCGCCGCCCGCGCCGAGCGACCCTTCGCAAGGTCCTGCGGATGGCTACTACGTCGCTTCCTTGCGGCAGCCTTGGGCCCCGGGGAACACCAGCCTGCAAGTTCGAATCCAACGCCTCGAGTACTGCACGGTCTTGGCCGACGGCTGTGAGTACTACGACGAAGGCACCAACGAGACGAACCTCGATCCCAATTGGCAGCTCGATCTCGAGGTGCCGCTCGACGCAACGACGCAAGTCGTGTTGACCGGCTTCTCGTGCTGGGACGACGTAGAGGGCCAAACCAAGCAGGCAACCGGCACCGACCTCGGCGACTTGTTCACGTCGTTCGCCGCCGACTACGACCAGGTCATTCTTCCGCTGCTCCTTGCTGGGTTGCCTCACGACAATGTCGCCGAGGCGGTCGCTGCGGGCCCAACCGGCGGGTTCGTCGGCGAGGTCGCACATTGTGGCGCCGACACCAACGGGATGGCAGGGCCGCTTCGATACCTGCACGACGACGCCCCAGTGTTGCTCCTGCAAACCGTGGTGCACTGGGAGGAAGGCGAGATGCCGCAACCGATGACTTCGACTGACCTCATCCGGCTGCAGGGTGTGGACTACCGCAACGGCATCCCGACGTTCTACTTCTTCGCCGGCTTCTACTCGTAACGAGCGTCAGATGACTTTGAGTTGGGGGCTGAAGATCTTCTTCGGCTTCATCTCGACGGCGATGCGGTTGGCGATCGAGCGGAACACCTGGGCCACTTCGCTGTCGGGGTCGGTGACGGTGATGGGCCGCCCGGTGTCGCCTCCTTCACGTAACGCGCTCACCAATGGCAGCTGACCGAGCAACGGAACGCCGAGTTCGGCGGCGAGTTCTGCCCCGCCACCCGAACCGAACAGTTCGTAGCGCTTGCCGTCGTCGCCGGTGAACCATGACATGTTCTCGATGATGCCCTTCACCGGAAGGTTGACCTTCTCGGCCATGGCGGCAGACAGGCGGGCCACCTTCTGCGCGGCCGGCTGTGGCGTGGTGACGACGTAGACCTCGCCACGGGGGAGGTACTGGCTGAGGCTGATGGCGATGTCGCCGGTGCCAGGCGGCATGTCGATGAGAAGGAAGTCGGGCTCGTCCCAGAACACATCGGTGAGGAACTGCTCGAGCGCCTTGTGCAGCATGGGGCCGCGCCAGATGACCGCTTCGTTCTCGGGGGCGAAGTAGCCCATGGAGATGCAACGCACGCCGTAGTTCTCGGGCGGCAGCAGCATCTGATCGATCACGGTGGGCGGGTGGTCGGTGCCCAACATGCGAGGGATGGAGTAGCCGTAGATGTCGGCGTCGACCACGCCGACGGTGTGCCCGGCCTGCGCCAGTGCGACGGCGAGGTTGACGGTGACGCTCGACTTGCCGACGCCACCCTTGCCCGAGGCGATGAGGAGCGGGCGGGTCTTCGACCCCGGCTGAGCGAACGGAATCGCCCGCCCTTGCGCGTGACCGTGGGCCTGATGCGAACCGGCGGTGCCCGCGGCGTCGCCGTGCAGCGTCTTGCGGAGGTTCTCACGTTCGTCGTCGGTCATGACGGTGAACTCGAGGGTGACATCGTTCACGCCAGGCAGCTCGCGAACGGCGCCGGTGACGCGGTTGGTGATCTCGGCTCGAAGCGGGCATCCGGCAACGGTGAGGGCGACGAGGATGTCGGCGGTGCCGTCAGGTGTCAGTTCGGCGCGCCGCAGCATGCCGAGGTCGACGATCGAGCGATGCAGCTCTGGGTCTTCAACCGGCCGGAGGGCCTCGAGGAGCTGGGGGTGCAAGACGCCTGTGTTGCTCATACGGCGTTCAGTCTGGCGGCAGACAGCCCAGATTTCTCCTACGCGCATAGTAGAATCTCTGCGATGGGCACGAACGCCTCGTTCAACGCCACCGTCTCGGCCATCACCGACGCCTTCGGTGATCCCACACGCCGCAGCATCTACCTGTACGTGCGTGACCAGATCCACCGCGACGGCGTCACCACTGCTGCCGTTGCCGACGAGGTCGGCGTGCATCCGAACGTGGCCCGCCATCACCTCGACAAACTTGCGGCAGGCGGCTATCTCGAAGTGCGCAGTGCCAAAGTCGCCGGCGGAGGCGCCGGTCGCCCGTCGAAGCGGTACGTCGCTGTCGCCGATGCCATTACCGAGTTCCCCGTGCGTAGCGACGATTTGGTGTTGTCGTTGTTGGGCCGTGCGCTCACGCGTATGCCAGCCAACGAAGCCGAGCAGATGGCCGAAGAGATCGGCGCTGAATACGGCCGAGCCATGGCCGCTGGCATGCAGGGCGACGCACTCGATGCCGGGCACCGTTCGATGCGTTCGGCCATGCAGGCCGTGGCCGACGCGCTCACCGCGCACGGCTTCGCGGCGCATACCGATCACCGCAACAACGGTCTTCGTATCATCAACGACCACTGCCCGTTCGGCGATGTGGCCATCGAACATCCGGTGATCTGTGCGGTCGACCGCGGCATGGTGCGAGGCATGTTGAGCGAACTGTGTGACGACGAACTCGGTGCCGTCACCACCGAGTCCAGCCGGGCCGCAGGCGACACGTTCTGCTCCACGCTCGTCTGACTCTCCGGAACTCTCCGGTTGATTACCATGCTCGGCGTGACCGATACGCCGAAGATCACGTTGCGTCATGCGACTCGTGACGACATTCCGCTGCTCGACTACTGGAACACGATGCCGCACGTCATTTCGGCCACGACCGATGATCCAGACATGGAGACTGCGTTCGACGGCCTCGAATGGGACGAAGACTTCGACATCGCCGAGGAGTACGGGCCAGACGTCTGGCAGCAGTTCATCGCCGAGGCCGACGGGCGGCCGATCGGCGTGGTGCAGGTGATCGACCCGCACCTCGAACCCACCCTGTACTGGGGCGACATCGAACCCGGACTGCGTGCCATCGACATCTGGATCGGCGAGGCAGATGACCTCGGTCGCGGCTACGGCACGGTGATGATGAACACGGCCATCGACATGTGCTTTGCAAGCCAGACGTCCACGGCATCGTGATCGACCCGCTCGCCAGCAACACCCGAGCCCACACGTTCTACGAACGCGTGGGCTTCCAACTCGTCGGCCCACGAACCTTCGGCGAAGACGATTGCCTGGTCTACCGCCTCGACCGCTACGCCTGGCTACGTACGTTCATTCTCGGAGTTGGGCGTATTCGATCACTCTCGTCATCACTTCGTCGCTGACCTTGTCGGGCGAGCCGGCATCGAACGGGGGCTGCGGGTCGTACTCGATCATCAGTTGCGATGCTTCGGCTGCGACTCGGTCGACGAGCAACTCGACCAGGCGCAAGGGCCATGTCGATGCCGCTCGACACGCCAGCGGCGGTGATGATGCGCTGGTCGAGATGTTCGACCACCCGCTGCGATGTGGCCACGGCGCCGTGGGCTTCGAGCTCGGGGTACGTCGCCCAGTGCGTTGTGGCGGTGAGCCCATCGAGCAGACCGGCCGCACCGAGCACGAGCGACCCAGTGCAGACCGATGTGGTGAATCGTGACGTCTCGTGCGCGGTGCGAACCCACTCGAGGACACGTTGGTCTGTCTGCAGTGGTCGGGTACCGACGCCGCCGGGAAACACCAGCACATCAGGGTGCGGCACGTCTTCAAAGGTGGCGTCGCGTGTGATGCCGAGGAACCCGTTCTCGGAGCGGACCTCCCCCAACTCATGCCCGACAAACACGACATCGATGGTCGGGATGCGCTGCAGCACTTCATACGGGCCGATCGCGTCGAGCGCCGTGAACTTGGGAAAGAGGGCGATGGCAGCGACGAGTTGTCGATCAGTCATGCTCAGCAGTTCAACCAGCAGGCGACGCCTGTGGTGAGCTATGGCTGCGTATGACTTCTTTCGGTGCCTTCTTGGCGGGCTTGGCTCGGTTCAATGCGATGGCTTGCGTGACGAGATCTTTGAAGGCGGCTTCGTCGATGACTTCGCCCTCATGGATGTCGATTGCCCGACGCACGTTTCCGTCGAGGCTGGAGTTGAACAGCCCGGCCGAGTCGTTCAGCGCCGCACCCTTCTGAAAAGTGAGCTTCACGACCTGCTTGTATGACTCGCCCGTGCAGATCATGCCGTCGACTTCCCACACCGGCACGCCGCGCCACTTCCAGGTTTCCACCACGTCGGGGTCGACCTCGTTGATGAGCCTGCGCATCCTGGCGAGCGTTTCACCGCGCCAGTCGCCGAGTTCGGCGATTCGAGTCGAGATCAGGTCGCTTGGCGAGACGGTGTTGCCGGTGTCTGAAGTGGTCACCAGACCATCTTAGAAACCGTCGCCACACCATGCGATCCGTGCGTCCCGTTACGCTCATGCATGTGGACGTACGTATCGGTGTCACCCAAGCCCCTCGTGAAATCTCGATCGAAGTCGAAGACAGCACTCGCGACGACGTGAAGGCGCGCATCGAGGCTGCACTCTCCGGCGCCTCCGACGTGCTGTGGATCGCCGACAAGCGCGGCCGCGACATCGCCATCGCATCGGCCAAGATCGCCTATGTCGAGATCGGTTCTGCCGAGGGCGAACGCCGCATCGGTTTCGGGGGCTGATGATCCTCGACCGGCGCCTCGTCTTCGTCACCGGCAAAGGCGGCGTCGGCAAGACCTCGGTCGCCGCAGCGCTCGCGCTCCTCGGTGCGAAACTTGGAAAGCGCACCTTGGTCTGCGAAATGGACGCAAAAGGTTCGCTTGCAGCCGCGTTCGACGCGTCGCCGCTCGAGTTCGAGCCTCGCGAGATCGCCCCGAATCTCTTCGCGATGGCGATGAACACCGAAGACGCGCTGCGCGAGTATCTCCGGCTGTTCGTCAAGGTGCCGTTGTTGGGCAAGATCACGCCGCTGGCTCGCACGTTCGACTTCGTTGCCGACGCAGCGCCAGGAGTGAAAGAGATTCTCGCCGTTGGCAAGCTGTGCTACGAGGTTCGCGAGCACCACTACGACCTCGTGATCGTCGACGCTGAGGCCACCGGCCACATCGTCGCCCAAATCGGCGCGCCGCTGGTGATTCGTGACCTCGTGAAGGTCGGCCTGGTCCACGATCAAACCGAATGGATGTTGCGCATCTTGCAAGACCCCGACATCACCGGAGTGGCTGTGGTCACCACGCCGGAAGAGATGCCGGTCACCGAGACGCTGGCTCTGCTGGAACGACTTCCTCGCGAGACGGGCGTGTATCCCACCACGCTCGTGGCGAACCGAGTGCTCCCGGCCCTGTTCAACCGCAAGGAGGCCGAGGTAGTGGAACGACTCGATGTCGCGATGCCAGCGCTCGTTGGGGCTGCAGGCAAGGGTGCCGAAGCGGTTGTTGCCGCCGCCCGCATCACCGATGCCAGACGGCGCATCGGCAGCCGCCATCTCGACACGCTTCGAGCCGGCAGCGGGGGAGTTGCCCATGTTGATCGTGCCCGAGTTGTTCACCCGGGCCACCGGTCGACGAGTGGTTGCGCTGGTCGCCGACGCCCTGGCCGACGAACTCGATCTCGACGTCTCGTCTGACGATTCCTCCGGCGACTCGTCTGGCGGTGCGTTCTGATGGCTGACCGAACCAAGTCTGTTCGCGGCAAGCCAGCGGCAGCACCGGCAAGCGACATCATTTCCCTGCTTGCAGCGAAGGAGATGGTGCTCGTGTGCGGGTCTGGCGGGGTGGGGAAAACCACCATGGCGGCAGCGTTGGCGGTATCGGCGGCCGTTGAAATCGGTGGCCGAGTGCTGGTGCTCACCGTCGACCCAGCCAAGCGACTCGCCGATGCACTGGGCGTGGGAGCACTGGGCAACACCGCGCGCCGGGTGCCAAACGAAGCGTTCGCCGAACACGGCGTGGAGCCGCGAGGCGAACTTTGGGCGGCAATGCTCGATACCAAAGCCGGATGGGACGAGCTGATCCATCGGCACGCACCCGACGCAAAACTTCGCGAATCGGTTCTGGCCAACCCGCTCTATCAGAACATCACGAGTCGGTTCGTGCACAGCCACGACTACTTGGCGATGGAACAACTGCACGAGTTGCACGCTTCCGGTCGATACGACCTGATCATCGTCGATACCCCGCCGTCTCGGAACGCGCTCGACGTGATCGATGCTCCCGGTCGCATGAAAGAGTTCTTCGGTTCGCGATTGTTGAAGTGGCTGACGGTGCCATATCGGTCGCGCCTGTTCACGTTTGCCTCGAAGCCCTTTTATCAACTCGCCGACCGCATCCTTGGGTCTCGATTTTTGCAAGACGTGGCCGAGTTCTTCATGCTGTTCCAAGCGATGGAGCCGGGCTTCGTGCGCCACGCCAATGAGGTGGAGCAACTCCTTGGTGACCCGAGAACCACGTTCATCGTCGTGTCGACGTTGGAGGCTGCCCCCAGCCATGAAGCCGCGTATCTCGCCCGCGAACTGGTGCGCCGCGACTTCCATTTGGGAGCAATCGTCGCCAACCGAATTCTGCCGCCGGAGTTCACTGCTGCAGCGAGCGCGACCAGCGCCCGCAAGCTGACCAAACTCGCCGATGGCCAGCTGGCGGACGACGTCGCAGCCGCGATCAACACGAGCGCAGCGAAGGCGAAGGTTGAAGTGGATCGCTCGGTCGCCGCCGCGGTCATCGCCGAGATCGGGACTCGTTTCCACGATGTGGCAGTTGTCGCCACTCGCGAAGCTGAACGGCGCGCGGAACTTGCCGCGCTGGCACCCATGCTGGTCGCCGCACCCATGCTCGACCGCGATGTCAACGACATCGCCGACCTCTACGACCTCGCCTCGGAGCTGCGCACATGAGCACCGACTGGTTCTCGCAACTACCGCCCATCAACGCCAAGCGACTCGCGGTGAAAGTAACGCCCGACGCCCTCCGCCAGATTCGCGGTGGCAGCCCGTGGGTGTACGACGGCTCGATCGTGAGCGCTTCGCACGAGGGTGCTGCGGGTGATCTTGCGGTCGTGTTCGACAACGATCGCAAGTTCGCTGCCATCGGCCTGTGGGATCCGTCGTCGCCGATTCGGCTGAAGGTGCTGCACAAGGGCAACCCACAAACCATCGAC
Organism: uncultured Actinomycetota bacterium; assembly: GCA_963738275.1. GTDB lineage: Bacteria > Actinomycetota > Acidimicrobiia > Acidimicrobiales > Ilumatobacteraceae > Ilumatobacter. Next base: position 30,902 of record CAVTVY010000011.1, read on the forward strand.
GACGACGTGGTGGCGCCACCACATCGGCAACGCGCTCGACCGTCGGTCGGGCTTGGTTGCCGACCCCGACACCACTGGGTACCGGGTGATCCACGGTGAGAACGACTACATGCCGGGCCTCGTGGCTGATCGTTATCACGACACACTCGTGGTGAAGGTCTACACGCCAGCTTGGTTCCCGCATTTGCCGATGGTGATCGACGCGCTGGTCACTGTCACCGGTGCGGCCAGAGTGGTGCTTCGGTTCTCCCGCAACGTGTTGTCGGGTTTCCCATCGCCCGGATCGTTCGGCCTCACCGACGGAGAAGTCATCGTTGGCACCACTCCCACCTCGGCCATTCGTTTCAAGGAACGTGGCCTCGTACTCGAGGCCGACGTGTTGCGCGGTCAGAAGACCGGCCACTTTCTCGACCAACGCGACAATCGACAACTGGTGCGTGGCATGGCTGAAGGGCTAGACGTGCTCGACGTGTTCTCCAGCACCGGTGGCTTCTCGCTTGCTGCTGCCGCTGGCGGTGCCAAGAGCGTCACCATGGTCGACATGTCGGCGCCAGCCATCGATGCGGCGCGACGCAACTTCGACCACAACAGCGGACTTCGCGAGGTACGCGAGTGCCGCGTCAATACCCGAGTCGGCGACGCGTTCGAAGTGCTCGCCCAACTGCGCGCCGACCCGCTGATCGACGGCTACGACATCGTCATCGTCGACCCGCCGTCGTTCGCTCAGAATCAGGCCAGCGTGGAACGAGCGCTCAAGGCGTACCGCAAGCTCACCGAATCAGCGCTGAGCGTGCTGAAGCCGGGTGGCATGTTGGTGCAGTGCTCGTGCTCGAGTCGTGTGACGCCCGACGACTTCTTCGACACGGTGCACGAGGCCGCCAAACACGCCGGTCGGTACCTGAAAGTGCAGCGCCGCACCGGCCACGCCATCGACCACCCCATCGGGTTCGAGCAGGGCGGCTACTTGAAGGCGATCTTCGCCCGAGCCTGACCTCACGAGTCGGGTTACACGGTCGGTACGAGGAACTTGCGAATGAGCGGCTCGAAGTGCTCGAGAGGAGCGCTGACGTAGGTTGCGTCGAACGCCGTTTGGTCGTACTTGGCGCAGAACTCTTCGGTGTAGTCGAAGAACTCGTGGCCGCGGTACTGCTCGCGGGCATCGCGGTCGCCACCGAGATAGTGCCAGAAGTAGTAACCCTGGAACATGCCGTGTTGTTCGACCATCCAGTGATTGGCCGGCGAGACGAAAGGTTGCAGGATCGTCGCCGCGATGCCCGGGTGGTTCATCGGCGACAGCGTGTCGCCAATGTCGTGCAGTAACGCGCACAGGATGTACTCCTCGTCGCGTCCGTCTTCCTCGGCGCGTGTGGCCGTTTGGAGCGAGTGTTCGAGCCGGGTCACCGGAAACCCGCCCGTGTCGGCCGCCAACATTTGCATCTGCACGATCACGTTCTCGCCCGCCAACGACTGCGTGTGTGGCATATGGGACATGATCCCCGCCCAATCTTGCGCGGTCGATTCCTCGAACGACGTGAATGTGGCGCGTTGCGCGGTGCCAGATGGTGCAGCAGACATATCCAAATGTTACGCGCAGATGATCAAGGGCGGAGGATCGACCATCGACCCGGCACTTTTGCGGCAGACTCTGGGGCGTGTCGAAGCTCACTGAAGTCGCCCGCGAACAAACGGTTCTCGACCGTGACCAAGTCGGACACCTCAACCGGTTGGTGTCGGAATGGGGGATGCTGGCGGATCTGTCGTTTGCTGACATGTTGTTGTATGCGCCGTCGCAACTGGGCGATTGGACGGTGCTGGCTCAGGTTCGACCAGCTACGGCACAGACCATGTACGCCGCAGATTTCGTGGGGTCCCGCGCCTCCACCAGCGAAGCGGTGGTGCTCCAACGTGCGTTCGACACCGGCGTCTCCGTGGAGAACGAAGTCGATACCGAAACGACCACCGACGAAGTACGAATGCTGGCGATTCCCGTGTCGTACCGGGGCGTTCCAATTGCTGTGTTGACCAAGGAGTGGGTCGAGCGGCACGGCCGGCGACCCGGCGACCTCGAGCGGGCGTACCATCAGATCTTCGGTCACTTTGCCGACATGATCGCGGCTGGAGCCTTTCCGTTTGCTCAACGCGTAGGGGATTCCAGTTCCGCTCCGCCGTGTCGGCGATGGAGTGATGTGGCTCGACGGGCAGGGGACGGTTCGGTACGTGTCCCCGAATGCCAGCTCTGCCCTCCACCGCGTTGGCATCCAGGCGTCAGCCGTGGGTATGCGACTGGCGGAACTCGGCTTTCACGATGGGCCGGTTCGTCAAGCGTTCGAGCGACAGGTGCCGGTCATCGAAGAGTTCGAACAGGGCGGCGACGTCACATTGTTGTGTCGGTGCGTGCCACTGCTGGCTGGAACGTCGCTCGCTGGTGCGATCTTGCTGTTGCGTGACGTGACCGAGTTGCGTAAGCGTGACCGCCTACTGCTCAGCAAAGACGCCACCATCCGCGAGATTCATCACCGCGTGAAGAACAACCTGCAGACGATCTCGTCGTTGCTTCGGCTCCAGTCGCGGCGGCTCACCCACCCGGAGGCCATCGCTGCTGTCGGTGAGTCGGTGCGTCGAATCCGCACGATTGCTCTGGTGCATGAAGCGCTGTCGCGTGAGCCCGGCGACGACGTGACCTTCATCGAGATCGTCCGTCCGCTTCTTCGTTTGGCGGAGGAAGGGTTGCAGTCGCCCGACCGGCCGATTCGCTTCTCGGTCCGCGGTGATGGTGGTCGGATCCCGGCTGCCATTGCCACGCCGCTGTCGGTGGTGCTCACCGAACTGCTGCAGAACGCCGTCGACCACGGTTTTCCGGAAGGTAGCGGCGGCGGATCTGTCGTTGTCGACCTGCGCAACGAAGGCGACCAGCTGCGATTGGCGGTGCTCGACGACGGCCGTGGTGTCGACACTGGATTCCGCTTGGAAGATGCAACGGGCCTCGGCTTGTCGATCGTGCGCACGTTGGTCACCACCGAACTGAACGGCACCATCGAGATGCGACCGCTTACCGCCGCCGACCTCGAACGGGTTGGCCTGGCACCAGTCGTCGCCGTTCGGGGAACCGTCGTGGAGCTTGCGGTTCCCACCGGCGACGATTGACGTGACGGTGCCCGATCGGTCGGAGACTGCTCTGTCTGCCTCCGATTCGCTCGATCGTCGTCGCGATCACCATCACCGCTGGATCTGGGGTGCTGGGGCCGCGCTGATTGTCGCGGCGTTGTGGATCACCTGGGTGGTGCGCTTTCGTCCCTGGGTGGCGCACAACGACTTTGCGACGATGCGATTCGCGTTGGAACGCATGCTCGACGGGGACGTCCCGACCGTTGGTGTGTATTCGCGCCTGGGTGTGTACCACCCGGGGCCGCTGCGGGAGTGGTTGTTCGTCGTGCCGTACGCTCTGGGCGGTGGTCGCGCCTCGACGCTTCCGGCGACTGCGCTGGTGCTGAACGTCGCATGGCTTCTTGCGTGCAGTTGGCTTGCTGCGCGGTGCGGAGCGGGCGGTTGTCGCGTCGCTGTTGGCTGCGGGCGCGACGCTCTTGGTCGTTGGTTTGGGCCCGAATCTTGCCAGCCCGTGGAATCCGCATCTGGCGATCTTGCCGCTGTACGTCGCGTGCTGGGCGGTGACGCTGCTGTGGCGGGGCGGCCAGCGGGACTTGCCATTGGCCCTGTTGGCGGTGGCAGCTACGTCGTTCGCTGGGCAGCTGCATGCGTCCGCGCTGCCGGTAGCCGGCGTCTTGCTCGTCGCCGCAGTTGTGTTTCCCGTGGTTCGGGCGTGGCCGACGCCGGGATGGCGTGCGTTCTCGCCGCTCGGTCTCGGGCTGGTGTTGTGGAGCGGTGTGTTGATCGACCTTCGCCATCTGGGGTCGTCGAACCTGGTCGACCTCGCGCAAGCCGGTTCGAGTTCGACGCTGGGCGTCGGCGACGCCATCGCCCAGGTGAGTCGGCTGCTGTGGCCACCGACCGCGGCGACAGGTCTGTCGATTCGGCCGAACGCGATGTCGCTGGTTGGCTTCAGTCGGGTCTGGATTCTCGCGGTGGTCGCAGGCTTGATCGCAACAGCGTGGTTCGCGTTCCGGCGAACGAAGCGCGCCGACGACGCGGTGCTGAATGACGCGGTGCCCAATGACGCGGTTTCAGACCGCATGTTGCGGCACGACTTGGAAATTGTCTGGCGCGCTGGCGGTCGTCGCGTTGGCCAGTTTGGGAATCTCGGTGCTCACGATTGCAGCGTTTGCCCCGCCACCTTTCCGGTATCTGTTCGGCCCGTTGCAGGCGGTAGCGGTGTTCGCGTTGACAGCGGTAGCGAGCTGGCCGCTACACCTAGTGTTGACCCGTTTGCCCGAGCGCGCCTCTCTGGCGTTGCTCGCTGCGTTGTCGGTCGTGTGGGTAGCGATGTTCGTTGTGGTACCAGTCGATGACCACGAGTCGGCAGCCCGTCGAGAGTTGGGCATCGAAGCGGCCGTGACGCAATTCCTCGATGCGCGTCCGGAATGGTCGACAGTTGCAGTCGTCGGGCTCGACATGTCGGGTGCGTCTGCCCAAGACGAAGTAGCGGTGATTGCCTATCGGGAGGGTCGCAACGTTCGCAGTAACCAGTTTGGGCTACACGTACCCGTGCCGAACGGCACCGAACCCCTATTGGCCGTGGCCATGGGGGCCACTTATGAGTGTCTCGTCCTCGACCGAACGGCCCAACAAGTGTTCACAGGGGTCATCGGCGAGTCAGCGCCGATTGGCATTTTTGCCCTGGACGCTGGGCCTGCCCGGCGTTCTGAGTGCTTGACACCTGTAACAATTCTGTGAAGTTCGTCACCTGACTGTAATACTCCCGAGGGTCCTGCCACACTGGACCGCATGGAGCAGCTCGTCGAATTCCTGAAACTCTGGCCGGAATCAGTACTGGTTGTCGTTGGAGTTGTGTGTGCTGCGTTCATCACGACTCGTCTCTCGCGCGTGGTCGTCCGTCGGTCGATTCGCACCGTGGCATCACGTAGCTTGCGGCCGGGTTCGAGTGGTCTCTGGCGGGTTCGCGCAGCGCGTGGCGATGAAGACCTTGCCGACGTGTGGGAACAGCGGCGCCGTCAGCGCATCGAAGCTGCCTCACGAATGGTGAACCACCTCGTCTCGGTCGTCGTATGGCTCGTGGGCACGATCGTGGTGTTCCACTTGCTCGGCGTGAATCCGGCCTTTTTCCTGTCGAGCGCAGGTTTCATCGGGGCTGGCCTGGCCATCGGTGGCCAGCACAAAGTGAACGACTACCTCACCGGGCTCAGTGTGCATTTCGAAGACCGCTACGGCATCGGCGACGAGATCGTCGTCGAAGGCGGCAGCGGCAACATGGTTCGAGCAGTGGTCGAACACGTTGGCCTGTTCTCAACGCGGTTGCACGACGGAGAACGCACCTACCACTTTGGTAACTCACAGCTCGACCGCGTTCGCAACGAATCGCAGCGGGCGGCGATTTCAACTCTGCGTCTGCATGTGCCCCACGACACGCATCCTGACGACGCCAGCGATCTGTTGCGCGGCCTCGCCGGACAAAGCGGTCTCACCGAACTGGTGTTTCTGGGCGACTTGGCAGCCCACCAACCGGTCACCGGTGAGATTGAAGTGGAGGTACGCACGGCGAACGGCATCGACGAACGGATGCGCAGCCGTCTGGTGAGTCGCGCCGAGCAAGCGCTCAGCGACCGGTAATCAGCTGACGCGGGTGGCGCGGCGGGCAGCTGCCCGCTTGCGACGAATGACCCGACGCTCCTCTTCCGACAGCCCGCCCCACACGCCGGAGTCTTGGTTGGTGTCGAGCGCAAAATCGAGGCACTCTTGTGTGACCTTGCACTCGCCGCAGACCCGCTTTGCGTAGTCGATCGAAACCAAGGCCTGGCCGGTCGTGCCGACCGGAAAGAACAGATCCGGGTCGGTGTCACGACACAGCGCATGGTCGCGCCATGCTTCGGCATCTTCGATGGGGGTCAGGCTGGACGCAAGGATCGTCACTCGGTGGCTCCTCGTGGGTAAGTGGCGGCCTCTTCAGCGATCTGAGGGCCGAGTGCAAATTACGACAGCTGAACCAGCAATGCAAGAAGATCAGATAGAACGTACTTGCCTATCTGAAAAACAGATGGACACGTCGACGCGGACTCAACTGGTGGCAAGCGTCCTGTGGCAGCATTTCGGCGTGACCCTCGTGATTGCACACCGTGGCGCATCGCGGGCTGCCCGATGAAAACACCGTCGAAGCATTCCTGCTCGCCGTTGCCCAGGGAGCCGACGGCGTCGAACTCGACGTGCGTCGAACCGCCGACCGTCAGCTGATCGTTCATCACGATGCTGTGCTCGCGGATGGTCGAGTGATCGTCCAAACGGAGTCGAGAGACCTGCCATCCGGTGTTGCCACCCTCGAACAAGCTCTCGACGCGTGCGACGGAATCTTTGTAAACATCGAGATCAAGAACGACCCGAACGAGCCCGACTTCGACCCCACCGAGTGGGTAGCGCATGCGGTGACCGCTCGGCTCGCGCATCGCGGTGGCGGGCCGCGGTGGCTGATCTCGTCGTTTCGACTGGAGACGGTGAATCGTGTGCACCGGGTGCTCCCGTCGGCCCGCACAGCCTGGTTGGTGTATGAGATCACAGACGACGTGATCAAGACCTGCGTGGACCATGGGCATGTTGCGGTGCATCCCCAGGTCGACACTTGACCGAGCAGCACGTCGCTCGCCGCGCACCGCAGCGGACTCGCAGTGAACACCTGGACCTGTGACGACCCGGCACGTCTTCGCGAGTTGATCGCTTGGGGAGTCGACGGCGTGTGCACCAATGTGCCCGATGTAGCGCTGAGCGTTCGGCGCCGCCAATAGTTCCGTTCAGCTCGAGTTCGGTTGTCGTGGGAAAGACCAGCCGCACCGCGTTGGGAATGTGGTCGAACTCGAGGCGATTGACCGAACCCAAGATAGTCGCCGTCGACCTGGTAGGGAAACGGTTCAGCGTGCTGGACGACGAAACGCTCGACGTCGCGCCACTCCACGAGCTGCTCGCTGGCCGTCACGCCGCCGCCGCGCAACGCCGACCCAAGCCCACGAAGGATCGGCAACACCTGCAATGTTCGGAAGGTCAACACCACCAACCCTCGGTCGAGCGTGGCCGCCGGCGACAGGTCGAGCGGCCGGTTCCCGAGGAACGTGTACGGGTTGGTGTTCAACACGATCGTGAAGTAGCCGTCTTCGATGACCTGTCGATCGCCGTGTCGGTTGACTGGGCGCGTTCGACATGTGTTCGGCGTCGAGTCGTTCCAACTGAAAGTGGGGCTCGTGGCGGTCGTACCCGCGCAACCAGGTGGTGAGGCCGGCGGAAATGAACAATGGATGACCGAACCAGCGTTTCAAGGAAGCGTGCTGCTCGACCGCTCGAACGACCGCAGCGTCGAAGCCGATGCCGGTGTGGAAGCAGAAGAAGCGTCCGTTGACGCGCCCGAGGCCGATGGGACGAAAGTTGCCAGCATCAATGCCGCCTGCCAGCAAGTCTGCGGCGGCGACCGGATCGTTCGGCATGCCGAGCGTGCGCGCGAAGACGTTCGTGGAACCGCCTGGAAGCACGCCGAGCGCCGTGTCGGTGCCAGCGATTCCGGTTGCCACCTCGTTCAGCGTGCCGTCGCCGCCGTAGCCAATGACCACGTCGATACCGCGACGGGCTGCGTCGTGAGCGAAGCGGGTGGCGTGACCGCGGCGATTCGTTTCGACCACCTCGACTTCGTGACCTTGCGCGAGACGTCGGTGTACGACCACCGTGTTGCGTGCCGTGACCGACGACGCAAACGAGTTGACGACCAACAAGATTCGCAAGCCGCCGACGGTACTCATAGAATTGTCGCGCGGAAGTGACCGGTCGGTAGCTTGTGAATCTATGAACGTGACCGTATGCGTGAAGCAGATCCCCGACCCGGCACTGCCGGGCGAGCTGGATCCATCAACGAACGCCCTCAAGCGCGATGGCAAACTCATCCTCGACGAGTCCGACAGCTACGGCGTCGAAATGGCTCTGCAGCTCGTCGATGCGGCGGGTGGTGGCGAGGTCAGCCTCGTCTCCATGGCCCCGAACGGTGAGGTCTCCGGTCTGCGTACTGCCCTCGCCATGGGCGCCGCCAAGGCTGTGCTCGTGTCCGACCCCGAACTGGCTGGTTCCGATTCGCTCACCACCGCCAAGATCTTGGCGGCTGCCGCGCAGAGGCTCGGCCAAGCCGATCTCATCATCGCCGGCACCGAATCGTCAGACGGTTACACCGGCACCGTGCCCGAGCAAATGGCTGCGGTGCTCGGCCTGCCGTCGGTCACGTTCGCCAAGTCGGTCGTCGTCGATGGTGGCACCCTGAAGGTGAACCGCCAAACCGAAGACGGCTACGACGAGGTCACTTGCTCGTTGCCCGCCGTGGTCAGCGTCACCGCTGGTGTGGTCGAGCCTCGCTACCCCAGTTTCAAGGGCATCATGGCCGCCAAGTCCAAGCCGGTCGACACCGTTACTGCTGCCGACCTCGGCGTCACACCGGTCGGCTGGGGTGGCTCCAATCAGAGCATCACGCAGGTCGCCCAGGCGCCTGCCCGTCAGGCTGGCGAAGTCGTCGAAGACGACGGCGAAGCGCACCTGAAGATCGTTGCGTTCCTCGAAAATCTCAAGGTCATCTGAGCCGGCTGACAGAAAGACGACTGGAGAAATCATCATGGCAATCAGCAACATCTGGGTGTTCGCCCAAGGCAACAACGGTGCGCCCACCACGGCCACCCTCGAACTTCTCACCAAGGCTCGCACCCTCGGTGGCAGCGTCACGGCGTTCGTCGCTGGCGACGGAAGCGGCATTGCTGCCGCACTCGGCGAGTACGGCGCGGCGAAGGTGTATTCCACCGGCGACCTCGGCGGCAACCTTCCCGGCGTGGCCGTTTCGGCGGCAATGCAAACAGTCATCTCGGGCGGCGACGCTCCCGACCTCGTGCTGTTCCCACAGAACTACGAAGGTCGCGACGTCATGAGCCGCCTGTCGGTCGCACTCGACCGCACGGTGCTCACGAACAACATCGACATTTCCGTCGACGGCGATTCGGTCAGCGTCACCACGCCGGTGTTCGGTGGCAACACGCTCGTCACCACCACGTTCACTGGTTCAGGCCCATTCCTCGCGGCGTTCCGTCCAAAGTCGTTCCCGGTGGAAGCTGGCGGCGCGGCTGCGGGTGAAGTCGTGTCGGCTCCGGTGCCCGATCTCGGGGCGGTCGGGTCTGCGAAGATCGTTGCCGTTCACGTGGAAGAGTCCACTGGTCCGAAACTCGACGAGGCCGCAGTGGTCGTGTCGGGCGGCCGCGGGCTCGGCGAGGCCTCCAAGTTCGAGATGGTCGATCAACTTGCCAAGCTGCTCAAGGGTGCCGCAGGCGCATCGCGTGCCATTGTCGACGCTGGCTGGGTGCCGTACTCCATGCAGGTCGGCCAGACCGGCAAGGTCGTGAAGCCCAACGTGTACATCGCCGCCGGCATCTCTGGTGCCACCCAGCACATGGTGGGTATGAAGGGCTCGAAGCACATCATCGCCATCAACAAAGACCAAGAGGCGCCGATCTTCGGTATCGCCGACCTCGGCATCGTGGGCGACGTCCACAAAGTGATGCCCAAGCTCATCGAGGCGTTGCAAGCCCGCTGAAGTCGATCGCGCTGTGTCGCGTGTCCTGGGCGAATGGCGCCATGAAACGCGACGCGGCCCGGGGGTTGAGTCGCGATTCCGTCGTCCAGCCGGTGATGTCGAGGACGTAATCCGACGCTGCGAGCGTGAAGATGCAGACCTTTCCGGTCGGCGACAGGTTCACGAGGGCGTTGTTGGCTACGACGAGCCCGGGCGATGCCAGCACCCACAGCGCAGTCGATCGTTGTGCTTTCGGGTGCACGTGCGTGGTCATGACGTGCTCGGCGAGAACGAGGCGGTGGCCGTGGGAACCACGTTCGCAGATGAGTCGTCCAGTCTTTGGTCGTCCATCGGATGGCCGGGCGTGTGACCCGGCTCGAGCGGTAGCGTCGGTGCGCCATGGGCACTCTGGTCGACACTCTTGCTCCGGCGCGAATGGGTGGTTCGTTTCGGTGGCTTTTGGCGTCGTCTTGGCTGAGCAATCTTGGCGACGGGATGTCGCTTGCTGCGGGCCCGCTCCTTGTTGCGTCCCAAACGTCGGACCCGTTGCTGGTTGCGATGGCAGCGATGGTTCAGCGGTTGCCGTGGATGCTGTTCGGGCTCCACGCTGGGGTGATAGCTGACCGGCATGATCGCCGCAAGGTGGTTGTTGTCGCAGACGCGATACGAGCCGGGGTCATCGCGTCGCTGGCGGTGGCGGTTGCCACCGACAACGTCACGATCGAACTGGTGCTCGGGGCTCTGTTCTTGGTGGGTACCGCAGAGACCTACGCCGACATCGCCACCGGCACCCTGTTACCGATGATTGTCGAGCGCGACGACCTCGGTGTTGCAAATGCCCGACTGTCATTCGGAATGCAGTCGTTGAACCAGCTGATCGGCCCGCCATTCGGGGCGCTGCTGTTTGGCTTGGGTATGGCCATTCCCTTCGCCGCACAAGCGGTGCTGCTGGGCGCCGCCGTCCGCTGCCTCGTGCGCATTGAGTTCAGGCGCGTACCCGACACGATTCATCGGTCTCCAGCTCGAAGGCAAGTTGCCGACGGTATGCGATGGCTCTGGAATCACGGCCCGATGCGAACCCTGACGATCACCATCGTGGCGTTCAACATCACCTTCGGTGCCGCGTGGGCGGTGCTCGTGCTCTATGCGCTCGACCAGCTCGGCATGGGCGACGTTGGATTCGGCCTACTGACAGCAGCGTCTGCTGTGGGTTCGATCGCTGGCGCAGCTGGCTATGCCTGGACCGTCGCGCGCATCGGCGCGGCGAACATCATGCGCCTTGGCCTGATCATCGAAGCGGCCACCCATCTGTCGCTCGCGGTGACTCGCACGCCCTCGGTCGCGCTGATCACGCTGTTCGTGTTCGGCGTGCACGCCGGAATGTGGGGCACCACAGTTCATACCGCCCGCCAGCGCCAGGTGCCGCTCGAGTTTCAGGGCCGGGTGGGCAGCGTGTACATGCTGGCGATGCAGGCAGGGTTGGTGATCGGTGCGCCGATTGGCGGCTTGCTGGCCGACCAGTGGGGCATCACCGCCCCGTTCTGGTTTGCATTCGCAGGCTCCTGCCTGATCCTTGTGCTGATCTGGAAACGCTTGGCAGCAATCGCTGCCTGATCGAGATCGCTGAAGGAGCAAGAGCCTGCCCGTCGTTGGGGCGCCGCGCCGCAGCTTTGCGAGCTGAGAGCTGAGAGCTGAGAGCTGCGAGTCGAGCCTCGTGCCGACGACCTTGACCTGCAACAAGATGACCTCAGGCTCAGGGATGAGCGTCGAGAAGATGGCCCTTTTTGTCGCGCCACTCGACGCGCCAGCCATTCGAGTGGCACGCTTCGGCGACTTGATCGGGATCCCACTGCGTGAGCAGCACACCGCGCGGGGAACCCGACGGGCACAGCTTCCAGTACCTGATCCCGCCCGAGCTTTGCCCACTGGAGACGAGCACCTCTTCGAACACGAGCAGGTCGCCGGTCGACCGGTCGATGCGAACCGGCGCAAGCCTTGACGCGCACGTCACCGCCTCGGGAGTGACCATGAGGCGCATCGGAGGAGCCCAGACGACGAAGGCGAGCCAAGCCGCGCACGCTACGAGGAGTGAGAGGAAGACGAGTTCGGCCCCCCAAGCGAAACCTTCGGACAACGGCGTCGCGATGCACAGCGCAGCGAACACGACGACGCCGAGCCCCGCACCGAACAGCCAGAGTCGGGAGCGCTGGCCGACGAACTCGACTGGTCCACTCACGTTTTGCGCCAGATCATTCGGTCCCCATGTTCACGTTCCTTTGTCGACCCGGTAGCACGATCGGCACGCGGCGATCGGTGCGACAGTACATCACGGCGGCGCACCCCGAGCGAGTTCGTCGCGTGCAGGCACTGGGCGGTGCGATTTCACGAAATCCCTAACCCAATGACTGAGTGACCCTGACATAACACTCGGAGATACTCGTGCAACTGCGTCCCCGAAGTGTCGTCGAGGACAGGACAACGTTGGCTGCCGCCGTCAATCATCGTCGCTTGCGTTGATGGCCCAGGCGACTCCTTCTGACTTGTTCTCGATGGCGAGTTGCAGTCGCCAGCCACTGGGGGGCTCGTGCGCGTCCCACCGATACCAGGTGAGGTCGGCCAGCAGTTCTGCAACGTCTGTCGAGCTGGGTGGCCACTCGTCGTAGAGGTCGCCGATGGCGCCAAGCAGCCACCACATCGAGTAGCGGCCGATGGCCATGCCGCGTCGGCGGCCGTGTGCGGCACCGCTGGCTCCGGCCCACGCCAACAGCGCCAGTGCCTCGCTCGCCGGAATCTCGCCGACTCGTACCGATTGCGCGCCGAGCGCGCCGAGCGCGTCGAGATACGAGCCCTCCACGCACACCGATTCAGCCCGACCTGTAGAGGTCGTCGTCCACGCGTCAACCAGCAAGCGCACCGCGAGTTCGGTCGACTCGTCGTCGACCACTTCGCCGTTTCGGGTGGTTGCGTACGTCACGAGCCGGGCGGTGTTCGGCGGTTCGTCGTGCGCGCCGCCTTCGTCGGAGTAGGTCGACAGCGGGTAATCGGGTTCCCACGGCTGCAGGGCAACCGGGATGTCGATCACCTGTGGCAGATGCTGAACTGTGTCCGCCTCGATCGACTCGCCGCGCAGCGCTCGCTCGTGGGCGACATACAACGCGACGGGTAGTGGTTCGAGATGTGGCGCCAACTCTGCCCACGTGTGCCGGTTGGCGGCGACCTCAGACAGCGGCCCGATCGTGAAGCGCCCGGCCTCGCCATCGAGCACAGCCGCGACCCACTCTGGCGGTGCATGCAACGCGAGGCGATACTCCGAGAGCGTGGCGGCTGGCCAGAGCTGTCGTCCGGTCTCTTTGGTGGCGGCCATGCAGCGACGACGAACGCGGTCGATGCCTGCCCAATCGTGCTCGGCGCACCTTGCATCGATCAGCCGAACGAGGCCATCGAGATCGACAGAGTGAATCAATCCGTCAAGCAGGTCGTCAGCGGTGTCCGTGGGCTGGACCACCGGTTACACCAGCGGCCATGGGTAGCGATGGTTGCCATCGTCGACTGGGAACTTGCGCTCCGTGACAAGCTTTTTCGCTCGGTGCGACATCGCCGCGACTTCGTCATCGTCGAGCAACGCGGCCACGTCCATCGGTACACGCTCGACGAACGGTGCCACTTTGGCGAGCACGTCGTCGTCGATCGACTCGCCACCAAACTCCCAGATGACCGTTCGCAGTTTGTACGGAGCGCTGAAACAAAGGCCATTGTCGATGGCCCACACTCGGTCGAGCGCGAGCAGGCAATGGCCCGACTTGCGGTCGGTGTTGTTGATCAACACATCGAGCACCGCAATGTCGCGCATCTGATCGTGGAGTTCGGGAAACTTTTCGTGGATGGTGAAGTAGTGCTCGCTGTGATCAGCGGGGACGAACCATTGGAAGGAACCTTCGCCGAACGGGCCATCGCGGATGACCGTGGGTGGTACAACGCCGGCACCGAGATGTTCGCTCACCAAGTATGCAGCACGCTCGCGTTTGTGCAGCCCTGGCTCGAAATCCCAGAGTGGCCGCTCGCCGCGAACCGGCTTGTAGATCGCCTGCTGATCAGCGCCCTCGTGGTGCAACGTGACCAGAAACGTCGCGTTGGAACTCCACGGCATCCGCCCTTCCACCTCAACATCGGCGCGCAGCAGATATGCGATCGGGTCGGGGATGGTTTCGGTGGCTAAGACCAATTCGGCGATCAATTCATGCCCGGGCATGCGTGCCCGTCGGGGTCGATGGGAAGTTCGCACCATCGGCAGTCGGGTCGTCCGGAAGCAATGACCGCTTCGGCGTGATCGCAGAATGCGGCAGCCTGGCCGCGGGTCACGTACACCCGCATGTGGCCGTCGTTGCCTTCGACGGAGTTCGCCGTTCTCGTCCACTTCGCCCGCCTCTTCGAGTTGCACGATGAGTCGGTCGTTGCCGCGGTCATACCCAAGCCCGATCGGGCCGAGCACGAAGACCCCGTCGACCGGCGTGCTGAGTTCGAGCGCACTCGCAACGGGACGATCATCAGGTGGTGGCAGATCTACCAGGACTCGGCGCAGGTACTGGACGATGGCGGCCACTTGTTGTTTCTCGCACTTCACCGCTATGCGTTGCTTTCCGTGGCGGGCCTGCAGGTAGAAGATTCGTGCACCAGGTTGACCGATGGCTCCCGTGGTGAAGACGTCGACTTCTTCAAACTCGTAGAACGCACTCACCGGCGACTCCTACGACACCACGAGGTCGCGCAGCGACCCACCGGTGGAGTTGACGGTGAGTGCAATTGGGCCGCCTGTGGTGAATGCGATTGCGCTGATGGAGCATGTGGAAATGACGATCCGTTGAAACAGGTCGAGGTGGGTGCCAAGCGCGTGAGCCATGGCAGCCTTGATCGGATCGGCGTGGCTGACGCACACGATGGTGCCGCCGGGATGTGCGAGTCGCAGGCGGTCGAGTTCGGTCACGATGCGCACCTGCATCTCGGTGAAACTCTCGCCGTTCGGAAACCGGAACGTTGACGGGGCGCTTTGCACCGTGCGCCATTCCGGCAACTTCATGAGCGTTTTGAGCTCGGCCCCGGTCCAGTCACCGAAGTCGCACTCGAGCAGCCCGCGAGCTACGACTGGCTTGAGACCGAGAGCCTTGCCGATGGGCGCCGCCGTCTCGCGGGCCCGTTCGAGGGGGGAGCAGTAGACGGCTTCGACCTTCGTCAACACTGCGATTCGTTCCGCGGCACGCTCGGCCTGTTGCACGCCCAGTTCGGCGAGGTGCAACCCCTTGGCGCGGCCGGGCAGCGACTGTCCGGTTGTTGGCGTTTGACCGTGGCGCACGAGCAGCAGGGTCGTCGGCTTGGGGTGGGGGCTCGACTTGCGGGGCATTTCGGGTCAACCTATCCGGCATGACGGCAAAGAGGGCCAGTACTCACCGCAGCCTCGCAGCGGTGCAGCAAGACGTGATCGCCTGCCGTACGTGTGACCGGTTGGTCGAGTGGCGCGAGCGCGTTGCCCAAGAACCGCGGGCGGGGTTCCGGGGCGAGGAGTATTGGGGTAAGGCGGTACCAGCTTTCGGCGATCCTGATGCCGCGATTGTCGTGCTCGGACTCGCGCCGGCGGCACATGGAGCGAACCGAACCGGCCGCATGTTCACCGGTGACAGGAGCGGTGACTGGCTGTTTCGAGCGATGCATCGGGCCGGGCTGGCGAGCCAGCCAACGTCGACGGCCCGTAACGATGGGCTCGAGTTGCACAATGCGTGGGTCACAGCTGCAGTGCGGTGCGCTCCGCCCGGAAACCAGCCCCTGCCGATCGAGCGCGACGCCTGCGCTGGATATCTCGGACGTGAGCTCGACGCGTTGGCCGACCGGTGTCGTGTCGTCGTGTGTCTGGGCGCCTTTGGGTTCGACGCTGCAGTCCGTCACTACCGTGTGAAGCCGAAGCCTCGCTTCGGGCATCTCGCGGAGCATCAGGTGCCAGGCGGCCCGGTGTTGTTGTGCTCGTTCCATCCGAGTCAGCTCAACACGTTCACGGGTCGCCTGACCGAGTCGATGCTCGATGCCGTGTTCGAGCGGGCAGTTCAGTTGGCTGCATGACTTCAGTTGGCTGCGTGAACAAGGACCGTGAATAAGGACCTTGAATAAGGACTTGGACACACTCATGCGCTCGCGCCACAGAGTTGGCGCGAGCGCATGAGGACGTGCCGTCAGATGCGATCGGCCGGGAGGCCGAGGGCCAGTTGGCCGGCGTGCATCAAGGTCGCGTCGAAGCTGATCGGGTGGAACTTGACGGCTCGAATGTCGCGGTAGGCCCGCTCGATCGGTGAGCCGCGGAAGAACCCGCGACCGCCGGTCACGTCCATGGCGAGATCGCACACTTCCAAACCCACCAGACCGATCTCGCGCTTGGCGGCCATCACAGCTGCCACCGTCTCCATCGACGGTTGCGGGTCGTCGCCGACTGCACGAAGCGCGCCCTCGAGCGCCCAGCCAGCGACACGCAAGCGATTGTCCATAAGGCCAACGTTGCGTTGCGTGGTGGCGTCGCCGGGGTTGCTCGCATGGGCGACCGCGTAGTCGCGTGCACCTTCGGCGATGCCGAGATACACCGCTGAGATGATCGGAAAGGCGATGCTGAAGATCACTTGCAGTGGGCCGTCGAGCTGATCGTGAGGCCGGTTGGCGAGCACGCGTTCGTCGGGGACGAACACGTCGGCGAGTACGACGTCGTTGCTCGCGGTACCGCGCATGCCAAGCGTGTCCCAGTTCGAGTCGACGAAAATTCCGGGGCTCGACATGGGTACCGACATGTTCAGCACCCGCAAACCGAGTTCGGGATCCTCGTACGCGAACATCGTCGACATGACGGCACCGACCGGCGACTGGCTGACGAATCGCTTGTGCCCGTTGACCGTGTAACCACCGTCGACCTTCACCGCTGTGCCGTTTGGTCGGGTGGTGTCACCACCGCCGGTGGACAGAAGCACGATGCCATCATCGAGCACTTTGCGAAGTGCTCCCTCGGCGCCAGGCAGTCCGCGTCGATATCGCCAGGCCGTGAAGGCGGTGACGTGCTGGTGCATCGACGAGGCCAGAGCGGTCGATCCACAGTGCTTCGCGAGTTCTCGCTGCACCATGGCGATCTCAGTGATGGTCGCGCCGACGCCGCCCAGTTCTTGGGGAACGCCGATGGCCAAGAGGCCCGCCGATCGCACGTGGTCGAACGAGTCGGCAACCCACGACCCGTCACGATCGTGCTGTGCGGCGCGCTCGGCCAGAAATGCTCCACAGGTGCGGGCGGTTTGTTGAAGATCTGTCGAGGGGCCCCCCGCTGTTCCGCTCAGATCCATGATTGAGTTGGTCATTGTCATGTGTCCTACGGTGACGGATTTTGCCGGTTCGGGGTAGTGCGAAATCTGTACCTACCCAGTACAAAATTTGGACCAGCCGGTTCCGCCGGTGTGCGATGATGAGGCAGTGGATGAGGGAGCCTCGTTTTGCCCGCTGGTCCTCACGACCGACGTCATCGGCGATCGTTGGACGCCCCTGATCTTGCGCGAAATGTCGCTCGGTAACACCCGTTTCAACGACATCGCGCGTGGATTGACTGGCCTGTCACGCTCGCTGCTGGTGCAGCGACTGAAACACCTCGAGCGTAAGGGTGTCGTCGAAGCCTGGCCGCTGCCTGGCGGCCGGGGTAACGAGTATTTCCTCACTCCGGCTGGAGTGGACCTCGTGCCGGTGCTGCTGGCAATGGGTCGTTGGTCGATCGCGTGGATGTACCACCAGCTCGACCCTTCCGACGTGGATGCCGAGGGCCTGATGTGGTGGATGCATCGACGCGTTGATGCTTCGACCATCCCGGTCGAACGAGTGGTGGTGCAGTTCGATCACACCGAGCCGATTCGGCAGTCGTACTGGATGCTCTTCGAACGGCAGTCTGCTTCGGTATGCATGGCCGATCCTGGGTTCCCTGTCGACGCGGTGGTGACCTGCCCGACGGTGCAACTGGCCAAAGTCTTCAGCGGATTTCACACGTGGACGTCGGCAGTGCGCAATGACTTGATCCGGGTGAACGGCAAGGGGCCTGTCGTTTCTGCCTTGCCAAAATGGTTCGCGTGGAGCCCATGGGCCGACGATATTCTCGAGCAGACGCGACGGGCAGCTGGCTGACCCATCTGGTGGAGTGAGAAGCCTGCTGAACAGGAACTGGAGCGTTTGTTCCAATTTCTTTCGCTATCGGAGTTTCTCTGCCACAATGGAGGCATGCCTATCGATCTCGAGACGCCCGCTGACGTCACCTCGCGAGTGCAACTGCCGAACATCGTCACCGAGCTGCCTGGGCCACATGCTCGCGCTGTCATCGAACGCGACGAACGCTTCAGCAGCCCTTCGCTGACCCGGGTGTACCCCTTGGTCGTTTCCCATGGTCACGGTGCGACCATCACCGACGTCGACGGCAACCGGTTCCTCGACTTCAACGCCGGCATCGCTGTGAACGCAGCTGGCCATGCTCACCCGGCGGTCAACGCTGCAATCCACGCCCAGACCGATGCCTGTCTGCACTACTGCTCGTCCGACTTCTACCACCCGATCTACGCCGACCTTTGCGAGCGACTCGCCACGTCGGCACCAATGCCCGACGCCAAGGTGTTCCTCGCGAACTCGGGTACCGAGGCAGTGGAAGGCGCGCTCAAACTTGCACGGCACCACACCGGCCGCCCCAACGTCATTGCGTTCTATGGTGCCTTCCACGGCCGCTCGCTCGGCAGCCTGTCGCTCACAGCTTCCAAAGCGAAGTACCGCAGCAGCTTCGGTATCGTCACGCCCGGCAGCTATCACGCCCCGTTCGCGGGCGACAACAACGGCTTCGACGGGGCCGAGTACATCGAGCAGGTGTTGTTCGCCCGGGTGACCGAACCGCAAGACGTAGCTGCGATCTTCGTCGAGCCCATCCAGGGTGAGGGTGGCTACATCGTGCCACCGGCCGGATGGCTGGCGAAGCTGCGAGATCTGTGCGACCGACACGGGATTCTGCTCGTGGCAGATGAAGTGCAGTCCGGCATCGGCCGTACCGGCAAGATGTGGGCGATCGAGCATGACGACGTGGTGCCCGACATCATCACAGCCGGCAAGGGTCTCGCCAGCGGGCTACCGATCTCAGCACTCATCGCACGCGGCGACATCATGCGGTGGGGCCCCGGCCGCCACGGTTCCACGTTCGGTGGTAACCCGGTTGCGTGCGCCGCTGCGGTCGCAACGCTCGACCTCGTCGAGAACGGCCTCGCTGCGAACGCCAGCACCATGGGTGATCGAATGATGCAGGCGCTGCGACAGTTGCAATCGACTCGGCCCCTGATCACGGCGGTCCGCGGCCGTGGGCTGATGATCGGCATCGACGTTCTCGATCACGACACCGCCGAGGCGCTCGAAGCAGCGTGCTTCCGGCGCGGCCTGCTGGTGCTCACGTGTGGCCAGCGGGCAATCCGCATGGCGCCACCGCTTGTGGTTACCGCCGAGCAAGCTGACGCTGCCGTTTCAATCTTCGCGGATGCGTGCGCAGAGATCGCACGATGAGCACGCTGCCCTCCGCATCAGATCTGAATGCGCGAACAGCGCTGCTCCTTCGGTCGCTCGGTGTCGACATGGAACGTCTCGTCGGCGACCAGCTGGCCCGTAGCCCAATCAACGGTGGGTCGCTTGGAACGGCGGGCTGCGGCACTGACGCGGCTGGG
This sequence comes from uncultured Actinomycetota bacterium, assembly GCA_963738275.1. Lineage (GTDB taxonomy): Bacteria > Actinomycetota > Acidimicrobiia > Acidimicrobiales > Ilumatobacteraceae > Ilumatobacter. Next base: position 50,348 of record CAVTVY010000011.1, read on the forward strand.
GTGGATGCTGCAGTCGAACGATCGGTCGCTGCGTTCATGAAGTGGCGCGACACCCCAGGCCCGGTTCGCGGCGCGCCTTGTCCGTCGCCTCGGCGAATTGCTGCGTGAACATCGAGACGACCTCGGCGAGCTCGTCTCCATCGAAGCAGGGAAGATCCGCTCGGAGGGGCTGGGCGAAGTACAAGAGATGATCGACATCTGCGAGTTCGCTGTCGGGCTGTCGCGACAGCTGCACGGTCTCACCATTGCATCGGAACGGCCCGGCCATCGTCTGATGGAGTCGTGGCACCCCATCGGACCCGTAGCCATCATTTCCGCATTCAACTTTCCGGTCGCTGTGTGGTCGTGGAACGCAGCGCTCGCGTTGGTGTGTGGTGACTCGGTCATCTGGAAGCCGAGCGACAAGACGCCGCTCACTGCTGTTCGCGTGCGATGCACTGTTGCGCATCGCAATAGCAGATGTGGGCGCGCCAGATGGACTGCATGAGTTGTTGCTTGGCGGCGCCGACGTCGGTGCCGCGTTGGTGGCGCACGAGGCGGTGCCGGTGGTGTCCGCAACGGGATCCACCGCCATGGGTCGCAAGGTTGCTCCGGTGGTTGCCAGCCGCTTCGGTCGGTCGATTCTGGAACTCGGTGGCAACAACGCGGCGGTCGTAGCGCCCACGGCGAATCTGGATCTCGCGGTGCGCGGCATCGTCTTTTCGGCTGCCGGCACAGCCGGTCAGCGGTGCACCTCGCTGCGACGGTTGATCGTTCATCAGTCGATCCACGACCAGCTGCTGGAGCGTGTCGCCAAGGCGTACAACACGCTGCCCATCGGCAACCCGCTTGTCGACGGCACCTTGGTTGGTCCGCTCATCGACGGCGGCGCCTTCAGCCGCATGCAGTCTGCTCTGACAACAGCCGCCGGCGACGGCGGCACAGTGCTCGCTGGAGGTGGCCGTGCGCTCGCCGATACCGCACCGGACGCGTACTACGCCGCGCCGGCTCTGGTGGCCATGCCTGGCCAAACCGAGATTGTTCGCACCGAAACGTTCGCACCAATTCTGTATGCCGTTGTCCTACGACGATCTCGACGAAGCAATCGCCATCCACAACGGCGTGCCACAAGGCCTGGCGTCGTCGATATTCACCAACGACCTTCGGGAAGCCGAACGATTCGTGTCGGCGTCTGGCAGTGATTGCGGCATCGCCAACATCAACATCGGTCCGTCGGGAGCCGAGATCGGTGGCGCGTTCGGTGGCGAGAAGGAAACCGGCGGCGGACGCGAGTCGGGCTCAGATGCATGGAAGGGCTACATGCGCCGCGCCACGAACACGGTGAACTACTCGTCGTCACTTCCGCTCGCCCAAGGCGTCAAGTTCGACATCGACTGAATCGTCAAGGCAGCGAGCGCCCGTGCTGCCGATAGCCTCCCATCACTGTGAAAGTGCGCTCTGTTCTCGCTGCTGTAATCCTGTCTACCGGTGTGCTCGCTGCGTGCGGTGCGTCGGCGCCTCCAGCAAACGAGCTGGCGATCGAGGTCATCGAGTCGCTCAACCTCAGCGCCGCGGTCGAAGCGTGCATGCTTGCTGAAGTCGACACGTTCACCGACGACGAACTCGACCAGATTGCCGAAGCAGCAGACAATGGCGACGCAGAAGCAATCGCTGCAATGGACGCATTCGAAGCAGCGTTGACAGCCTGCCAGACTGCAGGCTGAATCGCCGCTCGCACGGTTCGGCCCGTTTCCCGCGAGAATGGGGGCCATGATCGACGACGGCAACCCGCACGACGAGTACGAGAATGTCGCCGTTGTCGACGACGAGCCGGTTGGTTTCGCGGCGCTTGGTCTGAGCCCAGAGATTCTCGGGGCGCTCGAGAGGCTCGGATACGAGGAGCCCACACCGATTCAGCGTGAGGCGATTCCCGTCCTGTTGCAGGGTCGAGACCTCCTTGGTCAGGCCGCTACCGGTACCGGCAAGACCGCCGCCTTCGCGCTGCCCATCCTCGATGCGATCGGCAAGAACGCTCCTGCCGTCCCGACTGCTTTGGTGCTCGTGCCCACCCGCGAGCTCGCCGTGCAGGTGAGCGAGGCGATGTTCAAGTACGGCAGCGGTTTCGGCATCAAAGTGTTGCCAGTGTTCGGCGGCCAGCCGATCTTTCGCCAGTTCAAAGAGCTCGAACGTGGTGTCCACGTGATCGTCGCCACACCCGGCCGAGCGCACGACCACATCAAGCGTGGTTCGCTCGACCTCGACCAGATCAGCACCGTCGTGCTCGACGAGGCCGACGAAATGCTCGACATGGGTTTCTCCGAAGACATCGAGGCGATCCTCGAGGCCACTCCCGAGACCCGCCAAACGGTGCTGTTCTCGGCCACGATGCCGAAACGAATCATCGGAATTGCCCGGAAGTATCAACGCAACCCATTGCGTATCGAGATCGGCTCTGGCCAGACCGAGTCAGGTAAGGGCCTCATCCGCCAAACCGTGTACTTCGTGCAGCGCGCCCACAAGTCGTCTGCTCTGGGTCGTGTGCTCGACATCGAGTCGCCCACGTCGACCATCGTGTTCTGTCGCACCCGCCACGAAGTCGATGAGCTCACGGTCACTATGAATGGCCGTGGGTATCGCGCTGAAGCATTGCACGGTGGCATGGACCAAACACAGCGAGACCGGGTGATGGCGCGACTACGTGACGGCACGGCCGAACTGCTCATCGCCACCGATGTCGCAGCACGCGGACTCGACGTCGACACGCTGTCGCACGTGGTGAACTTCGACGTTCCTGCGGCAGCCGAAAGCTACGTGCACCGCATCGGTCGCGTCGGCCGCGCCGGTCGCGAGGGCGTTGCGATCACGCTTGCCGAACCCCGCGAGCGTCGCCAGATCGGCAACATCGAACGACTCATGGGAGCGTCGATCGCAGTAGGCAAGGTGCCCACCGTGGCCGACCTGCGCACCAAACAGATCGAACTCACCACCGAAGCGCTCGCAGAAGCGATGGCCAGCGACGACCTCGACGATTACTACGACGTGTTCAATGCATTCGCTGGAGAAGACCCGCGCCAGATCGCGTTGGCCGCGATCAAGCTCGTGCACGAGGCGCGTGGCGCGACCCTCGACGAGCCCGACATTCCCGACATGGGCGACCGTGGCAATCGATCGCGGCAAGTTCGACAAGAGCGACAAGTTCGACAAGAGCGGCAAGTTCGACCGCGAGCGCGGTAACAAATACGACAAGGGTGATGGCGGCGGGCGGCAGCACCGGTCGGCCAGCGAAACCGGTTACGTCTACATCAACGTCGGTCGTAAAGCCGGCGTTCGCCCAGGCGACCTGGTAGGTGCGATCGCAAACGAAAGCGGCCTTCCGGGCAGCGACATCGGCCCGATTCGTATTGCTGACTTCTATTCCGTCGTCGGTGTGCCAGAGATTTCAGTCGATGACGTCGTGCGCAAGATGCGCAAAGCCCAGGTACGAGGCAAAGACGCCGAAGCCCGCCGCTTCGTAGACAACAACGATCAACGCCCGCCCCGCCGCGACAACGAATCGGGCGGCTACAAGGGCCACCGCGGCAGCCGACCCAAGGACTGGAATTCGATCGCTGGGTGCTCGACCCCCAGCGGTTGGTCAGGCAGGGGCCTTTTTCTTGGGGGGTGGTACGCCGATGGCTGGGTTGGGGTCCGCCGACTCGGGCCAGCGGCGACGGCTGACGATCGACAGCAATCGCAGCAATCGCATGGCGGTCTCGTCGGTCTGAGCGGGGCGGGCGATGATCGTTCCATCGGCGATCATGCGCTCGATGAGTTCCTCACCCAACTCGGTGCGCACGATCGTGAGCGTCCAGTCGTTGTCTTCGCCGATGCCGCCGGTGGAGATGTCGGCGTGCTCGGCGGCGAAGTCGGGGCAGTGCTTGCAGCCCGTCCGGGTCCAGGCGTGGCATTCCTTCAGGTCGATCTCGTGGTACGAGCCATCTTTCATCCAGATCTGGAAGACGCCCTTGATGTTCATCTTCACCATGTCTTGCTTGGCAAGGCCGTATTTCGCTTCGAACAGCTCGGGGAAGATCGCGTCGTCGAACGTCTTCGAGCACAGCAAACCGATGTTGAACTGGAACGGCTTGGAGACCTTGCCAGCCTTGCGGTCCCACATGGTGGGCGGCGACGACGTTTGGCAACCCATGCCCACGAGAGCCAACCGCTCGAGCCCGCGCTCTTTGGCTTCTGGTAACGCCAGCGGGTTCGCACAGTAGGTGTAGCGCGAGCCGGCGGTGGCGAGGATCTCTTCTTTCGTCACCACGACTGCCGGCTTGGCCTTCCACGCATCGTCTTCTTCGACACCCGACACCAACGCGCCATCGATGTAGTCGTGTTCGCGAAGCCAGATGAGCATGGCCGACACGAGGCCGCCGTCTTGACCCATCTGGTGCACCATGTCGTCAGACGCCCGGGTGAGATAGAGCTGGCGCCAGATGCCGGCCATCTCGTCGGGTTCACGCACCCGCCCGAACAGGTGCATGTCTGCTGACGGCTCCCACGCCTGGAAACGTGGGCAAGCACGGGTGCAGGTGGTGCAGCCCTTCTCGCCGTGGATGCAGTTGTCGAGACCCAGTTCCTCCTCGAGATGGAACGGGATGTACTTGCCCTCTTCGTGCTCGTACCCGATCACATCATGAGGACATGTCACCACACATCCGGCGCACCCGGTGCACAACCCGGTCGTGATGACTTCGGCGTACAGCTCTTTCCACTGGGCGGTCCAACGCGCTGGTTTGGCCGGTGGTGCCGCAGTATCGGTCATGTAAAGAAACTAATGGCTAGATGGCGTCGGCGCCCTCTTCGCCAGTACGAATACGCACGATGCGCCCGACGTCGGTGACCCAGATCTTGCCGTCGCCGATCTTGCCGCTCGACGCAGATTTCACGATGATGTCGACGGCCTCGTCGGCACGGTCGTCGTCGATGACGATCTCGATGCGTACCTTGGGTACGAAGTCGATCTTGTACTCGGCGCCTCGGTACGTTTCGGTGTGGCCGCCCTGACGACCAAATCCACGCACTTCGGTACTCGTGATACCCATGACGCCGGCCGCCTTGAGAGCGTCTTTCACTTCGTCGAGTTTGAACGGCTTGATGATGGCGGTGATGAGTTTCATGATGATTCCCCAGAGGATTGCGTTTGTCGGCCCCCATCATGGCGCGAATCGGCGAGCGCGGCACGTTTCGACGGTGGCGTCGGTCACATCCCGAACAAAAGGTTGCGACCGCAGGTAGGGTAGCCGCTTCGCTGGACGTGAAAACTTCCGGTGGGTTCGCAGACGGATGTGGTTCTTCTTGTCAACGTGAACCACAACACATTCCCCCGAACCCACTGAATGGCCGCTCAGTAGCGCGGTCAAGAAAGCATTTGGTCCTCGACCATGTCACTCACCTCTACCGAGACGCCCGAAATCGGCACGTCCGGAATCACGTTCGCCGAACTCGGCGTCCCGTCCTTCATCTCCGACGCGCTTGGCGCGCCGGGGTATCACCGAGCCGTTCGAAATCCAAGCCGTCACCATCGCCGACGCGTTGGCCGGCCGCGATGTCTGCGGCCGTGCGCCCACCGGCTCAGGCAAGACCCTCGCTTTCGGCGTACCACTCATCGCCAACCTGCACGAACACGGTCGAAGCGAGCCCCGCAAGCCGTCGGCTTTGATCCTCGCTCCAACCCGTGAGCTCGCCGAGCAGATCGCCACCGAGATTCGTTCGTTCTCTGGAAGCCTGCGCATCGACGCCGTGTACGGCGGAGTGGGCTACGGCGGCCAGATCTCGGCACTGCGCCGCGGCATCGACGTACTCGTTGCGTGCCCCGGTCGTCTCGAAGACCTCATCGAGCGCCGCGACGTCAGCCTGTCTGCAGTGCGCTTCGTGGTGCTCGACGAAGCAGACCGTATGGCCGACATGGGCTTCATGCCGTCGGTGAAGCGGTTGCTCGACCAAACGTCGAAAGATCGTCAGACCGTGCTGTTCTCAGCCACACTCGATGGCGACATCGCCAACCTGACCAAGCATTACCAGCGCAACCCGGTTCGCCACGAAGTCGGCGAGGCAACTCCCGACATCAAGGCGGCCGACCACGTGTTCTGGAAGCTCGACAAGAACGACCGCAACGACCTCATCGCAGAAGTCGTGAAGGTTGCGTGGCCATCGATCATCTTCACCCGCACACGTCACGGTGCCGATCGTCTGGCAAAGCAACTCGGCCGTCTCGGCATTGAAGCCGCACCCATTCATGGTGGTCTCAGCCAGAGTCAGCGCAACCGTGCGCTCGACAACTTCACCAAGGCGCGGGTGCATGCGCTCGTTGCGACAGATGTTGCGGCCCGCGGCATTCACGTCGATGGTGTTGCGTCGGTCATCCATTACGACCCGCCGGCAGACCACAAGGACTACACGCACCGTTCGGGCCGTACTGCCCGCGCCGGTGCGAATGGTTTGGTCATTTCGATGCTCGCATCCGACCAGCTGAAAGACGCCCGGAAGATGATGCGTCTCGTCGGCCTCGATGGCGACATCAGTGCTCCGAACGTTGAAGCAATCGCCGCCGCCAACTACGGCACCGGCCGCATGCTGGCTCCGCCAGCTCCGGCACCGGCCGAGCGCCCGGTGGCAAAGATGCCTCGCCGCGAAGGCCGCTCCGACGGCAGCGGTGAACGTCGCGAGAGCAGCGGCGCCGGTAGTGGTCGTGACGGCCAGCAGCGTCAACGTCGCGAGTTCCCGCGTTCGACCGCGCGACCGCAACGTTGCCGGCGACGCCGGCGGTGAAGCCGGCGCGCGATGCCCGTCGCAGCGAAGCTCGCCCGTCGGGAGCGCGCCCCGCTCGGCCGGAGAACAATCGGTACGGCAAGCCGTCAAGCGAGCGCTCTCGTAGTGCTTCGCCAGCCGCCAGGACGAGTGCTGCAAAGCCCAGCGCTAAGCCGGCAGGCAAGCAGCCGAATCGCAAGCAGCGTCGCGCTCACCTGCAATCCGGCACCCGCTGACAACACCGGAAAACAAACATTCCCGGGTCACACTGAGGTGACCCGGGAATGCCCCTACCCCGCAATCGGCGAGGTCTCCGTCGCGAGACGAACGGCAGACGTTGACTAGACGTGATCTAGACGGCGTCAGCCCCTTCCTCGCCGGTGCGGATACGAACGAGGCGATTGACCTCGGTCTCCGAGCTTCACCGCCGTGGCGCCTTACGGCGTCCACGGCGGCGACGCTCGTCCCACGGGGGGTTTGGGACGAGTTGTGTCAGGAATGGTTGGCAAGCAGCTCGACCTTCAAGCGACAAGCATCCAACCTCTTCGGCGAACCGTGAGCACTCGATCGGTGCCGACATTTCGCCGGATCCCGACGATGAGCGAATCGCACCGCCGCGCGCTCAGGTCGGCGATGCCGGCTCGCCTGGCCAGTTCGGCGCGGCTGAGCACTCGACCGGTGTTTGCAGCCAAGACTTCGTACACGGCCCGCTCTTGCGGCGTCAGATGCTCGAGGGGGTGAGAATCCGGCGTCCCGTCGTCAACGATGTCACGTGCGCCGACATCATCGGCACCGGCATCATCGACACGGAGCCCGATTGGATTCGCAGGAGCGGGCCGTGTCACGCATCTCATTGCACTCCCTGGGCGTGTCGCGGCTGTTCGAACATGTAAACAGCCTGTGAACGCACGGTGTGTCTGGTCCACGTCGGAGTCACGCTGACTTGACCGGCGGGTCAAGTCGTCTGGCAAGAATGGTCTCATGGACCTCACGTACTCCACCGAAGCCGAAGACTTTCGTGTCGAGATTCGCGCCTGGCTGGAAGCGAATCTGCCAGCCGGTTGGTTCGACGATGGTTTTGAGATGACAGACGCCGAGCGCAACAAGTTCAACGCCGAGTGGCCGAAGAAGCTGTTCGAGGGCGGTTGGATCTGTGCCACGTGGCCAACCGAGTACGGCGGCAAGGGCCTCACCACCATGCAGGGTGTCGCTCTTGCAGAAGAGTTCGCCCGAGCGAAGGCGCCCATGCGCGGCGACTTCTTCGGTGACACGCTCGTGGGTCCGACGCTTCTGCAGTGGGGCACCGAAGAGCAGAAGAAGGAGTTCCTTCCGGGCATTCTCCAGGGGAAGACACGGTGGTGCCAGGGGTTTTCGGAGCCCAACTCGGGTTCCGATCTTGCGAGCCTGAAGACCACGGCCGTCCTCGACGGCGACGAATGGGTGATCAACGGCCAGAAGGTGTGGACCACGCAGGGCCACCACGCCGACTACTGCTTCCTGCTCACCCGCACCGACCCGCACGCGCCCAAGCACGCTGGCATCTCATACATCCTCGTACCCATGCGCCAAGAGGGAATCGAGGTTCGGGGCATCACCCAGCCAGACGGCACCGCCGAGTTCTGCGAAGTGTTCTTCACCAACGCACGAGCCCCGAAAGACAATGTCGTCGGCGGCATCAACAACGGCTGGAAGGTCACCAACACCACGCTGGGGTTCGAGCGCGGACAGTCGGCCACCACCGGGCACCGCCGTTTCGAAGCCGAGTTCGCCCTCATGCTCGAGGCCGCGCAGGCCAACGGCAAAATCCATGATGACGACATCCGTCAGCGGCTGATGACGTACTACACCAAGATTCAGATCTTGAAGTACAACGGTCTGCGCGGCCTCACCGCCACGGTCACCGGCAAGAAAGACATGGGAACCGCCGCCCTCAGCGTGACCAACAAACTGTTCTGGTCGGAGATGCACCAAAACGCGATGAAGTTGGCCCTCGACATTCAGGGCGCCGACGCAATGCTCATCGATGCGGGCCCCGAATCAGGTTCGTGGCCCGGGTCGGTGCGAGACAAGCAGCGTGCCGGGGTACCCGGTGAGCCCCATGATGTCGGCGTTCTTCTTTTCCCGCTCCGAGACGATTTGGGGTGGCACCAGCCAAATTCAGCGCAACATCGTCGGCGAGCGACTGCTCGGGCTGCCGAAGGAACCCAAGAGGCGCGGAGTAGTGAACTGTCGCTGCTAGCTCGGGCTGTGGTCGTTCGGGGAACGCGGCGACGAACAGCGTAAACGTCGGGGGTTGCCCTCAGCGCGGTTCGATTGCTCGGCGAACTCATCGATCAACGAGCGCAGGCTGGTGATCAGTTCGGCCCCAAGCTCTGCGCTGATGTGGAGTTCGCCGAGCGACAGCGAGTGCCTCATCCTCGTTGGGCCGTTCGTGACGGGGCCGATTCTCGAAGCACCTGTTGCAGCCGGATCTTGGCGACGTCGAACAATGACCCGAGCGCCTGTGCCAGTTCGCTGCCGTCGAGTTCGTCGTACAGATGGCTGGCCAGCGTGAACGACTTGGCAACCACCTGATAGCGGTGTTGTGTGGCTGCGCCCACACGTCGTGTCGCTTGCACAGCGATCAGGCCGGCTTGCTCGAGACGGTTGATGTGGTGGTACAGCCTGGTGATCGGTGCGTCGAGCAGCTCGGCGAGTTCGGCTGCGGATCGGGGAGAGTCGAGATTGCGCACGATTCGCCCGCGAATCGGGTGCGTGATTTCGGCGAGCAGGTCGAGATCTTCGAGTTCCAGTGCTGGCAGCCTGCATGAAACCTTCAACCACGTCCCACTCAGCAGTGTCGGAGCGTCATGTCGGACAAGCATAGCAGGGGCCGTCTATGTTCAGCCAGCTTTGAATATTTATTCAAACGACTTGAACATGCTTATTCAGTCTGTTTGAATAAGCCTCCATGACGAGTGAACTGCTGAAGTGAGAGTGTGGAATGCAGAACTGTCGGAGCAGGAAGCACCCTCCGGGCCACCGCCGCTGGGATCGCGATTTCTCATCGTCTGGTTCGGGCAAACAGCTTCAGCCATCGGCAGCTCAGTGGCAGGCATCGGCCTTGCGGTGTATGTGTTTCTGCAGACCGACAGCGCAGCATGGCTGGGCGTGTTGAGTGCGTTGGCTGCTGCACCATTCGCGTTGGCTGGCCCGTTCATGCCGCTGGTCGATCGGGTCTCACGGCGACGAATGATGATCATCGGCGACTGCGTCGCTGCGGCTGGGCCTGCGATTGCGCTCGCCCTCTCGCTTGCGGGAGCGCTGGAGATGTGGCACTTGGCCGTTGCCGTCTTCATCGGTGGCGTCGGCTCGGCGTTCCAGAACCCGGCTGCGCAAGCGGCAGTGCCACTCTTGGTCGACCGTGATTCGATCGATCGGGCAAACGGGTTGTCGCAGTTGGGTCCGGCGCTCGCCATGGTCGCCGGACCGGTCATCGCGACACCGCTGGTGGCGTGGTGGGGGATTCGCGCAGTGCTGTTGGTGGACCTGGCGACGTTCGCCGCTGCGGTGATCACCGTCGCCGCGGTTCGCTTCGACAACGATCACGCTCATTCGGCTCGAACTGCAGCCAGCCGAGGATGGCGGGAGTGCAACCGACCTGGCTACGGACCGACGGTCGCCCGCTGCTGGTGCTTGATGTGTGCAGGAGCGGTGACCAACTTCTGCCTGTCGATGTTCAGCGTGTCGCTGCTCGCGCTCGCCGCCGAACTCGGTGGTGCTGCCAAGTCGGGCATCGTCATCGCCGCAGTTGGTGGTGCGGCGATCTTCGGCTCGCTGATTGCCGCCAAACGAGGTGTTCCCGACGACCGGGTGATGGTCTTCGCCGTGGGGATTGGCCTCACTGCTCTCGGATGCATCGTCGCTGCTTCACGGCCGTCGTTTGTCATCGTGATGCTCGGAGGGATCATCGCTGTCGTGGGAATACCCATGGTGAACGCGACATCAGCGACGATGTTCCACGAGCGCGTGCCGAGTGAGATCCAGGGTCGTGTGTTCGGTGTCCGTGGTGCAATCGGTCGCTCGCTCGATCCGGTCGGTTCGATCGTCGCCGGATTCGCCATCAGTCGGTTGGCCGAGCCAGCCATGAACGAGGGGGGAGTGCTGGCAGGGCTCGCTCGGCAGCATCGTGGGCAGTGGCCCGGGTCGTGGCCCGGCGCGTGGTTCTTGCTGTTCGCGGGCGTCGCCCTTGGCACCATCGCTTGGTGGCTGGCGAGGTCATCGATTCGTGGCTCCCTTCGGCGCTCGGCGACAATGGATGCATGACGATCGGCGACGACATCTCCAACCCTGCACACGTCGATCTCTCCGGTCGACGTGCCTTGATCACGGGTGCTGGGCAGGGAATCGGTTCGGCGATTGCGACCTGGTTGGCCGCAGCCGGCGCCACCGTTGCGGTCAACGATCTCGTACCCGACCGTGCAGAAACGCAGGCGGCATCCATTCGCGAGCTCGGCGGAGACGCCGTGGCAGCACCATTCTCGGTCACAGACTTCCAGGCGGTGATGACAGCGATCGACGAACTCGGGGGTGTCGACATCCTGGTGAACAATGCTGGCAATGCCGGTGGTGACAACTGGACCGGCATGGTGCCGTTCGCGCAAACATCGCCAGCCGATTGGGAGCCGTTCCTCCAGGTCAACTTGTACGGCGTGATGAACTGCGTTCGTGGGGCATTGCCGTCGATGATTTCAGGTGGCTGGGGGCGAGTCGTCACCGTCATTTCCGACTCCGCTCGGGTTGGAGAGCCGAACATGGCTGTCGTATGCGGCGGCCAAGGCCGGAGCGGCCGGATCTGACCCGTAGCGTGTCGAAGGAGGTGGGTCGCTACGGCATCACGGCGAACTGCATTTCGCTGGGCACGATGCGCACGCCGTTGACCGAGGGTCTGTGGTCGAACATCAGCGATGCCGATGCCGCCGCCCGGTTGCGCGGTTATCCCGTTCGTCGGCCGGGGCTGCCTGATGACGTTGCCGCGTTGGTGGGCTACTTGGTCAGTGCTCAAGCGAGTTGGATCACCGGGCAAACCATCCCGTTGAACGGTGGCTACTCCACAGCGTTGTGAACGCGGCTACCTGGGCTGGCTCCGACGTTTCGAGCATGTGAACTTCTGCTTGTTGGGAGATTCGCGCCGACGTTCAGCGAACCGCCCTTCGACCGCGGGTAAGGTCCGGGACACATGGGCATTCACATCGGCATCGAACATCGCACGACGTACCAGTTCGACCGCGCCACGACCTTGCACCCGCATGTGTTGAGGCTGCGCCCGGCGCCCCACAGTCGGACGCCGATCTTGTCGTACAGCCTCACGGTCGCACCCGAGAATCACTTCATCAACTGGCAGCAAGACCCGTTCGGTAACTACATGGCTCGGCTGGTGTTTCCCGAGCCATCGAACACTGCTCGATATCACCGTCGACTCTGGTGGCCGACCTCACCGTCATCAACCCGTTCGACTTCTTCGTTGAAGAGTCAGCGGAGTTCTACGGTTTCAGCTACGAACCGCAGTTGGCGAGCGACCTCGAGCCCTACTCTGAGGCCATCCACCGCGACGGAACCTCAGCTCGACAAGTGGATCGCCGATGTCGATCGTGGCATCAAGAACGGCAAAGGAACCATCGGCATCGCCGACTTCCTCGTGGCGATCAACCAGCGGCTATATCACAGGACATCGAGTATTCGGTGCGAATGGAACCCGGCGTTCAGTCGCCCGACGAGACGTTGACGCGTGCCATCGGCTCATGCCGCGACACCGGTTGGCTGCTGGTAGAAGCGCTTCGGCGTTTAGGGCTCGCGGCCAGGTTCGTGTCGGGCTACCTCGTGCAGCTCACCGCAGACAAGGCAGCACTCGATGGGGCCGACGGGCCGGCAGCAGACTTCACCGATCTCCACGCGTGGGCCGAGGTGTACGTGCCTGGTGCCGGTTGGATCGGCCTCGACCCGACCTCCGGGCTGTTTGCTGGTGAGGGCCACATTCCGCTGGCCTGCACGCCGCACCCGGCGAGCGCCGCCCCGGTCACCGGGGCGATTGGCCCGGCAAACACCACCTTCAGTTTCTCGAACGTGGTGCAGCGCATTCGCGAAGACCCTCGAGTGACGTTGCCGTACACACCAGAACAGTGGTCTGCGATCGATCAGCTGGGCATGACCGTCGACAAGCAGCTCGATGCGGGCGACGTGCGGCTCACCATGGGCGGCGAACCGACCTTCGTCTCGATCGACGACATGGAGGGCGCCGAATGGAACATCAGCGCTGACTCGCCAGCGAAACGCAAATTGGCACACGAGTTGTCAGAGCGTCTCCGCGACCGGTTTGGCGCGGGTGGTCTACTGCAACACGGACAAGGAAAGTGGTACCCGGGCGAACCGCTTCCGCGGTGGCGCATCGACATCGTTTGGCGCAACGACGGGCAGCCGCTCTGGGCTCGCCCTGACCTACTCGCCGTGCCAGCCGTTACGGGTACGGCAACCATCGCCGATGCCCAGGCATTCGCGACCGCCGTTGCCGACAAGTTCGGGTTGGCGCCAGATGCAGCGGTGGCGGCGTTCGAAGATCCGATCGATCTCGCTTGGCGTGAATCTCGTTTGCCCGATGGCGATCCGCCCGAGGCGGAAGCAACGAGTGACGACGCCGCGACACCCGACGCTCGCGCCGCGCTGATCGAGCGACTCTCCGGCGCCGCCGAACCAACCGGATACCTCTTGCCGCTGCACCGTGGTCACCACGAAGGTCGCCCGCGTTGGTGCACCACCAACTGGGAGCTCCGGCGTGGTCAGCTCTTCTTGATTCCCGGCGATTCGCCGATCGGGCTGCGCATGCCACTCGACTCCTTGATGTGGTCGCCCTTTCCAGACACCTACGAACGCTCCGAGTTCGAACCCCGCGACGAGTTGCCGAACCAGGTGAGCTCCCCGCCGAACCGGCAGTTCTGGTGGAGCGCCATCTGGCTGCTCCGACGTCGCTCGGGTTCGAGGTTCGCAACGGAAACGTCGAGGTGTTTCTGCCGCCGCTCGATTCAGCTGACGACGCGGTGGTCGTGCTCAACGTGCTTGAAGCGGTTGCGGCCGAGCTGAACTGCCCCATCGTCGTGCAGGGCTATTCGCTGCCCCACGATGCTCGGCTGGGTTCCCTCACCGTCACGCCTGATCCGGGTGTGATCGAGGTGAACGTGCAGCCCACATCGAGTTGGGCTGAAATGTGTTCGGTCGTTGAAACCGTGCACGAGGAGGCTCGCTTGGCGCGCCTTGGCACCGAGAAGTTCGCGCTCGACGGTGCTCACACTGGCACCGGCGGCGGCAATCACGTCACCCTCGGAGGCCGCACCCCCGCCGAAAGCCCGATGCTTCGCCGCCCGACTTGCTGATGAGCATGATCACGTACTGGCAGCACCATCCGTCGCTGTCATATCTGTTCTCCGGGCAGTTCATCGGGCCCACCAGCCAGGCGCCCCGGGTAGACGAGGGCCGTGCAGACACGCTGTACGAACTCGAGATTGCGTTCGCTGAGCTGCGCGCTCAAGCAGAACTCGCCGCGGGCGAGGATCTTGTTGACGGTGGTGTTAGATGGCGCGGCCGCAGTGCCGTCGTGGATTGTCGATCGATTGCTGCGCCACCTGCTCGTCGACCTCACCGGGAACACGCATCGATCGGAGTTCTGCATCGACAAGCTGTTCAGCCCCGACAGTGAACGCGGGCGGCTCGGCATCGTCGAACTTCGGGCCTTCGAGATGCCACCTCATCCGCAGATGGCATTGGTGCAGGCGCTGTTGGTACGCAGTCTGGTCGCCCGGTTTTGGGAAACGTCCGTACGTGGCGCCGCTCGTGCGTTGGGGAACCGATCTGTACGACCGGTTTCTCCTGCCGTGGTTTGTTCGAGCTGATATCTACGACGTCGTTGCCGACCTCAACTCACATGGAATTGCATTCGATACCGCATGGCTCGACCCGTTCCTCGAGTTCAGATTTCCGCTGGTTGGCGAAGTCGAAGTCGCCGACCTCCGGTTGGAAGTTCGCCGGGCGATCGAGCCGTGGCACGTGCTCGGCGAAGAAGTGTCGGGTTCAGGCACTGCGCGCTACGTCGACTCCTCGGTGGAGCGACTGCAAGTGCGGGTCGACGGCATCAACGCAGCCCGACACATCATCACCTGCAACGGCATTCCCGTTCCGTTGCAGCCAACATCGCAGGTGGGCACCACCGTGGCCGGGGTTCGTTTCAAGGCGTGGGCGCCCTGGTCGGCGTTGCACCCCACCATCGATGCGCACGATCCGCTGGTGTTCAGTGTGATCGATCGCTGGAGTGAGCGGGCGCTCGGTGGATGTCGGTACGAGGTGTCGCATCCCGGCGGTCGGTCGTACGACGACTTCCCGGTCAACGCCGCGTCGGCCGAGGCCCGCAGGGCCAGCCGCTTCTCCGCAACCGGCTACGAGCCAGGCCATATCGACATCGCCAAACTCGATGGGCTTGCCTCCAGCGTTCCACGCGAGTACCCGCGCACCCTCGACCTGCGCCGCTTCCTCAGCGCTTAGCCGCCGCCCAGATCTTTGGTTAGGTTGGCGCCTTGGAAACGTTTCGCTGCTCGGTCTGCGCGCAGTTGCTGTTCTTCGACAACTCGGTGTGTCTCGGGTTGCGGGTCGCCGGTTGCGTATGTCCCTGAAGCCGGGGCGGTGGTGGCGCTTCGGTCGGTCGATGGCGGGCTGGTTCGGGCCGACGGCGAGCCTGGTCTGTATCGGCGTTGCGCAAATCAGCTTGCGGCGCGCTGCAACTGGTTGATCCCTAGCGACGATCTGAAGGCGCTCTGTGTGAGTTGCCGCCTCACGTCGGTACGCCCGAACGACAAAGAGTTGGAGGCCATGGCGGCGTTCGCGAACGCCGAGTCTGCGAAGCGGCGGCTGATCTATCAGTTGCAGGTGCTCGGGCTGCCGGTCATCGATCGTGCGACCGATGCTCATCGCGGCGTCACCTTCGAGTTCCTGTCGTCGCGTCGGCGCGCCGTCACCACCGGCCACGAGGGTGGCGTCATCACCCTCGATCTGTCCGAGTCAGACGACGCGCATCGTGAGTTCGTTCGCCAACAGTTGGGTGAGCCGTATCGCACGGTGTTGGGGCATCTTCGTCACGAGATCGCTCATTACTACTGGCCCTTGCTGGTGCTCGACGCCGGGTGGATCAACGAGTTCCATCGGCTGTTCGGCGACGAGAGCGAGCCATACGACGTGGCGTTGAACAGGCACTACCAGAATGGTGTCGGTCAGCAAGGTTCGGGTTTGGACTGGGCCGGCTCGTACGTCAGCCAGTACGCCACGATGCACCCGTGGGAAGACTGGGCCGAAACGTTCGCGCACTACCTGCACATCGACGCCGGCCTGGCGACGGCCCACTCATTCGGCGTCGAAGTGGGCGAACCGGCGTTGTCAGCGGGTTCGTCCGCGGTACGCAACGACCTGCAATTGTCGATCGCTCCAGTGGTGCGTGACTGGTTGGTGTTGACCCTCGCACTGAACGGTGTCTCGCGCTCATTGGGTCAAGCCGATCTGTACCCGTTCGTGCTCCCTCCACGAGTAGTAGAAAAGCTCGACTTCGTCCACCGGGTAGTCGCCTCCGCCACCAAGTAACGACCGCCCACTTGGGACGAGCCCTTCGACCCAATCTGCTGAAACGATCGGTAAGCCAGAATGCCTTGTCGCACCTTCGGTAGCGGTTCGCAATGTCGGAGGAACCGCGGTAGCGATGGCCCCCTTACATCTCGTTCGGCTACGGATCCTCAGTCGCTTCGCAGCCGCGGTTCAGGCGGCGATCAGTTCAGCGATGCGTTGAGCCTACTTCGTCGGGGTGTTGTCTGATGTCGGTGAGGTCGAGGTGGAGGCAGCGCCATGTGCCGTCGACGTTGAGGGTTGGGTCGGGCGTGCGCAGGTTTGTCGGGCTGGCCTGTTTCTGCTGGTTCGGCTGGTTCGGTTTCGTTGGGGAAGGTTGGTGGTCGGGCGCCGATGGGTAGGACGATGGTGCCGTCTTGTCGGATGGTGTAGTGGTATCCGTTGGTTGCTTGTTTGGATTGCCATTTGTTGCGGGATTTGAACCGGTTGTGGGTGGAACATCGTGGTCGTGCGTTGTTTTGGTCGGTTCTTCCACCGTCAGCCCATTCGATGTTGTGGTCAACGTCACAGAACTCGGCGGGGAGGTCGCATCCGGGATGATCGCATCGTGTGACCAACAGCAGGGCGGCTTGGCGGGCGTATCCGGTGAACAGGCGGCTGTCGCGTCCCATGTCGGTGATGACACGGTTCGCATCGACCACCACACGGCGCACGTACCCATCGAACAAGGCCCGTAAGGCGTCGTGGGGGTGAATCGGGACACCGTTGCTGGTCTCACACTTGCGGTTGGCCAAGCCGGTGGGGTCGGCGACGAGTTCTCCGATCGCGTCACGGATCATCCCTGCCGGTGCGAGCCTGGCATCGGCGAGGATCTGATGAAACGTGTCTTCGTCGATGATGACATTCACGACGACTTTCGCGATCGATTGCCGCCCCGCGTTTGCATCCTGAGCGATGGCGGCGCCGCCGGCACGGAAGATCCGGATGAACGCATCATGACGACGCTGCCCAGCGGTACGCGGCAACGGATGGTTGACGGCGTCATCACCATGTTCTGCGGCGCGGGCGGCGACGTCAGCATCGAACTCTTGCTGGCAGGCCAGGTCGAAGATCGCGACGATCTCAGTCGCGGTGACAGGGTCACCACCAACCACCGACACATCCAACTCGGTGCCGTTGACGAGGACGTGGGCGTTGCGATGCTCGACCGCGGTGTCCCGGTCCACATGGGCGCCGTCTTCGTCGGCTTGGGCGATCACGTTGGCGACGGTGATCTCGAAGTGTTTGAACAACAACTGTTCGGCGTTCAACAACAGGAGTGGGAGGAACTGGTCGAAGACGTGCCGGACCCGCAGATTCGCATGAAACGTTTGTAGGGCGTGGACTTGATCGAACCCGATCCGACCCGCCGGCCCACGCATCACCCACACACGTGTGGATCGCGATGAATCGGGAGATCTTCAACCATTGTGCGGCTTGCTCACCAGACCAGTTCAGTTTCGCCTTGAGAAACCCGGACATGGATCGGTGCCCATCAACCGAGAACGCACCCCGACATCTCAGCCACATGAATCGCAGCAGCAGTCTCCGCGTCCAACGCCCGACGCCGCAGCTCCAACTCACCAACAGCAGCGTTCAACTCGACCGGCGGCACACCCACGAAGGAGTCGAGGAGTTCCACGAACAGCCCGTCAACACCGTCATCAACAGCGCCGGTTGAATCGACGCTGGGATCGACGATCTGATCGCCTTTTGTGGTGGTGTTCGGCCCCTCGAACATGCGCGAAACACTACCCAACATATGTTCGATTGGCAACTGCCGAGAACACGCGTTACCCCAGCTCAGGGGTGGTGTGGTGTCACCTTGACTGCAAACAATGTTTGCGTCGCTACTGACGAAACAAACCGGCACCGACACGATCCCGCCGCCGCCCAAATCTCACGTTGATCTGGCGCACCATCAGCGTTGCTTCACGGTCTTGTGACGGCACAAGAAATCCGAAGAAATCCGAGAAATCTTGCGTGGCAGCCACCCAAATCTTCCCGCCGGCGTCAACCCACGACAGCCGTCACCCTCACGTCCCATGCGCCGAGACCATTCAGCACGTCGCCGACATCACCAAGACTGCCGTTCAACGGCACTTTGGGGGGCAGTTGGATGCAGGAGTTCGACGTACGCACGGAGGCCGCTGCATGCGCCTGGACCACTGTGGCGAGCCACCATCGGTCACTCACGGTCGGGCCGATGAACATGCGCTGGGCGTCCCCGCCGTCGAAGGACCGACTTCACACAGCGGACACTGGACAAAAGCGGTACATCGGTAGGAATCGTGGGATGGGCGGACCAGCGTGGCGCGAACGTTGGGATCGAACTGCACTCCTCGTGCCGTCCGGACCTCGCCACAATCGCGACGCTCGGCCGCATGGCAATCCTGTGCCGGCCGACCGACCGATCCCTTGGCCTGAGCGTTCAACGACGGTCGACCAGGAACACGGTCTGGTTAGGCCGAGACGGGGACGCCTGCTCGCCAGACCTGAACGATTCGTGCAACAGCGCCTGGATCGCTGCGGGGATCGCCGTCGACTGCGATCACGTCGGCGTCAGCCCCGGCAGAAAGGCGGCCCTTGCCTGGGAGGCCGAGCGCGTCGGCTCCACCTGATGTCATTGCCGTCAGCGCCTCGACCGGTGTCATGCCGATCGCGATCAGGTTGTGGATGGCGTGCGGCGCGACGTCATGGGGCTTGATGAGGCTGATGCCTGCGTCGGTTCCCACGACGATCTTTCCACCGAGTTCGCGTACAGCGGCGTGCGCCGCCCGGAGCGCAGGTTCTACTGCCAGAAACATGGGCGGTGGAGGCGGCCCATCTGGGCAACGTCCGAACGTTGCCGACAGCGGAATACCTGAACGGGCGAGCCGTTCGAGTAGCTCGGGGTCGGGGTTTGGCTCCAAGTTCTGGTTCAGAAAGGTGCAGTGTTCGATCGTGTCCACGCCAGCGTCGATGGAGTCGGAGATGCCTTGCTCACCGTGACAGTGCGCTGCGACCGGGAGCCCGAGCCGATGCGATTCCTCGACGAGCATGCGCAGGTCTTCGGCGTTGAACTGTGACCGCCACGGCGGCATGGTCAGCGTCCCGACGCCTCCGGTTGCCATGACTTTCACTACGTCACACCCACGCTCAGCGCGTTCTCGAACTGCCGCAAGCAGTGCATCGCGATCCTGGCATTCTCCTCCGAGGAACCAGCAATGTCCCTGGACCGTGGTGATCGGTGGTCCTGAACACAGAATGGTCGGAAGGTCGATGTCACCCCGAAGCCCGAGCGTGACGAAGTTGCGATCGCCCAAATCGCGAAGCGTGGTTACGCCACCTAGCAGCGCCCGTCGCGCCTGCGTCCAGGCGCGTTCGAAGAGTTCGTCGTCCGTGTGGCCAGCCACCTGTTCCTCGAGGGTGCCTGCGCCGTCGAAGACCAGATGCTGATGACAATCGACGACACCAGGCAACACCGTGACATCACCGAGATCCACTGTTGTCGGCCCAGCGACATCCGCCCCCACGGCGGCGACCAGACCATCAGCAAGGGCGACACGTGCGGGTTCGATGAACTTGTGACCATCGAACAGTTGCCGCGACTCGAGCACCACACGCGAAGTCGCTTCAAACGAATGATGATCGGCGGCCATCTCAAACTCTTTCACAACTCCACAGACAGTCTCACCACGTGACCAGAGCGGAGCGTTCGACGTGCTACCGGTGGCGTTCAAGGCCGTTGTATGACTTGTTCAGATCGGACAGCGAGGCCATTTTGGCTCACCCAGTGCCGTCCCAGAAGGGTCAACTGAATCCTGTCCACCTCCGCCCTAAACGCCGGGTCGCGGAGCGTGTCTCCGACGATCAGTCGGCGACGTCGACGGCGCTGATGACTTTGGTGGGCGAGAGCTTCACGAGCAACTCGCCAGGCACACCATTGCGAGCGCCGTACTCCTCGGCGCGGTCTGCACCCATGTAGCGGCCGCCGAGTCGAGCCGCCCACGCGCGAACGAGATCGAGGTCGTCGATGAGCTCGACGGTGCCTTCCACGACCACGAAGGAGAACGGAGGCCGATCGTCCTGGACGCAAATCGTCGCGACACCGGTGCGCGCCAGGTTGCGACCCTTGACCGTCCCGGCGCCGGTGTTGAACCACACTGCGCCTTGATCAACATCGATCCAGATGGGCGCTGCGTGTGGTCGGCCATCCGAACGGGTCGTGGCGAGCACCGCCGGTCGAGGTTCTGCCACGAGGAACGCCATCCACTCGTCGCCGGTCATCGGTCGGTAGCTCATGAGCAACGATCCTCGCGCAGCGCTTGCCGCGTGCTTGCAACGAACGGGACGATCGCCCCCGCACTACTTCGCTCAGGCACCAGCCGGCAGCGCGGCGAATGTATCGGCGGTGTGAACTTCCTTTGCTCCAGATGACGTCTACGCGGGCGATGTCGTAACCTCCCGAGGAGATGGACGAGCTGCTGACCGAAGACGGTGAGCCACGGGCGGTGGCACGGGCGTTGATGCGCCTCATTTCTCGTATTGGGGAGACGGAACTGAGGGAACGCCAGCGCATCGCCGAACTCGACATCTTGTCGATGGGCATCACCTTCACCGTGTACACCGACGGCGAAAACATCGATCGAGCCTGGCCGTTCGACATCGTGCCACGCGTCATCGCAGGCAAGGAGTGGGACCTCATCTCGCTCGGCCTGCAACAACGTCTGTGGGCAATCAACCACTTCATCAACGATCTGTACAACGACCAGAAGATCATCGCCGACGGCGTGTTCCCGGCCGAGTTGCTGGAGGCGTCGGTGAACTACCGGCCGTGGTGCCGCGGCATCACGCCGCCGCTGGGCGTCTGGGCCCACATCTCTGGCACCGATCTGGTGCGCGACGACGACGGCCAGATGTACGTGCTCGAAGACAATCTGCGTGTGCCGTCGGGCGTGAGTTATGTCATCGAGAACCGCGGTGTGGCCAAGCGCGCGTTCGGTGAACTCTTCGAACGCCAACGAATCCGGCCGGTCGACGGGTACACCGACGAGCTCAACCGGCTGCTCACCGCGCTCGCTCCAGAAGGCATCACCGAGCCACGGGTTGCGGTGCTCACGCCCGGCATTTTCAACTCGGCCTACTTCGAGCACTCGTTCCTGGCCGAGCGCATGGGAGCCGACCTTGTTGAGGGGGCCGACCTGTTCGTCGACACCGACGAATGCGTCTACATGAAAACGATCCACGGCCCCGAGCGGGTTCATGTGATCTACCGTCGAATCGACGATCTGTTTCTCGACCCAGAGGTGTTCCTCCCCGACTCGATGCTCGGTGTGCCGGGCCTCATGCGGGCTTGGCGTGCTGGCAACGTCGGTCTCGCCAACGCTCCCGGTGCTGGGGTGGCTGACGACAAGGTCGTCTACGCATGGGTGCCAGACATCATCCGCTACTACCTGGGTGAGGAACCGCTGCTCGCCAACGTCCCGACCTATCGCACCATGTATGAAGACGAGCGGAAGTTCGTGCTGGACAACATCGGCGACCTCGTCGTGAAGCCGGCCAACGAAAGCGGCGGCTACGGCATCGTCATCGGTAGCCACGCCACGAAAGAACAGCTCGACGAGGCGGCGGCCGCGATCATCGCCGACCCACGCGGGTTCGTCGCCCAGCCAATTCTGTCGCTGTCCACGGTGCCAACCCTGGTGGAGGGCGGATTGGAACCACGCCACGTCGATCTGCGGCCGTTCATCCTCACCGGCAAGTACAGCTACGTCACTCCCGGTGGGCTCACTCGGGTCGCGTTGCCGAAGGGTTCGCTCGTCGTCAACTCGTCTCAGGGTGGCGGCAGCAAAGACACCTGGATCATCGACGGTGAATACGCGCCACTCGGCCAGACCCAAGCTCAGACTTCATCATCCGATGCGAGTGCAATCGCAGAGTCAATCGCAGAGCCAGACGCACGGTCAAAGCCAGACACAGTCAGCTGATACTCAATGACCGTCCTGCTGGCTCGCACGGCCGATCGTCTGTACTGGGGCGCGCGCTACTTGGAGCGGGCCGAAGATACCGCGCGCGTGGTGCGCGCCTACAACGATCTCGTCGTCGACTACGACAGTCCCGAGATGCTCAGCTGGGAGCCGTTGGCGGCGCTGGCCGGTTCAGACCAGCACGTCGAGATTGCGCCAGGGTCCACCGGCGAACGTGAAGTGTTGGCGTTCATGATCTGTGATCGTTCCAACCCGTCGAGCATCGTGTCAGCGGTGACGTCGGCGCGTTCGAACCTGCGAACGACTCGCGAAGTCTTGCCCCGCGAAGCGTGGCAAACCATGAACCAGCTCAGCCAGTATGTCGAAGCCACGTGTACGGGTGCGGTCGAACGCCAAATCCGCGACCGCTTTCTGCAACGCACCGTGGAATTCAGTCGTCGTCTCGATGGGACCAACGAATCGACGATGACTCGGTCGCAGGCCTACCACGTCATGCGGCTCGGCCGTCTGATCGAACGCGCCGATATGACCACACGTGTGCTTGGTGTTGCGGCGGCGAGCATCTTGGCCACCGAAGCTGCCCAACGGTTGGCCGGAGAACGTGAACACCTTGTCATCGACGAGGTGAGATGGATGAGCATCCTTCGGTCGATCTCGGCGCTGCAGATGTACCAACAGGCAGTGCGCGGCCCGATCGACGGGCTCACGGTGGTGCAGTTCCTGCTGTCGTATTCAGCGTTCCCGCGTTCTGTGCAGGGCTGCTTCGATGAGATCCGAGGTCTCGTGTATCTGTTGCCCAACGCCGAACGGATCGAGCCGTCGCTCGACGACGCCGAACGTTTGTTGGCCGCATCACACCCAGATGTCACCGCAGGGGCGGGCCTCGATCAATCGATGGAGCAGCTGCAGACTGCGATCGGAGAGCTCGCAGGCGCAATTCACGACACCTACGTCGGCTCAGTACTGTAAGCAGCCGTGGCGGATCGGGGGTGGCGGTGAGCATGATGTTGTTGCACCCGCCGGATGACCTGCAGCGTCGCCTGGTTGATGCATCCCTGCTGAGCGACCGTCAGGCGCGCGCTGACCGGCTGTTGGCGGCCGAGGGCGCCGGGCACCTGGTGCACGATCTGCCCGTGCGTGCCGATGGTCGTTTGGCAACGGTCGAGAGTCGGCCGTGGCGAGTCGATCCCATCCCGGTGGTGCTCGACACGGCGGTGTTCCGATGGTTGTCGCTGGCGATTGCGGAACGAATGCAAGCGCTCGAACTGGTGCTCGCCGACCTGTATGGGCAGCGAACACTGTTGACGGAGCGCGTGGTGCCCGCTGAGGCGCTCGCCGCGACGAACCGTTACCGCATCAATGCCGTCGGGTCCGAACCGCGCCGCTGGCTCACCACGTACGCGGTCGATCTGGCCGTCGGCGCCGATGGCACCTGGTGGGTGGTCGACGACCTCACAGATGCTCCGCCCGGCGTTGGCTACGCCCTTCTCGACCGCTCGGTCATCTCGCGCGTGCTGCCCGATGTGATGCAGATTGCGCCGGTTGCGAGCCTCGCTCGGTTTCCCGCCACGTTGCGCCGCGGGCTCGCCGCCACCTCGCTCACCGATAGCCCACGCATTGTTCTGTTCTCCGGTGGGCTCGACCATCCGTCGTACGTCGACCATTCGTTTCTCGCTGTGCAACTTGGCATCAACTTGGTGGAAGGCGCAGATCTGGTGGTGCGTCAGCGGCGCGTGTGGTTGCGCACGCTCGACGGGCTCGAGCCGGTCGACGTCCTCTACCGCCGCCTCGAAGACCCGTACCTTGATCCGCTTGCGGTGGCGTCACGAGGCTCGATCGGGGTGCCAGGTTTGTTGCAGGCCGAGCGGGCGGACGGTGTGAGTCTCGCCAACGCGCACGGGTCGGGGGTGTTGGAGGCACCGGAACTGCGCGCCTACGTGGCGGCGGCGATCGATCGTTTGGCTCCGCTCGAGCAGACACTCCCCATGCTCGACTCACCGTCGCGGGAACTCGCCAAGGTGCCACTTGCCCCCGGTTCCGTGTCGGCCGATTTGCACGAGGCAGCGGTGGTGGTGCGCATGTTCGCCGTGCATGACGGCCGGTCAGTACAGGTGCTTCCCGGTGGCACGGCCCGCGTGTTGGCCCCGGGCGACGATCCGGGTTTGCCAACCGCCTGCACCGCCAAAGATGTGTGGGTACTGGGGCACACCACAGCGCCGGTCGTCGGCCCGCGCCTGCCACAAGTCGACTTCGGACGTTCAGTGCCCACCCGCGCGGCCGATGCGCTGTACTGGACCAACCGTGCCGCCGAACGTGCCGAAGCAATGGCCCGCACCATGCGGGTGATCACCGGACGAATGGAACAAGACCCCGGACTGCTGGGTCTTCACGACGGAGCGTGGACCACGCGAATGCGCCTGGTCACCTCGGCCGTGCGTCGCCACCACGAGGTGGAGCCACTCGCCAACCCCACCGCCGACACGTTGCGCGAGGAACTCTCGGTGGTCGGCGACGCAGTCGCCCGCGAGATCGGTTCCTTGCTCACCGAGGCAACGACGGTCCGTGAGTTCCTGTCGGTCACCGCGGGCCGAATCCTGTCACATCTGGCCGAACTTCGCTCGGCGCTCCAGCAGCGCCTCACCGTTGTCGACGACCTCGACTCGGTGCTCGCAGACTTCGCCGCGCTGGCCGGCCTGTGGCAAGAGAGCACGGTGCGCGGTCCCGCCTGGCGGATTGGTGACACTGGGCGCCGATTGGAGCGGTGTCTCGTGGTGCTCGACCTCATCGAAGGCACGCTGGGCCTGCGCGACCCCGAACATTGGCACCAGGGTGTGCAGCGTCACGCCGACGAGGTCGAGGCCACCGCGACGGAGGTGCTGCTCGCCGTGAACGACAGCCTCGTCGCCTATCGACGCAGACACCGCAGCGACGTCGAGATCGAGCTAGCGCTGGTGCTCCTCGTGCGCGACGCATCAAATCCTCGGTCGTTGGCGGCATGCCTCGACCGGCTCGCCGAACACGCCGCAGACGGCGAGTGGTCGGTCGGTGGAGACTTCATCCGCCAAGCCCGCAAGGCGCTCGAACTCCCTGTGGAACAAATGGTGCCGACGATGCGAACGCTCATCGAAGATGCAGGTCAGCGCGTGGTGAGCCGCTGGTTCTCCACTCCGGTCAACCCCGTGGTGCTCAGCCCAACCGGGAGGACGGCGTGAGCACTCGCAGCTACCGGGTGTCGCACCGCACGGCGTACCACTACGGCGCAACCATGTCCGACGGCTACACGATCGTCAATCTGATCCCGCGGGCCACCGAGTGGCAACAAGTTCTGGAAGCACATGTTGAACTGGTGCCGATGGCATCGGGTGGCGACACGTTCATCGACGTGTTCGGGAACATCGTCAATCAGTTCGGGCTACACCAACCGCACGGCGACATGGTCGTCGAAGCCACCAGCGTCGTTCAGGTGACGACTCGCCCCACGCCGATCGACGACACGCCGTGGGAGTCGGTGGTGGGACTGTTGAACGACATCACCGGACCGACTGTCATCGACGTGTCGATGTATCGATCGCAGAGCACGTTCATCAACTTGGCGGCTTTGGGTGGATCGCTTCGCGAATACGTCTACCCATCCTTCACCCCTGGGCAGGGAATAGTTGTCGCGGCGCGGTCACTCTGCGAGCGGATCTACCGTGAGTTCCAGTTCGATGCGCACTTCTCCACGGTGTCCACCCCGCTCAGCGAAGTTCTCGATGCGCGCCGCGGCGTGTGCCAAGACTTCGCACACTTGGCGATCGGTTGTTTACGGTCGCTCGGGCTGTCGGCTCGGTATGTCAGCGGATATATCGAGACCAAACCACCCCCAGGCAAGGCGCGTCTGGTCGGAGCCGACGCGTCGCACGCGTGGGTGTCGGTGTGGACCCCGCTAGCCGGGTGGGTCGACTTCGACCCGACCAATGGCCACCTTCCCGTGAACTCCCACATCACGGTGGCCTGGGGACGCGACTACGCCGACGTCATCCCGGTGCGAGGAGTGATGATCGGCCCAGCGACAGAACAGAAGCTCAAAGTCTCCGTCGACGTTGCGCCCATCTAGCGACAGCTCCCGTTCTTGTCGTGGTGCTCGTAGCACCCGGTCTGCTTTTGTGTGTGGCGGTACTCTCGGTGCCATGAGCTCGACGAACACCGATGCCGTTCCTCCCACCGACACCCCGGTCGACATCAAGCCGCGGTCGCGTGACGTCACCGACGGCATTCAAAAGGCAGCTGCCCGGTCGATGCTGCGTGCCGTTGGTTTCACCGAAGACGACTGGGTGAAGCCGCAGGTCGGTGTCGCCTCGTCATGGAACGAGATCACGCCATGCAACATGTCGATTCGTCGGCTGACCGAAGCGGCGAAG
Organism: uncultured Actinomycetota bacterium; assembly: GCA_963738275.1. GTDB lineage: Bacteria > Actinomycetota > Acidimicrobiia > Acidimicrobiales > Ilumatobacteraceae > Ilumatobacter. The sequence goes on from CAVTVY010000011.1 coordinate 77,154, forward strand.
GTGGGCGTACGTCGCGCCGGTGGCATGCCACTCGAATTCGGCACCATCACCGTGAGCGACGGCATCTCCATGGGGCACGAGGGAATGCGAGCGTCGCTCGTGAGCCGCGAAATCATCGCCGACTCGGTCGAAGCGGTGATGCACGGCGAACGCCTAGACGGCCTGGTTGCAACCGGCGGGTGCGACAAGTCGATGCCCGGAATGATGATGGCGATCGCCCGTCTCGACCTGCCAGCGGTGTTCATCTACAACGGCTCGATCATGCCCGGCTACCTGAACGGCAAGGCACTCGACATCACTTCGGTGTTCGAAGCAGTGGGCGCCTGTGCCGCCGGCAAGATCACCGAAGAGGAACTGTTTCAGATCGAAAAGCATGCCTGCCCGGGCGAAGGCGCGTGTGGCGGCATGTTCACCGCCAACACGATGAGTTCCATCGGAGAGGCGCTCGGTCTCTCGCTGCCGGGTTCGGCTTCGCCGCCGGCCGTGGATCGCCGGCGCGAGTACGACGCCGAAGCAGCAGGCGAGGCCGTCGTGAACATGCTGCGCACAGGGCTGCGTCCGCACGACATCCTCACGAAGCAGGCCTTCGAGAATGCGATCTCGCTCGCGAATGCGGTCGGTGGGTCCACAAACGCGGTCCTCCACCTCTTGGCCATCGCCAACGAGATGCGGATCGAACTCGATCTTGCCGACTTCAACCGCATCGCCGCGCGTGTGCCTCACATCGCAGACATGAAGCCAGGTGGCAAGTTCCACATGAGCGATCTCGACCGCATCGGCGGTGTGCCGGTGGTGCTGAAGCACCTCCTCGACGAGGGGCTGTTGCACGGCGACTGCATGACTGTCACCGGCAAGACGATGGCTGAGAACTTGGCGCTCATCGACCCGCCGGCGCCCGACGGCACCGTGGTGTATCCCGTCTCGAGCCCGATCAACGTGGAGGGTGGTCTCAACGTGCTCACCGGTTCGCTGGCGCCGAACGGTTCTGTGGTGAAGGTGGCAGGTCTCACTCATGAGCAGCGTTCGTTCGAAGGTCCAGCTCGCGTGTTCGATGGCGAAGACGGCGCCATGGCAGAAGTGCTGGCTGGCAACATCAACCCAGGAGACGTCATCGTCATTCGATACGAGGGTCCCAAGGGAGGCCCGGGGATGCGCGAGATGCTCGCCATTACCGGGGCGTTGAAAGGCGCCGGACGCGGAGGCGACGTCGCGCTCATCACCGACGGTCGCTTCTCTGGAGGCACATGGGGCTTTTGCATAGGTCATGTGGCTCCCGAAGCGGTCGATGGTGGCCCGATCGCGTTCGTGCGCGACGGCGACATCATCAAGATCGACGTGCCCACATTGAGTCTCGACCTCCTCGTCGATGCGGTCGAGATCGAACGCCGGAAGGTTGGCTGGGTGCCGAATGCGGCTCGCTACACCACCGGCGTCCTCGCCAAGTACGCCAAGCTCGCCCAAGGCGCCGAAAAGGGCGCCATCACCAATCCCACCTGAGCTTGCTGTCGTACAGTGTGCTGATGCTCAGTGAGCAAGAGTCCGCAGCGATCATCGCCAGGTTGCGCGCCGCGGGCGCGTCGTTCGCTCTCCTGTTCGGCAGTCGCGCCCGCGGCGACAATCGCGATCATTCCGACGTCGACATCGCGGCATGGTGGCCAGCCGATCCGCCGAACTCATGGGATGTGCTGCTGCCGGACTTCGTCGACCTCGTCGTGTTGTCGCACTCCATCCCATTGGAGCTCGCCGGTCGGATCGCGCTCGAGGGCGTAGTGCTGTTCGAGGATGTTCCGTCGGAGCGGGTGCGCTGGGTCGCCGAAACTCGCAAGATCTGGCTCGACGAACGACCGCGCTTCGAACGTGCCCATCGCGAGTTTCTCGAAGCAGCGGCACGTGGTTGACGAAGGCCGACTGACCCGGCTGCTGCGAGGCGTCGCTGAACGTGCGGATCGGCTACGGGACGCTTCGACCATTCCAACCATCGAACGGTCGACGTTGTGGCTCGACGGTGTGAAGTATCTGTTTGTCACGGCGATCGAAGGTTGCGTTGACGTGGCTCAACACATTGTGTCGTCCGAAGGTTTCGGCGTTCCGTCGACCAATGCCGACGCGGTTCGAATCGTCGCGCTACGCGGCGTGATCCCGGTTGATCTCGGCGAGGAGTTGAGTCGGGCCGTCGGCTTCCGCAACGTGCTCGTGCACCAATACGCCGTCGTGGACGATGGCATTGTCATCGCTGCGCTGGACCGGACGGAAGTGTTTGATGAGTTCGTGGCGGCTGTGGCTGAGTGGTTGCTTGCTCAGACTGAAGATTCTCCGTAGCGCTTGCTGGCGATGGCTCGCCAGCCGATCAGACCCACCCCAAGGAACAGGGTGGCCACCACGATGAAGGCGAACGCAATGCCGTCGTCGAACACGACCTTGCGGGTGAACATACCAACGACGATCGTGGCCGCCCAGATCGCCACACCAGTCGACAACGCGAGCGGGCGCCGCCACGCCTTGGCGCCCAGCCAGCCTGCGACGAGCCCGAACAGAAACGGTGCAGCGGTGGTGACGATGTCGTTGGCAGCCGCGCCCTCTTCGTGCTCGCGTCGCCCAATCATCACAAACACCACAACGATCGCAATGTCGACAGCAACGGCGATGACAACGGTGGAGCGGCGCGACGGCATGCCTGCAGTCTGGCGCGGAAATCAGCCTTCTTGGGCGAAGCCACCGAGGGTGCCACAGAAGAACACCAGCGGGTACGGCCCTTCGTCAGAGTGGTCGGAGTCGAGAGCAAACACTCGGCCAAGTACAAAGTAGTGGTCGCCCATTTCGTACACGTCTTCGACGAGGCAATCGATCCAGGCAACAGCTCTGTCGATGACCGGTGAGCCCGTGGGGGCTGGGTGCCACTTCACGTCGGTGAACCTTTCGGCCTCGTTGCCCGACTTTGCGAACTTCCAACACAGATCCGCCTGGTGGCGTCCGAGGACGTTCACGCAAAATGCACCGCTCGTCTCGATGGCCGCCCAGGTGATGCTGTCTTTCATCGGTAGGAACCCAACGAGCGGCGGGTCGAGCGAGACCGACGTGAACGACCCGATCGTGAACCCGGCGGGGGATTCGCCGTCGCGTCCGGTGACCACAGTGACCCCGGTGGGGAAGTGGCCGAGCACCTTGCGGAACTCGGCACCGTCGAATGATGGGATTGGACCGTTGACCGTCATCACTGACCACCTTACGTCCGCCAGTATGGTTCGGCCATGACGGCATCTAAGTCGCGGGCGAAGTCGGCGCTGCGGGCCGACATGCGCGCCATTCGCAGGTCGCTGCCGGATCAGGACGCACGCGCAGCGAGTATCTGGTTGCAGGTTGAACAACTGCCATCAGTCGTCGCGTCCCAGACCGTGATGGTCTATCGGTCGGTGCCGGGCGAACCCGAGACGACGACATTCATACAGTGGTGCGTCGCGAACGGCAAGACTGTCGTGCTGCCTGAGAACGATCCGGTTACCACTCCAGCGCTCGTCGACTGCGTGATCGTGCCGGGCCTTGCCTTCACTCTCGCAGGAGACCGTCTCGGTCAGGGCGGCGGCTGGTACGACCGCTACCTCGCAGGTCTTCGACCGGAAGCGATCACGATCGGGGTGGCGTTTGCTCCCCAGATCGTCGATTCACTCCCGGTCGAACCCCACGACATCCGTTTGGACAAGGTCATCACCGACTGACGACCACAATGTGTCAGACACATCGTGGTCAGAACTTGGTCAGGTCTGCGTCGTCGTGGCGACCACAATGTGTCTGACACATTGTGGTCGGGTCAGGCTTCTTCGTAGTACTCGCGGCCGAGGTGGGTGATCTGGTCTTCGCCCATCATCCAGCGCAACGTGTTCTTGAGCTTGGTGAGCTGGATGAACAGGTCGTGCTCGGGGTACAAGCCCGGCGCCACCATGGGTGCCTTGTAGTAGAAGCTCAACCACTCCTGGATGCCGCCCATGCCAGCGCGCTGCGCGAGGTCTGAGAACAGCACGAGGTCGAGCGCCAACGGTGCAGCCAAGATGGAGTCGCGGCACAAGAAGTCGACCTTGAGCTGCATCGGGTAGCCGAGCCAACCGAACAGGTCGATGTTGTCCCAACCCTCTTTGTTGTCGCCGCGAGGCGGGTAGTAGTTGATGCGTACCTTGTGATACACGTCGCCGTAGAGCTCGGGGAACTGGTCGGGCTTGAGGATGTTCTCCAGCACGCCGAGCTTCGACTCCTCCTTGGTCTTGAAGTTCTCGGGGTCGTCGAGAACCTCTCCGTCGCGGTTCCCGAGGATGTTGGTGGAGTACCAGCCGCTGAGGCCCAACATACGGGCCTTCAACATCGGGCCGAGCACGGTCTTGATGAGCGTCTGTCCGGTCTTGAAGTCCTTACCCGAGATGGGGACGTTGCGTGCGGTGGCGAGCTCGCGAAGTGCCGGGATGTCGACGGTGAGGTTCGGCGCACCGTTGCAGAACGGCACGTTCTCCATGATTGCGGCGTAGGCGTACAGCATTGATGGCGCGATGGTGGGGTCGTTCGCATCGATCGCAGCTTCGAATGCATCGAGGGTCTGATGCGCTGGGCCTGGCTCGATGAAGATCTCGGTCGAGGCCGCCCACAGCATGACGACCCGCTCGACCTGCTTGTCTTCCTTGAATCGGTTGATGTCTTCACGAATGGCGTTCAGCATGTCGCGCTTGTTGACGGTACCGAGCGTGTTGTCGCCATCGAGGCGCTTCACGTAATGGCGGTCGAACGCTGCTGGCATGGGTCGCACCGAGCGGAGCGCATCGGAGATGCCTTCGAGATGCTTGCCCGACTCGAGTACGCCGGCGCGCTGAGCGGCGACGAACGCGTCGTCGGGGAACGGATCCCACGCGCCGAAGACGATGTCTTCGAGCTTGGCGAGCGGCACGAAGTCGCGGATGTACGGGCTGCGGTTGTCGGTGCGCTTGCCGAGACGGATGGTGTCCATCTGGGTGAGCGAGCCGATGGGTGCAGCCTCACCTCGACGGGCGAGTTCCACACCTGCGATCAGCGTCGACGAAACGGCGCCGAGGCCGACCGTCAGAATGCCCAGCCGTCCGGTGGCCGGAGCGATGTTGATTTCAGTCATGGCGACGAGCATAAGCAATGCTCACGCAAATTCGGGAATAGTGAAGCAAAACTGAACTAAACTGCGGAGGGTGCAACACGACGAGCTGCCACATCCCACGCTGCCTGACATCTCGCTTCGCCAACTCGAATATCTTGCGGCGGTTGCCGATTCCCCCACTTGGGCGGCCGCCGCTGATCGTGTGGGTGTGAGCGCCTCCGCTCTGTCGCAAGGTCTGGCAGAACTTGAGCGCCGCATTGGCGTGCAGCTGTTCGAGTCGCACGGTCGCCGCCGCGCCCTCCGTTCGTCGGCGCAGCCGGTGCTCGACCATGCTCGGCGCGTGGTGGCGCTCACGAGCGACCTGGTCGAATGGTCGCAGCGTGTGCGCACCGCACGAAGTGGAAAAGTGCGTCTCGGCATGATCGACATTGCCGCTGTGGTGCACTTTCCCGAGATCCTTCGAGCTTTTCGCGCCGAGTTCCCAGAGGTGGATCTCACCATGTCGGTCTCCCCATCCGGCCAACTTCTCGAAGGTCTCCGCGATGGCTTGCTCGATCTCGTCGTGTGTGTGGCACCGCCAACATCGAGTGACGGGATCGCCACCGAGGAGCTGCTCGAGGAGGCGTTGCGGGTGATCGCGCCAGCTGACGCGGTGATAGGCCGGCCTGGCACGTGGGGGCCGTGGCTGATGTTCCCCAGTGATTCTCACACCCGACAGGTGATCGTCGATCGGCTGCGCGAACTTGGCGCGCCGATCGTGATCTCGGCCGAGAGCCACCAGCCCGAAGTCTTGCATCAGATGGCCCGTCTTGGTTTGGGTTGGGCAGTGTTACCGGTGGCCCAGACCACCTCGACAGATGATGTCGTGGCCGGGCCCGAGCTGGTGCGGCGCCGGTTGGTGCTTGCCAGGCGAGCCGGGTCCGTCTATGACCCTGCCGTTGACGAACTGGCATCGAGACTGTCAGCAGCGTTCAGCAGGGTGTAGCGGGTCAACGCGTTCGTTGACGACGACCAAAACCGAAACCTTCACTGCCACTGCGGCGGCGATCAGCACCAAGCTGGTCACGACGCCAAGCACACTGCCGAGCAGCGCAGCCGCCATGATTGCAACCACCGAGCCGAGCGTGATCATCGTGCCGGTGCGGAAACCTTGGTTGCCGAGTGCGTGGAGCACTGCCAGCAACAACATGGTCGTCGCCACCGGCACACCGATCGACAGCGTGCTGCCTACGTCTGAGAGTTCGAAGTGTTCGGCATGGCTGACCGAGTCGGCGGCGACTGCCACGCCCGCACCGAACGCAGCGATGGATGCGAAGAGCCCGTAGTGCAGATAGCCCCACAGGAAACTCAAATTTCGGGTTCTGTTCGAGCATTGTCGCTGAGCGCAAGGAGAAGTAACTCCACCACAGGCCAAACATCGTGATCAGCGACGACACGGCGACGATGACCAACTCAGTCGAGATCCGTTCGACGCCCACGGCTCCGTTGATGGCGGTGAAGGAGCTGAGAATGCCCTCGCCGAGCACGATGATCACGAACAACCCATATCGCTCGGCAATGTGTTCGGGATGCCAAGGCGTCATCTGGCGCGAGCCTCCACCGAGTTCGGCAAACACGGGTGACAGCAGTTCCGCAAGCGCAAGGAAGACGAACGACTCGAACCAGAGCGACTCCGGCAGTGCGAGACGAACTAACCAGCCAGCCTGGACGACGAAGATCGCGAGCGCATACCGCTGTGCGGTGCGACGACCTTCAGGGTGTTGCGCTGCGGCCCGCAGCCACTGCGTGATCATTGCGAACCGCATGATCACGTAGCCGATCGTGATCACCTTGAAATCGCCGTCGAACGCGTCCTCGATGCCGGCTGCCAACACCAAGACACCACTGATCTGCACCAGCGTGAGCAGCCGATACACCACATCGTCGGTGTCGTAGGACGATGCGAACCACGTGAAGTTCATCCAGGCCCACCAGATCGCGAAGAAGACCGTGAGGAAGCCGACGATGCCGTCGGCGATGTGGTTCTCGGCCAACGCGTGGTGTAGCGCCGCGGCCGCCTGGGCAACAGCAACGACGAAGCAGAGGTCGAACAACAGCTCGAGTGGGGTCGACGCTCGATGCGGTTCGTGCGGGTCACGGCCCGTCATCGGCTTGGTGAAAACGGCAACGCTCATGTGCTTCCGCCCTAGGTATTGCGCTCCTGGATGGCGCTCGAACAGGTGGCGCCACGTTATCGAGAGGGCCGACCCCGTCTGTTGACAGGTGACCATATAGTCACATATGATCTTGACGTGCCAGCAGCTCCGCCCACCGATGCTTCTCTCGGCGATGCAACACAAGACACAGCACAAGACACATGCGCGACAGAGACATGGTGTTCAAGGCACTTGCCGACGGCACGCGGCGGGCGTTGCTCGATGCGTTGTTCGAGCGAGACGGCCAGAGCGTGCAGGCGCTGTGCGAGCGATTCCCGTCGATGACCCGCTTCGGCGTGATGAAGCACCTCCGACTCCTCGAGGCCGCCAACCTTGTCACCACTCGCCGAGAAGGGCGTTCCAAGCGCCACTTCCTCAACCCGGTTCCCATCCAGCAGCTTGCCGATCGATGGATCGACAAGTACGCGCAGCCCTTTGCCCGCTCCATGGTCGACCTGCAGACCGAGCTCGAGCACCGGACGGCCTGAGTCGTTAACCGCTGCTCTACCCCAACAACATCTACTCGAAAGTGAGCCCGCCGTGGCCGTCACCCGACACCAATACCGCATCTACATCAAGGCGCCGATCGAACAAGTGTGGAACGCGCTCCTCGATCCGGCGTTCACCCGCCGCTACTTCCACGGCACGGCATTCGAAGATGCTCCGGTGCAAGGGCAGCCGTATCGCACGTCGATCGTCGACGGCAGCCCGGCGGTCGACGGCGTGATCGAAGTGCTCGAGCCACCGCATCGGCTGGTGCAGACGTGGCACACCCTGTACGACCCGGCGCTCGCCGCCGAGCCCGCCTCGCGGGTGGAGTGGACGCTGTCGGTTGCCGGTGAGGGTCTGACGCAACTCGACCTCATCCATGGCGATCTCGCACTCAGCCCGCTCACGTGGGCGAACGTGAAGCACGGCTGGGTGTGGATCCTCGACGGGCTCAAGACACTCATCGAGACCGGCGACACGCTGCCCGTAGCCACGGCAGGCGCGTCAGCCGCCGATGACGATGCATCGGGTGACCCCGAGGGCGATTGGCACCGGGCGCAGGGCGTGCAGTGCAACAACAGCATTTGGGATCTGGTCGGCAAGGCGGATCGCACCGCCGAGGACTGTGAGGAGATGCTCCGCCGCGCGTACAGCAGCGCCTATCACTGGCAACGGGCAAGGGGCGCTGGCCCGGCGAACGAGGCCCGTGCGTTGTACATGCTGTCGAAGGTGCACCTGTTGGCTGGCATGCCGGCTCGGGCGCTGCACTACGCCGACACGAGCATGGCGCAGTGCACCGAACACGGGTTGGTCGACTTCGATCTTGCCTACGCCCACGAAGCGCGTGCCAGGGCGTTGCTGGAGCTGGGACGCGAGGAGGATGGTCTCGTGGCGTGGGCCGCAGCCAAGGCAGTACCGATTGCCGATCCAGAAGACCAAGCAGTCGTTGACGGTGACTTCGCCGACGCGCCGTGAACAAGGTGCGACGACCCGACTTACACGGTGATGATGGCGTCGGTGACCGTCGCCGACGGCCAACCGGGAATCGTGAGTTCGAGCGATTCGGCTGTGACGTCGTTGCCTTCGCCGTCGGTGATCCACCAACCGTGTCGACGGCTGCAGTCGACGTACCAGGTCGCGACGCCGTGATCACGGTAGATGGCGTGCTTTCGCACCATGTCGTGCCCGTCGTCGCGCGACACGATCTCGATGCTTGCCAGCGGCGGAACCTTGAACTCGCCACCATTCGACGGACGTTGATCTTGACGCCACACGGCGATGTCGGGTCGAAGTCGGCTGTCGCCCACGAACCAGTATGTGTCGAGTCTGATGACGTACTCGGGCGGTCGAACGGCAATCAGCAACTCGAACAAGGCCCCCACGGTTCCCTGGTGACGGTCTCCGGTCATCTCGGCCCCTTCGGCGACGAGAGAGCCGTGGATGATTTCCACACGGCCGAGTTCCGGACGCTCGTCGCAGATTGCTGCGAGTTCATCGAAGGTGTACGCGCCGAGCGTCGATCGACTCATCGTGCCGGTGGTCGCGGGGTTCACGACGCGAATGCTAACCGTGTTGGGTGAGCCGTGACAGGCGACGACTCCGGGGACGAGTGCCCGGCGATCGCGCCGATACCATCGCCGACATGGACGCTTCACGTCGAGTGACTCCAGGCCGGTTGAGACGACTCGCTGACGAACTCCTCGACGAGCAGCTCGGCGCTCTGGAACGATCGTCGGATCCGGACGTGCTGGTCGACGAACTCGACTACGCCATGCGGCCCCCTCGTCACGAGCGACGCGTCGCAAGCTATGGATCTCTCGTGTTTCCCACGCAACCGGTCGACGTGTGGGAAGCTCGAACCGGATTGCGCGCCATCGTCAATCAAGCGACGGAACGTGCTGATGATGAAGTGCGGCGCTATGCCGACGGGTTGTCGAGCTGGGCGATTCGTACGTCGAACGGCATCGACGGACTCGTGGTGTTCGACCGGGCGACGAGTTCCGAACGTGACCTCGTGGTGCTGGCCGAAGCGACCGGAGCAATGGTGGTGCAGCGCCACCCGAATCACGAAGTGCGACTCGTCGGTATCCTTCGGGGTGGCGCGCTGGGATGGTATCGGCTGGCACGTCGAACCTCCCGCCTCGATGTGGCTGGAAATGGCTGCCTTGTCGGCCACGAAGGCCGAGGTGATCGGCACGATCAATGCGTTGTTGCGATTCGCAGTCCACGACCTCGGTTCCAGCCACATCGGCGCGATGTTCGTCGTCGAACCGAGCGATTGGGAATCGTCGGCGTTCGAGCGTCGGCTGCCGACTCCACCGGCATTGTCGGTTCACCGCCCCCAAGCCTTAGGGCCGCTGCGGCACGTGTTGAGCCAACTCGACGGAGCCGCGTTGATCGATCGAGCTGGGGTGGTGCGCGACCTCGGTGTGCGCATCACGCCAACCCTCGACTCTGCAGCAAGGGTGGCCCCCGTCGGTGGTACACGCCACACCACGGGACGTCGCTACAGTGCCGACGACCCATACGCGGTGGTGATCGTGGTCAGCGAGGCCGGCCCGGTCACCGTGTTCAGAGCCGGCGAAGTCGTCGGCCGCTCGATCGAGAACTCTGAGTGAAGGTTCGGCATGCGCGGCCGTCCGATGTCCGGGATTTGCTGGTGCTCGTCGCTGAATACTGCGCGTCCGACGGGCATGAGTTCGACGAACAGTTCGTCACTGCCGGTTTGATGCCCCTACTCGACAGCGATCCGGACCACCTCGGCGTCGTGCTCGTTGCCGAACTCGACCAGGAAGCTGGTGCGCCCGTCGGCTATGCGGTGTTGACTTGGGGATGGTCGATTGAGATCGGTGGGCGCGAAGCGGTGCTCGATGAACTGTACGTGCGCGTGCGCGGACGCGGTATCGGTTCGGAATTGCTGCGAGTCGTCGAGGCAACATGTCGCCAGCACGGAGTGCTCCGGATCTTCCTCGAAACCGAAGCGCCGAATGAATCGGCACGACGCCTGTATACCCGCCACGAATTCGAGACCGAGTCCTCGATCTGGATGTCGAAAGTGCTGCCTCAGCCTCAGGTGCCAGTGTCGACTGGGGACGACGGCGGACCCTCAATGCTGAGTTGAACCAGCAACTCGCCGAGCCGGCGCGGGGCGAACAGGGTCGGTCGAGCGTCACCGGGCTCACCATCAACCTGGGTGGCGTCTTGGATTTCGGCCAGGGTCCACCACTTGATTTCGTGTATGTATTCAGCACGCAGCTGGTCCCAGCCGATGTCTGGAACTGGATCAAAACGCGGGCATCGCACCAGATAGATCTGATCGCGTTGGCCGTCGTGCCCCGTCAGCATCGGGAATTCGAGCTCGCGACTCCAAATGTGTTGCCCAATGGCGCAGTCGATCAAGCCGAGTTCTTCTCGCAGTTCCCGGCGAAGGCCGTCGATGGGCGACTCATCTGGCTCGAGGCCGCCGCCCGGTGTCGACCACACCACCGCCGTCGGGAACTCGAATCGAACGAGCAGCACGTCGCCAGAGTCGTCGTCGACGATGAGAGCCCGAGCTCCGATGCGCCAGTTGAGCTCGCTCACACTCGACAAGCGCGTCAGTCGTTTGGTGTGTCGCGGAGGCCGTCGTTGAAAATGCGAAACATGTCGTAGACCTCTTTGCACTTCGGGCACACAGGCAGCGACTTCGGATCGCGGGCGGGAACCCACACATAGCCACACAAAGCCTCGATTGGTGTACCCATGATGCGGGCTTCGAGCACCTTGGCGGCAGCGGACTCACCCGGTTCGGTCTTCACGATGTGGGCGACGGTGGGGCCTTCGGTTTCAACTTCTTCGTCGACGTCGGGGATGACCTCGGCGGGCATCGTCTGCAGATCGGTCATCGCTCAAGTGTACGCACGGAGCTACCGTGCCTGTCGGTGGCGACGCGGCAGCAACACGAAACGGTGTCGTACCACGACGTGGTCGCTGCGCTGCAGCGAACACCACTCGTCGCCCGTGGTGGTTTCCATGTCGTCGCCGACCGTGACGGTGACCCTGACCACCTCGAGGCAGGAACCAGAACGGTGGTGGTGATTGGCAACATCGGGGGTGCGATTTGGCACCGATTCTCTGCCGAACGAACTGCCGGCCCCGACCCGCTTGATCGCTGGACCGAGGGATGCTCGGCCCGATCGCGGTATCGCTGGGGGCGACGTTCGTGCACCCCAGCGACGAACCGTTCCGACCGTTTCAGCGCTGGGCACAACTTGCCGACGACGTGTTCTCGTCTCCGATCGGGCTGCTGATTCACCCGGAACATGGTTTGTGGCACGCCTATCGTGGCGCGTTCCTGTTCGCCCACGAGCTCAGTGACCTGCCGGTGACCGGACTGTCGGAGTCTCCCTGCCTCACGTGCGCTGATCAGCCGTGTCTTGTCGACATGCCCGGTTGATGCATTCGGTTCGAACGCCTCAGGCGAGTTGACCTACGACGCGCCCGGTTGTCGTACCCACGTGGCCAGCGGCGAAGAACCGCAATGCCTCACCAACGGTTGTGCGGCGCGGTGCGCCTGCCCGTCAACGCAACGGGCAAGTACGACCGCGACCAAATGGAATTCCACATGTTGGCGTTCGTTGGCATGGGCGACTACCCGTGAGCGGCGCCCTCGCACCTCCGCAACCATCCGGCGCGGGGCCGGGTTGGTATCCCGATCCACTTGGCCCTGGTAGGTGGCGGTGGTGGGATGGCTGGGCATGGACCGCACATCGGGCAGTACCGAATAACGGTGTAAGAAGCCGCGCCTGCCGCGCTGGCTGAGCCCGCCATCGCGATATGTCTGCCCGTGGTCGTGCTGGCCGTGGTTGCGCCTTGCGTTCTACGAGCCGGTTGCCGTGCTCGCCGGCCTGGTACCGCTGTTCATCGTGTTGCCGACGATCGCGTGGCTCGACCGAGTCGAGCCAGAGCCGCGCCACTCGCGAAGCCACGCGTGCTCTGGGGTGCGAGCGTTGCGATCTTGGTTGCACTGATCGTCAACGTGTCGGTGATGGCGGTCTTGGGCGAGACAGTCGCTGCGGTGATCGGAGCGCCACTCATCGAAGAAGCAATGAAGGGTCTCGGCATCTTGTGGGCGGTTCGCCGTCGCGAAGTCGACGGGCCGATCGACGGCGTCGTGTACGCAGCATGGGTCGCGTTGGGGTTTGCCGTGGTGGAGGACATGAGCTATTTCGCCGATGCGTCAGCATCTGGCATCTTCGTTCAGGTGTTCGTGTTGCGAGCGTTGTTGACTCCGTTCACCCATCCGCTGTTCACCATGTGGACTGGGCTGGCGATTGGCCGACAGGTCGCAGCGGGCCGCAAGATCTGGCCCGGAGCACTCTGGGGTTACGGGTTGGCCGTGCTGGCGCACATGGTCTGGAACGGTTCGCTGGTCGCTGTCCAACCCGACGAGGGGAGCGGCGAGGACGGGAGCACGTTGCTGCTGTTGGTTGTCGCCTTTTGTTCCTAGTGCTGTTCTTCACGGTGCTCGTGAAGCTCCGCGCCATGCGCCGCAGCGACCAGCGCCGTTTCGAACAGCAGTTGCCATTCCTCGTACGCCAATACGGCCTCACCCCAAATGAGCAACTGATGTTCCTCAGCTGGCGTCATGTCGTTGGCGCACGCAAGTCTCTGCCGCGCAAGCGACGCAGGGCGTTCGATGCCGCGCACAGCTCGATTGCTCGGTTGGCGACACAACACCAACGGCTTGGTGCGGCTCGACTCTGACGCTGAGGCGATCCTAGTGCAACAACTCAATGTGGCACGTGCGGCACTAGCCCAGGAGGTCGGTGGCTAGGCCGACCCAGAACTCCGTGGCGAGTGCGAGGCTCTCCACGTCGATGCGTTCGTCGTTTCCGTGGAACCTGTTGCCGAAGGTCGCCATATCCATGCCGGCCGAGAACATGCCAGCTCCGTACGCAACACGGCCGCGGTCGCGATAGAAGCGGGCGTCGGTGCCACCCATCACCATGCCAGGCACGATCGATGCTCCGGGGTGGGCGATTTGGGTTCGCTTGGCAATGGTGTGCCACAACGCGTTGTCGGTGGGCGAGATGGTGGGATCGTGATGTTGCAACACGGTGACGTCGACATGGGCTGCCAGCTCACCGAGCACATCGGTCAGCATCGCGTCCACATCGGCCCGCGTGGTTCCGGGCACCGTGCGAATGTCTACATCGATGTCGACCACGTCGGGAATCGTGTTGGTCTTCTGCCCACCGTGGGCAACGTTCGGAGAGAACGTCGTGTGGGTCTCGTGCGTGACACGACCGGGCCACGGGGACAGGGAGCGTGCCGATCGCGTCGTACACGAGTGCCGGGTCGACCAGTGATGCTTTCAACTCAGCTGGGAGGTCCATCACCTCCACTTGAGCGCGCCAAATGTCACCGATCACGGCGGCTCGGCCGAAATTCGCTGAGACGCTGCACGATCTGAGCGGCCTTGACCAATGCGTTGTCAGAGCCGTAGGGCATCGAGCCATGACCGGGAGTGCCATGAACTCGCAACCGTCGCCACGCCAAACCCTTCTCGCCAACGTTCACCGTGACCGCTCGGTGCCCGTGCTCATCGACGCTCGACCAGCCGCCCAATTCGGTCACCACGTAGTCGGCGTCGATGGCATCGGAATGGTGGTCGAACATCCACTCGGCACCCCATGTGCCGCCAGCTTCTTCGTCAGCGACGCCGAAGTAGATCAGGTCGCCCTTCGGTCGGAAGTTGCTGTGGGCCAGATGGCGAAACGCCACAGCCATAGACGAAGTGAGGTTGAGCATGTCGATCGCCCCGCGTCCCCAGACTTCCCCATCAATCAGGTCGCCGCCGAACGGATCGTGCGACCAACCGTCGGGGCTGACGGGTACCACGTCGGTGTGTCCCATGAGGCACAACGATGGTGCGCTCGGATCGGACCCTCGATGCGAGCGACGACGAACCCCGTCCCGGGCGCGATTCGAACCGTTCGATGTCGAGTCCGGAACCCTCCAGGAAGGTCGTCAGCACGTTGGCGTTGCGGGTCTCGTCGCCCGATTCGGGCGTGCCGTCGTTGACGCAGGCGCTACGAATCAATGTCTGGAGCAGGTCGACGGTCTGGCCGGTGAGCGTCGCATCGGGCATGCGGTCACACTAGAGCTCAGGTCACGGTGCAGGCGCTCGCCTTGGAGGTCGGAACATGCGTACACTGACTGAATGTTGATTGCCATCTATGGTCTTGCGGCGAGTGCCGTTCTTGCCGTAGCAGTTGGCCGCGCAACACGCCCGCAACCTCAGCCAGTTCCGGTGCGCGTGCGTTCGCGAGTCCGCCGCAGCCGCTAGTCCGAGCCGGTTCAGCGCGGCGAGTTCGGCGGCTATGTGGCTCGAGCGCGCCCTCCCAATCGTGCAACTCCAGCGCTTCGGGAAGATGTGATCCCGATCGATGAAGCTGTGCAGCACGGCTGACCTGCCGATGACCCGATCGGGTTCGGACGTGTGAGTACTCGAACCGACGCCGTTGACGTAGGCGTTGTAACCCGCTGGGGTCGGCGGCCAGCACCGCCAGGTCGGCGGCCAACAGCACCGCGGTCGACAGGTCGTCGGCGTCGCAGGTGCTGCTGTCGGTATGGCCGGCTGTTGCCTCGATCATGTTGGCGACCGCGTCGACTCGCCCTGGGTTCCCAGCCGCCACGTTCAGCACGTCGCACGCAAGCCGAGCGCTTGCCAGCTCGTTGTCGCTCGCCTGCTGGGTCGTATACCGCATCGTGAAAGAACGCCGCTGCGATCACCGTGCCGAGATCGATGCGGGGATCGTCGTCGGCGTGCTCGGCTGCCAGTTGTGCGGCCAAGTGTTGGGCATGTCGCACGACCCAGCGAACGTGACGTTCGCCGTGGTACCCACGGTGGGGCTCGCGGTGGCGGGCCAACACCGCCTCGAACTCGCGCATGTCGATGGCGACGTGTTGTTGCCAAGCCACCCGCAACTCGAGGTCGTCGATACCGCGCATATTCATACAGACAGTGTGGCAGGCTCGAAGGGTGACGATTCTGATAGACGAGGCGCGTTGGCATCATCGCGGGCATGCGGTGGTGCCACCTCGTGAGCGACGTGTCGTACGACGAACTGCACGATTCGCCCAGGCGAACGGCATACCGGAGCGTGGCTTCGAGGGCGATCACTACGACATTCCCGAGCAGTACCGTGCTGACCTCATCGCTGCAGGTGCCGTGGTGGTGGACAGCCGTGTGCTGCTTGCGACGGCTGAAGGCCGCTGGTCTTCGGTTGACGCCTGGCCAGCGTCGCGAGTACGTTCACCGCCAGTCCTGAATCATCGTCTTGCGGTCACCATCGGGGTGCAGCGCCGATGAGATCGCGCGGGCAGGTGATGGATCGTCCGACAACGAACCACTCCACCAACTCGATGCCGGCCTGTTCGGCGAGGTGGCTCATCTCGAACCAGCGATCGATGTCGGCATCTTCAACATCGTCGGGCGTGGCGAGGTCGTGTGAGTCGACGGTGCTGGGCGTTCTGACCGAGGCGATGATCACGCCGTCGAGTTCGTCGTGGCGGGTGGCCGACGCCGGCGATGCAGTCGATGACTTCCAACACCGCTGGTTGTCGTCGCGGCGGACGAAAGCGGCGCGTCGATTTACTCCGCGAGCGAAGTGGCGCGCGAGGAGTTCCCGGACCACGACATCACCGTGCGCGGCGCGGTCTCGCATCGGGCGCCGGCTCATGGACCCGCTCGCCGAACTGGTGAAGCTCGACCCGAAGCGCATCGGCGTCGGCCAGTATCAGCACGACGTGGATCAGAACGCGCTGAAGCGCACGCTCGACGACGTGGTGCGTCAGCTGCGTGAACAACGTCGGCGTCGAGCTGAACACCGCGCGCAAGCAGTCTGCTCACCTACGTCTCCGGCCTGAACTCGCGCGTCGCCGCGAACATCGTCGCGCACCGCGACGAGAACGGGCCGTTCAAGTCGCGCAAGGAACTGCAGAAGGTCACCGGCCTCGGCGCCGAAGGCCTTCGAGCAGGCCGCGGGCTTCCTCCGCATCCGCGACGGCGCGCATCCGCTCGACGCGAGCGCCGTGCATCCCGAGCGCTACGAGCTCGTCGAGAAGATGGCGGCGCGACGCTCGGCTGCGCCGTCGCGCGACCTGCTGCGCGACGAGCGCCGAACGCGCGACAGCATCGACCTGAAGAAATACGTCAGCGACGAAGTCGGCCTGCCGACGCTCAAGGACATCCTCGCCGAACTCGCCAAGCCCGGCCGCGATCCGCGCCAGCAGTTCGAGGCGTTCATCTTTCGCCGAAGGCGTGGAGAAAATGGAAGACCTCCAGCCCGGCCATGAAGCTCCCCGGCATCGTCACGAACGTCACCGCGTTCGGCGCCTTCGTGGACATCGGCGTGCATCAGGACGGCCTCGTCCACATCAGCCAGATGAGCGACGACTTCGTGAAAAATCCCGCCGACGTGCTGAAGGTCGGCCAGCGCGTGCAGGCCACCGTCATGGAAGTGGACATGGCCCGGAAACGCATCGCCCTCTCGCTCAAAACGAAAGTCGATCTCGCCCCCCGCACCGACCGCGAAGAACGAAGCCGGCAAACCGCGACGTCCGCAAATTCCAGGACCGCAACAGCGCCGGCGGCAACCCGGCCCCGCCCCAGCCGCCCCGAGCGGCCCGAGCTGGTTCGACATGGCGCAGCAGAAGAAGAGTTCAAGGCAGAAATCTCCTCCTTATCAAGGCTAAATTCCTTTACGAAGTGCTCTGTGAATGGTGCCACTGAAAACGAAAGGGATTACCCGGCTCAGGGGATCAACGATTGTTCGGCCGGAAACCCCAGTGTTGGAGAACGCAGCGGCCATAGCGATAGAGGACGCTTTTCGTTTGCTAATAGAGACGAAGTTCTTGTATCAAAAATTTGTGATCAATTTTGCGAATAATCAATGCGCCGGTAGAGGCCGCGCTGCGGGCTGATTTTCTGCGGAAGTTTAATCCAAACTCCATTTCGGCATCGAGTAGGAAACCCACGCCCGATGATTTGAAGCGTTTTGCAGATGCCCTTCCAGCCCGCTTCGTTCGTCTGTACCAAGAGATTGAACGACGACCTTGGGAGCTAACAACGCGGCACTTTGGAGACAACCCACAACTCTCAAATATCCGCGGGGCGAGGGGTTCCCAGCCGTTGGGCACAGACGCAGAGGATATGAATCTGCCCTTCTTTCTACCCGCCGTAACCCTTGTTTGTTCCGGCGCGTGTAAGCGTCCGACGACATTTACCGCGCACGTTTCTTCGAGTGCTTTTCATCTTAGAGATGCCGTTTCCGCGTAAGGTCGGGGGTCAAACGGAGCAACTTTTTTGGCCCATCTATCGGTGCGAAACGTGCCGTAATACGATCTCGCTCTCCTCATTCGTCGGCAAGGAAACCGCCTGCACCTTTGTGGCTTTGCGCCGCGCCGCGAACCGCTTCCCACGCGGCCTATTTCGGACAAACTCGATCCAATTCTTAATGATGCTGAGCAAGCTATCGCGAAAGACGATCGCTTCGCGGCATTCTACCATCTCCGCACGCTAATCGAGCATTACATCCGCGAGCGCCTTGGGATTCCGGAACTGGAACAGGTAAGAGGAGATGACCTCATCGATCGTCACTTATCCGTCGCTTCCAGAAAACGTGCGCGGCGTCCTGCCTCCGTTGTTGCCAGCTTGGCAAAAGCTCAGCAAGTGGCTGCACACGCGAACCGGAGAAGAAGAAGATTTCGCGCCGCAGCGGAGCAGATTTGCAAGCATATTGACGCAGTGCGTATTGTGTGGTTCTGAACGATGCTCAATAAACCTTGGGCTTCGCAGACAGGAACGGTGGCGGCATGCTCGCGGGCATGAACCTGAATATCGCCAAGGAACAGAAGGCGGAGATCGTCGAGTCGCTGCGGCGAGGGGGGGAGAACTGGAGGCGGAGTGGAGCGCGGTGCGGGCGGGGTTTGTCCTCGAATATTTTCTGAAGGAGATCGGGCCGTTGCTTTACAATCAGGGGGTGGAGGATGCGCAGAAGGTCCTGCGGGGCGCGGTCGAGGACCTGCCGGGGACGTGTTTCGAGGAGCCGATGCAGTATTGGGAACGCGAGAGCGGTTCGCGCGGGGCGCCGGCGCAAGCCGGAGAAGTAGCGACGGGCCTAACAACTTGCCTGGCTTGACGCTGCGGGGAGCGCGTTCCACCCGCGCGCCCGATGAAGCTGCTCTCCGTGAACGTCGCGCTGCCGCAGGAAATCGAGATCGGCGGGAGCCGGTCCTCACCGCTATCTATAAACTTCCCGCCGCGGGCCGCGTGCGGCTGGGCGACTCAAAGTCACTGGTGATGGCCAGGCGGACCTTACCGTGCATGGCGGCGAACATCAGGCCGCTTACGTTTACCCGATCGAGCACTTCGAGCACTGGCGGCAGAAGCTGGGCTGGGAGCAGATGCCGCCGGGAATCTTCGGCGAAAACCTGACGACTAGCGGCCTGCTGGAGACGGAGGTGGGCGTGGGCGATGTGCTGCGGATCGGCGGCGCGGTGGTGCAGGTGACGCTGCCGCGGCTGCCGTGCTTCGGGTTGGCGCACAAGATCGGGCGGCCGGATTTGCTGAAGGAATTCCTGCACAGCGGTCACAGCGGCTTTTACCTGCGCGTGCTCACGGAGGGTGAAGTGGGCGCCGGGGATGAGATCGCGTTCGTGGAGCGCGATCCCGCAGCGTCAGCATCCGCGCGGTGCTCGGGCTTGCAACGATTGCAGGAAGGTGATGCGGCGCAATTTGCGGCAGGCGCTGGCCGTTCCTTCCCTTGCTCCGACTCTGCGAGCGGAATTGGAAAAGCGCCTCGCCGCCATCTAAAACTCTGCCGCCAAGTTCGCGGATATGGGCCTGAACTTGCGGGCAACCATGAACAAATCGCGCGCGCGCCGTGTCTCATCGCGCTTATGAATCTCACCATCGTTTCGCCGGGCCGTGCGCAACCTCTGGATCGAGTGGGTCCGCCCGATGGCCATCGCGGCCATCATCCTGCCGTTCAAATCCGCCATCGCCGACTACAACTGGGTGCCCTCCGGCTCGATGAAACCCACGATCCTCGAAGGCGACCTCGTGCTGGTGAACAAACTCGCCTACGACCTGAAATACCCTTCACCCTCGCGCGGCTCGCCGCGTGGGACGATCCCGCGCCGGGCGACATCGTCGTCTTTTTCTCGCCGAAGGATGGCATGCGCCTCGTGAAGCGCGTCATCGCCGGCCCGGGCGACACCGTGGAGATGCGCGACGACGTGCTCTTTCTCAATGGGCAAAAGCTCGACTACACGCCCGCCGGCACGCACCCATTCGGCCCCGAGATCTACGAAGACCCGCGGCCGCTGATCGCGAAGGAAGCGCACCCCGGCCAGGAGCATTGGGTCATGGCGCTGCCCTCGCGCCCGGCCATGCGCAGCTTTCCCGTGGTTACCGTCCCGGCGGGCAGTTATTTCATGATGGGCGACTCGCGGGACAACAGCCTCGACTCGCGTTTTTTCGGCGTCGTGGAGCGCCGGCAGATCGTCGGGAAAGCCGGCCGCGTCCTGCTCTCGCTCGACAAGAACCGCCACTACGTCCCGCGCCTCCGCCGTTCGCTATCGCCGCTGGACGAGTAGCCCCGCCTCTCCCTCCCGAAACCCCCCCGCGTCCCTCACCCCCCTCCCCCTCCCCCTTCCCCTCGTTCCCCTACCTGGTTTCTCCTGCCCATTTTCGGGTGTTCCCGGCCGCCGGCCCTGCCCTTCTCCCTCTCTTCCTCGCCTCCGCTCCGCCTCGCGCCGATCCTCCTTCCCCTCTTCTTCTCTCTCGATGGGGCGGCCCCCCCCGTTCCCGCCGCGAACTGCGGCAGGCGGCGCTCGGCTCCGGCGTGCCGGGCCGCGTAGGCTGCGCGATGTTTCGTCTCCTGCTCGCGCTTTTCATTTTCGCGGCCGTCGCGTCGGCGCAGTTGCAGCCGGAGGTTTTCCGCGAGATCGACACCGCCATCCGGCTCGCGATCGCCGAGGGGCGGCTGCCGGGCGGCGTGGTGTGGGTGGAGCGCGGCGGCGAGCATTACGAAAAGGCGATCGGCGAGCGCGCGGTGGAGCCGGCGCGCGAGGCGATGACGGAGGACACGATCTTCGACGCCGCCTCGCTGACCAAAGTCATCGCGACGACGCCGTGCGTGATGAAGCTGGTCGAGCACGGGCAAGGTCGAACTCGAAGCGCCGGTCGCGCGGTATCTGCCGGAGTTCGCCGGCGAGGGCAAGGAGGCGATCACCGTGCGGCAACTGCTCACGCACACCTCCGGGCTGCCGCCGGGCATCGCGCACGAGCCGGCGATCGGACGGGCTACGAGGAAGGCATCGCGCGGGCGTGCGCGGAATCCGCTCGGCGACGCGCCGGGCACGCTCATTCCGCTACAGCGACATCAATTTCATCCTGCTCGGCGAGATCGTGCGGCGCGTGAGCGGGCAGCCGCTCGATGAATACTGCCGCGGCGGAAATCTTCGCGCCCGCTCGGCGATGAAGGACACCGGCTTCCGGCCCGCGGCGGAGCTACGCGCGCGCATCGCGCCGACCGACGCGCGGCGACGCGAGCGCGGCGTGGTGCATGATCCCACGGCGCGGCGCATGGGCGGCGTCGCGGGACACGCGGGGCTCTTCACCACCGCGGCGGATCTCGCGCGCTTTGCGCGGATGCTGCTCGGCGGCGGCGAGCTCGACGGCGTGCGCGTCTTCAAGCCGGAGACCGTCGAGCTGATGACCACGCGTGCAAACGCCCGACGCCGTCGCCGGCGCGGCGCGGCCTCGGCTGGGACATCGACTCGCCGGCTACGCCGGGCCGCGCGGCGAGTGGTTTCCCGATCGGCAGCTACGGGCACACCGGCTGGACCGGCACCTCGCTGTGGATCGATCCGTTCTCGCAGACGTTCGTCATCTTCCTCTCGAACCGCAATCACCCGACCGAAGCCGGCAACGTGCAGCCCGCTGCGCCGCTCGCTCGGCACGCTCGCCGCGGAGAGCCGTGCGCGGGTTCAATTTCCGCCACGTCCCCGGCGCGCTCGCGTGCGCGGCCCGGCGGCGCGTCGAGCCGGCGGCCCGTCGACGCGCCGCCGCGCGCCGAGGTGCTCACGGGCATCGACGTGCTGGTGCGCGACAAGTTCGCGCCGCTGCGCGGGCTGACGCGTCGGCCTCATCACCAACCACACCGGCATCGACCGCGAGCGCCGCACGCACCATCGACCTGCTGCACGCAAGCGCCCGGACGTGAAGCTCGTCGCGCTCTTCAGCCCCGAGCACGGCATCCGCGGCGACGCTCGACGAGAAGGTCGGCGACGCGCGCGACGAGAAGACCGGCCTGCCGATCTACAGCCTCTACGGCGAACGCCGCACGCCGACCGCCGAACAACTCGACGGCCTCGACACGCTGGTCTTCGACATCCAGGACATCGGCTGCCGCTTCTACACCTACATCTCCACGATGGGCGAATGCCTCGACCGCCGCGGCGCAAGCGCAGGGAAGAAGTTCGTCGTGCTCGACCGTCCGAACCCGATCGGCGGCGTGCGCGTCGAAGGGCCGGTGCTCGACGGCGCCGAGCGCAGCTTCATCGCGTGGCACGACGCTGCCCGTGCGCCACGGCATGACCGTCGGCGAACTGGCGCAGATGTTCGCCGCCGAGCGCGAAATCGGCGCCGATCTCACCGTCGTGCCGTGCGAAGGCTGGACGCGCGGCGCCTGGTTCGACGGGACCGGCCTGCCGTGGGTGAATCCTTCGCCGAACATGCGCAGCCTGACCGCCGCCACGCTCTACCCCGGCGTCGGCCTGCTGGAGATCACCAACGTCAGCGTCGGCCGCGGCACCGAGCCGCCCTTCGAGTGCGTCGGCGCGCCGTAGATCGACGACCGACGCGCTCGCCGCCGCGCTCAACTGCCGCGCGAGCTGCCCGGCGTCCGCTTCGTCCCCGTGCGCTTCACGCCGACCGCGAGCGTCTTCGCGGGCAAGGAATGCCGCGGCGTGCAAATCATCGTCACGGACCGCGACAGCCTGCACCCCGTCGACCTCGGCATCGTCCTCGCCACCGCGCTGCAGCGCCAGCATCCCGCGGAGTGGAAAGGCGAGCACCTCGTCAAGCTCCTCGTCCATCCCGCCACCGAAGCCGCCGTGCGCGAACTGCGCGAGATCGGCGCGATGAAAGCACCTGGCTTCCCGCGCGGGAGACCTTCGCGGAGCGGCGGCGGAAGGTGCTGCTGTATCCGTGACCTTCCGCTCCTTTGCCCCCGGCACTCCCGAATACGCCGCCGCGCTGCAACTGCGCGAGGCCGTGCTCCGCCTCCCGCTCGGTCTGCAGTTTTCCGCAGCCCTATCCCGCCGCAGAAGCCATTTGCTTCCCACCGCGCCCTTCGACGGCCCGCAACTCATCGCCGTCCTGCTCCTCCAACCGCTCGATGCCAGCACCGTGCAAATGCGCCAGGTCGCCGTCAATCCGGCGCAGCAGCGCGGCGGCATCGGCACCCGCCTGATCGCCTTCGCGGAAACTTTGCGCGCGAACATGGCTACCAATCTCTCAGTGCGCACGCGCGCAGCACCGCCCTCGGCTTCTACGAAAAACTCGGCTACGAGCCCACCGGCTTGGAGTTCCTCGAAACGACCATCCCGCACCGCCTGGTCAGCCGGCGGCTTTGATCGCGAGCCGCTTTTGTGCGCGCAGTTGGAGACGGGGAAATAAGTCCGGGCGCGGGAGCGCCGCGTGATCGCGCAGGAGCGCTCGCCTCCGGTGAAAACTGCGGAGCCCAGCGCTCCTGCGCGCCCGCCCATCCGCCGATATTTTTTACGGATAGTCAGGCAGGACGCGTCAGCACTTCCACCGCCGTCACCGACGCGGCGGGGAAGACCAGCGGCGCGGCGGGATCGAGCGCGCGCTCGCGCACCGTCATGGGATCGTCCTCGGAGGAGGTGATCTCGGCTGTGGGTCGGTTGCGATTTCAAATGCCTTGCCGATTCCGGCGTGAGGCCTTCGATCGCGAGCCGGCACGATTGCGCGCGGGTGCGGTGGGTGTTCACGACGTGGAGGAAAAACTTCTCGCCGGTGCGGCTGGCGACGATGTCGAGTTCGGGCGCGGGCGCCGGTGACGCGGACGGATTGCCGGCCGGTGTGCTTGCGGTAGAGCGCCATCACTTTTCCCAGCGGCATGAGGTAGCTTTTGCCGCCGGGCGTCGGGATCATGATGACGTTGGTCTGCCAGCGCGTGCCGCAGAAATCGCCGAGGTTCGCGATCTTTAAGCAGGTCGCCGTGGCGCTGGTGGAGATTGAGGAAGCGCGCGTAGGCGACGCCGGTGGCCCACGCGGAATTGAGGTCGCAGCGGTTGCGGCCGCGCATGGTGAAATGGCTCTCGGTCAGCGCGAGCGGCAACTTGTGTCGTTCCGACGTGCGCCGCGCATTTCGAGGAGCTTTCTCTCCTGCCGTTTCACCGATGCCCATGAGCGCGTCCCATGTCGCGGCGGGGTCGCGCGCGATACTCGTCGTCGTTGAGCGGTTTGCCGGGATCGAAGAGGTGATGAAAGGCAAGGTAGTCGAAATGCTCGCCGGCTTTCTCGATCATCTCCGGTGCCCAGCCGCTGTCGCCCCAGCCGATGAGTTTGATGGTCGGGTCGGCCTTCCGCATCGCCTGGCTGAACTCGATGGTCTTGCGCATGGCCCAGTCCTTTTTGAACCGGCTGGGCGAGTAAGACGTTTCATTGCCGAGCTGCCAGACCTTGATGGGAAAAGGCTCGCGCGCGCCGTGGGCGATGCGCTCCGGGTTGCCGGGTTGTTGCAGTAGCCCACCCACGCGGCGGCTTCCTGCGCGTTGGCGGTGCGCTCTTCGCCGAGTTCGTTGATCGACCAGCGCGGGTCGCCTTCCGCCTCGAAGTTCACGCACATCAGCGGCTCCGCGCCGACCTGCTGGCAGAAGTCGCGATACTCCGCCGTGCCGATCTGGTTCGTTTCCAGGGACTCACTGTAGATCGCGGTGTTGCCGCTCCAGGACCGGCGACCCGCAGTGAGCAATGTACTGTTAAGGAAAAGACGAGACATAACACGGCC
>CAVTVY010000012.1:0-53973 GCA_963738275.1 uncultured Actinomycetota bacterium
CCAGCATCTTGGGTGTGCAGGCAGACCTGGTCACGTTGGCGAAGTCGATCGGTGGCGGCTTCCCAGTTGGGGCCTTCGGCGGCAAGGCCGAGTACATGAACCTCATCACGACGGGAGAGGTGCTGCACCTCGGCACCTACAACGGCAACCCGCTGGTCATGGCAGCCGTCAAGGCCACCCTCACCGAGGCATGCACACGCGAAACGATCGGGCAGGCGATTGCGCGAAACGATCTGCTCGTGGCCGCCTGCCAGCAGGTCATCGACAACACCGGCATTCCAGCCCACACCGTGCAGTTCGGTGCCAAGGGGTGCATCACCTGGTCACGAGAACGTGTGCGCAACTACCGCGACTACAAGGCAACCGACTTCGACATGGCGTTTGCACAATGGATCCACGGCATCAACCGTGGCGTGTTGCTGCCGCCTGGCCTCGACGAGCAATGGCTCATCTCGGTCATGCACGACGACAACGACGCCCAAAAGTACGCCGCCGTCTTCGAAGAATTCGTCCAAGAACTGATCGCCTGACTGATTGAGCCGTCGCCTGGGGGTCAGGCACCCAGCGATGCGCCCGAGGCGATGCGCCGAGGAACTCTCGGCGCATCGCTGGGTGCCTGACCCCCGGCGGTATCGTCCCTTGGTTATGGCTTCAATACAGCTGTCTCAGTCGGCCTTCGATCGTTTGAAGGCCGAGTTCGATGATCTCACCACACGCGGACGTATCGAGGTGTCCGAAAAGATCGAGCGCGCTCGCGAAGAGGGCGATCTCAAAGAGAATGCTGGCTACCACGCGGCGAAAGACGAACAGGGCCATATGGAAGGCCGCATTCGCCAGCTCGAACACATGCTGGAGAACGCTGAAATCACAGCGGACCAATACCTGTACACCATCGTCTACGACGGCGACACCGACGACCAGGCCGAGCGTTACCTCGTGGGCCACCTGGAAGAGTTCGTCGACGGCGCCGACGTCATCAGCCCGTCGAGTCCGCTCGGTGCGGCACTCGTCGGCGCATCTGCGGGGCAATCGGTCACCTACCAGGCACCCAACGGGTCGCTCACGGTGCGCGTGTTGAAAGTGGAGTCGGTCTGACCTCCGGGCCGACCACCCTCCCCGACAGCAGCTTGCTGGAACTTGGCGAGCTGGGCACGGTTGAACTACGCGACATTGCGGGTCCTCCGGGCGCGCCGGTGGTGGTGCTGTTGCACGGGTGGACCGCAACTGCGGATCTGAACTTCTTCACGTGCTACCGAGCGCTCAGCGAGCAGTATCGAGTGATCGCGTTCGACCATCGCGGTCACGCAGGCGGGCTTCGCACCAAGCGATCGTTCAGGCTGGAAGACTGCGCCGACGACGTGGCCCTCGTGCTCGATGCCTTGGGCATCGAGCGTGTCATTCCTGTCGGCTATTCGATGGGCGGCACCATTGCACAGCTCATGTGGCAGCGGCACCGCGACCGTGTCGACGGCCTCGTGCTCGGCGCCACAGCACCGTACTTCGCTGGGCGCAGACCTGAGAGGCTGTCGTTCATCGGTCTCACCGGCCTTGCAGCGCTGGCGCGGGTCACGCCCACGCAGGCTCGCAGCTGGCTGACCGACCAGTTCTACTTGCAGCGCCGCGAAGCAGCCTGGGGGGAATGGGCCGTGGATCAGGCCTCCCGACATGACTGGCGCATGATTCTCGAGGCGGGCAAGGCAATCGGCGAGTTTTCTTCGACCGGCTGGATCAGCGACATCGACGTTCCCACCTCCGTCATCGTGACCATGCAAGATCGGGTCGTGCCCATGCGGCGCCAGGTGAAGTTGTTCGAGTGGATCGACGGTGCCGAAGCGTTTCGAGTTGACGGCGACCATGACTCCGTCGTGGCGAACGCCGATCGGTTTGTCCCACAGTTGCTCCGTGCTGTCGATTCTGTCGCCGAACGGGTGGCACCAGCCAACGATTCGCGGGTAGGGACAACTGTGAGAACCAGCTGGATCGGCCGGTCAGCAAAGGTCGCCAAGCTCGGAGCGAAAGTCGGCGGTGGCTACGCCTCGACGGCTGCTCGAAAGGCGTTCGCTTCCACGGAACGCCGCATAGAGCTCGACGAGCGACGCGAGATGCGCACCGCTGAACAGGTCGCCGCAGAACTCGGCCAAATGAAGGGTGCCCTGATGAAGATCGGGCAGATGGCCAGTTACCTCGATGAAGGGTTGCCAGAGCCGCTGCGAGTCGCATTAGCGCAGCTCCAGGCCGGCGCACCACCCATGTCGGGCGAACTCGCCGCCAGCGTCGTGCGGGCCGAACTCGGCGCCGACCCAACCGAGCTCTTCGTTCAGTGGGATCCGGCTCCGATCGCTGCGGCGTCAATCGGTCAGGTGCACCGCGCCATTGCGATCGACCCAGCTACTGGCGAAGAGATTCCTGTGGCGGTGAAGGTGCAATATCCAGGCGTCGACGAGGCGATCACTGCCGACCTGAAGAATGCCGGCATTCTCGGGATGATCCTCAAACAGGGCTTCGGTGGCCTCGATCCCGACGACATGATCGCGGAAATCAGAGAACGTCTCGTCGAAGAACTCGACTACCGCCGCGAGGCTGAGAATCAGCAGCTGTTCGCCGACTACTACCGCGGGCACCCGTTCATTCACATTCCCGAGGTCGTGCCGTCGCTGTCGACCGCACGTGTGATCACCTCAGAACTGGTGAACGGTCACACCTGGTCCGAACTGCTCACCTGGCCGCAAGCAGAACGTGATTTGGCCGGTGAAACGATTTTCCGGTTCGTCTTCAGCAGCTTGTATCGCATGCACGCGTTCAACGGCGACCCGCACCCGGGCAACTACTTGTTCCATCGCGATGGCCGAGTGACGTTCCTCGACTTCGGGCTCGTCAAACATTTCACCGATGTGGAGATGACCACGTTTGCGGCCATGGTGAAAGCAGCTGCTTACGACAACGACGCTGCCGAGTTCCGCTCGATCGTCGAGCACGCAGGCATGCTGCGACCCGATGCACCTGTCACCACCGAGGCCGTGGGTCAGTACTTCGAGCACTTTTACGAACCGGTTCGGCTCGACCGCGAGATGACCTGGTCGGGTGAGTACGCCGGTTCGATCGTGCGCCACACCTTCGACCGCACGAGCCCGATCTCGCAGTACGCGACCGTCCCGAAAGCGTTTGTGTTCATTCAGCGCATCAATCTTGGGCTGTACGCGTTGCTCGGGGAACTCCAGGCAACCGGGAACTACCGACGCATCGCCCAAGAACTCTGGCCGTGGCTGTACGCAGCACCCTCGACGCCGTCTGGTGTTGCCGACGCCGATTGGCGTTCGAGCCGCTGATGGCGTGCCACTGAATCGGGACTGAATGGGGTCCGAACGGCTGTGCCGCTAGCGTGGCCCGCCGTATGCGTCGCTCACTCCCCATCGTTCTTGCCGCCAGCGCCCTGATTTTCAGCGCATGCGGTTCAGACGAACCGTCCACCTCCGCCACCACCATCGACGGTTCCGCAACCACCACCCCCTCGGCCAGCACGGTGCCAGCCGATACGGTGCCTGTTGACCCCGACAACTGTGTCGATGCCGAAGCTGGCTTCGACGGCACCGACTTCCCGGAAGGCGAGATCCCGGCCGCGGTTCGCCCGTGCGAGTCGCCGACCGAACTCACCGTCAACGTGCTGCGCGAGGGCACCGGCCACGAGGCAGCCATCGGTGACACGATCATCGTCGACTACTCGGGAATTCGTTCCGTCGACGGCACGTTGTTCGACGACAGCTACTCGCGTGGCACCCCGTTCGAGTTCGTGCTCGGCACCGGTCGTGTCATCGCCGGATGGGATGAAGGCCTGGTCGGTGCCCAAGCGGGCTCGTTGATTCGTCTCGACATTCCCACGAAACTGGCGTACGCAGACACGCCGCGAGGTGACGTCATTCAGCCCGGCGACGCGTTGACGTACATGATTGAAGTGCTGGCGCACGTTCGCACCCACCACCGAAGCTGACGCGCCGCTCGACGCTCGTGGTGGAAAGTTCAGCGGGCGCTACCGAAGTCACGACGGTCGACGTGAGGATCGGAGAAGGGGCGCTCGCCCAAGAGGGCCAGACGGCGCTCCTCCACCTGATGATTGTTCGGGGCGATAACCGAGTCGTCCTCGAAGAAACATGGTCCAGCGGTCAACCCGCACCGCTCGTGCTCACCCCTGCCGACACCTTGGCCGGGGTTGCACGTGG
This sequence comes from uncultured Actinomycetota bacterium, assembly GCA_963738275.1. GTDB lineage: Bacteria > Actinomycetota > Acidimicrobiia > Acidimicrobiales > Ilumatobacteraceae > Ilumatobacter. The sequence continues at coordinate 4,215 of CAVTVY010000012.1, forward strand.
TGTGCAGGGCATGCGCGTCGGCGGAATGCGCGTCATCACCATGCCACCGGCCGAGGCATTTGGCGAAGAGGGCAACGCCAGCATTGGTCTGCCAGCGGACACCGACGTGATCGTCGTGGCCGAACTCGTTGGCGTGTACGGTCAGCCAACACCCGGCGCTCCCGGCACCACTGTTCCGAATGTGGTCGCCCTCACGACGCCGCCCACCACCACGACAACCACGACGACTGCGGTCTCGACGGTTCCGGCCAGCACGGCACCGGTCACATCCGGGCCGGCAGCAACGATTCCTGCAACTACATCTGGCTGAGGGCCCGCCGCCATCGGCGCCGGTCATGGGTGACAAGATGAGGCGATATGCACCGCCACGACTCGTCCACAGAGGTGCTCACTCAGGCAATCGTGCGTTATGCGGTCGACCGCGTGCGATTGTCTCCCCCACCGCTCGACGGGCCGCGCAGCCCAGCTGAACTCCGCGCCATGGCGGGGCAAACCATCACCGCCGAGGGCATCGGCGGCTTGGAAGCCCTGCGGATATTTGGTGACGTGTTGGCCCAAGCGTGCATCTCGGTCGACCACCCACGATTTCTCGCGTTCGTACCCGCTGCCCCAACCGAGGCGTCGATCTTGTTCGATCTCGTCGTCGGAGCTTCCAGCATCTACGGCGGTTCTTGGCTCGAAGGCGGCGGCGCGGCGTTCGCCGAGAACGAGGCCCTCCGCTGGATTGCCGATCTCGCCGGTTTTCCCAGCACTGCGGGCGGCGTCTTCGTCAGCGGCGGTACCGCGGGGAATCTTTCTGCGCTGGTCGCCGCTCGTTGGGCCTGGAGACATGGCGCGGATGGCACGTTCGATCGCACTCGCGGGCTGATCGTCACCTCGTCCGGCGCCCACTCGTCGGTGGCCCAAGCTGCTCGGGTGATGGATGCAGACGTCGTCGCCGTCCACACCGATGAGTCCGGGCGAATGTCGGGTGAGGCACTCCACGATGCGCTGGCCGACTTCGACGACGTCGACCGCGCCCGACTGTTTGCCATCGTGGCTACCGGCGGCACCACCAACGCCGGTGTGATCGACGACTTGGCCGGAGCAGCCGACGTTGCAGAGACGCAAGAGGTGTGGCTGCATGTCGATGGCGCCTACGGCGCTGCGGCGCTCGCCGCCCCAAGTGTTCGGCACCACTTCGTCGGCATCGAACGAGCAGACAGCTTCATCGTCGATCCGCACAAGTGGCTGTTTGCGCCGTTCGACTGCTGCGCGTTGGTGTACCGCGACCCGCTGATTGGCAGGTCCGCCCACACCCAGCACGCCGAATACCTCGACGTACTCCACGAAGGTGGCGGCGAACACCAAGCCGAGGAGCCCTGGAACCCGAGCGACTTCGCCCACCACCTGTCGCGCCGTGCCCGCGGCCTGCCGCTGTGGTTCAGCCTGGCGACTCACGGAACCGCTGCATACACCGAAGCGGTGGAAACGACACTACGAGTCGCGCACGACGGCGCCGAGTTGATTCGCGCGAGCACTCACTGCGAACTCGTCGTTGAGCCAGAACTCTCCGTGGTGATGTTTCGTCGGCTGGGGTGGACGCCCGAGCAATATCAAGCCTGGAGCGACGCGATGCTCGCTTCGGGAGAGGCGTTCGTTGTCCCCACCTCATGGCACGGCGAAACGGTGCTGCGAATCTGCGTCGTCAACCCGCTCACGACCGTGGAAGACATTTCGTTCCTCCTCACCTCGCTCGAGACCGACCCCGGAACGTCGAACTGATGAGGTTGACTCCTACTGAGCGTGATCGGCTGCTGATCTTCACTGCTGCTGAACTGGCGCGTGCTCGACGATCGCGCGGGCTGAAACTCAACGTGCCCGAGGCCACTGCGCTGATTGCCGACACCGTGTGCGAAGCGGCCCGCGACGGGGCACGACTGGCCGATGCCACCGCCGCCGGCGCCTCCGTTCTTGGGCCGCACGACGTGCTACCCGGCGTACTCGACGTGGTCACCGAGGTGAAGGTGGAAGCAGTGTTCGACGATGGTTCGCGCATGGTGGTGGTGCGTGACCCGTTCGGCCCGCACGCCCCCACGTCCGCCTCCGTCGGCGTGATCACACCGGCGGAGGGGCCGCCAGCCGACCAACCAGCGATCGAACTCGAAGCGATCAACACGGGCGACGTTCCGGTGTCGATCACGAGCCACTTCCACTTCTTCGAGGTCAATGCCCGGATGCTGTTCGACCGACCACAGGCCTACGGTATGCGGCTGGCAATACCGGCCGGTGAGGCGTTGCGGTTCGAGCCGGGAGTTGCCACGATCGCTCCGTTGACGCCGATTGGCGGTGCCCGCGTGGCGATTGGTTTCGCGGGTCTCGTGGACGGGCCGCTCGATGCGCCCGGAGCGCGTGACGCTGCGATCGCCCGAGCCGTCGATGCCGGGTATCTCGGCGCAGCGGGCCTGCCGTGACCGGCACCAGCCACTCACACGATCATGCGGTGCGTGACTACTCGGCGGTGCATGGCCCGACCGTTGGCGATCGGATGCGCCTCGGCGACACGGGGCTCGTGGTTGAGATCGAGCACGACTCGCAACTCCACGGCGACGAGTTCATTGCAGGGTTCGGCAAGACGGCGCGCGATGGCCTCGGCCTGCTCGCCGCCAGCGTTGCCGCCACCTGTGATCTTGTCATCTCGAATGTGGTGCTGATCGATGCGATGCACCCAGTCGCCAAGGTGTCGATCGGCATCCGCGACGGCCGCATCGTTTCCATGGGTCGTGCGGGAAACCCCAACACACTCAACGGTGTCGACGTCGTGGTGGGTACGGGCACCACGATCGTTTCTGGCGAGGGTCTCATCGCCACCGCGGGAGCGATCGACACCCACGTGCACCTGTTGTCACCGAGAATCATGGAAGCCTCGCTCGCTTCGGGCGTCACGACGATCATCGGGCAAGAGTTCGGCCCAGTGTGGGGCGTGGGCGTGAACTCACCATGGGCATTGCGGCACGCGTTCAGTTCCTTCGATGCCTGGCCGGTCAACATCGGGTTCCTCGCCCGCGGCTCGTCATCTGACGAAGCACCGTTGATCGAAGCTCTCGTTGAAGGCGGCGCGTGCGGATTCAAGGTGCACGAAGACATGGGGGCGCACACGCGAGCGCTCGACACGGCACTGCGGGTGGCCGACGACTTCGACGTGCAGGTCGCGCTACACACCGATGGGTTGAACGAGTGCCTCAGTGTCGACGACACCCTGGCGGTGCTTGGCGGCCGGACCATTCACGCGTTCCACATCGAGGGCTGCGGCGGCGGCCACGTGCCCAACGTGATGCAACTCGCGGGCGTGGCCAACGTGCTCGGCTCGTCGACGAACCCCACGCTGCCTTTCGGGCGCGACGCGCTCGACGAACACAGCGAGATGATCTTCGCCGCACATGGGCTGTCGCACACCTCGAGCAGCGACGCCCAAATGGTCGCCGACCGCATACGCGCCGGAACCATGGGCGCGGAAGGGGTGCTCCACGATCTCGGGGTGATTGGCATCACGTCGTCTGACGCTCAGGGAATGGGACGTGCCGGCGAGACGGTACGGCGAACGTTCCAACTCGCTTCACGTATGAAGGAGGTGCTCGATCATCCCGACGCAGCATCAGGCAACGACAACCAGCGAGTTCGTCGATACATCGCCAAGCTCACCATCAATCCGGCGATCGCTCACGGACTCAGTGACGAAGTCGGGTCGATCGATGTTGGCAAACTCGCAGACATCGTGCTGTGGCGACCAGATCATTTCGGGGCCAAACCACAGTTGGTGCTGAAGGCGGGCTTCCCTGCCTATGGCGTGACGGGAGACCCGAACGCGACGACCGACACCTGCGAGCCGCTGGTGCTCGGGCCGCAGTTCGGTGCGTTTGGAGCAACGCCTGCCGACATTTCGGTCGCCTTCACATCTGCTGTTGCGGCTGAAGGCGGCAACGACCACATGACCACCAAACGACGTCGGGTCGGCGTGCGCGACACCCGCGACATCGGCCCCGGCAACCTCGTGTGGAACAACCGACTCGGCGATGTTGAAGTGGATCCGTCCACGGGGCGCGTCACCCTCGATGGTGCTGAATGCTTCGTCGAGCCAGCCGATTCGGTGAGCCTCAACCGCCTGTACTTCTTGTGACATCAACGATGGCCGACACCGCACAGAACTCAGCCACTTCGCCGAGAATGCCGCCCGAGTGGGCTCCGCATGAACGAACGTGGATGGAGTTTCCACCCCCGAACGAAACGTTCGCGGGTGACCTTGCTCGCTACTGAGCGACCTGGATGACCGTTGCGAACACGATCGCTCAGTACGAGCCGGTCACTTGATCGCCAACATGGGCGATCGCGATGCCGCCCTTGCGCTGGCCGACAATGCTGCGCCCCACCCCATCACCGTTGTGGAGACACACACCGACGACGCGTGGTTTCGCGACTCGGTCCGACGTTCACGCTCGACGGCAACGGGAGGCTCGGCGCGGTCCATTGGAGGTTCAATGCGTGGGGTGACGCAGGGTTCTCGACGTTTGAGCACGAGCGGCATACCGGTCGCTTCGCAGCCGAACTGGCCGGCGTGCCCGACGAGAGAATCTCGACGAGCAATCTCGTCAATGAGGGTGGTGGTATCCACGTCGATGGTGAGGGCACCGTTCTGGTCACTGACACCGTGCAACTCGATCCTGGCCGCAACCCGAACTGGACCACGGCGCAGGTCGAGGCCGAACTCCACGTCCAGCTTGGCACCTCGCACGCGATCTGGTTGCCGAGAGGGCTCACCCGCGACTACGACCGCTTCGGCACTCGGGGGCACGTCGACATCGTCACCTGCTTCGTGCGGCCGGGAACGCTGGTCGCCCACGTACAACCCGACCCACGCCACCCCGACCACGAGGTGTGCAAAGGGATCGTCGCATTCCTGCGAACCCAACACGACGCCGCAGGCCGATCACTCGAGGTGATCGAGATTGCCGCACCAACCGTGCTGTCCGACCGCGACGGCTGGGTCGACTACAGCTACATCAATCACTATGTCTGCAATGGCGCGGTGGTTCTGTGCGCATTCGACGACCCTCGCGATGAGCAGGCGGCCGAAGTCTTGGTGGATCTGTATCCGGATCGCGAAGTGGTGCTGGTCGACGCCCGGCCCATCTTCGAATGTGGAGGCGGCATCCACTGCATCACCCAGCAACAACCCGCCGCCCCGCCCTGAGACCCACCGTGTCGCGTTTCTGGGCGAATGGCGCCCAAAATCGCGACATGCGCCTCAGGGTTGGTCGTGTCGCACGATGGCACGTACCGCGAGCACTTGGCGGACGTCTCGTGCCACGTCGTCGTAGAACTCCTCGCGATAGGTCTCGTCGGTCACGCTCGACACGGCGAACTGGAGCACCGAGAACGCAGCGATGAAACCGGCGACCGCCAGGTGTTCCCAGGTGAGGATGATCTCGCCACCGCCGAGACGGAAGGCGAGCAGCGGGTCGATCTGCTCGGCCGTCGTCCACTCGACCATCGTGTCTCGGCGCACCGCCAGCATGCCGAACGCCACGTAGAACAAACCGGCGAACGTTCCCACCAGCAACGTCTGCACCATTTGGGAAGCCGTGAGCAACAACCCAACGTTCACCAGTTCGACACGACCGAGATGCGGATCTGGTGGCGCGCCTGGCCAGTGGCCTGGCGTTGTCGACGCGACGATGGGCGCGTCGGTCTGCCCTTGCCGTGTTCCAGGCCTCGTCCCAACTCTCGAAGCGGGCCAACGCAGCGACCTCACGGGGCACCCGGAGCGTGAGAAACGACATGGCAGCCACCACCATGAACACCACACAGATCGCGAAATACAGAGGCTCGAAGTCGTAGGCGACCTGCCACATGTCGGCGTTGAGGAAGATGAACGCGGTGATCAACAGCAGCAGCGGAAGCCCGCGGGCCACGAGCTGCACGACCGTGCGCAGCTGGTGCACCGACTGCACGAGCCCGAATCGCATGGCAGGAAGCAGGCCGTACGACGTGACGACGTACGCGACCCCAAGCACGACCAGGTTGAAGCAGATGATGGCGACAGACTCGCGCCACCCATGACTGTTGAGCCACCAAGGCATGAACGCTGGGACGAGCACGAACACGGCGAGTTCCGGAACGGAAATCGAATTGGGCAGCCGAAAGGCTGGTCGACGGCGCACGACGTTCACGAGCACGAACGATCCGACGATCACGCCGAGCCCGCCCACGAATACGCCGAACTGTTTCCAGCCTTCGTACCGATCACCGAACGTGGCAAACAGTTCCACGAACATCACGAACAGCAGGAACGGCCACGTGCGGGTCCAGATGTCTTCGCGTGCGGAATAGTTGGCCATCGCGTGCGGCAAACCGCGATGCACGAACCACCTGTCGGTGGCGTCGCCGATCTCGCGGTCGCCGCTCTTCATCGCGGGAAGTATCACACTGTCGACGTCAAGGCGCTGGCAATTCGTTGGGCCGCGGCCGAGACTGTCGTGCCCCAACGTTCGCCGGGTTTTCGTGTGAGTCGTTCGACCGGCCCAGACACGCTGACTGCAGCGATGATTGCCCCATCGCCGTCTCGCACTGCGGCAGACACCGACGCGACGCCCGCCTCACGCTCCTCGATGCTTTCGACCCAGCCGGCGGAGGTGTGTTCGCCGTTGAGCACGCGCCCAGCCGAACCCCGACCCAACGGGAACAGCACACCTTCCGGCACGATCCACTGCAGACCGTGTGGCGATTGCAACGAGACGACGCACCGTCGCTGGTCTCCGTCGACGACGAAGAGCTGCACACTCTCGCCGGTCGCATCTCGCAATGCTCTCAGAGCCGGCATCGACAGCGCTCCGAGCGGAAATCGCGAGGTGGCAACTCTGCCAAGTGCCGCGAGGTCGAGCCCGAGATCGAAGCGACCCTCGGGGTCGCGACGCAACAAGCCGTGCGTGACCAACGCTGCGGCAAGCCGGTGGGCGGTTGCCCGCGGCAACCCAGTGGCGGCCTGCAGTTCGTTGAGGCTCTTCGGCCCAGTCGCAATTGACCGCAACACCAGAACGCTCTTGTCGAGTACGCCAACTCCCGTTACGATGTCCATACCGCAAGAACGGTATCTCAGAAAGTGAGACGCTCGCAATGCCTCCAGGCAACTATCAATCAGGTGACAAACAACTGGACGAACACGACATCGTGCCGATGACGTTGCCGGAAAAGGTGTGGCACCGCCACCTGGTGCATTCCACACCGGGCGAAACCGACCTGTTGTACGTCGACCTGCACCTGGTTCACGAGGTCACCAGCCCGCAAGCGTTCGATGGCTTGCGCCTGTCGGGCCGCAAGGTGCGCCGACCCGAGTTGACGTTGGCGACAGAAGATCACAACGTGCCCACGGCCAACATCGACCAACCCATCGCCGACGAGATCTCGGCCAAGCAAGTCGACACACTTCGTCGCAACGCGGCCGAGTTCGGCGTGACGAACTACCCGATGGGCCACGCCAACCAGGGCATCGTGCACGTCATCGCCCCAGAACAAGGCCGCACATTGCCCGGCATGACGGTGGTGTGCGGCGACAGTCACACCGCCACGCACGGCGCTTTCGGCGCCATCGCATTCGGCATCGGTACCAGCGAGGTCGAGCATGTGCTCGCTACGCAAACGCTGCCTCAGAGCAGGCCGAAATGGATGTCGGTCACCGTCGATGGCGCTGCCCCGGCCGACGTCACCGCGAAAGACATCGTGTTGGCGATCATCGGCGAGATCGGTACCAGCGGCGGTATCGGCTACGTCATCGAGTACCGCGGCCAAGCCATTCGCGACCTCTCCATGGAGGGCCGCATGACCGTGTGCAACATGTCGATCGAGGCTGGCGCACGGGCCGGGCTCATCGCTCCCGACGACACCACATTCGCATATCTCGCAGGACGCGACGGCGCACCCAAGGGCGCACTGTGGGAAGCCGCAGTTGCCGACTGGCGCACCCTGCAGACCGACGACGACGCCAAGTGGGACAAGGAAGTCGTCATCGACGCTTCCACGCTCCGGCCACAAGTCACCTGGGGTACGAACCCGGGCCAGGTGCACTCCATCGACGACGTCATTCCGTCACCAGACGACTTCGCCGACCCGTCGACGCGTGAGAACGTCGGCCGCGCGTTGGAGTACATGGGCCTCACGCCCGGAACCCCGATGCGGTCGATTCCCGTCGACACCGTGTTCATCGGTTCGTGCACCAACAGTCGAATCGAGGATCTCCGCGCCGCCGCAGCGGTGATGCAAGGCCGCACGGTCACGGTGCCCCGCGTCATGGTCGTGCCGGGTTCCCACCGAGTGAAGTTGCAGGCCGAGGCAGAAGGACTGCACGAGATCTTCCGCGCTGCAGGTGCCGACTGGCGCGAACCCGGCTGTTCCATGTGCCTGGCGATGAACCCCGACAAGCTCGCCCAAGGCGAGCGCTCTGCGAGCACCAGCAACCGCAACTTCGAAGGTCGTCAAGGTCGCGGCGGGCGGACCCACCTCGTCTCCCCCGCCGTCGCGGCGGCCACTGCCGTGCAGGGAACCTTTGCCACACCCGATGATCTGCCGTCGCTCGCCACCCCAGATCATCAAGGAGTCCTGTCATGAAGGCCGTCACCGTGATTTCCGGAACCGGGGTGCCGCTCAAGCGCAGCGATGTCGATACCGACCAGATCATTCCCGCCGAATGGTTGAAACAGGTCGAGCGCACCGGGTTCGAGAAGGGGCTGTTCGCCACGTGGCGTGACGACCGGGATTTTGTGCTCAACCAAGAGCAATATCAGGGCGCTTCAGTGCTCGTCGCCGGCCCCGCGTTCGGCGTGGGTTCCAGCCGCGAGCACGCGGTGTGGGCCATTCAACAGGGTGGTTTCGATGCCGTGATCGCGCCGAGCTTCTCCGACATCTTCCGCAACAACTGCACCAAGAACGGCCTCGTTCCAGTTGTATTGCCCGAAGCGACGGTGGAACAGATCTGGGCCGCCATCGAAGCAGACCCGCAGACAGACATCACCGTCGACGTCGAGCGGTTGGTCGTGGAAGTGCCCGCAGCCGGCATCGTTGCCTTCTTCCCCATGGACGCACCAACGCAGCACCGCTTCTTGAACGGCCTCGACGACATCGGCCTCACCATGGCCCACGCCGAAGACATCGACGAGTTCGAGACAACCCGCCCAGCCTGGCTGCCCTAGCGGGATCCGCGAGTTACACCGGGTCGGGCACAATGGCGCCGATGATGTCGGCGCCGGTGACGATGTCGGCACCGAAGAGCGACAGGTCACGCAGATTCGGGTTGTTCGAGAACACCTCGATGGGTTTCTCGATCGGTAGGCGCAGGCGGCGCTGCAAGATGCGCATTTGCGTGTGCTGGTTGTACTCGACGAAGGTGATGGCCCAACCGTCGCGCCCCGCGCGTGCCGTACGACCTGAACGGTGCAGGTAGTCCTTCTGATCGCCGGCGGGGTCGTAGTGGATGACAGCTCCGATGTCGTCGATGTCGATACCGCGGGCGGCCACGTCGGTAGCAACCAGCACTGCCAACTTGCCTTCGGCGAACTGTTGCAGGGCACGCTCACGCGACTTCTGCGGTAGATCGCCGTGAATCGCGGCCACATTGACGCCGAGTTCGCTGAGATTGTTGGCCACCCGATCGCACAAACGCTTCGTCTGGCAGAACACCACGATCTTCGGAATGCCCTGACCGATGGCACCGATGACCTTGTCTTTGTCCATGTGATGCACCGCGAGGAACAGGTGATGCATGCTGCCGACCGTGTCGGTGGCCTGATCGACGGCAATCTCGATGGGATCAGTGAGGTAGTGGCGGATGAGGTGACCGACATCGCCGTCGAGCGTGGCCGAGAACAGCATGGTCTGCTTGCGCCCGGTGCAGTGCCGCAGAATCCATTCGACCTGCGGGGTGAACCCGTCGTCGGCCATGCGGTCTGCTTCGTCGAGGCACATGATCTGCACATCGCTGAGAATGACTTCGTCAGACTTGATGAGGTCGATGAGTCGGAGCGGCGTTGCGACCACCAACTCGACCCCGCGTTCCAGCAACGTGATTTGGTCGTGCCGGCTGGCACCGCCGTACACGGCGGCGACACGCATGCCTGCCTGAGCGGCGATGGGTTCGAGAACCTCGGCCACCTGCACCGCAAGTTCGCGGGTGGGCACCAGCACGAGACCCAGCGGGCGGCGTGCCTGCGCCTTGTCGGTGATACGGGCCAGCATGGGCACACCAAATGCCAGCGTCTTACCCGAACCGGTTTTGGCACGGCCGCAGACGTCGCGCCCTTGCATGGCTACCGGAATTGCTTCGAGCTGGATGGCGAACGGCTGGGCGAAACCACACGCCGCCAACCCTTCGTCGATACGGGCCGGCACCCCGAGCGCCGCGAACCCGGTGGGTGCTTCGACCGCAGGGAGCGCGTTGATGGAGGTGAGGTTCCCTGATCGTTGCGGACCGTCGTCGTCGCGTGGCCCCCGATGGTTGGATGCATTGTTCGATGTATCGCCCTGGGAGCTGCGACGACGGTCGCGACCACCACGAGCGCTGGCTCGGCCCGATGGCCGTGCGTTCGCGTCATTCATGATGCACGCAGGGTATCTGTCGAACGGCTTGGATTGGGGCATGGCGGGTTGCCGGCTGGGCTTACGCCGGCGCATCGCTGGGGGTCAGGCACCCAGCGATGCGCCGCTGAGCCTACGTTGGCGCTCGCGGTGGCGGTTGGATGGTTTATAGTGATGTCTTCATGACGACTTGCGAGCTCCTCCTTCTTCTATAGGGCGACGCTCACATATCGCGTTCGCCCGCCCCCAGCCGACAGGCCTGGGGGCTTCTTCATTTTTCAGCCCAAACAACCAACCATCGACCCGACAGTTCCGACACGGAGAACCAGACATGCCACCAGCCAATGTGACCCCCAAGAAGATGCCCTTCGAGAAGTACCAGGCATACGTTCCCATCGTGCTTCGCGACCGCACGTGGCCGAACGTCACCATTGAGAAGGCGCCGCTGTGGTGCTCTGTCGACCTCCGCGACGGCAACCAAGCGCTGATCGATCCGATGGACCCCGCTCGCAAGCTGAAGATGTTTCAAGAGTTGGTGGCCATGGGCTTCAAGGAGATCGAGGTCGGATTCCCGGCTGCGAGCCAACCCGATTTCGATTTCGTCCGCCAGCTGATCGACGAGGACTTGATTCCCGACGACGTACACATTCAGGTGTTGGTGCAATGCCGCCAAGAGTTGCTCGAGCGCACGTACGAAGCGATCGCCGGCGCCCCACGTGCCATCGTCCACTTCTACAACTCCACCAACCCGCTGCAACGTGACGTCGTGTTCGGCCTCGACAAAGAGGGCATCAAGTCGATCGCGGTCAACGGCGCCAAGATCTGCCGCAAGCTGGAAGAGACGATCCCGGAGACTGCGGTTCGCTACGAGTATTCGCCCGAAAGCTTCACGCTGACCGAACCCGAGTACGCGATCGAGGTGTGCGAGGCGGTGATGGAAGTGATCGAACCCACCCCGGAGCGGCCGATCATTCTCAACCTGCCGGCAACGGTGGAGTGCTACTCCCCCAACGTGTACGGCGACGTCATCGAGTGGTTCTGCCGCACCATCAAGAATCGGCCGTCGGTCGTGGTCAGCCTGCACCCACACAACGATCGCGGCTGCGCCGTCGCCGCCGCCGAGTTCGGCGTGATGGCCGGAGCCGACCGAGTGGAAGGCACTCTCTTCGGCAACGGCGAGCGCACTGGCAATGTCGATGTGGTCAACCTGGCGATGAACCTGTTCTCCAACGGGGTGGACCCCGAACTCGACATCTCAGACATCGACAAGCTGCGCCGTACCGCCGAATACTGCAATCGTCTACCGGTTCCCGAACGTTTGCCATACGTGGGCGACCTCGTGTACACGGCATTCTCGGGCAGCCACCAAGACGCCATCAAGAAGGGCTTCGACGCGCTGCCTGCCGACTACGAGCACTGGGGTGTTCCCTATCTGCCCATCGACCCGCACCATGTGGGTCGTAGCTACGAGGCGGTCATCCGGGTGAACTCGCAATCCGGCAAGGGTGGCGTGGCGTACGTGATGAAGGAAGAGCACGGCTTCGACCTGCCGCGTCGTCTGCAGATCGAGTTCTCGAAGGCGATTCAGCATGTCACCGAAGATTCGGGCACAGAAATTTCGCCCGCTGTGATGTGGGACACGTTCGTCGCCGAGTACCTGCCGGAAGAGCCCCGATTCAGCCTGCGCACGCACGAGCTACACACCAAGGAAGCGCGCACGAAGATCACCGCCCAAGTAGATGTGGATGGCGCTCCGATCACGCTCATTGGCGAAGGTGACGGCCCGGTAGAAGCGTTCGTTGCCGCGATCGTGGCTCACTTCGGTACCGCATTCGATGTCGTCGACTACACCGAGCACGCAATCGGCCGCGGCTCGAACGCGCAAGCGGTTGCGTACGTCGAAACGATCACCAGCGACGCAGCGACGGACGATTCAGACGTGAAGTGGGGCATCGGCAAAGACCCCAACATCACCACAGCGTCACTCCGGGCAGTCCTCGCCGCCTTCGAACGCCACAACTAGCTGTTTGCAAGACCTCGCCGCCCTTCGGTTGGCTGCCAGTGCGGCATCGCGGGCTACAGATCGAGGGAGTCGACGATGAAGTCGTTGACGTCTGTCAGCACTTGCGCACGGTTTGTCTCATTGAAGACTTCGTGTCGAGCGCCAGGGTACGTGCGCTCGCGGAACGTATCGCCCCGCAACTTCGCCATACCCAGGCGAGTTCCTTCGATTGGCACGATCTGGTCGTCTTCGCCATGAACCCACATGAGCGGCAAGTGCCTGAGTGACCCGGCTGCGTCGATCGCGGCGATGGTGTCGGCGAAGCCCTGCAGCGTCGCGCGCTTGAATGGGCCGTGCCACACCAACTCATCAGCGGCATACTCCTCGCCAACTGCTTGGTCGCGCGACAGGACCTGCGGGTCGAGCGGAATGTCGGGCAGTTCGTCGAGCGAGAGCAACATCGCGATCAGTTCGAAGCTGCCGATGGCGGCGCCGGAGAGCACGACCGCATCGAGGACGTCGCCGTGGACCTGGGCGTAGCGGGCGCCGATCATGCCGCCCATCGAATGCCCGATCAGCACCGTCGGCAGCCCAGGATGCGCCGCACGCGCCGCCAGTACCACCGTGTGCACATCCTCCACCACGTCGTCGAAGTTCGAAATGAGCACCCGTTCACCCCCACTCTTGCCGTGCCCGAGGTGATCGAGCCCGTACACGGCACCACCGATGGAAGCCAGCGAGGCTGCGACGTGTTCGTAGCGACCGATGTGCTCGCCGTAACCGTGCACCAACACTGCGACGAAGGACGCTCCATCGCTCGGAGTTGGCCAAGCCTTCGCGACAATTGGTGCGTTGGCACCTTCGAAGGTCCATTCAGTTGCTGTCGTCATTCACCGATCCTGCCACCGTGGACCACCGTTGTGGCGTATCGGCACACCGTCACACCGTGTCAGCGCCGAGCCGCTTGAAGTCTGGCGGGCGCTTCTCCACGAACGAAGTGACACCTTCAGCGAAGTCGGGACGCTGGAAACTTTCCAGCATCAGCCGTTGCGACTCGTACTCTGCAGCGCCGAGACCGCGATGAACCTGCTGATACACCTGGCGTTTCATGATCGCCATCGATGTGGGCGACGCAGTGGCCGCGAGTCGCTCGATGTACTGGCGACAGAACGAGATCAACTCGTCGGCCGGTGCGAGATAGTTGGCGAGGCCGAGCTGTACTGCCTCTTCACCCATGACCTTGCGCGAGGTGAAGAGAAGATCGAGGGCTACCGAGGGGCCGACGAGCGCCGGCAACAACCAACTGAGTCCCCACTCGGCGATGAGTCCGCGTTGTGAGAACGCTGTGAGGAACATCGCGTCTGGGCTGACCACGCGGATGTCGCAGCACAGCGCAAACGCATACGACATGCCGGCCACCGGGCCATTGATCGCAGCGATGATGGGCTTGTCGATCATCATGAGGTAGGGGAAGCGACCACCGAAGTCTCCTGCTGGCGCGAACGAATCACCGGCGACTCCACCGCCTCCACCAACTCCAGCGCTCGCGATGCCGCCGCCATCGCCTTCCCCCGATGTGATGTCGGCGAGCAGCTTCATGTCAGCACCGGCGCTGAATGCCCGACCGGCACCGGTGACGATGATGCCGACGACCTCGCTGTCGGTGTTGGCCGTGCGGAGCGCGTCTGATACCTGGCTGTCGAACCCTTCGCTCCAGGCATTCAACGACTCCGGCCGATTCAGCGTGATCAGTGCAACCGGGCCGTCAACCTCATAGAGAATCTCGTCGTACATCGGTGCACGTTGCCACAGGTGGCGGAGTCACCGCCAACTCGACGCGAAGCAGTCGGTGTGCTACCCACCCATCGCGACGAAGTTGCCGATGCCGTCAAGATGCACCACCACCCCGTCGAGCCCTTGGGCTTCTGCCTTGGCGCACAAGGCATCGTCGACCGACTTCGCCCAACCGCGTGCCCCCGCACCGTCGAGAACAGCGGCCAGAACGTGTGAAGGGCCATCGCGGTCGTACACCACAGTCGCCGCTTCGATCACTGCTTCCCCCCGAAAGTCGGGAGGCAATCTCGTCACGAGCGCCGAGATCGACCTGATCTTGCACGTCGATGAACTCGAACTCCGCAGGCGGAGTGTTGGCATACACGGCGAACGAGTGCTTCGTCGCGTTGCCGCCATTGCCGTGCACCAGACCCAAGCCACCAGAGCGAACTCGTTCGACGATCGCAGCGATGGAATGACCAACGGCGTTACCAACCGGAGCGCCGGCGAACCCGAGGCCCCCGGTGACGGTGAGCGGACGATCGACGCCCAGGCCGAGTACCAAGCCCAAGCGCTGCGGAAGACATCTGCACGATCGCGGGAAAGCACGCATACAGATCGACGTGCTCGAAGTCGTCGGGACCAACGCCGCAACGGTTGAACGCAGCCTCCCCAGCTGCGGCCAGAGCCGGCGACTCGTGCAGCTCCCGGCGCGCAGCAACCGTCCACGTTTCGTGGCTGCTGGTGACCACCTGTGGAAACACCATCTGCTCACGCGAGACACCAGCGCTGAGTGCGGCGTCGACGGTGCACAACAGAATTGCGCTGCCCATGTCGACGGTGTTGTTCGCCACCATCGCCTTCGTGTACGGAAATGCAATCATGCGGTTGTTGGCCGAGGCGTCTCTGATGGTCGGTGCGGTGTGCACCGCGCGATCCCAGGCGACCGGGTTTTTGACGGCGACATCGTTGAAGCCCGACCAGAGTGCGGAGATGTGGTCCCGCTGCTCGGCCACGGTACGCCCGTTCGCCGAACGCAGCCGGTCGTCAAAAATCGCGTACGCCGCAGCTGCCGAACCGAACACGGCCATCTCGGTGAGCATCTCGTCGGGGAAACGTGACACGCTCTCCGGCTCGCGCCGGTCGGTTGCCCCTGAAGGTTCGGTGATCCACGCCGGCTCCACTCCTGACCGCTTCAACCGTTGAGCGGTCCATCGGGCTTCGCCGCCCACGATGAGTGCGACATCGAGTTCACCGCGACCGATCCGTTGTGCCGCAAGCCCCACGAGATCCTGTGGGCCAGTTCCCGAAATTGCGGCCAAAGCCGTTGCCGCGTCGTCGCAACCGAGTTGGGCGGCGACGAGTTGGCCCGGGTTGCGATAACGCCACCACCCGCCGGCGACGCCGACGAATTGCACTCGCCGTAGCAGGCTGGAGCCACCAGCATCCGCCGCAGCGGCACGTGCGGCGGCGACCATCAGCTCGATCGGGCCCATCGCCTCGGTCAGGGCCACGTCATTGGGCCGCTGTATCAACTGAGCCACGCCGACAATGGCGGCAGATTGACCACTCTTCACGATCCACCTGACATAGGCGCGACGATACGGCCAGAATTGACGCCCACCGATCAGAACCAGAACGCCTTCCCCGGATACGTTTGAAAAACCCCCAACACTTCGGCCAGCTTCAGGAGGCCACCATGACGACCCCAGAAACGAACGCGTCAGAGTCGGACGCACAGCAACTCGATGACGCACAGCCGCGCCAGGCCGTGTCTGGACCGGCTGGCGCCGCGCCACCACGCCCCGCTCGGTCGATCCGCCGGACGAGCAGCATCGACATGCAGTTTCCCGGCGAATGGACCGACGGTTTGATGCTCTACGGCAGCGCCCGCGACGCGGTGACGGTCGACGCGGACCTGCCGCCGCTGATCGTGGCAACCGCTTCCACCGAAGTGAGCATCGGTGCGGAACGCACCATCGAAGCCATCACCGTCGTTCCTGAGCGGCCCGCGATCGGAGACCTCGTTGGATCACGGGGCGGAGGTCACTTGCGCTCGGCTCTCGACGGGGTACTTCCGGGTGAACGTGAATCCGGGTCGCCGCTGTACCTCTTGCTCGACGACATCTCCGGTACGAGCCTGATCGCTGGCTGGTCGCTGGCACGGAACCTCGAACCACCGCCCGTCAACCCCGATCGACCACAGCGCCCGCCGGAGGGCGTGTGTATTGGCTTCGCCCCAGGGTCGAGTGCCCTGGAGCCGAGAGAGGACCGGGTCGCCGCGCCAACCGCTAAACGGGTGAAGTCCCTCGTGAACGCCGATGATCCGCTCGGCTGGCATGAGTTCAAGGCGCCCGCGGGTACCGCGTCGATGCGACGTTCTCGCCGAATCGACGTGTGGCACGAATCACGGCCCGACGGTGACGTCATCGTTGTGGACTCGGCCTTTCAAGACAGCGCGCACGACGAAGACGGCGGCCGCACGGCGATTCACGAGTACCTGTTGCGGGCGACCGCTGATGCAACCACGTTTCGAACTGCTATCGGTAGAACCCGACCCGCGCATCTTGCCGTTCATGGAATGCCCATCTGCGATCAACAACGCCCGCGAACTCGTGGGCACGCCAATTCATGAGCTGCGAACTGCGGTGCTCGAGCGTCTCGCGAAAACCAATGGTTGCACACATCTCAACGACGCGCTTCGAGCTCTCGCCGAAGTGCCGAAGTTGGTGGCAGAGCTGGACGCAGCGCTCAGCGCCTGAGCAGTTCAGTATGTGACCAAGTCTGACGACAACTCGGCGATCGAACTGCGTCCGCACAACGCCATCGTCCGCTTCATCCCCGAGACCAAGTGGTCGAGTACCCATTCCACGCCGCGCTCGCCGCCGGCGCCAAGGCCATACAAGTACGGGCGACCGAGCATGACGGCGTCAGCACCGAGTGCCATGGCTTTCACCACGTCGCTGCCGCGCCGAACGCCGCCGTCGACGATGATCGCAGTGTCGGTGTCACCGATCGCGTCGACCACGCCAGTGAGCATCTCGATGGGTGCCGGGGTGCCGTCAATTTGGCGCCCACCGTGGTTCGACAACGCGACGGCGTCAATGCCGATGTCGGCCGCTCGACACGCGTCGTCCACACGCTGAATGCCCTTGAGCACGACTTTGAGGTCGGACGCTTCGCGAATCCACTCGAGACTCTCCCACGACAACGCCTGATCGAATTGCGCGTTCACGTAGTCGCTCAGCGACACCGCGGTGGTGCCGTCGATGCCCGACATTCCGGCGACGTTGGCGAAGGTGATCGGCTCGTTGCGCAGTAGGTCGATCGACCAACGCGGGTGCAATGCTCCGTCGACGAACGTTCCCGGACCAATTTTCGGTGGAAGAGTGAACCCGCGACGCACGTCGCGTTCGCGTCGCCCGAGCACCGCGGTGTCGACCGTGACGATGATCGCTTCGTACCCGGCTGCGGCAGCCCTGGTGATCATCTCGGTGACCAGACCTCGGTCTTTCCACACATACACCTGAAACCACAGCGGTGCTGACGCGACACGGGCCAATTCTTCGATGCCGCGGGTGCCCAACGTCGACAACCCATACGGCATGCCGTACTTCGCCGCGGCGCGGGCGACCGCCAATTCGCCTTGGGGGTGGGCGATTCGTGTGAAACCGGTTGGTGCCAGCAGGATGGGCGTCTGACGATGCACACCGAACAAATCGGTGGAGGTGTCGATGTTGCCGACGTCACGCAACACGTTGGGGTGCAACATCATGTCGACGAACGCAGAGGAGTTTCGATCGAGCGAGATCTCGTCTTCGGCTCCGCCGTCGATGTAGTCGAAAACTCCACCGGGCAACTTGCGCTTGGCGATCTTGCGGAGGTCGCCAACATTGCCGCACTTGGCCAACTGCCGTTCGATGCGATTCCACTCGATCGGTTTGAGTTGGACAACGGAGCGAAGCGATTCGAGCATGGTGATCCTCGTTCGGGGCGAGACCACATCGTAGACACGCGACAGCACGTGGTCGCACCTGCTGGCGTGCGAGGATGATCGCTGATGAGTGACGCTGCTGCGACGAGAACCGCCCACGGCGCGTCGGCCCACGACACATCAGCGTGGGCACCATTGCGAAACAGGGTGTTCCTCGCCCTGTTCATCGCGCAGCTCGTATCGAATCTCGGTTCGATGATGCAGACGGTTGGTGCAGCATGGCTACTCGGCGACCTTGGGGCATCATCAGCAGTGGTGGCCATGGTGCAAACGGCAACGTTCTTGCCGGTGTTTCTCGTCGGCATCCCCGCCGGAGCGCTGGCCGATCTCTTCGACCGGCGAAAGCTGCTCGTCGGAACCCAGGCGTTCCTGATGGTCGTCGCATTCGCGATGGCAGTACTGACGTTCCTCGACACGATTACCCCGGCCGGGGTACTTGGGCTCACCGCAGCACTCGGCGTCGGCACCGCGCTCATGGCGCCGGCATGGATGGCGATTCAGCCCGACCTCGTCGGGAAGGAGCAGTTCGGCCAGGCCGTGGCCTTGAGCTCGATGACGTTCAACGTCGGTCGTGCGATCGGGCCCGCGATCGGCGGGCTCATCATCGCTGCGTCAGGACCAGAGTGGGTGTTTGCCATCAATGCGATCTCGTTCGTGGGAACGCTCCTCGTACTGATCGCATGGCGCCCGAAAAAGGTCGAGGCGATACCCACACCGGTAGAAACGTTCACGGGCGCCGCCGTCGCAGGGCTGCGCTACGGCGTGCACTCCAGGCTCGTACGGACCGTGCTCGTGCGGGTGATGCTGCTGATGCTTCCAGGGGCAGCGGTGAACGCCCTACTCCCCATCGTCGTGCGCGGACCGCTGAACTGGTCGTCCACCGGGTACGGCATCTTGCTGGGATGCTTCGGCATCGGGGCGACCATCTCGGCTGCACTGCGACCCCGTGTGATTCAGGTGCTCCACCCAGACGCCCTGATGGCGGTCGCGTGTTTCGCCATGGGAACCACCCTGCTCGTGCAAGGCTTCGTCCCGAATCGACTCGCCGTCGGTGTTGCTCTGTTCTGCGGAGGGTTCATGTGGAGCCTCGCCACCACCGCCACCACCGTTGCGGCCCAGGCGGCGATGCCCGACTGGGTCCGCGCCCGGGGCATGTCTCTGTACGCATTGGTGATGACCGGCAGCATCGCGATCGGCGCCGCTGTGGCCGGTTTCATCGCCAACGGCAACTTGAAACTGGCCCACCTGGTGCCTGCGATCGTCTTTGCGATCAGTCCACTTGCAGCGCTGAAGTGGCCGCTCACCTGGCCGCAGACGTTCGACCTCACGCCGATCGCCGGCGACACGCCGGTGGTGGCCCTGGAACCCCGACCAGACGATGGCCCGGTGCTCGTGACGGTTGCTTACCGCGTCATGCCCGACCAGCTGGACGAGTTCGGCGACATCATGAAATCCGTCCGCCCACACCGCCGTCGCACTGGCGCATTCCGATGGGGGCTGTACCGCGATCTCAACGATCCCGACCGATTCCTCGAAACGTTCGTGGTGTCGTCGTGGGCCGAGCACGTTCGCCAGCACCATCGTCGCACCGCTGTCACCGACACGTTGCTCCAGCGGCTCAAGCCGTTCATGGACCCGGACAGCGTGGCGGTCACCCACTACGTCTCGGCATCGAGCCCGGGAGGCATGGACCGGCCAGTTCTCGAAGATGGTCGCATGCGGCTGCCCGAGTTCGAGTCTGACCCGAAGCCAAGTTCGCGCCTTCGACGACTCCGCAGCCCGAACTAATCGCCGAAGCTGATGCCGAGGTCTTTGGCTGACAGCACGGTGTCGGACAATGGGTTGACGACCTTCATGTTGGCAACCGCTTCGTGGATCGGCACGTAGTCGACCAACGGTGGGTTGAGCGCCACCATGATGCCGTCTTGGCCCTCCTCGATGGCTCGTATCGCGGCGCCCCCGAAGCGCGTTCCGAGCAGGCGGTCTGCAGCGGTCGGCGGACCGCCGCGCAACAGGTGCCCGAGCACGACGGTTCTCGTCTCCTTACCCGTCAACTCTCCAAGTTCTTTCGCAACACGCTCGCCAACACCGCCGAGTCGCTCGGCCTGGCCGATCTGCTTGCCGACGACCGACACGTGGCCGCCAACTGGGATTGCACCCTCCGCCACCACCACAATCGCAAAGTGCGCTCGACGGGCCGTTCGGTGTTCGATCATCGTCGCGACCGATCTCAGGTCATACGGGATCTCGGGAATCAAGATGGCGTGAGCCGCAGCCGCGACACCGGCATGCAGCGCAATCCAGCCTGCGTACCGGCCCATCACCTCCACCACCATGACGCGGTTGTGAGAAGTGGCTGTTGAAAACACACGGTCGATGCACGTCGTGGCGAACTCGACGGCGGTGTTGAACCCGAAGGTGGCCATGGTGCGGTCGAGGTCGTTGTCGATGGTCTTCGGAATACCAACGACCCGGAGGCCAGCCTCGCTGAGTCTGGCCCCGATCCTCAGCGACCCGTCACCCCCAACCGTCACCAACGCGTCGATCCCGGCGTCGTGAAACATGCCCACCAGCTCCTCGGTGCGGTCGATATCGGCCCATGTTCCGTCGGGTTGCTGCACGGGGTACGCGGTGGGATTGCCGATATTCGTACTTCCCAAAATCGTTCCGCCAAGGTGACCGATGCCGCGCACGTCGTCGCGCGTCAACACCCGTGTTCCAGACCCGTCGGGATACCGGTCGGGCATCATCAGGCCGGTGAAGCCGTCACGAATGCCCACGACCTCCCAACCTCGCCGCAAGGCCGAGAGCGTCGCCGCCCGGATGACAGCGTTCAACCCTGGGGCGTCGCCCCCTCCTGTACTGATCGCAATGCGCATGCCGCGGCACTGTAGCCACCCTTCGACAGGGCCAGATTCAACCATGCCGGTCGACTGCCCAAAAGTGCCCTACACCTGCACTGATGTGCTGTGATCAGCTTGCGTTCAGCTGATGATGCCGCGGTCGCGGAGGGTCACGACGATCTTTTCGGCCGCAAGTTCGGCGGTGAGCTCGCCGGTGTTCACTCGGACCTCAGGGTTGAGGGGCGCCTCGTATGGCGAGTCGATTCCGGTGAAGTTTGCCAGTTCGCCGCGGCGCGCCTTGGCATAGAGGCCCTTGGGGTCGCGGCGTTCAGCCTCTTCCAACGGCGTGTCGATGTGTACTTCGATGAACTCACCATCTTCGACCAATTCACGGGCCAGTTGCCGCTCGGCGCGGAACGGGGAGATGAACGACACCAACACGATGAGCCCTGCGTCGACCATGAGTGCGGAGACCTCGGCGATGCGACGAATGTTCTCGACTCGGTCGGCGTCGGTGAAGCCGAGATCCCGGTTGAGACCGTGGCGCACGTTGTCACCGTCGAGCAGATAGGTGCGCACTCCCAGCGCGTGCAGCTTTGCTTCGACAATGTTGGCAATCGTCGACTTGCCGGCCCCAGAAAGACCCGTCAGCCAAATGACTGCCGGCCGATGGTTGTTCGCAGCGGAACGCGTCGCCTTGTTCACCTGGACGTCTTGCCAGTGGATGTTGTGGGCACGCCGCAGTGCGAAGTGCAACAACCCGGCGCCGACCGTGTTGTTGGTGAGCTTGTCGATCACGATGAATCCACCGGTGTCACGGTTGTCGTTGTACGCATCGAACGGAATCGGCCGATCGAGACTGATGTTGCAGACGCCGATCTCGTTGAGCTCCAATGTCGTCGCCGCGAGGTGATCGAGCGTGTTGACGTCGACCCGATACTTCGGGTGGGCGATCGACGCGCCCACAGTGCGGGCGCCGATCTTGATGAGGTAAGGGCGGCCCGGAAGCATGGCGTCTTCGTGCATCCACACGATGTGCGCTTCGAACTGATCGGCTACTTCGGCAGGATCTCTGGCTCCGCAGATCATGTCGCCGGCGCTGACGTCGATCTCGTCGGTGAGCGTGAGCGTGATGGACTGGCCCGCGATTGCTTCGTCGAGGTCTCCGTCCATCGTGACGATCCGGGCAACCGTGCTCGTGGTGTTCGCCGGGAGGACACGAATCGCGTCGCCCGGTGTGATGGTGCCACCGACGATTCGCCCGGAGAACCCACGGAAATCGAGGTTGGGACGGTTGACCCACTGCACCGGCATACGGAATGGGCCGTCGGCCACTTCGTCGTCCACTGGCACCGATTCGAGGAACCCGAGCAGCGTCGGCCCGTGGTACCAGGCGGTGTGCTCGCTGTGTTCGATCATGTTGTCGCCGCGCAGCGCCGACAACGGAATGAAGGTCACGTCGTGCAACCCGACCCTTTCGGCGAAGGCGGTGTACTCCGCAGCAATATCGTCGAAAACTGCTTCGGAGTAGTCGACCAGATCCATCTTGTTGATGGCCACGACGACGCGCTTGATGCCGAGCAGAGACACCAGGTAGCTGTGGCGACGGGTTTGGGTGAGCATGCCCTTGCGGGCGTCGACCAGGATCACCGCCACATCGGCAGTGGACGCACCGGTGACCATGTTGCGCGTGTACTGCTCGTGCCCCGGGGTGTCGGCAACGATGAACTTGCGGTGCTCGGTGGAAAAGAACCGGTACGCCACATCGATCGTGATGCCCTGCTCCCGCTCGGCCGACAGGCCATCGAGCAGCAACGCGAAGTCGAGGTCACCGCCCTGGGTGCCAACCCTGGCCGAGTCTGCCTCGAGCGCAGCCAGGTGATCTTCGAACACGAGGTGGGTCTCGTACAAGAGACGGCCGATGAGAGTGCTCTTGCCATCGTCGACGCTGCCGCAGGTGATGAATCGAAGCAAGCTCTTGTATTGGTGCGACGTGAGGTATTCGTCGATGTTCTCGGCGATGAGGTCAGAGGAGTGAGCCATCAGAAGTACCCGTCTTGCTTCTTCTTCTCCATCGAAGCGGCACCGTCGAAGTCGATGATGCGACCTTGCCGTTCGGACGTGGTGGCCAGCAACATCTCCTGGATGATGTCGGTGAGCGTGATGGCGTCGCTCTCAATCGCTCCGCTCAGCGGGTAGCAGCCGAGGGTGCGGAAACGCACCGACTTGATGTCTGGCACCTCGCCGTCACGCAGTTCCATGCGATCATCGTCGACCATGATCAGCACGCCGTCACGGTCGACTACTGGGCGCGGCGCCGAGTAATACAAGGGAACGATGGGAATACCTTCGAGGTGGACGTACTGCCACACATCGAGTTCAGTCCAGTTCGAAATAGGGAACACGCGCAGCGTCTCACCGTTGCTGCGGCGGGCGTTGTAGATCTGCCACAACTCGGGGCGCTGACGCTTCGGATCCCACTGGTGCTGAGCGGTTCGCACCGAGAAGATGCGTTCCTTCGCCCGCGACTTCTCCTCATCACGGCGCGCACCGCCGAAACACAGATCGAACTTGTTGTCGTCGATGACCTGCTTGAGACCCTGCGTCTTCCACATGTCGGTATGCATCGCCGACCCGTGAGTGAACGGATTGATGCCACGCGTCGACGCACTCGGGGTTCTTGTGAACGATGAGATCGAGGCCCAGGCGAGCGGCAGTGTCATCGCGGAACTGGTACATGTCGCTGAACTTCCAGGTGGTATCGACATGGACCAACGGAAACGGTGGCTTCGAGGGGTAGAACGCCTTCATTGCCAGGTGCAGCATGACCGACGAGTCTTTGCCGATCGAGTACAACATCGCCGGGTTGTCGCTTTGAGACACGGCTTCGCGCATGATCTGAATCGCCTCGGCCTCCAGTCGCTGGAGGTGTGTGAGGCGCCCGGCCGTGAGCTTCGGCTTCGGTGCAGTCGAGGATTCTGAGGATGTTGACGTGCTTCTCATATTCACCATTAATCCTACGGACAATATTGCGATTCCTGCCATTGAACCCGGGATGGGTGGGTTAGCGGTGGAGCACTTCGGCGATGGCTTGGAGGACCTCGTCGTGGAAACGGCCGTCGGTGGCCACCACTCCCCTGTTGTTGGAGAGTCTCGCGCCGACCGAGAAGTCGAGCGGTCGTCCGTCGACATCGGTCACTCGGCCGCCCGCATGCTCCACGACGAACTTGCCGGCGGCATGATCCCAGATCTTCTCTTGGTAGCTCGGCACGGGTAGGAAGCCGTAGATAGATCGAAGCGTCGCCGCGTGCGACGGCCGCATACTTGCATTGGCTGTCGATGCGGTACGGCGCCGTCGTGATACCGAGTCGTTCGGCGATGAGCGCAGAGTCGTCGTGGTTGGAATGGCCAGACTCAACCGACTCGCAAAACCGCGCTTCTGCCACCGATACCGGCGACGACACCCGCACTGCCTCTGCCGCGGGCGCTGCGCCGTAGTACACCTCGCAGCCGCCTGTGGTGGCGACGAAGATCGCTCCGATGCTGCCGTCGGGGTTCGTCAGATTCGGGCAACCGAGAACGCCCAGCCGCACGGCTCCGCCTTCGATCAACGCCAGTGCGATCGCGTACTGGTCGCCGCGAACGAAGCCCTTGGTGCCGTCGATCGGGTCGAGGGTCCAGTAGCTATGGCCCGTGCCGTCAACAGCACCCGCAGAAATCCAGTCGAGCACGTTCGCTGCCGTAACGTCGGCGCCTCGATGCTGGCGCAGCAGCGCCACCACCCCGTCGCGTAACGCGGCCGCATCGTCGCCCCGAAGATCGTTGGAATCTTCCTCGCCGACCATGGCGATGTCGCCGAGCGCTTCGGTGAGGGTGGCATTCACCACGGCTTGCGCGGCGAAATCGGCAATCGTGACCGGGCTCGCATCTCCCTTGGTCAACGTGTCGCCTGCAACCAGGCGCCCCTGACACCAGCGCACAGTTGCGACGCCGCACGCACCGCGGCAACAGCCGCTTCCCGTTCGGCGTCAGTGATGACAGCACCAACCGCTGGCAGACGAACGGTTGGTGTCAGGAGGCCGAGCGGATAGGCGAGGCTTTGCCGAGCCTGTCTGGTCGGCACTCCCAATAGATACGGGGGGAAATCAGCGGACTAAAGGAGCGAAGCGATATGCTGATTCTCCAGACACCAACGTTCAGCGGATCTAGATGCCATAACGATCGTGGGTGGTCTGTCGATAGTCGTGGGCGAGGGCGATCACCTGTGGGGGCAGATCTCCAGCGACGAGGTCGGCGATCGACACCGTTTCCAGCACGCTGCGCAAACTCCCGCGAATCGCCATCCACACCTCGACCAGCGCCTCGGCAGGCGGCGGATACTGCAAGCTGCTCAACCCGAGCGTCGTGGACGTCGGCCAGCGGGCCATCGACAGCGCGAAAGATGTCTGCCAGCGATATGTCGGCGGCAGCACGCGCCAGCACGAAGCCGCCGTCGGGGCCGCGCTTGGAGCGAACCAAGGACGCCCGTTTCAGGTCGCCCAGGATGTCGAGCAGATACTTCAACGAGATGACCTGGCGGTCAGCGATGGCCTCGGCCTTCATGACCGTGCCGTCTCCTGCTGCGAGTTCGGCCATCGCCCTGACCGCGTTGTCGACCCGCTCGGAAATTCGCATACGGCGAAACTACCCGAGCGCTGGGGGTCAGGCAACCTCCCCCAGCGATGGTTGCGGTCCGAACGACGGCTACTTGCCTTGCCAGACCGGCGGGCGCTTCTGGGCGAAGG
This sequence comes from uncultured Actinomycetota bacterium, assembly GCA_963738275.1. Lineage (GTDB taxonomy): Bacteria > Actinomycetota > Acidimicrobiia > Acidimicrobiales > Ilumatobacteraceae > Ilumatobacter. The sequence continues at coordinate 30,210 of CAVTVY010000012.1, forward strand.
CGATGGCGCCTTCACGTGCGTCTTCGCTGCTGAAGACCGGGCCGCACACTTCGGCCATGAGCGCGGCGTTGTCGTACGCGATCTCATCGCGCATCAACCGCTTGGTTCCCTGCACTGCGAGTGGGCCGTTGGCGCTGATCAGCGCTGCTAGGGCAAACGCAGTCTCGACGACATCGGCGGCCGGAACCACACGATTGATCAGCCCCAACTCGAGGGCGCGGGCGGCCGATGATCGGTTCGCCGGTCAATCCCATTTCGAGTGCAACCTGTAGCGGGATGCGAGCGGGCAAGCGGGTGCCACCACCGGCCGCGATGAGACCACGCTTCACTTCGGGGATACCGAACTTGGCGTGTTCGGCAGCGACGACCAGGTCGGCCATCAGCACCACTTCGAATCCGCCGGCTACGGCTGAGCCGTTGACCGCCGCGATGTACGGCTTCGGAAAGTCGCGCAGGTAGTTCAGCCCGGCCGCAACCGCACTCATGTCTTCACCAGCGGAGAAAGCCTTGAGATCCATGCCTGCGCTGAAGATCTTCTCACCGGCACCGGTGACGATGACCGTGCGGACGGCGGGGTCGGTGGCGGCTGCTGACAGCGCGTCGACGAAGCCTTGCCCAACTTCCGGGTTCAGCGCGTTGCCGGCATCGGGTCGGTTGATCGTGAGCAACAACACGCCGTCACGGTTCTCTACGAGCACGCTCATGATGGGGTTCCTGCTTCCATGTTGCCTTCTCCTGTCTTGTTGGCCGTTTCGGGCCATCCCTCGGTGAGGAAGTGCTCGGTGTCTGCGCCTTTGTTCGACATCTGTGCAGCCGGGCTGTTGCCCGACCGCGGAAAACTCCCCAGCGCCGCGCATCACTCGGCAGCGACCGAAGGTTGGGTCGACGAGCACATGCGCCAAGTCCGTTCGCCGCGAGATGCTCATCGTCACCCCAAGTACTGCCAACGACGATCGTGGCGGGGATGTTCGCCTCGGCGAGGACATCGACCACATCGTGCCGCGGTTCGATCAGCAACCGCAGCCTCCAACGCCAACCCAGTCGGGCCGTGCGGTTCACGATCGATCGACAGCGGGCCTTCGGCGCCCAACGCGACGAACACCGACCCGAGCGCTTCGTCCGAATTGGCTGCCAGGGCAATCCAGCCGTCGGCGACCTCGTAGAACCGACGACCGGCATCGCCGCCGATGAAATCGATACCTCCCGAAGATCGCTCCGGCCGGCCATCGAAATCGGTGAGCTCGGCGCACTGCAGCAACATCGACGACGACGCCAACGAACCGGTCACCATCGTTGCGGTACCCGTGCGGGCACGATTCCACAGCGCCGCGAGGACGCCGAGTGCGAGCGAGCAACCGGCAGCCACGTCGTGCACCGGTGTGGTGGTGTTCAGCGGCGTCGCCGCTCCCCCGATGGCAACCATCATGCCGCTCAGGGCCTGAATGGACGGGTCGAAGCCCGGCCGCTCGGCATCGTTGCCGAGTTCACCAAAGGCGGTGACACGGGCATGAATGAGCGTCGGATTGACCGTTGCGATGTCGGCGTCAAACAAGTTCAGCGCCTCCCGGGCACTTGGCCGGAAGTTATCGAGGAGTACATCGGCGCTGGCGAGCAGTTGGTCGAACTGTGCGCGACCCTCGGCGGTGCGCACATTGAGTTCCACCGACTTCTTGCACTGATTCACCGCAAGGTACGAGATCGTGTAGAGCCGATACGGGTCGCCGTCGGACGATTCGATCTTGACCACCTCTGCACCCCAGAATGCCATGAGCGCAGGAGCGAGCGGGCCGGCCAGATAGTTGGCCATGTCGATCACACGGAGCCCCAGCGAGCGGGCCGGGCGACGCTGTGCCTGCAGCGCTGGCTGGCCACGATGACGTCGGGTCACCGCTATCGCCGCGTGTTGTAAACGTGACGGGGTGACTGGGGGTCTCGACCGTTCCGACGATCGGATGCTGGAACTGATAGCGGCCGCCCACAGCGGCGAGCTTCGGATCGGTCACCCACGCCTCGCGAGACTGCACCGGTTCGGCCGGCACGCCTGCCGCTTCGAACAGGTCGAGCCAGTGCTGGCGCGGTTCGGTGGCGAACTTGACCTCGAGCATCTCGGACGCAAGTTTGCCCAAGCGTCGGCATGAACAGGTGGAGGTACTCACCGTCGACGCCAGGGATGAGCATCACGTCGAACGAGTCGAGCACGTCGAGTGCTTTCAGGAACAGCGGCGCAACCAGGGTGGCGAGGAACAGCATCTCGCCGTCGCCACAGCGATACGAACGGAAGCTCGGGCCGAGTTCAGGGTTCCGGCCAGGCCGAAACACTTCCGCATCGAGCCCTTCGTTGACCAGCGTGGCGATCAGCGTTCCGACTGCGTCGATGCCGCTGACCGTGGCGATCTGCCCGACGCCGCTGGAAGTCCGTTCGAGGAGGCCGGCAACCGCAGCCGATGCGGCAAGCGACCCCTGGATGTACTCGACGACAGGGACGACAGGGGCGATCGGGACGTCGCCGTTGAACGCCGGTTGGTACATCGCAAACCCAGACATGGCCGACAGCAGCAATGGGTCTGCTGCCAGGTCGCGATACAACTGGCCGTGAGCCCCGTATGGCGGCAGCCACGTGACCACGAGCTGCGAATACGCGGCTGTTCAATTGGTGAGCACCCCAAGGCGACTGTTCGTCGACAGCTCGGCGTGTCGTCGATGAGTATCACGTCGGCTGTATCGAGCAGCTCAGCGACCTTGGCACTCAAGCCACTCACCGCGTCGTTTGAGCGCATCGACTCGACGACCAACGTGTGCTTGCCACGATCCCAGCACACGAAGTCAGGTTCAACGGTGGGATCGGGCCGGACGTGCCAGCCGTCGAGCGATTCAACACGGGTGACCGAAGCACCGAGATCGGCCAGCAACATGCCGGCCACCGACCCTGCCCGGCTGAGACACAGGTCTACGACCACCAACCCCGTCAAGGGCGCCGATGCATCAACTTCAGCAGCTTCATTCATTGTCGTCGTCTCTGGTTCCAGTATCGATGTCCAATGGGCCCATGCCGAGGTATGACTGTTCGATCTCGTCGAGGCGGCTGACCGCACCCAACTCGCAGCGGCGATGGTCAGCGTGGTGCGAAGCGTTGGCCGGCGTCGAGGCGGATGGTGCCGCCATTCAGCATGGGGTTCTCGATGATTGCGACGGCGAGGCGGGCGTATTCGTCGGGCTTGCCCATGCGCTTGGGAAACGCTGCGTCCTTCGTGAGCGGCGCCTTGAACTCCTCAGGCACCGCTTTGGTGATGCCGGTGTCGAACAGGCTGGGCGCGATCGCGTTCACGCGAATGCCGTATTGCCCTAGGTCGCGCGCCATCGTCAAGCGTCATTCCGGCGACGCCCGCCTTTGGCTGCGGCGTAAGCGACCTGGCCGATCTGGCCCTCGTACGCAGCGATCGACGCAGTGTTGATGATGACGCCTCGCTCGTCGTCTTCATTCGGTTCGTTCTGGTTCATGTAGAACGACTGCAGGCGGTTGAGGTTGAACGTGCCCACCAGGTTCAGGTCGACGACCTGCCGGAACTCGTCGAGGCCGTGCGGACCCTGCTTGCCCAGCGTCTTCATGGCGATGCCGCCACCAGCGGTGTTGACAGCGGCATCGAGACCGCCCAGCGCCTCGACTGCACCGGCAAGCGCGTGCTCGGTGCCCTCGAAGTCGGTGATGTCGCACTCGAAGAAGAAGCCGCCGATGTTCGCGGCGACCTTGTCACCCTCGGTACCCGGGCGGTCGAGAACGGCGACTTTCCCGCCGCCCGCAGCGATGCGTTCGGCGGTTGCCCGCGCCATGCCCGATGCTCCGCCGACGATGACTGCCCGCAGATTGTTGATTTCCATGATCCTGACCTCATCCTGACCGCCGCGGTACGGCGTTGCTCAATTTCGGAAATATGATTCGCGTTCGTACACTATGCCATTCCCGGTCACAAATGCTCAAGAGGTCTTTCCGCCTCGTGGGATCGACCGAACCCGTCCAAGAATTCGAAATCTTGCCAAGAGGGGTAGCGGATTGGGAGGCTTTGCCGGACCTGTCCGCTAGACCTCGTCAAATCGATACGGGAGAAATCAGCGGAATCAAAAGGAGCGAAGCGACGTATCCGCTGAGTTCTCGTCCAGATCTGGAAAGGTCTCATCATGAGCGAAGCATGGATCATCGACACCTGCCGAACCCCTCGGGGCATCGGCAAACCGGGCAAGGGTTCGCTGTCCCACCTGCACCCGCACCGTGTGGCAGCAACCGTGCTCGCGGCACTCGCCGAACGCAACGACCTCGACACCAGCACTGTCGACGACATCATCTGGGGCACCAGCAACCAGTCGGGAACGCAGGGTGGCGACATGGGGCGCATGGCCGCACTCGACGCCGGGTACGACGTGCGCGCCAGCGGCGTCACCCTCGACCGGTTCTGCGGCAGCGGCATCACCACCTCGAACCTGGCGGCCGGCATGATCATGTCGGGCCTGGAAGACGTCGATCATCGCCGGCGGCACCGAGCTCATGTCGAGCTACGCCGCCAACGCGAACCCCAACCGAACATCGGTGGTCATGGACAACGGCAACCTGCACCTCCGGGATCTTCATCCTCAACCGCACCAAGGCATTTGCGCCGACGCCATCGCCACCCTCGAGGGCATTCCTCGTTTGGCGCTCGACGAACTCGCGTTGTCGTCTCAACAGCGTGCCGCCCGCGCCATCGCCGAAGGTCGGTTCGATCGCAGCCTCGTGCCGGTGTTGAACGACGACGGCTCTGTTGCTCTCGACCACGAGGAGTTCCCCCGTCCGGGCACGACGTTGGAGAGCTTGCAAGCGCTGGCCCCGGCGTTCACCGGCATCTACGACTATCCGATGGACGAAGCGGGCCTCACGTTCAAGGCGCTCATCACCAGCAAATACCCCGACCTCGAGATCGAGCACGTCCACCACGCAGGCAACTCGTCGGGCGTGGTCGATGGCGGCGGCGCTGTGCTGTGGGCCAGCCCCGAAGCGGCGAAGGCCCGCGGGTGGAAGCCGCGCGCCCGAGTGGTCGCCGTGGCCAACGTTGGCGACAGCCCCACGCTCATGTTGAACGCTCCGGTTCCGGCAGCCCGCAAGGCGCTGGCCAAGGCCGGCCTCACGACCGACGACATCGACATCTGGGAGATCAACGAGGCGTTCGCCGTCGTCGCCGAGAAGTTCATCCGCGACCTCGGCCTCGACCGCGACAAGGTCAACGTCAACGGTGGCGCCATGGCCCTCGGTCACCCCATCGGCGCAACCGGAGCGATCCTCATCGGCACCGCCCTCGACGAACTCGAACGCACCGACGGCCGCTACGGCCTCATCACCATGTGCGCCGCAGGCGGCATGGCCCCAGCCATCATCATCGAAAGAATCTGACCCGACCGGCTGCCGCGTCGTGTTCAGGCGCCATTCGCCCCGGAACGCGACGTGCCCTGAAACCTGGCTGCCCTCGCGTCCAGGCGCCATTCGCCCAGGAACGCGACGCGGTGGTGTGGGTTACGGGACGGCGGGTTGGAGTCTGGCTGTGGCCAGGGTGGCTGTTCGGCCGCTGGGCTGATCGATCAACTTGGTCAGCGCTAGGTCGCCGTTGACTTCGGCATTGGCAGTGGCCGACCTGCCTCGCAAGCCGCTGAGATATCGGAGTGCCAGCGACGACAACACTTCGCCCGGCCGGCCGGCGAGGATCGACTCTTCGGCGAGCATGGCGACGATCCCACCTTGGATGGCTCCGGTGGGGTTGACGATTTCCAGTTGACGTTCCACCGCTGCGCTGGTCGGGCCAGTGCGAACAATGCCCGCCCTGTCGGCCCACGGCATCGTGAGCTCCGAACGTCGAGACCGCGACGCCAAGTCGCGATCCAGCGGCACGTCATGTGCCGGGTTGGGCGACGCCATGAAACTTGCGTGCGCGAAGCCGAACGAGGTCGACTCGCCGAGCATGGTGAACTTCACCGAAGCGACCACGATCGATCGGCCGGCACGGACGATCGATCCTCTGCACTCGACAGAACCCTCTCCCACCGGCAGCCGACTGAGATGAACGTCGAGGTCGAGCGTGACGCAGATACGCGGGACAAACGTTGCGCTCGACAGCGTGCCCGTGACGAAGTCGGCCCATGTCGCAAGCACCGACGTTCGCACCACCGACGTACCCGGCACGAACATGTGCTCGTTGATCTCGCCGACGCCGACGAGTTCGTTCGCCGACGTACTCGTAGTGCATGCCGAGTTCGCCGATGGCGGCGCCGTGCCCGGGGGTGCCCCACGGCGGCACGGTGTCGACATACGGGGCCGAATCGATCACTTGGTCCATGGGGTGCTGTCAGCTTTCGGTGTCGGTGAACAGCAACGCAGGGGTTTCGAGCAACGCCTTGATGCGCTGCACGAACGTCGCTGCAACCCAGCCGTCGACGATGCGATGGTCGAAACTCGACGACAGGTTGAACATCGATCGTGGCACGAACGCACCGTCGCGCCAAACCGGCCGAATCTGCATGCTGTTGACGCCGACGATGGCCACCTCCGGACGGTTGATGATCGGTGTCGTCATCAAGCCGCCCATCGCGCCGAGTGAGGTGATGGTGATGGTGGATCCGCTGAGTTCCTCCGCGGTGGCTTTGCCGTCGCGGGCAGCGGCCGCCAGACGAGAAATCTCCCCGGCGGAGTTCCAGATTCCACGTGACTCGACGTTGCGTACCACCGGCACCACCAGACCGCCCGGCGTCTGTGTGGCGACGCCAATGTGCACCGCATCGAACTCGGTGAGTACTCCACCGACCGAGTCGAAGTGGGCATTGCATTCGGGGTTGTCAGCACAGGCAAGCACGATCGCCCTCGCGATGAACGGCAACAAGGTGAGGCGCGGGCCGCCTGGCCGACCGTGATTGAGTGCTGTGCGCAGCGTCTCGAGTTCGGTTGCGTCGATTTCGTCTACGTAGGTGATGTGTGGGATGTCAGACCACGCCTCGCCCAGTCTCTGGCTGATGCGGCGTCGCAACCCGATGATGGGTGTCACCCGAGTTCCTGTTGGACCGAACGCGAGACGCGGCGACGTGCGACCGGCGATGACGTGATCGAGATCGCTGTGCAGCACCCGACCTTCTGGCCCGGAACCAGCGACGGTAGCGAGGTCCACGCCGAGTTCGCTGGCGCGTCGCCTGACGGCCGGAGCGGCGACGGCGCGGCCGTGCGCCGAAGCAGGTGGTGCACCAACCGATGCTGGCGGTCGGTCCTGGCGCGGCCGTAGTTGTTTCGGTCGCAGCTGTAGTTGTTTCGGTCGCCGCTGTCTGTGTCGACCGAGTCGCCGTCGACTCGACGTCCGCTGATTCACCATCCGTTGATGCCGTGCCGGATGCGCTGGCGTCGCTGGATGCGGTGCTGGTTGGCGTGTCGGTTGGTGCCTCGAAGGCGTTCGACTCGGGCGTCGTCGTTTCGGCTGGCGCCGCAGTACGAGACTGCTTGGACGCTTGGCTTTCTGGTGCGTCGCCTTCGATCTCAATGCCGACGAACTCGGTGCCGATGGCCATGATCTCGCCTTCGGTGCCCTTCAGGTAGACGACGGTTCCTTCCACCGGTGACGAGATTTCGACGGTCGCCTTGTCGGTGAGTACCTCGGCCAACGCCGACTCCTGTGTGACGACATCGCCCACCGCAACCAGCCAGCTGACCAGTTCAGCCTCGGCGATGCCTTCGCCGACATCGGGCAACCTCACGTGGTACACGCCCATCAGGCGATCACCCCTGTCATCTGTTCATCCATGATGTTGCGCATGGCTTGGCCGACACGGTCGGGGCCCGGGAAAGTACGACCACTCGTGGGCGTGCGGATACGGCGTGTCCCAACCACACACTCGACCGACCGGCGCCTCGAGATGATGGAACGCTCGCTCCTGAACGGTGGCCGCCAACTCCGCGCCAAAGCCCGAGGTGCGGGTGGCCTCGTGAACAACGAGGCAGCGACCCGTTCTCACGACGGAGGCCACAATGGTGTCGACGTCGAGCGGAATCAGGGTTCGGAGGTCGATGATCTCGGCATCGATGCCCGTCTCGTCGGCCGCCGCTTGCGCAACGTGCACCAACGTGCCGTACGCCAACACGGTGAGATCGTTTCCCGGCCGGTGCACGCGCGCCTTGCCGAGTTCGATGGTGTAGTGGCCCTCGGGCACGTCACTGAGCGGATGCGCCGACCACGGGGTGAGAGGCCGGTCGTGATGGCCGTCGAACGGCCCGTTGTAGACCCGCTTCGGTTCGAGGAAGATCACCGGGTCGTCATCTTCGATTGCAGCAAGCAACAGACCTTTCGCGTCGTACGGGTTGGACGGCACCACGGTCTTGATTCCGGCGACGTGGGTGAACAGCGCCTCGGGGCTCTGAGAGTGCGTTTGACCACCGAAGATGCCGCCACCCATGGGCATGCGAATGGTGAGCGGGGCGGTGAAGTCGCCCGCTGAACGGTGCCGCAGACGAGCCGCTTCCGAGACGATCTGGTCGTAGGCGGGATACATGTAATCGGCGAACTGGATCTCGACACACGGCCGTAAGCCATATGCAGCCATGCCGATGGCGACACCGACGATGCCGCTTTCGTTGATCGGCGCGTCGAAACAACGGCCTGTGCCGAAGTGCTCCTGCAAACCTTGGGTACAGCGGAACACGCCCCCGAAGAAGCCCACGTCCTGGCCGAACACGACCACCTTCGGGTCGCGTTCCATTGCGACGAAGTGAGCATCGCGAATCGCTTGAATCATCGTCATGGCGGGCATGTCACGACCCCCCGTTCTGAGATCGCTGCGATCGTTCGAACTGTGCGCGCTGTTCGATGAGATGCTTGGGCATCGTGGCGAACACGTCGTCGAACATCGTTGCTGCACTCGACACGTCGCCACGCATGACCGACCCGTACGAGTCGGCTTCTTCAAATGCTTTCGCCACCACTTGGTCGACAGATTCCTGCAGCGCTGCGTGTCGCGCGTCGTCCCATTCGCCGTTCGTCACCATGTGCTGCCGCAACCGGTCGATCGGATCGCCCAACGGGAACTGACCGGCGACGTCTGGCCGGTAACCAGTGGGGTCGTCGGAGGTGGAATGGGGGCCGACTCGAAACGTCACCCACTCGATGAGTGTTGGGCCGAGACCCGTTCGAGCACGTTCGGCCGCCCACGCAGTGACCGCATGCACGGCGAGGTAATCGTTGCCGTCGACGCGCAGCGACGGAATGCCAAAACCCAACCCTCGGTCGGCGAACGTCGCCGCGGCGCCGCGGGCGAAGTCTTCAGGGGTGGAGATCGCCCACTGGTTATTGACCACATTGAGAATGACGGGCGCCTGGTAGGTGGAGGCGAACACCAGAGCCGAGTGAAAGTCCGACTCCGCTGATGCTCCCTCCCCGATCCACGCCGAGGCAATCGCGTCGGAGCCGTCGAGCGCGGCAGCCATCGCCCAGCCCACGGCCTGGACGAACTGAGTAGCCAAGTTGCCCGAGATCGAGAAAAATCCATGCTCTTTCGACGAGTAGAACACCGGCAGCTGACGGCCCAGCAGAGGGTCGTGCGTGTTCGACAGAATCTGGTTCATCATGTCGACCATGGGGTAATCGCTCGACACCAGCAAACCCTGCTGCCGGTATGTCGGAAAGTTCATGTCACCCGGCTGCAGCGCCCATTGGCTGGCACACGCGATCGCCTCCTCGCCGAGGCTCTGCATGTAGAAGGAAATCTTGCCCTGGCGATGCGCACGCAGCATGCGCGCATCGAAGCTGCGCACCAGCATCATGTCGTGCAAACCGGCCTCGAGTTCCGAGCGCGAGAGCACCCCGGCCCACGGGCCGACGGCGTTCCCCTCGTCGTCGAGCACTCGAATCACTTGTTCGCGCAGCGGCGCAACACCGATCGCGCTCTCGTCGAGCTCGGGTCGGCGGGCCTCTCCAGCCACAGCCGCACAGCGAGTTCCCGCAGCAGCAACCAGATCCGTGTGCGCGGTGGGCTCTGGGATGCGCAACCGAACCGGCTGAGCAGTTGGCCGCGAGGCCGGATTCGTCCCCGTGTTCATCCCTGCATCACTCATCCCTGTGTTCATCCCAACGAACGTGCATTCCAACACACTGGCATGCGGCAACACTGTCGTGCGACGGCAAGGATGTCAAGATCATTCTCATCTCTGTCATACGTTGTTCTCATTCAAGCCGCCGGGCTTGTCACGCGAATGGTATTATCCTCAAACGAGAACTTCATGCGCCCTGGCGCAGGATCAAAGGGGAATCCGATGAGCGAAGCCGCCATTCTGGCGACAGTTGACGCGCCCGTCGCCGCAGACGCGAGCGCTACACACGGCCTGAACGACCAGCGGGAAGCGAGCTAGCGACATGCTGCGACCTCAGAACAACGGCATACGCGAAGCGATCAAACTCGACGGCTTCTGGAGATTTGCGCTCGACGCCACTGGCGCCGGCCGTGCCGACGAGTGGTGGCGAGGTCCACTGGCTGGGGCAATAGACGTGCCCGTACCCGCCAGCTACAACGACCTCTTTGTCGAGCGAAACTTGCGCGGCCACGTCGGCGATGTGTGGTACCAGCACATCCTGTTCATCCCCCGCGGTTGGGACGGCCAACGCATCGTGTTGCGTTTCGACTCGGCGACCCATCGCGCCACCGTGTGGATCGACGAACACGAAGTCATCAGCCATGAGGGCGGATACACCCCGTTCGAGGCAGACATCACCGAACTCGTCAGAGGTGGGCAAGAGGTGCGTATCACCGTCGTCGTCAACAATGAGTTGTCGTGGCATTCGGTTCCGCCCGGTGTGATCGAAGAACGCCCATACGGGCCCCGCAAACAGCACTACTACCACGACTTCTTCAACTACGCCGGGCTGCATCGCAGCGTGTGGTTGCACGCCATTCCGCTCGCCCACATCGACGACCTGACAGTGGTCACCGATCTCGGCGGCGATGGCCGTGAAGGCAACGACGGCATCGTTCGATACACAGCGTCGGTAGCCGCGCTCACCGACGCGGCCGCGGCAGACTCCGTGAGGGCAACGCTCCTCGACCACGACGGCGTGGTTGCGGCATCGGGCGACGGCGCGCAAGGTGCACTCACGGTTCCCGCAGCCCACGTGTGGAAGCCCGGCCGCGGCTACCTCTACCAGCTCCGTCTCGAACTCGTTCGAGACGGCGAAGTGGTCGACCGTTACACGCAGCCTGTGGGCATCCGCACCGTTCGCGTCGATGGCATCGAGTTCCTCATCAACAATGAACCGTTTTACTTCCGTGGCTTCGGCATGCACGAAGACCTGGCAGTGCGAGGCAAGGGCCACGACCCCGTCAGCATGGTGCACGACTTCGATCTGCTGCGATGGACTGGCGCGAACTCACTCCGTACCGCCCACTACCCGTATGCCGAAGAAGTGCTCGACTACGCCGACCAGATGGGCATCGTCGTCATCGACGAGACGGCGGCGGTCGGCATGAACCTCGGCATCGGCGCCGGCATGTTCCTCGGCGGCACCAACGTCACGTTCACCGAAGACACCATTGGCAGCGTCACGCAACGCGTGCACCTCGATGCGATCAACGAACTGATCACCCGCGACAAGAACCATCCGTCGGTCGTCATGTGGTCGATCGCCAACGAACCCGAATCGCACACCGACGAGAGCGTCACCTACTTCGAGCCGTTGTTCGCTGCCGCCCGAGCGGCAGACCCGACGCGCCCGGTGAGCTTCGTGAACGTCATGTTGGCGCCAGCTGGCCAATGCAAGCTGGCGCAGTTCGTCGACGTGGTGATGATCAACCGCTACTACGGCTGGTACTTCATGGCGGGCGAGCTCCCCATTGCCGAAATGGCCCTCGAGCAGGAGTTGAACAAGTGGAGCGAACTCGAAGGCAAGCCGATCATCATCACCGAGTACGGCGCAGATGCGATTCCCGGGCTGCGTTCGGCCGACAGCGTGGCCTGGAGCGAGGAGTACCAATCGGCGCTCCTCGAGGCGTACCACCGGGCGTTCGACCGAGTCGATGCTGTGGTTGGCGAACATGTGTGGAACTTCGCCGACTTCGCCACCACCGACTCGCTGATGCGAGTCGACGGCAACAAGAAGGGCGTGTTCACCCGCGACCGCAAACCAAAACTGGCGGCGCACACGCTTCGAACGCGCTGGCGCGACGACCTGTAACACGAGGCGGTCGAATCGGAATCGGTGTGATTCCCGAGTTCCGCCGTGTGGCCGGCCGTGGATCGTCACCGGTAGGCCCGATGAGTTCGCCTGGTCGTCCCGGCCTGACCGCGCCCACCGGTTTCGTCAGCGTGCGGTGATCGTCGCAGTAGCTGCGAGCCCGCCGACGGCGACCGCACTGACGGTGATGGCACCCTCGCCCGTTGGCCGTATCACGGCAAGCGCCGACCCATTGAAGGTTCTGCAGGTGTTGCCAGTGAAGTTGTCTGTTGACATCGGGTTGGCACTGCACAAACCCTGCAGAGCAGCGGGGCCACTGACTGAGATCGTGATCTCCCGGTCGTCAGTGATGTTCACCCGCCCGTCGGCATCGACCAACGACAATCGCACATACGCCAGGTCTGACGGGTCGGCAGTGATGTGAGCTCGCTCGGCCATGGCGACCAGGTGCATCTCAGCGCCGACCGACTTGATGACCATGCGGCCGACCTCAGCTCCGTTGCGCTTCGCCACCGCTTCGATCGACCCCGGTTGGTACTCCACATCGAATGATGCGCGGTACTCCTGATCGATACCGATCGGCTGGGAACCGGCCGACTCACCGTTGACGAACAGCTCCACGTCGTCGGCATCGGCGTACACCTCGACGGAGACGGTTTGGCCTTCAACACCTGGCCACGACCAGTTCGGCACCGAGTCACTCCACGACCAGGGGCTGGAGTGAGCAAGAAAGCGGCCGTTGTGCTCTGGTCGGACGACCGCGATGTACGGGTCGGTTCGCAGCCCGAACACGATCTCGCGGTAGATACGACTGCGGGCGACGTTGGCCGGTGATGTCGATGTCGCCGCACCATGCGGTGAGATACGGAAAGTCGCCCCCGAACGCCTTCATCGGGCGCTCGGGCTTCTCGTCGGCGAACTCGACGCGACCGATGCCGACCTCGCCGAGGTAGTCCCATCCCGTCCACGTGAAGTCGCCGATCACGTGCGGGCTGTTGACCACCATCGGCCACTCGTCACCGATCTTGGTGGGGTGAGTCTCCGACCCGACGATCACACGATGCGGATGCTCGTCGCCGTCGAGCGCGAACCGAGGCGACATGTAGTTGTACCCGGCCACGTCGAGATGCGAGAACGCCTCGTCGGTCTTGTCGCTGACGATCGGCGACTTCATGATCTCGGCCATCATGTCGGCGAAGCTGGTGGCGAACGTGTTGACGCCGGTGTTCTCGTCGACGGCGCGTTCTGCCATGGTCTTACGGAACTCGGTGATGAGCGACGGCCCACTCACCATCATGCCGCTCACCGCTTGCGTGACGAGCCGCGATGGGTCGAGAGAACGGACCTTGTCGGCGAGTTGTCGAGCGGTGCGCACTCCCATGGAGGTGGAGCCGTCTGGGAATCTCGTTGCCGGTGCAGTACATCACCACGCATGGGTGATTGATGTCGTTGCGCACCATCGCTTCGACGTCAGCCTCCCACCAGTCGCCGAACCGCAACGCGTAGTCGTCGCCGGTCTTGGGCTGCATCCACATGTCGAAGGTCTCGTCCATGACCAACATGCCCAGGCGGTCGCACGCGTCGAGCATTGCCGTTGACATGGGGTTATGTGCGCTGCGGATCGCATTGAAGCCCGCAGCTTTCAGCAGCTCTACCCGCCGCGCCTCGGCGCGGCCGATCGCGGCTGCGCCGAGAGGGCCGTTGTCGTGGTGCACGCAGGCGCCGCGTAGCTTCACCGTTTCGCCGTTGAGACGAAAGCCGCGCTGTGGGTCGACAGAAATCGAGCGGATGCCGAAGGTGGTCGAGTCTGTAGTCGATCGATCGCCTCATCAGCGTCGGCGAGCGTGACACGGCAGCTGAATAGAGGTAGGGGGTGTCGGTTCCCCAGCGGTTCGGGTTGGACACGAACAGTCGACGGCGCACTTTGATGTCATCGCCGGGGTACGTCGAGACGGGTGATGCGTCGGTCGCGATGACGTTGCCGCCTGACGTCGACGAGATCGACGGTGAGCACCGAACGAGTGCCGACCGTCGACGTGTTGCGCACCGATCGCCGTGATTGCTACGACCGCGCCGTCGGTGTCGACGTCTGGCGTGAGCACCTCGAGTTGGTGCGGCGCGAGATACACCGAGCCACCGGTGAGCAGCGACACGTTGCGATGGATGCCGGCGCCGCCGTACCAACGCGAGTCGTTGCCCGAGCGAACACTGACCACCAACTCGTTCTCGCCAGCCTGAACCGAGATGGCCGATAGGCACGAGGAATCTGTGAGTAGCCGTAAGGGCGGTGGGCGGCGGCCACGCCGTTGAATGGTGATCAAGGCGTCGCGATACACACCTTCGAACTCGATGATAGATCGTCGAGCCGATGATCGGCGGCCGCCACCTCGAACACCTTGCGGTACTCCCACTCGCCGGGAACGAAGTATCCGCCTCCAGCCGACGCGCCGGCCGAGCGTTCGGTGCCGATCATCGCATCGTGCGGCAACGTCACTGGTGTCCACTCGGTGGCGATGCCAGCAATCTCCAAGATGGCGGTTCACCCTCGGGCGCACCGCCCAGTCTGATTGAAACTCGTACGAATCACGGTGTCGCTCCTTCTCCCGGGAAGACGAGGCCGATCTCGGCTCGGATTCGGTCGAGGGTTGTCATCATCGCCACTGACTCGACCCACGGAATGTCTGGGCTGGCGACGAGCCCCGCGGCCAGGCAGCGGTGGACCTCGTCGATTTCGAAACGCATGCCGTTGCCTTCCCACGAGCCGTCGATCAGTTCGTTTCGAGCTTCCGGGGTGAACACAGTGAACGAATGCGGGCAGTGCATGAACGCCGGAATGTCGATCCAGCCGTTGGTACCAGCGATGCGTGCGGTGCATGTCATGTTGACGTTGATGGCGGCCTGAACTACTGCCAGCTTTCCACCTGCGTGACCGAGCACAGCTGCAACGGTCTCGTCGACTCCGGTGGGACCAATGAAACCGTCGGCGCGGACGCGCTCGGGGGGACCCAAGATCATCGACGCGAGGTTCACCGGGTAGATGCCGAGGTCGAGCAGCCCTCCCCCACCCTGGTGAGGATCGAAGTGGCGGTTGCCGGTGTCGGCGGGTGGCACCCGGTAGCCGAAGTTCGCCTCGACGAAGTTCGGCTCGCCGATCTTGCCGCTGTTGATCAGCTCGATCATCTTGCGGTACGACGGCAAGAACCTGCTCCACATCGCTTCCATCAAGAACAATCCGCTGGCCTGCGCAGCGTCGACCATTCGTTGTGCTTGCACTGAGTTGAGTGCGAACGGCTTCTCGCACAACACGTGCTTGCCGCCTTCGAGCATGGCGATCGTGTCGGCTTCGTGGCGTGACGCCGGTGTGGCGATGTACACCACGTCGACGTCTGGGTCAGACGCAAGATCGGCGTAGTCGCCGTATCGACGGGCAACGTTGAACTCGTCGGCGAATGCGTTGGCGCGGTCGATCGATCTCGATGCAACTGCAACGATCGATCCGCCTGTGGTCTGCTGCCATCGCTTGAGCGAACCCTCTGGCGATCGCACCCGGGCCCACAATCCCCCACCGCACGTCGCTGGTCATGACGGCAAAGCATTCGCTTGAGCAACCGAGCCGAGCCAACCGAGCGACGGTTTCGGAGTGCGCTCGAACGTCTCGAGATTGACCTCGATCAGGCCGAACGTCATCGCGAATCCAGACGTCCATTCCCAGTTGTCGAGCAACGTCCAGTGGGTGTAGCCGCGAACATCGATGCCGTCGGCGATACACCGCTCGACGCCGGCAAGCGCTTCGTGCGTGTAAGCGATGCGCTGCGCGTCGTCGCTCGTGGCCATGCCGTTCTCGGTGACGATGATCGGTACTCCGGCGTGCTCCGCAGCGAGGCGGACCGAGTGCTCCAACGCCTGCGGGTACACCTCCCAGCCGGTCTGGGTGACGTCGCTGTCGGCCGGACGAGCCACCAACCCATCGGGCCCGACTCGCTCCCGGGTGTAGGTCTGCACTCCGATGAAGTCGTCATCGTTCGATACGTCGAGCCAGTCGAGCTGTGCCGCTTTGCGACCTTGCAGCATTCGCTCTTCGCCGCCGTCCACCGCTTGCAAGTCGATGAGTGCGAGCGTCCAACCGACCTGGATGCCACCGTTGACCGACTTGATGGCATCGAACGCCTTGCGATGCGCAGCCGCCATCACCTCCACCTGATAAGCGGGCCAACTCCTCACCTGCGACAGGCCGGCATCGACGTCGCCGCCTTCACGCAGCTTCTCCACCGCTTCTCGTTCGGCAGAACGCGGGCCGTCGGCGTCGGCGTCGCCACCGTGTGCCCCAGCAGCTTGGATCTGGTCGTCGCGATGACCAGCTGGTGCCATGCCCACATGCACCAACGTGGACACGATGTTTGCTTCGTTGATCGTGCACACCCATGGGATGAGGTCACCGAGGTGCTGCGTGGCACGTTCGGCAGAATTTGGCGAACCGGTCGGGCGCTTCGGCCGCCGACCAGCCGCCGGAGGCAGCGAACCATCGCGGAGTGGTGAAGTGGTTGTACGTGACGATCGGCGTGACGCCGCGTTCGTGGCATGCGGCGAGCATGCGCCGGTAGTGATCGAGCGCCGCACGCGAGAAGAATCCTTCCTCAGGCTCGATACGCGACCACTCGATACCGAATCGATAGGTGTTCAACCCTGCGTCCGCCAGCAACGCGATGTCTTCGCCGTATCGGTGGTAGCTGTCGCAGGCATCACCAGACGGAATCGCGAAGTGCGAACCTGGCGCCCACTCTTGCGGCCACAGGTCTGCGTTGACGTTGCCGCCCTCGATCTGGTGACCGGCCCCCGCCGCACCCCACAGAAAACCGTTTGGAAATGAACTCATGAATGAACTCCCCCGTTGCAAGAAATGCGATGAACCTGACAGACCTGGTGCGGGCACCAGGCGTGTCAACTCGCAGAATGTTAGCGCTATCAATCGTGGCAGATCAAGAGCGAAGTCGACGGCCAAATCCTGGCCCGCTACCGAAGCTCTGCCCGGATCTCGTCGTTGTGTTCGTTCAGTAACGGGGCACGGCGGTTGACGCCCGACTTCGTGCGGGTGAACTTGATGGGGCTGTTGGCGAACACGGTGGGTCGCTCGCCGCCAGGAGTTTCCAACGCAACCAACATGTCGCGCGACTGAAGATGCGGGTCGGCGGTGAGCATCGCGTTGTTGTTCACCGGACCAACCGGCACTTTGCCACCGAGGAGTTCGAGCACCTCTGCGGTCGTTCGCTCGGCCATCCACTGCTTCGATGATCTCGGTGATGAAGGCGCGGTTGGCGTTGCGCGCCCGGTTGGTGTTGGTGCGCTCGTCGGTTGCCAGTTCAGGCCGGCCGATGAGTTCGCACAAGATCGGCCAGTGCGTCGTCGGCGCGGCCAACGCGCAGGCGCCGTCTGCCGTTGGGAAGATGCCGAACGGGATGTGGATCGGGTGCACGTTGCCGTTGGGCGTGTCGGGGCGACCCCAGTAGCTGTAACGGTAGATCGTCTCTTCGCAGAGGGCGACAAGCGCGTCGTACATCGCCACGTCGACAAACTGTCCCTTGCCGGAGTTGCGGGCCTCGTGCACCGCAGCGACGATGCCGAGCGCGAGCAGCGTTGCCGGGTAGGTGTCGCCGATGCTGGGGCCGACTCGCACCCCAGACGTGCCGGGCTCGCCGGTGGTCGCAACGAGGCCAGACATGGCCTGCGCAACCACATCGAACGCCGGCCACTCTTCGTACGGGCTGTGGCCCGTCCGTGGGTCGCCGAACCCGCGCACCGCGCCGTACACGATGCGCGGGTTGATCTCGGCAAGTGCGTCATAGCCAACACCAAGTTTGTCCATCACGCCGACCCGGTAGTTCTCGACGACGACATCGGCGGTCTCCACCAGTTTGAACAACGTCTCGCGATCGTCGGCCGAGTTGAGATCGAGCACGATGCTGCGCTTCGACCGGTTGACGCTCGCGAAGTAGCCGCCGTAGTTGCGCTCGGAGTCGCCCTTCGTGAACGGGCCGCCCGAGCGCGTGAAGTCACCAGTGGGAGGTTCGACTTTGATCACGTCGGCTCCAAGGTCAGCCAGCAGCATCGTGCAGAACGGGCCGGAGAGCGCCTGCGTGAGATCGATCACTCGCACATCGGTGAGCGGGCCGCTGCGGGTCGGCAGTGGCCCGACCGCGCGCTCATGCAAGGTTTCGTGGGGGCTCGCAGCGGTAGCAGCGGCAGGCTCTGACATTGATGTTCTCCAAACTTGAGAGTACGATTCTTGCATGCGAATCGGACTCATGGTAGGCCCAGAGCGCGGCAGGTACGCCACCAAGGTCGAGCGGATGATCAGCGACGCCGTGTGGGCCGAACAGGCAGGGATGAGTTCGGTGTGGATCCCGCAAGTTCCCGACGAGTTCGATGCCATGACCGCGGCTGTGCTGGTGGCGCGAGAAACCACCCGCATCGAGATCGGCACCGCTGTCGTGCCGCTGCAATCACGCCACCCCATCGCCCTCATTCAGCAGGCATTGTCGACCCAACTCGTCGCCGAAGGCCGCTTCGCTCTGGGCATCGGCCCGTCGCACCATTGGATCATTTCAGACATGCTCGGCCTGCCGTACGACAAGCCGGCCGGCGTGGTCAACGACTACCTCGATGTACTCGACGGCGCGCTTGCGGGGCCCGGCGACATCAAGGTGAGCAATAGCTCATTCAACATCAACAATCCGATGTACGTCACCGATCAGCCCGCCATGCCGGTGTTGTTGGCCGCGCTCGGGCCGGTCATGTTGAAGATCGCTGGCTCCCGCGCAGACGGCACCATCTTGTGGCTCGCCGACGAAAAGGCGATCGAGACCCACGTTGCACCCAAGATCTCAGCTGCTGCTGCCGAATGCCGGCCGTGGTGCTCCGCGCATCATTGCAGGGGTGCCGGTGTGCTTGTGCTTGCCGAGCGAAGTCGACACCGCGGTCGCCCGGGCCAACCGAGTTCTCAGCGAGGCCGAGGTGTCGCCGAACTACCAACGCCTGCTCGACATGGGCAACGCCACCACCGTGGGCGACATCTTGGCCGCCGGAGACGAAACGATGATCCGGGCTCGCCTCGCTTCGTTCAAGAACGCTGGCGTCACCGACCTGTCGGTTCGGGTGGTGCCCATCGGCGAAGGCCGCGACGCGCTGCTCGAGTCGAGCCGCCGCACCCGAGAGTTCCTCGCCTCGCTGGCAACAGACCCCATCACCTGACCACGACGTGTTGTGGTCGGCGTCATCGAGGAACTCGAGAAATTGCCGTCGTCCTCACCCGGCAGGCCTGAACCAGCGCGACTACTTCCCGAGGACTTTGTCGAGCGTGGCTCTGAGTTCCGGGCTGTCGAACGACTGGTATTCGGCTCCCGAGCGCGAAGTCGATCGTGGCCAGCACAGCGCGTTCCATGTGCAGGTTCATTGCACGTTTCGTCGACTCGACGGCGAACTGCGGAAGCTTGGCGATGCGGTGGGCGCAGGCAAGTGCCTGATCGAACTCGGTGCCGTCGTCGCACACGTAGTTCACCAAACCCATTTGGGCGGCGCGTCCGCGGTAATGCGGTCGCCGGTGAACGCGAACTCCTTCGCCAACATCAGGCTCGTATGTAGCGGCCAGGTGATCGGGCCGCCATCGGCCGCAACCAGACCGACCAACACATGCGGGTCGGCGAGGTGTGCGCTACGCGCCATGTACACCATGTCACTGAGCGACACGAGGCTGCAGCCCAGCCCAACTGCCGGGCCATTGACCGCCGCAACGACGGGAACACGGCAGGCGATCATGTTGAGCACGATCCGCTTGCCGGTTTCAACAGTCACCTGGCGTAGTGCACGGTCGTTGGAGAGTTGGTCGAGATACTGATAGTCACCGCCGGCCGAAAAGGCTCGGCCATTCCCGGTGATCACAGCCGAACGGCAGTCGCGGTCCAGCGTGATCTGGGGCCAGAGATCGGCGAGACCCTCGTGCAACTCGTGGTTGGTGGCGTTCAGATCGTCGGGGCGGTTCAACCGAACCACGCGCACCGGCCCGTCGGCCTCCACAACAATGGAATCAGGAAGGTCATACATACAGTTCTCCGCGAAGGGATAGTGCCAGGCACTATCCCTGCATTCAGTGCGGGTGCCGTCTCTGAACGGATTGTGCCTGGCACAATCCCTTAGCGGTCGGGGAGGCCGAGGATACGGGTGGCGATGATGTTCTTCTGAATCTGGGACGTGCCGCCCATGACACTCTGCGAACGGCTGTACAGGTAGACGTCGAGCAGCTCTCGGTCGGTGCCGGCGATCGCGTCGGTGATGCCGAACGACAGCGAGGCGTGACCGACACTCTGCTCCACCCACGTCATCAACAACTTGTCGTACGACCCGTCGGGGCCGTGGACGGTTCCGTCGAATCGCTCCGACAGACGGCGCGCCGTGTGCACGCGCAACATCTCCGACTGCACGTATGCCCACGCCAGCTCTTCGGCTTGCGCCGAGTCGACCGATTCGCCGGTTGTTCCGAGCGAGCTCTTCGAGTTCGAGGACGGACTTCGCGTACCGAGCAAAGAATCCCAGCTCGGCTGGTTCGCGCTCGTGGCTGACGATGGTCATCGCCAACCGCCAGCCCTCCCCCGGTTCGCCGATCATGTTGGCGGCTGGCACCCGAACGTTGTCGAACTCGACCTGACCGAACTCGGTGGTGACTCCGTTGATCATTCGCAACGGTCGCTGCTCGATGCCCGGTTGCCGCATTGGCACCGCGAACGCGGACAGACCTTTGTGCTTGGGCACCTCGGCGTCGGTGCGCGCCAGCACGATGCACCAGTCGGCCACGTCGGAGTAGCTGGTCCAGATCTTGTGACCGTTGATGACGTACTCGTCGCCGTCGAGCACGGCGGTGGTGCGCAGCGAGGCAAGGTCGGAGCCGGCGTCGGGCTCGCTGAAACCTTGGCACCACCGATCGCGGCCGTTGATGAGGCCCGGCAAGAATCGGTCTTTGATGGCCTCGCTGCCGTGGTGGCTGATGCCCTGGATGAGGTAGCCCAGGCTCGGCTTCTGCGGTGCACCCGCCCTTGCCAGCTCTTCGTCGACGATGACCTCGCACACTGGCGGCAGCTCGCGGCCGCCGTACTTCTTGGGCCACGTGAGCGCAAAGAAGCCTGCGTCGTACAACTTGGCGTGCCAGTCACCGAGCGTCGGTCCAGTACGAGTCGTCGCTGTGCGAACGATGCACCGAATCGCCTTGCTCCGCCAGCCACCCGCGGATCTGTTGGCGGAATTCGGCCTCTGCCGGGGTGTCATGAAAGTCCATGGGAGCCTCCCAATCGTTGCTGCGCGATGTACGCGAGTTGCGGCCCGTCGCCGCCGAACAAACTGGTCGCCAACAGCGAGCGACGCAGAAACACGTGTGCCATGCACTCCCACGTGTTGCCGATGCCGCCGTGGACCTGGATCGATGTCTCGCACGCAGTGCGGGCGGCCCGCGATGCATATGCCTTGGCCACCGCAGCAGCCTGTCGAGCGTCGGCCGGAGGCAGCGCGTCGACCGCCCACGCCGCATAGTCGACTGCGCTGATCGCGCCTTCTTTCAAGGTGGCGCTTTCGGCCAGCAGGTGCTGCACAGCTTGGAACGACCCGATCGCGGCGCCGTACTGTCGCCGCTCCCCCGCATAGGTCACTGGCGAGCTCGAGTGCTCCTTCGATTGCGCCGACGAGGTCGGCAGCAGTGAGCGTGACGGCGAGCGCTTCCCACGCAAGCGAGGTCGTCTTCGGTGAGCGGCACTCCGCCGTCGATCGTGCGTCGGCGGCGCCGCCGACCGGTGCGACCGTTCGAGTGAGGTCGACTCCCTCGACCGAGTCGAGAATCGTTGCCGAAGCGACGAACAACGAACTCGTCAACGGCTCGAAGCATCAGCGCGTGCGAGCTGCTGGCTGCGTCGATCGCCAACGGAACGGCACTCCAACCTTCAGTGAACCGCGCCAGCTGCGCGCAGGTTGGGCGTGACAGCAATGGTGGGCGACGCATCACTCGACTCGGTCGAGTCGAGCCCGCGCGCCGCAGCAGATCACCTGCCAACACCGGCCCGATGAAGGCGGTGTCACAGGCCCTCTGGCCAGCGCACGCGTGACGAATGCGGCCTCGACACCCGACGCCATCGGCTCGGTCGGCGTTCCCGACCGAAGGTCTCTCCAGCCAGATTGCACCAGCGCAGCATCGAGACGGATTCGACGATCGAGGTCGTCGAGGTCGCCAACGGCACCGGGGCCAAGTTTTGCGGCCAGGCGGTCGGCGGCGTCGGCGAGCGCTCGCTGTTCCTCAGTAGGGCGGGTATCCACATCAGCTCCGATACGACGACTTCAACTCGCGGCGCAACACCTTGCCGGATGGCAACCGCGGGACTTGATCGACGAAGAGCACTTCGCCGACTTGTTTGTACGAGGACAGCGAACTGGCGACGAGCTCTTTCAGTTCTCGGTCGGCTGACATCGCTGCCCGACGCTCGAACGACTGCAGCGACGACTCGTTCGCCGGTAGCTCGCGTCGGGCACGCCGAACACCGCACAATCAACGACGCCGCTGTGACCGAGCAAGACTGTCTCCACTTCAGCCGGGGCAACCTGAAATCCGTTGACCTTGATCATTTCCTTCAGGCGATCGGTGATGACCACCCAACCGTCGCCGAGATGTTGCCGATATCGCCGGTGCGATACCAGCCATCTTGAAACGCCTCGGCAGTTGCCATCTTCAGGCAGGTAGCCGAGCATGGGCGGCGGTTGCCGCGCGCCTGCAGTTCGCCGGTCGCCTGGAGCAACCACCTACCGGTTTCGGGGTCGACAACTCTGAGTTGGACCCCGTCGGCAGCGATGCCAACCGAGTCGAGCCGCCACTGACTCCGGACGGTTGACCGGGTTGACGGCCAGGACCGGGAATTCGCTGGCCCCGTAAGCCGGCAGGATCCGGACACCGGATCGCTTCGTAATCGTCGCCGCCACCGACGGCGTGACCGGCGTCGCTCCCCACATGATGTAGCGCAGCGACGACAGGTTGAATCGTTCGAGATCTGGATGGTTCGCGATGGCGATCGCGATTGGTGCGACCGCCATCTCGATGGTGACGCGGTCGCTGCTGAATGGCCGACAGCACCGTGTCGAGATCGAACCGGCGGTGCAGACGCACGCTCGCTCCTGCGCCGACCACGGTGGTGAGGTTCAACAATCCGAGAATGTGAAACGGCGGCGTCGCGATCTGCAGGCGGTCGTGCTCGGTGAGGCCGAGTGCCTGGATCCAGTGCGCTGTTCCCGCAAGCAACGTTCGATGCGAGTGCCGCACCGCCTTCGGCAGCCCCGTCGTTCCGGAACTGAACACCATGACTGCCAGATCATCGAGGTCGGCAACTGCTACATCTGTACCGGCGGCCACGACGGGAACACCGTCAAAACTCGCGATCTCGTCGATGCGAACTGCCGGCAGGGTGCCGGCCAGAGTGGGAAGATCAACGGCCCCCGAACCGTCGTGCACGAGATGGCTCGGTGACGTGATCGCC
>CAVTVY010000013.1:0-667481 GCA_963738275.1 uncultured Actinomycetota bacterium
CGGGGGTTTGCGACTTTCCCGGGTTCGACTTCACTCGCGTGCTGCACGATCGACGGCAAGTGAATCCGGGTGACGTAGTGCTCCCAGTCGACCGACGCCGGGTTGAAGTTGAACGCTTCTTGGTCTGCCGCGTCGAGCGAGTTCCACAGCGCCATCAGGTTGTCGACCTGGTAGATCGCCTCGCACTCGGTGTACAGGCCGTACAACTCGACGTACTGCAGCGCCGTGTCGATCTCTGTGCGTTTGGCTTCGAGCGTTGCCGCGAACTCGGCCCGTTCGCCACGCAACGGCAGCGCCTGCAACGTCTTCTCGGCGGCGTTGAGTACCTTTTTGGCACGGTCGAGTTGCTGCTGCACCCGGCCTCGGCCGAGGAAGTTCCACTCGGGTACGAGGATCGGTTGACCCTCGTTGTCGTACAACGGGTGTTCGGTGAACCAACCGGAGATGTAGTTGATCATCGCCCGGTACTTCAGCGGGTTGATGCCGCCAGACGCCACGTGTGTGATGGCTGGTGCCTTCTCGGGCCCAGCGGCGGCGACAGCAATGATCGCTGCCACCACGATGTCGACTGGAATGACGTCGACCGTGCCTTCCGGCACGCCGGGAACTCCTTGAGCAGGCCGCGGGCGTAGCTGATGATGACCGGCTCGGCCATGCGGAAGCCGCGAATCCATCCCGGCTTCGGCTCGGCCCAGGCCGATTCGATGATGGATGGGCGAACGATCGACACTGGCACGTTGCCCTTGGAATCGGTGAGCGCCTGCTCGCCGAGCGCCTTGGTGAACGCGTACGCGTCTGGCCATCCGACGCTGGCGGCGCGCGAGCGACCCGCCTCGACGAGTTGGTCTTTGACCCAGCGTTCACGCAGTTGCTCGGTCTTCGCGGCAAGGGCCGGCGCGCCGGCGGCACCCGAGTTCGTTGCGTGCTTCCTTGCGATACTTCACCAGCCGTTCGGGCTGGCGGCTGAGCGATTCTGTGTCGCCCCACAGCCGGCGCGAGGCGGCAACTTCAGACTTCCACGACAGGCCGATGTCGAACGGGCCGGCGCTGACGAGTTCTTCGGGTGCGTTGCCGCGCCGGTTGCCGGCGACGTAGCAGGTGCTGACGGCGACGAGGTGCGGGGTGACGCCGAGCTTCTGGCACAGCTCGACGATGCGCACGGGGCCGAGCAGGTTGATCTCGACCGCACGGTCGAGCGGCGAATCGAACGAAACGGTGGCAGCCGAGTGAATGATCGTGTCGGCAGTGGCCCAGAGTGCCGTGTCGGCTTCGTTCAGGCCCGAGGCCGTCGCGAGATACGTCGCCAGCGACCGTGGTGATGCGGCGGGCGACCATCTCATCGAACGTTTCAGGCGAGCCGGGAGCGTTGAACTGTTCGCGCAGCCGATCGAAGGCGTCGTTCTTGAGGAGTTCTTTGCGGGTTCGCTCGGACGCAGTAGTGCGACGCCCATCGCGTACGAGCAGGACAAGCTCACAGTCGGGTGCGCCGCGCAACAGCCGTTCAACGAGTGCGGTGCCGACAAAGCCGGTTCCCCCCGTGACGGCGATGCGCTTGCCAGCGAGCGATGCTGCGATCACGGACCACTGTCTACCACTTGGTAGAGAGACCTGCAATACTGAGCGACGATTGGGTATCGAGTCGAGCGATTCGCGAAACGAGTACACGTCAACGAATCCTCGATGCGGCGCTCGACCTGTTCGGGTCGCGTGGTGTCGACGCCGTATCGCTCGACGAGATCGCTCGTGAAGTGGGCGTTCGCAAGCAAACCGTCCTGTATTGGTTCGCGTCGAAAGACGAATTGCTCGACGCTGTGCTGGAAGAAGTCGCCGCGGATCTTGTGGTCATGATCGACGCAGCGGTACGCTCGGCAGATCCCGACCCACTGGAACGAGTCGACGCTGTCGTGCGTGCCGTCTTCCGTCCGGCGGTACGTCGCCCAGCGATGCTGGGGCTCGTTCGGGAACTCACTCGTTTGCCCGAGGTGCACGGCGACCGGCTTCGCGTTCGTGTGCAACCACTCGTCGATCGCTGTGTCGAGTACCTGGAACAGGAGATGGACAAGGGCCGTCTCCGTCAGGCGGATGCCCGTCTGGTCGTCGGCCTCGCGTACGCCACCGTCACCGGCATTGCGACCGACCGAGAGGTGCTTCGAGCAGTCGGCTGGCAGCCAACCACGGCCGGGCTGCGCCATCTACGCGATGAATTGCGGGCATTCTTGCGAGCCGCGCTCGCACCGTCCGCACCGTCCGTACCGTCCGCGTAAGGAACAGCCCAGCTCGGTGTTGAGCACAGCGACGTCCTACTGATAAAGGATTTTGTCGGCGTGACGGCCAAGCCTTGGCTAGTGCAGTTGCTTCTTTTGGACTTTGCCCATGGCGTTGCGGGGGAGTTCGTCGACGATGCGGATTTCGCGCGGCCGCTTGTGGACGGACAGCAACCCGGCGACATGGTCGATCAAGGTGGCCGCATCGCAGGCGTCACCGACGACCACCGCTACCACTCGTTCACCGAGGTCGCTCGTCTGGCACGCCGATGACGGCGGCCTCGGAAACCGATGGATGGGTGAGGAGCGCAGCCTCGACCTCGCCCGCTCCCACCTTGTAGCCGCCGGTCTTGATGATGTCGATCGATGAGCGGCCGACCACTCGATGGAAGCCGTCAGCATCGATCGTGACTGAATCGCCGGTGATGAACCAGCCGTCGGACGTGGTGGATTCGGCTGTTGCGTCGGGCCGGTTGAGATAGCCGGCGCACAACGTTGGCCCCCGCACTTCGAGGCCGCCGATCGACTCCCCGTCGTGAACGACGATGTTGCCGTCGTCGCTACGCGAGCCGGGTTTCGATGCCCGCCAACGGTGTTCCCACCCAGCCCGGTCGGCGTTCGCCGTCGAAACGGGTACTGAGCGTGATCAGCGTCTCGGTCATGCCATACCGCTCAACGGGTACTTGGCCGACGGTGGCCGACATCTGCTCGAAGACAGCCACCGGTAGCGGAGCGCTGCCAGACACGAGCAGCCGGGCCGAAGACAGAGCAACTGCTGACGAGGTGTCGGCGCACGACGCGTGACCACACGGTGGGCACCCCGAAGAACATCGAGGCGCCGTCGTGACGGGCAGCTTCGGCGTACCTCTCGGGGGTCGGCTTGCCGGTGTGAACGAGACCGCTCCCCACTCGCAGTGCCCCGAGCACTCCGAGAATGAGCCCATGCACGTGGAAGAGCGGAAGCCCGTGGGCGAGCGTGTCGTCGGGCGTCCACCCCCACGCCTCGGCCAGCGCATCGAGGTCGGCCGCGATGGCGTCATGCGTGATCATCACGCCCTTCGGCAAGCCCGTCGTTCCCGATGTGTACATGACGATGGCCGTGTCGCCTCCCGCAACAACGGGATGCGGAGCACTCGCGGTGGCGGATTCGACAGTGGGCACTCGACACGCGATCGATCGTGACCTCTGGCCAATCGGGTGCGCCGATCACCACGGACGCGCCCGAGTCGCGCAGGATGTGCTCGCGTTCCATCGGCCCTGCGTCGTACGGAACAGGCACGATGGGCACGCCACACCGGATGCTGGCCGCAACAGCAATCACGGTGTCGAGTGTCGCCGTGCCACACACGGCGGCCGCTGGCGCTCCCACCAACGACGCGCCGAGGGCGTCGGCGCGCCTCGCCAACTGTTCCCACGATGACGCGACGCCATCGACCACGACCGACCGCTCGGAATCGGCTCGCAACCCGTTGCCGTCGAGTGCGGTCAGAATGCTCATCGACATTCAGGGTAGAGAACGGTGAGCTATCTGCGTAAGCCGAGGATTCGATGAAGGCTGACGCGTTCCCCTCGAAACTGTTCGAGTTCGACCGGCGGTGAGAACTCGGGCATTGATTCACCAGAGGTTCGAGAAATCCGCTGTTGCTAGTTGGCCAACAACTTTCGGGTGAAGGCCTCAGCCTGACAGACTTCGGCGTATGCCCGCATCATCGCGTCAGGCGGTACGCACCGAGCGCTCGACCGAAGCGCTGCTCGACGCGGCGGCTGAGCTCATCGCCGAGGGCGGGCTCGAGGCAATGACGTTCGCGGCAATCGGCAAACGGGCCGGTTACAGCCGAGGCCTCGTCACGGCCAGGTTCGGCTCGCGCGCGGGATTGGTGAACGCTTTGCTGCGCCGTACGTGGGGGGAGTTCCATGTTCGGCGTGAGGCGCTCACACATCCAGGGCAACCAGCCATCGTCGGGCTGATGTCGCTCGTCACGGCAATTCGTCAGTACGCCCAGGAAGACCCGCGTAACGTGCGAGCGCTGTTCGCGTTGATGTTCGAAGCACTTGGGCCCGACGTTGCGCTTCGTGAACGGATGACGCAGTTCCACCAGTCGATGCGGGAGGACATCGCACAGCTCGTCGAGACTGGCCGCATTGACGGATCAGTGAATAGTGGGGTGGACCCAGAGTCCACAGCGGTGATTCTGGTGGCATTGTTTCGAGGGCTGGCCTACCAGTGGATGCTCGACCCGGTGTCGGTCGATCTCACGAAGGCGTACGACGTCATTTACCAGCAAGTTGGTGGGGCACTCGCCGGTCGCCCGGAAAGCAACACGTAGAACGTTCGCAATTGGTCAATGCTTGACGTTGCGTCGGCGTCGTGCATGACGTTCGAGCGCGAGCTCGACCAGCCGATCGATGATCTGTGGGTAGGTCCATCCGCTGGCGATCAGCATCTTCGGGAACATCGAGATCGGGGTGAACCCGGGCATCGTGTTGACCTCGTTGCAGAGGAAGCCGCGCCCTGGTGATCCATCGGCGGCGAACTCCTCGAAAAAGAAGTCACAGCGGGCCAAACCTTCACACCGCAGCGCCCGGTACACGCTCAGAGCAAGTTGTTGAACTTCAGCTGTCTGTTCAGGTGTGAGCGCAGCAGGGATGACACCGCTCGACAGGTCGTTGATGTACTTGTCGTCGTAGCTGTAGAACTCGTCGCCGGGGATGATCTCGCCCGGCACGGAAACCTCGAGGTCATGATTGCCGATGACTGCAAGTTCGATCTCGCGGCCGACGATGGCCTCCTCGACGACGACCCACTCGTCGTACGTGAGTGCGTAGCTGATTGCGGACGCCAGTTCATCGACCGTGCGGGCCTTGGTAACTCCGACGGATGAGCCCATATTGGCTGGTTTGACAAAGCACGGCAGGCCGAGGTCAGCGGCGAGCTCTGAGGGCAGACCTGGCGTGATGTGAGGTTCCGCGAACGCTCGAAATCGAGCTTGGGGGATGTTGTTGGCGAGCAGTACTTGCTTCGCCATCGCCTTGTCCATCCCCACCGCAGAGCCCAAGACTCCGGAGCCTGCATATGCAACGTTGGCGAGCTCCAGCAGTCCTTGCACGGTGCCGTCCTCGCCCATGGGGCCATGCAGCAACGGCAGCACCACGGTTTGTTCCGGACTATTCGTCACGGTGTCGAGCATGATCGACGTGCTCAC
Organism: uncultured Actinomycetota bacterium; assembly: GCA_963738275.1. Taxonomy (GTDB): domain Bacteria; phylum Actinomycetota; class Acidimicrobiia; order Acidimicrobiales; family Ilumatobacteraceae; genus Ilumatobacter. The sequence continues at coordinate 5,468 of CAVTVY010000013.1, forward strand.
CGAATCGCCTTCTGGATTGAGGCGGCTCGGAAGTGCCGATGGACCCTCTGCGAGCGCGGCGGCAGCCTCTGTCGCCAACGACCACTGGCCAGAAGTAGAGATGCCGATTGGGGTGATTCGATACTTGTTGGGGTCTGCCGCCGCCAGCACGTGAGCAGCAGTGGTGCAGCTCACGTCGTGCTCGGCCGATTGGCCGCCGAACAACACCACCAGATGAATGCGCTCGTCGCTCACCCGCGCGACGGTACCGTTCGGTGCCATGCGAATGCTGGCATCCCAAGTGGCCGCGGCGACCGGCGGTGTGCTCGTCGGTGCCGACGTCGAGATCGACGGTGCCACGTTCGACTCTCGTGCGGTCGTTCCTGGCCAGTTGTTCGTGCCGCTCATCGCCGAACGCGACGGGCATCAGTTCATTCCCCAGGCCATCGCTGCAGGCGCTGTCGCGTATTTGACCAGCGTGGGTCCTACCCCTTCTTCCGGTGCAACCGCGATCTTGGTGGACGACACGGCCGCCGCGTTGATGGATCTTGCGGCTTGGGGCCGCAGCCGGCTGACCGGCCACGTCGTCGGCGTCACTGGCAGCGTGGGAAAGACGACCACGAAAGACTTCATTCACGCAGCCCTCACGCCGACGTTCCGCGTGACCGCCAACGAACGCAGTTACAACAACGAGCAGGGCTTGCCGGTCACCGTCCTCGGGGCTCCTGATGACACCAGTGTGTTGGTGGTGGAAATGGGCATGCGCGGGTTCGGCGAAATCACCCGTTTGTGCAACGTGGCCACCCCGACAATGGGTGTGGTCACCGCAGTCGCTGGAGCACACACGGAACGGCTTGGTGGGATCGATGGCGTTGCCGTCGCCAAGCGCGAACTCGTCGAGGCGCTGCCGTCAACGGGTGTCGCGGTACTCAATGCCGACGACATCCGTGTTGCCGCGATGGCCGGATTCACCGATGCAACGGTTCTGACGTACGGGCGATCGGGCGACATTGCCGTGGTCAACCTCCGCCTCGACGAGTTCGCTCGGCCAATATTCACGGTGCAGACACCGTGGGGGAGCGCGCGGGTTGGATTGGCGGTCAGCGGAGAACACATGGCATTCAACGCTGCCGCAGCAATCGCAGTTGCAGGAGTGCTACATGGCTCGATCGACCCAGCTGCGACGGCGCTGGAAAGCGCCGGAGTGTCGGCGCACCGCATGCAGGTGGGGCGCGCCACCTCAGGCGCAACGATCATCGACGACGCATACAACGCCAACCCTGACTCCATGCGGGCAGCGTTGAACGCGTTGGCGGCAATGTCTGCCAGACGTCGTGTTGCCGTTTTGGGCCGAATGGCCGAACTTGACGACCCCGAGATTGGGCACCGTCAAGTTGCCTCCGACGCAGCCGAGAGAGGCATCGAGTTGATCGCCGTGGGTACCAGCCTGTACGGCGTTGAACCGGTTGCAGATGTCGCGGGCGCAGTGGCGGCTCTTGGAGACTTGCACGAGGACGACGCCGTGTTGGTGAAGGCCAGCAACAGCGTTCAACTCTGGCACGTGGCCGAGGCTCTGCTCGCCTGAGGTGACAGATGCTGCGGCTGACGCGACACTTGCGTATGGAGTACATCTCAGTCTCGCCCGCAGCGTTCGCCGAGATGCAGGGCCTCGACGACTGGCGGTTCGCGTTGGGCTGCATCCATGCCTCGTTCCGTGCCGGGTCGTTTCCAGCGGCGACCGAGCTCGCGACGGCGATTGCCGTCGAAGCGGAAACGCAACAACACCATCCCGATATCGACATCCGCTATCCCGACCGACTGCTCGTGCGCCTCACCACGCATGCGGCCCGTGGCCTCACCACACACGACACGAACTTGGCGAGAACGATTTCCGCTCTCGCACTGAAAGCCGGAGCGACCTCGAGCCCTGCCGATGCATCGATGCTGGAGATCGCCATCGATGCCATGGACATCGAAGCGATTAGGCCGTTTTGGGCTGCTGTGCTCGATTACCGGGCCGACCCCGACGGCAACTTGAACGATCGGCTGGGTCGCGGCCCTGCGGTGTGGTTTCAGCAGATGGACGAGCCGCGAACGCAACGCAACCGCATCCACTTGGATATCAGCGTTCCCCATGACGTTGCCGATGGCCGCATCGCGGCTGCACTCGCCGCCGGTGGCACGATGGTCAGCGACCAGAGGGCGCGCGCCTTCTGGGTGCTAGCAGATGCCGAAGGCAACGAAGCCTGCATTTGCACCTGGCAAGACCGAGGGTGAGGCGACCCCGGCTAGCCGAGAACCAGATCGGCGAGAGTCGGCAGGAATGCGGCGGGGCCGCCGACGAGCAGCGTGGTGAGGCAGGTCTCGCTCCACCGGGCGAGGTCGTCACGAATCTTGTCGGGTGGGCCGATGATGGCGATGTCTTCGACCATTGCGAGCGGAATGAGGGCGGCGGCCTCTTGCTTCTTGCCCTGCAGGTAGAGCTCTTGAACCTGAGTGGCGATACCTTCCCAGCCCATTCGGGCAAACACGTCGAAGTGGAAATTCACGTCACGTGCGCCCATGCCGCCCGCGTACAGGGCGACGAATGGCCGCACGAGGTCGGCACACGCTTCGATGTCGTCGCCGGGAATGATCGTGACGGGAGCTGCGATCTCGAAACGGGCAGCTTTGTCAGCGATCCCACTTGCCTCGAACCCAATGCGCAACCGGTCGCGATACCACGCGTCTTCCTTCGGTGAAAAGAAGAGCGGCAACCAACCGTCGCAGATCTCGGCGGCGAGCGACACATTCCTTGGCCCCTCTGCACCCAGATAGATCGGTATCTCGCTGCGCAGCGGATGCACGGTGGCCTTGAGCGGCTTGCCGATCCCCATGCCGTCGGCGCCGGTGTATGGCATGTCGTAGTGGCGGCCATGAAACTCCACTGGCTTGTCGCGACGAACGATCGAACGAACAATGTCCACGTACTCGCGGGTTCGTTCGAGCGGGCGCGGATACGGCTCGCCATACCAACCCTCCACGACCTGCGGGCCCGAAGCCCCGAGGCCAAGAATGAACCGTCCGCCCGACAAGTGGTCGAGCGTGATCGCTGCCATGGCCGTGGCGGCGGGAGTTCGGGCTGACATTTGCACGATGGACGTGCCGAGTTTGACCCGACTGGTCGTCGCTCCCCACCACGCCAAAGGCGTGAGAGCATCAGACCCGTAGGCCTCGGCCGACCACACCGAGTCGAAGCCGAGAGAGTCGGCAGCGCGAATGGCTTCCAGCGCACCATCGGGTGGGCCCGCAGACCAGTAACCGGTGGAGTATCCAAGTTTGAGCGATGCCATCTTGAGATCGTGTCAGATAGCCGCATGCGATGTGGTGGTGAGGTGGCCGAGTCGTCAGGCCATGGCTGCATTCCGACCGTAGGATCTTGGCATCAGCACGCACTACGAGATTCTTGGTGTTGCCGAAACCGCATCGCCTGAAGAGATTCGCGCTGCATATCGCCGAATGATGCGGGAAGTGCACCCCGATGTGGCTTCGTCGAGCAACGGCACTTCGCTCCATTCAGCAACGTCGGTGAATGACGCATATCGGGTGCTGGTCGACCCTGCTCGCCGGTTCGAGTACGACCGCCAACGTCGGCTGTCCGGCAGTGCCGTCCCGTCGTCGCCCGAGTCTTCAGCTCGTTACGAATACCGGTACGACGCGGGTGACGGTGTTGCGTATCAAGCGTCAGCCGCCAGGCAGTCACCACCGAATCGTCGCGTTCCGTGGCGGGGCGTGGTCGCTGTGATCGTTGCCGGTGCTGCTGGGGTGGTGGTACTTTCGGCGGTCACCGACCCAACCGTGCCGAGAGCCCCCGACGGGCTGCTGCAATCGGGGTCGTGTGTCGCCTTCGAGCCGAACGGCGATGCCCGCGAGATTGCGTGCGCCGGGGTCGACGACGTCGTGATGGATGTCTTGGTTCCGTTCGACGGCCAGTGCCCTCAGGGAACTGTCGGGCACCGTGATCGTCAAGGTATGGGAATCGCCTGTATCGAGTCGCCACAGGTGAGTCCGTCACGGGCGGCGACCATTCCGTGACCAACGAAACTGGCCGGGGTGGCCTCGCCATCATCGGTGGCCTACTGTTCGTCTCGCTCGTCGCAGTCGCTCTCGTCGTTGGTGTGTTTCTGGCCATGTCTGGAGATTCCACCTCGGTGTTCGACCTGCATCAGGGTGAGTGTTTCGTGTTGCCCATTGCTGTCGATGACACGTCGCTCGATGAGGTGGAACCAGTCGCTTGCACCGAGCCGCACGACGCCGAAGTGGTGCTGACGGGCCAGCTGAACGAGGCTCAAGACCGGGACTATCCGTCCGATGAGTCGTTGTTCGCCGAGATCGACGCTGCATGCGCAGCGGTACCGATTCCAGATCAGTTCGGCATGCTGCCGATTGCGCCCGACGAGGCGTCGTGGCAGCCCCTCGGGGGACGATTTCTGTGTGTCGCCGTGCCGTTCGGCGGCGGCACAGTGACCAATCCAGTCTCCACGTTCTGAGTGCGCTGCACGAAGTGCCGGACATGACGATGGCTGTCGCTGGGGGCCAGACCCCCAGCGACAGGGTTTTGGTTGTCGAGTTCGATTCCGGGGTCGTACTGCTAAACTCGCCATCTCACATGGGCGGTTAGCTCAGTTGGTTAGAGCACTGCCTTCACACGGCAGGGGTCGGGGGTTCGAGTCCCTTATCGCCCACCAACAAAACCCCAGGTCAGCGTCGACAAATCGCCCAGGCCTGGGGTTTTTGCTCGCTGTTTCGATGTGTTGCATGGTTCTTGCATGGTTTCTCGTGTCGTGAAGTTCGCCCATCGATCACTCGGACCCTGGTGGCGGTTAGATTCGCGGCGTGTCGAAGCTCTGCGAACGCCCTGGCTGTTCCGAGCCTGGCGCCGCGGTCTATGGCATGGTTCCCGAGGACCTGCTGTTCTGGATCGTGGCTACCGACACCGACACTCCGTCAGACGCGAAGTTGCTGTGCCGTCGCCACGCGGACGCCATGGTGGTCCCGCGAGGTTGGACGCTCGACGATCGCAGGCAGCCAACGCCAAGCCTGTTCCAAACCCGGCGATACGACAACAAGGCGTCAGCGGCTTCGATGAATGCCACGCTGCAAGCCGCAGCCCAGTCAGCCGCAGCGGCATCGACCCGTCGTCACGTACGCCGAGCCGCCGGGCAAGCTGTCGAGCAACTCCAAATCGACGGCACCGGACCAATCCCACGACCAACGCCCGAGCAACTCGACCAAATTGTCGAGCCGGTCGTCGAGCCGGTTGTGGACGGGGGTCGTGAGCTACACCAGGCCGTCCCCGCCCATGATCGAAACATCGCGATACTCGGCGAGCCCGGGGACCGAGCCGAGCTGACCGTTGAAGCGGCCCCAGCCGAAAGTTCTGACACAGTTGCTGAAGACGGCACAGTTGCAGAAGACGACACGGTTGAAGACGACACAGTCGAAGACGGCACAGTTGAAGACGGCACGAACTTTGCTGCGTGGCGGCCCGAGTTCGACACTGACGACGACCTTGACGGGCTGTTGGAAACGAAGAGCCCGTTGCTGTCGCGGGCCTTCCGCGGAATCGCTCGTCAGCGATAACGAAAGAACATGCGTTCCACCCAGTCAGTCGTCGTTTCCGCCGTTCCCAGCGTCGTGTTCCCGTTCGTCGCGACGCTCGACCAGTACCCGCAGTGGTTGGGTCTCGTGCACAACGTGGAGTCAACCCCCACCATCGACGGCGAGGTCGGCCCGTCTTGGCTCGTGGAGATTCGGGCTCGCGTCGGCCCGTTCACCCGATCCAAGCGACTGCGAATGACCCGCACTACGCACGACTTCGGCGTCGCCGCTGAATTCGAACGGGCGGAAGTCGACGGGCGTGACCATGCCCGATGGGCGCTACGGGCCGAGCTGCAACAGCTCACCAACGGCGCGACTGAGGTCACCATGCACCTCGCCTATTACGGCGACCTGTGGGGCGGTGCGTTGTTGGAACGGGTGCTCGAACAAGAGATCAAGCGCGGACGGGCCGGGCTCGCAGCATTGGTCAGTGACGCGTCGCTCCGCTGACTTTCCAGGCGGTGAGTCGTCCATCGCCACGTCGCTCGAGTTGTAGCGGCAGTCGGAAGCATTCGCTGAGCGTTTCGCTGGAGAGCGTCTCGTTGATCGGACCCTGTGCGAACGCCGAACCGTCGCGGAGCAGAAGTGCGTGGGTGACACCGGGCGGGACTTCGTCGACGTGGTGCGTGACCAATACGAGTGGCGTGGGGTGCGTCGTGAGCTCGTTGAGTGCTTCGACGAGTTGCTCGCGTCCACCCAGATCAAGTCGTGTCGACGGTTCGTCGAGCAGAATCACGTCAGGGTCGTTCATGAGTGTCCGAGCGAGAAACACGCGCTGCTGCTCTCCCGACGACAATGTGGCGATCGGTCGATCTCGGTACATCCCTACGCCCATGCGCTCGAGACAGGTGAGTGCTCGAGCACGGTCATCGTCGCTGTATCGATGCCACCACGGCTCTAGCGCCGCGTGCTTCGCCGTCATGACGACGTCAGTTGCGGTGAGATCCGTTCGGAACTGCGCTGCCAGCGCGGCAGAGGCGTATCCCACCCGCCGGCGCAGAACCCGAACGTCGGTGCGCCCCAGCTGCTCACCGAGCACGTGCACCGTCCCCGACGAAGGGTGCTCGTACATCGATGCGATACGTAGCAACGTGGTCTTGCCGCTGCCATTGGAGCCCAGAACCAACCAGTGTTGCCCTGGAAGAACGCTGAAGGTGACATCGTCGAGAATCCGTCTGCCGCTGCGAATGAACGAGATGTTCTCCAGTTGCAGCACGGACTCGCCGAAAGTCATGAGTCGCCCGTGATCTGCACAGCTGCCGAACTTATCCAAACTTCATCCACACCTGGTTACCCGCAGCAATCGGCAGACTCGCGAGAGCGAACCCCAAATGACCAACACCAATCGACCTCTCAACCAATGACCCTGGCCGCCGCACAACACCCGTTACGCTGGAAACGAATGAGCACGATGCAGATTCCTCGCGCTCATCGCATGTTGCGTCGAACCGCCATGGCAGCGGTGTTGCTGGCCGTGTCGGTGGTCGGGCCGACGCACGGCCAGTCGCATGCACAGTCGAGTGATGACGCCGCCCAACAAGCAGCGATTGAGATAGCAGCGGCGCAGAGATCGCGCCAACGCGGCCGCCGACGCGTACTTCGCAGCTGAATCTGAACTTGCGCTGCTGGAAATGGACCGTCAACGACTGGTCGCCGAGGTTGCCGACTTGGAACTCGCAGTCGATGAACTTCAAGCGGCCGTCGCTCAAGTGGCTGTCGAACGGTTTCGTGAGCAGCGGCTCGACAGGCATCCCACTGCTCACTGATGTCCGAGTTCCCACCGCGCAGATGCACGGTGACGTGTTGGCCCAGGTTGCAGCTGAGTCCAGTGCTGTCACCGTCGATGATTACGACGCCGCGATCGATGTTCTGGCTGACAAGAAACTGCAGTTGGCCGATGCCGAAGTCGATCTCGAACAGCACCAGGTCGACTTGTTGCAGCTGCAGAAAGAAGCCGAAGACGAGGTGGTGCGTCTCCGCGAGATTGAAGATGAGCGGCTGTCTGATGAGGCCGTGCAGGCGGCACTTGCGGCCATGCAACTTGAACAAGCGCGCCAATACGAAGAGTTGCAGCGCCGCCAGGCTGAGGCGGCCCGCACCGCTGACGATCAGGCGGGCAATTCGGTCGCCTCGGCAGCAAACCCGGCCGTGGCAACAGGGCTGGTGCAAGGGATGAACCACCGGCAATCAAGGTGCCAGCGGCGGCGACGCAGGCGGTCGTACCGGCGGCGGCGGCGTCGGCAACGACCCACGGGCAGGCGGTAATGGGTTTACCGACACCATCATCTGCCCAGTGTTGGGCGGCTCTGCGTATAGCGATACCTGGGGTGCCCCACGCAGCGGCGGTCGGCGCCATCAAGGTGTTGACATGCTTGCAGGCACCGGTACTCCGTTGCAGGCGGTGGTGTCGGGAACGCTCTCCTTTGGAAGCAATCAGTTGGGCGGCATCACCATGTCGCTGTTGGGCGACAATGGCAATCGTTACTACTACGCGCACCTGGCTGGCTATGAGGGCATCGGCGGGCGGGTGGAGCAGGCCCAAGTCATCGGCTATGTCGGCGATAGCGGCAACGCCACCGGAACGCCCCACCTGCACTTCGAGATTCGCCCCGGTGGTGGGGTGCCAGTGAACCCTTATCCGTCCGTACTCGCCGCTGGCTGCTGACGGCCGACCTTCACCGACACAGGCTGACCCGCGGCAAGCTGACCGCAGGCAGCGTCGATGTCGGTACCACGATTCTGTCGAACGGTCGCGTTGGCACCGAGCGCCTCGAGGCGATCACGAAACTCATGGACTCGTTTCAATGATGAGCCGCGGGTGGGGTAGCCAGGCGTGGGATTCAGTGGGATCAGATTGACGTGCGCGTGCGGCCTCAGGCGGCGACACAGCGCCGCGAGCTCGACGGCGTCGCTCTCGCGGTCGTTGACGCCGTCGATCATGGCCCACTCGAAACTGACCCGTCGATGTCGCGCCACCAGATAGTCGCCGCACGCTTTCATCAGGTCTTCAATGGGGTACCGCTTGTTGATCGGTACCAGCTCGTCGCGCAGCGTGTCGTTGGCAGCGTGGAGAGACACGGCGAGATTCACGGGAAGCGGTCGCTCGGCAAGTTTCCGAATTCCCGGAATGATGCCCACCGTGCTGATGGTGATGTGGCGTGCCGACAACCCGATGTCGGCGTGCAATCGTTCCACTGACGACCAGACGGTCGCTTCGTTGGCCATCGGTTCACCCATGCCCATGTACACCACGTTGGACACACGCCGACCGAGGTCGCGTGCGCGTCGGCTGGCCCGGGCTACCTGTTCGACGATCTCTCCGACCGTGAGGTGCCGCGTGAAACCCGCTTGGCCGGTGGCGCAAAAACCGCATGCCATGGCGCATCCCGCCTGGCTGGAGATGCAGACGGTCGCGCGATCGCGATAGAGCATGAGCACGGTCTCTACTCGGCTGCCACCGTCGAGTTCCCACAAGAACTTGATGGTGTCGCCCCGGTCGCTCACCGACTCGGTGACCAACGTCGAGCGCGGTCGGCAATGTCACTTCGAGTTCTGCCCGCATCGACTTCGGAAGATTGGTCCACTCGTTCGGTTCGGTGAGGTGCTCGTACAGCCCGCTCCAGACTTGGTCGACCCGATATCTCGGGGTGCCTGCGAGCAAATCGCCAAGCTGTGCGCGATCGACGTCGTAGCGGGTTGCCATGCTGGGTGGTCGTTCAGAGCAGATTCGGCGGCGAGCGCCTCGTATTGAGTGATCCGATCGCGAATGACGTCTGCACTGGCATGCCAGAACGCCGCGTCGGTGACGTCGAGATCGAACGCCTTGCCGAGTTCCTCGGCAGTGTCCATGCCTGCCCGTGAGAGCAGGTCTGTGTAGCCGGCTCGGAACTTGTCTGGGTCGTCGACAAAACGCGAATACAACCCAAGGCCGAACATCATGCCGTAGGTGTACGGCCAGTTGTAGAAGTGTGACCCGTAGTAGTGCGACTTGAGCAGCCACATGTACGGGTGGCGAGTGCTGAGATCGATGCCGTCGCCGTACGCCTGCTCTTGGCTGTCGAGCATCAGTTCGTTGAGTTCGCCAACTCCCAGGCTGCGGCGTTGGCGGCGAGCGAACAGTTCGGTCTCGAACAACACTCGCGACTGGATGTCGACGACGACCTGGTTGGTGCCTGCGAGGTCGACGTCGAGCAACGCCAACCGATCGGTACCTTCGAGCCGAGCGAGACCGGACTCGACAGCCAGCGTTTCGCAGAAGATGGAGGCTGTTTCGGCGAGGGCCATCGGCAACCGCCGCTGCAACGCCGTTCTGCCGTGCAGCGTGGTGTTGTGATAGGCGTGACCGAGTTCGTGCGCCGTGGTCTGTGCCGACTCGGCCGAGCCCGACCAGTTGAGCAGCACGAGCGAGCGGTCATCGAAGAACGACATGCAGAACGCGCCGCCGACCTTGCCCTCGCGGGGTGCCGCGTCGATCCACTTTTCGTTCAGCGCCCGGTCGACGAGACCACCGAGTTCTGCGCTGTACCCATTGAAGGCGTTACGTACCAGGTCGAGCCCTTCTGCCCATGAAATCGATGAAGCGATGTTGGGGAGGGGAGCAATGAGATCGCTCCATGGCAATCCGCCGGAATGTCCGTGGATGCGAGCCTTCGCGCGCATCCATCGCCGAAGGTCGGGTAGTACCCCGGCGATGGCTTCGTTCATGGCGTCGAAGGTGGGGCGGCTGACGTTATTGGCGTACAGCGAAGCGTCGAGTGGCGAATCCCAGTGGCGCCGGGTGTTGACGGTGTTCGCTTCGCCCTTGATGGCGTTCAGGGCTGCGGCTACCGAAGTGGCGATCTGGGGCCACGCAACCATTTCGGCGTCGTATGCGGCCTGACGGACGCCGGGATCTGGGCTGGTTGCGAGGCCGCGAACCGCCGGCATGGGGAGTGACTTCTGAGTGCCGTCGGGAAACGTGACCGAGGCGGTGAGTTGCGACGTGAGGTCGCCCTGGAGGCGAGCCCAAGCAGATGATCCAGTGGTCGACAGCGCCGCGTAGAGTCCTTCCTCCGGCTCACTCATCTGGTGCGGCGGCGCGCTCGGCGAGCCGCAACAGTGGGCCGAGATGTTCGCCGGCCTCGGTGCTGACGGTGGCGAGCTCATCGGGTCCGAGTGCGTGCACCCAGTCGGCGAGACGTGCCAAGAGCGGGGTGAGCTGCGACTGGGTGACTTCGAGTTGGCCGAGGAGTGATTGAGCCTGCTCGTTGCGAGAGTCTGTGGTGACCGATGCATACACGGTTGCAGCGGTGGACTGCAGTTCTTCAGAGACGCGGTTGAGGTCGGTGATCACCGTGTCGGCGGCAGCCCCGTCGGCAGCGGTGACAGGTCGCGGCTCGACCGCGCGGATGTTGAGTTCGTCGAACGTGGCCACGAGGCGTGTGGTTTCAGAAGCCGAACGTTCCATCGCATCGCGAAAGCTCTGAGCGTCGAGAGATTCGTGAAGGTCGGTGACACTCCAGCGTGGAAGTTCATCAAGATCTGTCATGGTGGTTCCTAAAGTGGTGCGTGGAGACGAGGCGATTGGACAAGAGATTGGACAGGCCCGCCAAAGGCCCGCCGCGTGCGGTGGATCGCAAATCCGAGCGAACGGTACAGCGACACTGCGGCCGCGTTGTCGCCGTCGACGTAGAGATTCGCAGTGGTGATGCCGCGCCCGGCGATGGAATCGAGCCCGGCCAGCGTGAGTTGCTTCCCAAGACCGCGGCCATGGAACTCCGGGTCGACTGCGATGACGTAAATTTCGCCGATCACCTCACCGTGACCCGTCCGGTGAATCTTCGTCCAGCAGAACGCGGCGATCTGCCCCTCGACTTCGTAGACCCTGAATCCGTCGGCATCGAACCACGGCTCGAGCTGACGAAGAGCCAACGTGTCGAGGGTCCAACCGCCCTGTTCGCCATGCCCGGCAAAGGCGCGATTGTTGACGCCCACCCAGTTTGCGTCGTCTGTGCCAGGGACGAACGAGCGTGTTGCCACCGTGGCGTGCCGGTCGAGTGGCAACGTCACGCGCATCTCATGCAGCGATCGCCGCAGTGCCAGGCCGTGTTCGATGCTCACTTCAGCGAGCAGATTGCCAACCTCGTCGTCGTCGACCCAGATGGTGAGCGTGCCTCCGCCCGCCCGGGCGAATGCGTCGATCGCTGTTTCAGCGACGTCACGGCTAACCGCGCCGGCTCGACGACCGGTGTCACCTGCACCCAGGGAGACCGGGTGCGACGACGACTTCCAGGGCAGACTCGTGGTTGGCAGCAGAGATTTGTGCAAGAGCGATCGTTCCGAAGGCGTCTGGCAACGCGAACTGCGATGAACCCGTCGCTTCCGCCACGTTGTAGATCGAGCAAGAGGTGATCGCTCAGAGGTTGCACACCGGTGTCTGCCGCGACCCTTGCAACGAAACTCGGTGAGATGTTCGAGGTTGAGTTCGGCTGGATAGGCCGACACTTCCACGACGTGCATGCCAGTCAGGGTAACCCCCCGATGATGGTCGCGTCTGTCTGGTCAGCCTGTTCTGGACGTGCGCTCTGTTCGGAGCAATCATTTCTCGCTCAAACTTTGGCGAGGTGGTTGAAGATCGCCATCGGTTCTGAGACAATGGGGGTCCAGGTTCCCGCCACCTGGATCGGCGCTGGACAGGTCTCCGCCGACCTGTCTGCCCATGGTGTAGCGGCCCCCCGGCTTGCCGAGGGGCCGCTCCCGTTTTTCCGGTGAGTTTCGAGCCGCCGGTGCTGAACGGATCTAGCTACCGAGAGTTTTGAGGGTTCGTTTCAGTGCACGCGAGCTCATGAGGATCTGGCGCTCTGCTTCGTGCAGCGCGGTGACGACGTCTTCGCGACTGGTACCCAGGAAGGGCTCGGCAAGCGACGCGACGCGATCGCGCTGGCGCTCGATCATGTCGGTGATGACCAGTAACTCCGCCACGAGCGAATCGGTGTTGGGTGCGGGCAACTTCGACGGCATGGGCCTCACGGTACAGGCCTTCTCGGAAGGCCGTCGAGGCGCAGAACCTGCTACGGTCGGCTGGTGGCTCGGTCGGTAGCCTCCACCAAGTGATTCCGGTACGCGACGACCTCGAGAGCCCTCGAGGGGTACCACTCACCTCAGGTCGATGTTGAGGTGCGACTCAATACCAACGAGTCTCCGTTGCCGCCGCCGGACGCTTTTCGTGATGCGTTGGCATCGGAGATTTCGCGCATCGAATGGCATCGCTATCCCGATCGTCAAGCAACTGCGCTTCGCGAGGCAATCGGCGCGATGCACGGGGTGCCCGCTTCCATGGTGTTCGCCGCCAACGGTTCCAACGAGGTTCTGCAAACGATCCTGCTCACCTACGCCGGGCCGGGGCGCACGGTCGCCACGTTCGAGCCGAGCTACCAGATGCATGCCCAGATCGCCCGCGTGGTCGGGTCGACCGTCGTGGAGGGGGAGCGGGCTGCCGACTTCACGCTGTCGTCAGAAGAAATGCGGCGCGTGGTCACCGAGTCGAACCCGCACGTGACCTTTCTCACCTCGCCAAACAATCCCACTGGTCTGGTCGAGCCGCCCGAACGGATTCTGGAGCTACTCGAGTTGTCGAACGGTCTGGTCGTCGCCGACGAGGCGTACGCCCAGTTCGCGGACTGGTCGGCGCTCGATCTCGTCGATGAGTCACGCCCGTTGGTCGTCACCCGTACGTTTTCGAAGACGTGGAGCATGGCTGGAGTCCGTCTGGGCTATGCCATCGGCCCCGAGTGGTTCGTGTCGGAACTCGACAAAGTCGTCTTGCCGTATCACCTCGATGCCGTCAAGCAACTCGCCGGTCGGATCGCGCTGCGGTTCGTCGACGACATGAACGATCGGGTGCGCCTGATCGTCAATGAACGCGAACGCATCTCGGCAGCGATGCGGGCAATGCCCATCGACGTCACGCCCAGCGGCGCCAACTTCGTGCTGTTCCGGCCTCTCACCATCGGCGGTCGCGAACTGTGGCAGCGGTTGCTCGACCAAAGCGTGTTGGTGCGCGACTGTTCGGGTTGGCCGCGCCTCGCCGATTGTTTGCGCGTCACCGTCGGCACGCCGGCAGAGAACGATCGGTTCTTGGCAGCGCTCGCAGCAAGCATCAATCAGGTCGCCGAAACCACCACGGACGGAGCAAATTCCACATGAGCCGCATAGCAACTCGGTCGCGCGTCACGAACGAAACCTCGATCGAGGTGTCGATCGATCTCGACGGCACCGGGGTGACCGACATCTCTACGGGCATTCCGTTCTATGACCACATGCTGGATCAGCTCGGGCGGCACGGTGGATTCGATCTCACGGTGAAGGCCGTTGGTGATCTCGACATCGACACGCATCACACGGTCGAAGATGTCGCGATTTCGCTCGGCGAGGCGTTCCGCGAGGCGTTGGGCGACAAGTCGGGCATCCGGCGCTTTGCCAGCGGCCGATTCCCGCTCGACGAGGCATTGATCGACGTCGCGCTCGACCTCTCCGGTCGTGCGCACGTGGAATGGCTGGTCGAGATGCCGGAGGTGTTGCCGCTGGGAAACCCCGCGTTCGATCCGCAGCTTGCCGAGCACGTGGTCACGTCGTTCGCCAACGCTGCCGCAATGACGCTGCACGTTGAACTCGTTCGCGGGCGCAATGTGCACCACATCATCGAAGCCACGTTCAAAGGTTTGGCGCGCTCGTTGCGCGATGCTGTTCGGGTCGACCAGCCGGGTGGGGTGCCGTCGACGAAGGGCACGCTGTGACAGCACCCGTCGTTGCCGTGCTCGACTACGGCATCGGCAATCTGCACTCCGCTCAGAAGGCGTTGGAGAAGATGGGTGCCGACGCACGCCTCACGTCTGATCCCGCAGTCGTCGCCGCAGCCGATGGCGTGGTCTTGCCAGGGGTTGGAGCGTTTGGTGCGTGTATGGCGGCGTTGCGCAGCGCCGGGTTAGAGCGGCCAGCGCTCGACGCAGCGTCATCCGGCCGGCCATTTCTCGGTATTTGCGTCGGCATGCAGATGTTGTTCGATGGCAGCGAGGAAGACGACGCCTCCAGCGGCCTTGGAATCATCGGAGGTCGCATTCAATGGATTCCGCCGGGGGTGAAACGCCCCCAGATGCAGTGGAACAGGTTGCTGCTGCGGCACCGCGACGATCCGATGCTGGCAGACCTCGGCGAGGACCCTTGGGTGTACTTCGTGCATTCGCTGCACGGCGTGCCTACCGACCCGACGGTGGTGGCGGCCACCTGTGACTATGGCGGCGTCGTCAATGCGGCGTTTCGCCAGGGGAACGTGTTTGCCACGCAGTTCCATCCGGAAAAGTCGGGCGGAACCGGCCTGCGGTTGTTGCATAACTTCGTCACCATTTGCTCACGTCAGGATGTGCGTGCGTGACCGTCGACCTGTACCCGGCGATCGATCTGCGCGGTGGCAAAGTGGTTCGTCTCACCGAAGGCGACTATGCGGCCGAGACGATTTACGGCGACGACCCGGTCGCCGTTGCCGAGTCGTTCGTCGAAGCTGGCGCGCCGTGGGTGCACGTCGTCGATCTCGATGCGGCGCGCTCGGGTGACCCGGTGAACCGTTCGGTCGTCGCATCCATCGCCGCTGCCATCGTCGGGCAGGGCGAACCTGCAAAACGGTGGCGGGGTGCGCACGCTCGACGACGCCAAAGCGTTGCGTGACGCGGGCGTCACTCGCGTCGTCATGGGTTCAGCTGCGATCGCCCAGCCAGATCTGGTGGCTGCAGCAAGCGAGATCGTGCCGGTTGCAGTGGGCCTCGACCATCGCAACGGTGAACTCGCCGTGCACGGGTGGACCCAGGGCAGCGGGACGTTTCTCGACGATGCTTTGGCACTGTTTCCCACGGCCGCAGCATTCGTCATCACCGACATCGCCCGCGATGGGCGCCTCACCGGGCCCGACGTTGTCGGGCTCGCCGCCGCAGTGAAGGCCACGTCGATACCAGTGATCGCCAGCGGCGGAGTGTCGTCGCTCGACGACATCGATGCGCTCACTGCGATCCCGGGGCTCGGCGGCATCATCACCGGCAAAGCGCTCTACGAGGGACGGTTCACCGTGCTCGAAGCGATGGCGCTGGCTCGAGGGTCGACCATGAAAGTTGCACGGGTCATTCCCTGCCTCGATGTCACCGCTGGTCGTGTGGTGAAAGGCACGAACTTCGTCGACCTGCGAGATGCCGGTGACCCGGTGGAACTCGCAGCACGCTACGACGCCGAGGGTGCCGATGAGCTGGTGTTTCTCGACATCACCGCCTCGTCCGACGACCGTGCCACCACGGTCGACATGGTGTTCCGGGTGGCGGAACAGGTCTACATTCCGTTCACCGTCGGCGGTGGGATTCGTTCGTTGGAAGACGCGCGGCGAATGCTGCGGGCGGGTGCCGACAAAGTGAGCCTGAACACCGCGGCGGTGCAGCGACCCGAGCTGATTTCCGAGGTCGCTGCCGAGTTCGGCGCGCAGTGTGTCGTATGCGCAATCGATGCAAAACGTCGCGACGCAGACGACCCGAGTCGAGGATTCGAAGTGTTCCTCCACGGGGGACGCACAGCCACAGGAATCGACGCCGTCGAGTGGGCGAAGCGGGCGGTCGAACTCGGTGCCGGTGAGTTGCTCCTCACCTCGATGGATCGTGACGGCACCCGGGTCGGGTTCGACCACGTGCTTACCCGCACCATTGCAGACTCGGTCAACGTGCCCGTGATCGCCAGCGGCGGGGTCGGCACCCTGCAGCACTTGGTCGATGGGGTGGTGGAAGGCGGTGCTGACGCTGTGCTCGCGGCGTCGATCTTCCACTTTCGCGAACACACCGTGGCCGAGGCCAAGCTCGCCATGCTGGCAGCGGGTATCACCGTTCGTCCGCCAGGCTCCTAATCGCTCGGCCTCTTCGGGATGAGTGGCATGCACCAACTATCGTCCGGTTATGCCTTCTGAGTCGGTCACTGTTGAGCGGCGCGACGCCGTTTCGATCATTCACCTCGACGATGGGCGCGCCAATGCGATGACCTTCGAGGTGATCGCAGCAATTCGCGAAGCGATCGTCGCTGCCGACGAAGACCCTGACGTTCGTGCTGTGGTGATCCACGGGCGCCCAGGACGGTTCTCCGCCGGTTTCGACTTGTCGGTGATACAGGGCGACGACCCGCAAGCCGTTCGGAACCTGGTGGCAGACGGTGGAGACCTCGCTCACCTGATCTATGGGTGCGGCGTGCCGGTGGTCGCCGCCTGCACCGGCCATGCCATTGCAATGGGAGCGCTACTGCTCATGGCGTGCGATGTGCGGGTTGGAGCCGACCTGGAGGCCAAAGTGGGTCTCAGCGAGGTTGCCATCGGCATGGCGATGCCCGACTGGGCGATCACACTCGCGGCCGAGCGCCTGAGCCGCCGGCATCTCCAGCGCGCGGTCGCCAACGCTCGCCTCACGGTGCCGTCCGAGGCAGTCAACGTTGGCTTTCTCGATGAGGTGGTGCCCGCTGAAGAGGTACTCGAAAGGGCGGTGGCAATCGCTGCCGACCTGGCTGCCACACTGCACCCGAAGGCCTACGCCCTCACGGTGAAGGCGATGCGTGGTGACATGCTCGACCGGATGGCCACCGAATCCACCGAGTTCCGCACCGGCGGAAAACTGTAAGGCATCCGTTCTCTCAACGGCGCGGTTGGCATTACCTGCCTACCGGCGTAGGTTCGGCCCCATGACCGTTCCGAACGACAAGATGGAGTATCGCCGCCTCGGCCGTAGTGGTGTGAAGGTGAGCGTGTTGAGCTTCGGCAGCTGGGTCACGTTCGACACACAGCTCGATACCAATCTGGCGCTCGACTGTATGCAGGCTGCCCACGACGCCGGCTGCAACTTTTTCGACAACGCTGAGGCGTACGCAGGTGGCAAGAGCGAAACAATCATGGGTCAAGCGCTGGCACAGCTGGCGTGGCCACGTTGGTCGTACGTGTTGACCACCAAGTTGTACTGGGGCATCCACGGCGACGACCCCAACATGGGCAACACGCTCAATCGCAAGTATCTCATGCAAGCGATCGATGGTTCGCTCGAACGCTTTGAGCAAGACTTCGTCGACGTCGTCTATTGCCACCGTGCCGACCCGCACACGCCGATGGAGGAGACGGTGTGGGCGATGAGTGACATGATCACCGCCGGAAAGGCGCTGTACTGGGGCACCAGCGAATGGTCGGCAGATGAGATTCGCCATGCCATCGACATTGCCGAACGGCACCATTTGCACAAGCCGGTCACCGAACAGTCGCAGTACAACCTGTTGAACCGTAAGCCCGTCGAGCAGGATTACGCCCGCTTGTATGACGACACCGGTTACGGCAACACGATCTGGAGCCCGCTCGCCTCTGGGCTTCTGACTGGCAAATACAAGGACGGCATTCCAGCCGACTCGCGGGCTGCGCTGCAGGGCTACGAGTGGCTGGCCAAGGGCATGACTGACGAGAAGGCGATCGCCAAGGTCGAAAATCTGCGACCGATCGCCGACCGGCTGGGATGCTCGATGGCGCAACTGTCGTTGGCGTGGTGCACCAAGCACCCCATGGTTTCAACGGTCATCACGGGTGCCAGCAAGGTCAGCCAAGTCGTCGAGAACTTCGAAACACTCGACGTCATCCCGCTCATCACCGACGACGTGAAAGCTGAAATCGAAGCTGCACTGAACTAGCACACGCGGGTTCTGGACGGCGCGTTCCGGAAATAACCGGACGCGGAACCGTCATGCCGAGCTGACATGCTTGGGGCATGTCGTCCGGGAAATCGAGTCGTTTCCGCGCACTGTTTTCACTGTTGCGCGGCTCTCTCGGTCGATGGTTCGCGCTTGCGACGATTGTTGCTGCGATGTCGTGCCTCACACTGGCTGGTCCGCTGGTGTTGCGCGAGGTCGTTGACGAAATCGAGCGCGGCACTACAGCGTCTGAGATTCGTCGGCTCGCCCTGATCTTCCTGCTCATCGTCGTGGTGGGCCAAGTGTTGGCAGTGTGGGTGGTGCGCGTGGCCACGCGTGCCGCGTGGAACACGACGAACGAACTGCGTTTGAACATCACGCGGCACGTGCTCGAACTCGACCACGAGTTCCATCGCACTCACACCCCCGGTGAACTGATCAGCCGAGTCGACGGGGACGTCACGTCGGTGTCTGACTTCTTGGGCCAGGTGGTACCAAAGGCGCTCGGAGCACTCTTACTCGTCACCGGCATCATCGTGGTGCTCACGGCCATCCAGTGGCAGGTGGGTCTCGGCATGCTGGTGTTCTTCCTGGTGGCGGTCGGCTTGGTACTCCTCACCCGCCAGCGCGCCGTCACTGAAGCGGCCGACGAAATGGGTGCCAACGGCCGGATGTATGGAGGCCTCGAAGAGCGCATCAACGCATCTGAAGACCTTCGGTCAAACGGCGCAGGCGCCCACGCCATGTGGCGATTCGTCGAAGACAGCGGTGGCGTGATCGCCAGTGCCACTCGGCGAGAACGTGCGTTCATGGGGATCTGGTGGACCGTTCAAGGTTCCATCGTCGTGGGGACCGTGCTCTCGATCGTCGTCAGCGCGGTGTTGGTGTCGCGTGGCTCGATGACCCTCGGCACAGCGTTCCTGCTCTTCCAATATGTGCTGCTCATCGGGCAGCCACTCGAAGAGTTCGTGCACGAACTCGAGACCGTGCAAAAGGCGAGCGGGGCGATGGTTCGGGTGATCGATCTACTCGACGTGGAGGCCACGGTGCTGGATGAAGGCACCGTGTCGCCGCCAGCAGGGGCGCTCGACGTGGAATGTCGGGCTGTCCATTTCGACTATGGCGACGACGAGCGTGTATTGACCGACGTCGACTTGACGCTGGGGGCGGGTAGATCGGTCGGCATCATCGGGCGTACCGGCAGCGGTAAAACCACGTTCTCACGTTTGGTGTTGCGGTTGGTCGAGCCAACCAACGGCACGGTGCTGTTGGGCGGAGTGCCCATCGCCGACATACCGCTCGATGAGCTTCGACGCCGGGTGGCGCTCGTACCCCAAGAGGTGGAGTTGTTCGGCGGAACGATTCGAGACAACGTCACACTGTTCGACGCCGGGCCAAGTGATGCTGCGGTTGAAGCTGCGCTCCGTTCGGTCGGTCTCGACGCGTTGGTCGATGGTGGAATCGACCGCGATCTCTCTGCCGGAGGAGGCGGTCTGTCGGCCGGGGAAGCGCAACTCTTGGCGATGGCACGAGTCTGGCTGCGCAATCCAGATGTGGTCGTGCTCGACGAGGCCACAGCCCGCGTCGACCCGGAAACCGAGCGGCGACTCGAGGCAGCGGTGCGACGCCTCAGGCGCGGCCGAACCACGCTGATCATCGCCCATCGACTCTCGACGTTGCGCGAAGTCGACGACATTCTGGTGTTCGACCATGGCCGCGTCGCAGAGTTCGGCCCCCGGCACGTGCTTGCAGCGGATTCGACGAGCCGCTACTCCGCGTCTGCTGTCACTGGCGCTCGAAGTCAATGACAGTCGTGTCGTCGACAGCCGTGACGTCGACAGCCGTGACGTCGACAGCCTCGACGAGCTCGGCGAACTCAACGAGCTCGGGGAGGTGCTGGCATGAGTGCAGCCGACACGCCGCGCTCCGAGCCCAGCATCTGGGCGCTGGTGTGGAAGGTGGCAAATCACGAACCGCGCACCTTTTGGTGGGGCTCGGGCTTGTTCACCTTGTTCTTCATGCTCCCAGCGGTCATCGGGCTGGTGCTCGCCGAAGCATTCGACGCGTTGTCCGATGGCGACACCGGTGCAGTGTTTCGTTGGGCTCTCGTACTGGTCACTGTCGAGGTCGTACGAATGTTGTCCATTCACGCCGGTGCCGTCATTTACACCAAGGCGTGGATCCACATGCAGACGTTTCTCCGCGCCAATCTATTGGCTGCTCAAGTTGCGAGCGGCGGGCCTGAGGCGGGTCAGCCCGTGGGCTCGGCCGGCGAGTCGATCACGCACTTTCGGGACGACACCGATGACGTGGCCCAGTTGGTCGACGGAATGGTTGACCTCGCAGGAGGAGCTGCGTTCGCGATTGTTGCCGTGGTCGCGCTCGGCAACGCGAATGCATCTGCGGCGGCGGTGTTGATCGTGCCTATGTTCGCAATCGTGCTCGTGACCCGGGCTCTCGACTCGCGAGTGAAGGAATACCGAGCTGAGGATCGAGTCGCCACCGGGGCTGTCACCAGCCTTGTCGGCGACATCATGGCCGCCGCCACGACCGTCAAGGTCAACCATGCCGACGACGCCCTCTTGTCGCGGCTCAAGACTCGAGTGGAACGACGACGCGTCACTGCGGTGCGAGACCGGGTGCTCGACGAAAGCGTCATGGCGTTCAGTCGTGGGGCAACCGACCTCGGGTTGGCCCTGGTGTTGTTCGTTGGCGCAAGCGCGTTGGCAGGGGGCAGCTTCAGCGTGGGCCAACTGGCGCTCTTTGTGTCCTACATGAGCTGGTTGAGTTACATGCCGCGCATGGCCGGTCGAGTCATCGCGCGCCGCAAGCAAGCAGGCGTGGCGTTCGCTCGTATGACGGCGTTGGTTGCCGATCACGACGTCAGCAACACCGTGCTCCCGCGCAGTTTGCCGATCGAAAAGTGGCAAAAGGGTGTTCGGCCCCCTGCATCGCGGCCCCAGCGGGTGCCGCTCGAAGTGCTCTCAGTTGAAGGACTGTCGTCGCGCTACTCGTCGGGTGCAGGTGTTGGGCCGGTGTCGTTCTCCATCCGGCGCGGCGAGTTCGTTGTCATCACCGGCACCGTCGGCTCGGGAAAGAGCACGCTGCTCCGAGCTGTTCTCGGCATTCATTCGCAGCGCTCGAGTCACCGGTCAGGTGCGGTGGAACGGTGAGGTCATCAGCGATCGGGCCGCTTTTCTCGTGCCGCCGAACGCCGCGTTCTTACCCCAAGTGCCCCAGCTCATTTCCGACTCTGTTGCCGACAACATCTTCCTCGGTGACGGCGACCCCGTACGACTTGCTGCTGCGTTGGAGCTTGCTGAACTCGACCAAGATGTGGCCGCCATGCCTGACGGCACACGAACACTGATCGGTCCGCGTGGGCTTCGGTTGTCGGGCGGCCAACGCCAGCGTCTTGCTGCAGCTCGAGCAGTGGTCCACCGGCCCGAACTTGTGGTGCTTGACGACCTGTCGAGTGCACTCGACGTGGAAACGGAACTGCGATTGTGGGAGAAGTTCGCAGCGGCAGGGATGACAGTGCTCGCGGTATCGCACCGAGAGGTTGCGTTCGAGTCGGCAGACCGAGTACTCCGGCTTGACGGAGGGAAGCTCACGACGGTGCGCGAGTACCAGCCCGCAGCCTCGCCCAACTGATCATCGGGTGGCGGTGCCGATACCCTCGTGCCCGTGGTGACGCCCGACCCGAAGATTCCCATCGAGATGCTCAGCGACCGGTTGCTGGTCAAGCTGAACGACAACGGCGAGCGCTCGTCATCAGGCGGCATTCTCATTCCGGCCACCGCACAGCTGGCGAAGCGGCTGGTCTGGGGCGAGGTCGTGGCGCACGGCCCGAACGTGCGCAGCGCAGTCGTGGGCGACAAGGTCTTGTTCAGCCCCGACGACCGCTACGAGGTAGAGGTTGGCGGCGACGACTACATCATGTTGCGCGAACGCGACCTCCACGCAGTAGCCGCCCAAAGAATCGAAGCCAACACCGGCCTCTACCTCTGACACGGTTTGTGTCAGGCACAAACCGTGTCAGGCTGCAACGAGTGCTGGTCGTTTCCTCTGACACGGTTTGTGCCTGACACAAACCGTGTCAGGGTGGGGTGGGCCGGGCCGTAGGCTGGGATCCATGCCGACCGGAGTTCGACTTGATGGTTTCACCTGAACAGCTCGATGCGGTGACGTTCAACAGCGACGGCCTGGTGCCGGCGATCGCACAAGACGTCGAGACCCGCGAAGTGCTGATGATGGCTTGGATGAACATCGAGTCGCTGCACCGCACGTTCGATGAGGGCCGCATGGTGTACTGGTCACGCAGCCGTCAAGAACTGTGGCGCAAGGGTGACACCAGCGGTGACCGGCAGTTCGTGCGTGAGGCCTACTACGACTGCGACGGCGACACGCTGTTGTTCCTGGTGGAGCAAGAGGGCGCTGGCGCATGCCACACCGGCAATCGCACCTGCTTCTTCAGCCCATTTGGTTCTTAGGACGCACGGGTGAAGATTCGTCCATCACGCGAAGAGTTCCGCGCCCATGCGGCGGAACACAGCATCGTGCCCGTGTGGGCCGAGGTGCTCGGCGACTTGGAAACACCCGTGGCGGCGTTCGCCAAACTTGTCGGCGACGAGCCCGGCTTCCTTGCTCGAATCGGTGGAACACGGCGAACGCTGGAGCCGCTTCTCGTTCGTCGGCCGCAACCCGTCGGTGTCGCTCTTGCTGCGAGACGGTGTCATCACGGTCACTGGCGACCTCCCGTCAAGCGTTCCCACCGACCAGGGAATGTTGGCCGCTATCGAAGCGATGCTCTCGGTGTACACCAGCCCGGTCTTCCCAGAACTGCCTCCGATGCACGGCGGCATCATGGGCTTCCTCGGTTACGACGTCATCCGTGAGGTCGAGCACCTGCCGAATACGCCACTCGATGACCACGGTTTGCCCGATGCGATGATGAGCGTCATCGGTTCGCTCGCGGCGTTCGATCACTGGCGGCAACGCATCTATCTCATCGAGAGCGTCCCGACTCATGGGTTGTCTGCGGCGGAACTCGACGACGCGTACGACGCCGCGTCCGTCAGGGTGCACATGAGCGCCGACCGCCTGGCACAACCATTGCCGTATGTGCCCGGTCGAGCCGCCCGTGGCGGGGGAGGCGTTGCCAGAGATTCGCTCGTCCATGCCAGATGGCATGTACCAGCGTGCCGTGGAAGTGGCCAAGGAGTACATCCTCGAGGGCGACATCTTTCAGGTGGTGTTGGCTCAGCGGTACGACATCGAACTCGGTGCCGAACCGTTCGACGTGTACCGGGTGCTGCGTCAGGTGAACCCCAGCCCCTACATGTACTTCCTGCGTCAGCCGGAGATCACGATCGTTGGCTCATCGCCCGAGCCGATGGTGCAGTTGCTCGACCGCAAGGTGATCTCACGTCCGATTGCCGGCACCCGCAAACGTGGCGCAACCGACGAGCAAGACCGGCGCATGGCGGCTGAGCTGATCGAGCATCCCAAGGAACGGGCCGAGCACGTGATGCTGGTCGACCTTGCCCGAAACGATGTGGGCCGAGTCGCGAAGTACGGCAGCGTGCATCCCGACGAACTGATGACGCTCGAGCGATACAGCCACGTGATGCATCTCACCTCGCAGGTGTCTGGTGAACTTCGCGACGGCCTCGGCCCGATCGATGTGCTGCGGGCGACGTTGCCCGCCGGCACCGTCAGCGGAGCGCCCAAGGTTCGTGCGATGGAGATCATCGACGAGCTCGAGCCGGTGAGGCGTGGCCCGTACGCCGGTGTGGTTGGATACGTCGACTGGTCGGGCAACCTCGATACAGCGATCGCCATTCGCACCATGTTCGTCAGGCCGGAACGGGCCGACGGCACCCGGTCGCGTCGTTGCAAGCGGGCGCTGGCATCGTCGCCGATTCGGTTCCCGACGACGAAGACCTCGAGTGCCGCAACAAAGCGGCCGCCCTGGCTGCGGCCATTCCCGCGGCACGACGCATGACCGCCGCAAGGAAAAGCCGCCGGCACCAGCGCCTGACACATCGCCGCGACACACTGCGGTAAACCCTCCGGCGCGTCGCGTTCTCAGGCGTCATTCGCCCAGGAACGCGACACACTGGCGTTATGACGCTGCCAGCCGACCTTGACCGACTGCTCGGGCCACGAGATGTTGTCGTCGTGGAGGGTCCGGACGCGTTGAAGTACCTGCAGTCGCAGATCTCACAGGAAATTCGTCCGCTTGCCGTTGGAGATCACCGGTGGACCTTCGTGCTCGACCCAGCCGGAAAAGTCGTTTCGCTCGCACGCGTCACTCGTACAGCCGACGAACGCTTTGAGCTCGATTGCGATGCCGGATTCGGTGAGGGACTTCTCGGCCGTCTCGATCGTTTCAAGATTCGATGAAGGCTGAGACGTCGCTGGTCACCTCGAGCGAGTTCGGCTCGGACGAGACGCTCGAGTACGACCGCATCGTTGTGGGCTGGCCCCGACTCGGCAGCGAGATTGTGCCCGGCGAGACAATTCCTGGCGGCACCGGCCTCGTTCCGATTGCGGTGAACTTCACCAAGGGTTGTTATCCGGGCCAGGAACTGGTCGAGCGGATGGACAGCCGCGCAGCTCAGGCGCCCCGGACACTCCGCCGACTCACGGTGCCCGCAGGCACCGCATCGGCGACCCAGTGCTCGATGACGGACAAGACGTTGGTGAGATCACCAGCGTGTCAGGTACGGCTGCCCTGGCATGGGTGAAGCGGTCGAGCGACATCGGTGAAGCCGTGGGTTTCGGTGCGGAATGAGTGAGCGCATGAACCGTCGACCGCTCGCGCTCTCGGTGCTCGACTTGGTGCCGGTGCACCAGCGATCAATCGAGCTGCACAGGCCGTCGCCGCGTCACTGTCTCTGGCCCAGGTTGCCGATCGTCTCGGTTTCACCCGGTACTGGTTCGCCGAGCATCACAACATGCCGTCAGTCGCGTCCACAGCACCCGCCGTGTTGATCGGTGCAGTAGCCGCTCAAACCGCCTCGATTCGGGTCGGTTCGGGGGGCATCATGTTGCCGAACCATTCTCCATTTGTGGTCGCAGAGCAGTTTGCCGTGCTCGAAGCCATCGCACCAGGCCGAATCGATCTCGGCATCGGACGAGCCCCTGGCAGTGACCAAGTAGTGACGGCGCTGCTCAGATCGAGCGGACCAACGAGCGACGTCGAGCGGTTCCCTTCCCACATCAACGACATCATGGCCTTGTTGTCCACTGACGGCGCGGAACTGTCACTTCGCAATGCCGAGGTCTACCACGTGCGCGCCACGCCAGCCGCGGCGGGATCTCCGACGGTGTGGCTACTGGGTTCCAGCGATTACTCGGCTCAAGTTGCGGCCCAAATGGGTTTGCCGTACGTGTTTGCGTACCACTTTTCGGGCGAGGGAATCGAACGTGCGCTCGAGTTGTACCGGGCCAACTTCGTGCCATCGATTCACCTCGATGCGCCCCGAACGTTCCTCACCCTCAACGTTGTCGCTGCCGACACGCGTGATGAAGCGATTCAGTTGGCGATGCCGAATCTCATCCAAATGTCGCGCCTACGAACAGGCAAACCACTGACCGCGCTGTCAAGGGTTGAAGACATCGCGGCGGTCGAACTCGATGGTGCGCAACGGCGCATCATCGAGGTGATGCAAGAGCGATGGATCATCGACGAGGGTGGTGCCGCTGCTCGTCGCGTGCGGGAGCTTGCAGACCGGTTCTCCGTCGACGAAGTGATGGTGTCGGTGGGCGCTGCGTTGCGCCGCAGCGACTCACCCAGCCGGTCGAAGTCTCGCGAACGCACGCTGGAACTGTTGGCAGGGCACTTGCTCTGACCGAGTCCGCCTACGCCATGCGGGTTCAAACGGCGCGGAAGTCTTGACGGTCCCGCAACGGAGCGAACTCAGGTGCCTGGTCGATGACCGCGGTGAGCAAATCTCGCCATCCGGGTTCTTCGTCAAGTGTGGCGGTCTCGGCTTCGGCCAGCCATTGCATGGCGGTGGAGAGTTCACCAAGCTGCGCAGCAGATCGGGCGACCACGGTGGCGAGCGCGGAGCTGCGATGCGTGGAGTAGCCAGCAACGGCATACTTGCCAGCCCGAACGGCGTTGCCGGTGGCAAGGAAGATGTCGGCAAGCATCCGCTCGCTGTACGCGTTGCCATGGGGCATGTCGTCGGGCAGCACATCGACAACGGCGCGCAACTGATGCATCGAGGCCGCTGCCGGTGGTGCCCATTTCGGCGGTTTGTCTGAACGGAGGTCGTTGACGATGGCGGCCACGGCACCGGTGACGTCGCCCATGCCGAGCGCCCGATGAGCGTCGTACCAAGGCGACAGCCGTTGGCCGGGTTCAAGCATGCCCGGTTGGCCGGTCTGCCACGCTGCCGCCTCGGCAGCGTTGAGGCGCTGCAACGGGTGTTTGGCACTCGTTCGTTTGCCCGTGGCCTGTAACAGTTGGAACTGGTTGAGGAGCAGGAAGCCGACAAACAGTGCGAAGTCTTGGTGGCCGGTGGCGATCATGAGTATCGCTGAACCGCCGGTGAGCGAGATGCTGATGACCACCATGAGGCGCAGTGCGCGGTCGCCAACGAACGTTTCCAGACCCGTCATAGCGAGATGGCCACCGTCGAGCGGGAGGACGGGAATGAGGTTCAGCGCACCGATCACTGGCCCCGCCCAGAAGATGGCGGCCGCAGCGTCGGATTGGCGGAGGCTGTCGAACGACAGCGGGTTGACGCCCATTGCCAACAACACGATCAAGCTGATGAGAATCTGGGTGAAGGGGCCAGCTGCGGAAATGACGGCCTGCTGCACCAGGCTGATCGGCCGTTGTGGGTCGGGCCTGAACGATGTGTAGCCGGCCATGAAGTCGAGCGAGATCGAGGCTTCAGCTCCAGCGTTGCGTGCGGCGATGGCGTGACCAAGCTCGTGTAGCAATGTGAGTACCGCAATGCTCGCGGCCAACCACATGCCGAACTGGCGCTGTTCGCCTTGGTAGATGAACACGATCAGGGCGAGAAACATGATGAAACCGGCCCGAACTCGGACGTCGAAGCCGAACAGCCGAAACATGACGTTCATGCTAGGCCGCGCTGCAACGCACCCGTATTCAGGTGACCGATTCAGCCTGACCTGCTCGTGCGGCCGGTAGGATTCCCGGATCGGAGGGGAGTACCCCACCCAACGATCATTCGTCAGCACGTCCGACTCTGTTCGGTCCGGATGATCACCTCACGAAGTTGCAGACCGGTGAGGCGGGGAAGACCTCCTGCACTGGTGCTTGGCACCCCTACAGGAGAGTTCAAACCCCATGATGTCGCTACTTGCCGCAGGCGATTCAAAGACCAACTTCGTCGATCTCGACGTACCGGCGTGGTGCTGGGCGTTGCTCGGCGGCTTGGTGGTCTCGCTGCTGGCGATCGACCTCTATCGGCATCGTGACGACCACGAGCCGACCCCACGCCAGGCCTTCACCGAGTCTGCCGCCTGGGTTGCATGCGGTTTGTCGTTCTCCGTGTTCGTCTTTTTCAGTTCGGCAGTGCAGCGTTCGGCGAGTACATGAGCGGATACCTGATCGAGAAGTCGCTCAGCGTCGACAACGTGTTCGTGTGGTCGATGCTGTTCACGTCGATGGCGATTCCGCTGAAGTACCAGCACCGCGTGCTGTTCTGGGGCATTTTCGGCGCGTTGACGTTGCGCGCACTCTTCGTGGTCGCGGGCACGGCGTTGATCGACAAGTTCTGGTGGACGCTGCTCGTCTTCGGTGTGTTCCTCATCTATACCGGCGTCAAGATTTTCCGAGACCGCAACGAGCACGACGATGAGGTCAAAGAACAGACGACGATTCTCAAGTGGTTGCGCAAGGTCATGCCCGTCACCGACGAGTTCCATGGGCACAACTTCTTTACTCGGGTCAACGCCAAGCGGGCGGCCACACCGTTGTTCGCTGCACTCGTCGTGGTCGAAGCCACCGACATCATCTTTGCCGTCGACTCGGTGCCCGCGATCTTGGCGGTGTCGCACGAGCCGTTCATCGTGTTGTCGTCAAACGCGTTCGCGATTCTCGGCCTGCGTGCCATGTACTTCCTGCTGGCCAACGCCAAGGAACAGTTCAAGTACTTGTCGCACGCACTTGGCGCCATTCTCGTCTTCGTCGGCATCAAGATGACGATCAGCCACTGGTATCACATGAACACCTACGTGTCGCTGGCGGTCATCCTCACCATGTTGACCGCCGCAATCGTCTTGAGCGTGCGTAGCAACAAGATCGAGGCTGCCAACGATTCGATTGGGGCTTCCCACTGAACCCACAGGGTCACCGGCGCTGGCGCCGACCTGAAGGCAATGTTTCCGTCGGCGACCGCTAAGTTCCGCACATGGCCATCGCAGACGAAGACCTCGAGCGGGTGCGCTCGACGGTGTCGATCGTCGATGTGGTTGGCCAGCACGTACAGCTGAAGCGAACCGGCCGCAACTGGGTTGGGTTGTGCCCGTTTCACGCCGAGCGTTCCCCGTCGTTCAACGTCCGCGAGGAAACCGGCCGGTACCGCTGTTTCGGCTGCGACAAGTCGGGCGACGTGTTCACCTTCGTGCAAGAGATGGAGCACGTCGACTTCGTCGCCGCTGTGGAACTGCTGGCGAATCGGGCAGGAATCACGCTCAACTACACCACCACCGGGCATTCCAAAGAGCGGGTGCGTCGGAAGAGTCTGATCGAGGCAATGGAACGTGCAGTCGAGTGGTATCACGACCGACTGCTGAAAAGTGCCGATGCCCGACCGGCGCGCGACTACCTGCGGTCACGCGGTATCGACGGAGATGTTGCGCGCCAGTTCAAGCTGGGCTGGGCCCCAGATGAGTGGGACGCATTGGCAACCGGCTCTGGCATCTCGCCACGAGATCTGCGCGACAACGGCCTGGCGTTCGACAATCGCCGCAACAAGCTGCAAGACGCGTTTCGGGCACGAGTCTTGTTTCCGATTTTCACTGAGAACAACGAACCGGTTGCGCTGGGCGGTCGCATTCTGCCTGGCTCCACCGATCCGGCGAAGTACAAGAACTCGGCGGAAACGCCGGTGTACTCGAAGTCGAAGACCCTGTACGGGCTGAACTGGGCCAAGGGCGACATCGTGAACAAGGGTGAGGTGATCGTTTGCGAGGGGTACACCGACGTCATCGGGTTTCACCGGGCGGGAGTTCCCCGGGCAGTCGCCACCTGTGGCACCGCGTTCACGGAAGAGCACGTGCGGCTGATCAAGCGGTACGCCAGCAGAGTCGTGTTGGCATTCGACGCCGACGCAGCGGGCCAGGGAGCGGCCGAGCGGTTCTACGAATGGGAAGAGAAGCATCAGGTGCAGGTGAGCGTCGCTGCGTTCACCGGTGGCAAAGACCCCGGGGAGCTTGCCCAGACCGACCCGACAAGTTTGCTCGCTGCCGTGGAATCAGCAAAGCCGTTCCTCGGTTTCCGGCTCGACAGAGTCATGGCAGGCCAGGCGCCCAAGTCGCCCGAAGCGATCGCGCGACTGGGCGAGGCGGCGCTCACGGTCATCAACGAGCACCCAAATGTCGATGTTCGCAAGCTCTACGCCGGCCAAATTGCGGTTCAGATAGGTTTGCCACCGGGAGACATGGTTCGATCGGCCGAGCGGGCAGTACGCCGACCACATCTGACCGTTGCTGCGCCGCGCCGACAGGGCGTGCGGCACGAGAACGCGGAGTTCGTCGCGATTGCGTTACTGGTTCAAGATTGGAACTCGATTGCCAGCTGGCTGGTCGAGGCGCTGTTTTTCGACGATGTATATCGGCGAGCCTTCCGAGTCGTGGCAGATGCGGGTGGCGACCTCGAAGCGGCCTTGGCGGCCGCCGACCCCGAAGCGCGTGACGTACTCGAACGAGCGGCGGTGGTCGACCTCGAGGTCGATGCCGAAGCGGAGGCGCGCAACCTCATCGGTGCGGCGGTTCGGCGCGAGCTCACATCGAACGCTGGCAGTGGAGATCCAGACAAACAGCGCGATGATCGAGAGGCGTTCGTGCGCATGGAACAGCTGCGCGATGACGAACTAGGCCTCGACGCAGCCGGCTGGTTGCTAGGTTGGCTCGAACAACGTATGGACACTCGTGCCGGTGGGGGATAGCCAGGTGACGGAGCCGACGAGTCAACCTCCGATCTTGGGGGTTGACCGGACGGAGTGGGAGACGTTGTTATTGCGCGGTCGAGCGGCCGGGCTGTTGCACGCCGACGAGATCGCGCCGGTGCTGCGCGACGTCGAACTCACGAGTGACGCGCTCACCGCTGTTCACGATTCGCTGACGGCGGCCGGCATCAGTATCGACGACTCGGTGGCTGATCAGGTCGATGACGAAACACCGCCGCAAGGAGCCGCTCGCGCTGCTGCAGCGGACGAGGAAGACATCGAGCGTCTGTTGGCGCGTCGTCGACGCAGCCGTGGGCAGAAACGTTCGCCGCGCGGTGACGCTGGCACTTCCGACACCGTACGGCTCTATCTACGTGAGATTGGCGAAGTGGACCTGCTCACCACAGACGACGAACGGCGACTCGCCAAGCTGATCGAACAAGGCCACGTCGCTGCACAGCAAATCGACCTCGGAGGCTACGACAGCGCCGAGGAACGAGTGCTGATGCGGGCCGTGCAGCGGGGTGAACGGGCGAAGAGCGAGCTCACGCAAGCCAACCTGAGGCTCGTCGTCAGCATCGCCAAGCGCTACTCCGGTCGAGGCATGCAACTCCTCGACCTGATTCAAGAAGGCAATCTCGGATTGATGCGCGCCGTCGACAAATTCGACCACACCAAGGGTTTCAAGTTTTCCACGTACGCCACGTGGTGGATTCGACAGGCGATCACGAGATCCATTGCCGACCAGGCCCGCACGATCCGCATTCCGGTGCACATGGTCGAGCACATGAATCGCCTCATTCGTATGCGTCGTCAGATGCAACAAGACCTCGAGCGCGAGCCCACCGTCGACGAGTTGGCCGACAAGCTGCAAATGGAACCCGAAAAGGTCCGCGAATTGCTTCGCATCAGCCTCGACCCGTTGTCACTCGATTCGCCGGTCGGCGAGGAGGACGAGTCGAACCTAGGCGACTTCATCGAAGACTCCACGATCGACACGCCAGCCGATGCTGCCACCAAGGCAATGTTGCACGAAGCGGTCGAGGCGGTGTTGGGTGAACTGACCGAGCGCGAGCAAGAAATCGTGCGCATGCGGTTTGGCCTCGATGGCTCCCAGGCGAAGACGCTGGAGGAGGTTGGCAAAGAGTTCGGCGTCACACGCGAGCGCATCCGCCAGATCGAGGCGAAGACGCTGGCCAAGCTGCGTCACCCGCATCGGTCGCAACGGCTGCGCGAGTTCCTCGAGGTGGAGTAGGAGATCAGCGGATAGGTCGCTTCGCTCCTTTTCATTCCGCTGATTTCCCCCGTATCGACTGGCGTCGCCAACCGGACAGGCTCGGCAAAGCCTCCCCGATCCGCTCGGCTCCTAATTCTCCAGTGCGCTGCGATCCTGGAACTAGGGTCGTGGCGTGGCACAACAATTTGAACCAACGGTGGCAAACGAAGCGAACTGGGTGCGCAGCCTCTATGTGTATGCCGTTTGCCTGATTTCAATTTTGATGGTGCTCGTCGGCGCGGCCGTCGCTGCGTCGTCGGTGGTGACCATCGCCTCGCCCTCGACTGGGCTCACCTCTGGGTGGGACCGGGTGTTGGTTGGCGGCACGTCAGTCGTGGAAGAAGGCGTGAAGATCGCCGAGCAATACATGGAGAGCCAGCAGAATGAGCTGCCGTACTTCTGTGAGGGCGAGGTCGCCCAAGAAGACGTGGAGTATTGCGCGGACATCGTCGATGAGATCGAGGCTGGTGCCGACGAACCCATCATTCCTGTCGAAGTGCACAATGCGATCACCCTCGTGAAAGACGAGGTGCTGCATCAGGTGCGCATGGCGGCCATCGGGCGTCTCGTCATGTCCCTGGTCGTTGTCGCTCTCGGCGTGCTGTTGTTCCTTCGCCACAAGGGTTTGACGGCGATCTATCAGGCAGCGCCAAAGCCAACCCCAACCCCCAGCGCCCCCTCGGCAGTTCCCGTAGCCCCGGTAGCCCCCGTGGCCCCCGTCACCAGCGCACCGTCCCACCCCTTACCCCCAGCCCCGCCCACCTGACCAACCGGCAACCCGCTCAGTGGTGTCGTACCCCCACGTCAGACTGTGGCAATGGGCAATCGAGGCAAGGTGGAAGAACGCCAACGGGCGCGCGAGTTGCGCGCTGAGTCGTGGACATTACTGGCGATCGCGAACGAACTTGGCGTGTCGAAGAGTTCGGTCTCGGAGTGGGTTCGCGACGTCGACTTCGTCCCCAATCCTCGCAATCGTGGGCACCCCGCTGGCCCGAAGCATCCGATGCGCCTCAAGAAGGAGGCCGAACTCGAGTGGTGTCGGCTCGAGGCCGAAGAGTGGGTGGGCGAGCTGAGCGAGCGCGATCATGCGATGTTCGCCTTGGGTCTCTACGCCGGTGAGGGCGCCAAGACGAACGACGGGCCCGTCAGCATGGCCAATACGAATCCGGCGTATCTGTTGGGATTGTTCGTGCGCGTGGCTTCGGGCGGCAGTCTGACGTCGACGAGCAGCGTCTGCAGAGCCAGGCTGTACCTGCATGATGGGCTGGACTCCTGAAGCGGCGACGATGTACTGGTCGGAGCGCTCTGGGTATACCGGTCGAGCAGTTCCGTAAGCCATACCGTGCGGTCGCCGACGCGTCGATCCGTAGCCGCAAAGCACGCCACTTGGGTGCGCAACAGTCGTGTACAGCAGTTCGTTGCTTCATCGGCGTGTGATGGCGAGGATCGAGGCGATAGTCTGTCGCTTCACCGATCCGGGGTAGCTCAGTTGGCAGAGCAGGGCACTGTTAATCCTCTTGTCGCAGGTTCGAGCCCTGCTCCCGGAGCTGCGACAATGGGGTCCCCATGTGGGACCCTGTTGTTGTTTTCAGGTCAAACATTTCGGGGTGATAGCTCAGTTGGTTAGAGCAGCGGACTCATAATCCGTCGGTCCTGGGTTCAAGCCCCAGTCGCCCCACCACCGTGTCTTCTTCTGCTGAGGCTTGCATCGATCCGATGATGAAGTCGACGCTTGGTTCGGGTATATCTGGGACTGTCGAAGAGGGGGATCTGGGATGGAACGGTTCGAGTCTCAGCGGGAGTTCAGCGAATCCGACGAGTTCCCGTTGAAGCCGGAGACGGCCGGCGACTACACGAGCGAAACATATAACCACTGGGTGTACGATCCCACCCAACGGATCGGCCTCAACATCTGGTTCGCCTCGGGCAAGAACGGTGGCGGCAAGCCCTTCCCCGAATTCATGGCCACAGTGATTGCGTTCGTCGACGGTGAGACCTACATCGGTTCTTCGGAGGGTCACGGCAATCACGAATCTGGGGTCGCCGCGGGCAACGCATTCCTGTCGATTGTCGAACCATTCAGACGAATGCAGATCGATTATCTGGGCCTGCTCAAACGGAGCAGCGGCGTCTCGACCTCCGGTGCAGTTGGCGACGGTCGGGAGCCCCAGCTCAGCTCGATGACTCTGACGGTAGACATCGTCAGCCCACCGATCGAGCAGGGCTCGCAGGGAGATCGGGGTACCGTCGCGTCGTCGGGGACGATCCCGAGAACGGCCTTGCGGTATGAGCAGCTGTGCCGGATCAGCGGCCCGATACGGATCGGTGAGCAGACGCTGCAGATCGACGCACTCGGAATGCGTTCTCACCGCTGCAACTCGGCGAGTATCTACGAGAGCGGCGCCGTCGGTCACACCTGGGCGGCTGCTCTGTTTCCCAGCGGCCGCGGCGTACACATCTTGTCGTATCAAGTCGAGCCCAATGGCGACGTCGGCTTCCTCTACGGTCACTATTTCGACGGGGAGCGGTATCACGAAGCCAAGGTTCTGCGGTTCCCGTACTTCACGGGTGAGTCCCACACCGAGGAGTATCAACTCGAACTACTGGTCGACGGCACCTCCATCGAAATCAGCGTGGTTTCGTTTGCTCCGCTGGTCAACGTCGGCCACCAAGGCCCGCAACTGAGCCGATCGGCCGCCCGCTTTTCGATGAACGGTGAGGTCGGCGGCGGGCTGCTGGAGCGGTCGCTCACGCCTCAGTTTCCGACAGGCGGCGAATTCCGCAGCTCCCCGGATCGAGGAAGCGGACCGCACGGATGAACGTCACGTATCCGTCGATCGACGAACTCCTCGACGACGCCAGCCAGGTGGCCGGTGAGGTCGACTTCGGCGACGACAGCTTCCGCGAGGGACTCTCGATGCTCCTGGCCAGTGCCGAGCACGACGCACAACTCGATGCGGACGCTGCAACCAGGTTGGTCGATGTCATCAAACGCCGGCTCAAGAACCGACTCCACGTGGAGACGTGGTACCGCCAACATCCCGAGACCAGCGCGGTCGATGTGGGCCGGGCAACGTCGATCACAGGGTTGCCGAGGACCGGCACTACAGCCCTCACCAACATGCTGTCGCTGGACGACAGCTTCCGTCCGTTGCGAAGCTGGGAACAGAACAACCCGTGCCCGCCGCCCATCCTGGAGGAGGAGGCGACCGACTCGCGCCGGTTGGCGGCCGAGGCCGACGTCGCGCGGCTGGCCCGCGAGCAGCCAGAGTTCGCCGCCATGCATCTATTGGACGCGAGCGCCACGGAAGAAGACGTAGAAGTCCTGGGCATGTCGTTCCGGGCACAACAGCTGACGTTGCCGATCTTCGGATACCACGCCTGGTGGCGAGAAACCGACATGCGGCCTGCCTTTGCATACCACCGCCGCGTCATAGCGCTATTGCAGTCGCGTCGGCCTCCGAACACCTGGCTCTTCAAAGCACCCGCTCACAACTTCCACATCGAGTCGGTGTTCTCGGCGTATCCCGACATGCGGATGATCGTGACGCATCGCGATCCGGCACTCGCCGTGCCATCGACGATCAGCCTGCTGCGCGCACTCCAGCCTCGTCACCCGGGCTTCAGCGAGGCAGAGTTCGGCCACCACCATGCCGAGCACCTGCGAATCGGCGTCGAGCGTTCGATGGCCGCTCGCGCGAGGATCGGCGAAGGACGGTTTCTCGACGTACATCACCGACAGTTCGTCGCAGATCCGTTCGGCACCGTCGAGCGGATCTACGAAATTCTCGACAAGCAACTTCGCCCTGACGTGATGGACATGATGCGGGAATGGCATGTCGCGAACCGGAGCGGTGCGCACGGCACACATCGCTACACCCCCGAGCAGTTCGGCCTCACCGCAAGTCAGATCCGCTCCGACTTCGGCTCGTACATCGAACGCTACGGTCTCGACTCAGAGGGCTGACGCCACCCGTCACACGACTGGTTCATCGTTGCGCTGCGAGACAATGTCGACGCCGCGTTGCCGTTCGCAGCCTTGATGACCTAGCTGAACATCGGATTGTCGGAGGTGTGCATGGGCAACCTGGCCAACGCCGCCGACTGCAACAGCCGGGTACTCGGTTGGCCAGTGGCTGCAGAGCGAAATAACTCGCCCTACAGCGCTCGGACGTCGGAACGAACTACCTGGTAGCTAGCGGTGTTCTACACCGCTCAGGGACTGGAGACCTCATAATCCGTCGGTCCTGGGTTCAAGCCCCAGTCGCCCCACCATCATCTGCCGGTCTTTCGAGGCCGGATAGTTGCCTAATGGATCAGTCGGAGCGCGGCGCAATCCAACATTCGGTCCACCATTGTCGCACGGACGGCGTCACATCGGCCCCAAGGCGGGAAAGCGGGCGTGGCGGCTTACAGGAGCGTGAATCACCGACGACAGATTCTGCGTATTGTGGGTGTGTTGCCGGCGTCGTAGGACACGCCGGTCACTGTCCATGGAACA
Organism: uncultured Actinomycetota bacterium; assembly: GCA_963738275.1. Taxonomy (GTDB): domain Bacteria; phylum Actinomycetota; class Acidimicrobiia; order Acidimicrobiales; family Ilumatobacteraceae; genus Ilumatobacter. The sequence continues at coordinate 41,733 of CAVTVY010000013.1, forward strand.
CGAACCCACTGACGGGAGACAGATGCGATCTGCACGCAAGGTTACTTCTCGTCTGATCGGCTTCTCCCTAACCGTGGCTGCCGTGTCGGTCACGGCGACCGCTGCAACCCCGCCGCCCGTCGCGGTCGCTACGGGTTGTGGGGCGGGAGCGTTGAACGAGGCGCAACTGGACGCGGCGTTCGCCGGTCCTGGGTTGGGTGCGACAGCGGACCGGCAAGGTTTCGGTGGCGGCGACTACCCGCAGGCGTACCCGCTGCCTGACGGCCGGGTGTTCTGGATGTTTCAGGACCTCCATTTCTCCAACGACGACAACCTTCGCAACGACAACCCGACCGATGTCGCACGCGGGACGGCGACGAACGCCGCGCACAACGCCGGCATGGTCCAGCAGGGGGAGTGCTTCACGATTCTCGGCGATCGTGGCACGCGATCTGGTCGGCGATGCACTGACGGTCGATTCGCGCACCTGGTTCTGGTCGCTCGACGGTGAAATCGGCCCTGACGGCAACTTGTGGTTGTTCATGGTCGAGATGCACAACCCGTCTGGTGGAGGTGCCGGCTACGGTGCGCTGCCGGTACGCACCTGGCTGACGGTTTGGATTCGACACATTCGAGCAGCTGTACTTCGAGCCGGCCCCTGATCAGTCGGCGCGCCTGTTCGGGTGGTCGGTGACTTCGACGGACCGGTGGTCGTACCTGTATTCGCATTGCTATCGCCAGTACGCGAACAACACCCATTCGGTTGGCCAGTTCGACGCTGCGTGCATGCCGCACACGTATCTCGCGCGGGTCCCTCGAGGGAACTTTCTGGCGACCCCCGAGTACTGGAACGGGACGCATGGTCGGCGGATCGCAACGCGGCGGCGCCGGTCGCGTCGCGTGATGTTGCCAACCCGATGAGTGTGCAGTGGTTCGGGGACATGTTCGTGTCGGTCACCAAGGAGAACGAATGGTGGGGGTCGCGTCTGCGTGTCGACACCGCACCAGCACGCGCAGGGACCGTGGTCTCAGGTTGCGGCACGCAGCATGGTTGGCGACATGAAGTGTTCCAGGGTGCGGGAACTACGGTGCGATCGCTGATGCCGTGGTTGGACGGTGCACGGCCGGATGGTCGTCGGTTTGTCCTCCGGTGGGGATTTCAATCTCTGGCGTGACAACGCGTTCGCTCTACCGGCCGACGTTCCACACGTTCGATCTGCCGCCGGCCCCGGCAGGGGCCGCAGCCGTCGTCGTCGCCTGCGTTCACTGCGGGTGCGGCCACTGCCGGGTTCTTGGCGGTCGATCCGGTCCGGCTCGTCGACACCCGTCTGCCAGGCGCAGGTGTTCGACACGTTGATGCCTGGTGTCCGCGCCGAGCTCGACATCAGGTCGTCGATGCCAAAGGATGCGTCTGCTGTTGCGTTGAATGTGACGGCGACGGATTCGGCAAGTGATGGCTTCGTGCGGGTGTTCCCGTGTGATGCTGCCGAGCCGGCGACGTCGAATGTGAACCCGAAAGCCGGTCGGGTGCGTGACGAACGCGGTCATTGTTCCGGTCGGGGACGGTCGCATCTGTTTCACGTCGCTGGGTGTCACCGATCTCGTCGTCGACATGAACGGTTGGCTGACACCTTCATCGACGTCTGGTCTGGTCAGTGCTTCGAAGCGGCTGGTCGACACTCGTTACGGTGTGGGCGGTGTGCACCGTTTGGCTGCCGGCGCCGAGTTCGAGTTGGTCGTCACGGCGAACCCGGCGACGACGGCGGTGGCGTTGTCGGTGACGGCGGTCGATCCGTCGTCGGCGGGTTCGTGACGTTGTGGCCGTGTGGCACCGAATCGTCCGACGGTGTCCAATTTGAACCCGGAGGCTGGGGTGACTCGCCCGAACATGGTCAATGTGCGTGTCGGCACCGGTGGCCGTGTGTGCGGCTACACGTTGGGTGAAACGGATCTGATCGTCGATCTGACTGGCGAGTACCAGGCAGGCGCCGGCGCCCGGTATGCGTCGGTGATGCCACAACGGTTGTTGGATTCACGCCTCGACGGGCATCCGTTCCATCAGTCGAATCTGGCTGAGGTTGTAGCGTTCGGGTCGGTCACTGCAGCCCAGGTGAACATCACGGTCACCGAACCAGTCCGTCCCGGGTATTCTGACGGCGTATGCATGCATGTCCCACGCGTGGCCTGTGTCGAGCAACGTAAACTTCTCTGTTCCCGGTGAGACGACGGCGTCGGCGGCGATTGTGGCGGTGTCACACGGGTACGGCTGCATGTACACCTCGACGTCCGCGTGAGCTCGTCGTCGACATTTTCGGCGTCTGGAAGTAGAACGTTCGCTGGTGCGTTTCGACGCAGCGGTGGACTTTGACGGCCGCGACGCGCACTTATCGATCATGCCGCCGTTCTGGCATCACCCTCGGGGCATGATCGACTGCATGATCGCAGCGGTTGAGCTTCGGCAGGGAGCCAGCCTTCTCGCCGCCGACACAGACCTCGATCGAGTCGCCCAGGCCATGGGAATCCACTTGGTCGAACGGTGACGCGCTGACGTGCGTTGCGTCGGCCGCGACTCAGTCGGGTCCCGGGTCCAGCGGTGGCCCGACGCCGGTAGCGGGTGGTGGGCCATCGTCGACTGACTCTCCGTCACCGTCCTCTTCGGCAGGGAGGAGGTCGAAGTACTTGGCGAAGGCCTGGTTGCGCTGGGGGATGAGCCGCAAGATGGGGAGAGCGAAAACCACCTTCGACAGGCTGCCGACCTGTTCGAACATGATTGCGTTGACCGACAACGAGAACGCGATCGTGCGACCGATGATGAAGAACCAGCTGAGCGTTGCGATCGCGACGCCCACCGCGCCGTAAGTCGTTGAAGCCCGTTCGATCTGGACCGGAAGATAGAGAATGCTGATTGCCTGCAACCCGGTGAGCGCAAGTGCGACCAAGATCGCTCCGGGCAGCGCCGCACCAGGGTCTGTGGTACCTCGCGGCAGCGCCAAGAACACGAGCGACCACAACGCCATGTACACCACGAACACGACGAGGAACGATGCTGATGCCACCGCAAAGCCCGTTTCGGTGCGGACACGTGTGAGCAGCGCCGAGGTGAGTGCGACGCAGACGATCAGTCCAACCACCATTCCCACCAGGCGCACACCGGTCTTCTGGCGGCCGCCGAGTTGCCAGGCCAACCCGCTCGATGCCACCAGCGCCTTCGTCAGAGAGCGCCCGGTCGTGGCGATGCCGATCAGCCCCGTGATCGCAGCAAGCCATGGGGCAGTGGTGCCTTGCTGAAACCCCGCATCGATCTCGTCGGCGAGTGCGCCGGTGATACCGAGCTGTGACGCCCCTGAATCGATGTTGGCATGCCTGCCGACCAGGCCCATTACGCCAAGGACGAGAAGAATCAAGGGCAGAAAGAACAAGAACAGACGTAGCGCCAGCGCACTCCCCAGCAGCGAACCGGCTGCATGACGGTCTCGCTCGTACATGCGCACACCGGTGTCGACAATCTCAGACCGAGCGCGCAGGTTGGCGAACGTCTCTGAGGACCGATGTTGTGTCTCAGCGACCCGTCTGGCGCCACGTGTTGAGTGTCTCGTCTCCGGACAGCACCGAAGCGTCGGGCCCGTTTTCGGTTGAGTCCTCGAGACCCTCGTCAACCATCAGCGGCCCGTCGTCGATCATCCACGATGGCCACCGTAGTGAACGTCTCAACCCCTGGGGATTTCAGCACCGACAATTGTCGACGACGCGGTCGAAATGTCGTGTCGAAATGTCGTGGCCTGGATCCCTCCGCTCGCGCCCGTCGGTGCGGTGTCGGTGCAAGTCGATACCAATCAACGCAACAACTGCTGGAAGCACGGCGAGAACGAGGACATCGACATGAACGACGACGAACGACTAGCAGCGGCGAGGGCTCGGCGTCGGGCGGTGCTCGGCGACGAGTATGTCGACAGTCAGATTCGCGGACCCGAACCCAGCCGGCGCAGAGTTCCAAGACTTCGTCACAGCGACGGCGTGGGGCGTGTGGGCCCGCGGCGACGACGTGTTGAGTCCGCGTGACCGAAGTTTGCTGGTGCTCGCCATGACTGCCGCGCTCGGTCGGATGGAGGAGTTTCAACTTCATGCTCTATCGAGCCCGAACGCCGGAGTCACCGACGCTGAACTCGACGAGTTGCTCTTCCAGATCGCCGCGTACGCCGGTGTACCGGCTGGCGTCGCAGCGAACCGGGCCATCAAGCGGGCACGCGCCTCACGGGAGACCAACTCGTGACGGCAGACTCCGGACCGATCGGTACCGTCGGTTTCATCGGTCTGGGAAACATGGGAAGTGCCCTGGCGATCAACTTGGTCAACTCTGGATTCACCGTGGTGGCTCACGACGCTGCCGGACCTGATCGAAATATCGAGGGTGCAACATTCCTTTCCAACGTGGCGTTGGTCGCTCAGCAGGCAGAGGTGGTGATCTTCAGCTTGCCGGACGGCGCCATATCAGAACTGGTGGCAGGTCAACTCGCGGCGGCACCGGACCGGCGGGTGAGCCACGTCATCGACACGTCCACCATCGGCCCGGCAGCCTCACAGCGAATAACAGCGATGCTGGCCGATGCCGGGGTTGCTTACGTCGATGCTCCTGTGTCTGGCGGCCCAGCAGGTGCCCGGTCACGCAAGCTGGCGGTCATCTACTCGGGCACCGATGAGGCGTGCAAGCACGTGGAGCCGGTGCTTGCCGGGCTCAGCGATGTGCGGCGGCGGGTGGGCGATCGCCCTGGGTTGGGGCAGGCGGTGAAACTTGCCAACAACTTTCTGTCTGCCACCGCGCTGGCAGCCACCAGTGAGGCGGTGGCCTTTGGCGTGTCGCACGGTCTCGACATGAGTGTCATGCTCGAAGCCCTCAACGCGTCAAGCGGATACAACACCGCCACCAACGACAAGTTCCCGAACCACGTGGTGACGGGGACGTACGCGTCCGGCTTCACGAACTCGCTGATGGCCAAAGACCTCCGGCTGTATCTTGCCGAGGTGGCGGCTGCGGGCGGCCCGTCAGCGTTCGGCGACCTCACCTGCGAGGTGTGGCAACGGTTCGCGGCCGAGCAGCCATCGGTCGACTTCACGCGGATCTACCCGTTCGTCAAGGGGCTGAGTTAGCGGCAACCGGTAAGGTACATCACGGTCGATGAAGTCGAGAAGTCGTCGTCGTGGTGGCATCTCGATCACCCGAGCGATCACGACGAAACACGATGCCTGGCGCTGGGTCGCTCGTCGGCGGGAGGTCGATCTGTGCGATCGGCACCAGTGCCGATGAAGTTCTCGGGACCGACTCGCCGGACGACTTTCCAATACCAACTGACGACGGGAGTGGTCGGGGTCCGGTGCCGTATCGATGCGACGTTGCGATGGCGGTAAAATCGGTAGACGTACGGGTGGACCTCGAAAGTCGCCGGCGGTGTCGCCCGCGGTGTGGGTACCTGGCGACGTGATCGTCACGCTCGGCGGGGGATTGGGCGGGTCGGCGATGACGTCGAACTGGCGGCTCGCGATGGTGGTGAGGTTGCCGTCGGTCACGGAGACCTGAGCGGTGTGCGAACCGACGCTCAACCCGCTGGTGTTGATCTCGTTGCCGGTGCCAACGAACACGTTCGTCGATCTTCCAAGTGACGAAGTTGTTCGGCATCGGCGATCCGTAAGCAGCGTCAGAACGTGGTGGCTCGCAACGGGATGTTCGCGCTCTGGAAGAAGTCTTCGCTCAGCAACGGACGTTGAATCGACACGGTCGGGGCATCGTTGGTCATCGTGTAGTCGACCCGATCGGTTCGGACAGCGCCACCAGGGAAGGTGGCGCGCACTTCGAGTGTTCGATTGCCAGTGCCGCCCGTCAGCCGAAGCGTTGGCGTCTGGCCGCTCGCAATGGACGTGAGCGTGCCATTGCGGGGTCCTTCATACCACTGGTAGGTCGGAGTCGAGCTACAGCACGGAGCGGCCTTGAGGGTCACCTCCCCGGCGAAGAGCAGCGAAAGGTTCGTCGTGGGATACGTGATCTCCACGAACGGACTTTGCGCCTGTGAGGGTGTTGTGCACTGCCTGTTGCACATCGAGAATTCGCTTCACACGCCCCGTGCCGAATCGAGAGGTTGCCACCACTCGATCGCCGGCGGACGTCCCAGACAGCGATCGGTCTGCAGCGATGACGAGCGCGACGGCGCTCGTGACCAGGGGCGCGGAGAAGCTGGTGCCGTTGACGGTTCGCGACCTCATCCCGTTGGGTTGGTCTGGTGCGGGGCCGATCTTGACGGTGAACGATGCCCAGATGTCGACATCTTCGTTTCCGTAGTTCGAGCCGGGATCGTGGTCGGTCGTGTTGAGTTTGAGACCGCCGACGCAGATCACAAAGGGTAGCTCACACGGGATCCATCCGCCAGATTCCCAGCACACGAAGAAGCAGTCTTCGTCGTCGACATCAGCGCCGTCGTTTCCAGCGGATGCAACGATTTGGATGCCAAGCCGATGGATCCGGCCGCAATCGGTGCGAGGATCAAGAACAGCGGAGCGTACAGCACTGCCGGGATGCGTCCGCCTGCGCTGATGTTGAGCACGTCGGTGCCGAGAGATTGAACGGCAAGGTGACGAGGCCTTTCAGAATCGTGACGAGTTCGCGCCCGACACCGATGGCGACCAACTCTGAAACGACCGGTGTCGCCCCGCCTGCGGTGCCGATGTTGTTGCCGTGGGTGGCGTAGATCGTGTGCAGCGACGCCGGTGCCGTGCCACGGGCACGGGTTGCCGCCGCGCAACCGGCGAGTTTCGAACTGCCGTAGCTCGTGCCGACCAGATGTCATCGGGCCGAGGTCATCGCTGTCGAAGAATCCACCGTCGAACACGGCGACTTTGGCGGCCGGGCGAAGACGGGTATACGAGTCGAGTTCTTGCCACGCCGATGCGAACCCGTGGTCCATCGGGCCGCCCTCCCGAAGGTACGAGAACTCGAATGCGTTGAAGCTTTCGGATCCGGTGATCAGGCCGTCCTTGTTTTCGTCGAAACCCTCTTCGAGAATCAACCCGTCCTGGTAGCCGACGGGTTCGGTGAGCACATTGATGGCTGACGACATAGCCGTCGTCGAGCAGCTTGGCCTGCAGGCGCAGCAGGAGCGCGCCCGTTCTCGTCGCTCACCTGTAGCGCGGCACCGGCGTCCGCCGGCTTGCTCCGAGAGGATCGCAAGCGCCTCCAGCACTGTCGGCAACGTCGCTGGGTTGATCGCGGCAAGGTTGAACTTGATGACGTGAATCGGGTCGAGCCCGGCGAGCGACGGGGTGGTGCTCGTGACCTGCCCTTGCCAGTCGGCGGCGACCTTCGTTGCCGCGGCATTCGTTCCAACGAGCAACAGCTCGTTGGTCACGAAGTCAATCGGCGGGCCAGCCCCATCGCCGAGTGCCGAAAGCGGGCGACCGGGTTCCAGTTCGGCCGCGGATGGCGCGAGGCCATGGCCGATCACGAGCGACAGCGGTGTTTTCGTGCCGGGCCCATACCAGCCCACCAGGTCGACGACGAGATGGCTGTTGCCTGCGAGGTTGTAGAGGTCGATGTCTTGATTCACGCCCAACTTCACGACTACGGCGACTGCTCGTGTGTCGTCCGGGCAGCGCGTTGAGGTTCGACGTCAACGGTTGGTCGACGCCGGCTGGCCAGACGGTGATGTACGTGGGTGCAGTGGGTTCGGTGATCGTGACGTTGAGGGCGACAGCCTCGGCGTTGCCGGGAATGTTGTTCCCAACGTCGAGTCGCCGGGTTGTGTTTCCGCCGAGCGGCACGTTGCCGATGCGGGTGTCGAGCAGGCGTGTCGGCGTGATGCCGGTGTAGCCCGAACCTTCGGGAATCCAGCCGACCACGTCTGCAATGAGATGGGTGGAGCCGAACTCGTTGGACGAGCGCCGACTTTTCCGTCTGGCCCGATCTTGCTGATGACGAGGTTCGGTCGAGTCTGGCCTGGGAACATGTTGAGTGACGACGTGCCAGGTTTGGCGTCGCCGTTCGGCCATACGGTGATGAACGACGGTGCTGTTGGTTCGGTCACAGTGACGTTCAAGACCACCGACCCCGCACCGACGTTCGGCACGCCACCATGGCCAGCCACGTGCAGCACGACGGTGCCGCCCGGCCCGACTGCACCAGTCGGCGCGCCTTGGCCGATTCGCGTGTCGAGGAGTCGCTCGGGCGTCAGCGCCCCGTACACCACGCCGTCTGGAATCCATGCCATCACGTCGGCGATCAGGTGCGTTTCGCCGAACTGGTTGAACAGCGACACGCGTCCGCCGTCGCCGAGTTTGGCGATGACGAGGTTCGGCACGACTTCGCCTGCAGCATGTTGAGCGACGACGCGGTTGGCCGGGCTTCGCCTGTGGGTGACACGGTGATGAACGACGCAGCGGTCGGCTCGGCGACCGTCACACTGAGCACCGCAGCGGCAGCCCCTTCTGCCGGCACTCCGCCGACACCGGCGACCTGGAGTTCGATGACTCCCTCCGGACCCACCTTGCCCAGCGGAGCTCCGTCGGCCCTCCCGCGTGTCCAAGAGGCGGCTCGGCGTGATCGGCGTGATCGCAAGCGGAGGGTGGCAGTTGCGCCGCGGCCGCCCGTTCAGGCTCGCGGTCGGCACCCGGCAGCAACAATCGCGCCCGAGTGAGACGGCGATCACCATCGCCAACTTGGTCAATTTCGACCAGCGGGAAAATGTTGAAGCAGAACGAGTGCTCAACCTCATGGCCAGACCTCCCGACGGCCTCGAGGGCCGCATGTCGCTGGTGAAGCGGAGCACCAGACGGGTTCGAACGTACGCCTCTCCGGCAGCGATAATCCAGTCTATTTAGGTCGACACCAGATCCCACCGAAGCAAGGTGTCAGAGACGTTGTGGTCGTGGCGTTGGCGGCGGCGTTGGCGGCGGCGTTGGCGGCGGCCAACTGGGCTATGGTCAGGGGTCTTGGGAAGAGTCGCCTCGTTTGGGCAGGACGGCCAGTAGCGCTGTCGCCTCGTACAGGCCCGACGCCTTGACCCGAGCTATCCACGAGCATCTGCTCGTCACGACTCGGAGGCAGCCATGTCCTCAAAATCCCCACAACGCCCGTCAGACAAGAAGGTCGGCAAGACCTTGAAGGAAAAGCGAGACGCCAAACGCGACAAGGCGCAGACCAAGCGCACTATTCCGTCCTGAACCAGCGGTCCCGAGCAGCTGGGCCGAGCAGCCGCGCGCGTCAGACCGCTACGTCCAGTAACTGGCCGATGCCGAACGTCACCAGCATCGCCAGCGCCCCGCCGACCACCAGCCGGAGTACCGCGCTGCGCACCGGCGAGCCACCGAGCCGGGCACTGACAATGCCAGTGAGCGACAACGCCACCAGCACGGCCACGAAGGTGATGGGAATTCTCACTGAGTCGGGTGGCAGGAGAATGGCGAGGAGTGGGATCACGGCACCGATTGCGAACGCCAGCGCAGAAGACCCGGCCGCAGTCCACGGCTGTGCAAGTTGGTCGGCATCGAGCCCGAGTTCAAGGCGCAGGTGCGCAATGAGGGGATCCTGCGCGGCAAGTTCCTTTGCGGCCGCTTCTGCGGTGTGTTCCGTCATGCCCTGATCGCGGCAGGATGCCGACGAGCTCATCGTGCTCGGCTTCCGGCATTCGCTCGAGTTCATTTCGTTCCTTCTCGATCAGCGACCGTTCAGAGTCGCGCTGCGTGCTGACCGACACGTACTCGCCGAGTGCCATCGAGACAGCGCCAGCCACGAGCCCGGCCACACCCGCAGTGGCGATCTCATTCGTGCTGGTCGTGGCGGCGGCAACCCCAACCACGAGGCCCGCTGTGGAAATGATGCCGTCGTTGGCCCCCAGCACACCGGCGCGCAACCAGCTCAGCCGGGCCGACATGCCGGCGTTATGGGGCTCGCGTCGATGGCCGTGACGGTTCACGTGGTACTCACTTGGAACGGGCCGGCGGTCCGGCAGAGGTGTATTCGGTGCCGGGCGGATCGATCGCCCAATCTGGTGCAAGCCCCCAAGACTCGGCGAAGACGAGTTGGCTCAGGGCGAGTCGCCGAACCGGGCCGTGACCACCTTCTGGTCGACCCAGCGAAATCGTCGCGGCGATGACGACCTCGGCGGGTATCCCGAGGAGTTCCCGAAGTTCCGGTTCCACGTCGCTGTGGAACCCGGTGAGTACACCGCCGTAGCCGAGCGCCCGGGCGGCGAGGAGCAGGTTTTGGCATGCGGGATAGATCGACGACCCCTCGAATGGGGTGGCCTCGCGATAGCGCAGCAGGCATGGCAACACCAGAACGGGGATGTCTTCGAACTCGTCGACGTACCGCTGCATGGTGCGTGCCATTCGGGCTTTCGGTGAGTTGTTGTCGCTACCGGATCCGCTGGCGTACGAATCGGCTTGGCGCTTCGCATCCCAAATCGAGCGAGCGGCTGTGCCGATCAGCCGTTTGGCCTCGACTGCTTTGGGCCCGTCGGTGAGCACCAAGAACCGGAACGGTTGGCGGTTGGATCCACTTGGTGCCCGCGTGGCGCCGAAGAGAATGGCCCGGAGATCTTGCTCCGGAATCGGTTCAGGTAGGTATCGCCTGATGGCGCGCGTGGTCGTAAGGCCCTCGAGCAAACCAACGGTGTCCGCTGGCAGCGGCGTGGCGGACAGATCCACCGGCTTGCCGTTCGGCGAGACCGCGCTCAGCCGGGGTCGATTTCGATGGCGTCGAGGAACACGTCGACGTCTTCGTCGTTGCCGCCGACCAACCACACGACGCTGGCCGGTTCGCCATCTTCGTCTTCGTCCCAGGGCATGACGCCGTCGATGGGGTAGCGGTCGACGGTGATGTCGTCGTCGCCTTCGTTCACTGGGGCGATGATCGACATCTCCACCAGAGAGTCAGCCGGGTATCCGCTGAGCATGTCGATCAGTTCAGCAACAGTGATGCCGTCACGCGGTTCAAGGTCCATGGCCATCCTCCTCAGGATTGTTGGTGGGGCGGGTTAAAAGTCTTCGCCGAGCCAGGCGTCGGCGCGTTCGAGCAGATACAAGCTCACATGCTTACACCGTTCGAGTGCCTGAGCCACGGAAGCATCGTTGTTCATGTACACGTCTGCCAAGTCGAGCGAGATGCGGGCAACGATCGACAAGCTGCGTTCCGGAGCGTCGGTGACGCTGGGAAACGAGTCGATCGCTGACACTTCCACCGGCAGGTCGAGCCCTCCGACACCCGCAACGTCGGTGGCAAGCACCAACAGGTCGGGCGGATACGTGAGCGGCGGCAATGTCCACGTGAACAGCATGGGAAACATGTAGCCAGACGGCGGATCATCGTCGACGTCTTCCATACGCATGACTTCGTCTTCAAAGCCCAGCAGCGCTCGTGGGTCGACATCGAGCGACAAGTGCAGGTCGATAGGGCCGTTGCACGCCTCTTCGGGATGCAGGTCGACCTCCCACAATTGCCGCAACGAATATGTCTCGACGAAATGTCGCTCGTCGTGAACATGAAACCCGAAGTCGATGGCCTGACTTTTCAGATCGGCAACGAAACCGGCTACGTCGATGACTGCCACGGCGTCGACACTACCGTTCGAGGACGTGATCGATCCCAAGTTGAGCAGTGCGATTGAATTGTTCCATTCAGCGTGTGACGCCGTGAGCGCGGTGTTGGCGGCGAATTCGAACTGGGGGGCGAGCGGAGTTCGCGATGGCCAGTACGCCGTCGACCTCGATGCGGACGACGTTTGCATCGATCTGCTGCACAGCGCCGGGTATCGGGTGTTGTCGGAGGAAAGTGGTATCACGGCTGGGCCCGGGTCCAGCGGGGCACCGATCGTGGTGGTCGACCCGCTCGACGGTTCGACGAACGCGTCTCGCAAGATGCCTTGGTATGCGACCGCGTTGTGCCTGGTCGACGATGACGGGCCTGCCGCAGCGATGGTTGCCAACCAGGCCACTGGCGAGCGCTTCACAGCGACTCGTGGCGGTGGGGCACAACGCGATGGCGTGACCATTCGTCCGTCGACAGTCACCGAGATGAGTGAGGCCATGATCGGTCTGTCGGGCCTGCCGACCCATCACTACGGCTGGTCTCAATATCGAACGATGGGGGCGTCCGCTCCGGACATCTGCATGGTGGCGTGCGGGGTGACGGACGGGTGGACCGACACCGGCTCGTACCACGGCGTGTGGGACTACCTGGCGTCGGTGCTCATCCTCACCGAAGCTGGCGGCGTAGCGGCAGAGGTAAACGGGCTCGAACTCTGTGTACTCGACCACACGGCACGCCGCGGACCGGTTGTGGCCGCAACGCCAGAGCTGCTCGGCCATTTGCTCGCCGAACGCAGGCGTGGTTCTGCCCGCTAAGCCAGACCAGACCACGTGCTGTGTCGCGATTTCGGGCGCCATTCGCTCCAGAACCCGACGCGCCGCCCAACACCACCAGCCGCGTCGCGATCTCGGGGCGCCATTCGCTCCAGAACCCGACGCGCCGCCCAACACCACCAGCCGCGTCGCGATTTCGGGCGCCATTCGCCACAGAACGCGACCCATCCGCCCACGCCATGAACCGCGTCGCGATCTCAGGCGCTATTCGCCGAGGAACGCGACACGGTCGGTTGGGCTACGGCGTTCTCGGCATGCTCCGTGCAGGTTGTCCAACGTAGATTGGCTCGCATGTATCGACAGTTGTTCATCGACGGCGATTGGCGCGACGGTTCGGAGGGTGCGCGCATCGAGGTAGACGACCCGGCTACCGGCGGCGTCATCGCAGAGGTCGCCGCCGGCACGCCAGCGGACGCACTGGCAGCGTGCGATGCCGCCGAGCGCGCTCAGAAGTTGTGGGCCAAAGTGGCGCCTCGCGAGCGCAGCGAGGTGCTTCGTTCGTGTTGGCAGACCCTCATCGCCCATACCGACGAGCTCGCCAATCTCATCGTCAGCGAACACGGCAAACCGCTCGCCGATGCGAAGGGTGAAGTGGTGTATGCCGCCGAGTTCTTCCGCTGGAACGCCGAAGAGACCGTGCGCATCCGCGGCGAACTCGCCCTCGCACCCTCCGGTGCGAACCGTATCCTCGTCCACCATCCACCGGTTGGTGTGGTGGTGATGATCACGCCGTGGAACTTCCCCGCAGCGATGATCACACGCAAGCTGGCTCCGGCGCTTGGGGCGGGCAACGGGGTCGTCATCAAGCCGCCGTCGCAGACTCCGCTGACGGCCCTTCGGTTGGCCGAATTGCTCAGTGAGGCCGGCGTTCCCGACGGCTTGGTCAACGTGGTACCCACCAAGACCTCGGGCGCCTGGTACGACGCTGCGGTGGATCACCGCGCCGTTCGCATGGTGTCGTTCACAGGCTCCACCGAAGTTGGCCGAGTGCTCTTGCGTCGGGCTGCCGATCGGGTGCTGAAGACGGTGATGGAACTCGGCGGCAATGCACCGTTCGTGGTGTTTGCCGACGCTGACCTCGACGCGGCGGTGGAGGGCGCGATGGTCGCAAAGATGCGTCACTCCGCCGAGACCTGCACTGCGGCCAACCGATTCCTCGTGGAGGCTGGCGTGGCCGACGAGTTCACCGCCCGGCTTGCGGCTGCCATGGGTGCCGTCCGAGTCGGTGGCGGCCTGGAAGCTGGAGTGGCGTGCGGACCGCTCATCGATGCGCCCTCATTGGCAAAGGTGAGTGATCTCGTCGATGCGGCTGTGAGCGCTGGGGCCACGGTTGCCACGGGCGGTAAGCGACTCGACCGCGCCGGCTACTTCTACGAGCCAACGGTGCTTGGGGGAGTGGCGCCGGGGTCGCCCATCACTCGGGAAGAGATCTTCGGGCCCGTCGCTCCGGTCGTGTCGTTCACCGATGTCGACCAGATGATCGACCTCGCCAACAACACCGAAATGGGCCTCACCGGATATGTCTACACCCGCGACCTCGCCAAGGGGTTGGCGGTGTCGGAGCGGATTCAGGCTGGAATGATCGGGCTCAACCGGGGCTCGGTATCCGACCCAGCGGCCCCTTTCGGCGGCATGAAGCAGTCTGGCCTAGGCCGCGAGGGATCAACCGAAGGCATCTACGAATTCTGCGAAACCCAATACATCGCTGCGAGTTGGTAGGGGAATCCCGCGCTGCGCCGTTCGGCATCCGTGCCATCCTTGACGGCATGCTGGTCGGAACAGATGGTCGGAACAGATGGTCGTGGTGATTAGGAAGAAGATCCGGTACGGGCCGGATCGCTTACAGGCAGGCGTGTTCCGCACTTCGCGGCGTCGCTCCGGGCCTCGCCCAACCGTGATGTTCCTGCACGGCGGGTCGTGGTCGTGGCCATACGGCCGGTGGGTCATGACGTTGGTTGCGCGCGATGCGCGTCGTCGCGGCTGGAACACATTCAACGTGTCCTACCGAAGGCTCGGCCGCTTCGGTGGCGGCGGTGGCTGGCCCGCCACATTTGATGACGTTGCGTCGGCGCTTGACTCTTTGGTGGATCGACTGCACGCCGAGCCGCTGACCACCCGGTCGCACGCCGATCGGCGAGTCGTGGCGGTCGGCCACTCGGCTGGTGGTCACCTGGCGCTGTGGTTGGCAGGCGAACGTCCCACACGGTTGACCGGCGTCGTGTCCATCGGTGGCCCCACCGACATGGAGACGCTTGCAGCCAATCCTCACAACCTCGCTGTGCGGGCACTGGTCGAGGCTGCCCCGCCCAAGACCCGATGGCAGATGACGTCGCCGCTGGCGCGCCTGCCCACGGGCACCCCGACGTGCGTGATCCACGGCGGAGACGACACCGTCGTGTCGCCAGCATCGGCCCGCCAGTACGCATCGCAGGCAGAGGCAGCAGGCGACATGGTGGAACTCCAGGTCATCGATGGCGAGCTTCATAGAGACGGAGTCCGCCCGAAATCCGGTCAGTGGCTCGCCACGGTCGACGCCATCGAGCGCTGGTTCGTCCCGTAAACAACGTCGGTGTCGGCGCAACTCACCCGCAGGTAGCCTAAGCCGACCAGGGCGTATGGCTCAGCTGGTTAGAGCGCTTCCCTTACAAGGAAGATGTCGGGGGTTCGAGTCCCTCTACGCCCACCTACGGACCGGTCGTACCACCGCCCGAAATGTGCGCGTCGTCGGTCCCGCGCAGCATTCGGGCAACCGTCTGCAGCAATGTCCAGGCGATGGCCGCATTGTTCTGCACCAGCGGGCGGAAGTCCCAAAGGGTGATTCCCCGGCAGACGAGTTGCGTGTCCGCGGTCACGGTGGCTGAGCGGGCACCGCCGTCGAGCAGAGCGATCTCGCCGAAGTAGTCGCCGGGTCCCAAGGTCCGTCGGAACTCGCCGTGCACGGTCGCCGTGGCGGTGCCGGAGTCGATCAGGTAGAACGCGGCGGCCTCGGCGCCCTCCTTGGCGACGGTCTCGCCGGGCGCGAAGACTCGCTCGATGAACAACCGCGCGATGGCGTCGCGATCGTCGGCGTCGAGCTCGGAGAACAGCGGCACGTGCACGATCCCGTCGCCCGGGCTTGGCGTCGGCGTCGGTTGTGCCGCCGGGACGGAACCTTTGGAGATCGTGATCGCCCGGCATTGCAGCAGGTAGAGCTGGCCGTCGGCGAAGGCCCACTCGATGTCGCGCCCCGCGCCGTACGTGCGCTCGCACGCGTCCGCCAGTCCGGCCAGGGCCCGGAGCTGCTCGTCGCTCAGGCACAGCGTCTCCCGCTGATCGACCGGGATGGTCTCGTCGATCGTGCCACCGTCGGGAGCGGCCCGGATCGCGATCTTCTTGAACCCGGGCGTGCGCTCCAGCACATCGCCGTCGCGGGCGACCCGGAACGAGTCGGGGATGACGCGGCCGGCGACCACCGCCTCGCCCAGGCCCCAGTTCGCCTCGATCAGCCGCTCGTCCGCGCCGGAGATCGGATTCTGCGTGAACATCACGCCCGCGGTGTCCGGAGCGAGTAGCGACTGCACGACGACGCCGACACTCGGGCGTTCGAACACGCCGAGCCGCTTGCGGTAGGTGATCGCCGAGTCGGAGTTGGCCGACCACCACACCTCCCGCACCGCCGCCTCGACATCGTCGGCCGACTGCACGTTGAGAACGGTCAGGTGCTGGCCCGCGAAGCTGGCCCCAGCGGAGTCCTCGCCGACGGCCGACGAGCGCACGGCGAGGGGCGTCGGCAGTGGGCGAACGGCGTCCCGTAGGGCGGCCGTGACCGCGGCCACTCCGGCCGCGATCTCGTCGACCTCGGGCCCAGGCAGGGCGACGCCCGGTGGGACTGGCAGCCCGGCACGCAGCGCGTCGCCCAGACCTACCGCCTTGGCGCCGTACAGGGCCTCTTCGTCCGCGCCGACCAGCGGCACGATTCCACTCACTCGAGCACCGTCACGGTCCCCGCGTCACCATCCACTCGGACCCGGGCACCGTCCGCGATCCGCTCGGTTGCGTCGCGAGTGCCGACGACGCCCGGGATGCCGTACTCACGCGAGACGAGCGCCGCGTGCGAGAGCGCCCCACCGCTGTCGGTGATGATCGCGGTCAGCAACGGCAGCAGGACGTTGAAGGCTTCGGTGGTTGCCTCCGTGAGCAGGACGTCGCCCTTCTGGATGCGGTTGAAGTCCGCGGGCCCGGCGACACGTCGCACAATCCCTTCCCGCACGCCGGAGCTGGCCGCCAGGCCACGGATCACCGTGGTCTCATGCTCCACGTCGGATTGGCCGAACATCTCGCTCATCGCGACGCCCACCGCCGCCATCAGGCGCTGCATCGGGGGCGGGAGCTCCGACGGGTCCGGCGGCGGCATCGGGTCGTCGCCGATGTGCGCCGGGGCGTCTTTGGCTGTGTACGTCTGGTGGTAAGTGAGACGGGCCGCCAGGTCGTCAGCGGTCGGCGTCGGCGATCCTTCGAGCGCGGCGCACATCTCGTCGATGTCCGCGAAGACGAAGTGCTCGGCGTCCTGCAACCGCCCGCGTTCGGCAAGGCGATGGCCAGCGGCCATGGCGGCACGGCGCATCAGCCCAGAAGCCCAGATGTCGCTGTAGACCCCGCGCTCGTCGCGTACCGAGTAGCCGATGCGCGCCTCGGCCAGCAGGGCGTCAAAGGCCTCGCGGTTCGGTTCCGGGACGTGGCTGCGGACCTCTGCGACCTGCGCATCGAGGTCCGATTCCACGCCGTCGGTGTCGATGGCGGTCGTGATGGAGCGCAGCAGGACGTCGGGCATCTCCATCGCGTAGCGACCCGAGATGTCGAAGCCGTCGAGCAGGCGGTAGCCGACGACGTCGAGGTAGTCGTTCAACGCCCGGCCGGTCGCCGTGTCCTCGCGGCGGAGGCGCTCGAGCAACGCCCCCGGCTCGTCACCGGAGTCGAGGGACTTTCGCGCGGCCGGGTCGGCGCGGTAGGCCGCGACCAGGGCGTCGTGCTGCGCCGAGCCGCCGCCGGAGACCAGCGACGCACCCCGCATCAGGCCGAGCAGTTTTACCGTCGGCAGGCCGGTCCACCCCTGCGCCTGGACGAGGAAGTCACCCGCCGGGATGACCGCGGTGCCGGTGAAGGCCATGTGCTGGCGGATCATCACGACGTGGTGGTCATGACAGCGGCGCAGGTGCGCCACGAGATCCTCGTCGCTCAACTGATCGGGGTCGATCGCCTGGATCTCGCGGTGGGCCCGGATGGAGTTGGGCTTGCGGACCTGCTCCCATTCCGTCGCCTGTTCACGCCAACCCTTCGTCTCGAACACCTCCGCGGCGCGCGCCAGCCGGTTCGGGAACTCCTCGGGCGCCACCGGCACCATCTGTGAATAGCAGAAACCGCTGAGGTAGGACGTCAGCCTGGTCTGCAACGGGAGGCCGTAGAACGCCATGAAGTCGGCGAAACCGTTGCTGAACGGCTGAGGATGCATCTCCGCCCAGTAGCCGGTGACCGGCCGGGGGAAGTGCACCGAATCGAGTTCCCACGGGCCCGGTCCGGGCGGCACGAACGTCAATGGCTGCTTGGACTCGGTGATCACGGAGTTCCTCCATCCCAGAAGGGGCCCAGTCTTGCTGGGCCCGAAGACCAGGGCAAGAGTAAACCGACCCGGCGACGTGCGACGAGTCGACGAACGACTGACGATGGGGCAGAGTGCCGACTGCGACTGATCTAGACGGTGTCGGGTGGCCAGCCGCGCCGCGCACGGATCGGCATGCCCTCGCGCCGAACGTGTTGGCGATTGTCGACTGGTCGACCCCGAATTGCTCGGCAACCATGACAAACGCCCGCGAGGGTTCGTCAGCCGTCGGTTTCGGTTCTGAGCCTTGGCCCGGGGAATGGCCTGTCAGCGCTGGGGAGTCAGCTCCGGGAGGCGCAATTCGAGACTCTCAACGACATTCACGCATGTGAGCGGTCGTGGCCTGTCGGCCGCCAGACTCCAACCCGACACCGACTCGACGCTGAAAGGTGGGTCACTCGACCCGAAGGGACTCTGCCGGAGGCAGTCGGTTGGCGCTCCGGGCTGGTCCAACTGCGAGAAGGCCCGCGACGACGAGAGCGACGACGGCGACGAGACCAATCGTGGCTAGGGGCGGGGCCGCATCGGTTGCTACTCCGATCGGACTGGCCACAGCGAACCAGGCGCCGTTGCCGATGATCAGTCCGAGTGGCACCCCGACGATGAGACCGATACCAGTGATTGTCAGTGCTTGCCAAATGAGACAAGCCGCGGTTTGTTCGCGAGGTGAGCCCGATGCTGCGGAGCACCGCCAGTTCGGATCGGCGTCGCTGAACCGTCACGAGCAACACGTGCAGAAGCGAAGCAACTCCCAGCAGCACCACGAACGCTGCGAGGAACGCCGGCATCGTGCGAATATTGGTCAGATTCGCCACTTCCGCTGGGGGAAACGGCAGGTTCTCAATGGACGTCGCGGCACCTGGGTATTTTTCGTTCAGGCTCTGCGCGACAGATTCGACGTCGAACTCCGGAGAGATTCGCACAACGATCTGGGATGCCTCGAACAAATCCGGCACGATTGCCTGTGAGGCAAACGCGTCGCCGTAGAACCCGATTGCATCGTTGAAACTCCCTTCGCCGTCGGCCGGGAAGATTCCCGTTCCGACCACGAGCATCGATGCCGAATCTGCCGTATCCGATGTCTGACCAACCCTGATCTGGTCTCCGATGGCAACGCCCAATCGGTCGGCGGTGCGCGAACCGAGCACTACTTCAGCAGGGCTCAGCGGCTGGCGACCCGAGCGAAGCGAGAACTCGACCTCGCCCTTGATCGGGGCCAGCCCGAAGGCTTGGATGCCCGAGCCTTCGACGAAAGAAAAGCCAGCGTCCCAGCGCGCGACAGCGGTGAGCCGATCGTCGCCGACGACTCCTTCGACCGCCGCATCGACGTCGTTGGATGTGAAGTTCAAAAGTAGATCCCAGCCGTACCCCCAGCGCTCGGGCGTGGAGGACAGACGGTCGAGACTCGACGAGAACGACAACGCCCCGAACACGCCCGCCAACGCCACGGCCACTCCTGCGATGGCGGATCGAACTGGAAGTCCTGGCGACCGTCGGTCCAGCGCGAGCCGCACGCCGTTGGTGAGCACCGGACCCCCACCAGCGCGAGCGATCGACTCGACCAACTTCGACGGTGCAGGTTCGACCCGACTTGATGGACGAGAACGTGTCATCCACGTCGCCGTGAGCCGCGGCAGCGCCGACGATCACCATCACCACCGCGATCACGCCACCTCCGAGTGCTGCCCAATCTGTGAACCGACCAACTTCGGGATCAGCTCGACGCCCCAAACCAATCGGCACGATCGGCGACGCAAGCCACGCCCCCAACGCGGTGATCGCGGCGCCGCCGAACGCCACGGGAAGTATGCCGACGATGAGCGCTGCGCAACGTTCAGCGCGCGTGAAGCCGAGCTGTCCAAGAATTTCTTCGTCAACGCGGACCATGGCGACATGACGGCTCACCGCCTGACCGACTATGACGACCATCGCCAGGCCCGCGACAAGCGCAAAAATCGCGAGACTAGATGCAAGGGTCGAGATGGTTCCTCTGACAGCTTTCGATCGCTCGCCGAACGTGATCATCTCGTATTCCTGGCCGGATGGCACCAGCCTTTCAAATGCGGCTTCGAACTGGGTCGCCGTTGCTCCCTGCACCAGCCCAACTCCCAAATACGTTGTCCACTCGTCGACCTTTCCTTGCACGGTGGGCAGCCACGCCTCGCTCGCGAGGAACACCCCACCGTCTGCACCGCCGGGAGCAAGGTCGTCGGTCGACCGCAAGACTCCGACAATATGCACGCGTAACTGCGGCCCGAGGGCTGGGAAGTACTCCTCTTCTCGGACCTGCTCCGGCGTCATCGTCGAAATCGACAATTCGTCACCGACGTTGACCCCCACGATGTGCGCAGCGGATTCGCTTACCGCCATCTCGTCAGCCCGAGCGGGGTTCGGAAGACGACCACGGAGGATCCGAGACCGTTCAAGGTCGACGCCAGCCCGGTCGTCACGTGGCGCCCTGATAGCCAGATCGGAGTCAACTCCATCCACGATGGCGAACACGATCGTGTACGTCCCCCAGACGTCGACCATCGACAGTTCAGTGGCGGCTTGAATCGCCTCGCCGTCGACGGCGCCCACATCGATGAGCACGTCTGCTGGCCTCGTTCGGTCAGCAAACCGTTCGAAGCTGGTGGCGGTGCGCCGTGCGCCTACCACGGCCGTGAGCGCGACCACACCAGCAAGACCAATGAATCCAATGAGTAACAGAATCGAGCGGCGACGACGGCGCCAATCCGCGGTCACCCACAGCATGACGCCAGATCCCATAACTCCATTGGACACCTATCGGGCCGTCTGCTCAAGGATGCGGGCACCCCTCTGTGTCGTGGTGGGACCACCCGCCATCGACGTTGCGAGGCAGCGCGAACGTCCGGAAGTCGAGCGCGGCTCCCCGGGTTCTCGTTCGGCGAGGTTCAGCTGCCCGTTGCGAAGGAGACCGTCCCGGTGTTCAACGGCCCGAACTCGGACTAAGCGCCGTGACGCGCCGTCCTCGTCACGTCTCGTGATGCGAGGGTAAGACTGGGGCCCGGAGCGTTTGTGGTTTCAGGATTTGCGTCAATTTGGTGCGTGATGTTCGGAAAGAGGTGTTGTCGAGCGATGAGTGGTTGTGCATGTCGGTGAGACGGTGACTCAGATCGATGAGGACCTCATTCTCAACGCCATCGATCGGGCACTACCTGCGGTGTACGACTACCTGTTGCGCCGATGTGGCGAGCGAGTCGTTGCCGAAGATCTCACCTCGGAAACCGTGCTCGCGGTCGTGGATCGGGTTCGCGCAGGCCAAGTCACGACCGTCGAAGTCGGGTATCTGATCGGGATCGCCAGACACAAGCTCGTTGATCACTGGCGCCGGTTGGAGCGCGAGCAACGCCACCTCACCTTGAGGGTCAACGGCGACTGGGATGCGCACGACGAGATGGTGTTTGAGCCGAATCAAGCGACAGCTGCGCTCGCTGCCTTGAGCCCGACTCACCGAGCTGTACTGACGTTGCGCTATGTCGACGATCTCCCGGTACCGGAAGTTGCCCGTGTGCTGGGACGGTCGGTTCACGCGACCGAAACATTGCTCATTCGTGCCAAGCGAACTTTTCGCACGCACTACAAGTCCTCGGAGGACCTTGGCCGTGACTGATCCCTACGACGCGTTGCGCAGAGGCATGGAGAATGCGGAGCATGAGCCCATCGACCCCGCATTCCGGGCGGCGGTGATCGCCAACGCCCGACGACGTATCGCCGAAGGGTCGAAGGCTTCATTTGAGATCAACGGCCTCACCGTCCCACCTACACCGATTGCACTGGAGACGATGCTCATGACCACCAAGAAGTCATCTCGAACCAGACCGATGCTGCTCGCCGCTGCCGTTGCGTTGGCAGTTGTCGGTGGCGTTGCCTTCATTCTGGCAGTGCGTGACCCGGGCGCGCCATCGCCAGCTGTGAATCAGCCAACGGCCGACGATCCCATTGGAACCGTTGCGCCGACGACCACCATCGCGGTCACCACGACGAGCACCATCCCCGTTGCCACCACGACGACGAACCCCGTCGTGTCAACAACCGCCGCCCCCGCAGTTCCGAGGTTGACCGACGCTGAAATTGCACATGCGGTCCTGCTCGACGCCTCTGAGTACGGGCCAGACTGGATTGTCCTCGATATGGACATGGGCGAATATGGAGTCGGCATCGATCCGGCGGCAGCTGCGGGCGCTCGGTTCTGCGAACCGTTTCTCGACACGGTGTTCGAACCCCTCGGGCGCGGTGCAGGCGAGTCTCGCTGGTTCTACCATGCGGCGCCGACGTTCTCCTCGCAATACGTGGCAGTACTCGAAGACGCAACGACTGCGCAGTCCGTCTTCGACGCGATCAACAGCACCGACTTTTCCTATTGCGTCACCTCGTACGGCGTGCACGGCGCGAGCGGAGCGGTGTCGGAACTCGACTTTCCGAGCCCAGTTCAGAAGCCGATCGCCGAACCACCGTTTGCTCCGCTCGGCGATGCGCTCGCCTACCGGACCTACAGAGAGACCTGGTACGACGAGCAAGGGGTCGATCACGGTCCTCGAACAGTTGTGGACGCGGTCTTGCTCGTCGACCGCACCATCACGTTCATGGGAACCATGATTGATGGCGAGGATGGCACCACCGTTTCTTCCGACGAGCAGTTCGCTGCGGCTCTGCAGCATGTCGTCGATCGTGCTCGCGAGGCGACCGCCCCATGAGTGTTTGTCACCCCGTTCTACTCAACGTTTGGCTCCCCCCGGGTGGTGCCATTTGCTGAGTGGAACGGGCTGGCGGTGGGCTGGGTCGGCTGAGACCACGATGACCACGCCGATGGCCACGACGAGCAGCACTATCAACCGAGGGGTCGGGTTGGGTGCCGTGTCGCCTGGCAGCGGCAGCCAGCGCCGGTGCGGGAGGAACGTCGAGGCGAAGCACGCTGCCGTTGTGATGGCTCCGGCGATACCACCACCGGTGCGATCACCAAGACCGGACGCCACCGCCGAGACGGCCAGAGCGATCGCGATCAGCACGCCGACCTCCAACGTCGCATCTACGGCTGAGAGCCCGCTCAAATCGCCGACCGCGTTGTCGCGCGAGCAGCAACGCGATCACCCACCACACCCCGACTCCGCACACAGCGATGCCGGCGCGATGCAGACGACGGCGAGCCAGCGAACTTGGTGACGCAGCGACTGTCTCCGCTCCCGGATCATCGAACACGAACGCTGTCGTCGCAGCCACTGCGGCAGCAGCGACCGACAACCTGAACAGCGTGCCTGACCGGCCGCCAACAACCACGATCGCCCAACCAGCGATCATTATCTGGGCGAGCGGCCGACAGTTGGTGATTCGAACGGTGGGTCTGGTGATCGCCCAGGGGGAGCTGTCGATCACGGACACGTCGCCGACGTAGCTGTGTCAGGGTGATCGATAGCAAACTGTTCGGCTAGTTCGACCGACGACGTTTGTGGATCGGTCCAATGACCCCAGTCGCGTTCGAGTACCGCTTGCACTTCGGCCGCGGGTCGCTCGATCAGTGCTAACGCAAGCTGAGCGTCTGAAACGGCGTACTCGACGCCCCACATCGGCGGAGGCGTCCCACTCTTCGAACACGATCGATCGGCCACCCGACCCCTCCGAAACGACCTCTGCCAGAGCCTGCCCACGCTCTGGCATCGTCGCTGCCCCGGCCCAGAGGGCGATGACCGAGCGGGCTTGACCAGCCGCCGTGCAGCGAACGTTGTCGCCGTGTGGCGCAGGGGGCAGCCCGACGGCCCAGGCTCCGGTCTGAACGGCGAGGTAGAAACCGTGGACGACCCGGTCTGAGCAGGGAAAGTATTCCTCACCAAACGGTGGGTGGACGAGCCCGTCCGCTGGCCACAAGGTGTCCGGCGACACGCGTGCCGCGACACCAGGTGGCAACGACCTGGCGAACCGACCAGGCTCGCAGTCGTCGCTGCCGATGATGATCGGCGAGCGTTGCCGCACCGTCAATGGGTCGCTCTTGCCGACCGCGGCGGCTGGTAGCAAAGCGAGTGTCGGTTCCACCGCCTTGCGCCAACTGGCGATATCGGCAACGAAACCGGGGTAGGCGCAATACGTCACCCCCGCCCACTCCTCGCACACCTGATGGGCGGCCGGATCAGTGAGGTACGAAACCATTTCGTTCTCGCGAGCCGCCGACGCCGGCCGAGTTTGCTGCCACCCGGCACCGATTACGACCAACCCGCTGATGGTCAGCAACACCAACATTGGGCGAGGGATGCCATCCCGGGCGAGCGCCACACCGGCCATCAGCGCGACCAGACCGACCAGGTACAGCAGATGCCACACCGACGGGCGGACCTCAAGAAATTGGTCACCGACGTTTGCCGTGTCGGCGAGGAACCCGAGGAAGCGCATCGGATCGCCCTCGCCGCGATCCCACGGCCAGGTCGTCACGTCGAGGAATCGTGCCTGGATGACGATCGTCGCCACCACCGCTACCACACCGAAGCCGGGGCTTGGCAGCCAGCGGGCCACGGCTACGCCAACGCACACGCTGCCGGCGACGATCGCCCACCCCGCGGCGATCTCGGCCCATTCCGGTGATCCCGACGGAGGGTTGTCGTTCGTCGAGAGGTAGATGACCCAACCGGCCGAGAGCACCGCGGCGACGACCACTGGCCCGACACCGGCCACAAGCAAGGCGGCGGTACGTACCGGCCCGGGAGCGGGCAGCGCCCCGAACAGCTCTTCCGAGCCGGTGCGCGACGCGGTCGCCATGCGACCAGGTTGGTGGCGATGATCGTCATCCATCCGAGCGGTACTAGGGCGAGCGCCGTGCCGGCGGACGCCTCCCGCCAGTCGTTCGCTGTGCTCGTCGACAAGTAGAGCATCAGAGGCGTCAACGACCACGCCGACCACGAAGGCTGGGTGTCTCAGCACGAATCGAGCGTCGGCTCGCGCCAACGGCTTGACAACGCTCCAGTCGGTTCCGTCGCTCCACCCGACCGGCCCTCGAATGGCACCCGGGTCATCCCCGCGGCGCCGGCCCAACTTCACGAAGATCAACGCCACCACCGCCGCAATGATGATCAGTTCCATGTGTTCGGCCCCGTTCCCCCCGATGAGGAGAAGGTAGGCGTCTTCTAGTGCCGGGTCGGCGAGGGTCGCCCCGGCGGGTGGGTCGCCAATGAGGCGGTGCTGGCCCGACCCAGTGCGCCACGACACTCGGGCGGCCGGATCTGCTTCATCGGCCAGCCACACGCGCCCGCGGGCGCATTCGACCAGTTCTTCCGGCGTGACTGTCGTGAAGGATTCGACCTCCGTCGATCACTACGACGCGTTGGCACAGCGCGCTGACGTCGTCGGTTTGATGCGTCGACAGCAACACCGTGTGGTGCTCGGCGACGGCTGACACTGCCTCCCGAAACCGCATCCGTTGTTCCGGGTCGAGACCCGATGCTGGCTCATCGAGGACCAGCAATTCGGG
This sequence comes from uncultured Actinomycetota bacterium, assembly GCA_963738275.1. Classification (GTDB taxonomy): domain Bacteria; phylum Actinomycetota; class Acidimicrobiia; order Acidimicrobiales; family Ilumatobacteraceae; genus Ilumatobacter. The sequence continues at coordinate 67,220 of CAVTVY010000013.1, forward strand.
GTTGCCAAGCAGTGCCTGGGCAAGGATGACGCGGCGCCGCATACCACCCGACAATGCCTTGATCCGCTTGTGCATCTCGGCTTCCAGCCCCACCAGGGCGAGCACGCGGCGCACCTCGTCGTGGCGTGCTCGCCGTTTGGTCATGTGCTTGAGGATGGCGACGTAATCGACGAAGTCGAACGGGGGTGAGGTTGGCGTAGTAGCCGGGCTCCTGCGGAAAGTAGCCGAGCCGCATCCGGATCGAGAGCCGGCCACGGACTTCAGCTGGGTCTTCATTCAACACTCGCACCGCGCCGTCGTCGGGCGCAAGCACGGTCGCAACGATGCGCAACAACGTCGACTTACCTGCACCGTTCGGGCCCAGCAAGCCAGTGACACCACGACCGAACGCGGCGTTGATGTCGCCGAGGGCACGAGTGGAACCGTAGGACTTGCTGACGTTCGTGAGTTCAACCGTTGCACCGGTCACCAGCATGCGTGACTCCTCACTCCGGCAGATCGGTATGACCCGCGTTACCCACCTGTAGTCGCGAGCAGTCGAATCGGTTCAGACGGTAGGTGGGTCACCCACAGTGAGAGGTTGGTACACATTGCCGTCGAAGGCGTGTGCGCCGAGGGCCGGTCCTCGCGTCGGGTGACGCGGAACCGGCCCAAAGCCGTTCGGCCCAGCTAGTGGGATGGGCCAGCGGTATAGCCGAACGTGATGAGGAGTGGGGCCGACTCTGGCAACACTCCGTGCGAAGATCACTGTGCAGCTCCTCGATTCTCGTTGTCACTTCGAATGAAATCCGACTGCAACTCGCACCCCCATGGTATTTACTCAACACCTAACTGTCCACTGGAGATAGCCCTTGCTTCGATGTGCGGGCGCCTCCCCCGGGCAACTTGTTGCGTACAACGGGGTGCCGGCGCTGCGAGACTGCCCTTGTGAATGAGTTGGCGGACGATGTGGCAATCAGTGACCTGACAACTGTTCGGCCAGGCATGCTGGTGCTCGTCACCGGAGCGAGCGGATACATCGGTGGTCGCCTGGTGACCGAGCTGCTCGACCGCGGCTACCAAGTGCGCTGTCTGGCGCGCACTCCTGCAAAGTTGGTGTCGGCGCCATGGTTCGACCGTGTCGAAGTCATCAAAGGCGACGTCGGCGGAGACCTGAGCGCGGCGATGGATGGCGTCGACGGCGCCTTCTACCTCGTGCATTCGATTGGGTCCTCACTGCAGTGGGCCGAACACGATCGCGAGGTTGCCGAGAATTTCCGAATCGCCGCAGACCGAGCGAACCTGAAGCGCATCGTCTATCTCGGCGGGTTGGGTGATCACTCCGCTGGCAAGCTGAGCGAGCATCTGTCAAGCCGTCAGGAAGTGGGCCAAGAACTCGCCAAAGGCTCCGTTCCAGTGGTGGAACTTCGCGCCGCGGTCATCATCGGGTCGGGATCCGCAAGTTTCGAGATGCTTCGTTACCTGGTGGAGGTGCTGCCTGCCATGGTGACGCCGCGTTGGGTCGATACCAAATGCCAGCCGGTCGCAGTTCGCGACGTGTTGCGCTATCTCGTCGAGGCAATGAGCACCGACGTTGCAGGGCGGGTACTCGACGTTGGCGGGCCCGAGGTGATGACCTACCGCGACATGATGACCCAATACGCCGAGGTGGCTGGCCTCCGCAAGCGACTCATCGTTCCCGTGCCGCTGCTCACGCCGGGGCTCTCGTCACGATGGATCGGTTTGGTCACCCCAATCCCTCCCTCACTGGCGCGGCCGCTCATCGAGAGTTTGGTGAACGACGTGATCGTCACGGGCGAGGCGGCGGCAGATGTGATGCCGTCGGAGCAGCTGAGATATCGCGAAGCGGTGAAGCTCGCGTTGGGGCGATCGGTGTCTGGTGATGTTCCCACCAGCTGGGCCCGCGCCGAACTCGGCGGCCGTCGGCCGGCCGAGCCGCAACCCACAGACCCGGACTGGGCGGGAGGTACCGTCAATCTCGACCGGCGCGAACGTCAAGTGGCGGCCTCCCCAGCGGAGGTGTTCGAGGTGGTGTCGTCAATCGGTGGTCACAAGGGGTGGTACACAAGCGACTTCCTGTGGACCGTGCGCGGAGTGCTCGACTCGCTCGTGGGCGGTGTCGGTATGCGCCGCGGGCGATTGCATCCACATCAGCTCTCGGTCGGCGACCCGCTCGACTTTTGGAGAGTGGAGGAGTTGATCGTCGACGAGGTGGTGCGTCTCCGAGCAGAGATGCTCCTGCCCGGTGACGCGTGGCTGGAATGGCAACTCGAACCCACCGAGACCGGCACCCGGCTGATTCAGATCGCACGGTTCCACCCGCGCGGACTGTGGGGCCGCCTCTATTGGCTTGGAGTGGCACCGTTTCACCGGTTTGTCTTTCCCGGGATGTTGGCCGGCATCGCTGACGACGCCGAACGCCTTCACGACTTCGTGACGCGAAGACTCCCCGGTGCTGAGGCGCATGACAGGATCATCCAGGCCACCGCCGCTCCGGGGCGGGGCGACATATTCAGCGACGAAACGACATCTCGATGAGCGAACAAACCAGTGCAGACGAGCAAACCGCAGTCACCAATCACCAGCACGCGCTGCCTATCTCAACGGAGTGCTGGTAGCTGAGGGTTTCGCCATCGGTGACGTGGAGCACCACCTTGGTGCCGACCCGGAAACGGTGGTGTGGGTAGACCTCTGTAGCCCGCAGGAAGGCGAGCTCTCGCGTCTGGCCGAGCAACTCGACTTTCATGAGCTCGCTGTGGAAGATGCGCTTGGCTCGCATCAACGACCCAAACTCGACGAGTACAACGGTCACCAGTTTCTGGTGCTACGACCCGTCTGGCTCGACACCGAGAGCGGCACGCTGAGCGAATCGGAAGTCGACGCGTTCGTCACCGAACGGGTGATGATCACGATTCGCAAAGATGATCGGCTCAAGATCGAGCCGGTTGTGGCACTTTGGGACAGCGCACCGGTGCTCGCCGCGCACGGGGTCAGCTTCTTGTTGTACGGGCTGATCGATCACATCGTTGACGATTATCTCGAGGTCGCGAAGACCTTCGAAGGCATCTACGACGAGATTGGAGAGGGGCTCTTCGACGAGAAGCCACTCGACCCGCGGGAACAGGAACATTGGTTCCAGATTCGCAAGTCGATGCTGCGGTTCGACCAGCTCGTGAAGTCGACCTGCGAAGCCGTGAACGCACTGATCGACAACGACGGCGACGGGGTGAATGGCCCCATGCACCCGTATTTCCAAGATGTACGCGATCACATCATTTATGTGAGTGAAAGCACCGATGTACTACGAGTGATTGGCGCGACCATCGTCGACACCAACATCGCATTTCGCGACTATCAGCAGAATGTTGCGATGAAGAAGGTCACCAGCTGGGCTGGCATCATCGCCGTGCCCACGTTGATCACCGGCTACTACGGCATGAACGTGCCGTTCCCCAGTGAGGGTCACCAGTCAGGTGTGGCGGTGTCGGCCATGCTCGCAATCGTGGCGCCAGCGCTGCTCTACGTCTATTTCAAACGACGCAACTGGCTGTAAGACCGCTCGGGCCACACCCACTTGATCGCGACCTAGATCTCTACGTGGGTGCCCACCTCGAACACTTGGTCGGCGGGGAGTTTGAAGAATCGGCTGGCGTTGGCCGCCCCACGGTTGAGCAGCACGAACAACTCTTCACGCCACGGATGCATGCCCGGTACTTTTCCTGCAGCAACCGACTCGCGCCCGAGGAAGTAGGTCGCACTCGCGATGTCAGCATCGATTTCCTCGAGAGCAGTGAGAGCTGCAGGAATGTCGGGTTCGTCCATGAAGCCGTAGTGCAACGTGGCTTGCAGGATTCCTTGACCCAGGTCGAGAATGTCGGCGCGCCCGGCTTCATCAATGCGAGGCGCATCGGCGGTGTGAACAGACACGAGGAGCACCGTCTCGTGTAGCACCCTGTTGTGGCGCAAGTTCGACATCAAGGCAGGGGGTGCTGCGCCTTCATCTTTGAACATGTACACCGCGACGCCGGGCACGCGAGCGATGTGCGCTTCGATTGCCTCCTCGACGACTTCTCGCATGGGTCGTTCCCCGCGTCGGATTCGAGCGGCGACGAGTTGGCGACCTTTGCGCCAGGTGGTCATCTGGATGACGAGCCCAAATCCGACGAGCAACGGAAACCAACCGCCGTGGGGAATCTTCGGGATATTGGCGCCGAGGAACGCTGCGTCGACAGCCAAGAACGGAATCAAGATCATCAGCGCCTTTGGTGCAGACCAACGCCACTTGTCACGGACGAACCTGTAAAAGATGAGCGTGGTGATGAGCATGGTGGTCGTGACCGCAATGCCGTATGCCGCCGCCAAGGCGCTGGAAGTTTGAAACATGATGACCAAGCCGACACAACCGAGCATGAGTAGCCAGTTCACCAGCGGCACATACACCTGCCCGATGTGCTTCTCGGACGTGTGCAAAATCGCGAGGCGCGGCAGATAGTCGAGTTGCACCGCCTGCACCGTCAGGGAAAATGCGCCAGAGATGAGGGCTTGCGAAGCGATGACAGTGGCCATGGTGGCCAAAATGGCAAGTGGCGTGATCGCCCAATCGGGTGCCATGGCGTAGAACGGTTTCAAGTCACCGATCTCCTCAGCAGGCTGCGTCGCCAGCAGTGCGGCCTGACCGAAATAGTTGAGGATCAAACCCGGCAACACCATGCCGTACCAGGCCAATTGGATGGGTATACGACCGAAGTGGCCCATGTCGGCGTAGAGAGCCTCGCCGCCGGTGACGACGAGAAAGATGGAACCCAGCGCAATGAACGCCTTCCACGGATGCTCGACGAACAAGTCGATCGCGTATGTCGGCGACATTGCCCTGAGCACGTCTGGGTGCTGGCGAATTTGATTCGCTCCCATCAGGCCGAGGACCGTGAACCAGACAACCATGATGGGGCTGAATACTTTGGCAATTCCAGCAGTGCCGCGCTGTTGCACGGCAAACAGCGCAACAAGAATCACCACCGAAATCGGAATCACCCAGTCGGCGAATGCAGGGGTTGCGACCTCGAAGCCCTCAACCGCCGACAGCACCGAAATGGCCGGAGTGATCAAGCCATCGCCGTACAACAAGGCGGTACCGAACACACCCAACGTCACCACGCCTGCAGCGACTCGAGTTACTGCCTGGCCCTCTGGGGGGATGACGAGCGAGGTCAAGGCCAAGATGCCGCCCTCGCCATGGTTATCGGCCCGCATGACGATCATCAGGTACTTCATGGAGATGACGATCACCAGTGCCCAGAACGCGATCGATGCGGCGCCGTACGCCGTGACTCGAGAAACCTCCAACTCCGCATGATGGAAGGTTTCACGGAAGGCGTAGATCGGGCTGGTGCCAATGTCACCGAACACGATCCCCAGCGTTCCGAACGCGAGCATGGCTGTGCCAGCACGGTGGGGGTTCTTGTTACTCACAGGCGGCGAACGCTATCGCCGCTGAAGTCCTCGGAACTGCCATCCGCTCATTGCATCCGTTGTCGGCCGGTGCGCCATTGCATGCTTGTACCGTGCTGGCATGCTTGATGGGTTAACCGGATGGGTCACCGATGTTGTCGACGCGCTGAGCTACGTCGGTGTCGCATTCTTGGTAGCGCTCGAGAGTGTGTTCCCGCCGATTCCGTCGGAGATCGTTCTTCCGTTGGCGGGCTTCGTCGCGGGGCGAGGAGATGCTTCGCTCATTGGCATGATTGCCGCCGCCACTGTGGGTTCGGTGGTGGGCGCCTGGGTCTTGTACGGGCTGTCGGCTTGGATTGGCCATGACCGGTTGCATCGTTTCGTCGAGAAGCACGGCAAGTGGTTTGGCGTGAGTACCGACGAGGTTGCACGTGCGGAAGCTTGGTTCGACCGACGTTCGACCATTGCCGTCATGGGTGGTCGGTGTGTGCCCCTCATTCGTTCGCTGGTGTCGATCCCTGCTGGGTTCCGGAGAATGGAGCCGATTCGGTTCACCGTACTCACGGCCATTGGCAGCGCTGTGTGGAACGCTGCGCTGATTGGCGCGGGCGCGGCACTGGGTGACAACTGGGAAGACGTGGGCGACTACGTGAGTCTGCTGCAATACGCCGTGGTTGCAGCCGTCATCGGTGTGTTCGGGTGGTGGGTCTGGGGCAAGATCAAGGGTCGGCGCGAGACCCGCCAAACACCAGCTGACGGCCTGTAGGCGACGCTCGCCTAAGGAGCGGTCGTCGACGTGGGTGCCGGCGCCGGCACGGTCGGCGGCACGGGTGCTGGGCCCACCGCAACGGTGTCGTCGTCGACAGGCGGCAACTCCTGAGGGATCTCGTCGGCGGGCGCGATCGTGGTGGCGGTGGGAGGCTGAACGACTTCCTCCACTGCCCCCACTGAGTCGGCACCAGGACCTACGGGATCCGGTGACGCAGCCCCGGTCGGAGGAACCACGGCGACGCCGACGGCCACAACGTCGGCGAGGTCTGGTACGACCGGAGCTACCAATGCGACGAGATCGTCAACGTCGGTATCACTACCCACCGGAAGGTCTGGGGCCGCCGGTCGACCGTTCGCAGCAGCGACGACAGATGGTGCGCGGGTCGATGGTGCGGGGGTCGATGGTGCGGGGAACGCCGGAGTAAAGGTCCCCGAATCTGCGAGGAGTGAAGCCGAGCCCCTGGGCAGCTCGGCACTTGCTTCGTCGACCTCAATCGCTGAGCCATCTGCCGCCTGAGCGGCGTTGCCGAAGATCGTTCCCTCAGCGATCGCTGACCGTGTGGTGATGTCGAGCTCAGTGGGGACCTCGGCGGTCGAGCCTTCTTCGGTGGCTGTCCACTCCACCGACTGCCCCGCAAGAAATGGTGCACCAGCGTCGAGCCCCGGCGACGTGGCCGCCGCTGACCCGGCGAGGGCAATCAGCAACGCTCCCGATGCAAAGGCTGCCAGCATGGTGGTGCGCTGGGTTCGAGACGAACCCATCAAGGTCGCCAAGCGATGCAGCACCGATTCGGCCGTGACACCCAGATAGTCAGCGAGCGCCTCGACGTCTTCGCGGCGAAGTGAGATCTCCGGTACCCGTTGCTGCGACCGAGTCCGTCGTATGAGGCGCAGGTAGTTGCGGAGCAGGGTTTCTGGCTGCTCACAATCGAATGACACTGTTTGCGTACCGGCGCGAAGAAGCCCGTCGTCAATCGCCACGGGCGTACGTTGTCCAATGAGACTTGCGGTCACGGCATGTGCTCCTTGTGCCACTCTAGGTGAACATCGACGAATCGGCAAGCCCCAGCTGCTCGACGATGAAGTCCGACAGGTCATTCGAAGTTCTGGGAAGTTCTGGTTGGGAGACTTCTTCCCGATGCGCACGAACAGGTGGTCGTTTGGGTAGCGTTATCTCAAGGTCGATCATCACCGTGGTGATCGGCGCTACAAGAAAGCAGTAACACGCAATGGCTACCGGCACAGTGAAGTTCTTCAACGATCAGAAGGGCTTCGGTTTTATCAGCCGAGACGACGGAGACGATGTCTTCGTGCACTTCTCAAACATTGAGGGCTCGGGTCGTCGCACCCTCCTCGATGGGCAGAATGTCGAATTCGACATCGCTCCGGGCCGCAAGGGTCCTGAGGCTGTCGGCGTTCGCGTCGTCTGACACCTAACCTCAGAGAACAAGTTCTCAAACAAGACGCCCGCCTCACGGCGGGCGTTTTGCGTTGCCCGAACGCGGGTGGTGCTGCGTAACGAGACGTGCCTGGCACGTCTCGTTACGCGTTAGCCGCTGTTGCGCAGGCCGGTTGCGATGGTGTTGAGGGTGAGCTGAATTCCGCGCTCGACTCGTTCGTCGTGATCTCCGGCGCGGTGGCGTCGCAACAACTCCACCTGCATCACGTGCAGCGGGTCGAGATACGGGAAACGGTTGACGATGCTTCGGGCGAGCACCGGATTGTCGCGTAACGGGTCGGACGAACCGGTGAGCTCGGCATGCCACCGCTTGGCCAGTGTGTACTCATCCGACAGCCGAGTGAAGAACTCGTCGCGCAACGATGCATCACCAACCAACGTCTCTGCGTACTGACGACCGATCGCGAGGTCGGTCTTGGCAAGCACCATGCCCATGTTGTTCAGCACCGCTCGAAAGAACGGCCATCGATCGTTCATGGCCTGCAACGTGGCGCGCCCGGCATCACTCGCACCAAACTGCTCGAAGGCGGTGCCGGCGCCATACCAGCCGGGCACGTTGAGACGACATTGGCTCCAGCCGAACACCCACGGAATGGCCCGCAAGTCTTGAATCCGGTGGGTGTTCTTACGGGCTGCTGGTCGACTTCCCACATTCAGGGACGCGATCTCACCAATCGGGGTGATGCCTCGGAAGAACTCCACAAAGCGCTCCGCGCCCGAACGCCCGTCGCTACCGGCGGGGCCGTCGATGAGGCGGCGGTAGGTGACGAAGGCCAGTTCGCTCACCGTGGTCATCGCCGCAGCGAATGCGTCGTCTTCGAGCGAAGTGTCTGATGAGTCGAGGCAGCTCGCCTCGAGCGTGGCCGACAGCAACGTCTCGAGGTTTCGCCTTGCAGAAGTGGGCTGGGTGTATTTCGCAGCGACCATTTCGCCCTGCTCGGTGATGCGCAGCGCCCCCTGTACCGAGCCGGGCGGCTGGGCGAGAATCGCCTGGTACGCGGGGCCGCCGCCCCGCCCGACGGTTCCACCGCGCCCGTGAAAAAGTCGAATGCGAACCCCTGCCCGGTTCGCTGCGGCTACGAGTGCTTGTTGTGCCCGGTACAACTCCCACTGCGACGTGAGGTAGCCGCCGTCTTTGTTCGAGTCTGAGTAGCCGACCATGACTTCCTGCCACCCGGATCGGCTATCGATGATCTCGCGGTAACCGTCATGGGCGAGCAGATCGGTGAGCGTGGCGTCGGCATGGCGGAGGTCTTCGATGGTCTCGAAGAGCGGCACGATGTCGAGCGCCGACGAAACGGTGCGTTGCGCCGTGTCGACTCGAACGAGTCCGACCTCTTTGAGCAGCACCGCAACCTCGAGTACATCGCTCACCGATTCGGCTTGAGAAATGACGTAATGCGGAATCGACCGCGCGCCGAACCGTGCGTGAGCGGAAGCGGCCTCACGAAGCAACTCAATCTCGTTGCTGGTCTGTTCGCCGTAGGTGGCGAACGGCGTCACCAATGGCCGCTGGCATCGCAATTCCTCGCTGAGGAGCGCGATCCGCTTCGCCTCGTCGAGCGCTAGATAGTCGTCGACGACGCCCGCGACGGCGAAGAGTTCGGCGACAACACGATCGTGGACCTGGGAGTTCTGCCGCATGTCGAGGCCGCACAAGTGTGTTCCGAAGATCCGCACGGCGCGGCGAACCGGGTCGACTCGACGCTCGGCCACCTCCGCCGCACCATGGGCCGACAACGATGCAATGACGACGTCGAGGTCGGCGACCAGTTCGTCGGGTGATCCGTAGGGAGGCAACGCTGCGTGGGGAACCATGCCAGGCACCACGTCGAGCACTTGGTGCGCCATCTCCCAGGTGCGCGCGTACATGCCCCGCAGCGCTCTCCGATACGGCTCGTCGGCTCGAAACGGCGAGTCGTCTTGCGATGTGTCTGCCAGCTGCTGCAGTTCCGGTGTCACCTCGATGAGCCGGGCAGACATGGACAACTCACGAGACAGAGCGAAGAGCGCGGTGAGGTGTTGTCGCAGCGCTGTTTCGGCCTGCGCCTCGACGGCGAGTCGCAGCACCGGCGCAGTGACAAACGGGTTTCCATCTCGGTCGCCACCTATCCACGACCCCATCGAAATCGCTCGAGGATTGTCGATCTCGACGCTGGAGGCGATCGGCGGCCAGCCGTTCGAGGTCGCGCTGCAACGCCGGGACCGTTGCGAAAATGCTCGACTGGTAGTAGCGCAGCGCCTCGTTGATCTCGTCGCGCACGCGCAACTTCGACAATCGAACTTCGGCGGTTTGCCACAACATGAGTACCTCGAGGCGAAGTTGTTCGTCCACCTCCGCCACCTCGGTTGGGCTGGCCGTCGCCCGGTTGCCGACGAGTGAGGAGCGCTGCAATGGCATCGACGTGGTCGAGCACCGTCTGTCGGCGAACCTCAGTTGGATGTGCCGTGATCACTGGCGACACGTACAACTCGGCGAGCTTGCGGGCGACGACGTGCGGATCGACCCCACTCGCCGCCAGCTTGTCGAGGCTGAACGCCAAGCTTCCCTCGCGAGCCTGTGAGCCTGCGTCGCGGTGGTACCGCCTTCGCCGTTCGGTGTCGAGATCCTCGGCGGTATTCGCGAGGAGTGAGAGCCATCCGAAAGCGCGAATCAAGTCGAGCGCGGCGTCGATTTCAACGTCGATGAACTCTGATTGCAGGCCAGGGATCGGGTCGATGTCAGCTCGACGATTGCGTACTGCAGCAGCTCGCACCCGCTCCACCAGTTCGTAGACATCGTCGCCGGCTTGCTCGCGGAGAACGTCGCCGATCACTCTGCCGAGCAGCCGGATGTCGCTACTGGCGTCGTTGGCAAGCGCGTGTCGTTGGCAATTCGCGTGTTCTCGGCGCCTTCGTCTGACTGTGACTCGGTGGGGGAGGCGGTCATCGGTTTCAGGTACCAGCGAGCTCGGCGACGACCGGTGCGAACGCTTCCACGTCGTTCTGGCCGACGATGATGTAGCTGAACCCCCACCGGTCGCGCCGGGCACGCAGGTCGTCGACGAGCTTTGAGGGAGGGCCGACCAACGCGAACGGGTGTGTTGTGGACGAGGTCTTCGGGGGCGGAAATGGCGGAAGCCATCATGGCGATCGTGCCATCGACGTCGTCGGTGACCGACACGATGAAGGCGCGAACATTCATTTCGATGTCAGCGAGGCGTCCAGCGTTGCCGGCGGCGTCAATCACCCATCCGACCTTTTCGTCAACCGACTCCGCAGTCATCGACTCGTAGGTCGTGGCGTCAACTGCACCCGACTGGAGGTTGCCGTTGATGCCGATGATGTCGGCTTGCTCTGCTGCGAACTTCAGCACGCGGGGTGCGCCGCCGCCGATGAGCCACGGTGGCGAGACCTGCACCGGCCTCGGATTGCCCTGATAGCCGCTGATTTGGTAGTGCTTGCCCTCGAACGAAAACCGTTCCCCCGTCAACGCACTCTTGATCACCGCGACACCTTCGATCATGCGACTACGCGTAACCCTGGCGAGTCGTACGGGATGCCGGCTTGCTGGTAGTCGGTTGCCATCCAACCTGCGCCCAACCCGATCTCGACGCGCCCATCTGAAAGTACGTCCATCGTTGCGAGCTCTTTCGCCAGCACTACAGGGTGCTTGTAGTCGTTGTCGTACACCAGCGCGCCGAGTCGAAGTGACGTGGTGGCATCGGCTGCGCACTGCAGGGCAGGTACCGGTGCGAGCTGTTCGGTGAAGTGATCGGGCATCGTGAGCGTGGAGTATCCGAGCGATTCCACCTTGCGTGCGAGCTCCACCCACTCCGACCGATTTCCGGTAGTGCTGACCTGCACGCCGAAGCGGAACGGGCGAGCCACGAAAGATCGAGATACAGATTGAGATACAGATTGAGATAGGGGTGAGAGCCGCGGACATGGTGGCAAACCGTAGTGTCATCAGACGATGGGCCGCGCCAGCTGGGTAGTTCGACTGTTTCTGGTGATTGGCGCTGGCGCGCTGCTGCTCACGGCAACGACGATTGCGATTGCACCCAGACTGTGGAGAATTGCCAACGCTCATGAAGAGCGGCCGGTGGAGTTGCCAGAGTTCGCCGACCTCGCGGCGCGGTCATACGTGTACGACACCAGCGGAACCGAGATCGCCGCATACGAAGTGCAAAACAGCCAGCCCGTCGAACTCGCCGAGGTGCCCCAGCACGTGATCGACGCATTCTTGGCGGTCGAAGACCGTGAGTTCTACGTCCATCACGGCGTCAACGTGCGCGGGCTCATGCGGGCAACGTTGTCCAACTTTGCGTCTGAAGGGCCTGTGCAAGGGGCGTCCACCATCACGATGCAAGTCGTGAAGAACGACTATATGGCCGGGTTCAAGCGCGACGGCCGATACAAGCTGTTGCAGATCGTGTACGCCGTGCGCCTCGAAAAGGAGCGCACGAAAGATGAGATTCTCGAGCGATACCTCAACACCGTGTTCTTCGGGCAGAACTCGTACGGCGTCGGGGCGGCGTCCGAAACGTATTTTGGCAAGGCCGTTGCCGACCTGTCGTTCATCGAGGCGGTTTTCTTGGCCGGCTTGGTGCAGGCTCCATCGAGCTACGACCCGATCACCCGGCCTGAACGCAGCAGGGTTCGATTCCAACAAGTGCTCGACCGGTTGGTCGAAGACGAGCTGCTGACCGTTGCTGACCGAGAAACAGCCGACCGAACGTTCGTGTTGCCCGAGCGAGTTCGGCGTCGCGAGGAGCGAACGGCCGAGCGCACGTACTTCACCGAGGCGTTACGCGATTACCTGCTGAACCGCAGCGACATCCTCGGCACAACATACGAAGAGCGCTACACCGTGCTGAATCGTGGTGGCCTTCGCATTCACACCACGCTCGACCCTTTCGTGCAAGAGCGAGCCGAGATCGCCCGCAACGAACTCCCTGCGAACACGGCCGGGATCGACGCAGCGCTGACATCGATCGAAACTTCCACCGGCGCCATCCGTGCCATGGTGGGTGGCTCCGGGTTCGTCGGTGGCGAGAACGAGGTCAACCTGGCGCTCGCTCCAAGTCAAACCGGTTCGAGCATCAAGTTGTTCATTTTGGCCGCCGCCTTGCAGGCCGGAGCCAACCCTGAAGACCTCATCGACGGCACCCACCCTTGCACGCTGCCGATCCCAGACAATCCGAGCGAACCGTTCTTCACCACGAGCGGAGGCGTGAATGGCGGACTGGCAACGCTGCGCCAGCAAACGGTTCGATCGATCAACTGTGCGTTCTTGCGCCTGTCGCAGATCGTTGGCCTGAATCGGGTGGCTGACACGGTCTATCGCATGGCGGCGTCGCCCTACTTGTACCCGGGTCAGCCAGCGTCTGAGCGTTTGCCGATCGAGCCGCTCGCGTCGTTCGCCACTGGAGCCAACGAAATGAGCACGCTCGACATGGCGGCCGGAATTCAGACGATCGCGAACGAGGGTGTCCACCTCGAGCCGTACTACGTGGAGTACATCGACAATGTTCAGGGCGACCGCATCTATACCCACGTCGCCAACGGCACGCAGGTGCTCGACCGCGACGTGGCACTTCGCGCAATAGATGTCTTGAAGGGGGTGCTCACGAGGGGCACAGCCGACACTGCGCTGGCCGACTTTGCGAGTCGGCGACCGGCGTTCGGCAAAACCGGCACGCAGTTCAAGAACACCACATCGGTCTTCGTCGGTGCGACGCGGTATCTGTCTACCGCTGTGCTGGTGCGTGACCCCGACCGATACACATCGATGATCAATGTTCCCGAGTTCAGAGCCGTCGGCGTGGGCAACGTCCAAGGTGGAACGTTCCCCGCCCGGATTTGGGGAGCGCTCATGGAAACGGTCGGTTTGGAACGGTTCGACACCGACTGGCCGCTTCCGGGTACCCCGCCGCGCCCAGCCGCACGTCTGTATCTGCCCGGCAACGAGTGCGTGTATGAGGTCGTTGGCTTCGTTCCGACCGAGTCGAGCGTTCCAGAAGGTGAGGCACCGGCCGATTCGGCGGTGATCGGGGGGTTCCGTGCGCCGGCCACGCCACCGCCAACCACGATTGCGCCCGAGCCTGAGGCGCCTCCTACCGCAACCACGGTGCCGCCCGAGACGCCACCGGAACTACCTCCCGCGACCACTGCACCACCGGTCCCGATATTCGCCGCAGTGCCCAGTGGCACTACGATCCCACCGAATGTGCTCGATCCGAATGCCCCGATGCCGTCGGCGCCCATCGGAGTGGTTACTCAGCCATGCTGACACCGCCGGCCGTGCGCGATGAGCCCCTTAGGAGGCGCCCCATGACACACCCGCTGATCGAACTGCAGGCGGCCGACACGATGTCTGATCAGCTCAGGCATCGACGCGAGAACCTTGCAGAGCGCGATGCCTTGCAGAACGCGCGCAACGCAATGGTGAGGTGGGATCAGGCGCGAACGCTGATTCGCAAGCGCATTGAAGAGCTGAACGAGGTGGTGGAAGCTGCCGAACGAGAGTCCGCTGAAATCGACAAGCACCGTGCGAAGCTCCAGGCCCAACTTCGCACCGTCATTGCACCACGCGAAGCTGAGGCGCTACAGCGCGAAATCGCGGTGCTGTCTGAACGGCGAAGCCAATCCGACGACGCTGAGCTCACGGCGATGGACGAGCAGGCTCGCCTCGAAGCCGAACTCGCCGACGTTCTGGCGCAAGAGCCTGCGCTGCGCGAGACCTACCTCGCGGCCGACGGTGTGTTGACCGCGGCGACGCGAGACATCGAGGGTGAGCTCGGCCGTATCGCCGATCGACTGGCGAGTTTGCGTGCGGCGGTGGACGCTCCGTTGCTCGCCAAGTACGACCGCTTGCGTCAACATCACGTCGTCGCGGCCGCCGTGTTGGTTGGCGCGCGGTGCGATGGATGCCATATGGACCTGTCGGCGGCCGAGGTCGACACCGTGCGCGATGACACGAAAGCTGGCAAGGTGGCCGAGTGCCCCCAGTGCGGTCGAATGCTGGTCGCGTAGCGCACTCAGCGAGCTGCCATGTTCTTCTGGTTCATCGGCACAGCCGTGCTGACGGTGTGGTTCGTCTTTCGAGACCCGCGGTTCGACTATCGATTGTTGATCGTCGGCGCCTTGTTGCCTGCCTGGGTCGACGCCATCTCCGGTGGCGCACGCGTGCTCCACAGTGTGACGTTCAGCGTCGCGTTGCTGGTGGTGGTGATGGTCGCAACCGCCGGTCGCAAACCGATAAGAAAATCGTTGCTCGGGCTACCCGTCGGCGCCATGTTGTACCTGGTGTACACCGGCGCATGGATGAACAGCGAAGTCTTCTGGTGGCCCTTTCTTGGGTTCAGTTTCGACGACGCGCCTCACCCGATAGCTGCACGTGGTTGGTGGAATCTGCTGCTCGAAGCAATCGGTATCGCCCTGTGCTGGTGGATCGTTCAGCATGCCTCTCTTCGCTCGTCCGAGGCGCGACGCGAGTTCTTGCGCACCGGTCAGTTGACGTTTGTGTGATTCACTAGGGCTTGTGCTGTACCTCGTTCGACATGGGCGTACCGCGGCGAACGCCGAAGGGCGCCTACAAGGGCGCCTCGACCTGCCACTCGACGAGGTGGGCGAGCAGCAGGCGGCGGCGATGGCGTCGTACGTTCGCTCAATCAGCGCTGGTATCGATGAAGTGTGGTGCAGCTCGACGTTGCGGGCCACGCAGACTGCAGCGCATTACGGCTTGGAACCAACGGTCGACGACCGCTGGATAGAAGTCAACTTCGGTATCTACGAAGGTCTCCCAATCGACGACCTACCAGCTTCGGTGCGGACTTCGTGGCGCTTCGACGTCGATTTTGCGCCTGAAGGCGGGGAAAGTTTCGGTTCGGTCGCGGCGCGGGTGAAGGCTGCGTGCGACGACCTGTTGGCCCGCTCAGCAGATCGCGACATCGTCGTCGTGAGCCACATGACCCCCATCAAGACGGCTGTCGCTTGGGCGCTGGAAACGCCGCTCGACATCATGTTTCACACTCAATTGTCGCATGGGGCGTTGTGTCGTATCGGCGTTGGCGCCTACGGCGCGACGCTGCACAGCTTCAACGAGACCATTCCGATCTCGTGACGCTCCTTGTCAGACGCCTTCGGTTGCCTCGAGTTTGCCAGACGCAATCGCAGCACTGAACTGGGCGTAGTCGCGTTCGTTCTGGTCGGCGTAAGCCGAAGCGAACTTGACGATGGCCGTGTCGAAGCGATCGGACTGGCCAAGGTATGACCTGATGGCAACCGGGTCACCGGATCGTGCGTGAGCTCGAGCGAGGGTCCACCCGCACAGGCTGGCGTACGTCGACAATCCGTTACGCGGTCATCGACTCGACTTCGACGGAACCCTTCATGTCTCGGAGTTGACGCCAGTAGAAATGGCGGCCGGCTTCGACACCGGGCGTCCAGCCGAGGAAAATATCGCTGGCGGCCTGCATGGCCCGCTGCCCCTCGACGATGCGTTGGCCGAAACTGCGGAACTTGCTCCGCGGCAGGTGGCCCTCGAGTACAGAAGGCATTGCCTCCTTCACCTGGAGGAACAACGGGTCTCGTTCGTCGCGGCCTTGTAGCAACACGATGAACGCCCGCGTGCCGACGCTGCCAACGCCGACGACTTTCCGCGCCATGTCGACGTACTCGAATCGGTCGAGCACCAAGCGACGGTCGCCCTGCAGCGACTTTCTGTAGGCGGCGAGTTGTTTCGCCACGAGGTCGACCAGCTGCTTCGGACGAATCCGGAGAAACGTGGAAGTTCCCGCGCTGGGATGACCACCGGAGGTTGGCTGACGATGCGGGCGCGGCCGTCCACCTGTTCGGAAAGCTTCGCCAGCGCCGTCAGGCTGTTCTTGGTGCGGGCTTTGGCGAAGACCTTCGTGACCGATCGCTCCGCCTGCTTCCTGTCCGCCGTTGACCTTTGCGATTGGCGTACTGCATTGAGAATGTCTGTATCACTTGCCCTTGCGTACCAAGTTTCGAGTACTCCCATCTCGGCGAACAGCTGCATCGCGAAGCGGTAGCTCATGGCAGAGTGCAGAGCGGCGTCGTCGAGTTGATCGGCACGCAGTCCGATGTGGCGCGAGGCAATCGTGAAGCTCGCTGCGAGCCGTTTGACGTCATATTCGAAGGGACCTCGTAAGGTCTCGTCGAAGTCGTTGAGGTCGAAGATGAGATTGCGTTCGGGCGTCGCGAAGACGCCGAAGTTGGACAGGTGGGCGTCACCGCACAGCTGTACCTGCAGCCCGGCGTTCGGCGTCGCCGCCAGATCGTCGGCCATGATCTTGGCTGCGCCGCGGTAAAAGGTGAATGGTGACACGAGCATGCGGCCGCGTCGCACCGGCACGAGGTCTTGTTCGCGCATGAGGTTCTGTTGTTCGAGTGACGCCACCGGGTCTGGCCGGTGAGGACCCGCTTCCCACATGCTGTGCTCGGCTCGAGGCGACTTCGCCCGAGCCGCCTTGCCCAACTCGCGACGCTCGTCAACGCTTTTCATTGCAGGTCCTCCTGATGAGAGCTCTTCGAACGTGCCACCACTTCGGCTCATCCATGCGGCAGCCTACGCTCGCGGTTCAGTACGAGCCGTAGTTGGCGGAACAGCGCGCGAGGAGACGTTGGGTCGTGCAGTTCGACCCGCTATGCAGTGGGTGTGCCGACGTCTCTACCGACACCGCGCTGGATTGCGCCCGCCCGAACTACTGCGTTGATCTTCGATTGCGACGGCACGTTGGCCGACACGATGCCGTCGCACTTCGTGGCATGGTCGCGGATGGTGGCGATGCATGGCATCCCATTCAGCGAGCAGCGTTTCTACGAGCTCGGTGGGGTGCCGTCGGATCGCATCATTGCCATTCTGAGTGACGAGTCCGGCGTCGCGGTCGATGACATTCCCTCGATGGTGGCGTGTAAGGAGGGCCTCTACGTCGAGTCGATCGGATCGGTTCGACGTATCGACGAGGTGTGTGAGGTAGCCGAGCGTTATCACGGCTTGCTGCCGATGGCGGTAGCCAGTGGGGGAGAGCGTGAGATTGTGGCTCAGACCCTTGAGACGATTGGCATCGCTCATCTCTTCGACGCGATCGTCGGAGCAGAAGACACCCTGTTGCACAAACCAGACCCTGACCCGTTCCTCGAAGCGGCCCGACGGCTCGACGCCACGGCTGAGAACTGCGTGGTCTTCGAAGACACCGATCTCGGATTGTTGGCCGCCAAGCGAGCCGGCATGCACGGAGTAGACATCCGCCCGTGGAGGGTCAGCTGAACCAGCTTCACCTCCTTCACGTCCGACTTCGCCCACAACCGAAGCGAAGATGACCACTGGATGCGCCGCACACGGGTGGATATTCTTGTTGCGGTTTCCGGGATGAAAGGTGTTCGCCATGGCCGATATCAATCGGGGCAGATGGACCGCTGAGATCGAGGGTGATTTCGTCGTATTCCTGATCGGAGCGCGAGTCAATCGTCCGCTCAAGGCATGGCGATCGTTCGGCGATCTTGGTGGGCGGCGCGGGATGAAACACATGCTCGACTACCTCACCGAGCACCCAGAGAAGGGGCTCCTTGGCTTCGAGATGGGTTTCCCGACCATCGTGCAGTACTGGCGTTCGTTCGAACACTTGGAGAACTTCGCCAAGGATCGCGACGACCCGCACCTCGAAGGATGGCGCAACTACTGGAAGCGCGTTGGGAAAGACGACCGAACTGGCATATGGCACGAAACGTTTCTCGTCCGGGCCGGTGAATACGAGGCCATCTACGGAAACATGCCACCAAAAGGTCTCGGCAAGGCCACCGAACTGATCCCAGTCGCCGAGTCGAGCACAGCCCGGAATCGAATCAAGTCGGCGCTCGCCAACAATTCGTAACCAACGATTCGTAATTGAGTGCGATGGTGAGTCGGCCTGTAAGCGGGATTTTGTCGTGCTTTCGCACGGGTAGCCATCCATCTGTGCGGTCTACCCGGAAGTATCGAGCGGGCCGCTCACTTCCTGCTTGACCTTGCTCCGAGTGGGGTTTGCCGAGCCGTGAGAGTCGCCTCGCACGCTGGTGCGCTCTTACCGCACCGTTTCACCCTGGCCATCGGGTCGTGAGACCTCCTGGTGGTTTGTTTTCTGTTGCACTTGTCCGTTAGGTCACCCCAACCTGGCTCTCGCCAGCACTCTGCCCTGTGGAGTCCCGACTTTCCTCGACATGGGCGCTGGCGTTTGCCACTGCCATGCCGCGACTACCCGGTCAACTCACCATCGCGTGGGCAGTGTACGGCGTCGCCGCACCGCTGGCGGGGGTCCGCCAACAGCGTGCGATGTCATGACAAGCTTGCAAGGTGTTACCCCTCGTGTTGTCAGTTGTTGCCGCGTCCGCTCCGGTGGGCACCTTGCCTCCTGCCGCGCCGCAACCCACGAACGGGGGCAGCCCTGGCAGCACCATTTCTGAAGTGTTCTCCACCGTTGCGGACAATCTCGGTCAGAACGGCTATCAAACCGGTGTGTCACTCGTGGTGATGACGATCGCAATCGTCGCGATGCTCAACATCAACGTCAATCGATACATGATGTTCCCCGTTGCCGTGGGAGCGTTCTGGGCGGGCTGGTTGGGGTGGAACACCTTCACCGGTTCCGATCAACCGCTCTTTCCAGGCGACGTCAGCGCCACCAAGCTGTGGGACGTGGCGTTCACGAGTGACACAGGCTTCTTGCTCGTTGCCATCGTCGCCTGCGTTGCCGCTGTCTTCCTGTGGCGAACCGGCACCGCGCTGGCGAGCCGAATCGTTTTGCTCGGTGGCGCCGTGTTGGGTGCTTCGTTCCTCTACAACCTGTTCGAGGCGTTTCGGTCGACCCCGGTGTAGCGGGTTCGGTTCAGCAGGTGAGGCTGTTGAACACGTACGCGTTGGCCGCAGGTGTCTGCAACTGCAACTTCACCCGACCGCCTTCGTCGTTCAGCGCGCCGAGCAGGAGGTCGACACCGGTGACCTGACCAAACGTTGACGGAACCGCATACTGGATGGGGAAGCCCATCTCGTCAGCCGCCACTTGGTCTTCGCCGAGCAGCGTCGGGTTGATATACGACTCGGGATTGACGTTGAGAGCCATCGCCGACGACAGGCGCATGGTCTCTCCGCCGACGCGCATGATCCCGGAACGAAGGGCAATGTCTTCAGAGATGAGTGACACCGCGTCTTGGCAACAGCGGCCGACCCAATCTTCGAACCCGTTCGCGATCTGCAGCAGATCTCGTTCGACATCGTCTGTCGGCGCGAGCGTGTCGTCTCCGGTGACAGCCGCAAACGCCGGATCGACGAGCCGGCTGATCTGGAACGGGTTGGCGCATCCGAATTCCTCGCCGCCGGCGCCTCTGATCATGACGCCGAGTTCAGCTGCGTGGCGAGTGTGATCGGCAACGGCGCGCTCGGCGAGCACAGCGGCTTCGCCAGGCAGACCACCGTTGTCGGCGATACGGGCGTAGACCTCGAGGGCCGTGTACTGAATGGATTGCAAGGTGCGCAAGACGACGACATCATTCAGTTCTTCTTCGGCAAGCGGCTCGGGAGTGGGGGCGATTCCGAGTCGGCCCGGATCGGTGCTTCCAGTTCGGTCGGACCCGCAGGCCGCCATGACGGCACCGAAGGACAAAGCGATGCCACCAGAGCGAAGAAGTTGGCGGCGACTGAACTCGGTCATGTCAGGCCTCCCCGGAGATCGAAACAGCGGAGTTGATAAACAATTCATCGCCGACGTTGATGCCGCTGCGAATGCCGAGCACGGCGGCATGCCGCGACTCGAGTGCGATGATCGACGCCATGGCGATGGCCACGTTGCGGTTGGTGACGGAGGCAAGCCACTCGGTGTGCGTTGCTGCGAGAGTGCTTTCGAGTTCCATCGCGGCTGCGACCGGCTCGGCGGCCGAGAAGGCGGCCGACAACGAGTCGAACAGGGTGGCCGATGGGGTGTTTGCCGATGTGCCGACGATGCCCGACACACGCTGCGCATACGACTCGTGCTGCTCTCGAAGAACATGCCACAAGTCGTCGGAGGCACCAGCCGCAATAGCTGCGTCGTACAGGTCACGTGCTGCGAGTTCGAACCCGATCGCTTGATCGGCGATCGCAGCATCCCCACTGCTATCTGGAACGGCTGCGCCAACGGCGCGGGAACCGGTGACCGCGAGAACAGCTCCAACCGCTCCAGCGCCGATAATGGCACGCCGTGTTGTTGGTTGTGTTGCTGCGCGATCCGCTGGGGCGGCATTGGTCACGGGTCGAGTTCCTTTCAGAGCGTGTTACTGCTGGCGCAGTCTAGGGGGCGACGTCGGAACGACAGGTGTTTGTACTGTTGCTGCGCATTGCAATGCGGTTCCTTCGGGACATCCATCGAGAACAGCATCATGTCCACCATCATGACGGCCGGAAGCCTTTGTCACGTAAACGGCCGCCGAGCACGCCGCCGACGATGCCTGCTCCAGCGACAACCGACAGGTTGAAGAACGCGGCAAACCAGTTGACATCTTCCCCGCGAGCGAGGCGAATGACGATGAACACGGTTTGGGCCGCCGTATAGGTTGCGATGGCGGTGGCGAGGCCGTGGCTGAGTGGTAGGTCGAGTTCTTGGGCGAAGGCGGCACAGCCGGCACCTAACACAAAACCGATCACTGCGCCGACGGACAACCACAGCGCCAACGTTGAGTTGTCGGCGGAATTCGCAGCCCACGTGGCAGCGATGGAGAGGGGCACGGCGAACACCAACGACACCATGGCACCGGCCTTGAGTGCTCGATGATCCCAGCGCACCCAGAGAGCGTGCCACGAGAATCGTCGCTTCGCTCCGTTTCGTGTTCGCGAACTTGACGCGAACTCGACTGCGAACTTGACAGTGTCTGAACCGTTTGGTCATCGGGCGTTTACACATATGTCCTTCCATTTGCGCTGATGGCGTTCTAATGTCCGATCCGTGTCAGCACATGAACTGGAATGGCGGATGTTGGGAGCGTGTCGCGGTCTCGACGCCGGCATCTTCTACCCCGAAACCGAAGAGGAAGCCCAGATCGCGAAGCAGGTGTGTCTTGAGTGCGGTGTGCGCCAGACATGTCTCGACTTTGCGCTGCAACAGCGCGAGAAGGTGGGTGTCTGGGGCGGCGCAACCGAGCGCGAACGGCGACGCATTCTGCGGCAACGGCGCCGAACCGCCTAGCCAAACGCACAGCAGGATTGTTCGCCAGCGTTACCCATTCGGCCGAGGGTTCGATCCGGTCGTAATCTGGCGATCATGACGGCGATCGACGACCACGGCGGCTGGCCCGCGCTTCTTACCCACCTGCTCGACCGCAACCACCTCACTTCAGAGCAGGCGAACGCCGCAATGTCCACGATTCTTGCCGGTGACGCAACCCCGGCTCAGTTGATCGCCTTCGTCATCGCACTTCGAGCCAAAGGCGAGAGCGCCGACGAGTTGGCCGGGCTTCTCGATGCGGTGCTGGCCCACGCGACGCTGGTGCCCCTCACCGACGAGCAACGGGATGCCGCTATCGACATCGTGGGTACCGGTGGGGATCACTCGCACTCCATCAACGTGTCGACCATGGCGGCCATCGTGGCGGCCGGGGCCGGGGTCACGGTCTGCAAACACGGGGCCAGAGCCGCATCTTCGAAATGCGGCACAGCCGATGTGCTGGAGGAGCTCGGGGTGGTCGTCGATCTCACCCCCGCTGGCGTGAAGCACTGCATCGACACCGCCGGAATCGCATTTTGTCTTGCGACGTCGTTTCACCCGGCGTTCCGATTCGCCGGGCCGTCCCGGCGCGAGGTCGGTATTCCTACCGTCTTCAACCTGCTGGGGCCGATGGCCAACCCGGCACGCGTGCGTCGCCAGGTGATCGGGGTGGCCAACCGGGCTTTCGCCGAGCGGATGATCGAAACCTTGAAGTCGCACGGATCCAAGCACTCCTGGGTGGTGCACGGTGGTGGCCTCGACGAACTGTCGACGACGACGGTCAGCGATGTGATCGAACTCCGCGATGGTCACATCACCCGCTTTCAGGTCGACCCGGCCGAGTATGGGCTGGCGCGGGCGAGCAATGCCGATTTGGTTGGTGGAGACCCCGCAACGAATGCCGCAGTGGTTCGATCGGTACTCGGCGGAGCTATGGGTCCGCACAGAGACATCGTGGTTCTCAACGCCGGCGCAGGTCTCGTGGTGGCTGGAGCGGCGCCGACGCTCGCCGAAGGAATCGTGTTGGCCGGTCGCTCGATCGACGACGGCGCTGCCGAGTTGGCTCTGCAACGTTTGATCACAGCGTCCCAGGAAGCCGCGTGACGGCAGTCCGGGTGCCGGCAAGTTCGGCAAATCTCGGCGCGGGTTTCGACGTGCTGGGAATGGCGTTGTCGCTGTACGCCACGGTGGGATGCGGAGCGCCGCCCGACTCGGCGATGGCAGCCGACGAGCACCATCCCGCCACGGTGGCGTTTCGGCGGCTTGGTGGTGTCGGTCCGCTGTGGGTTCAGTCACCGATTCCCATGGCACGAGGTCTGGGCTACAGCGGCGCGGTACGGGTGGGCGGTGCGGCGGCCGCCGTGGTGCAGCGGGACGGAGAACTGTCTGATGCCGGTCGGCAAGAAGTGCTCCGCGTCACAGCGGACCTGGAACACCACGCGGACAATGTCGGCGCCTCGATTTTCGGTGGCGTCGTGGCGGCCGTGATGACTGATGGCAAGTACACCGTGACGCAACTGCCGATCGGGTTCATGCCTGGCAATATGCCCACCGTCGTCGCTTGGGTGCCCGACTCGTCGACGACGTCGACCGCTCGCTCCAGGGCGACCTTGACAGCGCAGGTGTCGCGCGCCGACGCAGTCTTCAACATCGGGCGAGTGGCAACGTTCGTCGCTGCGTTGGCTGCGGGCGATACGGGCGCTCTGCGTCTCGGTTCAGAAGATCGGCTCCATCAAACCCAACGATTGGAAGGGGTTCCCGAGTCTGCAGCCGCGTTGGAAGCGGCACTCGTGGCCGGTTCGTGGGCCGCTTGGTTGTCGGGTAGCGGCCCCACCATCGTCGCCTTGTGCGCGCCAGGCGTCGTCGACGTTGTCGCCGCGGCGCTTCCGCCGAGCGGTCACACGAAAATGCTCGCCATCGATACCGTCGGTGCAACCGTGCTGTCGTAATGAGGCATGAGGCGACTGCGACAGCGGACCGGTATCAGTGGGTCAGGCGGCGGTCCGCTCCACGCGCAATTCTGGCTCGAGCGGCAGAGGGAACTGCCATGTGCCGCTGCATTCATTCACTTCGATCCTGTTGGCGTGCTTGTCGAAGTACCGCGCCAGACAGAGTGCCTCGTCGATCTGATGGGCGGCCAGGGGGGCTCCGGTGCTGGCGGCAACTGGCGGGTCGACCGGTAGTGCTCGGCCCACCTCTCCCGCAATGGCAACCTCGACGAGGCGTGCGTCGTCGATCACCCACGTGGTGCCTCCACGACGGACTTCGCATCGCCCGGCAGACCGGAGCGCATTGACCAGTCGCTGGCGGCGCAGCGCGTACTGCAACGCCTGCAACCGGTCGCGAACCAGCGCAGCCTCCTCGAAACGCTGCTGCGCCGCCAAGCCGAACATTCGTGCGGCGAGCTGATCGACCACGACCGATGGGGACCCGGCAAACGCTTGTTGGGCGGCGTTGACGGCCGCGAGATATGTCGTGGCGTCGGCATCGCCCGAACATGGGCATTGGCTCACGCCCAGCTGGCATGGACTGCACGGCGTCGCGTCAGAGGGCACGACGTAGTTCACGGTGAGTTTGGTCGAACAGCGGCGCAGGGGCAGCGCCGACTGGAACGCCTCGACCACGAGTGCCGCCTGGGCACGCGACGGCAGCGGCCCGAGGTGAACTCCGGTTGGCGATGGTGTCTTCACCACTGCGAGTCTTGGCCAAGCCGAGTCGGCGTCGAGACGGACGTAGCAATACTTGTCTGCTCGGGTGCCCGCACGGTTGTAACGGGGGAGTAGCCGTGCGATCAGGCGCGACTCGATCACTTCCGCGGTGAGGGGATCGGCCAGTTCCAGGTGACGAATCTGTTGCATCTCGCGCAGCATCGGCCCGATGCGTCGACGATCCTCGTTCCCGAAATAGCTGCGAACCCGTTGACGAAGATTGGTGGCCTTGCCGACGTAGAGCACCTCGTCGCGCGCACCGCAAAACATGTACACACCTGGGCTTCGCGGCAGGTGGGTCGTGAGCGTGAGCTTGCTTGCGTTGGCGTGCCCGGCGAGCTTGGCAAGCGTCACCAGATCGTCAAGCCCGATGACGCCGAGCTTGGTGGCGCGCTCGATGAGGTAATGCAAGAGGTCGGTGGTGGCGAGAGCGTCGTCGAGGGCGCGGTGACTGGGCTGATGATCGAGCCGCAACCGAGAGGCCAACGTCGACAATCTGCAGTTGGGCACCTCGTCGCGCACGAGACGACGGGCGAGCGCGGCGGTGTCGACGACGACCGGTCGGTAGTCGGCGCGCTCGTCGCGGGCCAGTGCGGCCCGTAGGAATCCGAGGTCGAATGAAGCGTTGTGGGCGACGAAGGCGGCGTCGCCGAGGAAGTCCATCAGCGACCCCAGCACGGTTTCGATGCGGGGCGCGTTGGTGACGATGGCATCGGTGAGGCCGGTGAGCATGGTGATCTGGGGCGGAATGGCTCGGCCGGGATTGACCAGCGTGTGAAACCTGCCGATGCATTCGCCGCCTCGAACCTTGACGACACCGATCTCGGTGATGGTGTCTTCGTTGCGATTGCCGCCCGTGGTCTCGAAGTCGAGAACGCAGAAAGTCGCCTCTCGTAACGGCGTACCAAGATCGTCGAAGCTGCGCTGCCCAACCAGCTGAACCGTCATCCCCGCACCTTCATGGCTGCACTTTCATGGACGGTGATCCAATCACGAACATACGTTCGCGTCAAGAACATTCGTTCGATTCCGGATCTCACCCGGCGTTGTATGGTGTGCTGATGGCAGCTTCGATCGACCACCGCCACTTGCGGTCGGCGTTGGAGTTCGCACTGCTCATGGCGAACGAGGGGCAGAAGCTGAAGCCGCCGATGAAGTTCCCCGCTGGGCTGCGACCATTCATGAAGCAACAGCGAGTTCCCACCGCCTCGCTGCCGGCGCTGCGACGCGTGGTTGAAGGCGACGACGACTTTCGACAGCGCCTCGGACGCGGCGCCGTGCCCGAATTGGTCGACGCCGTTGGCATGGTGTGGTTGCAGCGCCCCGATGGTTGGCAGGCACAGATTGACGAACTGGTAGCGAACGTCGATGCTGCGGCTGCCGAAGCCGACCTTGCGACGCAGTTGCGGCGTTCCGAGAAACGTCGTGAAGCTGCGGCATCCGTGGCGGCGCGCGCACAAGCCGAAGTCGTGGCCCTGGCCCAATCGGTTGGCCAGCGCGACTTGGTGATCGAGGGTCTTCGATCAGATGTGGTGAAACTCCGGGACGAAATCGCCACCATGAGGACAGAGCTGATCGATGTTCGCAACGAACTGCGTCATTCCCGTGACCGCGAAGCCGCAGCGGTGTCGCGCGTTGCAGCCGCCGAAGTCGCTATGCGCGACGCGCAACACGCACAGCACGATGCCGAGCACGTGCGAGACGACGTTCTGTCCCATCGAGCCGATGAAGTCGCAGACCGCTCGGAGTTGGGTCGACTCGCGGCAACTGCGGAGGCACTCGCCGCTCAACTCGCTGCCCTCTCTGCGTCTACCGAGGTTGGGGCGGCGCGACGGCCTGCCGAACGGCGTGCTCTGTCACTGCCCGGCGGTGTGCTTGGTAGCTCCGCCACTGCGGCCGAGTTCTTGTTGCGATCTGGCGCCTCGGTTCTGATCGACGGATACAACGTCGCCAAACTCGCCTGGCCGAAGCTGGATCTCGCCGGCCAGCGAGTGGTTCTCCTCGACGTCATCGAAAACATGGCGCGCCGTTTCGGCAGCGATATCACGGTCGTCTTCGATGGAGCAGACGTCATTGGGGCTACCGCCGACGGTAGGCGCGTGGTTCGAGTGATGTATTCGCCCGCTGGGGTGACCGCCGACGACGTGATTCGTGACGAGGTGCGTCGGCTGCCGAACACTCGACCCGTGGTGGTCGTCACGAGCGACCAAGAGATCGTTCGTGATGTCCGCGCCATGGGGGCGAACACCATGTTCAGCGACCAGTTGCTGTCGCTTGCCTGACACTCGGCTCCTGCCGCCCCATCCCTCTGCGCTTGTTGAGGCTGAATAGTCAGCTGGTGACTAGTGTGGGGTGCGTGACTCGCCGCCGAATCCTCTCCTTGGTGGTTGGGGCAATGGTTGGGGCAGCGATCGTGTCATTGGCGGCGTGCGGAACCGATGAGGCTGACATCGACGACCAACCGCCCCAAGATTCACTTCACGGTTCGCTTCAAGGCGAGATCACTGTGTTCGCCGCAGCATCGCTGAGCGGCGCCTTCGAGGCGATTGGCGAGGCGTTCGAGGCAGCGCACCCGGGCGTGGATGTGACGTTCGCCTTTGCGGCGTCGTCAGAGCTTGCCGTCCAAATCAATGAGGGTGCGCCAGCAGACGTGTTTGCGTCGGCCGATATCAACAACATGACGAAGGTCACCAATGCCGGGAACGCCACCGCGCCGACGGTGTTCGCCCACAACGCGGCTGCGATCATCGTTGCTCCGGGCAATCCGCTGGGCATTGCTGGTGTTGCCGACCTCGTCGACAACGATCTCATCTTGGTGATGTGTGCCGTAGAGGTGCCGTGCGGCGCCTACGGTGCCGAAATCTTCGCCAACGCCAACATCGCACCAACCCCCGACTCGTACGAGGCGAACGTCAAAGCGGTGGTCAACAAGGTCGTTCTCGGCGAAGCCGACGCAGGCATCGCGTACACCACCGATGTCTTCGCCGCGGGAGACGACGCCGCAGGTGTCGAGATCCCCGCCGACATCAACGTCGTCGCTGAATACCCGATGGCGGTGACATCCGGCGCTCCAAACCCGGTAGCGGGTGCTGCGTTCGTCGAGTTCGTCCTTGGCAATGAAGCGCAGCAGATTCTGAACGGTTTCGGATTCACGTCGCCATGACTTCGCCCCGCCGAAGAGGTCAAACGCCAATCCCAGCTCCCGCTGTTGCGCTCGCCGTGGTAGCGATCGCGTTCTTCGCCCTACCGTTCCTGGGGCTCTTGTGGCGAGCGCCATGGGGTTCGGCGCTCGACATTCTCCGGCAGCAGTCGGTTCGTCAAGCGCTGTGGTTGTCCTTGCGAACATCACTCGCTGCCACCGTCGTTTCGGTTCTCTTTGGCGTTCCGTTGGCTTGGCTACTGGCCACCGTCGCCTTTCCCGGGCGCCGATTCGTTCGCGCACTGTGCACCCTGTCTATGGTGCTGCCTCCGGTGGTGGGTGGCGTCGCGCTGTTCTTTTCATTCGGCAGGCGAGGATTGTTCGGCCAATACCTCGACCGATGGTTCGGATTTCGACTGCCGTTCACGACCTGGGGCGTGGTGGTTGCTCAAACCTTCGTAGCAATGCCCTTCTTGGTGATCACGGTCGAAGCCGCGTTGCGTCAGATCGATCCACGCTTCGGTGACGCCGCCAGAACGCTCGGCGCCGGGCGTTGGTACGCGTTTCGTCGGGTGACATTGCCCGCGATTCGCCCGGCATTGGTGGCAGGGGCGGTGCTGGCCTGGGCGCGAGCGCTTGGTGAGTTTGGCGCCACTCTGACGTTCGCTGGCAACTTCCCGGGTACGACGCAGACCATGCCGCTGGCGACATACCTTGCGCTCGAGACCGACCCAGACGAGGCGCTGATCCTCAGCCTGATGATGATTGCCATCTCGTTTGCAGTGTTGGTAGGTCTACGCGACCGATGGCTCGGAGCCGCCAGGCAGCCGGTGACATGAGCCTCGTTCTCGACGCACAGGTCGGGTCTCGGCAACTTCACCCTCGACGTGCAGCTCGACGTGGCGCCCGGTGAAGTTCTCGCGGTGCTTGGACCTAACGGGTCTGGCAAGTCGACGCTGTTGCGCGTCATCGCCGGGCTGTTGGCGCTCGATGATGGGTCGATCGTCCTCGACGGTGAGACGCTCGATGATCCAGCAGCGGGTGTCTTCGTCAACCCGGAACGCCGGTCGGTCGGAGCGATGTTCCAGGACTACCTGCTGTTCCCTCATCTCGATGCTGTGGAAAATGTGGCGTTCGGCCTTCGTGCACGCGGTACGCCCAAGCGTGAGGCGCGCGCCGCAGCTGTTGCATGGCTTGACCGAATGGGTCTGCAGGCTTACGGCGGTGCTCGACCAGGGGAGCTCTCAGGTGGTCAAGCGCAACGGGTGGCGCTGGCCCGGGCGTTGATCTGCGAGCCGCGAGTGTTGCTGCTCGACGAGCCGCTGGCGGCGCTCGATGCTGGCACCCGAATCGACGTCCGACGCGACATGCGGCAACATCTGGAGAACTTCGGAGGAGCGCGAGTGTTGGTCACTCACGATCCCATCGATGCGTACGCCCTCGCTGATCGTGTCGCCATTCTCGAGAACGGTCGAGTCGTGCAAGTCGGCACGCTCGCAGCCGTCACCGCCCATCCACGTTCGAGGTACGTCGCCGACCTCGTCGGTGTCAACCTCGTTTCTGGCATCGTGAGCGATCACGTTCTGGTCACGTCGAACGGCACTCAGATCGTCGTTGCCGACGCCGAACCCGGCACGTCGTTCGCAGCCATTCGGCCGCAAGCGATCACGATCGCCCGAGAACCGTCGAGCAGCAGCGCACGCAACTCCTGGCCGTGCATTGTGAGCGACATCGACCCGCTCGGTGAACGGGTGAGAGTGGGCTTGGTGGGGCAGTTGCCACTCACCGCCGAGATCACCGTCGGTGCCGTGGAGACCCTCGGTCTGCGACCAGGAGAGTCAGTCATCGCCACCGTCAAGGCCACCGACATCCGCACATATCCCATCTGAATGAACGACCCGAATGAACGACCTGCTCAACGACCCGAATGAACGACATGTCACCGGACGACGTGTCACGGGAGGCAATGAGTGATGCAGCGCAACAATCCAGATGATCTGCTACTCGGGGAGTGGGCGTGCCTCGGCGTGCTCTATCCGTCGCCGCTGCATGGTTTCGCGATCGCCGCACACCTCACCCCGGGCGCCGATATTGGTCGCGTCTGGTCGTTGTCGCGGCCGTTGACCTATCGCTCGCTCGACCAACTGGTGGCGCGCGGGTTCGTTGTTCCCATCGCCCAAGAGCCTGGCTTGGCGGGGCCGAATCGCACGGTGCTCGCGGCGACCAGGGCGGGACGTTCACAGTTCCGTGGTTGGGTACGCACGCCAGTCGAACATCTGCGTGACCTGCGAAGTGAATTGTTGCTGAAGCTGGTGCTGGCCTCGCATTGCAGCATCGATGTGGCCGACATGCTCGCAGCCCAACTCGAGCACACGTCGCGTTTGTCACAGGCGCTGAGGAGTGATCTGGCTCGGTCTGGGCCAGTAGACCCGGTTGCCCTGTGGCGAAGCGAGAGCGCCGACGCAGCCGTGCGATTCCTCCAACGCCTCCAACCACCAACCTGACGAATGGGGTCAGACACCTCTCGTCAGAATTCTGACGAGAGGTGTCTGACCCCATTCGTCAGATTCAGTTGGCCAGGGCTGTGACACCCATTCGTCATGATGTGACGTATGAGCTTGTCCATTTCGTGCAGCGACTGCACCATGCACGGCACGACTGCGTGTGCCGACTGTGTCGTGACGTTCGTGTTGGGTGCCGATGCCGTTGACCAAGAGTTGGAACTCGATGTCGACCAAGAGCGCGTCGTTCAACTGTTCAGTCGAGCAGGCCTGGTGCCGCTGCTGAAGTTTCACATTGCCAGCTGACAAACGTGCCAGTTGAAAGCACGCTGGCTGGCCGACGTTGCGCATACGCTTCCCCCGTGGTGCGACGCCCTGTTCCCGTTGTCACACCCACGTGGGACGACCTGGTTCGCATGCTGCACGACCGAGGGATCGAGCACGTCGGCGTGGCACCAGCGAGTGTGTTGGACCGTGCCAGAACCGCCCTGCACGCCCGCAAAGACGCAGGTCTGGCCGCTGGGATGGGCTTCACCTACCGGAACCCAGACCGCTCCACCGACCCGCAGCACGCCGTTCCAGGGGCACAGTCCGTCATCGTCGCCGCGCGTCCGTATCGACTCGCCGACGAACCGACGAAGCCGCCCGCCGGTGACGGCCCGTTCGCCAGCGTTGGCCGGTACGCATGGATCGACCACTACGCGCCGTTGCGAGCAGCCTTGCGAGACGTCGCTCGGTACATCCGTCGGTCGGGGGAGCGCGCCGTCGCGTTCGCGGACGACAATTCGCTGGTTGATCGCGAGGTCGCGTACCTCGGTGGAATCGGCTGGTTCGGCAAGAACGCCAACATCTTGGTGCCGGGCGCAGGCAGCTTCTTCGTTCTCGGGTCGATTGTGACGACTCTGGAACTGCCGGTCAGCACGCCCGTGGGCGACGGATGCGGCCCGTGTCGGCGATGTCTCGACGGCTGCCCGACGGGTGCCATCGTGGCACCCGGCGTCGTCGACGGGAACAAATGCCTGGCTTGGCTGGCACAGAAGCCCGGGTCGTTCCCCGTGGAGTTCCGAACAGCACTGGGCGATCGACTGTACGGATGCGACGACTGCCAAACCGTGTGCCCGCCATCTGTTCGGTTGGGAGGAAAGCATCGTGTCACGGTCGCTGCCGACGAAGCAGTGCAGGCATGGGTAGACGTATGCGAACTGCTCGAATCGACCGATGAGCAGTTGATCGATCGCCATGGCCGGTGGTATCTGGCCGATCGCGACCCCACGTGGTGGCGGCGAAACGCGCTGATTGTGCTGGGGAACACGGGGAACGCCAGTGATCGTCGGGTGATCGGCTTGATCGAGAGTTATCGCCAGCATCCCCATGCGGTCTTGCGCGAGCACGCAGAATGGGCTGCACACCAACTCGGGTTGACATCTCGCCTAGTGAGAACCGGCACAGCTGAACCTTCGACGTATGAAGCACATCCTCGTCACCAACGACTTCCCTCCCAAGATCGGCGGCATTCAGTCGCTGTTGTGGGAGTGGTGGCGGCGATTGCCGCCCGAGTCGTTTGCCGTGTTGACGAGCCCGTACGCGGGCACCGAAGAGTTCGATGCGGAGCAGCCGTACCTCATCGAACGCGTTCGTGAGCCCGCACTGTTGCCGCATACCTTCATGGTGCGGCGGGTCAATGAACTCGCCGAACGATTCGGTGCCGAACTCGTCGTTCTCGATCCTGCGGTTCCGTTGGGGCTCATCGGGCCTTCGCTGAATCTGCCCTACGACGTGGTGTTGCACGGTGCCGAAGTCACAATTCCGGGCCGTCTGCCGGGCAGCAAACAGGCCCTCGCCTACGTCTTGCGGCGCGCCCGCCACGTCATTTCTGCAGGCGAATACGCCAGTCACGAAGCGAATCTCGCCGCTGGTCGCGAGCTACCGACAACCATCGTTCCGCCTGGTGTAGACACAGAGCGGTTCCGGCCGCTGAGCGAATCTGAACGGCGCGCTGCTCGTGAGCACCTTGGGCTGCCAGTTGACGCTCAAGTGATCGCAGCGGTGTCGCGTCTTGTGCCTCGCAAGGGTTTCGACACCGCGATCAAGGCCGTTGCGAGGCTGCGACGTACCCATCCCGACGCTGTGCTCGCAATCGCCGGCGGCGGTAGGGAGGATGGGCGACTCCGCAGTTTGGCGGAGGAACTGGATGCGCCGGTGATCTTCTTGGGACGCGTGCCGTTCGACGACTTGCCACTCGTGTACGGGTGTGCCGATCTGTTCACGATGCTGTGCCGCAACCGTTGGGGTGGGCTCGAACAAGAAGGCTTTGGCATCGTCTTCGTCGAAGCCGCTGCGTGCGGAGTGCCGCAGGTGGCCGGGCAAAGCGGAGGTGCCGCCGAAGCTGTGGCTCATGGCGTGACGGGCTTGGTGATCGACCCGTCCGACGACGTCGACGCAGCGGTCGCAGCGTTTCGGCGGTTGCTCGACGACGACACGTTGCGCGCATCGATGGCGACAGCATCTCGCCAGCGCGCCGTCGAGGAGTTTTCCTACGACCTCCTGGCGAAGCGATTGGGCGTCGCACTCGGCGTAGCCTGACCTCGTGAACGCGCGCAACGCCATCGTTCAGGCAGACGTCTGGCTCACGGGAGTCTTCGGTGTCACCGCCGTGTACGCCGCCTGGTCGTTTTCCACGACAGCGCAGTGGATCGGTGCCGTTACCGCGATGGTGCTGTTCACCATTGGAGTGTTTGCATTCTTGTGGTCCTACTGGAATGCCGTTCAGCGCAGCCGTACTGAAGACATCGCTGTTTCCCAGTTGTATTTATTGCTCGGCGATGCAATCCCCAAGGCAGTCCGTCGCACGATGTTGACGGCTTTGGCATTCCAATTCATCGTTGCTTTGGTCACCACACTCGTTCGCCCGGAGGGCCCATCTGGCGGCGCAGGTTCGTCACTTGCGGTCGGTTTCCTCGTGCCTATGCTCGGCTTCGGCCTCAATGGGTTGTGGGCGTCTTACTTCGGCACGTTCAAGACCAGGGCTGTTGTCCGCAATTCGCCGGCCGAAATCGGGCAGAATGCAGAGCATGGCTGACACCGCGACCGACACCATCACGATTTCGGCGCCACTCGAACAGGTGTGGCAGATCGCCCTCGACATCGAGCGCTACCCAGTGTGGGCCCACGATGTGAAAGACGTCATCGTTGCCGATCGCGACGCAAATGGCCGACCCACCACGGTCGAATTCCGTACGTCGGCGCTAGGACGCAGCACGCATTACACCCTTGCGTACCAGTACGACCACGCACCCCGAGTACTCGCCTGGACCATGGTGAAAGGCGACATCCAACGGTCGATCGAAGGTGCCTTCACCTTCAGAGCCGATGGTGAGTCCAGCACCGAGGTGCAGTACGACCTTGAGATCGAACTGGTTGTCCCGCTACCCGGCTTTGTCAAGCGCCGCGCCGAGCGCCGAATTTTGAACGCAATTCGCGAGATGAAGGCATTCGCCGAGGCGTGACCGGAACTGGTGGTTCCACCGGCATCAGCGTCGGCATCGATGTTGGTGGAACGAAGGCTCTTGGTGTTGCCCTCGACCAACGTGGCCAAGTTGTTGCCACCGATCGGCGGCCGACGCCGCGGGGCGTTGGCAGCCTGCCCAAGCTCATCGAGACGCTCGCCGAACTCGCCACGTCGCTCGGCCCGTACGACGCACTCGGCGTCGGCGTGCCCGGGCTCGTCACACGCGAGGGTGTGCTGAGGGCTGCACCAAACCTCGATGGAGTCGCGGATTTCGATGTGGCTGGTTTGCTCGGTGATCGACTCGGGCACCACGTCCACGTCGACAACGATGCAACGTGCGCGGCGGTCTCAGAGTGGCTGTTTGGCGCAGGCAAGGGAGCGACAGACATGGTGCTGGTCACCCTTGGAACCGGCATCGGTGGCGGCCTCGTGGCCGGCGGCAAGCTGCAGCGGGGCAAGCACGGCTTCGCCGGCGAATACGGCCACATCGTGGTGAACCCAGACGGCCCACCATGCCCCTGCGGCCGGCGCGGTTGTTGGGAACGTTACGCGTCAGGATCTGGCCTCGCCCGTCTGGCCCGGGAAGCAGCAGTGGGGCGTCGGGTCAGCCGGGTGTTGCAGATCGCCGGCGGAGATCCCGAGGCGGTGCGCGGAGAAATGGTGCAACAGGCCGCTCGCGAGGGTGACGCCGACGCGCTCGCTGTGATCGACGACTTCGGTCGGTGGGTTGCGCTTGGTTTGGTGAACCTCACCAACGTCCTCGACCCCGAAATGTTCGTGCTCGGTGGCGGGTTGGCCGCCGGTTCCGACCTGTACCTCGACCCGGTCAAGAAGTGGTTCCGCGAGCTGATTTACCAGCCTGAGCTACGGCCAATGCCCCATGTGGCGTTCGCCCATTGGAACGAACAGGCCGGAGCGGTAGGAGCAGCCCTGCTTCACACCGTCCACACCTGACACGGTTTGTGTCAGGCACAAACCGTGTCAGGAACCATCTACACCGCACGGTGCATCAGACACGGTTTGTGCCTGACACAAACCGTGTCAGTGGTTGGGGACGTAGTTGGCTCTGGCCGCGTTGATTTCGTTCCATGCCGCTTCGCGACCGGCCATGCCTTCCGCCGATGAATACTTGTCGGGCTCGAGGGCCTTGTAGACCTCGAAGAAGTGCTGAATCTCGGCCCTCAACTGGGGTGTGAGGTCATTGATGTCGTGCACGTTGGCCCAGCGCGGCTCTTTCGGTGGGACGCAGATGAGTTTGGCGTCTTCGCCGGCCTCGTCGCGCATGTACAACACGCCGACAGGCCGGGCTTCCACCCACACACCCGGATAGACGGGGTCTTCGAGGAGGACGAGTGCGTCGAGGGGGTCGCCGTCGCCGCTGAGCGTTTCGGGCACGAAGCCGTAATCGGCCGGGTAGGTGGTCGCAGTAAACAGACGTCGGTCGAGGAAGACGCGGCCCCCGTCGTGGTCGATTTCGTATTTGTTGCGGCTGCCACGCGGAATTTCGATGACGACGAAGATGCAGCCTTCACTGGGTGTCTTGTTCACGACGCCATGATGTCTGAACGGATAGCGTTCTCCACCTATGGAGTTTCGTCGGATTTCGAACTTGCCGCCGTATGTGTTCACGATCATCAACACGTTGAAGATCGAGGCACGCCGGGCAGGCGCCGACGTGATCGACCTCGGTTTCGGCAACCCAGACATTCCGTCGCCCGATATCGCTGTTGAGAAGCTCGCCGAAGCGGCTAGAAACCCGCGCAACCATCGCTATTCCCTCAGCCGCGGCTTGCCAAAGCTGCGAGAGGCGATGGCGAAGTACTACCTCGACAACTGGAACGTGGTGCTCGACCCCGAGTTGGAGATCACCAACACCATCGGTTCGAAAGAGGGCTTCAGCCACCTCATGTGGGTTCTGCTCGACCGTGGAGACGCGGCGATCGTGCCCAGCCCCAGCTACCCGATTCACATGTACGGGCCACTGTTTGCTGGAGCAGATCTTCGCCAAGTGCCGATGAAGGGCCTCTCACACCCGGAAGCGCGCGAGAACTTCGCTGACGACTTCTTCGACAACCTGCACACGGCCTACAACGTGGGGTGGCCGAAGCCGCGTGTGCTGGTGATTTCATTCCCGCACAACCCCACCGGCGCGTGTGTCGACTTGCCGTTCATGCAGCGCGTCGTCGACTTCTGTCGTGAGCGCGAGATGATCGTGGTACACGACTTTGCTTACGCGGACATCGGTTTCAACGGTGTGAAGCCACCCAGCATCCTGCAAGCCGAAGGTGCCAAAGAAGTTGCCGTCGAGCAGTACTCGATGACCAAGAGCTTCTCGATGGCTGGCTGGCGTTCGGCGTTCCTCGTCGGAAACCAAGAGGTCGTTCAGGCACTCGTGAAACTGAAGAGTTACCTCGACTACGGCATGTTTCAGCCGGTCCAGATCGCCGCCACCGTCACCTTGAACGAGGCAGCCGACTACCCGAAAGAGATCTGTGCGATCTATGAGAGCCGCTGCGATGCGCTGATCGATGGCTTGGGTCGCATCGGGTGGGACATTCCCAAGCCGGGCGGCACGATGTTCGTGTGGGCACCGATCCCCGAGCCGTATGCAGAAATGGGCTCGGTGGAGTTCTGTTCAATGGTCGTCAACGATTGCGACGTTGCGTTGTCACCAGGCGTCGGGTTTGGCCCTGGCGGTGAGGGCTATCGCGCGGTTCGCACTCATCGAGAACGAGAAGCGCATCCAACAGGCGGTGCGCAATCTGCGACGCGGCCTCACCAAACTCGGCTGAGCCCCGGGTGACGGCACCGAGCGACGGAACTCGGCCGACGAAACTTGTAGGTGACCGCATCGTCACACGGCAGACACAGACGGTGCCCTAGCCTGCCTCTCGTGCATACCGTCGTCGTTCGCGTGTGGCTTCCCGACCGTCCTGGTGCCCTCGGTCAGGTAGCAAGCCGTATCGGCGCGGTCAAAGGCGACGTGCTCGGCATCGAGATCCTCGAAGTTGGCGGGGGCCGCGTCATCGACGAACTGGTGGTCGCCTTGGCAGACGAGTCGGTGGTCGAGTTGATGGTCAACGAGGTGCATGCCATCGACGGTGTCTCCGTCGAGCATGTTCGGCCGACCTCGGCCGATCACACCGACGGTGGACTCTTGGCGCTGTCGCTGGCCGCCGAACTTGCTGAATCTGACCTCGCCAACCGGCCTCGCAACGTTGTCGACGGAGTGTCGCGCCTCACCGAGTCGACCTGGGCCATGCTTGTGCGCGGCCAAGATGTGGTCGCGTCTACCGGGCCGGCGCCGTCGCCCGATTGGGTGTCGTCGCTGCTGGCTGGGAGCCGACATCTGGGCGACCCGCACGCGACTTCGAGCGAACTGCTGTGGTCTGACCTGCCCACGTCTGCCATGTGGCTGGCCGCGGGCCGTCCTGATCGACCCGGTGCACGACAGGGAACGAGTCCGCCTCGATCTCTACGCCAGAATTGCCGACACTCTGCTCGGTAATTGATGACGCGCCGAACCCTACGGAGCGGCCCAGTTTCTGCTGCGGTCTACTGCTCGTAGCCACTGGGCGTGGGTGGCGTCGGCGGCTGCTCGGTCTGCCAAAGGGGTGAATGTAGCGTCGAGCTGCCACGAGGCTTCGATGGATGCGAGGTCTGGCCACACACCTTCGGCCAAGCCGGCGAGGAACGCGGCCCCCAATGCCGTGGTCTCCTGATCGACGGGTCGACGGACGGTGACTCCCAGTTGGTCGGCCTGCATCTGCAGCATCGAATCCATCACCGCAGCGCCGCCATCGACTCGTAGATCGAACACGGGAGTGCCGCTGGCAGCCACCATGGCGTCGACCACATCACGCACTTGGTAGGTGATCGATTCGACGACCGCTCGGGCGATATGCGCCCGCGTGGTACCGCGGGAGATGCCCACGATGGTTCCTCGTGCGTACGGGTCCCACCACGGCGAGCCGAGGCCGGTGAATGCCGGCACCACGTAGACACCGTCTGCGTCGGGGACCGAGTCGGCGAGCGGCCCAATGTCTGAAGATTTCGAGATGATGCCCAGCCCGTCACGAAGCCATTGGATCGCCGCGCCGGTGACGAACACCGCTCCCTCCAGCGCGTACGCGACAGTGCCGTCGGCAAGTTCCCACGCGATCGTGGTGAGCATGCCTTCGGTCGGCGGTGGGCAATCGGCACCCACGTTGAGCAACACAAAGCTGCCCGTGCCGTACGTGTTCTTCGCCATGCCGGCGTGGAAGCACGCTTGGCCGAACAGGGCCGCCTGCTGGTCTCCGGCGACGCCGCTGATCGGGATTCCAGCCGGTGCGCCACACCGATCGCTCGTGATGCCAAAGCGACCACTCGAGGCCTGCACCGTGGGCAGCGCAGCGATCGGGAACGTGCAACAGATCGCACAGCTCAGCGCTCCACTGTCTGGACCGGATGTCGAACAACATCGTCCTGCTTGCGTTGGTGACGTCGGTGGCATGGGTGACGCCTCCGGTGAGGTTCCACATCAGCCACGAATCGATCGTGCCCAGCGCGAGCTCATCGTCGATGGGAATGCCTCGTTCGCTCAGCAACCACTCGAACTTGGTGCCCGAGAAGTAGGGGTCGAGCACGAGACCGGTGGTCGTGCGGACCAGATCGAGATGAGGCGCCAACTCTTCGCACCTGGCGGCCGTGCGTCGGTCTTGCCAGACGATGGCGGTGCCGTACGGCCGACCGGTGGTGCGGTTCCAGGCAACCACGGTCTCCCGCTGATTCGTGATGCCAATGGCCGCTACGTTCGATTGGCCTACGTTCCCGACGACCTCCGTCAACGTTTCGACGACGACTTGCCAGATCTCGTTGGCGTCATGCTCCACCCAACCGGGTTGCGGGTAGATCTGGGTGAACTCCCGATATGCGGCCACGGCTGGGCGACCATCTGGAAAGACGGCTCTGCTGCGCACACCGGTGGTGCCAGCATCGATCGCGATTACACAGGTGTCTGTCACGGGCCAGACGGTAGTCGGCCAGCAGAAATCAGCGTGTGGTCAGCGGCGCTTGGAGCGTTGAGCCCCAGATTTGTTGGCGGGACGGCCAGCGGTGGATCCGCTGGTTCGCTTGGTGGGAGCGGCCTTCGGCTTGGGGCCGTCGATGGCAGCCGAAGTCGACGTTGCTGTGGTGCTTTGATCAGGCGTATCCGTGCGTAGCTGCTTCATCGTCTTACGGGTGTAGCCGAACTTCGCCAGCACGGCACCGAACGCGATGTACAGCGGCCCGCTGACGAGCAGTCCCAGCATGATGCCCGCCAACGAGTTGTCGCGCATGAAGATCAGGAAGACGATGGCCATGAGCCCGACGTAGATCAGCCACTCGCGAATGAGTCGTTTCCACGGAACTGGTCGAGTTGAGTCCCAAGCCATGCCACAGTTAACAGCAAGAAGGGGGCCGACCCCATCTTCCTGTGGTCTGGGAGTGCCGCCCCGGTCGCGTAGGCTCGGCTCGTGCGAGTTGGAGTGCTCACTGGTGGCGGCGATTGCCCCGGGCTGAACGCAGTGTTGCGCGCCATCGTTCGTAAGGCCGAGCGGCACTACGGCGATGAAGTGGTCGGGTTCCGTGACGCTTGGGACGGAGTCATGGAACGCCGAATGATGCCGCTGACCGTGGAGACGATGCGGGGGTCGTTACCCAAGGGCGGCACCGTGCTCGGCACCCGACGCGGTAGCCCGTTCGATACAGCGAACGGCGTTGAGCTCACTCAGGCCACCATTTCAGACATGGGCATTGACGGGCTCGTCGTGGTCGGCGGTAACGGTTCGCTCAGCGTGGCGTGCAAATTGTTCCACGAGCACGACATGAATGTGATCGGTGTTCCGAAAACCATCGACAACGACATCGAGGGCACCGACGTCACCTTCGGTTTCAACACCGCTGTGCAAATCGCCACCGACGCCATCGACCGGCTTCACACCACCGCTGAAAGCCACAATCGAGTGATGGTGGTCGAGGTGATGGGTCGCCACAGCGGATGGATCGCCACCCACGCCGGCATCGCCGGGGGAGCGGCCGTGGTCCTCATTCCGGAACGGCCGTTCAACATCGACGAAGTGTGTGAGCGCATCATTCGGCGTCACCAACGCGGCCGTTTCGCTTCCATCGTCGTCGTCGCCGAAGGCGCAACTCCCAAGGCTGGAACGTTGGAAGCGATCGATCGCGAGGTCGATCGATATGGCCATCAGCGGCTGGGAGGAATCGGCAGCCTGGTAGCCACCGAGATAGGCGAACGGACCGGCTTCGAGACTCGGCCGGTGCTGCTCGGCCATGTGCAGCGCGGTGGCACTCCCACTGCGTTCGATCGCGTGCTGTCAACCCGGTTCGGTGTCGCTGCAATAGATGCTGTCCACGCCCGAGCTTGGGGTCACATGGTGGCACTACGAGGCGACCGCGTCGTGCACACACCTCTGGCCGATGTGATCGGCCGAACCCGGCCGGTCGACATCGCCCTGTTCGACGACGTGGCCCAACTTTTCTTTGCCTGACTGCCCGTGGCCGACCGTGGCTCGTCGGGTTTGGCTCGTCTGGTGTGGCTCGCCGGGTCAGCCGCTGGCGCTGAGCGCTGGGTAATCGGGCTGCGCCGTGATGACGAAGCCCGGATAGTCGTACACCCGCAGCTGACCGGTGGTTGAGTCTCCGTTGCCTTTCGGGAACGGTAACGACTCTCCTTCGACGGTGATCTGCACGGCTTCAACGCCGTCGAGTTCGCTGGCGGTGTACACGATCTGAGCGACCGCTTGGGCGAGCGGCCCTCCAGTGAGGCCGATCAGGTCGCGGCTGAGGTCGATCGTGAAGACGTTGCCTTGTGAACGTGTCGACAGCACTTCGGTAGCCGACGGGATGTTCGACACCCATTGGGCCTCGAGTTCCTCGGCGTTGGGGCCGAGCAACAGAACTTCAATGAGATTCTGGCGGGATGTAGCGTTGCGCGGTACCGAGCTCAGCTTGTCTTCGTCTCCAGGGGCAACCAGGAAAATGCGGTCGGCGCCCGACGCACTGGAGCCCGTCTCTGCGTCTTGTTCCGCGACGAGGTCTTCGACCGGGATGTCGCGTGGCGCAGAATCGGTTTGAATGCCGCACCCCACAAGCAACATGAGCACGGCCAACCCTGACCCGACGGCTCCACCTCTGGAAACGCCCATCACTCGTCCACCAGTTCTTCCGCACTGAGTTCGATCACAAAGCGTGCACCCGGCTCGCCGTCGAGGCGATCTTGCACCCAGACCCGTCCGTCGTGCATCCGCACGTGTTCAGCAACGAGCGACAATCCGAGCCCCGCGCCGTCGTTTCCTGCGCGGCGTCCGGCCACTCCGCCCCGGGCAAAACGCTCGAAGATCAGTTCGCGTTCCTCGACCGGAACACCAGCACCATGGTCTTCGACCGCGATTCGGATCAGCGTCACCGGTTCGTCTTCGGGGTCGACCTCGGAGATCGACACCTCGATCTCATCGCCGCCATGCAATCGCGCGTTGTCGATGAGATTGGCGATCACACGTGCGAGTCGACGCCGATCACCGGTGATCAACACCATCTCGGCGCGTGGTGACACGGCAACAGGCGTGTCGGGTCGGCTGGACACCGCAACCGCCTGGCGAACGAACTCGGCGGCGAGCAGCTCTTCCTTGTGCAGCCGCACGGCGCCAGCGTCGAATCGGCTGATCTCCAACAGGTCTTCCACGAGGCCCTTGAAGCGGGTGACATCGCTCTTCAACAGATCGAGTGCTGCCTGGGCGCGTTCGGGCATTTCGTCTCGCCGGGCGTCCATCACTTCCACCGATGCCGACAGCGTCATCAACGGCGAACGGAGTTCGTGGCTGACGTCTGATGCAAATCGGGTGTCGCGTTCGATGCGTGTCTGCAAGGCCGATGCCATGTCGTTGAACGAGCTCGCCAACACACTCAGGTCAGGGTCGTCGGTGGGCTCGAGTCGGGTATCGAGCCGCCCGCCAGCGATGGCCTTGGCGGCGGTGGCCGCCACGCCGAGCGGTCGCACGGCACGTCGGGCTGCGAACGTGCCCGCCAACACCCCTAAGGCCGTGGTGATCATGGTGCCGAGGATGAGCGACAACTGCACCGATTGCAGGGCGTCGTTGACCTCTTCAAGACTGAAGAACTCGAAGTACGCACTGTTTCGGTCCAAAGGAAAGCCAACGGCCAGCGTGAGTTCGTCGCCGACCTGCCCGATCATCATCGCTGGTACCAAGTCGTTGATCACCCGGTCTTCCAGCCCTGGCGGTAGCTGGGGGCTGTCGAACGCAGGGTCGAGCGGAGAAAAGGTTCCGTTGTACCACACCAGCGGACGGAGCACGCCCCGATCAGACAGCCGTTCCAACGCCGGGCGTGCGTTCGTTGGATTGCTTCGAAGCGACTCGGCGACGACAGCGGCGTTGCCGGCAGCGAGTTCGCGCGCCGTGTTCTCGCGTTGTTGCAGCACGCTGGCGCGGGAGAAGCCGTACGTGATCACCGCCAGAAAGAGTGACAGAAAGAGCGAGCCAAGGGTGAAGATCAGCAGAATTCGGCGGCGCAAGCCCCATTGTCGTCGTGTAGCAGGGACCGCCGACTCTTCTGCGGTCGGGGCGGTCACGTCTGCAGCCGGTAGCCGAGCCCTCGAACCGTGACCACGTGGCGCGGGTTGGCCGGGTCGACCTCGACTTTGGTGCGCAAACGCCGAACGTGCACGTCGACCAAGCGCCCGTCACCGAAGTAGTCGTACCCCCACACCTTGTCGAGCAGCAACTCGCGACTGAACACCTTGCCCGGGTTCTCCGCGAGCTCGCACAGAAGCCGAAACTCTGTTTTGGTGAGGTGAACCTCTTCGCCGTTACGAAGCACCTTGCCCTCTTCGGGCACCAACTCCAGGTCGCCGAACACGAGCCGCTCATGAGATGGTGACGAAGGGCGCACCCGACGCAGCAAGGCCCGAATTCGGGCAGACAATTCCTTGGTGGCGAAGGGCTTGGTGAGGTAGTCGTCTGCGCCAGCCTCGAGGCCTGCGACGATGTCGTGGGTGTCGTTGCGGGCGGTGACCATGACGACAGGTACGTCGCTGGTCTTGCGAATGGTGCGGCACAGTTCGAACCCGTCGATGCCCGGCAGCATGATGTCGATCAGCACCACATCGGGTGACGTTTGCAGAAACAGCTCGATCGCCGCCTCGCCACTGGCTGCACCGTCGACGGTCCAGCCCTCGTCTTCCAGAGCGAGTTTGACCGCGGAACGGATTCGTTCGTCGTCTTCCACGGCAAGAATGCGAGTACCCATCGATCCCTATGATGCCCGATTCCACCGGTGAATCTTGATCAATCGACGAAACGGTTGAGATCAGACATGATTCTTGATGAGTTGGAGCAGGTCAGCGTGGATTCCGGGGGCCGCAACAAGGAACTCGTTTGGACGAGATGGGCCGCCGTTGAAGTCACTCGACACAGCACCCGCTTCGCTGGCGATCAGCCCACCCGCCATGATGTCCCACGATTTGAGGTTCGTTTCGAAGTAGCCGTCGAGGCGGC
Source organism: uncultured Actinomycetota bacterium (assembly GCA_963738275.1). Taxonomy (GTDB): domain Bacteria; phylum Actinomycetota; class Acidimicrobiia; order Acidimicrobiales; family Ilumatobacteraceae; genus Ilumatobacter. Next base: position 110,530 of record CAVTVY010000013.1, read on the forward strand.
CACAAGCGACGAAACAGCAGTCGACCGATGCTGCGCCGAGCCGCCTGATGTCTCGAATGCTCGAGATCATGCTGGCGATGCGGTTGGCCTGCGCCCGCCGGATTTCGGGTTGATACGAAAACCCGGTCGATACCAACGACAGCGCAAGATCTGATTGACCGGAGGGAGAGATGCGGCGTGCCGTTGAGAGTGGCACCGGCGTTCAGTGCACCAGCGAACAGTTCGTCGAGGGCGGGGATGAAGACAGCTCCGGCCACCGCCGTCCCTTCACAAGCGACGCCGATTGAAACACCCCAACCCGGAAGGTCGTAAACGAAGTTGGTCGTTCCATCGATGGGATCGATGTGCCATGCGTACCCCGATGTGCCTGGGTGGTTGGCACCCTCCTCGCCGATGATGGCATCGTTGGGTCGCAACTCGCGCAGGCGCGACACGATGGTCGCTTCCGCTTCCTTGTCGAACTTGGTGACGAGGTCGGTCGGTGACGTTTTGGTGACACCGCCCAGCGACTCTCCTGAACGTCTTCCTGCGAATGCCACCAGCCCTGCCGCCCTTGCGAGATCCGCAGCGAGTTCGCGCAGTTCCAGGTGCAGCGGCAGGGGCGGTGGCAGCGGGACCGAAGGATGAGACGTCATCGCGGCGCGTGCCCCGCCTGTTCGCGATCGGTGATTTCGTGCCATTCGCCCATCGCTCGCAAGGCCAAGATGGCAACGATTGCCATGCCGCCGGCACAGATGACCGCACCAACGAGCAGCCCCATACCAGTGGCCACCGCACTGGCGTCGGTGCTTTGCAGGTCAACCAGCGAGTAACCGATCAACCCCCCGGCGAGACCGCCGAGCAGGATGACGACGAATGCGATCACACGCGCCGTCACCGGAGGTATTGCCGACAGCGGCCGTTGCTCGCTCATGTCGTCGAGGGTACTGACTCTCAAGTGCCAACGGGGCGTAGATTCGGCTGGTGCGCACGACCGTGATCGTTCCTACTTACAACGAAGCCGGCAACATCGTGGCGCTGTGCGAGGGCATCCGGGCAGCGTTGCCCGAGGCGAACATTCTGGTGGTCGATGACGGCAGCCCCGATGGCACGGCCGAGCTGGCACGTTCGCTCAACGAACGTCTCGAACGCATTGAAGTGTTGGAACGTTCCGAGAAGGCTGGCCTCGGCGCTGCCTATCGAGCGGGAATCTCTCGTGCGATCGAACAGGGCGCAGAGATCTGTATCCAGATGGATGCGGACCTATCGCACGATCCGGCGGTGTTGCCGGCGCTGGTCGCGAACGTCGAACATGGGGCCGACTTGGCCATTGGTAGCCGGTACGTGCCGGGTGGACGAACCGTCGATTGGCCGTGGAATCGAGTCGCGTTGTCTCGGTGGGGAAACAGGTACGTTGCCGGCGTGTTGGGCTTGGCCGTGAACGACGCCACAGCTGGCTACCGGGCCTACTCCGCCGATGCGCTCCGTCGCATGGAGTTCGACTCGGTCGCAGCATCGGGTTACGGGTTCCAGGTGGAGATGACGCACCGGCTCGTTCGCGCCGGGGGAAGCATCGTGGAGTTTCCCATCACCTTCCGCGAGCGCCAGATCGGCACGTCCAAACTGTCGGGGGGCATCGTGAACGAGGCGTTCTTACTGGTGCTCAAATTGTGGCTGGCGGATTCCCGCGGCCGTCGCGAGCGCCGTCGCGCTGGCAGGTGAATGAGGTCGACATGACTCGCCGCCGGGTCGTTCTGCACGTCGACATGGACGCGTTCTTCGTGTCGGTTGAATTGCGTCGGCGACCCGAACTCGTTGCGCTTCCGGTGGTGGTGGGTGGTGATGGTCGCCGGGGAGTCATCGCCGCAGCGTCGTACGAAGCGCGTCGCTACGGGGTGCATTCGGCGTTGCCGTCTTCGGTTGCCAAGCGCCGGTGCCCGCACGTGGTGTTCCTGCCAGGCGACCACGCGCTGTACGGCGAGGTGAGCAGGCAGGTCCATGAGATCTTCCACCGGTATACGCCGTTGGTGGAACCGTTGGCGCTCGACGAGGCATTTCTCGACGTCACCGGCGCGACCAGATTGTTCGGCGACGGGGCCACTATCGCGCACCGCATCCGCGCCGATATCGCCGACGAACTTTCGCTGCCCGCTTCGGTTGGTGTCGCGTCGAACAAGTTCTTGGCGAAGCTCGCCTCGGTCTCCGCCAAGCCGCGCGCCTTTCCCGATCGCATTGAACCGGGGGCGGGGGTGGTGGAGGTCGAGCCGGGCCGCGAACTCGACTTCCTGCATCCGCTGCCGGTGCGCCGGTTGTGGGGAGTCGGGCCCAAGACACTCGAGAAGTTGGAGCGAATCGGGGTTCACACCATCGGAGATCTTGCAGCGCTTGACGAACCCACCGTGGTGACAGCGCTCGGCCAAGCCTCTGGGCGGCACCTGCTCGCGCTGTCGATGGGGTGCGATGACCGTGAGGTCGAACCGGAACGCGAGGCCAAATCGATTGGCCACGAGGAGACCTTTGAGTTCGATCTGTACGACCATGCGGTGCTGCGCAGCGAGATGGTGAGACTCGCAGATGCAGTCGCGGCCCGGCTGCGCCGTGCGGGTCTTGGTGCCCGAACGTTCACCCTGAAGGTTCGTTTCGATGGGTTTCGCACCGTCACCCGCTCAATCACCATTGCAGGTTCAGCGAGCACTGGGCCGGAAATCGTCGCTGCGCTCGACCCGTTGCTGGCAGCGCTCGACCTGTCGGCCGGGGTACGGCTCCTCGGTGTGTCGTCGTCACACTTCGCCGAAGCGTCGTCGCAGATGAGCCTGCTCGATGACGCGGAGGCGTCTGTACAACGCCTCGGCCACCGCTGCAGCTGGCGCGATCGATCAGATCCGGGCGCGCTACGGAGCGTCAGCAATCACACCCGGAAGTGCGGTTCGACGGGTACGTCAAACGAACGAGGTACGAAGCAAGGCGATCGAAGAACTCGGGTAGCGCACTGAGAGAACTTGACGTTAGGAGCGGAGGAACTCGGCTGGCACGTTGAGGATTGACCAAAAACCTGCGATCATGGGGAGTAATGCCCCTGTCAGAAGACGACGAACGGATTCTCCGTCAGATCGAGCAAGAGCTCAAGGCCGACCCCACCTTTGCCGACCGCGGCTACAGAGTGTCGCGCCGCCGCCTCGTCCTGTTTGCATGTGGCCTGGTCGCCGGCCTCGTTCTCACCATCGCCGGCCTCGCGATCAGCTTCTGGCTGGCGTTCGCTGCGTTCATCGGCGTGTTGATCATGGCGGTGCTCCTTGAAGGGGAAGTACGCATCGTCGGTCGCGAGCGGCTGGGCAATCTGCCCATCAACGCATGGCTGGCCGGTAGCGGCCGGCCCCGCCGTCCGAACTGATCGCTCCGAAGAAGTTTCAGGAGAATCGCGTTCGGGCTGCGAACGTCGGTGAAGTAGCGCCGCAGACGCTGCGTGGTGGTGAGCTGGTCCACCGCGATGCGTTCCACCTGCGCCGCCCACAGATCGCAATCGTCCCCCAACGTCTTCCCGTACGAGCCAGCTTGCTCTAGATCGATGAGACCCGGCTTGCCGTACAACACCGCGTCGACGACTTGAGAAAGCTCGCGCATTGGACGGGCGGCCACGGGAAGCTGCGCAGCAGTTGCCGCAGCCCACTGCGACGCAGTCATCGACCTCGAGCCGTGAACTCCGGCGCGAGTTGCGGCGCTACAGGCTCGAGACCAGGCGGCCAGCACTCGTTCGGCGGGCGCGTAGCGGTTCGCAACCCGCGTATGCAACAGGCGAATGAGGTACGGAAGCGCGGCGAGGATCCCGACGACGGAGTAGATCAGTAACCACCTCCAAGGAATTCCCTGCTCTTCGTCGCTCGGGGGGACGACCGCAGGGTTCGACCCTGCGCCGGCGGATCCGGCGGATCCGTCGGGTTGAGATGGTGTCTGAGGCACGGCGGTGCTGGCCACCGGGCTGGGCTCGCCGTCTCCAGTAAGCGGCACGGTGGGAGGCGGAACACCGGTGTTCTCGGCAGGGCCGCCGGGAGCGCCGGCACCGGCACCGGTTTCCTGCGCAGCCGGCAGGCCCGTGTACGACTCATTCCCTGGAGCGCCGCGACCGGGTGTGGGTTCGAAAGCCACCCACCCCACATCTCGGAAGAACAACTCGGGCCACGCGTGAGCGTTCTTGCCGCGGACCGAGTACCAGTTGTCTGATGTGAGCTCTCCGGGCGTGTACCCAACCGCCACACGCGACGGAATTCCGAGCGTTCTCGCCATTGCGGCGAACGTCGCCGAAAACTGCTCGCAGTAGCCCACCCGAATATCGAGGAAGGCCTCGATGGCTGCCCCGCTGTGTCCCGGCTGCATCTCGAGGCTGTACCTGAACTGGGTTTGGAACCAGCTCTGCAGCGCCATCGCCTGGTCGTAGGTGGTGGCCGTCCCAGCGGTGACTTCGCCCGCGAGTCGACTCACCACCTCAGGAAGGTCATCGGGTACCCCAAGATAGACAGGATCGACGTCTGTGCCGACGCCTGCCGCCCGCAACCGCTCGGCATCGAGCACCGTGGTCGCTGACACGATGGTGAACAGGTCGCCCGACGCGAGCTCCTCTGGGGCAAGGAGCGAATTGGTGTCGCGATCGAGACGCAATGGCAGGTCGGTACCGTCGGCGGTCTGGCCCGCTGCTTGATACGGGTTTGCGGCGGCCGGGATCAACTGGCCGAGCAGACCAACAATCTGCACCTGCTGGCGAATGACGCGTGCCTCAGGCTCGGGTTCGAGGTCGGTGACCCGTTCGAGTCGACGTGTTGGCAGACCAAATGTCTGTCCATCGAAATCCCCCAGGGTGGTCACCCGCCAGTACGCCGGTTGATCCGCCAAGACCCGGAAGAGTTCGACGGTGCTGGTGTTCGTGAGTCGCGATCTGATGTCGACCAGCGGGCTGATGACGCGGGTGGTCTTGTTGCCTCGGCCGCGAGTTTCGAAGAGCGGCTCTTCGCCTGCGCCAGGTAGTCGTGGCCCCACGACGCCTGCAAACGTAGCGATGAGGGCTGCCGTCACCAGCGCCATGGGCAGCAGCGTCGGTGTGACGGACCGTGACTGAGGTCGATCGCCTCGCGCTGGAGAGCGTGAGGTGGCGGCGGCGGTCGTGGCGAGCCCGCAACGCGATCACTGCGAGCACGCCGGCCGCCACCATTCCGGCGGTGACTGCTACGCGGAGGCGTGGGCTGCCGAGCGCCGCGACGAAAACGAACAGCACCATGCCCGGCACGAGCGCCTCGCCACGTGCCTCGGCGCGGAATGCGAAGGCGTCGGCGAGTGCAACGGCCAGCACGATCGCGAGACCGGCGATCAGTGCCCAACCGATGTCGTACACCACCGGTGCGACGGCGCTTTGAAACTGCGCTCTGACGAGGTCGAGTTGGAGTTCGACCAATCGCCACGTCTCGCTGGTAGGCAGCAACCACCGGAACGTCGTCCAATATTGCCGGGCGAGCAACAGCCACAAGCTGCCAAGAAACATGACGGGAACGGCCAACCAGCCCGAGACGCGAAGTCGACGCAGCACCAACGACCCTCCGTGTCCGAATGCGACGAGTAACAACAGGTCTCGAAGGAACGACCAACCGCTGAACACCCGGGCGAATCCGATCGCAACCACCGCGGAGTACGTCGCAAGTGCCAGGGTGGCGGCGAGATCGAGATGCAGCGGCGGTAGAGGGCGTCTGTTGGTGCCGGGTGTGGGAGGTGGCGCTGTGGCTACTCCGGCGGCGGGGGAGGCGCCGGGGTCGCTTGGTGACGGTCGATCGGTGAGGGTGGCGCTCACGGCACGGCGCTCCATGCCGCTGTGCCCGAATCGGCCGTTGTCGAATCTGCGGTGTCGGAATCTACTGTGCCGGAGTCAACTGGTTCTTGCGCGAGAACGGCGCGATTCCTGCGCGCGAGCGAGGTCCGCAGAAGGAGTATGCGCACCAGCCAGTCGTTGCCACCCTTCTCGAAAGGAGGCTGTCGATCGGGCGTCGACATGCAGACGACCCGGTCTTCCCCCAACCACGCCGTGTGTGAAGATACCGACCCGAGTCAACGTGGGGTCGGTCATCGACTGAGTCGCCTGCCACGCTGCGCTGGTTGGCGAGTCGGTGACCACGATGCACAAGCCGAGGCCTTCACCAGGGTCTCGTTCGATCTCTCCGAGCGATGCGCCGACGTCGACAGTGCCGAGTATCCGCAGGCAGCTCGCTCCAACATCCGGGCCTCGCAAATCTGTGCCACCACCCGTGACGAATCGTGTGGTGAGGCCGGTGCGCTGCGCGCTCAACACCAGACTCCCGGCCGCCGATACCGCCCGCTCAAAGGCGTCGGGGTCGCGGGCCAGCACTGACGGCGAAAACGCATCGACCGAGCGATCGAGGACGATGATGCATCGCCGAACCCCTTGAGCTTCGTGTTGGCGAACCTTCGAGCGCGTCGGAGCGTGCCGAGGCCCTCCAATGGATGGAACGCGGCTCGTCACCCGTGACGTATTCGCGCAATGAGTGAAACTCCCCGGGGCCGACGCGTTGTGACAGCGCGAGCAGATGGCGCCCGAGCACCCCGCTGCCCAGCGAGGGCATCGCCAATTCAAAGGTCTGTGGTGCAACGACAAGCTCGGTTGACCCTGCGCCAATTCGAGAACTCGATGCGAGCCCCAACACGTCGGAGCGTTCGAGGACGGTTGGGCCGAGCCGCATCGCACCGCGCCGAGTTGCCGGTACGCGGTATCCAGCCGTGACTTCCTCGTTGCGTCGCAACGGCCCAATCGTCATTCGTGCTGTGCTGTTCAGGCCGACCGGTTCGGTGAGATCGATGCGAGGCGATCGTCGCGTCGATCGATTGACGAGCAACAAATCGACGCGCCCGGTGTCGCCGACCGTGAGAATCGAGGGATGTGCCCATCGGGCGACACTGAGGTTTGGTGGGCCACAGCGCACCACAATGACTGCCAGCACCACAGCAATCAGGAGCGCCGCTCCGATGACGTACAACTCCACGATGCCGAAGACGCGTCCGATGGCGAACGCAGTGGCGCTACCGATCGCCACCGTCCAACCCTGACGCGTGGGCATCAGCCGCAGACCCTCATCGCGCCGCCGGGACTGGTACTTCATCGAGGAGTTCGCGTACGGCGTCTTCCGCTGTGGTGCGGGCGCTCGTGCCGGCACGTAAGACGATGCGGTGCCCCAGAACCGAAGGTGCCACCGCTTTGACGTCGTCTGGGGTGCCGTAGTCGCGGCCGTGCGCAGCTGCGTGCCCGCGTGCGGCCGCCGCCAGTTGCAGCGTCGCCCGTGGCGACAGCCCGAGTTCGATCGCCGGATGTCGGCGGCTCGCTTCGGCGATGTCGATGAGGTACGACTTCAGCGCACTGGCGAGGTACACGTCTTTGACCGCAGCGATCATGTCGGCCACCTCGGCTGCTGATACCACCGGCTGCATGCTGCGGAGTGCTTCGTTCGAACCTTGCCCGTCGAGAATCGCCATCTCGGCGGTACGTCCGGGATACCCCAACGAGATGCGGAGCAGGAACCGATCGAGCTGACTTTCTGGAAGGCGATAGGTGCCCTCCTGCTCGACGGGGTTCTGCGTGGCGATCACCATGAACGGTGGCGGCAACACTTGGGTCGTGCCGTCGACGGAAACCTGGCGTTCTTCCATCGCCTCGAGCAACGCCGACTGCGTCTTCGGAGACGCCCGATTGATCTCGTCGGCGAGCACGATGTTGGCGAACAATGGGCCCTGCTTGAAACCGAAACTGCTCGGTGCTGCGCTCGTACACGCTGACGCCGACCAGATCGGTTGGCAGCAGGTCGGGTGTGAACTGGACACGCTTCCACGTGCAGTCGATCGACGCTGCGAGCGCCTTGGCCAAACTGGTCTTGCCGACGCCCGGCACGTCCTCGATGAGGAGATGACCTTCGGCCAACAGTGCGATCACCGCGAACTCGATTGCTTGGGGCTTGCCGTGGACGGCAGTTGCAATGTTGGCCGTGATGCCGTCGAAGAGTGTTGAAAACTTTGTGGTCGCAGCCGTGTCCGTCACGGAGACAGAGGGTAGACGGTTGGGGCGAGTCCCGATAGGCAGTGGTACTGTGCTCCGGTACTGTCATCTGCGGTGAACCTGCCCGCTGACCACTCGATCGTGACAAGCCGACCTGTCGAGGTCGTCGCGCTGGGTTCCCCAAACTCAACGGAGGTCGCGGCTCGTTGCCTCCGAAGACGAGGTGGAACGTCCGATCGGATATCTCGCGGTCGACCTGAGTGCGTCTCGTCTCACGGCCGGCATCGTCGACGCCAACGGTGAGATCGTCGTTCGCGACCGCGTCGCCACGCCCGCCCGCAACGTGTGGCCAGCGGTCAAGCAACTCATCGGACGTGTGCTGGCGGCCAACCCTGGGGCGATCAAGCCCACCATGTGCGGGGTGACCTGCCCAGGCCCGATCGATCGCGGCACCGGCAGCATGAAGCCGGTGGGGATGCCGACCTGGCACGACTTTCCCATTCGTCGGGAACTCACCACGATGACTGGCCTGCCGGTCGAGGTGGAAACCCCGGCCCGAGGGCTTGCCCGGGCAGAACTTTGGCTGGGTGAATCGTGCGCCCTTCCAGCTCGAAAACTTCACTTCGCCGCCTTGGTGCTCGGCGATGACGTCGACGGGGCATTGGTCAGCGGTGGCAAAGTGCTCGACGGTCTCACCGGCAATCTCGGTCAGTTCGGCCATCTCATCGTCGAGCCTGACGGCGACCGGTGCGTGTGTGGCGCCATCGGGTGTCTCACGCAGTACGCAGGGGTGCGGGGTATCGAGGCGAGCACCGGACGCGATCTGCGACGAACACCACCGGCCATCGTCGAGCGAACGGGGATCATGGTAGGTAGGGCATGTGCGTCGATCGCCGCGATGACCGACGTATCGCAGATCGTCGTCGGCGGCCCGGTTCCATCGATCTTGGGGCTGCCGTTCTTCGAGGCGCTCGGCGTCGAGCTGGAACAGCGCAGTCGGCTCAGTCACCTCGATCGCCTCAACGTTCGCAGCGTGGGCGTGGGCAAGGTTGGTCCGTTGGTGTCTGCTGCCGCCGTGGCAAGGTCGCTGATCGCCGGCATGTCTGGGCCAGTGCCTGTGGTAACGGCTCAGTAGCCTGACCGCATGGACCTCACCTGGTGATCGTGGTGGTGATGCGGTCGCCGCATCTATGGCTGACCGCGATTCGGGTTGCCTGCGCCGCAGCGCCAGACCGGTGGTGGCGGCAGCGCCCCTTCCTCCCCATGCCGACCCGGGACTACCTCGACTTTCGGATGACGACTCAATACGGCGATCCGCGTGCCGAGCCAGTACCTGACGACGTCGTGGCCTACCTCGAATGGTGCCGCCAATGGCATCGCGCGGCTCGCGCCGCCGACTGACCCTTGCTCGCTGCTGGAATCCATCTCGTCCGATGATCCGGAAATTCAGCGGTACCCCCGGCGAACTTCACGCCCTCGACCCGTTTGCACTCGATGGGGCGTACCGATCCGACGGGCGACTACCAGCGCTGTGGGAATGCGAGCCCACTTCGTCGGCCATGGTGCTGGGGTCTCGGCAATCGCTGGATGTGGTCGACAGCGAAGCGTGTCGCACGGCCGGCTTCAGCGTCGCTCGTCGTCGGTCTGGCGGCGGCGCCGTTCTGATCGTCCCAGATGACATCGTGTGGATCGACGTCGTTGCCCCGCAGGGCGTGTTCTCCGACGATGTGCGGGCCTCGATGATCGCAGTTGGGGAGTGTTGGCAGCAGGCTTTGGTCGATGGGGGAGTCGACCCCAGCCAGCTGAGCTGTGCATCGAGGCGGGATGGTCGACTCGGCATGGTCGGCGCTGGTGTGTTTTGCCGGAGTGGGGCCAGGCGAGGTGTTGCTCGACGGCAGAAAGCTCGTTGGGTTGAGCCAACGTCGAACGCGGCTCGGTGTGAGAGTGCAGGGTTTGCTCCACCGTCGCAGTGACCTTGGATCGATGCGTTCGCTGTTCGCGGTCGATACGCCAGCAGAAGACCTGGTCGAGCCAGCCTGCATCGCCGATCTCGACGTCGCAGCCTTCACGAACAGGCTCGCAGCACGGCTGGCGGAACGAGTTGCCCGAGCCGCTCACTGACGAGCCGCGCTGACGCGCACACCCCGTTCGGGCCGCTTGGGTCGACTCAACCAGCGATCGAAGTCACAGGTCTGTGATTCGCGCGTTGCGCGCGAATCTTTGAGGTGACTGAGGTATGTTCACGATTCCTGGATCAGCCCAGCTCAGATACCATTTCCGGAAGCGTTCGGATCGCTAATTGGATGAAATAAGCTCAAATAGGCTGAGATTGGTTGACATCGCTGCGCGCTCAGCGTAAGGTTCGCGCAGACGAGGAGAGCCCCAGCTCCACGGTCGAGGCAGCAGATCTGTGGGCGCATCTTCAGAAAGGGCTTGTGGCTGGTCGTGTTTGTTGGCGATTTCGAACGGAGTGTTGACGCCAATGGGCGCATCACGCTGCCGTCGATCTTTCGCGACCGCCTCAATGACACCGCCTGCTACCTCACCCGTGACCTCCGCGGGTTGCCTGTTGATCACGCCTCGGACCGACTTCGACGAGCAGGGTCGAGTCATCATCGATCAGGTCAATCGCGGCGAGTTGCCGATCACGGCCAAGCAGGCCATGGGTTCGATCACCACGCTGATCAGCGTCGACCGCCAAGGTCGCTTCACCATCGATGAACCCAATCGCAAACATGCCGGCGTGCGCGCCGGAGGGTCGATTCGCATGGTCGGTGCCTTGAACACCATCGAGATCTGGCGTGAGTCGCGGTACTTGGTCGTCGAAGACGAAAAGCCCGCCGACTCAGAAGCCCCGCCAGTGGGACGATGAAGACGACGAGACCGAAGATGATCGCGACGAAGTCGCAGCCGGCGATGAGTGAGTTCTCCCATCAGCCCGTGATGCGCGACGAGATCGTCGCCACGTTCGCTCCGGTGCCGCCGGGTGTTGTTCTCGACGCCACGTTGGGCGGCGGTGGTCACAGCGAGGCCTTGCTCGACTCGCGTCCAGACATTTCCATTCTCGGCATCGACCGAGACCCGGTGGCACTTGCAGCAGCAGGAGAGCGGCTCGAACGCTTCGGCGACCGCGCGATGACGTTTCGTTGTCGATTCGACGAACTCGCCGACGCGATGTCGGCCCATTCCATCACCGAACTCAGCGGCGCGCTGTTCGATCTTGGCGTGTCGTCACCCCAGCTCGATGTTGCCGAGCGCGGCTTCTCGTATCGCAACGACGGCCCACTCGACATGCGGATGGATTCCGATGCAGAGTGGTCGGCCGACGACGTGGTGAACGGCTACGACGAACGACGACTGTCGGATGTGATAGCACGCTACGGAGACGAACGATTCGCACGCCGAATCGCGAAGGCGATCGTCGATGCACGCCCGATCGAGTCGACGACCCAGCTCGCGGCCATCGTCACCTCAGCGATTCCGGCGCCGGCGCGGCGCACCGGTGGGCATCCTGCGAAGCGGACGTTTCAGGCCATCCGCATCGAGGTGAACGGCGAACTTGATGCGATTCCCGAAGCGATCGACAGCGCTGTCGAAGCGCTCGTTCCCGGCGGCCGGATTGCGGTCCTGGCCTACCACTCGGGCGAAGACCGCATTGTGAAGGGTCGGTTGCGTGAGGCAGAGACCGGTGGGTGCGAATGCCCGCCAGATCTCCCCTGCGTGTGCGGCGCAATCAAGACGGTACGCATCGTGCGCGGTGTGCCCAAACGGCCAGGAGCCGACGAGCAGGCGTTGAACAAGCGCGCAACCTCGGCGCGATTTCGGGTAGCCGAGAAGTTGGCGCTCCCGGATCAACTGCCGGATCACCAACATCAGGAGGGCAACTGATGGCTTCCCCAATTCGACTTCTCACTCCCGGCCGCAACCCGGTGGTGCCCCAACCCAAACTGGTAGTGGTACAGCGACGCCGGTTCGCTTGGTTTGCCGTCGTCACCACCGTGTTGATCTCCATCGTGATGACCGGTGCAGTGTTGCTGCACACTCGAATCGCCGAACGTCAGCTGGAAATCGATCGCCTCGAGCGGGCGGTGCGTCACGAGCAAGAGTCCTTCGACGTGCAGCGCGCTCGGCGTGCCGAACTTCGCTCGCCGGCCCGGCTCGCCGAACTCGCAGTACCGTTGAACATGGTGCCCGGTTCCGAGAGCACGTTCGTCGCGGTGGAACCGATGATGCTGGCCATCACGATCGCTCGAACCGGAGCGTTACCGACCGACGATGGCGTTTCCGCCGACCGTTTGGCGCCGCTCGACCAGTTCCGCCTGGTCAAGGCCGTCGGGGCGGAAGCGCCATGAGCCGCCGCAAAGGAAACCTCGCGTCCCGAGCAGCGGGCCACTCGCAAGGCCGCACCGCGCGTGCAGCCGCGGGTCGGCCATAGCGCTGACCGTCCGGTCGGTGCGGCTCGACCGGGCTCCAGGGCAACCGAGTTCGATCGTTTCAGCGGCCCGGCCGACGGACGGACGTCGCTGCCGACGCGCAGTCGCACGAGCACAGCAAGCAGCGCGTCCACCGGGCAGCGCCGCAGCGGTGGCTCAGCAACTTCAGCAACTTCAGCAGCATCAACCTCGTCAACGAGGGCTCGGCGCACGCCGACCACACGAGCTCCGCAGACGCGCACGAACACGCGCGAGAACCCGACAAGACGTTGCGTTCGGCTCTTCACGCCGGTCGCATCGTGAGTCGGTACGAGGCTCGATTCAACGGCGCGTGCTCGCCCCACGCCACCGGTCGACGCCGCGGGCGTCGAGGTTTGGAATCGGGCAGGCCCGCTATCGCTTGATCGCCATGCTGATGGTGTTGGTGTTCGTGCTGGGGATGGTGCTGTTCAAGGTCGCACGACTGCAAACAAGCGACGGTGACGCGCTTCGGCTGGAAGGCGCGGAGCAGTGGAGCCGCAGCAGCGTGCTGCCTGCCGATCGAGGCACGATCTTTGATCGCAACGGCGAGGAACTTGCCGTGTCGGTGCCGGCGGTGACCATCAGCGTCAACCCGAAGTTGGTCGACGACGAAGCGGCGACCGCCAACATGTTGCAGCAGGCGCTGCAACTCTCCGACGAAGAGACCAGCGAACTTCTCGCCGCTCTCATTGCGAAGGAGACCGGCTTCCGCTACGTGCGTCGCCAGGTCGACCCGGTGATCGGCGAGCAACTCAGGGCGCTCGAAATCGAAGGCATCAACGTCGACGACGAAGACCGGCGCATCTTGCCGGGTGGCGAGACCGGTCGCAGCGTCATCGGGTTGACGAACATCGACGGCACCGGCGTCGCCGGATTGGAGTACCAGTACGGCGGCGGTGAAGCGGCGATCGCCGACGGTTACACCGACGTGCTGGCGGGCACTCCGGGCGAGGCCTCACGCGAAGTCGCTCCTGGTGGGCGTTCCATCGCCGGGTCCGAACAAGTGACCCTCGCACCGACCCCAGGGGATGACCTGGTGTTGACGATCGATCGCTCGATCCAGTTCGCAACCGAACAGGCTTTGCTGCAACGGGTGACTGAGGTGCAAGGCAGACTCGGCACGGCCATCGTGATGGACACCAACACCGGCGATATCTACGCTTCGGCTTCGGTGATTCGCAACGACGACGGCGTCGTGGAGATCACGCCCGGCAACTTCGCAGCCGTGAACGCGTACGAGCCAGGTTCTGTGGCGAAGGTCATCACTACTGCAGCCGGGCTCAACGAGGGCGTCGTAACTCCCGAGACCACGTTTGTCGTGCCGTGGCGGCGGAAGTATGCCGACGACCTGCTGGAGGACTCGCACCAACACCCTGACAACGAAATGTCAGTACGACAGATATTCGTCGAGTCATCCAATATCGGCACGATCGACGTGCAACTCGCGACGGGTCGCGAAAAGCACTACGAGTACATGCGCCTGTTCGGTCTCGGCGAACGGACCGCGCTGAACTTTCCTGGCGAGTCGGCCGGTCTCTTGAAGGATTTCGACGACCTGTGGGGCTCGGAACGGGTCACCGTTGCCTATGGGCAAGGTCTGGCGAGCACATCGATGCAACTGGTCTCAGCGATCAACGCGATCGCCAACGACGGTACCTACGTCGCCCCTCGGTTGTTGGCCGGCACGGTCGGGCCGACTGGCATCGTCACCGATGCGCAACCGTCCGCGACGCATGAGGTCATTCGACCCGAGATCGCGGAACAAGTGCAGGAGATGATGCGTGGCGTGGTCTGCGACCCGCTTGGCACCGGCGAACTGGCTCAACGCGGGATCGAGCACTTCAGTGTTGCTGGCAAGACCGGCACCGGCCTCAAGCCACACGCCGACGGTCAGTACGAAGATGCCGATGGCAACCGTTTGTACTACGCCAGCTTCGTTGGGTTCTTCCCAGCCGAAGATCCGCAGATCACGGTGCTGATTTCGATCGACGAGCCGTCGCCCGACACGCTCGATCGTTTCGGCGGCACGGCTGCGGCGCCGGTCTTCGCTGCGCTCGCACCCACCATCGTGCACGAACTCGGAATCGTCCCGCCGGCAAACACCACCCCTTGCCAACCGTGATGACCCGTTGCTCGGGCAGCCAAGATGTCAGCGCAATGATCATGTCTCAGCTCAGTTCTTTTCAGTTGCCACCGCTCCCAGATGGCGTGGTCGACCTCACCCACGACTCACGGTCCGTTCGTCCGGGGTGGATGTTTGCCTGCGTCGTCGGTGAGCATCGCGACGGCCACGACTTCGCTGCTCAAGCGGTCGCCGATGGGGCTTGCGCATTGCTGGTGGAGCACGAGTTGCCCATCGTGATCCCACAGATGGTCGTGCCGAACGTGCGCGCTGCCATGGGCTACGTCGCTGCCGAGATCCATGGTCATCCGGCGAATCACCTCACGATGGTCGGCATCACTGGAACCAACGGGAAGACGACCACCGCTCACCTGATGACCGTCATCCTCTCCGGTGCCGGGCGACGCACCGCGACGATTGGGACCTTGTCTGGCGTACGCACGACACCCGAAGCACCAGACCTGCAGCGGCAGTTGGCCGCCTACGTTGCAGATGGCATCAGCGCGGTGGTGATGGAGGTCTCATCCCATGCCCTGACGCTTCACCGTGTGGCTGGAACACGATTTGACGTGAGTGTGTTCACGAACTTGGGCACCGATCATCTCGACCTGCATCACACGATGGAGGAGTACTTTCGAGCGAAGGCTTCGTTGTTCGAGCCCGGTCTCACTGCAACTGGCGTTGCCAACATCGACGACCCGCACGGGCAACTTCTGGTCGACGTGGCCAACGTACCGATGGAGGGGTTCTCGGTCGCCGACGCGCAGCACCTCGCCGTGGCTGCCCACAGGCTGACGTTCGTGTGGCGTGGGATGCCAATCGATGTGCCGATTGGCGGCCGCTTCAACGTGGCCAACGTTCTCGCTGCGCTCACGGCCAGCGAGGCCCTCGGCATCGATCGAGCGGATGCTGCTGCGTCACTCATCGACTGCCCGCCCGTTCCCGGCCGTTTCGAGTTCGTGTCCGAGCCAGATGGGCCGGTCTCGGTCATCGTCGACTACGCACACACGCCAGATGGCATGGTCGAGTTGCTTGGTGCGGTTCGCGCTGTGACCCACGGTGCTGGCAGAGTCATCGTGGTGTTCGGTTGTGGGGGAGACCGCGACCCCCACAAACGCCCGATGATGGGTGCAGCGGCCGCAGAGTTTGCAGACGTTGTCATCATCACCAGCGACAACCCGCGCCACGAGAACCCCGACGACATCGTCTCTGCGATCATGGCTGGCGCCGTTTCCTCTGGCGGCAATCCCATCGTGGAACCAGATCGCCGTGCGGCAATCGCTTTGGCGCTCGGCATGGCCGAGACGGGCGACGCAGTGGTTCTCGCCGGAAAAGGTCACGAGACCACCCAAACGATTGGCGACACTTCGCTGCCGTTCGACGACCGGGTCGTAGCTCGGGAGTTACTCGGAGGCGCGCTGTGATCGCAGTCATGATTTCGGGCGCAGTGGCGATGTTCGTCTCGCTCTTCGGTACACGCTTCCTCATCTCGTTCTTTCGAACTCGCGGCCAGGGTCAACCGATCCTGGGCAAAGAAGATCACGGGCCCGAACACCACATGGTGAAACAGGGCACCCCCACGATGGGCGGCTTGGCGATCGTGGTGGCCGCATTCATTGGTTGGCTCGTCGCCCACGTGCGCGAGATTGCGTTCTCCGATCAAGCGATGATCGTGTGGGCGGGCATTCTGGGCATGTCGTTCATGGGGCTGCTCGACGACTACATCAAGGTCAAGAAGCGTCACAATCGCGGCATCTTCTGGAAGCAGAAGAATTACATCACGATGGCGATGGCGTTCGGTCTCGGTTGGGCGCTCGTCGCGATCACCGGCATCGACGAGCGAATCTCGTTCGTGCGTGCGGGTGACCTCGGGTTTTCGGTGCCGACCATCGTTTGGGTGGCGTGGGCAGGCTCGATCATCTGGGCCACGACCAATGCAGTCAACGTGACCGATGGTCTCGACGGACTCGCCGGTGGTTCGGCGCTCATGGGTTTCGGCGCGTTCACGGTGATTGCGTACTGGGCCTTTCGTAATCCCGAGGTGTATCCGGCAGTGGTGAACCCCCTCGACATGGGGGTCATGGCCGCCGGTTTCGCTGGAGCGTGCCTGGGATTTCTCTGGTGGAACGCAGCGCCTGCGCGCATCTTCATGGGTGACGTCGGCGCGCTCGCCATCGGCTCAGCGTTGGCCTTCATGGCGCTGACCCTGAACACACACTTGCTACTGATTCTGATCTGTGGCATCAACGTGATGGAAGCGGGCTCGGTTGCGATTCAGATGGGCGTGTTCAAGGCTTCAGGGCGAAAGAAGCGACTGTTTCGCATGTCCCCGATTCACCATCACTTCGAACTGAGTGGCTGGCCCGAGACCACCGTCATCATCCGATTCTGGCTGATCTCGGCGATCTGCGTCGCCACTGCGCTCGGCATTTTCATCGCTGACTACACGAGGGTGATCGGCTGATGCGCGCACTCGTCTACGGGTTGGCGATCACCGGCGTATCCACCGTCCGAGCGCTGCAGCGACACGGTTGGCAAGTCGTCGTCGGCGATGACCACATCGACGACAACAAACAAGATCTGGCGAACACCCTCGGCGTCGAACTGCTGCCCTTGATCGACGCTCAGAACGCTTCACGGGTGTTCGCCGAAACCTCGTACGACCTGCTGTCACCAGCCCCAGGTGTTCCCGAGACCCATCCGGTCATCGTTGGTGCACTCGCGGCTCGGGTGCCGGTGATGAGCGAGATCGAACTGGCATACCGATGGGAGCAAGATCGCCCGGGTGGCCCGCGCCCGATTCTCGCGATCACCGGAACCGACGGCAAGACGACCACAACCGAGATGACCGTGGCCATGTTGCGTGCCGCGGGGGTGCGCACCGCGGCGCTCGGCAACACCGACACCCCGCTACTCGACGCGATCGACATCACGGGCGATGAGGAACTCGACGCCTTTGTCGTGGAGTGCACCAGCTTTCGACTCGCTTGGACGGAACGATTCCGCGCTGACGCTGCGGTGTGGTTGAACCTTGCGCCCGATCACCTCAACTGGCACACCTCACTCGAGTCGTATGTGCGCTGCAAAGGCACGAATCTTCGATCTTCAACGATCGTCTGATGTTGCCATCGGGTTCGTCGGACGACGTTGTGGTCGCAGAGCACCTGGCCATTGCTCCGGCGCGGCAACTCACCTTCGGGGCCGCAGACGCCGACTATCGACTCGAAACGATCGATGGACGGAAGATGCTCGTCGGCCCGCACGGCGTCATCGCTGCCGCCGATGCAATGCGTCGTTCGCTCCCGCACGATCTCACCAATGCGCTTGCCGCGTCAGCTTTGGTTCTCGAAACCGGCCTTGCGACGCCAGCCGACATCCAAGCTGCGCTTGCGACGTTCACACCACCCCGCCATCGCCTCGAGTTGATTGGCGAATCAGCGAGGAGTCACGTGGTTCAACGACTCAAAGGCGACGACGCCGCACGCCGCGTCAACGGCCATTCGGGCGTTCGAGTCGATCGTGCTCATCGCTGGAGGTAGTCGAAAGGGAGTCGACCTCGCTCCGATGGGCGGATCTGCGAGCGGTGTGCGCGCTGTCGTCGCCATTGGCGAGGCCGCACCAGACATCCATGCTGTGTTCGACCACATCACCACGGTGACCGACGCGTTCTCGATGGCCGAAGCCGTACGTGTGGCCGCAGGTCTCGCCCATGCCGGCGATGCCGTTGTTCTCTCACCCGGTTGCGCCAGTTTCGACTGGTACTCGGGTTACCCAGCACGCGGCGACGATTTTGTCGCCGAAGTACGCGAACTGCTTGCAAGCCAGGAGGCACTGTCATGACCACTGTGACCGACCAGTCGACACAAGACCGTCAATCGATCCAAGACAGACGGCAAGCCGCACTCGATCGACTCAATGGCGGCGCCCCGCGCACCGTGAAGGCCGGGCCGCGCAAAGGTGCGGTGCGTCGCGCCAAACCATCGCGCCGGGTGGTCACTATCGCTCCGACGCCCACCGAGTCGCTGGGGCCCACCCTGGGGTTGTTCTATGGCATCACCGTCGTCGTTGCGGTCTTCGTCATGCTCGGCCTCGTGATGGTGCTGTCGGCCACTTCGGCGAACAACGTGGGTGGCGACGTGTCGCCCTACGCGATTTTCAATCGCCAACTCATGTGGGCGGGGCTCGGGTTGGTCGCAATGTTCGTCGTCATCAAGGTTCCGTATCACCGTTGGCGTCTGTTGGTCATCCCGTTCGTGATCCTGTCCGCTGGCGCGATGATGTTGCCGTTTGCCCCGGGAATCGGCGCAGAGATCAACGATGCCCGCTCATGGGTTCGCATCGGATCGTTCGGATTCCAGCCTTCTGAGTTCCTCAAGCTCGCAGCGATCGGCTTCCTGGCCGACTACTTTGCCCGCCACCAAAACGAGGTGCACATTCCACGCCACGGCATCGTTCCGCTTGGTCTCGTCGGTGCCATCTGCTGTGGCGTGAGCTTCGCCCAAGGTGACCTCGGGTCGGCAATCGTGCTCGGGGCGATCATCGTCGCCGTGGGAGTCATCGCCGGCGTGCCGATGGTGCACGTGATCGGGCTTGCCGGTTCCGGGGCTGTGCTCGTCGGGCTCGCCATCATTTCCGACCCGCGCCGTTTCAACCGGATTCTCGCCTTTCGCGACATCGAAGGCAACAAGGATCACCTCGCCTGGCAGTCGTACCAGGGGCTCGTCAGCATCGCCAATGGGGGCGTTGCCGGCTCGGGAATCGGCGGCAGCAACTCCAAGATGGGGTACCTGCCGCTGGCCCACAGCGACTTCATCTTCGCCGTCATCGCCGACGAACTGGGCTTGGTTGGCTCCATTGCAGTCGTCGGCGGATTCATGTGCCTGGTGTTCCTTGGCATTCAAACAGCTCTTGCAGCTCCCGATCGTTTCGGTCTGCTGCTCGCCGGCGGTATCAGCGCCTGGTTCGGTGTTCAAGCAATCGTCAACATGGGCGGCGTCGTCAACCTCATGCCGGTCACCGGTTTGACCTTGCCGTTCTTTTCCGCCGGTGGCACGTCGCTGTTCGTGTCGATGGTGTCTGCAGGCTTGCTGCTGAACGTCTCGCGACGTGCAGTGACGACGAGTCGTGCGCCTCGCACCGCGGCGATTCCCCGGGTGACTCAAGGGCGTCGGTCACGCCCCGTGCTCGCACGTTGAGTACCTTCGCCGTGGTCACCGGCGGCGGAACGTCTGGGCATGTGTTGCCGGCGCTCGCCGTCGCCGAGGGCCTCGTTGCCCGTGGTCATGACCCGTCGACGGTGGCCTACTTCGGTGCTCGCCGTGGTATCGAGACCCAACTGCTCTCGGAGACACGCGGTTTCCCAGCACATTTCTCGACGTCGTCGGCTTCCAGCGCAGTTTGAGCCGTCGCAACATCGTCATGAATCTTCAGTTCGTGCCAAAGATGTGGCGCGCCCGAAACGCTGCGATCGCGCTGTTTGCGGCAGACCGCCCGCGCGTCGTGGTGAGCGTTGGCGGGTACGCCAGCATGCCCGCCGTCTTCGCGGCGAGGAAGTTGCGCATCCCCACCGTAGTGGTGAGCTTCGACTTGCTGCCTGGCAGAGCGAGCCGTCTCGCAGCCAAACATGCCTCAGCCGTAGCGGTCGCGTTCCCCGACTCGCCACTACCGAATGCCACCGTCACCGGAGCGCCTGTACGGCAAGCGGTGCTCGACGTCGATCGCGGCGCCGACCGCACCGCCGCTCGGGCCGCCCTCAGCCTTCCCGATGATCGATTCGTCATAGCGATCATGGGCGGTTCTCAGGGATCGGGGGTATTGAATGCTGCCGTCGAACGCCTCCTCGACGAGGCGCGATCGGATCGCCAGCTGGCGGTACGCCACGCGGTCGGAACACGTTTCCTCAACTCCGCTCGCCCGGCTGCTGACGGGCACGACGGCGTGTTGTATCAACCCGTCGGATACGAGTCGGACATGCCCACCGTGTACGCGGCGGCAGATCTGCTCATCGGCCGCGGAGGCGCGAGCACCGCTCACGAAGTAGCGGTCACTGGCATTCCCGCGATCCTCGTCCCGTGGGCACAGTCGGCTGACGATCATCAGACGTTGAACGTACGTTGGCTGTCGGACCGCGGCGCTGCGATCTGTTTGACCGAGTCCGAGATCGACGATCTTCCCGCCATCATTGCCCGGTTACGGGCAACGCCTGACGAACTCTCAGCACTCTCGCACGCCGCCTCGTGAGATGGGGCAGGTGCATCGAAGTGGCGCATTGGCAGGTTTGGTGGAGTCGATCGCTCTAGCCTGAGCAACGCCGTGAGCACCACCACTTCCCCCGCACCGCATCTCCGCGCCACGCCGGTTCAACCGGTAGCCCCGCTTGACCTTTCAACGCCTCAACGTCTGCACGTGATTGGCGTGGGTGGCCCTGGAATGAGTGCCATCGCACTCGTGCTGGCCCAGATGGGCCACAACGTTTCCGGTGTCGATATCCGCGAGCAGCAGATCCTCGATCGCCTCCGCGCGGCTGGCGTCACGGTTCACATCGGCCACCAACGATCCCATGTGGTGGGTTGCGACGCCGTAACTGCTTCTACGGCGATCTCTCAGAACCTCAACGAACTCGACGAGGCGCGGCGGCTCGGTATCCCCACGCTCCGGCGAGCCGGCATGCTGGCATCCATCTGCGCGCAAGCAAAGTCGGTGGCGGTCGCGGGCACCCACGGCAAGACCACGACAACGTCGATGCTCATGTTGATCCTCGCCGAAGCTGGCCTCCGACCAAACTTTGTGATCGGCGGCGACGTGCGCAATGTTGGCACCGGTGCCCAGTGGACGGGGAGCGATTGGTTCGTCGTTGAAGCTGATGAGAGCGACGGCACCCATTTGGAGCTTCCTTTGTACGGCACGATCCTCACGAATGTCGACCTCGATCACGTCGACTTCTATGGCTCAATCGAGGGAATCGAAGCTGGCTTCGACCAATATCTGACCCAGATCGCCGGACCCAAGGTGGTGTGCGCCGACGATGTCCGGGCAGCCCGACTTGCGGCGCGACATAGCGCGACGACGTACGGGTTTTCCGAGGTCGCCGACGTTCGTCGCGGTGGACGTGCGGTCCCAAAACGGCACATGGGCGTTTGCGGTCGAGCGAAATGGCACCCGGATCGCTGAGGTCGACTTACCGTGCCGGGGCAGGCACAACGTGCTCAATGCGACCGGCGCATTGGCCATGGCAATGGAACTGGGCGTCGACCCAGCCATCGCTGCTGAGGCACTTGCCAAGTTCGGTGGAGTCGCTCGCCGATTCGACATTCGAGGCGTCGACAACGGGGCCACTTTCGTCGACGACTACGCCCACGTACCTGCCGAGATCGACGCGGTATTGCAGGCAGCCCGCGACAGCGATGACGGTTGGCAGCGCATCGTCGCAGTGTTCCAACCAAATCGGTACAACCGCATGGCCGAGATGTGGCAGGAGTACGCCGACGCGTTCACTGCTGCAGACCTGATCGTGCTCACCGACATCTACGCGTCGGGAACCGAACCGATTCCCGGCGTCACGGGCAAGCTGGTCGTCAATGCGGTCCTGTCGGCTCACCCTCGCGCGCACGTGGTGTGGTTGCCCCAACGCGACGAGCTGGTGAGCTATCTGGTCAAGCACGTTCGAGCGGGCGACGTCTGCGTCTCCATGGGTTGCGGCGACATCGCCTCGTTGCCCGACGAGGTGCTGGCGGTTCGGCGCGGTGAGGTCCCCGGTTGATCGACCGCAGTCAATGTGTCGCCGACACGGCGGCGCTGTTGGCCGCCCAGTTCGGCGATCGTCTGCAGCGAGACGTTGCGCTCGCGCCCATGACGACGTATCGAGTGGGTGGTTGCGCGGCGCTGTTCATCGACATCGAGTCGGTCGACGACCTGGTATCGGTGGCGAACACACGGGCGATTACTTCGGTGCCCGTGCTGGTAATCGGCCGTGGTTCAAACATGCTCGTCGCAGACAGCGGCTTTCAAGGTCTGGTGTTGTCCATCGGTCGGTTCGCCGGCGACATCAGGTTCGATCTGGAACGCTCGCAGGCAATCGCCGGCGGTGGTGTCGCGTTACCCGTGCTTGCGCGTCGCACAGCGGCGGCGTCTCTGGCCGGCTTCGAATGGGCTGTGGGCGTTCCCGGTTCAGTGGGTGGCGCGGTGCGTATGAATGCCGGCGGTCACGGTTCCGACATCGCCGCCACGCTCGTCGACATCGAAGTGTTCGACATCGACACGCCATCAGGTGGCACACGCACGGTGCCGGTTGCGGACATCGGTCTTCGTTTCCGTGCATCGTCGCTGCCACCCTCGTTCATCGTGGTCAGCGCACGGCTACAGCTCCAGCCTGGCGACCGTGTCGCATCTGAACGGGAGATCGCCGAGATCGTGAAGTGGCGACGCGAGCATCAACCTGGCGGCCAGAACTGTGGTTCTGTTTTCGTCAATCCGGTTCCGGGTGAAGTCACCGCCGGCGGGCTCATCGACGAGCTCGGCCTGCGCGGTTTGCGAGTTGGCTCCGCATGGGTTTCAGACAAGCACGCCAACTTCATTCAGGCGGCCGAGGGCGGAACGGCTGCTGATGTTCGTGCGACGATCGAGTTGGTTCGCCAGCGGGTTGCTGAGTCCACGGGCTACCAGTTGCGAAGCGAGGTTCGGTTGGTCGGTTTTGACGACACCGACCCGATGTCGTTCGAGGGCATCGACACGGGTGGCGAGACAGAGCCACCGGATGCAACAAAACTGTCGCGCGTGTCAGATGTGGAGTCGCCGGCGTGACCGATCCGCCCCGCCCCGAGCGCGATCTCGATCCGGCAGCCCTCGATGAACTGTCGCGGGCATTCGCCGACCATCAGCGTGACCGGGCGCCTGAGGGGGCGGTCGAAGCGAGGCAAGAGTCGGCCGCAGATGACCCGGCAGAAGATCCGGCAGATGACCGAGGCGACGGTCTTGCACCGACGGCTCCCACCCCGGTCTTGTTCGGCCGCGATGAGCCTGATGAACCCGAACCTGAACCTGCTGAATTGATGGGCGCCGGCTGCGGAACAAACGCCTTGCCGATCTCGTCACGTCTGTTGACGCACCCGACTACGAGTCGCATGAACCGACACCTCAATCGCTCGGTGATCGACGCCGCAGGTGTCGACGCCAGTTGATCCCGGTGTCGGCGGTGCTTCTCGTCGTCGGCGAGCTCGCCACTTCCGGTTCCGGCGCCACGCCGCAACGGCCGATCATCAAGATTGGCGATGCCGACGGCGCGTTCGCGGGGTACGACGAACCGCCGCCATTCATCGGGTCGGTCGGCACATCCGCTACGCCGTCAGGAGCACCGGCCGGCACAGCCCATTCACCAACTGGTGGCCAGCGTGTGATTGCAATCGACGACGCTGACCTGCCCGACGCCGTGTATGTGCAGGGAAGCCTTGACAATGCCCGCCATGCCAGTGGCGTGATCATCATCGAAGACGACGGCTCTGGTGACGTGCTGCGGCCGGAATCAGAACGTGACCTGCGGCGCGGTATCGAGCCGCGTATGCGTGAGCGGCGTTTGGCCGTCAAGCGCGCGAGGGGTCGCAAGCGACTCATCTGGGTGGGAATCGCCCTTGCGCTGGTGCTGATCGCGGTCGCGGGGCTCGCGGTGGTCGGGTCTGGCTTGTTCGCCGTCGAGGAGGACCAGGTGGTCGTCACCGGCAACATCTACACCGACCCTGCCGCTCTCCAGGCGGTGATCGATGACCTCGTAGGGACGCCCGTGTTGCGAGTCGACACCAAAGCCGCGGAAGACCAACTGCGTGCGATTCCATGGGTAGAGGACGCTCGGGTGCGGGTGGCGTTTCCTCACTCCGCCACCATTGACATTCGCGAGCGCGAGGCCCTCACGACCTTCCAAGGCCCAGACGGCCTTTTCAGGGTGCTCGACAGGCAAGGTCGTGTGCTCGACCTACTCGACATGTACCCACTCGCCTATGTGTTGATCAGTGGCTCTGACCCTGTTGATCTCGACGTCGGTGAGTTCGCCCCTCAGGGCTACGCGGCGGCGTCAGAGCTGGCCAAAAGCCTCACGGTGTCGGTCCGGGGACGCGTCGACCACATCTCGGTGACGGCCGACGGCAGCGACCTCACCCTGGTCATGAACAACGGGATGGAGGTGCGATTCGGTGAGGCTCGCGAACTCATCACCAAGCTCGTCCGACTCGAAACGGTGCTCGCAGAAATGCGTCGCGAGGCCATCGAAGCTGGAGAGGATCCGGAAAACCTCGGTGGCCCAGACGTCGTCATCGACGTCTCCACGTCTGAGGCAACGCGCTGATGACGGGCATGTTCGCTGGCGATCTGTCGCGTCCCACCTGCTCGCGGCACTCAGAACGGGGTACTATCACCCGATTCGTGTGCTTCGACGTGTCAGGATGACACCCGTCAACGACGTACCACTGCATACACGCAATCATGATTACAGCATCAACGAACCAAGTCTCGACGTGAACCAGAACGCTATGTACCACCCGCACCGTCAACCTCGATGGAGGAACCGCTGATGTCCGGCGCGCCCCAGAACTATCTAGCTGTCATCAAGGTCATCGGCGTCGGTGGGGGCGGCGTCAATGCCGTCAACCGAATGATCGATGCCGGCCTCAAGGGCGTCGAGTTCATTGCCGTCAATACGGACGCACAAGCCCTGTTGATGAGCGATGCAGATGTCAAACTCGACATCGGCCGTGATCTCACTCGGGGGCTCGGCGCCGGTAGCGACCCAGACGTCGGTCGTGCGGCAGCTGAATCGCACGACGACGAGATCGAGGAGATGTTGAAGGGCGCCGACATGGTGTTCATCACCGCTGGCGAGGGCGGCGGCACCGGCACCGGTGCTGCGCCAGTCATCGCTGAGATCGCCCACAAGGTCGGTGCGCTCACCATTGGTGTCGTCACCCGTCCGTTCGGTTTCGAAGGTCGGCGTCGCTCGGTCCAGGCCGAGAATGGTGTGCAGAAGTTGAAAGAGAAGGTCGACACGCTGATCGTCATTCCAAATGATCGATTGCTCAGCGTCGCCAACGACAAGACCAGCGTGCTCAACGCGTTCAAGATGGCCGACGAGGTGCTGCTGCAGGGTGTGTCGGGCATCACCAATCTCATCACGACACCGGGCCTCATCAACACCGACTTCGCCGACGTCAAGATGATTCTGTCCGATGCCGGGTCTGCCCTCATGGGCATCGGTCAGGCCAGTGGCGACCAGCGTGCACAGTCGGCGGCCCGTCAGGCCATCTCGAGCCCGTTGCTCGAATCTGCAATCGACGGTGCCCGTGGCATCTTGCTCAACATCACCGGGCCGTCGAGCATGGGCCTGTTCGAGATGAACGCCGCGGCAGAGATCATTCACGGCGTTGCGCATCAAGACGCCAACATCATCTTCGGTACGGTCATCGATGACGAGATGGGTGACGAGGTCAAGGTCACGGTCATCGCCGCTGGTTTCGATCGCATCGACGGTGGGTCGATCTCGTTGGTGTCCGATCGTCCGTCGGCTCGCATCGCCGAACTCTTCGCAGAGCCCGATCCCGCGCCTGACGATGATGACGACGACGACTTCGACGTTCCGTCGTTCCTCAAGTAGCACGCCGCTCTTGTCGCTGCGCTGCTCGCGGCGCGGCGACGGAGACTTCCACCGCGAACGTGTGCCATTCGATGAACTCGACGTTCGCCGTCGACGATTCGTCGACCTTCCGTGGACCCAACTCGATGAGCACCATGGCGTCGGCGTCGTCAAGGTGAACTATCCCGGCGAGGCCGACGGTTACCGCGGCGACGTCGCCATCACATCTGCCGTCGGGGCGGTGCTGGGATGCTGGGTGGGGGACTGTGCTCCGGTCGTGATCGTTGGCGCAACCCAACAGTTCGCAGTCGTTCACGCTGGGTGGCGCGGACTCGCGTCCGGCATCATCGATATTGCCATCGACGCTTTCGACGAGCCAATAGAGCGTGCGATCCTCGGTCCGACGATCGGGCCTTGCTGCTACGAGTTCGGCCCCGACGACGCGACGTCGGTTGCGGCTGGCGTGCACGCTTCCGTCGAGGCAATCCTCGGATCGACCGCCCGGGGAACATCTGCGCTCGACGTTCCTGCAGCCGTCGCCGCGGCCTGTGCCGCGCGGAATGTAGAACTCGACGTGGTTGGCGGCTGCACCGGATGCGTCTACGACGGGTTTTCGCATCGGGTCCGTGCCGACCAACAACGTCATGTCGTAGCGGTCTGGCAGATCGACTCATCGCAAGAGGCTGATTGTGTCGTTTGACGATCGGTCGGTCGCAGCTGCGCTGAGTGAGGTACGAGATCGCATCACCCGCGCCGGTGGCGGACCCGAGGTTGCGATCTTGCCGGTGACCAAGTCGTTCGGACCGGAGGCCATCGCTGCGGTGCGATCCGCTGGATACGACGCGGTCGGCGAAAACTATGTGCAAGAGGTGCTGGCGAAAGCTGATGCGCTGGGCGACGTCAAGCTGCACTTCATCGGTCAGTTGCAAACGAACAAGGTTCGTCAGTTGGCCGGACGAGTCGCTCTCTACGAAACCGTTGACCGTGCTCGGCTCGTCGATGAGATCGCCCGCCGTGACCCAGGGGCTCATGTGTTGCTGCAGGTCAACACCGAGAAAGCTGACGGAAAGGGCGGATGCCCGCTGGGTGGCATCGACGATCTGCTCGAGGCAGCACTGGCCGCCGGATTGCACGTCGGCGGGCTCATGACTGTCGGCCCCACTGATGGGGGGCCCGAAGCCGCTCGTGCCGGGTTCTCGCGCGGTGAGACGGGCGGTCGATCGGCTCGGACTTTCAGTGTGTTCGATGGGCATGTCGGCCGACTTGGAGGTGGCTGTGGCCGAAGGCTCGACGCAGGTTCGGATCGGCACAGCATTGTTCGGCGCGCGCGTTGTCCGCACCACGGCCTAGCTGGTGCGATAGCTTTCTGTCGAGGAGGAGATCGCATGTCGTTCTGGAAAGGCACAATGGAGTGGTTGGGGTTAGGCCCCGACGACGAATACGAGTACGAGGATGACTACGACCCTGCACCTCGTGGCCGGCGCCCCGCCGAACCCGAACCGCGTTCGAGCCGTCAGCGAGACGACGCCTCAGAAGGAGTCGTCCGCACCATGCCCAGCCGCCCCACATTCCCATCACGCGACTTCGACCCGTCGCAAGCTCGCCGCGAGCGAGACGAACCGAGCGTCAACGTGCGCCCGAGCAAATCGGCCGCACGGCCAACCGCCGGCGGGGGAGAACCCGCCGCAGTGAGCCCGCGTCGTTTCGATCAAGCTCAAGAAGTCGCCGACAAGTTCAAAGAGGGCCAACCGGTCATCATGAATATCGAGGGTGCCGACCGCGAGGTGTCGCGTCGGCTCATCGACTTCGCGAGCGGGCTGTGCTACGGGCTCGACGGCTCGATGGAGAAGGTGGCGAACGGGGTCTACTTGCTCAAGCCGCCGTCGGCGCGGACCTTTCAAGACGACTACGACGACTGAGATCGGCGACGACTGAGATCGGCCGCTATCGTTCACGCAACATGGCGTCGAAGAGGCAATCACCTCTGAGCCCTCGGAAGAACAGCGTGTCGGCGAATTGTCGGCTCGCTCAGTAGAACCGGGCGGGTCCAGCCCGTTACCGCTGGCGAACACGAGTGGTCTGCTTCCGTGGGAGCCGGCAATCAGGGTGGTACCGCGGGAATCCCGTCCCTGGCAACTGATACAACCACAGGAGCCAGATCGTGAACGCCAGATACCCCGAAGTCGCCTCGCAACCAAACCTTCCCGCACTCGAGGAAGCGATTCTGGCGCGGTGGCAAGCTGACGATTCGTTCCAGCGCTCCGTCGAGCAGCGCGCGGCAGGGCACAACGGCGACAACGAGTTCGTCTTTTACGACGGGCCGCCCTTTGCCAACGGCCTGCCCCACTACGGCCACCTACTGACGGGCTTCGTCAAAGACGCGGTGCCGCGGTACCAGACCATGCGGGGTAGGCGGGTCGAGCGTCGTTTCGGTTGGGACTGCCACGGCCTTCCCGCCGAGGTGCAGACCGAGAAGGAACTCGGGATCTCCGGGCACCCCGAGATCACGAAGTTCGGGATCCACGCCTTCAACGCAGCGTGCCGCGAGAGCGTGCTGCGGTATACCCGTGAGTGGCGCGACTACGTCACCCGCCAAGCGCGGTGGGTCGACTTCGACAACGACTACAAGACGCTCGACCGCGACTACATGGAGTCGGTCATGTGGGCATTCAAGACGCTCCACGACAAGGGTCTCGTCTACGAGGGGTACCGCGTGCTCTGGTACTGCTGGCGGTGCGAGACGCCACTGTCCAACACCGAGATCAAAATGGACGACACATACCGTCCACGCCAAGACCCGGCCGTCACGATCGGGCTGCGGCTCGATGCCCCCGACACCCCGCTGCATGGTGTGCTGGCGTTGGTGTGGACGACGACACCTTGGACGCTTCCTTCCAACCTGGCCGCGGCCGTGCATCCCGACGTCGACTACGTCGTCGTGGAGTCGGCGAACCACCCGGGAGAGCGTTTCATGCTGGCCGAGGCGCGCCTCGGGGCGTACGCGCGTGAGTTGGGCGACGAGCCGACCATCATCGGGCGCTATCGCGGCGCCGATTTGTTGGGAACCCGATACCAACCTCCGTTCGACTTCTTCGTCGGCGGAGCCAACGCCCATCAGGTGGTGGCGGCCGACTTCGTCACCACTGAAGACGGCACCGGCATGGTCCACATGGCTCCGGCGTTTGGTGAGGAAGACAAAGTCGTCACCGATGCGGCGGGTATCGAAGTGGTCAACCCCGTCGACGAGGGCGGTCGGTTCACCGCCGACGTGCCCCCGTATGCGGGCATGCAGGTGTTCGAAGCGAACAAGCCGATCATCGCCGATCTCAAGGCGGCTGGCATCTTGCTACGGCACGAGACCTACGACCACCCGTACCCGCACTGCTGGCGATGTGAAAGCCCACTGATCCAACGGGCTGTGTCGTCGTGGTTCGTCGCGGTCACCAAGTTCGTCGATCGCATGGTTGAACTGAACCAAGACATCAACTGGTCACCGGCCCACATCAAGAACGGCCAGTTCGGGCGTTGGCTCGAGAACGCCCGGGATTGGAACATCTCGCGGAACCGTTTCTGGGGGTCACCGATTCCCGTGTGGAAGTCAGACGATCCCGACTACCCGCGGATCGACGTGTACGGGTCGATCGGCGAGCTGCAGGCCGACTTCGGCACGACGGTCTCTGATCTTCACCGGCCGGAAGTCGACGAACTCGTTCGGCCGAACCCGGACGACCCCACCGGCCGATCGATGATGCGTCGCGTGCCCGAGGTGCTCGATTGTTGGTTCGAATCTGGCTCGATGCCGTTCGCCCAGGTGCATTACCCGTTCGAGAACGCCGATTGGTTCGACAACCATTACCCGGGCGATTTCATCGTGGAGTACATCGGGCAAACGCGCGGCTGGTTCTACACCATGCACGTTCTGGCGACGGCACTGTTCGACCGTCCGGCATTCAAGACCTGCGTCAGCCACGGCATCGTGCTCGGTGAGGACGGTCGCAAGATGTCGAAGTCGTTGCAGAACTATCCAGACCCGCACGACATGTTCGACATCTATGGGGCAGACGCCATGCGCTGGTATCTGCTGTCGTCCCCCATTTTGCGGGGGGCTGACTTCTCAGTCACCGAAACTGGTTTGCGTGACACCGTTCGTCACACCATCTTGCCGTTCTGGAACGCCTACTACTTCCTCACGCTGTACGCGAACGCAGCGGGCACGACTGGCACATTCCGTACCGATCAATCAGATGTGCTCGATCGCTACCTCCTCGGCGAGGTGCGTCGCTTGGTCGATTCGGTCACCACGCAACTCGACACGTACGACCTGTTCGCTGCTTGCGAGTCTGTGTCCGGCTTCCTCGACACCCTCACCAACTGGTACATCCGGCGCAGCCGCGACCGCTTCTGGAACGGCGACCAAGATGCGATCGACACCTTGCACACAGCGTTGGCAACGCTGTGTCAAGTCGCTGCGCCGCTTCTTCCGCTCGTCACTGAGGAGATCGCGACGGGGTTGCACGGTTCCGATGCGGGCAGTGTTCATCTCACCGATTGGCCAGACGCCGCTCAGTTCGAACTCAATGTCGACCTGTCGATAGGCATGGCTCAGGTGCGCGATGCGTGCTCGGCATTGCTGTCGTTGCGCAAGGCGGAAGGGCTGCGGGTGAGGTTGCCATTGGCATCAGCGACGATTGCCGTCGCCGACCCAACTCTGGTTGCGCCTCACCTCGACATTCTGCGAGACGAGCTGAACGTCAAGACGGTCGAGGTCACCACCGACCTCGATCGATTCGGGTCACAGGAGTTGGTGCTCAACCCGAAGGCTCTCGGCCCGCGGCTCGGCAAGCAGGTGCAAGAGGTCATCCGTGCGCACAAGGCGGGAGACTGGAAGCTCGTCGGTGACGTCGCTGTGGTGGGCGACGTGGAACTACTCCCAGGTGAGTTCGACTTCAAGATCGTGTCGGTAGGCGACGCGGCCGTCGCGATGCTGAAAGACGGGGCCGGCATGGTGGCACTCGACACTCGTGTCACCGAAGACCTGCAGGTGGAAGGGCGCTGCTCGCGACCTCATCCGGCTCGTCCAGCAGGCCCGGCGCGACGCGGACTTGCACGTGTCAGACCGTATTGCCCTCTCCATCGTTGCGTCATCGGAGACGCTGGCTGCATTTGCGACGCACCGCGAACTGGTGCTGGGGGAGACACTCGCTGTTTCGGCGACGACGCACGAGGGCGCCGAGACTGCCATCGCAGTGGAACGCGTCGGCTAGAACGAGTCGTTGCGGAGTTGTCACACCAATGGCCAGACTGCACGTGCGAGTTCAACCCGGTGCCCGCTCGTCGAAGTGGGTCGGATGGCTCGGCGATGTACCGAAGTTGGCGATCTCGGCTCCACCGGTAGGTGGGGCCGCCAATGCGGAGGCGGTGCGCGCTGTCGCAGCGCTGTGTGGCGTCCACGAGCGACACGTGCGTCTTGTTGGTGGGGCGGCATCGAGGAGCAAGCGATTCGAGGTCGACGGCGTGTCCTCCGGAGAGATCGAGCAACGCCTGATTGCCGCCATCGGTGAAGGCCCGAAATCGAACATCGCACGGTAGAGTCCGGCGTTCACGTTCGCCGGAGGTACACCCGACATGGCTGCTGCAAAGAAGTCCACCGCCAAGACGGCGGCGACCACAGCTCAGAGCAAACCCCCCACGGCCAAACCTGCCAAGGCATCGACCGCCGCGCCAAAGGCCGCCGCACCCAAGCCTCCGCCGCGCCACAGACAAGCCCGCACGGCCAGCGGTGAAGAAGTCACCGGCCGCGAAGTCAGCCGCACCGAGTGCGGTGCCAGCCGCACCTCAACCATCACGTTCATCCACCAGTCGCACCGCCAGCAAGGCTGCGACCAATCAGCAGAAGGCGAAACCAACACCGAACATGAGCACCGGTTCAAAGTCCAACGCGGCAGTAAATGAAACGTTGCCCAAGCCCCGCTTCAACAAAGACGGCATTGGCTACACGAAGGATTTCGACCTCCCGTTCGTCAAGGAGATGTTCGACGCCTTGCAGTCCGAGCGTGTCCGACTCACCGGTCAAGCCAAGCGACTTGAAGACGAAGCTCAGCAATTGGTTCAGGAAGCTGAAATGGGTGACGTGAAGTTCGACGATGAAGGCGGGGAAGGCGATTCCACCAACGTCGAGCGAGAGCGTGACCTAGCCCTCAGCGCGCAAGCGCGTGATGCAGTCGACGAGATCGATGCTGCGCTCCGGAGAATCGCTGCGGGCACCTACGGATACTCGGTCGAGTCCGGCCGCCCGATTCCGCGTGAGCGTCTCGAGGCGCTGCCGTGGTCGTCGGTGTTGGTCGAAGAAAAAGTTGGCGGTATCGGTCGCCGCTAGTTCGCGGCTGCCGGCATCACCGTCCCCGTCACCATGAAGTCGATGTTTCGTTCGACGCGTGAATGGCTACCGATCGCCGTGCTGGTCGTGATCATCGATCAGCTCACCAAGAGTTGGGCGGTCAACGAGCTCGCCGACCGGAACATCAAGCTGTTTTGGACGTTGCAGCTCAACCTGAGTTTCAACACCGGAATGGCATTTGGGCAGGGGCAGGATCTTGGGCCGATCATCGCTGTTGTTGCCATGGTGGTCGTGGTCGTGGTGCTGTTGCGCATGCGACCAGAAGGTGGTCGACTGGCGAACATCGCCATCGGCCTCATCATCGGTGGGGCCGTCGGCAACATCATCGACCGGATGTTTCGTGGGCGCGGATGGCTCCGTGGGGGAGTCGTCGACTTCATCGACTTCCAATGGTTCCCGATCTTCAACGTGGCCGACATGGGAATCACGATCGGTGGAGCACTACTCGTGTTGGCGTCGTGGCTGAGCAGCCGTGATGGCAACGACGGTGTCGCCGACCCAACCGTCGTTGCACCAACCCATGCTGACGACACCACAAGTGCTGACGACATGACAAGTAGCGACTCGTGAGCGACGACCCGGCCCGCAGTCTCGAGTTCGAAGAGTTCGACTTCGATATTTCCGAAGAGGTGCCCCCAGCGCTGGCCGGCGAACGCATCGACCGCATTGTTGCGTTTGTGCTCGACGTCAGCCGCACCACCGCGCAAGCGGTCATCGCCGCCGGCGGAGTACTCGTCGATGGTGAACCCGCCACCACCGGCAAGGTGCGCCTCGTCGCCGGGCAGGCGATCGCGGTCGCCACCGGAGCCATTCCGGTCGAACAGCCGCCTGGTCCCGAACCTGACGTGGTGTTTGGGGTCGTGTATGAAGACGATGCAATCATCGTGATCGACAAGCCAGCTGGGCTGGTCGTGCACCCAGGCGCAGGTAACCGATCTGGAACGTTGGCGAACGGCTTGTTGGCCAGGTACCCAGAGATTGCCGGAGTTGGCGAGATGGTGCGACCCGGCATCGTGCACCGCCTCGACGCCGGCAGTTCCGGTCTGTTGGTGGTGGCGCGAACGCAACACTCGGCTGACGCTCTGATCGAACAGTTCTCCAGTCACCATCCCATGCGTGAGTACAAGGCGTTGGTCTGGGGTCATCCAGCAGCCCCACACGGAGTCATCGATGCCCCGGTCGGCAGGTCGCGGCGCGACCCATTGAAGATGGCGGTCGTGGCCGACGGGCGCTGGGCCCGAACCGAGTACCGAGTGGTGCGGTTGTTCGACTCGCCAGCGGAACTCGCGTTGCTCGACTGTCAGTTGGAGACCGGTCGCACGCATCAGATCCGAGTGCACCTGAGTTCCATCAACCACCCGCTCGTCGGTGACCCCGCCTATGGTCAGCGCCGACCCAAGCTGCAACTCGACCGGCCGTTTCTCCACGCAGCCAAGCTCGCATTCGACCATCCCATCAGCGGGAAACGAGTGCAGTTCGAGAGCCCACTGCCACCCGATCTCGCCGGCCGCCTGGCGACGTTACGGGAGATGAGCGGATAGGTCGCTTCGCTCCTTTTCATTCCGCTCATTTCCCCCGTATCTATGACGTCGCCAAACGGGCAGCCTCGGCAGGGCCTCACCCGCCCGCTCGGCTCCTATGTGAGGTCGTCGACGAGCGCTGAGCGCTCGACACGGGTGGGCCAGGCAGCGTTGCCACGAGTGACCTCGGCAATGGAGGCCAACGTAAAGCCTTCCAGGTGCTCACGCATGACCTGGCCAGACTGATGCCAAATCGCAAGGAGCACACATTGCCCTTCGTGGTTACATGCGCCGTCTTGGTGCGGCTCGCCGAAGTCGCCGAGGGTGATCGGCCCATCGACTGCCGACAGCACCTCGGACAGCCGGATTTCGTCTGCGGGGCGGGCTAACACATAGCCGCCACCAACCCCACGTTTGGACCGAACGAGGCCGGCGCCCTTCAGCGCCAGCAAGATCTGTTCCAGGTAAGGCTGCGGCAGCCCGGTGCGCTCGGCGATGTCGCGAACCGAGGTGGGGCCGCCTTCATCGCTGTGCAGCGTCAACGAGAGCAGGGCTCTGCACGCATAATCGCCTCTGGTTGACACTCGCACGTCGCCCAGCGTAGGGGTTGGAACGCTCTTCACTTGGCGTCGGGTGCGCGAAGCTGTTGAACTAGGCCAACGCAGACGAAGCGTTTCCACGAATAAGGGATCCCGTTCGATCGGGAAGCAACCATGACCGACATCACTGAGACTGCGACCGGGCTGGGCGGGACGGGCGACGATGCGGTCGCATCTTCTGTCGCCGAACCAGTATTGCCTGACTACGCCGGCGCCAACGTTCGTGGGATTGTGCCAGCGTTGGTCGGCCCGAGGTCATGGTCGTCAGGGCTCCCGGCCTGGATGCCCGAAGCCGTCGGCCACGCGCGCCAAGCAGTGCTACTGGTCCTCGACGGTCTGGGTTGGGACCAGCTGCAGGAACGACCAGAAGTGGCACCGGTCATCAGTTCGCTCGATGGCAGGTCGATCACCACGGTCGCTCCCACCACCACAGCCACCGCACTCAGTTCCATCGCTACCGGTCTCACCCCTGGCGAGCACGGTCTGGTGGGATACCGAATGGTGTTGGGCGGAGAAGTCATGAATGTGTTGAGGTGGACCGTCGCCGGCGCGGACCGCAGCCGCAGCCAACCCCCGGCTGAGGTGCAGTCGTTCGCAGCGTTCTTGGGCGAGGACGCACCAGTGGTGACGCCGTCGGAGTTGATCGGTACCGCATTCAGCGCGGCACATCTACGGGGTAGCCGGCCAGTCGGGTTTCGAGCCACGTCGTCGTTGCACGTAGAGGTCGCCGGGCTCCTGAACGCGGGCGAGCGTTTCGTGTACGCGTACTACGGAGGCGTCGACAAGATTGCGCACGAGCGGGGCTTCGGCGCCGTTTTACGACGCAGAACTGCGCACAGCCGACCGCCTCGTGGCCGACGTGCTCGAGATCTTGCCGCCCGGAGCCGTTTTGCTGATCACTGCCGATCATGGCCAAGTCGATGTTGGTGACCGGATCATCCACCCGTCGCCCGAACTCCTCGCCCACGTGGTGCTGCAATCAGGCGAAGGGCGGTTCCGCTGGTTTCATGCCCGGCGCGGGGCCGCCGCCGACCTCTTGGCCGCAGCGCAAGCTGAGTTCGCAGCACACGGCGTGGGTGTACACCCGCGACGAGGTGATCGCCAGCGGAATGTTCGGGCCCACCGTCCCGCCGCCAGTGGCCGCCAGACTGGGCGATGTGGCCGTCCTGGCCCGCGACAACGTCAGCTATCACGACCCCGACGACACCGGGCCTTTCGCGTTGATGTGTCGGCACGGCTCGCTCACGTCCGCCGAGGTCAACGTCCCGCTGCTGGCCGCGCTGCCGCGGCCATAGCGGTGAGCCCGAACGTCGAACCAGAAGCCCGGTCGGCCATTCCGTCCGTAGCATCGAACGTGCCCCACACCCGACCGAGTGAATGACGTGCAAGGAGCAACATGAGCAACGACGAGCAGCCAGCAGAGCCCACCGTTACCGTAGATCAGGTAGAGGTAGAGCACGGAGAATTGGTCGACATGCCCGACACCACACGCGTTGCCGCCAACGAAACCGCCGATGCGGTCGACGACGCAGAGTTTCAGCAAGGTGCCGTCACCGAGCCAGCCAAGGTGATGCGGATCGGCTCGATGGTGAAACAGTTGCTCGAAGAGGTTCGCCAGGCGCCGCTCGACGACCGCAGTCGCGAGCGGATGGCAGAAATCTACGAACGATCGGTCACCGAGTTGGCTGGGGCATTGTCGCCAGATCTGCAAGAGGAGTTGCGAGGGCTCGCGTTGCCGTTCGACGGCTCGCAACCGCCATCAGACGCAGAACTGCGTGTCGCTCAGGCGCAGCTCGTCGGTTGGCTCGAAGGGTTGTTCCATGGCATTCAGGCAACTCTGTTCGCCCAGCAATTGGCGGCTCGCCAGCAGCTGGAACAGATGCGCCAGTTGCCACCCGGTTCGGTACCCGGCCAACAACCTGGGCAAATGCCAGAGCGCCCTGGCACCTATCTGTAGGCGCCCAGCTGTCGGCTCGAGAGTTGGCGCTTGCGCTCGGGCGTCTTGGTCGGTACCGTCAGCGAACCACACGTTTGTAACTCGGCGAGCGTGTTCGAACCCTCAGTGAGTCTCTTCGCAAGTGTCTGATTCGTTTACCCACCTCCACGTACACACCGAGTTCTCCATGCTCGATGGCGCTGCGCGCCTCGACGAACTGGTGGCCAAAGCAGTGGCGGACGGGCAGCCCGCGATCGGCATGACCGATCACGGCAACATGTATGGCACGCTCGACTTCTACAAAGAGTGCAACAAGCAGGGCATCAAACCGATCATCGGTACCGAGGCCTACATGGCCCACGATCACCGGTCTGAGCGACCTACCCGGCGGGGCCGCATCGATGACTCAGGCGGTGACACCGAGGGCGGCAAGAAGCTCTACTACCACCTCACGTTGCTGGCCGAAAGTGAGGTCGGTTACCGCAACCTCATCCAACTGTCGAGCCTCGCCTTCCTCGAGGGCTACTACTACAAGCCACGCATCGATTGGGAGTTGCTCGAGAAGTATCACGACGGCCTCATCGCAACCACGGGTTGCCTGGGCGGGCATGTGCTGCAATCGCTCCTCAACGGTGACACGAAGGGCGCCACCGAAAAGGCCGCACGGTTGCAGGAGATCTTCGGACGCGACAACCTCTTCGTCGAACTTCAGGATCATGGGCTGAAAGCGCAGCACGACACGAACCCGCAGTTGGTCGAGATTGCCAAGAAGATCCATGCGCCCCTGCTGGCCACCAACGATTCGCACTACACACATCGCGAGGATCATGAAAGTCACGACGCGCTGCTGTGCGTCCAAACCGGGGCGCTGATCTCCGACACCAAACGATTCGCGTTCGAGGGCCAAGAGCACTACCTGAAAACCGCGAAGGAAATGCGGTATCTCTTCCGGGAACTTCCCACGGCATGCGACAACTCGTTGTGGATCGCCGAGCGCGCCGAACTCGACATCAAGTTCGGCGACGCGTTGTTGCCGAACTTTCCGTTGCCCGAGGGCTTCGAGAACGACAGCCAATACCTCGAGTTCCTCACCTGGGAAGGTGCCAAGAAACGTTGGGGGGACGACCTACCGAACTCGGTCGTCGAACGCGTGTCGTACGAACTCCAGGTCATCAACAACATGGGGTTCGCGTCGTACTTTCTCATCACCTGGGATCTCATCAAGTACGCCCGCGACGCCAACATTCGAGTCGGCCCGGGCCGTGGCTCTGCGGCCGGTTGCGCCGTCGCCTACTGCCTGTGGATCACCGACCTCGACCCCATCAAGTACGACCTGCTGTTCGAGCGCTTCCTCAACCCCAGCCGCGTGTCCATGCCAGACATCGACATGGACTTCGACTCTCGATATCGCGACCAGATGATTCGGTACGCAGCCGACAAGTACGGACGCGACCACGTTGCGCAGATCATCACGTTCGGCACCATCAAGGCCCGCAACGCCGTGCGCGACGCCGCCCGCGTGCTCGGATATCCGTACGGTTTGGGCGACCGCGTTGCCAAGGCCATGCCGCCGCTCGTCATGGGTCGAGACACACCGTTGAAATACTGCTTCGAGCACAGCGAGAAGTACGCCGACGGGTACAAGGCGGCCACCGATCTTCGAGCGATGTACGACACCGACCCAGACGTGAAAAAGGTCGTCGACGTTGCCAAGGGTCTCGAAGGTTTGAAACGATCCGACGGCATTCACGCAGCGGCCGTGGTGATCACGAAAGAGCCCGTAACTCACTACCTGCCGATTCAGCGTAAGCCAGAGTCTGGTCAAGACCCGGCAGACGCTCCGATCGTCACCCAGTACGAAATGCATGGCGTGGAAGAGCTCGGGTTGCTGAAGATGGACTTCCTGGGGCTACGCAACCTCGACGTCATCACCGACGCGCAGGCGATGATCCGGCTGCACGCCAACCCGACGTTCAACATCGACACCATTGCACTGGATGACGCAAAGACATTCGACCTGTTGTCGCGCGGCGACACGATCGGCGTGTTCCAGCTGGAGTCGCCTCCCATGCGGCAGCTTCTCAAGGCCATGGCACCCAACTCGTTCGACGACGTCGGCGCGTTGATTGCCCTGTATCGGCCCGGCCCGATGAGTGCGAACATGCATTACGACTACGCCGATCGTAAGAACGGGCGTAAGGAAGTCGAGTACTTCCATCCCGACGCGCAAGAGGTTCTCGACGACACGTTCGGCCTGATGATTTATCAGGAGAGCGTCATGCGCGTCGCTCAGAAGTTCGCCGGCTACTCGCTCGCCGAAGCCGACTCTCTCCGAAAAGCCATGGGGAAGAAGTCACGTGAAGTCATGGCCAAGGCGCGCGAGACGTTCGAGAGCGGCTGCGCCAACGTCGGCTACGAACGGGCGCTTGGCAAGGAGCTCTTCGACATCATCGAAAAGTTCGCCGACTACGCGTTCAACAAGAGCCACAGCTACGGCTACGGATTGGTCACCTACCAAACCGCGTACCTGAAGGCGCACTACCCGGTGGAATACTTCGCCTGCCTGCTCACTTCGGTGAAGTCGAATCTCGACAAGGCTGCGGTCTACCTGTCAGATTGCCGCACTGCGGGAATCAAGGTGCTCACCCCCGACATCAACCGGTCGGTCATCGACTTCGATGCATTGTCGCCCTCACAGGTGCCCGCCGACGTGGTCCTTCCCATCGGCAGCCCTGGGGCGATCACGTTCGGACTGTCAGCGGTTCGAAACGTGGGCGTTGGGCTCGTCGAGCAGATGCTGGTCGAGCGAGACGCAAACGGGTCGTATGAGTCGTTCTACGATTTTGCCGAACGTGCA
This sequence comes from uncultured Actinomycetota bacterium, assembly GCA_963738275.1. Taxonomy (GTDB): domain Bacteria; phylum Actinomycetota; class Acidimicrobiia; order Acidimicrobiales; family Ilumatobacteraceae; genus Ilumatobacter. Next base: position 150,043 of record CAVTVY010000013.1, read on the forward strand.
CCAGAGGCAGTGCTCAACAAGCGAACGGTGGAGTCGCTCATCAAAGGCGGAGCGTTCGACCGCCTGGGCCACACCCGGCGCGGTTTGCTGGCATCGTTCGAACAGATTCTCGACAGCACCATCGATCGCCGCCGAGAGCGTGACCGGGGTGTGATGAGTTTGTTCGGCGATTGGGCCGGAAGTGGTGTGGGAACTGGCGGCGACAGTCGGAGGAGCGAGCGACACGCTCGACGCAGGGTTCAACGAACGACTTCCCATCCCCACGATCGAGTTCGACAAATCGGATCAGCTGAAGCACGAAAAGGAGATGCTCGGGTTGTACGTGAGCGATCACCCGCTGTTCGGTGCCGAGGCCGCGTTGAAGCGTAAGACCGAGCACTCGCTCGTCGATCTGCCCACGATGGACGACCGGGCAGCAGTGGTCGTCGGAGGCGTCATCACGAACCTCGCCCGCAAGTTCACCAAGAAGGGTGAACAAATGGCAGTGTTCGTTCTCGAAGACCTCGAGGCGTCGATCGAGGCAACGGTCTTCCCGCGCACACTGCGTGAACAGGGTCACAAGCTCGAAGACGACGTCATCGTGGCGGTGCGCGGACTCCTCGACAAGCGCGACGAATCTGCGGTTCGGCCTCATCGTCAACGACATTCAGGTGCTGTCGGGGCTGAGCGACGGCCCGGCCGCTCCGCTTCGCCTGATGTTGCCCAGCTACCACCTCGACGAGTTGAAGATCCAGACGACTCAAGCGGATTCTGCGGGAACATCCCGGTGATTCGGTGGTGCAGGTCGACATCGGCGGCGGCAAGATTCTCCGGCTCGCCGATGAATTTCGAGTCGATCTCGACCGAGCGGTGGGCGAGTTGCGCATGGCCTTCGGGCACGACGCGGTGCTTGCTGTAGCCCCACGCTACCGATTGTATCGCAGGTAACGGAGGCTCGTTTGCTGCGTCGCCGCTTCCAGATGGCAGAATGGAGGCTCGCCAACTCCGAGGAGAAGGGGCTATGCCGCTCGTAGTACACACCAACGACGCCGTTTCACTCACTGATGCCGATCTCGACGAGATGGCATCGATTGAAGGCGCGTTCGATATCGGAACCATTTCGAAGGCCAAGGAAGATTGGGTTCTGGCCACGACGGCGCGCATCGACGACAAGTTGCATGGCTTCACGTTCTCCACCCTCGAGCGCATCGGCGGCACTCCGTGCGTGCTGCTCGGAATGATGAGTATTCGTCGCTCGTCCAAGCGCGACCAGGTGCTTCGTGGCCTCATGGGAGAGGCGTATCACCGTGCGCTGATGGCGTTCCCAGATGAAGATGTCGTGGTCGGGTCACGTTTCGTCACCGCCGACGCACTGATTGCGTTCGACAAGCTCGACGAGGTCACCCCGTCGCCCGGCACGAATGCTGTTGGCGAAGAGCGGGCGTGGGGTCGTCGCCTGGCCAAGCGATTCGGCGTCGACCGCAAGTACGAAGCCACATCGTTCGTTGCTCACGAAGGGCAAACTGGCTTCCTCGATTTCGCGTCGAACAACCCCGACAAGGTGAAACCGGCTTTGGCCGAAATGTTCGGAGTGCTCAATGTGCCGGCTGGCGACGTCATGGTCGTCTACGGATGGACCATGGCCGAAGACCTCGTCAAGCACGGGCAGCGTTCATAGGCGCCGAGTTCGCCATTACCGAGCACGCCGTCACCAATTTCGCCGACCTCGTGCGGCGGCGGCGAATGACACGTTCGTTCACCGACCAGCCGTTGCCAGCGGGAACCCTCGAGCAACTTGTCGACCTCGCCAGCCGGGCGCCGAGCGCCGGCAAGACGCAAGGTTGGCACGTGGTTGCCTTGGAGGGCGACGACACATCGCGCTTTTGGGATATCACGCTTCCGGCCGAACGGCGGAACGAGTTTGGCTGGCCAGGCCTGCTGCGGGCGCCAGCGATCTTGCTGCCGTTCGCCGATCCGAGCGGCGTACGTCGAGCGTTACAGCGAACCCGACAAGGTCGCCACTGGATTGGGAAGAGGTGCCGAGGCATGGCCTGCGCCGTACTGGACGATCGATTCGTCAATGGCGATGATGACGCTGCTGTTGGCGGCCGAGGACGTCGGGCTGGGCGCCTTGTTGTTCGGCGTGTTCCGCGGTGAGCCCGAACTTCGAGCGGTCCTGAACGTTCCTACCCAGATGGTGCTGCTCGGAGCGATCGCGTTGGGGTGGCCCGCCGAGGACCATGTTGGGCCAGGGCGGGGCGAAGCGCGTACGCGACCGCGACGCGCTCCCGCGCAGATTCTGCATCGAGGGTCGTGGTAGATTGCCACGGTGCCAGGGGAGGCCATGTGAGGCAACAATTGCCGGTGACGGTACATCGTTACCCGCCATGTGGTATTCTCGGTTCATTCGTTCCAGTTTCGCGTGATCACGCGCGGCCGGTATCGACAACTGCCCGGGGATACCTGCGTATGCTCGGGTGCCACCACTACCGCAACACGTCCCGTATTGCGTTATCAAGAAAGAGGTACTGAGTTGCTACGAAGCTCTCGTATTCGAACTGCTGCGACGCTCGTCACAGCCTCGTTGGTCTTTGCTGCATGTGCCAGCGACGACGACGACGGCGACGCCGTCACCGAGGAAACCGCTGGCGAAACCGCCACCACCGAAGCCGAAGGTGGCGACACCGCCACCACCGAAGCCGAAGGTGGCGACACCGCCACCACCGAAGCCGAAGGTGGCGACACCGCCACCACCGAGGCCGAGACCGAAAGCACGAGCCAGCCGGCGAAGCTGGCGACGGTTGGCGCAGTCGGCGGCAGCGGCTGTGGCACCCCACACGGGCCGTACGAAGATGCAGGCGAGCCCGCAGGCGAAGTGCGCGGCAGCCTGGAACGATCCGCCCTTGACGTTCAACAACTCCACCACGCACGGCAACGCCACTGCGGTCGCGAACGTGTTGTACCTCATGCAGGCCGGCGGCTTCAACTACTTCGATGCCGAACTCAACTTGATCAACAACGACAACTTCGGTACCTGCACGATCGAGTCGCTCGACCCGTTGCAGATCACGTACACCATCAATGAAGGTGTCACCTGGAGCGACGGCGTGCAGGTCGACGCCGCCGACATGTTGCTCGAGTGGGCCGCCCCAGAGCGGCATCTACAACGAGGGCGGCTCTGCCTTCCTCGGCGACGGCACTGCCGTTGCCATCGATGCCGACGGGAACATTCTCGTCGAAGGTCCCGATGGCACCCAGGCGCCTGAAGCGCCAGAGATGCTCGACGAAGAGGGCGAATTGCTCGAGGGTTACTCCTACGTGCCCGGCACGACCAGTCGAGTTCGACGCCGCATCAGAGGCGATGGCGCTCATCAGCGAGGTTCCCACCATCTCTGAAGATGGCTTGAGCCTCACGGTCACGTACGACAGCTTCTATGTCGACTACCCGTACGAGACTCTGACACCCAGCGTGGCAGCCCACGTCGTCGGCCGGTCGAGCGCTGTCGATCGATGACGCCGGCGGAAGCAAAGGCTGCGTTGATCGCTGCGTTCACCGACAACGACCCAGCGGCCGTTGGGCCGATCGCCGCGTTCTGGAACACCGGCTTCGACACCACTGCGCTGCCCGACGACGAGGGCTTGTACCTCGGCTACGGCCCGTACAACCTCACGGCTTACGAAGAGACGTCTCAGCTTACGTTCGAAGCGCGCGAGGACTACACCTGGGGCCCACAGCCCAAGGTCGCCACGATCGTGTACTCGATCATCGGTGACCCAGCGGCAGCGGTTCAGGCACTCGCCAACGAAGAAGTCGACGTCATTCAGCCGCAGGCAACTGCCGACTTCCTCACGCAGCTCGAGGGTTACGCGGATCGCGGCATCGTTGCGCTCTCCGGTGAAACCGCTGTGTACGAGCACGTCGACTTCGCCCAGAACAACAGCGGCCCGTTCGACGCAGCTACCTACGGTGGCGACGCCGAAAAAGCCAAGATGGTTCGTCAGGCAATGATCAAGACCATTCCGCGTCAAGACATCATCGATCGCTTGATCGTTCCGTTGAACCCAGAAGCTGAAATCCGCAACTCGTTCACCGTCGATCCCAACGCTCCGCTGTACGAGCAGATGGTCGCCGAGAACGGTTCAGACGCGTACGCGGATGTCGACATCGAAGGCGCCATCCAGCTGCTCGCCGATGCCGGCGTGACCACCCCGCTCAGCGTGCGGGTGCTGTTCGCCGACAACAACCCACGCCGTGCGGCAGAGTTCGACCTCATGCGTGACAGCGCGGCGCTCGCCGGCATCACGCTGGTCGACGGTCGCAGCGCCACGTGGAGCAGCGAGCTCGGCGACACCACGGCATACGACATGGTGTTCTTCGGCTGGCAGTCAACGTCAACGGCGATCGGTGGCTCGAACGCCAACTACATCACCGACGGTGCGAACAACTTCTACGGGTACTCGAACCCGGATCTCGACGCGATCTTTGAAGAGCTGAACGGCACGACCGATCCAGACGATCAGAACGCGTTGTTGATCCAGGCCGAGCAGATCCTGTGGGCAGACGCCTTCGGTACGGTCATCTTCCAGCACCCTGGCCTGACCGCCTACAACGAAAACTACGTGTCAGGAATCGCCCCGATTTCCTTGTCGCCGACGATCTTCTGGAACGTCTGGGACTGGGAAGCCGCCTGATCGGTTATCGGTAACGAACAGCGGCGGCCGGAGGTTCCGGCCGCCGCTGTTTCCCGATTACTGTTCGTCTCAACCATGGCGATGTTCATCGTGCGGCGCCTCGTGGCGTCGCTCCTCATCTTTGTTGCGGCTTCGTTCATCGTGTACATCGCGATGAGCTACACCGGCGACCCGATGGGGTTCCTGGTCGACATCACCAATCCCGATCGAGCGCGAAGCGGTTCGCGCTCGCGGTGATCGATCAGCTCGATCTCGACAAGCCGCTGCTGCAGCGGTACGTCAGCTGGCTAGGTGACTTCGTCACCGGCAACTTCGGTGAGACGGCCAGGTTTCAGACGTCGTTGAACGAGGAACTTGCCCGTCGAATCCCGTTGACCCTTGCGCCTCGTCGGCGCTGCGTCAGTCATCTCCATCGTGCTCGGCACGACGACCGGCATCCTCACGGCGCTGCGGCAGTACTCCGGTTTCGACTACTTGGTCACCTTCATCAACTTCTCTGTTCTTCTCGCTGCCGGTCTTCTGGATCGCAGTGATTCTCAAGGAGACCGGCGGCATCCAGTTGAACGACTGGTTGCGCGACAGCGCCGAGTTCTCCACGCCGCTCATCGTCGCCGCAGCAGCGCTCGCGGCCCTCGTGGGCTTCAGCGTGTCCGACGGCAAGCTCCGCCGGCGGGTGGTCGTGGCAGCGTTGTCGGCGGCCGGGGTGGCCGGCCTGATGTTCTATCTCTCCGCCGTGAAGTGGTTTCAGAACCCGGGTATCGGTTTACCGGTCTTGATCCCGCTGTCGCTCGGCATCGCCGTTGCCGCAACAGCTGTGTTCGCCGGCATCGGCAACCGCAAGGCGCTCTTCAGCGCCATCACCACCGCAGCCATCGGTTGCGTCGTGTACTTGCCCCTGCAGCGCCTGTTCGACCGCGACGGCGTCGGTTGGTGGATGATGCTCGGCCTGCTGTTGGTCACGTTTGGCGGTGGGCGTGGGCGTCGGCCTCGCCTACGGCGGATACGACAAGGGCCTGTCGGCCCGGTCTGTCGGCGTTGGTCGGGTTTTGTGTCGCGATTCGTCATCTTCGTAGACCGGCACATGCAGTCTTGGGAGGAGTACGCGTCGTCTTCGGTCATCCGCAACCGCCCGATCAAGACCATCGGCACCAGCGAGTCTCGTCTCGAAGGTTCGTTCTGGGTACTCAACAACGACATCTTCAGCCACCTCGTGTTGCCAACGATCACACTGATGCTGATCTCGTTGGCCGCATACACGCGTTACTCACGGGCGAGCATGCTCGAGGTGCTGAACCAGGACTACATCCGCACCGCCCGGGCCAAGGGGCTGTCGGAACGAACCGTCATCGTGCGCCACGGCTTACGAAACGCGCTGATCCCGGTGGCCACCATCGTCGCGCTCGACATCGGCGCCTTGCTGGGCGGTGCGATCATCACCGAAACCGTGTTCCAATGGGACGGCATGGGCAAACTCTTCGTTGAGGGTCTGCGCAACTACGACCCGGAACCGGTGATGGCGGCAACCATGGTGGTGGGCTTCACCGCTCTCATGGCGAACCTCCTGGCCGACATCGCCTACTCGATCCTCGATCCCCGGATCAGGCTCCACTCGTGAGGAACCCGTGACAGACGAACATATTCAGGGTGGTATCGACGGCCTGTTGAGCCACGGCCCGGCCGACGACCCCGGTCGAGTTGACGACGAGTTGACGCACGAGCAACGCGAGGTTGCCGGCCTCAGCCAAATGCAGTTGGCCCGGAAACGCTTTCTGCGGCACAAAGGGGCGATGATCTCGCTCATCGTGCTGACATTCATCGTGATCCTGGCCATCACGAGCGTCGGCGCAGGGCCGATACCTGGATGGTGGAAATACGACCACACCACGCTGATTCCCAGCACCACCGACCAGGGACCAACCATGTCGTTGAGGCCCACGTGGCTCGGCGGCTCCGGGCTGGCGTTCGGCGACCACCCGTTCGGCATCGACAACGAACGCGGCCGCGACCTGTTCGCACAAACCATGCGTGGCACCCAGGTCTCGTTGGCGGTCATCGTGGTGCTCGCCATGATTTCGGTGACGCTCGGCGTTGGCTTGGGTGCCGTCGCCGGCTTCTTCGGCGGTTGGGTCGACGCGGTGATCATGCGCATCACCGACACGATCCTCATCATGCCGCTGCTGGTCATCGTCGTCGGTGTTCGCCTTTCAGTTCAAATGGGCGGGAGTGTGGTCGGTGGCGATCACGCTCGGGTTGTTTTCATGGACAGGTCTGTGCAGATTGGTTCGAGCTGAGTTTCTCACCTTGCGAGAACGCGAGTTCGTCGATGCGGCGCGGGTTGCGGGCGCCTCCAACCTTCGCATCATCTTCAAGCACATTGCGCCGAACACGATCGGCACCGTCATCGTGTCGGTCACCTTGCTCATGGGCGCCGGCATTCTCACCGAAGCGGCGTTGAGCTTCCTCGGATTCGGCATCAACGACCCAGACGTCTCGCTCGGTTCGCTGGTGCAGCACTACCAGACCGCCTTCGGCTCTCGTTCGTGGCTGTTCGTCTTTCCGGGCATCATGATCGTGTCGATCGTGTTGTGCCTGCAGTTCATCGGCGACGGTCTTCGCGACGCGTTCGACCCGCGGCAGAAGCGCATCCCGAAGTTCAAAGACCTGCAGTCCAAAGCCGAACGAGTCCAGTTCGTGATGTCGGTCTCATGATGTCGCTCACAGCACGACGGTCAACACGCATGCCAGTGGCAACCAGCACGTCGCTCCGATCAGCGTGCGGTGCACGGTGACTCTGCGGGTGCGGATGCTCGACCGAGGGGATTGTCGAGATGGCCAGCCTCGCGCAGGCGTTCCCATCGCTGCCGCACGATCAGCGCAGCTGCGCCCGAATCGCTCTGCGGCGAATCGCCCGGACGAACCATGTCGTTCGCGACGACGCCCGGGAACTCGGCTGTCGTTTCTGGTCATTCGCCGCAGGAAGCTCGGGCCAGGCGCCGGAGCCGCCCAGGCACGAATGTTGCCCGAAGTCGTGCACAGCTCCAATGCCCAGCGGGTGTCGATGTCCTTGATGGCCGGCCACGTCACGTCGAACGTCCGAAACACGTTCACCACACGTACGCCGCCGCGGGTCACCACCACCCGCGGGTGCCAGTACAGGCTCCAGGCTCCGCCGCCGACGAGCAGCAACCAGGGCCACGCGTGCCAGACAGCGTTCCAGCTGTCGGTGGCGATGCTCAGGGCAGCTCGCGGCACAGACCGCCATCACGACTGCCAGCGAGCACTCGGCCGAACATCGGTCGGAACGTCTCCTCCGCATCTCCGTTCGACGTGCTCGACGTCCGACTCCCGACATGGCGTCATCGTGTCATGCCAACTCGGCGGATCCACGACATGAACGAGTCAAAGGGTTCAACACGCGAGAGTTCTCGAGGTCAACCACCTCGACATCGACTTCTGGGTCGACGGCGTGTGGTATCCGGCGGTCGTCGACGCTTCGTTCACGTGTGAACAGCGGCGAGGTGCTCGCCATCGTCGGCGAGTCTGGCTCGGGCAAGTCAACGACGGCGTTGGCGACGATGGGCCTGCTGCCGAAGAACGCACACATCGGCGGTTCCATCAAGGTCGCGGGCACCGAGGTGGTCGGTCTCGATCAACGCACGCTGCGGTCGTTGCGTGGTCGCCTCGCATCGGTGATCTTCCAAGAACCGATGACCGCGCTCAACCCGGTGTACACGATTGGGTTCCAGATCGCCGAGATGTTGCGAAGCCACCAGGCGATGGCGCCGAAGGCGGCTCGTGCCCGCGCCATCGAGTTGCTCAAGATGGTGGAGATTCCCGAGCCCGAGCGGCGAGTCGATTCCTATCCGCACCAACTCTCCGGTGGTCAGCGGCAGCGGGCGATGATCGCCCAGGCGTTGGCAATGGAACCGAAGCTGCTCATCGCCGACGAACCCACCACGGCGCTCGACGTCACCGTGCAAGCGGAAATTCTCAAGCTGCTCCGCGACCTCCGCGACCGAATCGAGGCTGGCGTGTTGCTCATCACCCACGACATGGGTGTCGTGGCAGACCTCGCCGACCGCGTGCTGGTGATGCAGAACGGCGTCATCGTCGAGTCAGGCGACGCAGCACAAGTCTTCTACCATCCCACGAACGCCTACACGCAACAATTGCTCGCTGCGGTGCCGCACCTCGGTCGCGTGGTCGAGACTGATCAGGCGTCGGAAGATTCCATGTCCGTCGGCGATCGCTCGGTCGCTGCTGCTCAAGCCGCAGCGCCTGCAGGGTCGATCGTCAGCCTCCGGAATGTGTCGGTCGAATACCCCAAGCGCGGTCGCACGCCGGCGTTCCGTGCCGTCGACGACATCAGCCTCGACATCGCACCAGGCGAAGTCGTCGGTCTGGTCGGCGAATCCGGATCCGGCAAGACGACGGTCGGTCGCGCCATCGTTGGCCTGCTGCCGTTCGTCGAAGGCGAAGCCGACGTACTCGGTACCAACATGGTCGGTATCGACAAAGCCACACTCCGCAACGTGCGCCAGCAGTTGAGTTTCGTCTTCCAAGATCCCGGGTCGTCGTTGAACCCTCGCCTGCCGGTCGGTGAGTCAATCGGCGAGCCGCTGTTGCTCGCCGGCCAAGGCAAACAAGAGATCAACCGCCGGGTGCAAGAGCTGCTCGACCAGGTGGAACTGTCGCGGCTGCTGCGCAACCGGTACCCACACGAGTTGTCTGGTGGGCAACGTCAACGCATCGGCATTGCCCGCGCGCTGGCGTTGCGACCGAAGCTACTCATTGCCGATGAGCCCACGTCGGCTCTCGACGTGTCGGTGCAGGCCCGCGTGCTCGAACTGTTCCAAGATCTGCAGCGAGAGATCGGCTTTGCGTGCATGTTCGTGTCGCACGACCTCGCAGTCGTGGAGATCCTGGCCAGCCGCATCGCTGTGATGCAGAACGGCAAGTTGGTCGAGTTCGGCACCCGTGACCAAATCCTCACCAACCCACAGCACGCCTACACCAAGCGACTGCTCGCAGCGGTTCCCGTGCCCGACCCTGAAGCACAAGCGGAACGGCGTGAGGCCCGAGACGCCCTGTTGGTAGCCGAAGACATCATCTCCTAACCGAATGGAGATGTGCCAGGCAGGCTATCTCATTGCAACTACACCTTGAGTTGGGCGCCTTCTGGTACTGGGCGACCGGTGATCTTTTCGTAGAGGGCCTCGGGCGTATCGACGGGCTGTTCGCATACGTGGTCGCGGCAGAAGTAGGCGAATCCAGCCTGTCGGTGCTCCCAAAGCGGTGAATCGAATGGTTCGCCCCATGCGAGCACCAGATCGGGCCGCCACAACACCTGAGCCACCTTGACGAGCGCCTGGTTCGTCGCCGACGATCACGAGCTCGATCATGCCCCGTTGACGCAGCTCGATCGCCAACATCGCGTTGGAAACTGCTGCGGGCGACTTCTTGGCCACCGAAGCGAGCAACTGCAGGATTCGATCGGCGTGATTGTTGAAGCGCGGTTCCCCGAGCAGCGCCGCCAACCGAAGCAGGCCATGCGCTGCGACCGAGTTGGCCGAGGGTGTCGCGTTGTCGTGCAGGTCCTTTTGCCGCACCACCAACGCAGGAGCATCGTCGGCAGTGGTGTACAACCCGCCTTGATGAGGGTCCCAGAACCAGTCCAGCATCGTGTCGGCCGTTTGGGCGGCGGCGTTTACCCAGCGCGCCTCACCGGTGAGCTCGCCAAGGCGTAGGAATGCCATGACCAGAGCCGCATGGTCAGCAGCCAATGCGTGGTGGCGTGCCTGCGGCTCGCCGTCTGCGTGCCATGACCGGTTCCAGCGTCCATTCGGTTGACGTAGTTCACGAAGGAGGAACTCGCCGTTGGCGACTGCCGCTGCCTTCCAATCGTCTCGTTGAAAAGCTGCTGCCGCGTCGGCGAGTGCCCACAAGAACAACGCGTTCCACTCGGTGAGCACCTTGTCGTCGCGGCCAGGACGGCGTCGTGTATCGCGCACCTCACGCATGCGTTGACGGGCCGCTTCGATCATCGGTGGGCGCTGCAGCTCGCCTCGGTGAAGCCGCCTGTTTGGAATCGAACGCGCCGTGGCATCAGGTTGATGTGGGTCGGTGAAGTTGCCCGCGTCGGTGATGTCGAACCACTCGAAGCACCGCATCCGTGTCGACGTTCGTGCGGTCGAAGATCGCCCGTACCTCATCGGGTGTCCACGTGTAGAACAGCCCCTCGACGCCGTGGCCATCGGAGTCGGGGGAGTCGGCGTCTTCGGCCGAGTAGAAGCCGCCGTCGGGATGCCGCAGGTCGCGCAACACGTACTCGATCGTCTCCTCGACGACCTGGCGGTAGGCGGGGACGCCGCATGCCGAGAAGGCCTGCCGGTAGATGCTGACCATTGCAGCCTGGTCGTACAGCATCTTCTCGAAATGGGGAACCAGCCATTCTCGGTCGGTCGAGTAGCGGGCGAAACCACCGCCGATGTGGTCGTAGATGCCGCCAGACGCCATGGCGTCGAGCGTGGTGGTGACGACTCTGCGGGCATCTGCGTTCGACCCGCTCATGAATGCACGAAGCACCAACTCCAGATGGCTGGTGTTGGGGAACTTCGGTGCCTGCCCGAATCCGCCCCATTCTTGATCGAATGCTTTCGACATCTGTTGCAGCGTGCTGTTCACGAGTTCCAGGGCGGGCACGTTGTCGACAGGGATCGACCTCGCTCGAAGCGCTCATGGCCTTGATGAGGTTGGCTGAATTTGCGGCGAGATCGTCGCGCTTGTTCCTCCACGCATCGTCGATCGCAGCGATGACTTGAAGGAACTGAACCTTCGGGAAGTAGGTGCCACCCCAGAACGGTTGGCCTTGCGGGTCGAGCACGACCGTCATCGGCCAACCGCCGCGCCCCGTCATGGCTTGTACGGCGTCCATGTACAGCGCATCGACATCGGGTCGCTCCTCCCGGTCGACTTTCACGTTGACGAACGCGGCATTCATAGCGGCGGCCACTTCAGCGTCTTCAAAACACTCGTGGGCCATGACGTGGCACCAATGGCACGCCGAGTAGCCCAACCGACAACAGCACCGGTACATCGCGGTCACGAGCGGCGGCAAACGCCTCGTCGCCCCACGGGTACCAGTCGACCGGGTTGTCGCGATGCTGCTGCAGATACGGCGATGTCTCGCCAGCGAGTCGGTTCACATGCAAAGACGGTACCCGTGACCACGACGGCCTGACACGTCGTGGCGACCAGGTGGTAGTCTGACACGTCGTGGTCAGACGCCCATGGCGTGGTAGCCGCCGTCGACGTGGATGATCTCGCCGGTCGTGGCGGGAAACCAATCCGACAGCAATGCCACGCATGCCCGAGCCACTGGTTCGGAGTTGTTCACATCCCACCCGAGAGGAGCGCGGCCGTCCCATGTGTCTTCGAACAACGCAAAGCCAGGAATCGACTTGGCGGCCATGGTGCGAACGGGACCGGCGGCCACGAGGTTGCACCGAATCTGCTGCCCGCCGAGCTCTCGGGCCAGGTAACGCGACAGGCTCTGCAGACGCGGACTTCGCAACGCCCATCCAGTTGTACGCGGGCCACGCGTGCTGATTGTCGAAGTCGAGACCGACGAACTGAGCCGCCGGGACCCATGAGCGGCAAGAACGCATCGACCAACGTCTTCAAGGAGTAGGTGGAGATCTGCATCGCAACTGCGACGTCTTCCCACGGCGCAGCAAAGAAGTCGTCACCGAGACACGAAGCCGGGGCGAAGCCGATCGCGTGCAACACGCCATCGACGTGGCCGAGTTCGTTGCGAACTTGTTCGCGAACCGACTCGATGTGTTCGGGCACCGTGACGTCGAACTCGAACACCGCAGGTGCGGGCAGGTCGTCGGTGGCCAGTTTCCGGGCCGTGCGCTGCGTCAAGCTCAACGCCCTTCCGGCTCCGGTGAGGACAATTTCCGCCCCCTCCTGCCGAGCGATCTTGGCGACACCGAACGCCAACGATGCATCGGTGAGCACACCGGTGATGACCAGCTTCTTACCCTCGAGAATTCCCATGGGCAGACCATAGACGAGGCGATCGTGTCTCGTCGGTGCCAGTCGCATCTCCACGATCTACCTCCATCGGTTACGAGGGTTGGACGAAACCTACGGTCAATGTGCAAGGCTCACGCCATGCGTATCGGAATCATCGGGGGCAGTGGCCCCGCCGGAAGTGGTCTTGCTGCCCGTCTCGCGAGTGTCGGGTACGAAACCGTCATCGGTTCTCGCTCGAAGTATCGCGCCATGGAGAGCCGCGACGAGATCGTCGGCCGATACCCCCAGATCGAAGACATGCTTGTCTACGGCGACAACATCGCTGCCGCCGACTGCGACCTGGTCGTCATCGCCACTCCGTGGGACTCCGCTGCAACGATGGCCCAAGACCACGCGAGTTACCTGCGCGGCAAGATCGTCGTGAGCATGGCCAACGCGCTGGTGCGCGTCGGGCAAGGAGTTTCAACCGCTCGTGCCGCCACGCGGCAGCGTGGCGGCCCACGTGCAAGCCGCTGTTCCTGCAAGTCGCGTCGTCGCGGCCTTTCATCACCTCCCAGCAACCGAACTCGGCCACATCACCGAGCCCATCGACTCCGACGTGCTCATCTGTGGCGACGACAGCAAAGCCGTCGCCACGGTCAGCGAGATCGTCGAAAAGATTCCGGGCTGCCGCCCGCTCGACGCTGGTGAACTGTCGAACGCCACGGCAATCGAGGCGTTCACCGCCGTGTTGTTGCAGCTCAACGTTCGTTACAAGACCCGTGTCGCCCCGAAGTTGACGGGAATCAATGGCGACCCTCGGGCTGTTGCAAAACCCGCATGACGTTCCGCCTTCACGACACAGCACGCCGCGAGATCGTTCCGTTCGAGCCCGACGACCACGTGTTGATGTATACGTGCGGCATCACCCCTTACGACGCAACGCATTTGGGGCACGCCGCCACGTTCATCAGCTACGACTTGTTGCAGCGGCACCTCATCGACAAGGGACACACCATCAAGTGCGTCCGTAACGTCACCGACGTCGATGACCCGCTCTTCGCCAAGGCCCGTGAACTGGGCGTGCACTATCTCGACCTGGCGGCGGGGGAGGAGGCTCGATTCGAACGCGACATGGTGGCCCTCAACGCCCTTCCGGTCGCCGCCACGCCACGTGCGTCGTCGTCGATTCCCGACATTCGTGGATTCATCGGCATGGTTCTGGAGCGTGGCTTCGCTTATGAGGCTGGCGGCTCGGTGTACTTCGATGTGTCGAAGTTCGACTCGTTTGGCTCCCTGAGTCATTACACCGAAGCCGAGATGCTCGCTCTGGCAAAACAGCGCGGTGGCAACGTCGATGATCCGCACAAGCGCAATGCGCTCGACTTTGTCTTGTGGCACCCGTCGGCAGATGATGAGCCGGCGTGGGACACCCTGTGGGGCCCCGGCCGCCCGGGTTGGCACATCGAATGCAGTGCGATGGCGCTGCGTGAACTCGGCGCCACCATTGATCTACATGGTGGGGGCGCCGACCTCATCTTCCCGCATCACGAGTGTGAACGTGCGCAATCGGAAGCGGTTACCGGTGAGATTTTCGTGAAGCACTGGATGCACACCGCATTGATCAGCATGGATGGTCAGAAGATGTCGAAGAGCCTCGGCAATCTCGTCTTCGTCGACCGGCTTCGCACCGAGTTCGACCCGATGGCGATTCGCCTTGGTCTGATCGAGCATCATTACCGCACCGAGTGGGAATGGGACGACGGGCTGATGCCTCGAAACGCCGAACGACTCGCCCGTTGGCGGAGGCGTGCGATGGCAAACCGGGAGACGTGATCAACGAGGTTCGAGATTGCCTCGACGATGACCTCGATTCGACTGGGGCCGTGGCAGCGGTCGACGCGGCGGTCGCGCGAGGAGAGTCGGTCGACGATGCGGCTGCGTTGCTGGGCGTCGTGCTGACGCCTGGCTGATTGCCGCTCTGGTATTTGTGCAACCCGCACAAATAGTTTACGGAGAATCAATGTTCGTGTAGCCCGGGCGCCGAGCCCATGATCTATCGTGCTGACCATGAGCGGTGATGTCGGGGAGAACAAGCTGCAGGCTCGTTCGCGTCCCGCCGTTCGGCCCATCGCAAACCGGTTGTGGACGATTGAACGGTCGGGCTTCGATCGACTGCCAACCGAGGGGCCCGGCAATCTTGTGTCCGAACCACATCAGTTTCATCGATTCGGTGTTCCTGATGTTGTCGCTGCCCCGAAACATCAGTTTCGTGGGCAAGGCCGAGTACATGGACTCCTGGAAGACCAAGTTCCTGTTCCCAGCGATGGGAATGATTCCCATCGACCGGGCCGGTGGCGACAAGAGCCAACGTGCGCTCGACATCGCGCAGAACGTGCTCGAACGAGGCGAGCTGTTCGGTATCTACCCTGAGGGAACACGAAGCCGCGACGGCCGCCTGTACAAGGGTCGCACCGGCGCTGCGCGCCTCGCAATGGCAACCGGCGCGCCGATTTACCCAGTCGGCATCGTCGGAACCGACAAGGTGCAGCCGGTGGAACGCGAAAATGCCGAAGCTGCGTACTTCCTGCTCGATCACGATCGGTCGGCCCATCAGACCAGAGCGTTACGTCGGCCGCGGCCCTGAACACATGGCGTGGAGATCGATGATCGACGAGGTGATGTTCGAAATCCGCGAGATGACGGGCCAGAGCTACGTCAATGCGTACTCCGGTGCCAGCCGACGACGACAAACTGTCGAAAAGTTGCCACCGTGGAAGCGGTCGACGAGCCCTTGGCACACGAACTCGTGGCAGCATCCCGCTGATCGGCCGGCATCGATCGCGCCCGCCGCACAACGAAACGAGAGCTGCGACTCGCCCCTGCAAACCGTAGGCTCGCGAACGTCATGTCGAACATCTCGATCTCCCTTCCCGACGGCTCGGTTCGTGAACTGCCCGCCGGAGCCACCGCCCTCGATCTTGCCGCGTCCATCGGCTCGCGACT
Organism: uncultured Actinomycetota bacterium; assembly: GCA_963738275.1. Taxonomy (GTDB): domain Bacteria; phylum Actinomycetota; class Acidimicrobiia; order Acidimicrobiales; family Ilumatobacteraceae; genus Ilumatobacter. The sequence continues at coordinate 165,739 of CAVTVY010000013.1, forward strand.
TGCGCAGGCAGCGGTGGCGGCAACTGTCAACGGCTCCGAGGCCGACCTCACCCGCCCGCTCCCTGATGGCGCCGAGGTGGCGATCATCACGAACACCACCGACGCTGGTCGTCACGTATTGCGCCATTCCACGTCTCATGTGCTCGCGCAGGCCGTCACCCGGCTCTTTCCCGGAGCGAAGTTCACCATCGGCCCGGCGATCGAGAACGGTTTCTACTACGACTTCGAACTCCCGAACAACAAGACGTTCTCCGACGAAGATCTGGTGGCCATCGACGCTGAGATGCGTGCCATCGTCGCTGCCGACCAGCCGTTCGTTCGTTCGGAGATGTCACCGGCAGAGGCGAAGGAACTCTTCGCCGATCAGCCGTACAAGGTGGAGATCATCGAGCGGGTTACCGGCAACGCCAGCGACGACGAACTGGACACCAGCGAGATCGCTGGCGACATGGTGTCTGCGTATCGCAACACCGACGAGTTCGTCGACATGTGCGTTGGCCCGCACGTGCCGTCCACCGGTCGCCTCGGTCATTTCAAGTTGCAGCGCGTCTCGGGTGCCTACTGGCGTGGCAATGAAAAGGGTCCCATGTTGCAGCGCATCTATGGCACCGCGTGGGAGTCGAAACAGGCGCTCGCCGACCACCTCACCATGCTGGAGGAGGCGGCCAAACGCGATCATCGCAAACTCGCCAACGACCTCGACCTGCTGAGCTTCCCTAGCGAACTCGGTGGCGGCCTGGCGGTGTGGCACCCGAAGGGTGCGATCGTGCGCAAACTCATGGAGGACTACAGCCGCAGCCGCCACGAGTCCGGCGGGTATGACTTCGTGTTCACGCCCCACCTCACGAAGAGCACGCTGTACGAAACGTCGGGTCACCTCGCGTGGTACGCCGACGGCATGTACCCGCCGATGGAGATGGACAACGGCACGTACTACATGAAGCCGATGAACTGCCCGATGCACTGCCTGATCTATCGGTCTCGTCAGCGCAGTTACCGCGAGCTTCCGCTACGTCTCTTCGAACTCGGCACGGTGTATCGCTACGAGCGCGCCGGCACGTTGCATGGTCTGCTTCGAATCCGTGGCTTCACGCAAGACGACAGCCACATCTTCTGCACACGCGAGCAACTGGCCGATGAAATAACGTCGTTGCTCGACTTCGTGTTGTCGGTGCTCCGGGCGTTCGGCTTCGAGGACTTCACGTTCAACCTTTCCACCAAAGACCCAAACAAGTACGTCGGATCCGACGAGATCTGGGACGAGGCGACCAACGCGTTACGTGAGGCTCTCGATCGGCACGGACTCGACTACGCGGTCAAGAATGGCGACGCAGCGTTCTACGGGCCGAAGATCGATATCGACGTGCGTGACGCGATCGGGCGTTCATGGCAGCTCTCCACCATTCAGGCCGACTTCAACCATCCCGAGCGATTCGAACTGGAGTACGTCGGGAGCGACAACGAGCGCCACCGTCCGATCATGCTGCACCGCGCCTTGTTCGGTTCGGTCGAGCGCTTCTTCGGTGTGTTGCTCGAACATTACGCAGGCAACTTCCCCACTTGGCTGGCGCCTGAACAGGTACGTGTGTCTGCCGGTTTCGACAGCTCACGAGGAGTATGCCGCGCGAAGTGCTTGCAGCCTTGCGAGCTGCCGGTGTTCGGGCCGACACCATCGCTGCGAACGACGGGCTCGGCAAGCGGATTCGCTCGTCGAAACTCGAAAAGATTCCGTACATCCTCGTCGTCGGAGATGACGACGTGGCCCATCGCACCGTGGGAGTCAACCCGCGGGGCGGCCAAGGCGACGAGGCAGTCGAGCGCGGCGTCGACCTTGCGACGTTCATCGCCCGGCTGACCGACGAAGTCGCCTCGTCGACCGAACGTGCCTCACCTCCAACTGAGAGTCCTTGAGCGGTGCCGTGAACAAATTGGAGCTCATCTGGAACGGTTGGCGGTCGACGTACCTGAACGGGACGATGGCGCCCCGGCGGGGGATGGCAGCGTGTTCACGCGCATCCTCAACTCTGGCTTGTCAGACGCCGACGCAAACATCGTCCACCGTGGCGACGACCTGCTTTGCGATCATGAACGCGTTTCCGTATGGGTCGGGGCATTTGATGGTGCTGCCGTACGCGAGGTGTCTGACCTCGAGCTGTTGACGCCTGCCGAAACAGCCGAACTCTGGGCCACGGTTACCGACGCCGTCGCTGCGGTGAAAGTGGCATATCGCCCCGGCGGGGTCAACGTGGGCATCAATCTCGGGGCGTCGGCCGGCGGCAGCGTTTCGGAACACCTCCACGTGCACGTGCTGCCGCGCTGGACCGGCGACGTGAACTTCATCACTGCTGTTGCCAACGCTCGAATTCTCCCGGAACCGCTCGATGAGTCCGCTCGGAAGATTCGTGACGCATGGCCGGCCAGTTCGTGATGGCTGGGCTCGCCGAGCAGCTGACCACCTAAGATAGCTAAGACCATGGCTGCCTCCAATTCCGATGGCGACGTACGCGAGATTCGCGACGAGCTTCCCGCCGAACTCGTGCCCAGTGAATTCGCTGGGGTGTATGAGTTTCCGGACAATTCGAGGCGTCGAATTCCAGGGGTCATCTACTTGGTCAGCGCTGCACTGGCTGTCTCGTCGCCTGGTTGTTGGTCGACTCCAACCCGATCGTGAACGACGGTTACGCCTGGGCCGCACTCATCCTCGGCGGCGGTCGGAGCCATGTGCTTCGGCTCGGGTTGGCGGATGACAGTCGACGAAAAAGAAGCGCTCGTCACCGCTCAGCAAGCCATCGGCTTTCCCGTCGGGCACGCCGGCGCGCAGCAGGTGTGGCACGGCTTGCGCAGTCGGCCGACCTGGCGGGTGTTGTGCTACTCGGCCGAAGAGCCGCCGACCCGGCGTGGGCTCGTGCTCGTCGACGCGGTCGACGGGCACGTCGTCGAGTTCATGGTGCAAGACAATCCCGAGCAGTGGGGCTGATCGTCCATGTTCGACGGAACGTTCCGCAAACCCGTCGACGCGGCGGTTCGCCCGATCGGAGCAGCGCTCCGAAAGACCAAACTCACGCCCGACCACCTCACGTCGTCGGCTTGGTGATCGGCATCGCCTTCGGCTGTTGCGGTTGGTTCGGGTCGGCTGCGGCTCGGCTTGCTCCTCGTCATCCTGGCAGCGCTTCCCGATCTGCTCGACGGGGCGCTGGCCAAGGCATCGAACTCGTCGAGCCAGCGCGGCGCCTTCTTCGATTCAACCGTCGACCGGGTGACCGATGCGTTTCTGCTCGGCGGCATCGCCTACTACTTCGCGGAAACTGAAGATCCGCGACTGGCAGTGCTGCCGTTCGCTGTGTCGGCAGTGTCGTCGTGATCTCCTACCAGCGAGCCAAGGCCGAGTCGCTCGGGCTGGACGCCAAGGGCGGACTGATGGAACGAGCGGAACGGATTGTCGTGATCTGCTTCGGGTTGCTCATCGAGCCATGGGTAGACGGCGCCTTGGTATGGATCATGTGGGGCATGCTCGTGCTCAGCACCATCACCGCCGTGCAACGATTTGTCAAGGTGTGGAAGCAAGCCAGCGTCGCACCGGTCACCCAACAACGAATCGACATGCGTCGCGAGAAGCGCGAGCATCGCCGGCAAGCTCGAGTCGGGCGTCGCACACGACGCCGGAGCACTCGGGTACCGCTCGCGCGAACGGGTTCCGCGACGCCCGACCGAATGATGCAGTCGAATGATGCCGAACGAGGTGTGCGACGAACACCTCTCGGCGTCGGCTCGATCCAACGGTCAGCGGGTACCGGCTCGCGTCGTTGGCAGTGCGCGGTCTGCCATCGGTTGCCGCCCAGATTCGTGGCCCCAACGGTCGGTTTCGGCGCCAGCATCCTGAGCGCAGAGAAGCGGGACATGATCACGCGGCACATTCGGCGTGCCGATCCGACGTTGGGCGGCATTCGACTCCGCCGTGCAACCCAAGAGGCGTTCGACTCGTACAGCCGCTACTTCATCGAGAGCTTCCGACTGCCACACCTGTCGGCCAAGACGGTCGAAAGGGGGATGCGGGTGCAGGGATTTGAGCACATCGAAGCACGGGCTCGCAGCAGGCAACGGCGTCATCTTGGCGCTCCCGCACCTCGGTGGTTGGGAATGGGCGGGCCGCTGGATGGTCGACCAAGGCATTGGGCTGACCGTTGTCGTCGAGCAACTCGAACCTCCCGAGTTGTTCGATTGGTTCGTCGATCTGCGCGCAAAGCTGGGCATGAACGTCGTTCCGCTCGGTCCAACAGCTGGCCGCGAGGTCCTCGCGGCACTGAAGCGAAATGATGTGGTGTGTTTGCTGAGTGATCGCGACATCCACCGCACGGGCATAGCCGTGGAATTCTTCGGTGAAGTCACCACGTTGCCCGCGGGGCCAGCAACGCTCGCGCTGCGGGCCGGAGCGCCGGTGCTGCCGACTGCGGTGTACTTCACTGACCGAACCGATGGCCACCTCGGGGTGATCCGCCCACCGTTACCACTGTCACGTGCAGGGGATGGTCTCCGAGCGGATGTCACGGCCGGAACCAAGGCATTGGCGGGCGAACTCGAACATCTCATCCGTCGAGCACCTCATCAGTGGCACCTCTTCCAGCCGAACTGGCCATCTGACCCCGGGTACGAGACGGGTTCGATGGAGTTCGTGAGGTTGCTCGATTCGCTGAGCGAGCGACCCGGTCGTTCCTCAAGTGTTGACGGCTGCTGACCGAGAAGGACTGCAGTGAGACGTGACGTGGCTGCACCGGTGTTGGTTGGCGCCTTCAGTACCGCGCTCGTCTGTCTGTATCTCATCGCTCCCGCCCAGCAGTCGACTGAAGTGATCGCAGCTGCTGGGCCACTCGTCGCTGGAGTTACCGCTGTCGTGGCCGCAGTGGTCGGTCGGCCAGACCGTCGCGTGGCGTGGAGTCTCGTCGGCGTTGGCCTCGCCATGTATGGCGTCGCCGGATGTTCGCAGCTGCCGAGTGGTATGACGGCACGGCGATTGAGCTTCCCAGACGCATACAGCGCCGTGCTCATGCTCGGTTTCCCATCGCTGGTCTTCGGTACCATCGCAACCAAATCTCCTCGTCGATTTCGCGATTTCGGCTATGTCACCGGCATCAAGCCCGTGATGTACGCAGTGGTCGTGACGGCCATCATCTGGCTGACGGTCACACAGCCATACTTTGGCGAGCGTGGCCGATTGCCCGGGCCCGCCTGGCTGTGGTTTGCCATCCCCACGTCGATCGAAGTCGGCCTAGCGGTCCTCGTGTACCGGCGGATCTCTCCGAAGCCGATGTTTCGGGACACCCGAGTTGCAGCAACCTGTGGTGTCACGCTGGCCATCGCATGGCAGGCGGTTCACACCTGGTCATTGTGGACGGGGCGATTCGAGCCGGGTGGTTTCCTCGCAGCTTCCGGACTCATTGCTTCGGGCATCATGTCTGTCACGGTATGCCTCCCCGAGCTTCGGGAAGCCATGGGCGGGGATCACACGCGAGCGCCCGCCAATCGGGGTCAACTCGTCATCCCGCTCGTCGCCGCAGTCGCTCCGCTTGCGGTTCTGGTCGTGGTGCTCGGCATCATGGTCGACTCACCACAGTCAACCGTCGTCGTGAGCGCTGCTGTTGCGCTGACCGTGCTCTTGGCGATTTTGGAGGCTCGCCGCATCGAGCACGAGGTTCGCGATCTTGTCGACGGTCGTGGAGTGGAACGCCTGGCAGCGATGGTGGAACACTCGAGCGACGTGGTCCTGCTCTCGGATGCGGACGGCACGATCGCGTACGCGAGCCCGGGGGCGATGTCGATGCTCGGCTACGCGCCGGAGGAGCTGGTCGAGCGGTCGCTCGTGTCATTGGTGGCCGAGACCGGCCGTGCAGCGGTGCAGGCGGACTTCGATCGGCTTGCCGCCGGTGAACTTGGGCAAACCATCGAGTTCGAAACGTCGCTCAGTCGTCATGACGGTCAGTTGCGTACCGCCACTGCCGTCATTGCGAATCAGCTCGGTGGTACCGCCGTGGACGGAATGGTCACCACATTCCGCGACGTCACCGAGCAGCGCAATCTGGAACGTCAGCTCAGCCACCGGGCGTTTCACGACGAACTCACCGGGCTGGCAAACCGATCGCTGTTTCTCGACCGAATGGACCACGCACTTCGAGTCACTCGACCTGAGACCGACCCGGTGGTGGTGCTGTTCGTCGACCTCGACGATTTCAAGGCGGTCAATGACTCGCTACGGGCACGCGGTCGGCGATGCCATCCTGCAGTCGGTTGCGGGACGGATTCGCCGATCGGCAGGCACGGGTGACACCGTGGCAAGGTTGGGAGGCGATGAGTTCGCCATTCTGCTCGAAGATCGTGGCGGTATCGACAGAGCAATCAATGTCGCCGAAGGGCTGATCGACGAACTCAGCGAGCCGGTCGAGTTCGGCGGCAACCGCATTTCGGTGCTCGCAAGTGTCGGTGTGGCTGTCGCCGCTCCGGGGTTGTCGACGAGCAGCCTGCTGCGTGACGCCGACGTTGCGATGTACGAGGCGAAAGCGCGCCGGCAAAGGGCCAGATTCGCATCTTCGACCCGGCCATGCGTCTGGTGGCCAGCAAACACCTCGCCTACCGAGGCCAACTCGGCGCAGCACTCGACAACGGCGAGTTGCGTCTTGTGTACATGCCCTATGTCGACTTGCGCAGCGGTCAGGTCACCGGCGCCGAAGCGCTGGTTCGCTGGCATCATCCCGAGTTCGGGGAAATCTCTGCAGCAGATTTCATTCCGATCGCCGAGCGGTCTGGCCTCATCGTTCCCATGGGAGCCTGGATCTTCAACGAGGGACTGGCCCTGGCATCGACTTGGCAGCCCGAACTCGGGCTGTACATCAGCTTCAACGTGTCGCCGATTCAGCTCAAGCACGCCGACTTCATCTCCGAAGTCGTCGACTCGGTGAACCGACACGGCGTCGACCCGCATCTGGTGGTACTCGAGGTCAACGAGAGCGTCCTCGCCGACGAGATCGGCCCGAATGAGAGACACCTTCCGGGAACTGAGCGAGTTCGGAGTTCGGTTCGCGGTCGACGACTTCGGGTCAGGATCAGCGTCGATGAACTATGTGCAGCGATATCCGGTCAGTCTCATCAAGATCGACTCGTCGGCCGTCGAAGACTTCGGCAACGACCCTCGCGGCAGCACCCTCGCACGTGTGATCGTGCAAATGGCTGAGTCGTTGAAGATCACCACCGTGGCCGAGGGGATTGAGAGCACCCGCCAGTTGAACGCCCTGCGACGGCTCGGTTGCGATCTGGGGCAGGGATACGTGCTGTCGCATCCCATCGAAGCTGCCGAGATCAGCCGGAGGTTTGGCGGCGCGTTGCCGGCCAGCGTCCGCTGAACCTCAACTCAACCGCTACGGTGTCGGCGGTGAGCATGCGCATTGGGATGGTGTGCCCCTACAGCCTTTCGATCCCCGGTGGGGTGCAGGCGCAGGTGTTGGGGCTTGCTCGAGAACTGCGTCGCACTGGGTATGAGGTGCGTGTGCTCGGTCCGTGTGACGGGCCGCCTCCAGAGTCCTTCGTCACCCCGCTCGGCGACAGTCTGCCCACATCAGCAAACGGGTCAATCGCGCCGCTCGCACCAGATCCATCGGCAACTCTTCGAACCATGCGGATCCTTCGTGACGAACAGTTCGACGTGATCCACGTGCACGAGCCGCTCGCTCCCGGTCCGCCCATCACCACGGTCACCCTGCACACGGCGCCAACCGTCGGGACGTTTCACGCGGCCGGCCGGTCGTCGATGTATCGGTACGGTGCGCCAATTCTGGCTCGAATAGCCAACCGAATCGATCACCGCGTCGTCGTCTCCAAAGACGCTCTCGGGCTGGTGAGCGGTTATCTCGGCGGCGACTACGAAGTGCTCTTCAACGGGGTCGATACAGCCGAAATCAGAAGCGTGGTACCACGTCAGCTAGGGCGTCCTGCGCTCTTCTTTCTTGGTCGGCACGAGGAACGAAAGGGCCTCGAGGTGTTATTGCAGGCGCTCGCGCTCCTCGACCTCGATGTTTCGTGCTGGGTAGCCGGCGACGGCCCTGACACCAACCGGCTTCGTATCGAGTACGGGGGAGATGAACGCATCGAGTGGCTGGGGCGAATCACCGAGGCAGACAAGCTCGATCGTCTGCGGAGCGCTTCGGTTTTCTGTGCGCCATCGTTGCACGGCGAGTCGTTCGGGGTAGTCCTCGTCGAAGCCATGGCGGCCGGCACCCCGGTCGTTGCGAGCGCACTCGACGGATACCGCAATGTGGCAACGGACGACGTTGATTCGCTCCTCGTGCCTCAGGGTGACCCGCATGCGCTCGCGGCAGCTGTTCGCCGAGTGCTGACTGACTCAGCGTTGGCCAACCGTCTGGTGGCCCGCGGGAACGCTCGCGCCGACGACTTCGCCATGTCGAGTCTGGCCAGCCGATATGCCGCGATCTACCATCGCCTCGCCCCCTAGACTTGACGCATGTGGATTCTCATCATTGTGCTAGCCCTCGTGGCTTTGCTCGTGATCTATTTGATCGTCGCTTACAACGGGTTGATCAGGGGCCGGAACCAGATCGAGAACTCGTGGGCGCAGATCGATGTGCAACTCAAGCGCCGCCTCGACCTCATCCCGAACCTCGTCGAAACCGTGAAGGGTTACGCAGCCCACGAAAAGGAGACACTCGACGCGGTCATTACCGCACGCAATGCCGCCGTCGCCGCGCCCAACACACCGCACGCGCAGGCTGAGGCCGACAACGCCGTCACCGGCACCTTGCGGCAGTTGTTCGCATTGGGTGAGGCGTATCCGGATTTGAAGGCCAACCAGAACTTCCTGGCACTCCAGGAAGAACTCACCGCAACCGAGGGACGCGTGGCTTACGCACGTCAGTTCTACAACGACAGTGTGTTGACCTACAACAACAAGCTGCAGCAGATCCCCACAGTCATTTTCGCCGAAGATGATGAACTTCGAACGCCGCGAATACTTCGAGGCCGACGAAGCCGCTCGCACAGTGCCGAACGTTTCGTTCTGATCCGCGCCGCGAATCCCCATGCATGAGCTCATTCGGTCGAACAAGCGTCGCAGCGCGCTCCTGATCGCCAGTTTCGTTGTTGTTGTCGGCCTCGTTGGCTTTGCATTTGGCTGGCTGATCGGTAACGGTGTGGCTGCCACCATCGTCGCGCTCGTCTTCGCTGGTGTGCTCGCATTCGCGTCGTACTGGAAGGCAGACAAGATCGCGCTCGCGGTGAGTCGAGCTCGACCTGCAGACCCCCAGGAGTATGCCCGACTCCACAACCTCGTCGAGGGCCTGTGTTTGGCGTCTGGCTTGCCAAAGCCCGGCGTCTACGTCGTCGACGACCCGGCGCCGAATGCGTTTGCAACGGGACGAAACCCACGCCATGCGGCGATCGCGGTCACGACCGGATTGCTGGAGAAACTGAACCGGGTTGAACTCGAGGGTGTCGTCGCCCATGAGTTGAGCCACATTCGCAACTACGACATCTTGGTGTCCACCCTCGCAGTCACCATGGTTGGGTCCGTTGCACTTCTCAGCGACATGGCAATTCGCACCATGTGGTGGAATGGGGGTCGCGTCGCCCGCGAAGGCGACCATGACAACTCGAACAACCCGTTGGCCTTCGTGGGTTTTGCGTTGCTCGTCATCGCACCTTTGGCGGCTCGAGCGATGCAGGCAGCGGTGTCGCGTCAGCGTGAGACGCTCGCAGACGTCAGCGCATGCCAAATGACTCGTTACCCGCCGGGTTTGATCTCGGCGCTCGAGAAGCTGCAGGCAGACACCACGGTGACCCATTCGGCGAGTACCGCCACGGCACACATGTGGATCGAACAGCCGCTGAGCGGGGTCGGCGACGGCGGGAAAATGCGCTCCACACATCGCTTGTTCGATACCCACCCACCGCTCGACGAACGAATCGCCTTGCTGAGAGAGCTGTGAATCGCACCAGATTCTTGCTCGCCATCGCGGTCCTCACCGGCATCTTGTTGGCTGCATGTGGCGGTGGTGAGACAGCGACCCCCTCAACGACGGTTGCGCCCGCCACCACTGAGCCTGTCGTCAGCACCACCGCTGCGGCCGAGGTCAACATCTCAACGTCAACCACGATGCCCGCCGTCGTCACATCGACGACTGTTCCCGACATCCTGCGTATCCCACTCACCGGTGAGCCCATCGATGATGCATCCGAGATTCCCGATCGGCCGGCCGTCGCAGTGAAGATGCCGGTCGATCGCAAGGCTCAGCCATGGTCGGGTCTCAATCAGGCGGACATCGTCTTCGAGACCATCATCAATGGCGGCGTCACCCGGTTCATTGCGATGTTCCACTCCCAAGAAGCAGATCCAGTCGGTCCGATCCGTTCCGGGCGTGCACAAGACATCGACATCCTTTCGATGTTCCGGGAGCCACTTGTCGGCTGGAGCGGCGGCAACCCCAGTGTGACGCGCGAGATGCGTGTCGCAGATGAGGTGCTGAATGTGCTGATCGACTTGAACGCGGTACGTGGGCACGCCGACCTGTACTACCGGCGATCTGGGGTTGCCGATGCTCCCAACAATCTGTACAGCAGCACCGAAGTCCTGCTCACGGCAACTCCCGAGGAGTTCACCACTCCGACACCCGTGTTCACCTATTTGGAGCCCGGGGACGAAGTGGTCGGCGAAGCCGCTACTGAGATCACTGTGACGCTCGACGACATCTCGTCGGAATGGGAGTACGACCCTGAAACCGAGCGGTACTTTCGCTCGCAAGACGGCGTCGAGAGTATGACCGAGTCGGGTGACACCGAAGAGCGGGTGTGGGTCGACAATGTCGTGGTGATGTCGGCCGATTACGGCGTCAACCCGCTCGACAACAATCCAGATCTCGTGTCTCGCGGGTCCAATCCGTTGTTGGTGTTCAGCCGAGGCACCGTACGTGAGGGCGTGTGGATTCGTTTCGAGACCGTCGATCCCTTCGCGTTCTTCGACAACCTCGACGACCTCAACGCTGTCGGTCTCGTGCCAGGACGCACATGGGTCGAGTTCCCACGAAACGTTGAGGGCCACATCGCCTACACGTAGGCCTCCACGACGGCCATGTGGGTCTTCATGTGGGTTCTAGACGGTGGCGGCCACGGGGTCGGTTCTCGAAGAACCTGTCAACAACAGCCGGGCAGCATCTACCACCACTTGCACCGCGCCGGACTCCACTGCAGCGTGAACCGATTCGTCGGGCATCTCCTGCATGGTTCGGTTGACGAGCACACCGGCCACCATTCCTGCCCGCCAACCGTTGGCGGAGCACATGGTGAATAACGTGGCACTTTCCATCTCGTAGTTCAAGACGTGTAGCGCCTGCCATTCCGCCATACTGCCGCGGAGGTGGGCTGGTACGAATGCAGACACGGTGTCGTAGCGTTCTTGGCCGGGATAGAAAGTGTCTGACGAAGCGGTGATGCCCACGTGCACGGCGTGCCCACGTGCGGTAGCGGCCTCGATCAGTGCTTGAGTGCAGTGGTGGTCGGCCACGGCCGGATAGGCGAGCGGTGCGAAGTGCTGGCTGGCCCCGTCGAGGCGTACTGCGCCGGTGGTGACGATGACGTCGGCCACCGCAATGTGGGCTTGGATCGCGCCAGTGGTGCCGACGCGAAGGAAGGTTCGGACACCGAGTTGGGCGAGTTCCTCGACCGCGATCGAAGTGGATGGCCCACCGATGCCGGTGGAGCACACGATGAGCGGAACTCCGCCCAACGTGCCCCGGTAACTGGTGAACTCGCGATTGGAAGCCAAGGCCTGCGGGCTGTCGAGGAAGGAAGCGATCTTGGCCACGCGGCCTGGATCGCCGGGCAGAATGGCCAATTCGGCGCCATCGAGTTGAGCACGAGTGAGGTCGAGATGGAAGACGTCGGACACGCCCAACACGGTACGTGATCACAGGCCTGCATCGCTATCCCCAGGAAATTCACAAGATGTCGGCACTGACGATCCACAGGCAAGATGGTTCACAATGGGCCGATGTCGTCGAGCCTGCGCCGTCCGAGTAACCGAGCACGACTGCACGGCGCGGTGCTCGAGCCTGAACAACGCCGCCAACTGGAACGTGACGGGTGGCGCACCACGCTCGACTACCGCGAGAATCACGTGCGCGGGCTCGACGGACGCCTGCTACGCGTGGAACCAGTTTGGGTGGCTGAGGCAGAAAGGTACGACGGAGAAGTCGTGGTTGCTTCAGCGACCTCTGACAACCCCGACGGCGCGTGGCTGGCCCTCTGCGACGACATCGCAGCGGCTCACGTCACCCGTTTCCGCAGGGTGAAACTTGCCGCCATTCGCTAGCCGGTTCGTGGTTTTACTCGGCAACCTTCACGAATTCGCCGGTCGCCAGCGAACTCAGGATCGCTGCAATGACCTGCTGCGCAACCAATCCGTCGAAGGCGGTTGGGCCGGTGCCGACACCGGCCACGACGGAGTCGACCCAAGCCCGGTCTTGAATGGCATAGGCGGCCGCGAACCAGCCGAACCAGTCGGAACCAATGTTTGCTGAAACAGTGCCGTCCTTTCGCAACGTCGCCCGCGACGGTGCGGCCGTCAGCACATCGCCGTTGCGTCCGAGCACTTCGACTGACAAGTCGTAGGCGAACCCTCCGTCGTCGAACTCGAGCACGACGTGCGCGCCGCACGACAACTCGCCCACGACCACGATGTGGCGGTAGGAACCTCCTCGGGCTCCGCCGCCGTGCGCCAACACTTTCGTGAACTCTGAACCGGTGAGGAAGCGGACCGTGTGAATGTCGTGCACCAGGGACTGTCCGACGATCACTTCGACGGGTCGGGGCGAAGAATTGACGTTGCGGTGGACCGTTCGGATGTAGTCGATCGAACCGATCACCCCGAGTGCCTCCCGAACCTGAACGTGAGCTGGGTCGTACTCACGCATGAAACCCAGCTGAATGAGCCGTGAACCCGTCGAGCGCTCGAAGTCGACGACACGTCGGGCGTCTTCCACGTTCGTGGCGAGTGGCTTTTCACAGAGCACCCGGGTGCCACGCTCGAGAGCGGCGATGCACAAGTCGGCGTGCGTGGCATCGGGAGAGGCGATGACGATTCCATCGACGTCGATGGATGTGGCGAGTTGCATGGGATCGGTGAGGGCGGCGCATCCGATGTCGGCCGCCACTGCGTTGGCGTTGTCTGCGTTTGGGTCGGCAACGGCGACCACGTGCACCCCGGCGAAACCGGCCAGCGTGCGGGCGTGGAACGCCCCCATCCCGCCCACTCCGATGACGCCCACCCGAATTGACCCAAGATCTTCCATGAGCTCGATTCTGCCATCGTCAGCACCTGCAGCGATGATGGAGCGGTGGAGAAAGTGGATCGATTCAGAGTGGTCGTGCTGGGGCGCGTCCCTGCAGGCGCGGTTGACGCCCTCAGCCAGGATCACGACGTGTGGGCGTGGGACCGCGACGAACCACTGTCAACGCAGCGCCGCAGCGAGGTGCTCGCAACCGCCCACGCGGCGGTGACACTGCTGAGCGATCGGGTCGATGACGAGTTTCTCGACGCCGCACCGATGCTGCGGGTGGTGAGCAACGTGGCGGTTGGGTACAACAACATCGACGTGGCCGCGTGTACGAAGCGTGGGATAATCGTCACCAACACGCCTGGTGTGCTCACCGAAGCCACCGCTGATCTTGCGTTCGGGCTGTTGCTGGCGGTGACGCGGCGATTGGGAGAGGGCGAGCGACTGCTCCGGTCGGGACAACCGTGGAAGTGGAGCATGTTCATGATGTTGGGTACCGGCCTCCAGCATCGCCGAATCGGAATCGTGGGTATGGGCGACATCGGTGCGGCGATGGCACGCCGGGCGCGGGCGTTCGGAATGCATGTGGTGTACCACAACCGGCGGCCGGTCGATCCGGTGATCGAAGCCGAGCTGGGGGCGACGTTCCTTCCCCTCGCTGAACTGTTGTCCACCAGTGACGTGGTGTCGTTGCATTGTCCATACAACTCCGAGACACACCACCTCATCGATCGTGACGCGCTCGGTCTGATGCAGCCTTCGGCCTATCTGATCAACTCAGCGCGAGGGCCAATTGTCGACGAAGCCGCACTCGTCGACGCCCTCGTCAGTGGTGGAATTGCCGGCGCCGGACTGGACGTGTTCGAACATGAGCCGACCGTCCATTCGGGTTTACTGCACCTCGACAACGTGGCGTTGGCTCCGCATTTGGGCTCTGCCACCGTTGAGACCCGCACCGAGATGGCGATGTTGGCGGCGAGAAACGTCATCGAGGTGCTCGGGGGGAGACCGCCGATTACGCCTGTCTCACCGCCCAGTGGCTGCGACTAGTTCGCGGCTTCGATCACGGCGCCTGTGGGGTGCTCTGGTAGCTCCTGGCGGAGGTCTGCGACCAGCGCGACCAACTGGGCCATCACCTCATCAGACACCGAGCGAATCACCTCGACCGAACTGTCGTCGCGGTCGCCGACGAGCGCTCGCACGTCGATGGGCTCGCCGACGTTGACGAGCACCTTGGGGCGCAGCACTAGGTTCTTCAACAGGTTGGTCAGAATCTTCCGGCGACTCACCACGCGGTGCGCGCCGACCATTGCCACCGGAACGATGGGGGCACCAGATCGCAGAGCGAGTCGCACCGCTCCGGTCTTGGCGCGCTCTGGCCACATGGCCGGATCTCGGGTGATTCGGCCCTCGGGGTACAATCCCACCGCTTCGCCGGCAGCGAGCGCCTCAACTGCGGCATCGAGAGCGTGTGCTGCAGATGAACTGCCTCGCTCGACGGGAATGAAGCCGACACGTTTCGCCATACGGCCGATGAGCGGTGCACGAAAGACCGCACCGGTGGCAAGCAAACGCAACGAACGGCCGAGCCGTCGACAGGCGATTGCCAAGAGCACACCGTCGGCGTAGCTCGTGTGGTTCGAAATGACGATGATCGGGCCGTCGGGGAGCGCCCGGGCCGCCCTGCGGAGGCCTCGCTGGCGAGCCACCGTGAGGCGACTCACCAACGTCACGACGACGCCAACGACTGAAGCAGCCACGGCATACAGCAACGCACCTGTCGCCCCAGGCTTGGTCCACCGCTGACTCAAGACGACCACCCGACGCGTAACGAGACGTGCCTGGCACCTCTCGTTACACGCTCCGCTTGCACTAGATGCTGGCGACGATGCGGTTCAGCGTGGCGCTGGGACGCATGGCTGCAGCTGCCTTGGCCGGGTCGGGCTGGTAATAGCCGCCGAGATCGACCGGGCTGCCCTGGGCGGCGATCATTTCATCGAAGATCTGCTGCTCGTTGGCGGCGAACTCGGCCGCAATTGGGCCGAATTTTGCGGCCAGTTCGGCGTCGTCGTTCTGCGCAGCGAGTGCCTCGGCCCAGTACTGCGCAAGGTAGGCGTGGCTTCCGCGGTTGTCGATCTGTCCGAGGCGCCGTGCCGGAGACTTGTTTTCGTTGAGCAGTTTGCCCGTCGCAGTGTCCAGCGTTTCGCCCAGAAGCTTGGCTTTCGGGTTGCCGGTGACCGTGGCCAGGTGCTCGAACGACACGGCCAATGCGAGGAACTCGCCGAGCGAATCCCAGCGCAGGTAGTTCTCTTTCTCGAACTGTTGGACGTGCTTGGGGGCGGACCCGCCAGCGCCGGTCTCGAAGAGCCCGCCGCCGTTCATCAGCGGCACGATCGAGAGCATCTTCGCGCTGGTTCCCAACTCGAGAATGGGGAACAGGTCGGTGTTGTAGTCACGCAACACGTTGCCGGTGACCGAGATGGTGTCGAGCCCCTGTCGAATACGGCCCAACGAGAACTTCGTCGGCGTCGACAGGCGACATGATGCGAATGTCGAGACCACTGACATCGTGGTCTCCGAGGTATTGATTGACCTTGGCGATGACCTGGGCGTCGTGGGCGCGCTCGGCGTCGAGCCAGAACACTGCCGGTGCGCCGCTGGCGCGAGCTCGAGTCACCGCGAGCTTGACCCAGTCTTGGATGGGCAGGTCGCGCACGTTGCACATACGCCATATGTCGCCCGCTTCCACCACGAACTCCATGAGCGAGGTGCCCGCTTGGTCGACCACCCGAACAGTGCCCGCAGCAGCGATTTCGAAGGTCTTGTCGTGGCTACCGTATTCCTCGGCCTGCTGGGCCATGAGCCCGACATTGGGCACGGAACCCATGGTGGTGGGGTCGTATGCACCGTTGGCGATGCAGTCTTCGATGACGGCTTGGTACACGCCGGCGTAACTGGAGTCGGGGATGACGGCTTTGCAGTCTTGTTCGGCGCCGTCGGCGTTCCACATGTGGCCGGAGCTGCGGATCATCGCTGGCATCGATGCATCGACGATGACGTCGCTTGGCACATGAAGGTTGGTGATGCCGCGATCGGAGTCGACCATGGCCAGCGGCGGGCGCGATGCCAACACCGTGTCGATCGCGGCGTTGATGGCGTCTTGGTCGGCCTGGGGGAGTGTGGCAACTGCGGCGACCACGTCGCCCCAACCGTTGTTCGGGTTGGCACCTGCTGCCGCCAGCTGGGCGCCGAACTGATCGAACACGTCGGCGAAGAACACCTTCACGAAGTGGCCGAAGATCACCGGGTCGGAGACCTTCATCATCGTCGCCTTGAGGTGCACCGAGAACAGAACGCCCTTGGCGAATGCGTCGTCGAGCTGGGCGGCGATGAAGCTGGTGAGAGCAGACTTCGACAGGAACGTGCCGTCGACGATCTCCCCGTCGAGCACTGGCACCGACTCTTTCAACACGGTCACCGAGCCGTCGACGGCGACGTGCTCGATGCGCAGTACGTCCGCTCGCTCGACGGTGACAGACTGTTCGTTCGAGCAGAAGTCGTTGACACCCATCGTTGACACATGAGTCTTCGAGTCGGGCGACCAAGCCCCCATGGAGTGCGGATGCTGTCGCGCGTATTCCTTGACTGCCTTGGGTGCCCGACGATCGGAGTTGCCCTCTCTGAGCACCGGGTTCACAGCGGAACCCTTCACCTTGTCGTAGCGAGCCTTGATCAGGCGCTCTTCCGGCGTGGTAGCTGGGTCTGGAAAGTTCGGAAGCGTGTGGCCGTGGTCTCGAAGCTCGTTGATGGCAGCGTCCATCTGCGGCATCGAAGCGGACACGTTGGGCAGCTTGATGATGTTTGCTTCAGGCGTGGTCGCGAGGGCGCCGAGCTCGGCGAGTGAGTCTGGAGCCAGGTCGAATGCTGCGAGAATTCGTCCGGCAAGGGAAATGTCGCGCGTCTCCACCGAAACGCCGGCTGCCGCAGCGAACGCCTCGACGATGGGCAACAGCGAGTACGTCGCCAGCGCCGGCGCCTCGTCGGTGTGGGTGTAGATGATCTTCGATGTATTCGAGTCGGTCACGCCGAGCAGCGTACTGACTGAGGAGCGGGGGTATGAAACGGCCGCACGACCGCCGCGCTGTTCAGACCGGGCGATGTCAGACGGTGGCGTCGAGCCAAGCAACGAGATCGGCGAGCACGGCTTGCTGTTCTGGCTCGTTGAAGATCTCGTGATACAAACCCTCGTAATAGTGCGACGTAACCGTGGCGTTGACGGCGAGTCGCTCGAGTTCCCGAGAGCCTTCGACGTTGGCCATCGTGTCGGCAGTGCCGTGCTGGAGCAAAATGGGTAGGCGGAGCTCGCCATATTGCGATGGAAACTGCTGCATCCGCTCGATGAGTGCCCAGCCGATGCCGGCAGACATCTTCCCGGTGAACACCAGCGGATCGTTACGGTAGGCCTCGACCACCGCCGGATCGCGACTGATCGAGGACGCGTCGAGTGCCTGCGGCCGAAATCCGGGGGCGACCCTGCCGAGTACGCCGATGATCTTGATCTGAATGGGTTTGATGTCGTCGCCAGCCTTGAGCGCCGGGCCGCTGAGCGCGAGGCCGGCTAGGCCATCTTGGTGGGCGAGCGTGTGGCCTACTGCGAGGTTGCCACCCATGCTGTGGCCGAGGACGAACAGCGGCAGGTCAGGGTGGGCCTTCTCGACAAGATCACGGAACAGCACCAAGTCGGACATGAACTCGCCATACGACTTCACGTACACCGGCTTGCCCTCCGACTTGCCGTGGCCACGATGGTCAACGGCGTGCACGGCGTAGCCCGCAGCGTTGAGCGCGCCAGCAACGTGTGTATATCGACCGGAGTGCTCGCCGAGGCCGTGGAACAACATCACGACCGCCTTTGGATCGTTAGCGGGTAGCCACCATTGGCGATAGAGAGTGAGCCCGTCTGTGGTGCCGAACGTCGACTCACCGTGCTGTGCCGCGGCGGCTTGCTGGTTGGCATTGTCTGACATGGTTCAGGCTCCTTGAAGCTCTCCGAGAATGATGGACATCAAATCGTCGTAGTCGTCGACGGCTGTGAAGTGGGGGAACTCCGCCTGAACGTTCCCCGGCGAGCGAAACAGGACGCCCCGCTCAGCTGCGGCGAGCATCGAGGTGTCGTTGTACGAATCCCCGGCGGCGATGACCTTGTAGTTGAGCCCTTGAAAGGCGAGCACGGCGTGGCGCTTCTGGTCGGGTTGGCGCAGTTGGTATCCGACGATTCGGTCATCAGCGACGACGAGTCGGTGACAGAACACCGTAGGCATACCGAGTTGCACCATGAGCGGAGCAGCGAACTGTTCAAACGTGTCGGACAAGATGATCACCTGCGTCTTCGCTCGGAGCGCATCGAGGAACTCACGAGCTCCCGGTTCCGGCGCAAGGCCGGCGATCACCTCGGAGATGAGCGACATCGTCAAGCCGTGTTCGGCAAGAACTCCGAGGCGGTACTTCATCAGCACGTCATAGTCGGGCTCATCTCGCGTGGTGCGACGAAGCGCGTCGATGCCGGTGCGCTCTGCCACGGCGATCCAAATCTCCGGCACGAGGACGCCTTCGAGATCCAGCGTGACGACCGTTTGGCGCGTTGCCGCCGGCATCGAGACGGGAGGAGAAACGGTCGCGTCAGCCATGCGGGAGCAAGACTAACGACTCGGTTACTGGTGTCAGGCTTCTCAGGAGTCACACTGTGGTCATGGCCATTAGCCCACCGCAGCCACCGACGTACGACATCCTCGACGAGCGCTTTCCTGCCCTCACCGTCGACGGTGCGCAACTGCACCACCTGGCGGATGGCTGTGTGTGGGCGGAAGGTCCGGTCTACGTTCCCGCCCAAAAGGCGCTGTTCTTCAGCGATGTGCGCACGAATCGACAGTTACGGGTCGACTTAACGACCACAGCACGTCTCGGTGTCTCGGAATCCGTCCGAATATTCCAATGGTCACACCATCGATGGCGACGGCGTGGTCGTCGTCTGCGAGCACGGCACTCGGAGCGTTCGGCGACTTCTGCCCGACGGGAATCGGGCGATCGTCGCGGATCGATTCGACGGCAAGCGCTTCAACAGCCCCAACGACGTGGTCGTGGCCGCCGACGGAGCTGTTTGGTTCACCGACCCGACCTACGGCATCGATTCGAATGCGGAGGGATACTTTGCCATCTCCGAAATCGGCTCGAGCAACGTGTATCGCGTCGACGCCGTCACGGGCGAGATCACCGCCGAGATCACCAACATGGTGCGTCCGAACGGGCTGGCGTTCTCGCTCGATGGCAGCGTCCTCTATGTCGCAGACACCGGTGTCAGCCACATCAGTGACGGCCCTCGCCACATTCGACGGTTCGACGTCGATGGAGCGCACGTCGTCGGCGGAGACCTAGCCGACTCCGGACCGGTGTTCGCAACGTGTCCGAAAGGCGCCTTCGATGGCTTGCGACTTGACGAAGATGGCCGAATTTGGGCGAGCGGGGCTCAAGGAGTTCACTGCTACCTCGCTGATGGCACGTTGCTGGGGACTATTCGTCTGCCGGAAACGTGCGCCAACGTGGAGTTTGGAGGGCCCGGTCGACGAACGCTGTACATGACGGCAACGACATCGCTGTATGCGTTGGATCTTGCGGTGGCCGGGGCGCCAAGGTCATCAACGAGTTGAGGTACCCACTGGTTCTGATGACCGCACGTATCCGAGCAGCGGAGTCGCCCGAACACGCGCCTGAGCCCCTTCGGGTGCAGCGGTTC
The DNA here is from genome assembly GCA_963738275.1 of uncultured Actinomycetota bacterium. Taxonomy (GTDB): domain Bacteria; phylum Actinomycetota; class Acidimicrobiia; order Acidimicrobiales; family Ilumatobacteraceae; genus Ilumatobacter. The sequence goes on from CAVTVY010000013.1 coordinate 185,854, forward strand.
GCCCGTCTGCAACCCACGCAGTGACCGTGCCTCTGGTGCCGTCGTCGACGGCGAGGTACGTGGCGAAGTCGCCGCCACCAGCGAAGGGTTTCACCATCGACGCGATCGAAGCAGGAATCACTTCAGAGGGGTGCCTGGTTCGAACGACCACGCCGACCCGTTCCCTCGTGGCGAGTGAGTCGACCAGGCCGGCCACCACTGCCCACAACGCCCCGGCAAGCGGGAGCAAGCACAGCACCGCAAGCCCTTCTGCCAGGCGCTGAAACAGATCGACCTGGCCGGGGCTGTTGTCGAGCAACGACGCGAGTGCCTCGCCATCGGCGATCTTGCCGAGATAGCCGCGCAGCAAGGCGATAGCGATGCCACCGACCGCGCCGACTGCGAGAACTTTGAGGGGTCGCTGTCCGTATCCGGGGCGCAACGGGTAGCGAACCCGAACCGTGTGCGCTGTTCCGCCCGCATCAGACCAAGCGCGGCGCGGCTCGTCGGGAGCGGCTGGCAACTCGAGTTGCACATGGGTGGCAACGCCCATACAGACGGCGAACGCGAGCGCGCGTTGTTGGTCGGGGGTGCCGATCACCGAGGCACTCACAGGAATTCGTTGCTGCAGACGGCCTCGATACCCGAGCCACTCGCCACTCCGCAACAGACCCGCTGGCGTTGGCAGTTGTGCCGCTTGGCGAACTCGTCGAAAGGTGACGACGCCAAGACCGATCGAAGCAACGAGGGCTATCAGCCACAGGAGCCGTGGTTGCCACGAGCTGGCGAGATCGACATCATCGGCAGCGCTCCAGGACCATAAGAGCGCGGCCCCGGCTACTCCCGCCGCACCGGCGACCGGACTCCAACGGTAGATGCCGTAGCGCGGGTACGTCAGTTCGAACTGCTGAGCGGCGTCGCCAACGGCGCGAGCGAACCGGGCGCGCCACGCCTCGTCGAGTCGGTCGCGTGAAGCGGCGAGCGTGTTCGCCGATGTCACATCATTGAATGCCCTCGCCCGGGCGTGGTTGAACACGTGCTGCTCGAACGGCAACAGGGCTTCGAGGCTGCTGCTCTGGGGTCGGGTGACGACGATGATTTCACCGTTGGCGATTGCCAACCGGATCCACCCCTTCGCACAGAGATCCAGCAAGGTCGCGGTGATGGCCGTCGCCGGCACCTCGAAGTCGTTCGTCAGCAGGGCCACCACGGCGGGGGTCTCGACCGACCGACCTGGCAGCGCAAGGGGTTTGGCAGTTCCGGCGGCAACCGGTCGCGCCGGGTGCGTTGTCCATCTCGCCCAGAAGTGGAAGGCCCAACCAGCGGCGACCAAAACCAAGGCCACCATCAATGGAGCAGTGGCCGGGCGGTCAGCCAACGGCAGCCACGACACGTTCATTCGGTGAACCAACTCACGGCTGGGCGTCGCGGTTCACCGTGAACTGGGGTGCCGGGCTCTTGATTCCAGCAGTATCGAATGCCAGCTTGACGTGTTCGCGGAGCGCACGCTGTAGCCGGAACTGTGCTCCCGGTTTCACCTTGGTGGTGAGCCGCAACGTGACTGCGTTTGCCCCAATGGCCTCAACCCCAAGCAGCTTCGGGGCTTCCAGTACTTGATCCTGGTAATCCTCGGATTCGCAGACTTCGATCGCCGCGGCGAGCACCGCCGCGCTGGCGACGTCGATGTCGGCGTCGTAAGCCACGTCGACGTCGAGCACAGCGACAGACCACTGTTGGGACATGTTGCCCACCCGCTCGATCACGCCGTTGGGCACGTGCCACACGGTTCCGTCGGCGCTGCGCAACACGGTCGTTCGTAGCGCAATCGATTCGATGGTGCCGGTGGCTTCGCCCACGTCGACGATGTCGCCGATTCCGTACTGGTCTTCGAGCAGCATGAAGATGCCGGCAATGCAGTCTTTGACAAGGCTCTGAGCGCCAAAACCCAAAGCGACGCTCACGATGCCAGCACCAGCCACGAGCGGACCAATTTTGATGTCGACAATTGACAACACCAGAACGACGGCGATCACCCAGACGACGACGGTGACGGTGCTCGCCGCTGCACGGGCGATCGAAGTGACGCGAGCGCGTCGCCGAGAATCTGTTGCCTTGCCGGTGAACGACTCTGGCATCGGCACGCCATATTGGGACAGTTTCTCAGCGGCCTGTTTTCTGGGGTTGACGAACCTGGGAATGCTGCGGATGATGAGGTGCCGAGCAAGTTTCGCCGTCAGCCATGCGACGAGGAGCACCAACGCAATTTGCAGCGGTCGGTCGATCAGCCAGTTGGCGAGATTGGCCAGGGTCGCGTTGTTGTCGGTGTGTTCGTACACCCAGCCGCACACCGAAGAAGAAGGATCCTCGTAGCACTCGGCATCCGCTGACGTCAACCATTCAAGACTCGGCCGTAGGGGCGGCATGGAATGGACCGTAGTAAAGGTTGTCGACGTGCCCGTGGATGGTGTCGAGAGGACTCTCCGTTGCGGTCTTGGTAGGTTGCATCCCCGATGTCACACGATCCCGAACAACTCGCACCGCAGCGCATCGCCGTCATCGGCACTGGCTACGTCGGACTCACCACCGGAGCGTGTTTTGCCCACGTTGGATTCGACGTTGTCTGTGCCGATATCGATGCCGACAAGGTGGCTCGACTCCAGGCGGGGGAAATCCCGATCGTCGAAGCCGGCTTGGCCGAGATCGTGACCGGGGCGGTGGCCGCAGGTCGCCTCCGCTTCGTCGTCGGAGCAGCCCAAGGAGCAGCGGAAGCCGACATCGTCTTCTTGTGTGTTCCAACCCCGCAAGACGATGACGGAAGCGCCGACTTGTCGTACGTTCAGGCAGCCGCAGCCGAGATAGCCCCAGTGTTGCGTCCGGGCGCAATCGTGGTGAACAAGTCCACCGTTCCCGTGGGCTCGACGCTGGTGGTGGAGCGGGTGATGCAGCGACCCGACGTGTCTGTCGTGTCGAACCCGGAGTTCTTGCGTGAAGGCACAGCCGTCCACGACTTTCTGCATCCCGATCGCGTCGTCATCGGCGGCGATCGCCCCGAAGCCGCCCAACAAGTAGCAAGGCTGTACGCCGGGTTCGATACCGAGATCATCCTGACCGACGCTGCCTCCGCCGAGACCATCAAATACGCAGCCAACGGGTTCCTCGCTATGAAGATCTCCTTCGTCAACGCCGTTGCTGCGATGTGCGAAGCGGTTGGCGCCGACGTCGAGGCGGTGGTCGCGGGCATCGGGAGCGATCGCCGTATCGGGCCCGCGTTCCTGAAACCGGGCCCCGGCTGGGGCGGAAGCTGCTTTCCGAAAGACACACGCGCCCTCGTCAGCATCGCTGCGCAACATGGTTACGACTTTTCCATGATGCGCGGCGTCGTCACGGTGAACGACGAGCAACTGGAACGAATGGTGCGCAAGGTCGCGAGCGCAGTCGGCCGCAGCGTCAGTGGGTACCGCCCGCTCGACGGCATTCGGGTGGGGGCGCTCGGGCTCACCTTCAAAGCAGGTACCGACGATCTGAGAGACTCACCAAGTCTCAATATCCTTCGACGGTTGGTTGCGCTCGGCGCAGAAGTGCACGGCTACGACCCAACTGTCAGCACCGAGCTCTCGGCAGTGCAACAAGCACGCCTTGTCGACGTCACCACTCATGTCGATCCGCTGAAAGCGCTCTGCGACGTCGACGTGGCCGTGGTTCTGACCGAGTGGCCCGAGTTCTCCTCGCTCGATTTGGTCGCGGTGAAAGAGGCAATGCGCGGTGACTCGATCGTCGACACACGCAATCTGCTCGATCCGGTCGCCGTTCGGTCCGCCGGGTTGCTCTACGACAGCGTCGGACGACCGTAGTGGGGCGGGTACTCGTAGCTGGTGGAGCAGGCTTTGTCGGCTCGCATCTCGTCGACCGGCTGATGGAGCGTGGCGACACGGTCGTGGTCATCGACGACTTGTCGAGCGGACGACGACAGAACATTTCTCATCTTGAAGGCGATCCGCGGTTCACGTTCGTCGAGTGCGATGTCGTTCGCCACGACGTCGTTGCAGTGCTCGACGCGGTGACCAACGGCGTTGGATTCGGCCCAGGTGGATTCGACGCGGTGATGAACCTCGCCAGTCCGGCGTCGCCACCTGAGTATCTTCGGCGGCCGATCGACACGCTCGACGTCGGCAGCATCGGGACCCGCAACTTGCTCGAGCTGGCCAGGCGCGACGGTGCTCGCTTCTTTCTCGCTTCGACGAGTGAGGTCTATGGCGATCCGTTAGAGCACCCACAGCGTGAGACCTACTGGGGCAATGTCAATCCCATCGGAGCGCGCTCCGTGTACGACGAGGCAAAGAGATTCGCCGAGGCGCTCACCATGGCGTATCACCGAGAACACGGTGTCGATGTGCGTATCGTCCGCATCTTCAACACGTATGGCCCGCGCATGCAACTCGATGATGGCCGGGTGGTCACCAACTTCGTCCGCCAAGCGATTGAGGGTGAACCGCTGACGCTCTACGGCGACGGCATGCAAACTCGTAGCTTTTGCTACGTCGATGATGAGGTCGCGGGGCTCTTGGCACTGCTCGACAGCGACGAAATCGGTCCTGTCAACATCGGGAACCCGAACGAGATCACCGTCGTCGACTTGGCCAACGTGATCGTCGAGCTCACCGATTCAACCAGCACCGTCGAGTTCTTGCCGTTGCCTTCCGATGACCCGAAGATTCGCCAGCCAGATATCACGATTGCGCGGGAACGACTCGGGTGGGAGCCGCAGGTCGATCTGCGGACCGGTCTGATGGCCATGATCGAGTACTGCCGCGGGGTGCTTTCCGAGGCGTAGAGCGCACCCGGACTTTCGCTAGCGGATCTGATCGAAGATGTAGTTCGACCGTTTCACCGCGCCCATGGTGGCACTGGAGGCAGCGGAGTACCGGTGGCCCGGATACAGCATCACGTCGTCGTCAACGAGGGCGAGCCGACGCAGACTCTGGACCATGAGCGCCGGGTCACTGCCGGGGAGATCGGTGCGACCGCACCCGTCGAGGAACAGCGTGTCGCCGCTGACCAAACGTTGATCGACCATGAAGCACTGGCTGCCCGGCGTGTGCCCGGGGGTGTGTACCAGCTGAATATCGATGCTTCCAACCGAGACAATGTCGCCAGACGAGTGACCGACCAGTTGCGGTTCGCCAACACCCGTAGTCTTCGTGATCCATTCCACCTCTTCGGTGTGCACGTGGATCGGGCAGTCGACCACTTCGAGAAGATCGGCGATGCCGGCCAGCGACAGACCGAAGATCGATCCGCCGATGTGGTCCGCGTGGTAGTGGGACGCCAACGCTCCGACCACGGTCATCCCGTCGCCGCCGACGATGTCGACGAGGGCGGCAGGGTCATATGCAGGGTCGACCAGCACACACTCGCCCGTCTCCCGGTCGCCGATGGCATAGACGAAGTTCACCATTTGCTGAGCGAACTCGTCGGTCTGGGCGAAGTCCCGCCCGGAAAGCAGTTGCCGGAAGTAGAAGCGGTCATCGGTGGGAGCATTCACGCTCTGAGCGTACGCTGCGAGGCCATGAGCCACCTGCTCGACCATCTCGAAACTGGCCAGATCTTCATCTACCAAGGCAACCGAGTTGCCCACGTGAGCGAGACCCTGGCCGAAGCGTTTCGGCCGGGCGACTCCGTGCTGATCGACCCGTCGAGCGGGGCGTTGCTGCACGTGCCGACGCACGAACTGTCCATCGTGTCTGCCGCGGTCGGTCGTGCGACGAACGCGTTCGAAGCGCTGACAAACGTGTCGAACGAGTCGATCTCTGCGTTCTTCGAAATGTTTGCTGCCCGGCTCGAAGCCGACGTGTCGTTCGCTCCCATCGCTGCAGCCAACCGGGCAGACATCGATCGGGCTCGACAACGTGGGCGTACCACGACGCGCCTCGAGCTCACCAATGACATGCGGTCATCCATGATCGATGGGTTGCGGGTGTGGGCCGAGATGGATGGCGGTCGCGATCGCGTCGAACGAACTGTCACTCACAATGGCTGGTCGGTCACGGCGCGGCGAGCTCCACTCGGCGTGGTGGGGTTCGTATTCGAAGGTCGCCCGAACGTGTTCGCAGACGCCGCTGGTGTGCTGCGTACCGGGAACACCGTGGTGTTTCGCATCGGCTCGGACGCGCTCGGTACGGCACAGGCAATCGTCGAGCACGCTCTCGATCCAGCGCTCGCCTCCAGTGGACTACCGGCGGGCTCGGTGACTCTGGTTGCATCTGCCGCTCACGCCGCCGGATGGGCTCTGTTTTCCGATGTGCGCCTCGGGCTCGCTGTCGCGCGGGGTTCAGGCCCGGCAGTAGCGCAGTTGGGCGCAGTGGCTCGTCAGGCGGGCGTGCCAGTGAGTCTGCACGGCACGGGAGGTGCGTGGATGGTGGCCGCGGGGGACGCCGACCAATCGCGATTCGTCCGATCGGTGGAACATTCCCTAGACCGCAAAGTCTGCAACACGCTCAACGTCTGCTGCATCGTGCGTTCTGAAGCGCACCGGTTGGTGCCGGCGTTCCTAGCGGCCGTGGGCGCTGCAGCGCAACGACGGTTGGTTGGTGCTCGCATTCATGCCACCGAGGCAGCGATGGAGTTCCTCGACGATGCAGTCCTCGCTGAACGATCCAGCGTGGTTCGCCCCGACGGCGTTCACGATGAGCCGCTTGTTTCGCCGACCACGGTCGACTCGCTCGGTCACGAATGGGAGTGGGAAGGTTCGCCCGAAGTGTCGTTGCATGTCGTGGAGAACATCGACGAAGCGGTCGACCTCTGCAATCGCTACAGCCCGCACTTCGTGGCGTCGCTCATCAGCGAGTCACCGGCAGCGCACGAGCGGTTCTATGCCACCGTCGACGCACCCTTCGTTGGTGACGGCATGACCCGATGGGTCGATGGACAATACGCCCTCAACGCACCAGAACTCGGCCTGTCGAACTGGGAAGCCGGCAGGATGCTGGGCCGAGGAGGAATCCTGTCTGGAGACTCCGTCTACACCGTCCGTTACCGAGCAGAGATCGTCGACCACGACCTACGTCGCTGATGGGGCCGGTGGCCAGGCGGACGACCAGCTAGAGCCAGACTCCGTTGATGTCGACGATGATGTGGACCTCGTTGAGGGTGTAGACGCACAGGTCGCCGTCGGCCGAGAGCTTCACCAGGGTTCCGTTGGCGGACGCCGGATCGGCGGGTGAGATGTTCACGTTCGAGGAGTACGGCCGCGCCCCACACGGGTACGCCGTGAGATGCGTGCCGATTCCCTGGACGCCGGTGGCGGTGATGTTGACCGACACCGCTTGCGCGTTGCTGGGCACACCTCGCTTGCCTGCAATCCGAATGCGCACCACTTGATCTGCACCAACCCGGTTGCCGCCGGTCACGCCGTTCAGTTCGTCGTAGGGTGAACGGCTGTCGAAGAGTCGAATTGCATCGAGTGGCAGATAGCTCAAACCGCCCTTCTTCACGAAGTAGCCGGTGAAGTCAACGATCAGGTCTGAATCGGTGAGGGTTCGGAAGCACACAGCGCCGCCGACACCCACCGGTACGACGACCGAGTTGGGTCGGTTGTCGCCCTGCACATAGTTCAGTGTCGAGAACTCCGTGCTCGATGCTGAGCCGCACGGGTACACCTGAACGTAACCGTCGCTGCTGGGTCGCACGGCGGTGACATTGAGAGCGACAGCCGTAGCTTCCGAAGGAGCGGCACCGCCAGCGATGACGAGCGAGCGCTCCACCATGGGCGCCATCGGGCCAGCGCCAGGATCGGCAGTGTTGAGCAACCGCTGCGGCGTGACGGGAACAAACCCAGATCCGCCGTCGGCGCTGAAGTACCCGTTCACGTCGATGACCACGTCGGTCGACTTCAACGAGTACAGGCACAGGTCGCCCTCATCGAGTGGCACGATCGCCTGATTTGCCAGGATGTCGCCGGGGCCGTAGCCGATCATGCTGACGACCGGGACCTCAGTCGTGCAGTTGTAGGCGGTGAGAAAGCCTTCCTCTCCGGGGTTGACGGCGACGAAGTTGGCGCTGACCGCAGCGACTGACGGGTCGGCGACATGGACCCGGGTGACCGTGCCTGCGGCCAAGCGAACAGCCCCACTTCCGAGGCGACTATCGACGAGACGGAATGGAACGGTGGGGGAGAAGCGGGTTGTTTCCGACGATGGTGCGGTATCGGGGAAGACTGGCGCAGTGGCGGTGAGCGGGCCGTAACGATCGACCTTGAATGTCCAGGAAGCGGTCCCGCCGTCAGACTGGACGGTCGCCGTGTACTCCCCGTCGACAAGCACGTCACGAGGCATCACCACGACCGCGTTGTCGGCATTCAAGATGGCCTGCGCAGTTGCGTTGCCGCCGCTGTTGCCGCCGTGGAGCGTGCAGGTCTCGACCGGGCCGTTTGGCCCAACGAGGGAAGAGTTCGCGTTGCGCACCGTGCCGGGCATCATGGCGATCAGTGGCAGCCCTGCCGTGCCTGTCCATCCGCACAAGGTGACCGGGTTCGGCGACTCGGTGATAAACCGGTTCAACGGCACGGTGGAGCCGTTCCCCGGGAAGACAACCGGTTGCGAAGGGCGCGGCAGCGTAGGAGTTCAAACCCCGTAGCACGTCAAGGGTGGCGCCGGACTTCCACCGCAGGGTCGACTCGTTCTCGCACTCGCCATATGCAGTGGTGGTCAGGTTCGATCGCAGGATGCCAATCGCATGGAACGGGCCGGTCATCCACAGGTCGATGTGGCTCCGCGCGTTGGCGGCGGTTGAACCGCTCACTGCGACGTTGCCGCTGTTGCCAGCGACGTCGCCGCCCGGGGTGTAGCCAGGGCGCCCGGGAATTTCGTCATGGGCGATGTCATTGAGCAGCATGTAACACGAGTGGTTCGTGGCTTCCTGTTCCCACACGCTGTTGCTGGCAACCGGGTTCAAACCCGACATGGCGCGGTACGTGTTGACGATTGCCAACCAGTCCGAGTCATCCACGGCGCTGACGGTCGTTGGCATCGACAAGAACGCAACTGACGACAGCACCGCGGCGCTGGCAAGTACCAGCCGCATGAGTGTTCTCCGGCTTGCGGTGCCCGCGTGATTGGCTGTTGTCACGCCTCTTCTATCGGACCGGCTCTGGAAACCTTTCGGCTTCTTGACAAAAGATTGCGGGACGCGTGGCTCTGGCTGGTCGCCGGGATCTCCCGGACTCTCACCGCGACCACTGCAACGATTGTCGGAACTACGCTTCCGGCGTGCGTGTCCGCCCGAAGAACACCAGGTGGTCTGCCTTGGTGGTCGGTTGCGTCATCGTCACGGGGGCCTGCGCATACGACGCCGCTGCGAACCCGACGGTACTGCAAACCCACTCTCAGCCAAAGATCCGATACCAAGTTCTTGAAACCCAGGCGAACCTGCGGCGAGGTGGGAGAGCGACACTGCGGCGGGTGACGAAGACGCCCTCGAACCAGATAGCTCTCGGTCGACCACGACAGATGGCTGCGCCGAACGAGTTGTCGCGATCGACTTCGGCCGGAGACCACGCGCTTGCCGCAGTTGGGTTCTTCCGACATCGACGTCGAGCATTACACCGTCGATCTCGACTTCGGGGCCGATCACTCACTGTGTGGGTCGGTCACTGCCAGCGGTCGGGCGGTTGTTGCGACCGACCAGTTGGCGTTCGACGCCACCCGCCTGCGGGTGTCTGCGGCGCAGGTGATCACCGGGTCGACGGCTGGCACAGGGGAAGCCGCCAACTTTGCGCTGGGGGACCGGGAGCTTGCTGATACCGCTCAACGGGCCGTTGATGCCTGGTGATTCGTTCGAGTCCACGATCGACTTCTGTCATCAGATCGAAGGCGGTGGGGACTTCGCGACGCAAGCCGGAGTCTTTCCAACCGAGCGGGGCGCTTGGTCGGTGAACGAGCCCGACGGCCTCAGCACGTGGATACCGGTGAGCGACCACCCCACCGACAAAGCCACGTGGGCATTCAGCGTCACCGTGCCACAAGGGCTGACGGCGATCACCAACGGAGCGCTCGTCGGGTCCACTTCGAATTCCGACACGTCCCAACGGCGAGGAAACCTCGACGTGGAGGTGGGAACAAGATGAGCCGATGGCTTCGTATCTGGTCACACTGTTGATCGGTGAGTACACGCTGGTGGACGACGGATTCTCAGAAACTGGGGTACCTCTACATCACGCTGTACTCACCGCTCACGCTGATGTGCTCGATGCCTACCTCGACGTGACCGACGCACAGCTGGCGTTCTTCGATGACCTGTTCGGCCCGTACCCGTTCGACAGGTATGGCATTTCCATCACTGATTCCATCAGCGGTCTGGCGATGGAGACACAGGGTCTGTCGTTGTTCAGCATCGACGACCTCGACGGCTCGCTGGGCTACCTCCAACACTTGCTCCTCGCGCACGAACTCACCCATCAATGGTTTGGTGACGCGGTGTCACCCGCAACGTGGGACGACATCTGGCTGAATGAAGGTCTCGCCACCTACGGCGAGTGGCTATGGCTCGACGACCAGGGGTTGCAAGATCTCGAGTCGGCTGCGCTCCGGGCGATCGTGCCGAGCGGGTACGGCGGTTCGGTGCACGCACCAGACGAACTCTTCAGCCCCGTCGTGTATCAAGGGGGAGCGGCGGCGATTCACGCCATTCGTCAAGTGGTCGGCGACGATGCATTCTTCGATGGACTACGTGCTTGGGTCGCCACCTACCTCGATTCGGCCGCGACAACCGAGCAGTTTCAAGAAGTGATGGAGCAGACAAGCGATGTCGACCTCGACGATGTGTTCGCAGAATGGGTGTACGCAGACGGGCAGCCGACTACCTTCCCGGTGGCAGACGGGTGAATAGTTTTCCGCCTCCATCATCCGCCCCCGCCGGTTGGTATCCAGATCCCAGTGGCGTCGGGTTGTGCTACTTCGACGGCCGAGGATGGATTCGGTTCCACGCGCCCCCCGCAGCAACGCCTCATCCCACGTTGCCGTTGCCTGCGGCGCTCGGAGCGCTCGTCGTGCTGGCAGGCTCGCTGCTGTTCTCTCGAATGTCTGGGGTCGCTGCTCGACGGCACCGATCTCGCCGAGTGGTTCCTCTTGGTATTGGCTGCGACGTGCGGATACGGGCCATCACTCGGTTGGTTTTGGTATGTCCGACGGCGATGGGCTGACTGGTAGCGCCCGTAACACCGGTTGGCAATTTCGACCAATCGACCTTGCGTGGGGCCCGCTCACGTGGCTGGCCGCCGTCGTTGCGCAGGCTGGCGTTGCGGCAATCGTCCTCGGCTTCGACATTCCGCTGACGAGCAATGTCGAAGATGTTGCAGGCGGCGAGATCACGACGACCTACGTGGTGGGCATCGTTCTCACGGCGGTTGTTGCTGCGCCGCTCGTCGAGGAACTCGTCTTCCGAGGCATCGTCCTCAGAGGCTTCCTCGGAACTATCGGGGTTGTCGCTGCGATCGTGTTGCAAGGGCTGCTGTTTGGCGCCGCCCATGTTGACCCGGCACGTGGTTCCGGCAACATCGGCCTCGTGATGGTGTTGTCCGCGATCGGCATGGTGCTGGGCGCAGCCGCTTACCTCACCCGACGGATCGGGGCTGGAGTGGTGGCTCACGCAATCTTGAACGGGATCGTGATCACGTTGACGCTCACCGGCGTGACCGATCGGCTCGACGACCGATTCGAGGAACCCGCCCGGCAGGCTGGCACCTTGACCATGGTGGGGATGATGGTGTTCGCTGACTCGTTACCGCTCGAGTATCTGATTGTCGATGAGGCGCACATCGCCGAACCACGCTGCGACCAGGATGACTCCGCCATCGGTCGCGTCGTCGATTGATTCGAGCGTGGTCGGGTCGACGATCTCGACATATTCAAGTTTGGCGCTCGGCGATGACTCAATGATCTCCCGCGCCATCTGCACCAGGTCGGTCGCACGGTGCTCGCCAGCGGACCACGCTGACTGACACCGGCTCAGCGCGCGAGAGATCACGACCGCTCCAGCCCGGTCATGTGGGGTGAGTCGAACATTTCTGCTCGACAGCGCCAATCCGTCGTGCTCGCGGACGATCGGGGCCCCGATGACTTCCACGCCGAGGTCGAGGTCTGCGACCATCTGGCGAACGATCGCCAACTGTTGGTAGTCCTTCTGGCCGAACACGGCCACATCGGGTTGCGTTGCGGCAAACAACTTCAACACGACCGTGGCGACACCTCGAAAGTGACCTGGTCGCATGGGTCCTTCGAGCCGGCCAGCGAGAACTCCCGGCTCAACATGAGTTTGGTAACCGGGTGGGTACATCACCGCAGCGGTCGGTGCGTACACCGCATCGACCCCGACTTCCTGGCAGACGGCCAGATCGTCGTCGATGGGGCGCGGATAGGCGTTGAAGTCAGATTGTTGGTTGAACTGCAACGGATTGACGAAGATCGTCACGATGACCCGCTCAGCTGCGGCTTGCGCTCTAGCCACGAGGGCGAGGTGCCCTTCGTGAAGCGCTCCCATGGTGGGCACGACAGCGACAGTCTCCCCGTGTGCGTGCACGCCTCGGGCCCACGCCCGCGCCGCTGCCGGAGTCGTGAGCAGTTCCATCGGAGTCGACACTAGGGGATCAGCGGAGAGGTCGCTGCGCTCTATTGGCGTCAGCGACACGCGCGAAGGCCGATGGGCACAGGTCGCGATAGGCGGGCCGTGCTGAGATGGTGGACGCGCTCAGCACGGCGTCGGTGCACGCCGCACCGAACACGTCGGCTCCTGCTGCAAAAAGCGTGCTGAGCATCGCCGCTCGCGACGTTGCGGCACGAGGGCCATCGGCCGAGTCGGTTGCGTGTTCTGATGCGTGTTCTTCGGCGGGGAATGCATGCGCCGTCGTCGAGAGGGCGAAGATGGTGTCGCCATCCATCAGCAGGTGTGCCGGTCGAATGGCCCTGGCCAACCCGTCGTGTGCTGACATCGCCAACCGGCCAGCCTCCGGTCGAGTGATGTCCGCGTCGGTGCACACCACGCCGATGGTGGTATTGAGCGACGGCGGGGCTGGTGCAACGGCGTCCCGCAAGGCGACCCGCTCGTCACGCGTGGGTCGCTGCAACCCCACGGGTGACAACCACGGCAGCCCGGAGTCGGGGTTGATCACCGAGCCCATCGAATTGACGATCGCGAGGGCGGAAACGGTGATGCGTTGCCCGCCGACATCGACGATGGTGGAGGCCATTCCGACACCGCCTTGCAGCACCGCCGGCCACAGCTCCGGTGCCTGCGCCCACGCTCCCCACCACTATCCGGTTCGATCGCGCCTTTGCGATTGCTCGTGAGCCGAATGAAGCGTCCGGTCGGTTACCAAAGCGACCGCCGCGACCAAGATCGAAGATCACCGCTGTCGGTACCACCGGGACGACATCACGCACATCAGGTCCGACACGAATGCCGAGACCGCGATCTTCGAGAAACGACATCACACCGTCGGCGGCCCGGAGGCCGTACGCGCTGCCACCGGTGAGGCAGATGGCATGGATGCGGTCGACGACATTGCGGGGGTCGAGCGCATCTGTTTCGCGCGTACCGGGCCCTCCGCCGCGAACGTCGACTGCAGCGACAGCACCCCCTGGAACGAACACCACGGTGGTGCCTGTTTGCCAACCGGCAGAGCGGCGTTGGGCGTGGCCGACCCGTACGCCATCGACATCTGCCAACGAACCGAGTGGTGAGGGTGAGCTTCCGCGCTGTCATGAATATCGACCGTAGCGAACCAGTCGCTAGCGTGCGGGCACATGACGGGCGCCGCTGCCAATTCGACTGGCCAGAATTTCAGTCACGAACGGTGCGGCCACGTTGGTCTCGGCTCACGACTGCCGTGGTGCGAGCTGCTTCGATTGGGCCGGGCACGAAGCAGGCCGACCGATTCAGTGCATTCGGCGATGGGTCCATGATCCGATTCCCTCAGGTCGCACTGATGAACGAGGGCCACATCGAGATCGGTTCGAACACGATGATCGGCCAAAACATCACCCTGTCTGCTGGCACGATCCCCGATCAGGAAGGCATGCCCGACTGTGTCGTCAAGATCGGCGACCGGTGCCTCATCGGCCAAGGGTCAGGGATCGTCGGCCATCTGTCGATTGACATCGGCGACGATATGATGACCGGGCATCTGGTATACATCACCGATCAGAACCATGGGTTCGACGACGTGACGTTGCCAATTCGAGCCCAATGGGGTTCCAATCGGGCGGTGCGAATTGGGTCAGGCTCCTGGATCGGTCACGGCTCAGTGATCTTGCCGGGAGCGAACATCGGCCGGAACGTCGTCATCGGCGCCGAACAGCGTGGTCACCGGAACGATTCCCGACTACAGCGTGGCGGTAGGCGTGCCCGCCAAGGTGATCCGCACCGTGGTTCCGAGGCCCAGTTCCTAGCTCGACAGGTCGCTTGGTGGCGAGCAGGATGGCATGTAGTTGTCGCCGGCGAACACGGCCACCTTCTCGGAGATCGGAATGGGGATCGCGGACTCGTAGAACGGAAGGTTCTCGCCGGTCGCGCGCAGTTGGTCTGCATAGTTCCGTCGGTTTTCGATGAAGGTCCGGTAATCGGCCTCCCAGAGCGGAACGATCTCCAGGCCCTTGGTATCGGTCGGGTGCGACGGCCACCACGTCGTCGAGCATCGCCTCGAGAATATCGGTGGCTTTGTCGACCACGTCCGCTCGCTGGAGCGATCAGTTCCGGCCCGGCGCCATCGATCACACGGAAGTCGGACAGCGCCGTTCGCTCCACCGTGGCAGCGGCGCAAATTTCCTCAGCCCGCTCGGCCCACGCGTGGTCGTCGATACGGTTGACCGCTTCTTTCGAGGCGAAGAACAGCGCCCACGTCCAAAACGCAACGAACAGCGTCGCGCCAGTGAACGCCAGTAGCCGGAAGAACCACTTGCGACCCCGGCTCTTCGTGCCAGCAGCGGCGCCAGGATGATTGGCCTGCTCTCTCTGTTGGTCCTTGATGGTCTGGGTCATGGTCGGTCGATTTCCAGGCCAAAGGGGAACGGACCGAAGACGTCAGCGATGGCGGTACATGTGGTGGCGTCGACGCGGTTGGTCTCGACTGCCTGCCACTCGACTGGTTTCGCCCGCGCCGACCGAATCGATGGTGACGGGAACGACAGATCGGGCGTTGCGCGATGTCGAACCTTCGCCCGCTTGCAATGCGATTTCGACGAAGATGGTGAACTCGGCTGCGCCGTTGGAACGGTTTGTCAACGTGCCGTCCACCGTGACGACCGATCCATCGACTTGGCAGCTCGGGGCCGACACACTGTTTGCCTCGGGCTCGACGAAGTCGGTGACCTCGATGAGGGTGATGACCGTGAGCCAGATACCGATGATCGACAACGCGAGCGCGATCGCGCCGGTGACGATGCCGGCGATCGCCTTGCCCCGCCCTGGAGTTGCCTGCTCCTGACTGTCGAGCGCTCCCGATACCGAAAACCAGCGCAAGTATCGCCAAGACCAGGCCGCCGACGACGAGGAACGGAATCCAGGCAATGAGGAGTGCGATGATGCCGCACACCATCGCAGCAGTGGCCTTGCCGCCACCTCCGCTACCCGGGGCGCCGAACTGTTGTGGCGACTGGCCCGCCTGCGAAGCCCCCACCCGGAGAAGTGCCAAGCGGATCGATACGACGCTGCCCTGCGTCTGCGACATCCGCGGTCCATGTTTGGCCGTTGAAGTACCGATGCTCGTGGCGTCCGAGAGGATCGGGAAACCACCCCGCTGGTGTCGGATTTGGGGCGTCGTTCACAGTCGGGCAGAGTACCGGCGTCGACGACGCATCGCTTTCGGCGCTGGGCAATAGGCTCAATCTCGATGCGCATCACCCCGACGCGGTACCGATACATCGCCATCGCTGCGCTCTGGGCGCTGGCTGCGATCATCGTCACCGGGGCTGCGGTGCGGCTCACCGACAGCGGCCTCGGTTGCGACGACTGGCCGAACTGCTCGAGCACCAAACTGATCGACGTCTCGTCACGGCACGCAGCGATCGAGCAGATCAACCGCTTCTTTACGGGGGTCGTCGGGGTTGCGGTCATCGTCGCAGTGCTCGCGTCGTTGCGGCGGGTGCCGCGGCGCGCCGACCTCACTCGATTGTCGATCGGGCTGGTAGTAGGTGTGCTGGCGAACGCCGTGCTGGGTGGCATCTCAGTGCTGGTCGACTTGCATCCACTCGCAGTGCAGGGGCACATGTTGTTGTCGATGGCATTGATCGTCACCGGGACAACGCTGGTGCGGCGGGCGGGCGAACCGGATGGCGTGCCCCGCGTTCGGGTGTTGAGCGAACCGACCCGCCGCCTGGTGGTCGGACATTTCGTGTTGAGCTGCATCGCTATCGTCACCGGCACCTGGGTCACCGGTGCCGGGCCGCACGCCGGTGACGCCGAGGCACCCCGGCTCGACGTTGCCATCCATACCGTGGCGCAAATTCATGGCACCATGGTCATGGTCACATTGGCCGTGTCGCTGGCGATTGCTGTGCGAATAAGGAGCGGAGCGGGTAGGAATGCAGGAGCGAAGCGACTATCCGCTGATCCCGGGTTCGAACCGACGGGCAGGTACTCATGACGCCGTTGTCGACGTGGATCTTTCTCGGCGCGCTGCAAGCAGCGATCGGCTACATCCAGTACTTCAACGACGTCCCGGCGCTCCTTGTTGGCATTCACGTCGCAGGGGCGACGGCGGTGATGTTCGCGTCGACGCAACTCTTGTTGTCCACGACGGCGCCCGACTCTGCCAGCGGCGACCGAAACGCCGTCGGCCTCAGCGCCAGCGACCACACTGATGACGCCGCGCTCATCGCCTGATCGGCGTGTCGTGAGCACCGACCCTTGGGTGTTGCTCGGCCTCGACCGGAATGCGAACGAAGCCGACGTCACCGATGCGCGTCGGCGGCTGGCCAAAGTCAGCTCATCCAGACCGGGGTGGAGACATCGCCGCCATGCAGGCCATCAACGCGGCGGCCGATCACGTGCTGTCGCTGCTTCGGGGCGGGCCGCCATCGGTTGACCCGGTCGGCGGGGCCACCGCTCGCCAACGACGCCAGCAACAGCGACCGTCATGGAACGGTTCGGCGACGGTCGATCACCCCAGCTTCACGATCGAAGCACTCCCGGTCGATGCGTTCGAGGCGCTCGTGATCGTCGCGTCCGAACTCGGCACGTTGATTGATGACGACCAGCCGTATCGGCTGGAGTTCACGCTCGACGGCGACCCCCGTGGGATGGTGCGAAGTGACGCTGGTTCCCGATGCCGGGGCGACGACTGCCAGCGTGGAGGTGGCGGCTCAGCCAGGATTCCCGCGCCCATCGGTCGAGCAAGTGCGAGACCTGTTGGTGGCTGGTCTCAATGATCTCGATTGGGAGAGTCTCGACCTGAACGATGGCCCGAACCTGCCGCCGCTTTGATCAATCGGTCGCGAATCGCGTAACCGATGCCTTCGGCCGCTGGCATCACGACGATGAGCGTTTCGATGTGGTCGCTGTCGGCGGCGCGTAGGTCGTTGTACAACTCGAACGCCGCCTGCACGACGTCGTCGGTTCGATCGACCACTCGCACTCGCTCGCCGAGCGCCATGCGCTGTCTGCGCGATGACTTCAGCTTCTGCGGCCGTGTCGGCGAGCACCACTACACATGCCGGCGCGTAGTGGCCGGACAACATGCCGCTGGTTCGGCTCGGCCCGCTGTGCACCTTCGAGTCTCCACGCCGAGGATCGAGGTGATGGTTTCGGCGCTGATGGAACCGGCTCGCAGCACTTGGGGTGGCCAGCACGAGAGGTCGACGATGGTGCTTTCCAGGCCGACAGTGCTTCGCCCGCCATCGAACACGACGTCGCGTTGTGGGTCGAGCAGCGATCCAAGGTCAGCCACGACGTGCTGTGCCGTCGTTGGGCTGACTCGGCCGAAGCGGTTGGCTGAGGGCGCGGCGAGCCCACCGCCGAAACGTTTCAGAATCCGCTGCGCATCTGGGTGAGCGGGAACGCGAACGCCAACAGTGAGGCGGCCACCGGTGACCGAATCGAGCGCCCGCGGACCTCGAGGTACCAGGACGGTGAGCGGACCCGGCCAGCAGGTTGCTGCCAGCCGATCGACCGCCTGCGTGACACGGGACGGAGCGTCGGGTCGATCCAGCCGTCGTGGATCGACTCGGGAAAGGCCAGATGCACGATCAGCGGGTGATCCGCAGGACGACCTTTCACCAGGTAGATGCGCCGGACTGCTGCTGGCTGTTCCGCATCGGCAGCGAGTCCGTAGACGGTTTCCGTGGGAATCGCGGCAAGCCCACCGGCACGAAGGCGTGCGACCGTCAGCTCGACATCAGTGGTGAGAAGAGGATCAGGCACGAGAAGATCAGGCTGGGGACGGCATCGAGGAATTCAAGTGCGGCATCGATGAACGCGAACGACTCCGGCGTGGCGAAGTGATCGGTGCGTCGCAGTTCGACGTAACGAGCGTTGGGCAGCGCCTCCACCAGTTGGTCGGCTGGCAGCACGAAGTCGCGATCGCCCACCGCAACCAGCACCGGGCAGGTGATCGCGGCCAGGTCCTCGGAAGTGATCGGCGAGCCGCTCGGTGCTCGCATCGCTGCGGCGAGTGCCAATGGGTCGTTGCCTGGCAGCGCGGCGTATTGGGCAAACAACCTCGCCTGGTTGTCATCTGATTCTTGGTGCTGCGAAGCACCGTCACCTTCGATGGCTGCGAGAATGCGGTCGCGTGCGTCGTCGTCTCGCTCGAACACGTTCCGACCAATGCCGGCGATCGACGAATGCGCTGGAAACGGTCCGGGTGTGCGATGGCGGCTCGAAGGAGTGTCATTGCCCCCATCGAGAAGCCGATCGCGTCGACGGGCTGATCGGGGAGTGCCTCGATGATGCGGGCAGTGAGATCGGCGTACGCCTCAGGGTCGTGCGGTTTTGGGGCCTGGCCATGCCCGAGCAGATCGACGCCGATCACCCGGCGACCGGCGTCAGCAAGCAGTTCGGTGAACCCGGTCTGCTGCCAGGTGGTGGCGAATGATCCGCCCCAACCGTGGACGAGCATGACGGGAGCGTTCGAATCTGGCACGTCGTTCGAATCTGGCACGGCATCAGCGTACGCGATGAGTGCGTGCCGTTATCCTGTGGGCCGCTTTCGAAGAGAGCGGATCGAGGAGAAACATGAAGACGCCGACATGAAGATGCTGCACCCGAACATCACCCACGACTTGACGTACGACGATGTCTACATGGTCCCCAATCGATCGGCCGTGCGCTCGCGACTTGATGTCGACCTCACCACCCCCGATGGTGTCGGTACCACCATCCCCATCGTCGTCGCCAACATGACCGCCGTCGCCGGTCGACGGATGGCTGAAGTGGTCGCACGCCGCGGGGGCATCGCAGTGCTCCCACAAGACATCCCCTCCGACGTCATCCGCGAGGTCATCGCATGGGTGAAGCTGCGGCATCCCTGTTTCGAGACGCCGATCAAACTCTCGCCAACAGACACGATCGGCGAAGCGTTGAGCCTCATCCACAAGCGTGCGCACGGCGCAGTGATTGTGGTCGACGGTGGCGACCGGCCTGTAGGGGTGTTCACCGAAGACGACGCGGTCGGGTTCGACCGCTTCACCCAGCTGCAACACGTGATGTCGCCCAACCCCGACACGCTCGATGCCGACGTCACCCCCGAAGAGGCGTTCAATCGCCTGCATGGCGCCCGCCGGTCGCTTGCGCCAGTCGTCGACGGCAACGGCAAGCTGCTGGGGGTGCTCACCAGCAAAGGAGCCCTCCGCTCCACGATTTATCGGCCGGCGGTCGACAGCAACGGGTGTTTACGTGTCGCTGTTGCGATCGGCATCAACGCCGACCCGGTTGGGCGAGCGCGTGAAGTCGTCGCCGCCGGAGCAGACGTATTGGTGGTCGACACGGCACACGGGCACCAAGACAGAATGCTCGACGTCGTGGCCGCGGTGCGCGCCGCCTGCCCGAGCACTCCGTTGGTTGCCGGCAACGTCGTCACGGCCGAAGGAACTCGAGATCTCATCAACGCCGGGGCAGACGTGGTGAAGGTCGGGGTCGGGCCCAGGTGCAATGTGTACCACTCGCATGATGACAGGTGTGGGTCGCCCGCAGTTCACATCGGTGGTCGACTGTTCGGAGGAGGCCGCCCGGCTGGGCAAGCATGTGTGGGCCGACGGCGGTGTGCGGTTTCCGCGAGACGTTGCGTTGGCGCTCGCCGGCGGAGCGGCCAACGTCATGATTGGCTCGTGGCTCGCCGGCACCCATGAGTCTGCAGCGGACGGGCTACGCGACCTCGACGGTCGCTTGTACAAAGAGAGTTTCGGTATGGCATCGAACCGCGCGGTGAAGAGCCGTACACGGGCCGAAGACATGCTCGACAGAGCTCGCAAGGAACTGTTCGAAGAAGGCATCAGTACCTCCCGGATGTACCTTGACCCGGTGCGGCCGGGAGTTGAAGACATCATCGACCAGATCGTTGCCGGCGTTCGTTCGGCAGCGACGTACGCCGGCGCTGCGACGATTCCCGAGTTTCATGAGCGTGCCGTCGTCGGCTTGCAGGGCCAGGCTGGGTATGAAGAAGGTCGGCCGTTGGGGACGAGCTGGTGACACTGGTCATCGCCATCGATGGGCCGGCGGGCGCCGGGAAGAGCACGGTCGGCCGGGCTCTGGCTCAGCGACTCAACTTGGCGTATCTCGACACCGGAGCGATGTACCGCGCGATGACGTTTGCTGCTTTGCAGCGTGGTGTGTGCGAACAAGACCTCGACGACATCGCAGCGATGGCACCGACGGTGTCGATTGAAATGAGCGACGACGCTGTCATGGTCGACGGCATGGACGCAACCGCAGCCATTCGGGGGCGCGAAGTCACCGAGGCCGTGTCTCAGATCTCCGCCAACACTGTGGTGCGCGAGGTACTCGTCGACCGTCAGCGAGCATGGGTCGCCGAACACGGTGGTGCCGTGGTCGAGGGGCGCGACATCGCTTCTGTCGTGTTCCCCGACGCTGCATTGAAGTTGTACGTCACCGCGTCACCGCGGGTTCGTGCAGAACGACGCGTTGCCGAGGTAGGGGGGGATGTTCGCGAGATGGAGGCATCGATCATCGAACGCGACCGGAAAGATTCCACCAGAGCGGATAGCCCACTCACCGCCGTGACCGATGCCGTACGGGTCGATACCACTGGCTTGACCATCGACGAGGTGCTCGAGCACATCGTCGCGATGCTTCCATGAGCAAGCCCACGACCAAGCTGGCGGGCAACGGTCTTGGAACCCGTGTGTTCTATGCCGTGGCGCACTTCCTGATCACCGGATTCATCCGGCTCTACACCCGTACCACCATCAACGGGCGCGAACACATCCCGAAGACTGGTGCGTTCGTGCTGGCACCCGTGCATCGGTCGTATGTCGACACGCCCATCGCTGGCTCTGTCACCCGGCGTCGTTTGCGGTTCATGGGGAAAGACACGATGTGGAAACACCCCTGGTTCGGACGGGTGATCACGGCGCTGGGAGCGTTTCCTGTTTCGCGGGGAACCGCTGATCGCGAGGCACTGAAGCGCTCGATCGAGGTGCTGACAAACGGTGAGGGGCTGGTGTTGTTCCCCGAGGGGGAACGTAAACAGGGGCCCATCGTGCAGCCACTGTTCGAGGGTGCGGTGTACATCGCCATCAAAGCCGGCGTGCCCATCATCCCGGTTGGCATTGGCGGCTCAGAACGGGTGATGCCCAAGCACGCCAAGTTCGTCTTTCCCCGCAAAGTACACGTAGAAATCGGCCCGCCGATTCCACCGCCGGTCGCCGCCGAGGGTCGCCGCATCGGGAGAGAACGCGTATCGAGAACACTCCGAAGTGGTCCATGCCGAGCTACAACGTCTCTTCGACCTCGCGATGCAACGGGTGCCTTGGGAATACCCGCCAGACGAGGCGGCCTGAACCTCGGCGTCTGCGGCTACGCGCCGAGCGAAGAAGCTGGCGAGCGCAGCGGTGAGAGCGCCGGGGTCTTCGGTGCCGCACAACTCGCGAGCTGAATGCATTGAGAGTTGCGGGATTCCCACGTCGACGGTGTCGATCCCGAGGCGCGTTGCCGTGAGCGGGCCGATGGTAGAGCCACACGGCATGTTGTTGCGAGACACGAACGTTTGGAACGGAACATCCGCGTCGTTGCAGGCGCGGATGAATCTGACAGCCGTCGCCGACGACGTGGCGTACCGCTGACTGGCATTGACCTTGATGGCTGGGCCGGCGTTGACCATGGGCGCGTGCTCGCCGTCGTGTCTGTCTGGATAGTTCGGGTGAATGGCATGGGCGTTGTCAGCTGAGACGCACGCTGAGTTGGTGAGTGCGGTGAGCAGCGCTTTGCGATCGCCGCCTCGCGCGATGACGAGTTGCTCCAGCACGTGTTCGAGCAGCGGCCCGGCCGCACCGGTGGTGGAGGCGGAACCCACCTCTTCATGGTCGTTGAGCACGATCATCGCGGTGTGGTCGGCTCGTGGCGCAGCGATCAACGCAGTTGTGGCCGCCCAACAGGAGAGTTGGTTGTCGAGACGTCCCGATGCCAACAACGATGATCAGCGCCGAGCACGGCTGAGGGCTGTACGTCGTAGAGACACAGGTCCCAGAATGCTGGGGCATGCTGGAGCTGCGCCTCAGTCGACAACCACTGTACGAACGTGCCCGTTTGGTCGCCTGCGACACCCCACACCGGCCGCAAGTGCGTTTGGCGGTCGAGCGTGAGCGCTTCGTTGACGGTGCGGTCGAGGTGGACCGCCAGTTGTGGAATTCGCGCGATCGGCCGGTCGACGTTGACCAACGTGTGCGTGCCGTCGACAGCCGTGACGCGCCCCGCGATGCCGAGGTCGCGGTCGAGCCACGAGTTGTTCAGAATGCCGCCGTACACCTCGACGTTGAGCTGCTTCCAGCCGAACCGCACTGCGTCGGGGTTGGGCTTCACACGGAAACCCGGGGAGTCGGTGTGCCCACCCGTCAGGAGAAAGGCTGCGGTTGGCGCCACGGACGTTCCGTTGCGCCAAGCGATCAACGCACCGTCGCGAACGACAAATCCATCATCGGGCATCTCGGTGCCGTCGTCGTTTGCGACCCAGTTGGTGAATCCTGCCGCAAGGAGTCGCGTTGCGACCGTTGCTGCAACGTGGAACGCCGACGGCGAGCTATCGAGAAAGGTCTGCAGGTCGCCGACGTCAGCACTCATGCGGGCTAGTTGACCACGTCGGAACCGATCGGAGCCAACTTTCTGGTCGGTCGCGGCGGTGAGTGCGCGGAGCCGATGGTCGGAATGCTGTATGAAGGTGGGCTATGACCAGGCGTACCAAGATCGTGGCAACCATCGGGCCCGCAAGCGACGAGCCAGCTGCTCTCGAGCGACTGCTTCGATCCGGAGTTGACGTGGTGCGCCTCAATCTCAGTCACGGACCAATCGATGGCCACCTCGAACGACTCACACGAGTGCGAATTGCCGCTCGTCAGGCCGGACGTACCGTGGCCGTACTCGCCGACCTTCCTGGCCCGAAAGTGCGCTGCGGCAAATTTCCCGAAGGTGCGACGCAAATCGTCGCCGGTTCCACGGTCGTGCTTCGGGCAAGCAACGATCCAAGCACGGCCACCGAAATCAACATCGATTATCCCACGCTGCTCGACGACCTCACCGCTGGCGACCGGGTGATTCTGGGTGACGGTGCTATCAGTTTGAGGGCAACTGCCATCGAGGCTGACCATGCGGTTGCGGTCGTGGAGACCGGCGGCCCAACGCAGGGCAGACCTGGCGCCCATCTTCCTTCGGAACGGCTGCGGCTGACCACGCCCACCGACATCGATCTGGAACTCGCCGAGGCGGTCGCGGCTGCCGGCGTGGAGTTCATTGCCGTGTCGTTTGTGCGAGCCGGAGCCGACCTCGACAAGGTTCGTGCCGTTGTGGGTGACCGTGCCGAACTCGTCGCGAAGATCGAGACGAGTGCGTCGCTCGTGAATCTCAACGAGATCATCGAGGCGTCCGACGCGATCATGGTGGCACGTGGCGATCTGGGCATCGATTGCCCCCTGGAAGATGTGCCGCACCTGCAAAAGATGATCGTGCGCAGTTGTGTTGCGTATGGAATTCCGGTCATCACCGCAACCCAGATGCTCGAGTCGATGATCACGGCACCCACACCAACACGGGCGGAAGTGACCGACGTAGCCAACGCTGTGTTCGACGGCACCGACGCACTCATGCTGTCCGGCGAGACAGCGGTTGGTCTTGACCCTGCCCGCACGGTGGCGACCATGGGCTCCATCGCCGAGCGGGCCGAAGAAGAAGCCAGCTATCGCCAGTGGGCCGAGAAGCTCGGACGCGTCCAGCGTGCGAACTGGGACTCTTGGAGCGATCGCATCACCGCCGCGCTGACTCATGCCGCGATCCAGGCGGCGGACGACGTTGGCGCCACCGCGATTCTCTGCTGCACGAGCAGCGGAAGGTCAGCCAAGGCCATCGCCCGATTCCGCCCCGCAGCCAAGTTGATTGCACTTTCGCCGGTACAGCGAACGGTCAACGCGCTCGCCCTCACGTGGGGTGTTGATTCCATCGCTGTGGCCACCCACGCAACGACCGACGAAATCGTTTGGTATGCCGTCGAGACCGCCGTTCAGTACGGCCGAATCGCCAGCGGCGACACGGTCATCGTGCTGGCCGGTTCCCCCGATCGTGTGAAGGGCACCGCAGCCGACGTGCTTCGCATCGTTCAGGTGCAGTGACCATGGAGCCGTCAGCGGAACAATCCGGCATGATGTGGAGCGCATCGAGCGGTCCGGTCGACGCACAGCGAATTGTTCTGGTGCACGGCTCGCTCGATAGATCGGCGGGGCTTCTGAAACTCAGCCGCCGTTTCGACGAGCGATTCAGGGTCACCCGCTACGACCGGCGAGGTTATGGCCGGTCGGTGCCATGCGACGGACCGTTCGACATCGACGCCCAAGTGGCGGATCTGACCGGAGTTGTCGAAGCGGAAGCCACACCGTGCGTTCTGTTTGGTCACAGCTTCGGTGGAAACGTCGCACTGGCATTGGCCGAGCGTCGGCCGGATCTCGTGCTGGCAGTCATCACCTACGAGTCGCCGATGTCGTGGTTGCCGTGGTGGCCGGGTATGTCGGCAGTATTGGCCGCAGGCGAGTGGGCATCAGACCCCGAGGCAGGCGCCGAGGCGTTTCTGCGAAGGATGATCGGAGATCACCGCTGGGAACGGATGCCGCCGTCCACGAAGGCATCTCGAAGATCCGAAGGCCCAGCGCTCGTGGGGGAGCTGGGAGCGCTCCGTCTCTCTGCGCCATGGAGCGCCGACGGGATTCGTCAGCCGGTTCTGGCCCTCCTGGGCGAGTTCGCTGCCGAGCATCATCGGGTCGGAATGCGCTCGCTGGGCGATCTGCTACCGAACTGTCGGGTTGCGACCATCCCGGGCGCCCGCCACTTCGGGCCGAACACCCACCCCGACCATGTGGCCACGGCGGTGTGCGACTTCCTCATGGAATGTGGCGTGCTGTCGACTTCCACCGGGTCCGCTGGCTGAGCGCCAGAGTTGCCACGGCTAACACGATGGCCGACATCGTCAACAGCAGCGACGCCGAGAACCCGAATGCGTCGTACAGCAACCCTGTGGCGATTACTGCGGCGGAGCGAGCAACGGTGCCGAACGCGTTGCTCACACCGATGGCTTTGCCGCGTGCCTCCGGTGCGGCTTCGGTCACGAGAGTCAACGATGAGACGTACGCATACTCGAAGCCTCCCATCGCCACGATGAGCCCGGCCACGGCCACACCGAACGAAACATCCGACGCAGCCATCGCGACGACACCCATACTGAATACGCACAAACCGTAGAAGACGGAGCGACGGGTACCGATTCGATCTGAGATGGACGCCACCGTCGTCGACGACACCAGTTCCGCCGCACCGAGCCCTGCAGACACGATGCCGAGCGTCGTCGTGGACGCGTCGAAACTGTCGGTCAACCATGTGCCTGCAATCACAAACAGGCCGACCCCACCTGCTGCTGTTGCGGCTGCCGTGACCATGGGGAAATATGCCGAACCGGGCAGGCGGACCCGTTGGGACGCCGAAGCGACGGCCGATCGATCCACGTCATGCGGAACGATGCGGTACACGACGAATGCCGACACCAAGGCGCCCGTTGCCAGGCCGCTATATGCCCCGCGCCAGCCAAACGCCCAAATGAGGGTGGCCATCACCGGAGCGCCCACGAGCAACGCCAGCGCCCACGACGTCTCGAGGATTCCGATCGCTCGGCCTCGGCTGGCGAAGGCGACGCGATGGCTGATCCAGGCGTGCGCAGCGACGGTGAGATTGCCAACGCCGATGACGACGAGCCCAAACGAAATGGCGAACATCGTCACGTTGCCGACGAGCGCGATCAGCGAACTGGCGGCCACAATCCCTAGCCCGACCAGCACCATGCGGCGTTCGTGGCCCCGGTCGATGTAGCGACCGGTGACGGCAGTGTTGAGCCCGAGGAGTTCGGTGGTTCCCATGATCGATGTCATCGTCGACGTAGTTGATCCGAACGCACGCTCGAGGGTGGGCAGAAAGGGCCCGACCCACCGCATGGCTACGTTGGTGACACCTTTCGCACCGGTCAGGACGCCGAGTGAACGACGATCAACGACCAGAATTTCAGCCGAAATTTCATCGGAAATCTCACTCACGTTGATTGGTCAGTTCGAATTTGGCGCTGAAATGGTGATGTCGTTACCGAGGAATGTGCAGGTGGTCCCGCCGGTGAAACCAGCGGTTTGTACCTTGTCGGCGCACTCATCGAGAGCGACTCGTTGCGTCCACACCAGCAGCGCGACCAACACCAAGATGATCGCGAGAACGACCTTCTGCAAGAGCGTCTTCATCAACCAGGCGCTTGCCACGGCCCCGAGCAGGAGCAACACGACGACGACGAGTGCGGCGTTTTTGGCCTGATCGAGAGACAACGCAAGCACCGCAGACATTCCGGCAACCCTAGGCGGGTGCACCCGAGTGATCGCGGCATAGATTGACCCGATGTCTGACCAGCCGATCAACATGTCATCGGGACTTCCGACAACTGTGCTCCCCGATGCCGAACCGGCGTTGCGTCATGCGTTGTCCCAAGCCATGTCTGCGTCCGATCCTCGTGCGGCCGTCGCCGCAGTCGTTGCTTCAGCACCGCGTTGGAGCGAAGGGTGGGCGGTACTCGGCGATCTCGGTGGCGACACCATCGAGCGTTATGCCGCGTACCGGGTCGGCTACCACCGTGGGCTCGACTCGCTTCGTGCGAATGGTTGGAGGGGGTCCGGCTACGTCCGCTGGACCGCTTCGGGCAACCAAGGGTTCCTGCGGTGTCTGTTGGGGCTCCAAATCATGGCGTCGGAGATCGGCGAACTGGATGAGGCAGAGCGCTGCGCTCAGTTCCTGGTGCAACTCGATCCGCACGGAGTCCCCGGCGAAGTTGCGGCCGCCTTCCGCCGATAGTCCTCCAACGCTGCTGCGGTTCTGGTCGGGTAGTGTCGTCGCCGTATGCGAATTGAAGAGATCACCGTCGACGAACTCGAAACAGTGCTGTCCAGCGGCGCACGCCTCATCGATGTGCGGGAGGCCGACGAGTTCGCACAGTTTCGGGTGCCAGGCGCCGTTCACGTGCCCCTGAGTGCGGTACCCCAACACGTCGGGGAGTTCGAGGGCGACGGCCCTACGTATGTGATCTGTCTCGGTGGGGGTCGCAGCATGCGGGCGTGCGAATTCGTGGCGGGGGCTTCCCAGCAGCACGTGGTGAACGTTGCCGGCGGTAGCCGGGCATGGGTCGAGTCGGGTCGCCCCGTTGAGACCGGGCTTTCGTGACGTCGGTCGACTACCGCTGGATCGATTCCGACGCAGCACTCGAAGAGGTCATCGACGCTCTCCTCGAGCAGCCGCGCTACGCCATCGACACTGAATTCCATCGTGAACGTACCTACTTCCCGGCGCTAGCGCTGGTGCAGATCTGCTGGCCCGATGACTTGGTTCTGATCGATCCGTTGGCCGTCGACGTGTCGCTGATGGCGCGCCTGTTCGATTCAGATGTTCAGGCCGTCTTCCATGCGGCGCAGCAAGATCTCGACGTTCTCACACACGCCGTTGGTTCGGTGCCGCGACGCTTCTTCGACACGCAGATCGCCGGCGGTTTCGTCGGCTACGGCACGCCATCGCTGGTGTCGCTGCTACAGGGCGAGTTGGGCATCACCGTTCCCAAGGGCGATCGGTTGACAGACTGGTTGCGGCGACCCCTGAGTGCGGAACAAATGCTCTACGCCGCGTCAGATGTCGTGTATCTCCTGCAGACTCAAGACCAGTTGATCGCACAGTTGACCGAGCTCGGACGCGTCGAGTGGGCCGAAGCCGCGTGTCGTGAACTCGCCCAGAAGCCCACGTCGGGGCTCGAGCCGTTCAACGCTTGGGAACGCCTCAAAGACTCAAGAAGCCTGCGCCCCAAGGCGCGCGCCATCGCTCAGGCCGTTGCCGCGTGGCGCGAGCAGACGGCGATGACTCGGAACGTCCCGGTTCGCCAGGTGCTTCCTGACCTTGCAATTCTCGGTATTGCCCAGCGTCGGCCTGCCAACGAGAAGGAATTGAAGCAAGCACGCGGGGTGGACGATCGCTTCAGCCGAGGAAAGCTCGCGCTCGAAATCCTCGCCGCGGTCGAGGCTGCCCGTGACAATGAACCGCCCGATCAAATGCGTGGCGGCGACGACCTGGAACGAGAACTGCGACCAGCGGTCACGCTGATCTCGGCGTGGGTGAGCCAAGTGGCAAAGGCCGAGCGAATTGACACAGCCATGTTGGCCACCCGGACCGATCTGATCGAGCTGCTGGCTGGCGAACCGAACGCTCGGTTGAGAAGCGGATGGCGCGCGGAGTTGTTGGGCGACGGAGTCGAGCGGCTACTCGCTGGATCTGCTGGCCTGACGTTCGATCGTGAGGGCGGCCTCCGCCTGGTCGACATCGCCGCCGAATAGCGGCGCTTGACCCGCCGGACGGCCTTGATCGCACCTCGCACCCTGCGCCAGAGGGCGTCGAAGGCTGCGATGGGATCGGTCGCTCGGCTGCCGTAGGAATGCACCGGCCGCCGTTCCCCGACCGCCTGATTCAAGATGACGCGCTGGGGCACCGCCGGCGACCAAATCGCCTTCTTGCCGACGATTCGGGTGAGTTCGTCGATGCGTCGTTGCGCCTCTCCAGACACCGCCGGCACGCGGTTGAGGATCACACCGCTCAACTCGAGATCGGGATTGGTGGCGTCCCAGACCTCGTCGATGACGTCGGCGACGCCGCCGATACCGCGAAGCCCAAGTGCCGACGGCTCGACCACGATCAGCGCGTGCTTCGCCGCAGTGAGGGCTGAGCGAGTGAGATTTCCCAACGAAGGCGGGCAATCGATGAGCACCGCTTCGTAATCGCCCTCGATGGCCTGCAGTTCTTTGCGGAGACGCTTGGACTTTCCCGACTCGAGATCTTGCAGGCTCGATGTGCTCGGCAGTACGTCGACAAGGTCACTCCAGCCCGAGCGGACCCGCACGTCGGCGGCCGAGCGGCCCCGCGGGGCAACCACGTCGGCCACCGAGGCCATGTGTTGGTCGGTGTCGACTCCGAGTACCCACGTGCTCGATGCCTGCGGATCGAGATCGACAACCAGGACCCGACGACCTGCATCGGCGGCAGCCGATGCCAGCCCGAGGGTGACGGTGGTTTTACCCACACCGCCTTTCTGGTTGAGAATCGCCAGCGTGCGGAGCATGTTTCCTAATCTATGCCGACGCGCCCACCACGTGAGGCAGTACACTCGCCTGCAATGTCAGTTCTCTAGTTTGTGTGGGAGCCCTGCTGTGAAGAAGGGTCGTCATCGCCGCTTCGAAGAAGCGCGAAAGTTGAAGCAATCGGGCCCCGGGGCGTTTGACCTCGGTTTCGGTGATCGTTCTCAGACCCAAGAGGTCCAGGAAGACGAATACGCCGCACTCGCTGAGAAGTACGGCGTCACTTTCGACGACGAAGAAGATTCCGACGATTAATGCCCGTCATGGCTTGGTCCTGACGGCTTCGTCTCGGAGTTTGGCACGCACCACCGGGTGGGGGAGCGGCACCCAGTTCGGTCGCTCGAGTTGTTCCACCATGAGTTCGTAGATCTCGCTGCCCACCAGTTCGACGATCTCGTCGCGGGCAGACAGGTACACGGGTTCGGTTCCCGTGAACGCTTCCGGCGCCTCGGTGCACCACCAATGAAAGTCGTTGCCGCCGTCACCCCAATCACGCCGTTTCCACTCGCGTAGCCGCGAGGTGACATGGCCGTTCTCGTCGGTGGAGTCTTCGAGCCGAACGGGCACCTGCCAGCAGACGTTCGGTTTCCAGTCGAGCGGTCGTTCACCTGCAGCCAGCGCGGCGATGTGCAACGCACACCCGGCGCCGCCGGAAAATCCTGGTCGATTGAGGAAGATGCACGCATCTTCGACCATTCGGGTGACAGTGGGCGGTTCCACGCCTTCCGGAGTGGTGTCGTCGAACGCATCCTCAGCGTCGCCCGGGCGAAGAAATCCGCCCCTGACAGCCTTGGCGTGAAACTGCATGTGCTCGGGCCGGACCCTCACGAACGCCTTCACGACCGTTTGCACATCAGCGTCGTCGACGAAGTGTGCGCCGTAGCTGCAACAACCCTGGCCGAGCTCTTCCGCCGGCGCATCGAGTACCCCCTGACAGCCTTCGCCCCAAATGCAATGGTGGTTCGAGGTGAGGTAGGTAGCGTCGAACAGCCACGTGCGTTGGGACACGGGATCATCGAAGGAGATCCATTCGTGCAGATCAGCAGGTGCGGCCACGACACGCGACGATACCCAGACGCCGACCGGCCGAGCGGGTGTCGGTCTGTAGGCTGACGCAACTATGAGCAACGGCATTACCGCTGACGGCCTGCGCGGGTCATTCCTCGATTACTTCGCTGCGAAAGATCACACGATCGTGCCGTCAGCAAGCCTCATTCCGCATGATCCAACGATCATGTTCACCGTCGCTGGCATGGTGCCGTTCAAGCCGTACTTCGTCGGCGACGAGGTACCGCCGTACAACCGGGCCACCAGCAGCCAGAAGTGTGCTCGTGCAGGTGGAAAGCACAACGACCTCGACGATGTCGGCCGCACGAAGCGGCACCTCGTGTTCTTCGAAATGCTCGGAAACTTCAGTTTCGGCGACTACTTCAAGAAAGAGATCATCCCCTGGAGCTGGGACCTCGTCACGAGTGACCGTTCGTCTGGCGGCTGGGGCTTCGACGGCGACCGTCTGTGGGTCACCGTGCACGAGTCGGACGATGAAGCCGAAGCACTATGGCACGAGCAGGTCGGCGTTCCGATGAGTCGCATTCAGCGGCTCGGCGACAAAGACAACTTCTGGCAAATGGGAGACACCGGGCCGTGCGGCCCCTGTTCCGAGATCCACATCGATCGAGGGCCAGAGTTCGGCCCTGATGGCGGGCCGCTTGGCGACCCTGCCGGCGACCGGTTCATGGAGTTCTGGAACCTCGTCTTCATGCAGTACAACCAGGCGCCAGATGGCAGCCGCACGTTGCTGCCGAAGCCGTCGGTAGACACCGGCGCCGGGCTCGAGCGGATTCTTGCGCTGATGCAGGGGGTCGATTCGGTGTGGGAAACCGACCTGATGATGCCGCTCATCGATACGGCGCAATCGGTCACCGGGAAGACCTACCGAGTTGGTGACTACGACAACCGCGAGAGTTTCGCCATGCGCGTGCTTGCCGAGCACGCGCGCTCGTCGACGATGTTGGTCAGCGACGGGGTCTTTCCGTCGAACGAAGGTCGCGGGTACGTACTCAGGCGCATCCTGCGACGCGCCGTGCGGTACGCCTTCCTGTTGGGCACCGAGCAACTGGTGATGCCGCGTCTCGTCGAAACAGCAATCGACGTCATGGGTAACGCATATCCAGACGTCGTGAAGAACCGCGACTTCATCATGGGCGTGCTCACACGCGAGGAAGAACGATTCCGTCACACGCTCAAGACCGGATTGAGCATTCTCGACGACGAACTCGAAAGTGGCACTGCTCTCTCGGGTGCCACCACCTTCTTGCTGCACGACACGTACGGTTTCCCGCTGGAACTGACGCAGGAGATTGCCGGAGAACGATCTGTCGACGTCGACCTCGCCGGTTTTCAGTCGGAGATGGACGCCCAGCGTGAGCGGGCCAAGGCCGGCCGTAAAGACAGCGCTGTCGGAACCGACCGGATCGAGGGCTACCGAGAAATCGTCGAGCAGTTCGGCACCACCGACTTCGTTGGCTACGCCGACGCCGAATCGCAGAGTCGAGTACTCGCCGTCCTACCCGCCGGAAACGCCGACGCGGAGCCAGTCGATCTCGTGGACATCTTCCTCGACCGGTCGCCGTTCTATGCCGAGTCGGGCGGCCAAGTCGGCGACACGGGCACCATCGTCACGGCCACCGGCACCGCCGAAGTGCTCGACACTGCGTTCGCGTTGCCGAACCTGCGTCGACACAGGGCCCGTATCGTCTCGGGCACTGTCACCGCTGGGCAAGAAGCCACGGCGGCCATCGACAACGAGCGTCGTAGCGCCATTCGCAGAAACCACACCGCAACGCACCTTCTGCACTGGGCGTTGCGACACGTGCTCGGGCAACATGTGAAGCAGGCTGGTTCGCACGTGGGCCCAGACCGATTGCGGTTCGACTTCTCTCACTACGAGTCCGTCACCGACGACGAGATCTTGGAGATCGAGCGTTTGGTGAACGCCGAGACGCTCCGCAACGAACGTGCGTTGGCATTCGAGACCAGCAAGAACGAAGCCGAGGCAATGGGCGCGATCGCGTTCTTTGGCGACAAGTACGGAGACATCGTTCGGGTGCTGCAGGCCGGCCCGTCTGTGGAGTTGTGCGGTGGTACTCACGTCTCGGCTACCGGCGACATCGGTCTCGTCAAGGTCGTCAGCGAATCGTCGATCGGCTCGAATCTGCGTCGTATCGAAGCGATCACCGGAAGCGCATCGGTGGAACTGCTGCAACGAGATGAATCGGCACTGGCAGGCATCGCGCAACTCGTGGGCAGCACCGGCCACGATGCAGTTGAGGGCGTGCAACGCAAACTCGACGAGATCAAGGCGTTGCAGGCCGAACTCAAGCAAGTTCGGGCTCAACTCGCGGTGGGCCGAGCGAGCGAGTTCGCTGCGGCTGCGGTCGACGGCGTCGTGGTTGCCCGCATCGATGGTTCTGAACCGGCTGACCTCCGCGACCTGGCCGTCGCTGTTCGCCAGCAGCCCGGCGTTCGTCGTGTGGTCTTGATGGGTGCAACGCCGAGCGGCGGGGTCAGCCTCGTCGCTGCCGTACAACCCAGCGAGGGCATTGCCGCTGCAGATCTGATCAAAGACGCAGCTCGGGCGGTCGGTGGAGGCGGTGGCGGCAAGGGTGACATCGCTACCGCAGGAGGCAAGAACCCGGCGGGTCTCGACGAGGCGCTCGCGCTCGCAACCGCAGCCGCCGGGGCGTGAAGAACGCTCGGTCAATCCGAGTGCCATTCAGCTGGGCGTCGACCCTGGCACGAAACGCATCGGCATCGCCGTGAGCGACTTGTCGGGGACGATTGCCTCCCCATTGATGGTGCTGCAGCGCAGCAAATCAAAAGCCCACGACCTCGCGGAGCTCGCTCGCATCGCCCGAGCAGAAGAAGCTGAAGTCATCGTGATTGGGCTGCCGCTGAACATGGATGGCAGCAGTGGTCCCGCGGCCAAAGCTGCCATCGCGGAGGCCCGACGACTGGCTACGTTGGTCGACGTGCCAGTTGAGCTACATGATGAGCGCCTCACGACTGTGTCGGCCGACCGCAGCATGATGGAGGCCGGGCTCAATGCCATCGAGCGGCGTCAGCGGGTCGACAAGGTGGCCGCCGCGATCATGCTTCAGTCTTGGCTCGACAAGCGGGCCGCAGCACTTCCCGGGCGGTGGGAATGATGGCGGACACCGAAGTCGACGAGCTCGACACATCTCGGCAAAGTGATTGGTGGGTCGACGAATGGGATGCCGTCGACAGCGTTGCCGTCGTCGAGCGGCTGCCGCCACAACGCCGCATCCTGAAGTGGATGGTGTGGTTGTCGTTCGTCCTGGTAATCGCCCTCGTGCTCATTGCGGGATGGGTGGGTTGGTGGTACCTCGAACGAGTCCAGCCCGACACTGCTGCAGAGGGCGGAACCGACCAGGTGGTCGAGTTCACCATCGAGTCAACTGACTCGGTTGAGTCGATCTCGGTGCGCCTCGAGGAAGCCGGTCTGATCGCCGACCAATCGGTGTTCCTCTGGTACGTCGAGCGCAAAGGCGGCCTCGAGATCGTTCCCGGCTTCTACGAGCTGCGCACCAACGACCACATCGGCAACGTGCTGGCGCGTCTGCAGACTCCTCCAGATCAGACGTACGAACGGGTGACGTTCCCTGAGGGCTTCACCGTCAGCCAGATGGCTACCCGCCTCGCTGAGGCGCAACCACGTTTGCAGCCAGAGGCGTTCTTCGCGGCCAGCCAGTCGCTCGAAGTGCCCTCGGCAATTCGTCCCGATGGTGTGACCTCACTCGAAGGACTGCTCTTTCCCGACACCTACCAAGTGTCGAACGCCGACAACGCAGCCCAGGTCGTTGAACGAATGGTTGCGCTGATGGAGCGAGTCGCCATCGAGCAAGAGGGCATCGTCGATGGCGCAGCTGCGCTCGGATTGACGCCGTATGAGGTGATCATCGTCGCCTCGCTCATCGAGCGGGAAGCGCGGCTTGCCGTAGACCGGCCGAAGATTGCCCGTGTGATCTACAACCGCTTGTTCCTCGGCATGAATCTCGAAATCGACGCGTCGTTGTACTACCAGAACGACAGGGAAACACCGTTTCCGGAGCTCCGAGCGCAAGACAGCCCCTACAACCTCTACATGTATCCGGGCCTCCCGCCCACTCCCATCGCCAATCCGGGTCGTGCTGCAATTCAGGCGGCACTCAACCCGCTGCCAAATCCACCGGCCGGCGACCCGATGTGCGTCGATCTTCCCGACCCAACCCGGTGTTACTACTTGTTCTATGTACTGGCGAACGAAGAGGGTGGCCACGCTTCGCTGCCACGTACGAACACCTGGCCAACATCGAAGCCGCCGAGCCGCGTCTATGAATCCCACACCGGCACCTGGTCGCAACATGGCGAAGCCGCACACGACGCCGCCGGGCGCGTCGCGTTCGGGCTGATGGCGCCAAATGCGGCACGACAGTGGGACGGGGGAGTGAAGATTTCTGGGGGTACCCGGGTGGCTGGGGTCATTGGTTCGCCAGTGGGGCACTCGTTGTCTCCGGCGTTGCACAATGCGGCGTTCGAGGCGGGAGGGCTCGACTGGCGCTTCCTTGCGTTCGAAGTGGCGCCAGGCAACGGTGCGGCTGCGGTGGTGGCGATGCGGACGCTGGGTATCAGCGGGCTTGCTGTGACCATGCCACACAAGGGCGATGTGGCGGTCGCGGTTGACGAACTCGACCCGGCGTCTTCGGCGCTGCGTTCGGTGAACACCGTCGTGCTGAGACCCGACGGATCCACGTACGGCGTGAGCACTGACGGCGACGGCTTCGTGAACTCGCTCACGATGGACGGTTTTGCCGTTGCGGGTCGACGAGTCGTCGTGCTCGGTGCCGGCGGTGCGGCACGGTCGATCGTCGACGCGCTCGGGCGAGCCGGCGCCAGCGACATCGTCATCGTCAATCGCTCCAGCGATACGGCGGCATCCGCTGCTGACTTGGCAGCGATGGCAAGAGTCGGATCCTTCGAAGAGATTGGCACTGCCGACTTGCTGGTGAACACCACACCCGTCGGAATGGATACCGGGTCGAGCGCTGCCAACCTGCCGCTTGACATCAGCCTCCTCCGAGCCGAACTCGCTGTTGCCGACATCGTGTATCACCCGCTCGTCACGCCGTTGCTCGCGGCCTCTGCTGCGATCGGCGCGACCACCTTCGATGGTCTCGGCATGCTCGTGCATCAGGCCGCTCTGCAACAGCAGCTGTGGACGGGCGTGCTACCCGACCCGGCGGTGCTCCGATCCGCTGCACTGGCTGAACTCGCGAGTCGCTGACCGCCGATAACCTCCCGGGCGATGCTTCGATTCATGACCGCTGGCGAATCCCACGGCGAGAGTCTCGTCGCGATCATCGAAGGGCTTCCGGCGGGGCTCGAGATCACCGTCGACGAAATCGCAGTCGAGATGGGCCGCCGTCGCCTCGGCTACGGGCGCGGCCCGCGTCAGCGCTTCGAACTCGATGAACTCCGCCTCGTCGGTGGTGTGCGCCACGGCCGCACGCTCGGTTCGCCGGTGGCGATCGAGATCGGCAATAGCGAGTGGAAGCGCAGCGACAAGTGGCACGAAGAGATGTCGCCCGCGCCGGGGGAGACCAAAGATCCGCTCACCCAGGTTCGGCCTGGCCATGCCGATCTCGCCGGCATGCAGAAGTACGGCTTCACCGATGCTCGCGACATTTTGGAACGCGCGTCAGCCCGCGAGACTGCTGCCCGCGTTGCAGCCGGAGCCGTAGCGAAAAAGTTGATGTCGTATCTCGACGTCGAGATCATCAGCCATGTCATCCAACTCGGCGACGTTCGAGTCGGCGCGAGTGCGGCGCGGCCCACGCCCGACGACCTCAGCGCTGTCGACGAGTCCGAGGTTCGTTGTTTCGACCCGGCGGCGACGGAGCTCATGGTAGAAGCGATCAAAGCCGCCGCGAAGGAAGGCGATTCGCTCGGTGGCGTGGTCGAAGTGCTGGCGTTCGGCGTTCCGGTCGGCCTTGGCAGCCATGTGCATTGGGATCGCAAGCTCGATGCGTTGCTCGCCCAGGCCCTCATGTCGATTCAGGCGGTGAAGGGCGTCGAAATCGGTGACGGCTTCGAAGTCGCCGGCCGACTCGGCAGTCAGGCGCACGACGCAATCCGCTGGGATGCGGCGAACAATCGGTACACCCGACTCAGCACGCTTGCTGGCGGGTTGGAAGGTGGCATCACCAACGGCGAACTCGTAGTCGCTAGGGCGGCAATGAAGCCGCTGGCAACGCTGAACCGCCCCACCCTCGAAACGGTCGACACGGCCACCAAGGAAACAGCCGTGTCGTTCAAGGAACGCACCGATGTCACCGCCGTGCCGGCGATGGGGGTAGTCGCGGAAACGATGGTGGCGCTGATGCTCGCCCAAGAGTCCCTGCGAAAATTCGGTGGCGATTCCATGTCTGAATTCGTCCGCAACGCCAACGGCTTCAAGGCCACGCTGCCATAACGTCCGCCGGAAAGACACTCGTGCCGCACACCCTCCGCCGGATCACCGTCCCGTTGCATGACCGCGCGTACGACGTGGTCGTGGGCCACGGTGCAGCTCGCGAGCTTGGCGACCTGCTACCGCGGACAGCGAAGCGGGTGGCGGTAGTCACCCAGGCGGGCGTCCCGGTGAGTGTCGCCGCGAACATCCCGCACGAGGTCTTCACCATCGGAGACGGCGAGCAATACAAGACTCTCGAAACCATCGGCGACCTCTGCCGCAAGTTCGCGCAAGCCGGTCTGACCCGCAACGACGTGGTGGTTGGTGTTGGCGGCGGCATGGTCACCGATATCGCCGGTTTCGCTGCTGCCACCTATCACCGTGGCATTCCCGTGGTTCACGTGGCGACCACGCTGCTGGGGATGGTGGACGCTGCGATCGGCGGGAAGACGGGCGTGAACCTGCCGGAAGGCAAGAACCTTGTGGGGGCGTTCTGGCAACCGAGCGGCGTGATCTGTGACCTCGATGCTCTCGACACACTGCCCGATCGCGAGTTGCGCTGTGGCTACGGCGAGATGGCCAAGTATCACTTCCTCACCGGCGACGATCTACTTGCCATGACCATGACCGACCGCGTCGCGCGTTGTGTGGAGATCAAGGCCGAGATCGTCGGGTCAGACGAACGCGAAGGCGGGCGCCGAGCACTGCTGAACTACGGGCACACCCTGGCGCATGCACTCGAAACTGCAACCGATCACCAGCTGGCGCACGGCGAGGCGGTGGCGATCGGGCTCATCTTCGCCGCGCACCTGGCCCACGAGATGGGTCGCATCGATCTCGCCCGCGTCGACGAGCACTTCCATGTGGTCGGCGAGTCATATCGGCTTGGCACCGATCTGCCCGATGGACTCGACGCCGCGGAACTCGTCGCACTGATGCATCGAGACAAGAAGGCGCTCGATGGCCTGACGTTCGTGCTCGATGGTGAGCGAGGGGTCGAGAGTAGTGCCACACGTGCCAGAGCAGCCGGTGTTGGCAGCCCTCGCCCGAATGATGCCCTAGGTCTCAGGGCCCAGCCGTTACGGTTGAGCCGAGTGAATCGCACGATCTTGCTGCTGCATGGGCCGAATCTGAACCTCCTCGGCGATCGTGAGCCCGAGATCTATGGCACCGACACACTTGCCGACTACGTGGCGTTCACCGAGAACGCTGCACAGCCATTCGGGCTGACGATCGAGGCGCATCAGTCGAACTTCGAGGGCGAGATCGTCGAGCACATCCATTCCGCGCGGAAACGATGCGATGCGATCATCATCAACCCAGGCGCGTTCACGCATTACGCCTGGGCCATCCACGACGCACTCGCAGCGTTCGAAGGGGTCGTCGTGGAAGTGCACATCTCGAATCCAAACGCCCGCGAACCATGGCGCCACACCAGCGTCATCGCACCGGTGTCAACCGGCTCAATCATGGGGTTCGGCAAGCACGGCTACGAGCTGGCCGTGCGTGCGGTTGCCGCCAAGCTGGCCTGAACGACCCATGACTCTCGACGGGCTGCCTCGCATCGGCTACGCAGGTCGCGCTGACGCCATTCGGCAACGCATGGGGGAGCGAGGCTTCGAGGCGCTCGCGCTCACGAACCTCACGAACATCAGATGGCTCACCGGATTCACTGGCTCCAATGCGTACGTCGCGCTGTTGCCAGACCGACTCGTCCTGGTGACCGACGGTCGGTACCGAGATCGGGCCACCGACGAACTCGCAGCTTCCGGCGTGCTCGCCGACATCGTGGTGGGCTTCACGCAAGCCGAGCAAACCGATTCGTTCGTGAGCCAGTTCGCCGGGATCACTCAGGAGGGCGCAGTCGGTGGCGAGGCCGCCGCGCTCACCCATGCCCGTTGGACCGCGCTCGCCACACATCTTCCGCTCGCACCGGCGGACGGCATCGTGGAAGACGCCCGTCGCGTGAAAGACGCCGGGGAAATCGCCCGAATCGCCGAGGCCTGCCGCTGCGCGGATGCTGCGCTCGCTGACGTCGCCCCCACGCTCGGGCATGGCGTCACTGAGGCCGACGTGCGAATGGAACTGGAGTACCGCATGCGCCGCCACGGTGCCGATGGCCCCAGCTACGACACGATCGTGGCGTCAGGGCCGCAGCATGCTGCGCGCCCGCACCACGAAGCGAGCAGCCGCCAAATCATCGAAGGTGACACCGTGGTTGTCGATGTGGGCGCCCTCGTCGACGGCTACCACTCAGACATGACTCGCAGCTTCGTCATCGGGGAACCCACTGCCGAGCAGGCCGAGCTGTACAGCCTGCTCCTGGGCGTTCAGCTGGCCGGTGTCGACGCAGTTCGCGCGGGAGTTGGCGCGCGAGCGGTCGACGCTGTGTGCCGCGATTTCGTCACGGAAGCTGGTTACGCCGACTGGTTTCTTCACAGCACCGGCCACGGTGTTGGCTTGCTGATCCATGAGGATCCGTTCGAATCGCCCACCAGCACGTTGGAACTCCGCGCCGGCGATGTCGTGACTGTGGAACCTGGCCTCTATCGTGTCGGTTTCGGCGGCTACCGCATCGAAGACCTCGTCGAGGTCACCGACAGCGGCTGCCGCATTCTGACAGCATCGCCCAAGGACGCACCATGCCTACCATCACCACCAACGACCTGAAGACCGGTATCACGCTCGAGCTCGACAACGGGCTCTTTCAGGTGGTCGACTTCCAGCACGTCAAGCCCGGCAAGGGTGGCGCGTTCGTCCGAACAAAGCTGCGCAATGTCAAGTCGGGGAACGTGTTCGACCGCACCTTCAACGCCGGCATCAAGATCGAGCAAGCCATCATCCAACGTGACGAGATGCAGTTCCTCTATCGCGACGGCGACGACTACGTGTTCATGAACAATCAAACGTACGACCAAATCAACGTGCCGCCAGTGGCGTTGGGCGAGGCCTCCGACTACATGATCGAAGGTATGAAGGCGCAGGTGTCGTTCTTCAACAACGAGATCATCGGGGTGGAAATCGCCGCGTCAGTCGAACTGACCATTGCCGAAACCGAGCCCGGGGTGCAAGGCGACCGCGTGTCTCGGTGCGCGCAAGCCGGCCACGCTCGAAACCGGCAAAGTGGTGCAGGTGCCGCTGTTCATCGAAACCGGTGAGAAGATCCGTGTCGACACACGCACGGGCGACTACATGGATCGGGTTCGCGCCGTGAGACCTCGTGATGGATCGCCCTGACGAACGGTCAGACGCCCGCGAACGCTCGCTCTACCTGCTGTACGAAGCCCAAGCCAAGGGCATTGCGCCCGCCGACACGCTCGACCTGCAGGTCGTCGAACCCGATGAACTCACGCAGTTGCTGGTGCGTGGCGTCAGCGAGCAACTCGAAGTGATCGACGGGCACATTGCCGGCAAAGCCGAGGGCTGGACCCTCAAGCGCATGCCGGTACTCGACCTCAATGTGATGCGGCTCGCCGTCTTCGAACTCATCGGTCGCCCCGATGTGCCGGTGGCAGTGATCTTGAACGAGGCGGTCGAGCTCGCCAAACGATTCTCCACCGACGACTCGGGCCGCTTCGTCAACGGCGTGCTTGCCGCAATCGCCGCTTCGGTGCGCAGCAGCTAAAACCTTTCGGGTATCCGCCAGATCACGAAACCGGCGTTTCGCCACACTTCGGTGAATCCGAGTTCCGCTGCCTCGGCATCCGTCAATGGGTACTGCGAGTAATCGCCCGGGGTGCCATCACCGTTCAGGTACATCACGTAGAAGTCGCCACTGCCATCATGAAGTCGAGTCCGCCACCTTGGACCGCGAATCGGTCGGTATACAGACCCGTTGTCCGTGCTCGATTGAAAACCATGACATGAATCGCCACGAGTTTCGCGACGTACCGCTTGCCCACATCTCGAAGTGAGCGCCTCTTGTGGGCCGGATTGTGGGCCGATCCATCCCGAGCGGTAGTCGTAGGCGTTTTGGTGTCGTGCCAGCCGCCGAGCATGAACCCGACCACAGCAAGCTCGGCGACGAGTACCGGCCACCTGCCAATTTCACCGACAGCGGTCGATTGATGAGTACGGATCGAGCCCACGGATCGGGGATGGTGACGCCTTGGTACGCGAAGTACGCCAGGAACGGCATGAGTGCCATGATGTAACGATATTCGTGGATACGGTGCGATGGCGACGGCTCCGCCGACGCCGATGAACGTTCCGATCATTGCTGCATCTCGGCGCCTGCGCCGTGATCGGCACAGGCCCGACGCCCCGACGACCGCAGCCACGAAGGTGATCACGGGCAATGTCTCCGAACGTCGCAGATCCGAACAGAGCGTCATGTCGTTCGGGCCCATGTCTTTCAACCCGAGTTGCTCGGCCAGCAGCCTGCGGTAGGCCCGCAGGTTCGTCCTTGACATTTCCAAGACCGGTTCCGGGCCCAGATGAACGCTCGCCGTAGTTCGGAAGCAGATCGGATGGCAGCAGCATCTGAAACGCGGCGGTGGCTGCCGACGAACGTGACCCACGGCGTGGCCAATGCTTGCCAGTTCAGAGATCTGGCATGTTCGCTCACGCGGTCTGACCAACTGTCGGCATCGGTTCGGTCCCAGATGACCACGAGCTGGGCGGCGAACAGGCCAACGAGCGTTCCGAAACCTTCGCGTCGTGTGTTGAACGCCATGCAGGCAATCAGCCCGAGCACCACGAGCGGAGCACGCCGGTCTCCGTCGATCTGGTCGCGTTCGCGAAGCCGGTCGGCCCCAGGAAGAACAACATCAGCCACATGAGGAAGGGGAACTCTGAGAGCACCTGATCGGTGTGAGTGACGTACCAGAAGTTGGTCGCGAAGAACAGCGGGAGCAAAGCGCGCCGAGCACAGTGGATCCGCTTGCGAGCGACACGACGAAGTACGCCATCGAGCGCAATGCCCAGCGTGATGTTGACGACCAGCTTCAGCGGCGCATAGTCGATGCCGGTTGTCCAGTCGACTCCGCCGTTGACGGCCATGACGGGGGCGAGCAGAACTGGCAGGCCCCACGGGTACGTATATGGGCTGAATGTGTGCCAGGCCGAGTTGTCGACTGCATAGCGGTTGTCGCCGAGCGTGGATCCGACGTCGCCTTCGACGAGCGATCTTGCCTGATTGATGTAGAGCGAAGTCGTCGCCAGAGCCGTGTCCGTCGATGTGGAAGTGGCGCCAAAAGATGAGCAGCCCAACGAGCAATGCAACCCGAACCCACAGGTTGACGAAGCAGTTGCCGTCGTGCAACGATTCTGATGCGGGGCCCGGGCTGTCTGCGACTGAATCGGTTTCGTCGTGCTCATCGAGGCCCGCGGACCAGGCGACCGGGCAATTCGCCCGTGAACTCGTCGTCGGTGACGGTTTCGACGCCAGCGACAATGGTGTGTCGGTATCCGTGCGCCTTCTGCACCAGGCGCGGAGCCCCGCCCGGCAGGTCCCACACCATTCGAGCGCTTCCGAACGTGAGTGCCTCGTAGTCGATGACGTTGATGTCGGCGCGCAAACCCGCCAACAACGCGCCTCGATCGTTGAGGCCGTAGAGCTCGGCCGTCTGCCTGGTTTGTCGGTGGATCACGTACTCGAGGGCCATCTTGGGGCCTCTCGTCCTGTCGCGCGTCCAGTGGGTGAGCATGAACGTGGGCGTGCCACCGTCACAGATGACCCGGCAGTGTGCGCCGGCGTCGGCAAGACCCATTCTGGTAGACGGATTCATGTGGGCCTCGTAGTTGAACGACAGATCGCCGTATGCGTAGTTGAAGAACGGCGAGTACAACATGCCATGGCCATCTGAGGTGAGCAACTGGTCGATCACCAGCTGCATCACCGGTACCCCAGCTCGCGCAGCTG
Source organism: uncultured Actinomycetota bacterium (assembly GCA_963738275.1). Taxonomy (GTDB): domain Bacteria; phylum Actinomycetota; class Acidimicrobiia; order Acidimicrobiales; family Ilumatobacteraceae; genus Ilumatobacter. The sequence continues at coordinate 229,094 of CAVTVY010000013.1, forward strand.
TGGGAGCGAGGGCGTCTTGCGGCAGCGGCTCATAGTCGATGTCACCGTCGGCGACGGCCCATGTCTTCTCCATGGCACCGATTGCGGCACGTGCGAAAAAGCCGCCATCGTCGGGAATGTCACGGATGATGCGTTCACGAATCGGACCGGACGAGAGTGCGGCGACGCGCTCGGGTAACGACAACGTGGCGATCTCGGTGTACGCGGGATGGAACATCAGCGGGTGGTAGCTGCCTTCGAGACACATCAACAATCCGACGGTACGGCCATGCACTTGGGCGACGATCGGAACATTCTCCGCGCGGGCCTCGTCGAGCTTCGCGATGACGTCGCGCCACAAATCAGGCTGACTGTCGATCTGAGAGAAATTCACGCTGACCGTCCGCCCGGTGGCACGCGCGAGTTCGGTCATCCACGACCATTCCTTCTCGGCGAGGATCGCGTGCTCGGGTGCGAACTGGAACACGCCGTGCCCGACCACGCTCATGGCCTCGGCGATGCCCATGAGTTCATCGGCAGCGACCATGGTGCCGGGCACCAACTCGCCGGACTTCGACTTGTGGAGTGGCGTGCGTGAGGTTGAAAAACCCAACGCCCCAGCCCGTAGCCCTTCGGCCACCACTGCTGCCATCGCAGAAATGTCGCGGTCGTCAGCTGGTTCATTCGACGCGCCGCGGGTGCCCATCACGTAGGCCCGCACCGCGCCATGCGGCACCTGCGTGCCGATGTCGATCGCGAAGTGGCGAGCGTCGAGCGCATCGAGATACTCCGGAAAAGTCTCCCACTCCCATTGGATGCCTTCGGTCAACGCTGCGCCGGGAATGTCCTCGACACCTTCCATCATCTCGATCAGCCACTCATGGCGGTCGGGAGCGGCCGGAGCGAAACCGACACCGCAGTTGCCCATCACCGCCGTGGTCACCCCGTGCCACGACGAAGGTGTGAGGTACGGATCCCAGGAGGCTTGGGCGTCGTAGTGGGTGTGCACGTCGACGAAGCCGGGGGTGACGAGCAGCCCAGTTGCGTCGATGGTGCGTCGACCGGGGGAGTCAATGACGCCGACGTCAGTGATGACACCGCCATCAACCGCCACGTCGGCAAGGCGCGGAGCGGATCCGGTGCCGTCGACGACGGTTCCCCCACGAATCACGAGGTCATGCATGCCGGCAACCGTAGCCGTGAGCCTCAATCTCCGGTGTGCCATGCGAGCGGGTTGTGTCAGGCGTCGGGATCAATCCGCTAGGTTGCATCTCTGACGTGAAGCGGGTCCCGTGAGGCCCAAACGGCAGGAGAACCAATTGAGCGAAAAGCAGGTGCTGGGGCCCGACGATGTTCGGCGGGCCGTCACACGGATGGCGCACGAGATCATCGAGCGTAATCGTGGGCTCGATGGCGTGGCCATCGTGGGTCTGCAGCGTGGTGGGGTGTGGTTGGCCGAAATGATTGCGGCCGAGATTTCCCGCATCGACCGCCCGGTGCCGTTTGGCTCGATCGACGCATCGCTGTACCGCGACGACATCGGAATCCGCCCGGTGTCACCCGCCAGCGTGAGCGACATTTCGTTCAACATCGACGGCGCCGTCGTGGTGCTCGCCGACGACGTTCTGTACACCGGACGAACCGTGAAGGCGGCGCTCGACGCGGTTGGCGACTATGGGCGCCCGAAGTCGGTGCAACTGGCAGTGCTTGGTCGATCGTGGCCATCGCGAGCTTCCGATTCGACCCGACTACGTCGGCAAGAACCTGCCCACCGGACACGACGAGACGGTGGTCGCATCCGCCGCCGGCGTCACGATCGCTGAATCGTGAAGCATCTTCGTTCCATTGCCGAGGCCGGGCCGCAAGCGGTGCGGCGCCTTCTGGACCTCACCGACCACATGGCCGAGGTAAATCGCCGCCCGAATCCGAAGGTGCCCGCCCTGCGAGGCAAGACGGTCTGCAATGTGTTCTTCGAGGACTCCACTCGTACCCGCCTGAGTTTCGAAACAGCAGCAAAGCGGCTCAGCGCCGACACGATGAACTTTGCGGTCTCTTCGTCGAGTGTCAACAAGGGCGAGAGCCTCCGCGACACCATCGAAACGATCGCCGCCATGGGCGTCGACGCATTCGTCATCCGGCACAAGTCGTCGGGCACGCCATGGCAGCTCAGCCAATGGACCAATGCGAGCATTGTCAACGCCGGCGACGGTTGGGCCAACCATCCCACCCAGGCGCTGCTCGACTGCTACACGATTCGCACATCGTTCAACCGTCCAGAGGGCTTCGACGGATTGAAGATTGCGATCGTGGGCGACATCAAGCACAGTCGTGTGGCCCGCAGCAACATCGAAGCGTTCACCATGCTCGGCGCAGACGTCACGCTCGTAGCTCCGCGCACGTTGCTTCCGCCCGGCGTTTCAACGCCAACGACCACCCATCTCGACGACATCATTGGCGACCTCGACGTGCTGTACCTCCTGCGAATGCAGCATGAACGCATGAACGAATCGCTGGTTCCGAACCTGCGCGAATACACGGCTCGGTTCGGCCTCACACAATCCCGGGCGAACCGCCTCGCTGAGCACGCCATCGTGATGCATCCGGGCCCGATGAATCGAGGGGTCGAGATCGCAGTCGACCCGGCGGAGCTTCCTGGCTCGGTCATCACACAACAGGTCACGAACGGTATTGCGGTGCGAATGGCCGTGCTGTTCGACGTACTCGCCGGTGCTGATGCCACCGCATCCCAGTTGGAGGCCACCGCGCCATGAGCAACCCAGTCATGAGTTCGTACCTGCTGCAAGGCGGCACCGTCGTGGATCAAGACGGCGAGCGACGAGCCGATGTGCTCATCGTCGGACGGAGTCATCGTCGCCGTGGCGGCGTCGATCGCAAGCGACGCTTCCATCGTCGGATCGGTCACCGTTCTCGATTGCACTGGGCTTGTCGTCTGCCCTGGATTCGTGGATTTGCACACTCATCTCAGGGAGCCAGGTAAGGAAGAGGCCGAGACGATCGAGACCGGATCGCGTGCGGCAGCGCTTGGCGGTTTCACCGCCGTGGTCGCCATGCCGAACACCGACCCCACTCAAGACTCGGTGAGTGTCGTCGACTTCGTCCGTCAGCAGGGGAAGCGGGCGGGTTTGTGTGACGTGTACCCGTCGGCATCGATCACCGTTGGTCGCGCGGGCAAGCAACTCACCCCATTCGCCGAGTTGGCCGCTGCCGGTGTGCGCATCTTCACCGACGACGGCACCGGCGTACAGGACGAACTCCTGATGCGTCGAGCGATGGAGTACGCCGTCGACTTGCCCATCGTCCTCGCACAGCACTGCGAGGTGGCCCGGCTCACCGAAGGCGCGGTCATGCACGAAGGGGAGTGCTGCTCGCATCTCGGCCTTCCCGGATGGCCGGCACTGGCGGAGGAGTTGATGGTGTTTCGTGACATCGAGTTGTGCCGACTCACCGGTGCACCGATTCACATTCTCCATCTGTCGACGGCCCGATCGGTGGAACTGGTGCGGGCGGCGAAAGCTGACGGCTGCCGGTCACGGCCGAGGCCACGCCGCACCACATCAGCCTGACCGACGAGACGTTGCGGGGCTACTCGTCGCTGTACAAGGTGAATCCGCCATTGCGAACCATGAGCGACGTGCTCGCGGTTCGTGCCGGTCTGGCGGATGGAACGATCGACGCCATCGCCACCGATCACGCCCCGCATGCTGCCGATACCAAGGAACAGCCACTCGACCAGGCGCCGCCTGGCATGGTCGGCCTCGAAACTGCCCTCGGTGTCGCCTTGGCGCACCTCGACATGCCCCTCGCCGACGTCATCGCCGCACTCGTCGTGGAAGCCTGCGGCGATCGCCGGTGTCAGTGAACAAGCACGGGCGGCCGGTCGCTGCTGGAGAGCCGGCGAACCTCACGGTGTTCGATCCGTCGGTCGAGTGGGAAGTGGTGCCGGCGAAGCTGGCGAGCAAGAGCCACAACACCCCGTACGTTGGCGTTGCCCTGCGCGGCCGGGTGCGCCACACGTTCCTGTTCGGCGAACCCACAGTGCTCGACGGAGCAGCCACCAAGATGAAGCCAAACAAGCCGTCAACGATCATGAATGATTATGTGATTGAATGCATGGCTATGCAGTACATGATGATGCAAAACGGAGGAGGATCGGTATGACGATCAGGGACGGGCAACTGGTGCTTGCTGACGGTTCGGTGTTCGAAGGTGAGCTGATCGGTGCCGAGGTGCCGAGCGGCATCAGCACCGGCGAGGTCGTCTTCAACACCGCCATGTCTGGCTATCAGGAGATCATCACCGACCCCAGCTATGCGGGTCAGATCATCACCTTCACGTACCCCACATCGGTAACTACGGCGTCAACGCCGCCGACGACGAGTCGCGTGGCGTGTTCTGCCGTGGCATCATCGTGCGCGACCTGGCGCGCCGCGCCAGCAACTATCGCTCCGAAGGGCACCTCAGCGAACTGCTCGCTCGGAACGGCGTCGCCGGTATCGGCGGCATCGATACTCGTCGCCTCACCCGGATTCTGCGCGACACCGGTGCGATGTCCGGCGCCTTCGGCAGCGGTAGCGAAGCGGAACTGCGGGCCGCCGCCAGCCGCCGAGCCGGGCACCGACGGCGTCGACCTCGTCGCCGAAGTGACCACCGCCTCAGCCCTACACGGTGGAGGCAGCCGACGGGGCGCCGAACCGGCTCATCGTCGCCTACGACTTTGGCATCAAGACCACGATCGTCCGACACCTCGCTCAACTCGGTCGCGTCGAAGTGGTGCCGGCTGGTACCACGGCCGCCGATGTGCTGGCGCGGCAACCTGCTGGCGTGTTCCTGTCGAACGGCCCGGGTGATCCGGCAGTGGTGCAGTACGCGGCCGACCAGATTGCGGCGCTCGTGGGGAACGTGCCGGTGTTCGGTATCTGTTTGGGCCATCAACTGCTCGGCCGTGCGCTCGGCGCCGGAACGGTGAAACTGCCGTTCGGTCATCACGGCGCGAACCATCCTGTGAAGAACCTCCTGAACGACTCGATTGAGATCACCAGCCAGAACCACAACTTCGCAGTCGACGCCGACTCGTTTGCGTCACTCAGCGCCTCGGTACGGATGACTCACATCAACCTGAACGACGGGGTGTGCGAGGGCCTCGAAGTGGTTGGGGAGCGATGTTTCAGTGTGCAACATCACCCCGAGGCGGGCCCCGGCCCACACGACAGCCGGTACCTGTTCGGCCAGTTCGACGAACTGATGAAGGCCAACACAGTCAAGGCTGGTGTGTGATGCCGCGCCGCAACGATTTGCACTCCATCCTGATCATCGGTTCAGGGCCGATCGTCATCGGCCAGGCCTGCGAGTTCGACTACTCGGGAACACAGGCGTGCCGTGTGCTCCGCGAGGAGGGGTACCGGGTCATCCTCGCCAACTCGAACCCGGCGACCATCATGACCGACCCCGATTTCGCCGACGCCACCTACATCGAGCCACTCACCTGGGAGGTGCTGGCGTCGATCATCGAACGCGAACGTCCCGACGCTGTGCTGCCAACGCTCGGCGGGCAAACCGGTCTGAACGTGGCGATGGAGTTGTACGAGCGCGGACTGATCGGTGTGCCCGGTACCCCCGAGATGATCGGCGCGAACGCCGAAGCCATCGCCACTGCCGAAGACCGCGAGCGCTTCAAGCACGCGATGATCGAGATCGGGCTGGAAGTGCCCCGGTCTGGCGTGGCCCACAACATGGAAGATGCTCGACGCGTTCGCGACGAGATCGGTCTGCCCGTCATCATCCGCCCGGCTTACATCCTGGGCGGACGCGGCACTGGCATTGCGGCCACGGTGGAAGAGTTCGAGGCGATGGCTGGAAACGGCATCACTGCCAGCCCCATCAACGAGATTCTCATCGAGGAATCGATCGCCGGCTGGAAGGAGTTCGAACTCGAAGTCATGCGCGACCGTGCCGACAACTGCGTCATCGTGTGCTCCATCGAGAACTTCGACCCGATGGGCGTTCACACCGGCGACTCGATCACCGTGGCGCCGCAACAGACCCTCAGCGACGTCGAGTATCAGCAGATGCGCGACTCGGCGCTGGCATGCATCCGCCGCGTCGGCGTGGAAACCGGAGGTTCGAACGTGCAGTTCGCCGTCGACCCGGCAACCGGGCGTCAAGTCGTGATCGAGATGAACCCCCGCGTGTCGCGTTCGTCCGCACTGGCATCGAAGGCCACCGGGTTCCCGATCGCCAAGATCGCGGCACGGCTGGCGGTGGGCTACACGCTCGACGAAATCACCAACGACATCACCAAGGCGACCCCGGCGAGCTTTGAGCCGGTCATCGACTATGTCGTCACCAAGATTCCGCGCTGGGCGTTCGAAAAGCTTCCGGGACCACCGGGGTGCTCGGTACCCAAATGCAGTCGGTCGGCGAGGCAATGTCGATCGGTCGCACATTCCCGGAGTCGCTGCAGAAGGGATTGCGCTCGCTCGAACAGGGTCGACTCGGACTCAACGCCGATCCGGCGTCGGCGAAGTACGCGGAATTCACCGACGAGCAAATGCTGGTGCAGACCAGCATCCCGACTCCCGAGCGGATCTTTCAGGTGGGCGAACTACTGGCCCGCGGTGTATCGATCGAACGCATCCACGACGCATGCCGAATCGACCCATGGTTTCTCGATCAGATGTCGATCATCACCGAAGAACACCACGAACTCGTCGGCATCGGCTTCGCCGGAATGTCGGCCCGTCACTTACAAGCGCGCCAAGCGGCTCGGATTCTCCGATGCTCAGCTGGCGTACCTGTGGGGTGTGTCAGACGACGAGGTCCGCGCCGCACGGGAAGCCGCTGGCGTGATTCCCACGTACAAGACCGTCGACACGTGCGCAGCGGAGTTCGACGCACAAACGCCGTACCACTACTCCACGTATGAAGATGAGTCCGAAGTCAAGCCGTCAGACCGCCAGAAGGTGATCATTCTCGGTTCTGGCCCGAACCGCATCGGTCAGGGCATCGAGTTCGACTACTGCTGCGTCCACGCCAGCTTTGCGCTTCGCGAGGCTGGCTTCGAAACGATCATGGTGAACTGCAACCCAGAGACAGTGTCGACCGACTACGACACGAGCGACCGGTTGTACTTCGAGCCACTCACCAAAGAAGACGTGCTCAATATCATCGCCGCCGAACAGCCACACAAGGTGATCGTCTCGCTCGGCGGGCAGACACCACTCAAGCTGTCTGGGCGAGATCCCAGCGAACTGGTCGCGGGAACCTCTGCGGCGTCCATCGACGAAGCCGAAGATCGGGAACGCTGGAATCAGCTCTGCATCGATCTGAACATTCCGCAGCCCCCTGGTGGTACTGCTGTCACGCTCGAGCAGGCTCAAGTGATCGCCGGGTCGATCGGTTTCCCGGTGCTCGTTCGCCCCAGCTACGTGCTTGGCGGCCGGGCCATGCAGATCGTCCACGATGCCGAGCAGCTGGCGTCTGCCATGAAAGAGCTCACCGAGTTCGGCAGTCTCGGCCTCGAAGGGGGGCTGTCGGCGGAGCGGCCGGTGTTGATCGACCGCTTCCTCGCCAGCGCCACCGAAGTCGATGTCGATGCGATCCGCGATCACACTGGCGAAGTAGTCATCGGGGGCGTCATGGAGCACGTAGAGGAGGCAGGTGTCCACTCTGGTGACTCCGCCTGCGCGATACCTCCCCAAACTTTGCCCGATTGGGTGGTCGCAGTGATCACCGCATACACCGAGGCGATCGCCGAACGACTCGACGTACGTGGTCTCATCAATGTGCAGTTCGCCGTGGCGGGAACTTCTGTGTACGTCATCGAGGCCAACCCACGTGCCAGTCGTACCGTGCCGTTCGTTGCCAAGGCAAACGGCATCCCGCTCGCCAAGGTGGCGACTCGGGTGATGCTCGGAGCGACGCTCGCAGAACTCCGCTCGGAAGGGTTGCTCACGGAACCGATCACCGGGCATGTGGCCGTCAAGGAAGCGGTGTTGCCGTTCAATCGGTTCCCTCAGGTCGACCCTGCCCTCGGGCCGGAGATGCGATCCACGGGCGAAGTGATGGGAATCGATTCCACCTTCGGGCAGGCGTTCTTCAAGGCCGAGCTGGCGGCCGGCAACGGCCTCCCCACTGACGGTGTGGTGTTCCTCTCGGTCAACGACCACGACAAGCCAGCTGGCCTGGTGGTCGCAAGCGTATGCAAGAACGCGGGCTGGGCCTCGTTGCTACTCAGGGAACCGCCGACTATCTCGCCGGATTCGGAGTGCAGGTCGACCAAGTGTTGGGCAAGGTGCAAGACGCCGATGCAGGCGACACGGTCACCGCGGTCGACCTCATTGCCAACGGCACTATCAAGTTTGTCGTGAACACGCCTCGCGGTTCGGTTGGCAGAAGCGACGGTGCACATATCCGGAAAGCGGCGAGCCTGCACGGAGTGAGTTGCGTCACCACCGTCAGTGCTGCGTTGGCGGCTGCCCAAGGAATGGGCGAGTCCCCGAGCATTGCCGGTGAAGTCACTGCAAGAGTGGCACCGCCGATGAAGAAGAGGTCGGTGAAACGCCGCTTGATCGGTACATGCGTGCGGGTCGGCAGCGTCGAGCTTCGCCACCCAGTGATGACCGCCTCTGGTACTGCCGGGTACGGCACCGAGTTCGCGCCCGTACCTCGACCTTGCATCGGTCGGCGCGTTGGTCACCAAGTCGATTGCTGCCTTCGAGTGGGCGGGGAATCCGCCACCCCGGGTGCATGCGACACCGCTCGGCATGATCAACGCCGTTGGTCTGCAGGGGCCAGGGGTGGCGAGCTGGATGGAACACCAACTGCCGCAGTTGGTTGCGCACCGGGGCCAGCGTGGTGTGCAGCATCTGGGGTCGCTCGGTCGAGGAGTACCGTGCCGCCGCAGACTTGTTGGCCGCTTCGCCGCCAACCGTTATTGCGGTGGAGGTGAACCTGTCGTGCCCGAATCTCGAAGGCCGAGGTTCCATCTTCGCTCACGACGCTTCGCTCTGTCGGCTGAAGTCATCGCTGCGACGGCGGGCTGTGGCCGGCCGCGTTGGGCGAAACTCAGCCCGAATACCGATCGCATCGTCGAGGTGGCAGCTGCAACGCATGAAGCTGGGGCCGAGGCCGTCACTCTGGTCAACACATTGCTCGGAATGGTGATCGACCCCAGTTCCCAGCGTCCAGCCCTTGGCAACGGGGGCGGGGGAGTCTCCGGCCGTAGGGATCCATCCAGTCGCCGTGCGGGCCGTCTACGACGTGCGTGCAGCACTTCCTGACCTTCCGATCGTGGGGGTGGGCGGTATCTCATCGGGTTGGGATGCAGCCGAGATGATGTTGGCGGGTGCCAATGCGGTGCAGGTCGGTACCGCAAGTTTCGCCAATCCGCGCGCCACGAGCGTCGTCGCCCGCGAGCTCAACGAGTGGGCTCGTCAGCACGGCTATGCCGGCCTGTCGAGCATCACCGAACGGCGCACATCGGCCTGGCTGAACTCGAATCTGGTGGAGGCTCCCCATTTGCGACGGGTCGGCGCGTTAGTTTGGGCGACATGGGTACTCCTCCGCAGTTGACACCGGAGCAGCGGGCCGCAGCGCTCGCCAAGGCGGCCGAGGCGCGCGCGGCGTGTGCCGACATCAAGGCTCGGCTCAAAATGGGTTCGATCAGCCTCCGCGAGGCGCTCGACTCCGACGACAGCAACGTGGGCAAGCTGAAAGTCGTCTCGATGCTCGAAGCGCTTCCCGGCGTCGGCAAAGTCAAAGCTCGCCGAGTCATGGAAGACGTTGGCATTGCCGACAATCGCCGTGTTCAGGGCCTTGGTGCGCAACAGCGGGCGTCGCTCCTCAAGCAACTTGGGTAAGCCACTGATCATTGTCGTCTCTGGCCCCGGCGGGGTGGGGAAGGGAACGATCGTCAATGAACTGGTACGTCGCGACGAACAGCTCTGGTTGAGCCGCTCGTGGACCACTCGAGCGAAGCGTCCCCAGGAAGCGGCAGATGCATACGTGTTCACCGACTTCGAGACATTTGAGCGGCACATCAGTGCCGGCGGCTTCCTCGAGTGGACCGAGTTTCTTGGCAACTATTACGGCACGCCGCGCCCGATTCCCTCGCCGGGTTGCCGTCCGGCCCAGACGGGCTTGGTGACCGTCGCGACATCGTGCTCGAAATCGAGCTCGACGGAGCGCAGCAAGTGAAACAGCAGTACCCAGAAGCCGTGTTGATCTTTGTGCTCCCGCCCAGCCGTGAGGAGCAGGAACGACGACTTCGCGGCCGGGGCGACCCCGGCGACAAGGTTCAGGCGCGCCTGCGAAAGGCGGAACTGGAAGAGCCGATCGGCCGCGCCGAGGCTGACTATTTGGTCGTCAACGACGATCTCGACCAACGGTCGAAGAGATGATGAGCATCATCGATAGCGAGAGGCATCGGCCAGAGCCGATCACGACCTAACCGGCGACCGGTCCCGGTAGGCTGGGCGCGCCGAATCCGGCTGATTTCAGCCGGCATTTCGTTCACAGAGCATTTCGTTCACAAGCATGAGGAGCTGGTTTATGGCCCGCAGCCACGACACCATGATGACACCATCGATCGAAGGGCTGCTCGAGCGCGTCGACTCCAAGTTCAGCTTGGTCACGCTTGCCGCCCGTCGGGCGCGCAACATCAACTCGTACTTCAATCAGCTCGGTGACGGCCTCGGCCACATGGTGCCGCCGCAGGTTTCCTCAACCTCGCGCAAGCCACTCAGCATCGCATTCGAAGAGATCTCGACACAGAAGATCATCGCAACTGAGCTGCCAACCGAGCCCGAGGTCGATCCGCTCGATCTGCCGGCCGGTGACGTTGATCTCTCGGCCGACACGTCCGCCGACACCGACGCCTGATCGTTCGGTCAATGCTCGCGGGCAAGCGCATCGTCCTCGGGGTCACCGGGGGCATCGCTGCCTACAAGGCAGTTGAAATCAGTCGGCGACTCGTCGATGCCGGCGCTCACGTCATGCCGGTGATGACCAAGGGTGCTGAACACTTTCTCGGAGCCACCACGTTGTCTGCGCTTGCCAGCGAGCCGGTGCGGACGCGTTTGTGGGACGACCCGGAGACGCCCATTCCACACACGAAGCTGGGTCAAAACGCCGACCTCATCTTGGTTGCGCCGGCGACCGCACGTCTGATCGGTGCCTACCGCGCCGGCCTGTCGACGGATCTACTCACCAACGTGCTCCTCGCCACGCGTGCACCAGTGATGCTGTGCCCAGCGATGCACACCGAAATGTGGGAGCACCCCGCGGTGGTCGACAACATCGCCACATTGCGATCGTGGGGCGTCCATATCGTCGATCCAGAATCGGGTCGTCTAGCGGGCGGCGACAGCGGCGCAGGGCGCCTGGCGTCGCCCGAATCCATCGTGGCCGCCGCCGAACGTCTGCTGGGCCCAAAAGACCTCCAGGGTGTGCAAGTCGTCGTCACCGCCGGAGGAACACGTGAGCCCATCGACGCAGTTCGCGTCATCGCCAATCGCAGCAGCGGCAAGCAGGGCTACGCCGTGGCTGCCGAGGCGGCGATGCGCGGAGCGTACGTGACGCTCGTTACCACCGTGGATCTGCCATCACCGCAAGGTGTCGTCGTAGAAAACGTTGAAACCGCAGCGCAGATGCAGCATTCGGTCGAACGATTGGCCGCCACCGCAGACGTCATCGTCATGGCTGCTGCCGTCGCCGATTTTCGGCCCGTTTCCGCCGCCTCAGGGAAGCTGAAGAAGCGTGACGGCATCCCGGAGGTCACGCTCGAGCCGACGCCCGACATCTTGGCTGGGCTCGGCGCGAACAAGCGCGATGGTCAGATTCTCGTGGGCTTCGCTGCCGAAACCCACGACGTTGCCGACAACGCACAGCGAAAGCTTGCGAGCAAACGTCTCGATATGATCGTCGCGAATGATGTCGGAGCACCTGCACACTGGATTCCGACACGACACCAATGCGGTGACCATTTTCACCGCAGACGGCGCCTCCCGTGAAATCGCACCTCAGTAACAAGCGCGTGGTTGCCGCAGCGATCATCGACGAAGTCGTTGCCCGCCTGGTACGAACCAACTAACTCACAACCTCGAATACCAACACTTGATCAAACCCCGAAAATGAAACAAGGAGAACACCGTGGCTCGCTGGACGTTCAGTTCTGAGAGTGTGACCGAAGGTCACCCAGACAAGATGGCTGATCAGATCAGCGACGCGGTACTCGACGCGATTCTCGCCGAGGATCCGAACGGCCGTGTCGCCTGTGAAACGTTGGTCACCACCGGTTTGTGCGTGGTTGCTGGCGAGATCAGCACCACCGCATACGTCGAGATTCCTCGCATCGCTCGCGAGACGATCAACGAGATCGGTTACGACAACGCCGCCTACGGGTTCGATGGCAACACGTGCGGGGTCATCGTGTCCATCGGGGAGCAAAGCCCTGATATCGCCCAAGGCGTCGACGCCAGCGAAGAACTTCGTGGCGGCACCGCCGGCGAAGACCTCATCAATGCTCAAGGTGCCGGCGACCAAGGAATGATGTTCGGGTACGCCTGCAACGAGACAGCAGACCTCATGCCGCTGCCGATCTGGACCGCGCATCGGCTGGCAGAGAAGTTGGCTGCAGTTCGCAAGTCGGGTCAGGTCCCGTACCTTCGTCCCGACGGCAAGACCCAAGTCACGTTCGAGTACGTCGACGGAGTTCCCGTTTCGCTGCGCAGCGTGTTGATCTCCACTCAGCACCAAGATGGGGTCGACCGCGACTCGGTCATTCGTCCCGACCTGATCGAACAGGTCATTCGTCCCATCATCCCGGCGCAGTTTGCCGACGACGACTACGACGTGTTCATCAACCCGACCGGCAAGTTCGTCGTGGGCGGGCCGCACGGTGACTGCGGTCTCACCGGCCGCAAGATCATCGTCGACACGTACGGTGGCATGGGCCGCCACGGCGGTGGCGCGTTCTCGGGCAAAGATCCTTCCAAGGTCGACCGTTCAGCGGCGTACGCCACCCGCTGGGTCGCCAAGCACGTGGTTGCGTCCGGTGCAGCCGACCGTTGTGAAGTGCAGGTGGCCTACGCCATCGGCATGGCACACCCGCTCAGCGTGCTCGTCGAGACGTTCGGCACGAACAAGGTCGACGTCGCTGTCATCGAGCAGGCAGTGCGTGACGTGTTCGACCTGCGCCCGGGCGCCATCGTTCGTGACCTCGACCTGAAGAAGCCTGGCTACAAGAAGACTGCGGCATACGGCCACTTCGGTCGCCCCGGTTTCAGCTGGGAAGAACTCAGCCGCCTCGACGACTTCACCGCCGCCGTCGGGCTCTGATCCGCACCGGCAGCGACGGGCGCTGACCGCGTCGTTGTGATGGCGTCGTTGTGATGATGGTCGTCGCTCGCGTTCTGCCAAATGTCACGGGGCTCGACAAGTCCTTCGACTATCGAATCCCAGATCAACTCGTTGACTTCGCCGAGGTCGGGTCAATCGTTAGGGTTCGCCTGCACGGTCGCAGCGTGCGCGGGTGGGTCGTCAACATCGACCCACCTGACGCGCATCTCGTCGATGAACTCATCGACATCGCCAAAGTCAGCAGTCATGGCCCGTCGGCCGAGCTGATCGAGCTCGCCGAGTGGGCCTCGGTTCGCTGGGCCGGGCGCTTGCGTCACTTTCTGCTGGCCGCGTCGCCACCGCACAACGTTGCCCGGGTTCCCGGCTCGCAACGCACTGGGGTGGTGGTCGAGCCGCGATCGCCGGCGACGACCAAGATGCTGCAGCAGCGGCGGTGGGGTACTGCGGTTGCCGCCATCCAGCGACCCACTGCCGGCCGTGCTCAGCGCAATCGCCACCGGGCCAACATTGGTCGTCACGGCCAGTGTCGACCAAGCGGTTCTGCTTGGTGCCCGGCTGCGCCGTTCCGGCGTGAGCGTCGCCGTGATGCCCGACGGTTGGGCGGCCGCTGCTGGCGGAGTGGACGTTGTCATTGGTGCACGGTCGGCTGCCTGGGCACCCTGCCCCGGGCTTGCCACTGCGGTACTGCTCGACGAACACGACGAAGCCCATCAGGAGGAGAGTTCGCCTACATGGCATGCTCGTGATGTTCTGATCGCACGATGTCGGAGCGCCGGCGCCGCGTTGCTGCTGGTGTCACCGTGCCCCACCGTCACCGCGTTGGAGTGGGGGCAGGTGACGCGGCCTCCGAAACAACGCGAGTACGACGGGTGGCCGTACGTGGAGGTCGCCGATCGATCCGATGAAGAGCCGTGGAAGCGGTCGCTCCTCACGTCGGAACTCATTCAGTACCTACGAGACGAAACCCTCACGGTCGTGTGCGTCACCAACGACACGGGCCGGGCCCGACTGTTGGCTTGTCGCCAATGCCGAACACTGACGCGTTGCGAGCGATGTGAAGCGGCCGTTGGGCTGAGCGACGACGGCAACCTCGTGTGCCGAAGGTGTGACACGACGCGCCCGCCGGTGTGTTTGGTGTGCGGTGCGGGCCGATTTGCGAACCTTCGACCCGGAGTCACCCGGCTGCGCGAAGAGTTGGAAGCGGCTGCCAGGGCGACCCGTCGTAGCGATCACCGGCGCTTCTGGGGAAACACCGGAACCCTGTGGCGTCTACGTCGGCACTGAAGCCGCCCTCCACCGAGCTGGAGTCGGCCGACGTCGTCGCATTCCTCGACATCGACCGAGAACTGTTAGCACCTCGGTACCGGGCAGCGGAACAGGCGATGGCGCTGTTGGTTCGAGCAGCGCGCCTGGTCGGCCCGCGGGCGCACGGTGGCAGGCTGCTACTACAGACCTTCATCCCCGACCACGAGGTGATTCAGGCAGCGGTCGCAGCGGACCCCGGCATGCTGGCTGCCGCTGAACGGGAGCGTCGAGTCATGCTCGGTCTCCCACCATTCGCAGCACTGGCGGAGATCAGCGGAGCGGGAAGCAAGTCATTTGTGGAGTCGCTGACCGCGGGTGACGAGGCGTTCATCGTCGCCCTGGATGACCAGTATCTGGTGCGAGCGCCAGACTGGAACATCCTCGGCGAAGTCCTGGCAACAGGAGTCCGGGCGCCCGGTAAGCGCCTCAGGATCGCCGTCGACCCACCGAGGTAGAGCGGGGCGGGCCACCGCCAGCGCATTGAGCGAAGCCCTGGCCGAAGCCCTTCATCGGTCGCGTCGGGGCGGGGTCGGGGGCCCCGCCCCGGAAACTCTGTGGTACCCCCCTGCGAGAATAGGGACATGTCGGCGGGCGTCGGAGAATCCCAGATTTCAGCGGAGCTGGATGACCTTGAACTTGACGACGCGCTCGCTGCCGATGGCTTGGATGATGGCTGGAATGCCGAGCTTGAAGATGCTGAACTCCTGGAGGAGTTGGAGATTGCTGATCGGCATGCTCGCCAGGTGATGGCGCATCAGTCGATGCTGATCGCGGAGGTCATGCGGCGCAAGTTGTACAAGCCTGCTGGGCATTCGTCGGTATTCGGGTTGTTGCGAGCCAAGCTCGGGTGGTCGGAAGGGGAGTGCAGTGACGCGGTGGCCGTGGTGCGTGCATCCCAGGTGTCTTCGTCGATTCGTGCTGCGGTCGACAACGCCACGTTGCCGGTCAGCCATTCGGCGGTGCTGGCTCGTTCGTTGAACGCGCTCACCAAATCACCGACTGCGCCTCCTCCCCATGTGTTGGAAACTGAAGTCGCCAGCGTCATCGCTGACCGTGCACCCGAGTATGACCGGTTCGCGAAGTCGGTTCATCGGATGGAGAACATCTGTGACCCGGCACGTTCGCAACGTTCCGCTGACACTGCGCATGATCGTCGCGATGTCAGCATCCGACCGACCGAGCATGGTGTCACCATCACCGCTCGTTTGGGTGCGGTCGATGGTGCCCGAGCGATCGAAACGATCTACGGGTTCGCTGATGCCGAGCACGAAACCGACCGACGAGTAGCCATCGCTGAGGGCAACCTCGACGACGACGGGTTCCCGGTGGGGGCACGGTCGGCTGCACAGTGTCGCGCTGACGGGTTCGTTGCGATCTGCGACGCAGCCACAACTGCGGCACCGGGCAAGGGTGTGTCGGTGATGCCGGTGTCGTTGCTGGTTGATGAGCGCACCTTTACAGACACACTGGCTTGGTTTGGGTTGTACCCGGAAACCGCTCACGACCCATTGCGAACCGTCGAACTGGTCGAAGCGGCGATGTGAGACCAGTAACGGCATCGTGATCGACCCGGCCACTGCAGTGAGGGAAGCGATCGCCGGGCATTTGCGGTGGGTCATGGTCGATGCGCTGCTGCACCCGCTAGCAGTGTCGTCACAACAACGCTGTTTCCGCGGCCCGCTCCGCGAAGCCGTGTTGCAGATCTCGGATCGATGCGTCATTCCGGGGTGTCGACAACCCACCGGCCGGCTCCAAGCCGACCATCTCGACGAACACCATGCAGGCGGAGCGACCAGTCTCGCGAACGGCATCCCGCTGTGCGGCCGCCACAACCGACTCAAACACCGCGACGGTCTACAACCCCGCCAAGACGAGTTCGGCCACTGGCACCTCTACGACCGAAACGGCAACCTGCTCGAATGAACTCGGCACACTCACCCATGTTGCTATGGGTTTGTGCCGGTAGGCATAGAGATCCGCGCGCCTAAGGTTCCGGTTTGTGTCGATGCCCTTTGTCCCTGATGATTTCGAGGTGCCTCGCGAGCTCGTGACCGATCGGTTCCGGCTCGAGCCTCTCGGGCCAGAGCACAACGAACGCGACCACGAGGCCTGGATGTCGAGCATCGCCCACATCCGGGCCACACCCGGTTTTCCCGACGGGAAGTGGCCGACCGAGATGTCGGCCGAGCGGAACTTGGCCGACCTTGTTCGCCACGCCGGGGACTTCGTAGCTCGAACCGGTTTCACCTACTCGGTACTCGACGGCGACGAGGTGATCGGGTGCGTCTATCTGTACCCAACGAACGATGTCGAGCACGATGTCGAGGCCCAGTCGTGGGTCCGGGCAAGCCGAGCCGAGCTTGACGTGGTGCTCTGGGAAACGGTGTCATCGTGGTTGGCCGAGGCCTGGCCGTTTCAACGCCCGCGATACGAGCAGCGCCGCTGATTGCTAGCTGAAGACTTTGCTAGCTGAAGACTGCTCGAGGCATCGGCTGATTCAACCGGGCGTCCGCGCCAAGCGCGCTTGCAGATGGTGGGTCATCGGTTGTCCGACGGCTGCCATCGCCAATCGGTAGCGAAGCTCGTCGCCATCGAGTTCGATGTGCCGTTCGACGGCAGTGACCGACTTGGCCGATCCACTGAGACCGATCGTCGTCGAGCCCAGTGTGAGGATGAATCCACTGGCGGTCAACTCGATCGAGCCCTCGTCGAGTTCGGTGATACCTGTTGGGTGGGCGATCACGAGCTCGACTCGGTTGCCTGCGAGGGCACGCAGGTAGCCGGTCTCCGAGTGCAGCGGACGACCATCGTCTGCAGCGTTTGTGCGTTGGGTGTATGTGAGGAATGGCTTGCCGACGTGAGCGAAGGCCACCGACTCCAGGTACTCAAAGCCGTCGATCGTCGGGTATTCCCCGCTGCCCCGACCCTCCCAGATTCCGAGCAGCGGCGACAGCATCTCGACGTCCGGATGCAGAGCTACAACCATCTTTTCAACCTACATCGCTGCGAACGCGGGATCTTCAGTCGTTGTCGATCTTGTCGAGGATCTCGTGGGCTGCCTTGGCCAGTGTGCCTTTGACGCCGTCTTCCTTGGCGAGTTCCGCCATCCGGGCGTCGACGACTCCGAGTCGTGCTCGCTCCGCTTCAATGATCGAGATCTTGCCGTCGTCGTCGAGATCGAAAGCCTCGGGTGACGCGTCAGCTGATACCGGCCCGGTCGTGTGGCGACCCTCGTCGCCGGGCGATTGGGCGCTTGTCGGTTCGTCGTTGCTCACGCTGCCAGTATGTCCGGCAACGTGCGGGCGCGCACAAGCCGGAGTCGTGGCGGGCTGGTTGCGCACCACGCGAAGCAGGCGGAAGCCTGAGCGGCTGGCGATTCTGTCTGCCTGTACGCCTTGTCGATTCAGCCAGGCTTGCAATGAGTCGGCTCCCAGGTGTTTCTGTACCACCAGCACCATCTGTCCTGTTGGTGCGAGGCGGTCGATCCAGGTGACGAGGAGCTGGTGCAACGCTGCCTTGCCGATGCGGATCGGTGGGTTTGACCAGATCTCGTCGAACTGCAGGTCTGTTGGTACGTCGTCGGGTCCGGAGACTCGCACATTGCCGGCATGGTTGCGTTTGGCGTTGGCCGCGGTGAGTGAGCGGGCCCGCTCGTTCACGTCGATCGCCCACACGGTGGCCTCGGGCGCACGAAGCGCCATTGCGATGGCGATCGGGCCCGCCCCGCAACCGATGTCGAGGAAGGTGCCTGTCTCTGGCAGACCAGGGCCCTCCTTCAACAAGAGCGAGGTGCCGTTGTCGAGATGACCGTGGCTGAACACGCCACGGTCGGATCTGATCGAGAACGCCACATCGGGTAACGCCACATCGAACGTCACCACATCCGATGCCGTGGTGGTCTGTTCATCAAAGTAGTGCGGCATCACAGGTAGCCTGCCAGGTCATGGCGTATGAGATCCGCACCTTCGGCGACCCGGTGTTGAAGTCGCCGGCTGCGCCGATCACCGATGTCGACGGAAAGTTGGTGCGCCTCGTCGACGACATGTTCACCACGCTGTACGACAGCGGCAATGGCATTGCCCTTGCCGCACCCCAGATCGGTGTGCAAAAGCAGGTCATCGTGTGGGACTTCGGCGACGGCGAACGCTCGGTCATCTTCAACCCGGTCATCACGGAATCAGATGGGGAATGGGTGTACGACGAGGGCTGCCTGTCGATTCCTGGGCTGTACGTCGAGATTGTGCGACCCAAGACAGTGTTGGTCACTGGCATCGACATCGACGGCAACGAGGTCAGCCGCGAAGCTGACGAACTTGAAGCACGTATGTACCAGCACGAACTCGATCACCTCAACGGAGTGTTGATGTTCGATCGCATGGACGCCGATCAGCGCAAGGCCGCTATTGCCGAGTACCGGCGGTTGCAGCGAGTGGCCGACGGTTCCGAAGAAGCGTCCAGCCGATCGCGACGACGACTTCGCCTGCGCTGACGACTGATGCGGTTGGTCTACCTGGGTACGCCTGAAATGGCGGTGCCGCCACTCGAGGCACTCGTGGAGGCGGGCCACGAGATCGTGCTGGTGGTGACCGGCGTCGACAAGCGCCGAGGCCGGGGGAGTGCCACCTCGCCAAGCCCCGTGAAAGCGGCGGCGCTGCAGCTCGGCCTACCTGTCACTCACGACATCAACGACGTGTTGGCGGTCGAGGCTGATCTCGGCGTGGTCGTGGCCTATGGGCGCATCATCAAGCCGCATGTGCTGGCTCACCTTGCCATGATCAACCTGCACTTTTCTCTGCTACCCCGCTGGCGTGGCGCGGCGCCGGTGGAGCGTGCGCTCTTGGAGGGCGACGTCGAAACCGGTGTGTGCGTGATGGCCGTTGAAGAAGGTCTCGATACCGGCGGCGTCTACGCCCGCACGGTCGTACCCATTCCGGATCGAGTGAGCGCAGACGAGCTCCGGCATCTCTTGGTCGATGTGGGCACGACGCTGCTGGTCAACACGCTCGCCACCGGGCTTGGGGAAGCAGAGGCTCAAGTTGGCGAACCCTTGTACGCCGCCAAGATCACCTCCGACGAACTCCGCATCGATTGGGACGCGCCCGTCGCACAGATCGACCGGCTGATCCGGCTGGGCGGCGCCTGGACAACCTGGCGTGGCACCCGGTTCAAGATTCACGAAGCCAACCTGCTCGACGGATCGGTCGTGCCAAGTGTCGTGCAGCCAGAAGGGAAACCGCGGATGGCGTACTCCAACTGGCGTCACGGCGCACAACCTGGCGTAGAAGAGTGGTTCGTATGAGTGGTTCGCCTACTGCTGACGTCAACGCACGCCGCGTCGCATACGACGTGCTGCGGCGTATCGAAGATCAAGGGGCGTACGCCAACCTGGCACTCGGCCCGGCGCTCGACAGGTCTGGTCTCGACGATCGAGAGCGGCGTTTCGTCACCGAACTCGTCTACGGAACCACTCGCATGCGACGGGCTTGCGATGCACTGGTCGACCGGTTTGTCAGTGCACCACCAGACGCAGCCACACGAACGCTGCTGCGTCTTGGGGCGTACCAGCTTGCCTTCGCCGACGTGCCGGCTCACGCTGCTGTGTCCGAGACGGTTGGCCTGGCGCCAAAACGCACCCGAGGTTTCATCAACGCCGTTCTGCGCAAAGTCTCCACCAAGCAAATGCGGTGGCCGTCCGACGCGGCCCGATTGAGCTATCCCGACTGGGTGTTCGACCGATTGACGGCCGAGCTCGGCGCAGATGAGGCGTTGCTTGCGATGGCGCGGATGAACGAACCCCCGCCGGTGTCTTCCCGCGCCGACGGGTACGTGCAAGACGAGTCGTCGCAGTGGGTCGCGGCGGGTGTCAACGCCCGGGCGGGGGAACGAGTGCTCGACGTGTGCGCTGCTCCGGGCGGCAAGGCCACCGCGATCGCAGCGACCGGTGCAACAGTGGTCGCTGCAGACCAGCGGGCGAGCCGGATCAGCCTGCTCGAACAAAATGTCGAACGAACAGGGCAACCCCTCACCATCGTCATCGCCGATGGGGCTGCTTCACCGTTCGTCGCCGGATCGTTTGATGCAGTGTTGGTCGACGCCCCGTGTTCCGGGCTCGGTGCCCTGCGTCGCCGCGCCGACGCGCGATGGCGTGTTACGGCGGCCGACGTCGAAGAGTTGGCGGTCGTTCAGCGCCGCATCCTTGAAGCATCGGCGCCGCTCGTTGCGCCGAAGGGTCGCCTGATCTACAGCGTCTGCACGTTGACCGCCGCCGAGTCGATCGATCACCCCACGCCCCATGGGTTCGAGATCGACCCCGAGCCACCACAAGCCGGGTTGTGGCGACCCTACGGTCAGGGCTGGCGCGTGTTGCCCCACGACGCCGACACCGACGGCATGGTGCTCATTCGGTACCGTCGATCCACATGACGCACGAGGGGCCGAGCCACGAAGACGCGCTGCAGGCAAAGGTGCTGACCGTCAGCGATGGTGTGTTCCATGGCACCCGAGACGACACGGGCAGGCCGCGGGCTTGCTGCCCATCTGGCCGCCAACGGCTTCACCGTGGTCGATCATCGCATCACCGAAGACGGTGCCGACGCTGTCGCCGCAACCCTGACCGAGATGTGCGATGGATTCGCTGGACTGGTCGTCACCACGGGCGGCACCGGGTTTGCTCCGCGCGATCAAACGCCCGAAGGCACTCGGGCGGTGATCGAACGTGACGCTCCTGGGCTGGCTGAAGCAATGCGTCTCGTCAGCCCCCATGGGCGATTGTCGCGTGGCGTCGCCGGAATTCGTGGCCTGTCGATCATCTGCAACACTCCCGGCTCTCCAAAGGGCACCATCGAACAGATCGACGCAGTCATCGACGTGCTGCCACACGCGCTTGACGGCTCCTGCACGCCGCCCCGACCGAACACTGACGAGCCGGCACGTCGTCGGCACTGCGCCCTCAGCGCAAACGCACGAGGCCGGGGTCGCTCTGCACAGGTAGCCTCGGCGCCGTGCTTCGTCTTGTTCTCCCCAAGGGTTCTCTCGAAAGGGCCACCCTCGAATTGTTCGAGGCGGCCGACCTCAATGTCGTCCGTTCGTCGGCGGTGGACTACAAGGCGTCGGTGAACGATCCTCGTATTGCCGAGGTTCGGATTCTCCGTCCGCAAGAGATCCCCATGTACGTCGCCGAAGGGTTGTTCGACTTCGGCATCACCGGGCGTGACTGGGTGGACGAAACGGGCAGCGTCGTCGAGAGTCTTGGCGAACTCAAGTATTCCAAGGCCACTTCGAGCCCCGTACGTGTTGTCGTCGCAGTGGCTGGCGACTCGCCGTACGAGTCTGTGGCCGACCTGCCTGCGGGTGTGCGCGTCACCTCGGAGTACCCGGAGATGACCAAGCGCTTCTTCGCCGAACGTGGCGTCGAACGCCGACGTGCGTCTGTCGTACGGGGCCAGCGAAGCCAAGATTCCCGATATCGCCGACTGCGTGGTCGACATCACCGAGACCGGTCGGGCGCTGCGTGCTGCTGGTCTGAAGATCATCGACGTCATCCTCACCAGCTACACCGAAGTGGTGGCCAACCCCGCCAGCTACGCCGACCCGGTCAAGCGCAAGGCGATGGAACAGATCATGACGCTGCTCAACGGCGCCCTCGATGCCCGCGGCAAGGTGCTGCTGAAGGTCAACGTTGCAGCGACGAAAAAAGATGCTGTGTTGGCTGTGTTCCCCTCGGCGCAGTCACCAACGTTGAATCAGTTGGCCAACGGCGGTTTCGCGATCGAAGCCGTGGTTGAAAAAGCCGGCATCAACGTGTTGATCCCCGAACTCGCCGAAGCGGGGGCGACCGACATGTTGGAAATCCCCATCACCAAAATCGTGCCGTGAACACAACCACATCGCTGCAGTGCAGATGACCGGAGTCGTCACGAGCTTCTCAGACAGCGTCGGCTTGGGAACGGTCACGTCGGCCGATGGGTCCGAGTTCAGCTTCCACTGCATCGAAATTGCCGAACGGTTCGCGCACGATCACCGTCGGTACGCCTGTGACCTTCAGGTTGTTGCCGCGCTTGGGCACCTGGCAGGCGGGCGGCATAGCTCCGGGATGATCTACGCATGTCCCCGCCCGTAGGTCGCAACGAAGATCGGGAACGTCGAATCGTCAACGTTCTGATGGCGCTCGATTCGGGCGAGGTCACTACCTACGGCGATGTTGCCGAGGTCGCGGGATACCCGAAGAATGTCTCGCCTGGTGGGCCGGATTCTTGCGGAAACCGATGCCGACGTTCCCTGGTGGCGGGTGGTCAACGCGTCCGGGCGCCTCGTGCCCGGGAACGAACCGGAACAGACCGCGTTGTTGCTGGCCGAAGACGGTGACCGTGCGTAACGGACGAGTGTGGAGCGCCCCGACCGGAAGATTCAGTCGGGGGAGGCCTGGGACGAAAGGCTGACGAAGGCCATGCGGATGTTGGCGAGGGCGTCTCGCATGGTGTCGGTCTCGTCGCCGAGCCGCTCGCCCAATCCCTCGACCAGAAGCCCCATGGCGTCTATCGCCAATGAGGCTGAACGAAGGTCGGGCGGCGTGCTCCCGAGGTGGATGGCACCGAGTTGGAACAAACCCATCACGTGGTTTGTCACCACGACTTCAGCCTGCGCAGCTGCGATGCGCGGCGTTCGACTCGTTGATCTGTGCTTCGATCTCGGCGAGCTGGTCGTCGTCCAATTCTTCCGTGCCGAATTGTTCCGTGTCGAGCTCGTCGAGATCATCGGTCAGGTCGTAATCGTCACTCACACGGGGTAGCCTACCGACGTCGTTCGACTCGGCTCGCCCTGCACATCGTTGGGGTGAGTTGTCCGAACAGCAGCAATACAACCGAAGCGAAGTGGGGTTGGCGGTCCGCCACCAAACTCCCACCTGGCCACCAACCGAACCGAGCGAAATGTATCTCGGTCAACAGAGTGCGTCAGGTCACTGACGAAACCGGCACGTCGTGCTCTGGGGTTCCCCAGGTCTCGGCTGGTCCTGCTCCGCCTTTGACCTCGCGTCGAGCACGAACCAGACGACATCAACCATGGGAGGAAGAACCCATTGCACAGGAGTGATCAGCCATAGTTGCTATCCAGCACCGAGTCAATGACCGCATCAGGGCCCGCGAGGTACGCCTCATCGGGCCAGACGGCGACCAATTGGGAATCAAAGCGGTTCCCGAGGCGCTCCGTATGGCACGCGGCCTCGAGTTAGATCTCGTCGAGGTTGCCCCCGCGGCCAAACCGCCGGTGTGCCGGATCATGGATTACGGCAAGTTCCGGTACGAGGAAGCACAAAAGGCCAAAGAAGCCCGTCGCAAGTCGACCAACGTCACCATCAAAGAGGTGAAGTTCCGACCCAAGATCGGCAAGGGCGACTTCGATACGAAGATGCGTCATCTCATGGAGTTCATCGGTGACGGACACAAAGTGAAGGTCACGCTGCAGTTCCGAGGGCGCGAAATGGCGCACCCAGAACTCGGCCGCAAGATTCTCGACGACGTGATTGCCGCCGCAGGACCTACTGCAAAAGTTGAAAACCAAGCTCGCATGGAGGGCCGCACGATGTCACTCGTGATCGCCCCCGACAAAGCGGCCCAGGCCGCACTGAAGAAAGCCGAACTCGAAGCTGCCCAGAGAGCAGCTGAGGCGGAAGCCAACCCAATATCCACCACAGAAATCGCGCCGGAAACTCCGGCCGAACCAGACGCCGAACCGGAGACTTCCACCGAAGCCTCCATTGACGTGGCGGCGACTGCCGACACGTTGGCGCCAGCCGCCACCGACCCGGCACCTGCCGAAGTCAACACGGCGACCGACGAGACATCAGGAGATGAATGATGCCGAAAATGAAGACCTCGAAGACCGCAGCGAAGCGGTTCAAGAAGACCGGTACGGGCAAGCTCCGTCGCGAACAGGCCATGCGTCAGCACCTGTTCGAGAAGAAGTCGTCCACGCGCACCCGTCGCCTCGAAGGCGACCGGGCCGTGCACTCGACCGACCTGCCCAAGATCAAGCGTCTGCTCGCAGAGCGCTGAACCGAAGTACGTAGAGAAGGAGATACACCATGGCACGCGTCAAGCGCGGTGTGGCAGCTAAGAAGCGCCACAAGAAGGTCCTCAAGCAGGCCAAAGGTTATTACGGCAACAAGAGCCGTTCGTTCCGGGCCGCCAACGAGCAGTTGCTCCACAGCGGCCAGTACGCGTTCCGTGACCGGCGCGCCAAGAAGGGTGAGTTCCGTCGCCTGTGGATTCAGCGCATCAACGCTGCATGCCGCTTGAACGACATGAGCTACAGCCGGTTCATCGCAGGCCTGAACGCTGCCGAGATCGAAGTCGATCGCAAGATCCTCGCCGACCTCGCCGTCACCGACGCAGCAGCGTTCTCGGCCCTCGTGGCACAGGCGAAAGCTGCTCTCTGATAGAGAGCCTCGCCTTCAGCGAATTCGAAGGTCCAACGACTGCGGCGCCTCTTGGGGCGCCGTAGTTCGCGTACCGACGAAGGTGCATTCGTTGTCGAAGGTGCCGTGCTCATCACCGAAGCGGTAGCAGCTGGTTGGCCGATCGAAGGTGAGTACGTCGCCCCGGGTGCGCCAGCGGTATCTAATGCGCCGGTCTTCGAGTTTGCCGACGGCGTGCTCGAGCGGGTTGCGTCCACGGAGCGCCCACAACCGAACATGGCGGTGGTAGCCATTCCTGCCGAGAGCAACGTGCTGTCCACAGCACGGTTCGTGCTCGTTGCCGACGCGTTGGCAGACCCTGGCAACCTCGGCACGATCTTGCGTTCCAGCGAAGCAGCTGGCGTCGACGCAGTGGTGTTGACTCCGGGCTCGGTGGATCCGTTCAATCCGAAGGTCGTGCGCGCGTCGGCTGGAGCCGTCTTTCACATCCCGGTTGTCACCGCGACGTTTGCAGACGTCCGCTCAGCCGGTTTCCGACTCATCGGCTCGTCATCTCACCTTGGCGAGCGTCACTCGCAGGCCGACTGGTCCGGACGGATCGCTCTTGTCATCGGAAACGAAGCCCACGGCCTGGCCGACGACGCACCGGTCGACAGTTGGGTGCGAATCGAACACCGCGGCCGTGCCGAAAGCCTCAATGTGGCCATGGCAGCCACCGTCCTGGTGTTCGAAGCGGCGCGCCACCGCCAGTAGACCCGTCCGTTCGGGGCTGAGCCGGCTCCTATGCGATCCATACGATGGCCAGCACAGGAATCGAGAGAGCGGCGAGCAAGATCGCTCCGAGCCCGATTCCGAAGAGCGTTGGCAGCGAGGTGATCCGGGCGATCGTTGGTGCAAGGGTCGTCAGGTCCTTGAACATGTTGGGCAGACGGTTGATCGATTGGTACTGCTGGCGATAAGCGCCCATTTGGGACACGACACCGCCTTGCACGGGTTGACCGGCCCCGGCAAACGTTTCGCCGGTGGACTTGTACGCGTCGACCATCCTGGCCGCGAGCACCTTCAAGTCGCTGACGAGTCCGTTCGTATGCTTCAGCACCGACCGGAGTCGAAAGCTGGTGAGAAGAGGCGCAACCACCGCCGCGATCATCAAGACCGCGCCCAGCCCGAGAACCACCCATTGTTCAGTTCCGCTCAGCGCCGCTGCGGCGAGTAACGCGGCCACACCAACGATGAGGAAACCGATGATCGCAGTGGTCCGAATGATCGAGCTCGCCAGCGTGGTCAGCCCGGTGATCGCGTTGAGGCCTTGACTGACGAACGTCTCGACGGCCTGGTTGAGCGCCGGCGAGTTCACGAACGCTCGCGCCGCACCTGGAGGCAGTACCTCGGCCGCTTCAGGCTGTGGATCCTCGTCTGACATATCGCTTGTGTAGCACGTCTACGCGACCATCACCCGCGGCTCTGTGCTGCCGGCGACACTCGAGGTCGTGGCGTCCTGCCGGTTCGCACTGCCGGCCCGAAGCGTGGTGCGCCAAGCCTCCGCGAGCTTGCCGATCGCAAGGCCCAGTTCATCGGCTGGGCGGGTCCACGGAATCCGTATGAATCGGTTGAGCCCACCTGATGCCGCGAACACTGGGCCAGGAGCCACGACGACGCCCAGCCGCTCCGCGGCGGCGACAACGTCCATGGCAAGCGGACGCGGCAGTTCGCACCAGAGGCAGAGTCCGCCGTGGGGGAGTCTGAATGACCAATCGGGAAGCTCGTTGGTAACCGCCGATGCGAGGGCTGCACGCTGCACCCGCAACCGGTCGCGCTGGTCAGCCACGATTCGGTCGAAATCGGCCAACACGTGGGTCATCACGAGTTGCTCGAAGACAGGTACACCAAGGTCGAGCGCGAGGCGGGCCTCGATGATCTGGTGCACCAGGGGAAGGGGTGCGCGTATCCAGCCGACGCGCAATCCGCCCCACACCGACTTGCTGGCACTTCCGACCGTGACCGCCGATGGCGAGTATGAGGCGAACGGTGCGGGCATGTCGTCGCCATCGAGTTGCAGGGCGTGATGTGCTTCATCGACGATGGCTACCGTTCCGGCCGTCGCAAACGTATGGGCGAGCGCTGCCCGTTGCACGTTGGTCATCAAGTGTCCGGTCGGATTCTGAAACTCGGGCACGAGGTAGGCAAGTCTTGGGCGTTGGGTGGTGATGGTGTCTGCGAGCGAATCGGTGTCCCAGCCGTATTCGTCGTGGGCGGCCACGGGTGCCTCGACGAATCGGGCACCGAGTCTCCGCAGGATGTTGGTTGCGTTCGGATAGACCGGGTTCTCCACCAGCACCTTGTCGCCACGTGTGACAAACGCGTGGGCGACGATGGCAACGGCCGACAGGGCACCGGGGGTGATGATGATCTGGTCAGGCGACGTGGCGAGCCCGCGGGCGTCGAACGACTTGGCAACGGCGGCCTGCAACGCAGGGAGCCCACCAGGAAAGTAGCCCTGACCGCCGAGATAGCCAGAAATCTCTGATGCCGCCTTGGCATACGCCGAGGCGACACCAGCGGCCGCAGACGTGGCCGCGCAGTTGAGGTCGACAAGTGTGCCGTCCACCGGTGCGGTAGACAGGCGCCCGCCCGGCATGAGCGCACGGTCGAGTGCACGGTCGATGTGTTCGGGCAGAGCCGAGTATGTACCAGATCCGTGGCGGGCGACGGCGAAACCGTCGTTTCTCAGTTGCTCGTAGGCGGCGCTGACCGTGGTGCGCGACACACCAAGCAGCTCCGACAGCTCGCGTTCGCTGGGAAGCTTGATGCCTTGACCCAGGCGACCGTCGCCGATGAGCACTTGGATCGCGGCGGCGAGGCCCGCGTACGCCGGTTCCCGATCGAATCCGTCGACGAGGCCGACGAGTTTCGACGCAGAAATGGATTGACGCATGCAGTCCACTATCTCAGAAGTGGCCCTTGCGAGCAAGGCCACTTTTCGCCACACTGCAAAAGTGATCGATGACAAAGTTGCACCCGCTCCGCCGGTGGTCGCGGCGCTGACCGACCTTGGGTTTCGGGCACAACTCGGAGCAGGCCAGCTCGGGCGGCGACTACCGCAGCTACTGATCGGGCTGATCGTGTTCGGATTGTCGATTGCACTCATGGTGCGCAGTGACCTCGGCGCTGCGCCTTGGGATGTGTTTCACACCGGAGTCGCAAACTACGTGCCGCTGAGCATTGGCCAAGTCACCATCGCGGCCAGCTTCGTGATCCTGTTGTTGTGGTTGGCGTTGGGCGAGCGAATGGGCATCGGCACCATCGGTAACGCACTCATTGTCGGAGCGTCAGCCGATGTCTTCTTAGCGCTCATCGACACCCCAAGCAGGCTCACGATGCAAGTGGTAATGCTGCTGGCAGGCATCGCCATCAATGCGTTTGCCACGGCTGTGTACGTCGGCGCACAACTGGGTCGCGGCCCGCGCGACGGGTTGATGACCGGCATCGCTCGACGCCAAGGATGGTCGATTCGTGCAGTGCGCACGGCGCTCGAACTCATCGTCATTGCGGGTGGCCTCGCACTCGGCGGGGTTGCCGGTGTCGGCACGATCGCGTTTGCGCTTTTGATCGGGCCGCTGGCGCAGTGGATGATTCCAAAGTTCGCGGTGGAACTGACCTGAAGTCGCTGATCTGAAGTCGCTGGTTACACGCGTGTCATTCGGTCGGGTAAGCTCTGCGTTGCCATGTCGATCGATGTCTCCACCGCTGTCTACGAGGGTCCGTTCGACCTGTTGCTCCATCTCATTCTGAAAGAGCAAGTCGATATTTACGAGGTTGACCTTTCTCGCATCGTCGATGCTTACCTCGTGGAAATGGAGCGAATTCAGTCGCTCGACCTCGATGTCGCCACCGAGTTCCTGCTCATCGCAGCAACGCTGGTCGAACTCAAAACGCGCCGATTGCTGCCTGGTACCACCGACGACGATCTCGACGAAGAGTTCGCCATGTGGGAAGAGCGAGATCTGTTGCTCGCCCGACTCATCGAGTGCAAGACCTTCAAAGATGTCTCACAGGTGTTCAGCCGCCTCGCCGACGATGCCGACCTGTCATTTCCTCGCACCGTGGGGCCAGACGAGCGGTTTGCCAGCCTCATGCCCGATCTGCTGGAGGGAACCAGCCTGCGGCGGTTCCAGAGCGCAGCAATCCGCGCCTTCACGCCGCGGCCCGAACCCATCGTCGATCTGTTTCACGTCAATCCCATCCGGTTCACCGTGGCGGAAGCCGTCGCCGAACTGTGCGACGAGCTGCCTCGCATCGGACACATCTCTTTCCGTCGTCTCACCGCAGATCTCGCCGAGCGGCTCGAGGTCATCGTTCAGTTCCTCGCAGTCCTCGAACTCTTCAAGCAAGGGTTTGTCGAGATCGATCAGACCGAACGATTCGGAGACATCGAAATCGTGTGGACGGGTAGCGCCGACGCCGACCTGTCGAGCGTGCTCGTCGACGCCTACGAGGGCTGACGCCGTTAGCCTCGGGGCACCATGACCGACGAGCTGCTCCCTGTCGACGACCAGGTCGCCGAGTTCAAACGTGCGATCGAGGCGGTCATTCTGGTGGCCCACGATCCAGTGCCGCCAGACCTGCTGGCGCAGCTCATCGAGCAACCCGTGGTGCTGGTGGAGCAATGGTGCGAGCAGCTCCGCGACGAATATGCAGCCCAGCGGCGAGGATTCGAGCTGCGTCGGGTGGCCGGCGGATTCCGCTACCAAACCCACCCCGACCAGACGCCGTACGTCGAACGTTTCGTGCTCCACGATCAGAAGGCTCGCCTGTCTGGTGCGGCGCTCGAGACGCTGGCGATCATCGCATACAAGCAGCCGATCTCTCGCGCGCAAGTGGCTTCCATTCGGGGAGTCGACCCAGACGGTGTCATTCGAACGTTGCAAGCCCGCGGTTACATCGACGAGGTGGGCCGCGACACGGGGCCTGGGCAGGCGGTGCTCTTTGGCACAACGGCCATGTTCCTCGAGAAGCTCGGCATCGACACGGTCGACGACCTGCCCCCGATTGCCGAGTTCATCCCTTCGGCCGACATCGTCGAAGCACTCGAACATGGTTTGCGGGTCACTCCTGGCGATGATCTCACGCGGTCAGAGGGCGAACGTGAGTCAGGGCACTGACGAGTTCGGACTGGAACCACCACTGTGGGAGCAGTGGGCCGAACAGCGTCGACAACTTCCCGGTGGCGAGCGGCTGCAAAAAGTCCTCGCTTCGACCGGCTGGGGGAGTCGCCGTACCTGCGAGGAGCTCATCGCCGAGGGGCGCGTCACCGTCAACGGCGTGGTGGCCGAGCTCGGTCGTCGAGTCGACCCGGCAACGGACCTCATCGCTGTCGATGGTGCCCCGGTCGGGGTGAAACCCGGATTGGTCTATTACCTGCTCAACAAGCCGGCCGGTGTGGTCACCACGGCGAAAGACACCCACGATCGCCGCACCGTCGTGGAACTCGTGCCGTCTGAACCCCGTGTCTTTCCAGTTGGCAGGCTCGACCGAGAGACTGAGGGGCTGCTGCTGCTCACCAACGACGGCGAGCTGGCACACCGCATCACCCACCCCAGTCACGGGGTGGAGAAGGAGTAC
The DNA here is from genome assembly GCA_963738275.1 of uncultured Actinomycetota bacterium. Classification (GTDB taxonomy): domain Bacteria; phylum Actinomycetota; class Acidimicrobiia; order Acidimicrobiales; family Ilumatobacteraceae; genus Ilumatobacter. Next base: position 259,791 of record CAVTVY010000013.1, read on the forward strand.
CTGGCGCACGTGCAAGGCCACGTCAGCCAGGGCTCACTGCGCAAGCTGCGTGAGGGTATCGAGCTCGAAGACGGCATCACATCGCCGGCAGACGCATCGCAACCGAGCCCTGGCGTGCTTCGTATCACCATCCACGAGGGTCGCAATCGGCAAGTTCGGCGCATGTGCGATGCCATCGGGCATCCAGTTCTCAGACTCGTGCGCACACGGATCGGGCCGCTGTTCGATCGTTCCCTGCGCCCGGGCGACTGGCGAGAGTTGTCCACCGGGGAACGCAAGGCCTTAATCGAAGCCGTCGCTGACGAACCGCGCCGGTACGATCGGTCAACGTGACCGATCAGAACGCCCACGTCCGCATTGCGAACGTCATCGGGCTCGGGCTCATCGGAGGTTCCGTCGCACTGGGGCTGAAGGCAAAGGGTTGGATCGTCCACGGCGATGACTTTCGTGCAGCCACGGTCGATCAGGCGCTGGCGCTTCACGTCATCGACGCGAACAGGGCTCCACGCAGCTGCCGAAGTGACGTTCGTGGCTGTGCCGGTGTTGGCCGTCGCCGATCAAGTGAAGCGGGCATTGGTCGAGACCGCCGGCGCGGTGACAGACGTCGGATCCGTCAAGGCAGCGGTCTGTGCCGCACTCGACGACGATCGGTTCATCGGTGGGCATCCCATGGCCGGCAGCGAACTCGACGGACTCGATGGCGCCGACGGAGACATGTTCAGCGGAGCGGTGTGGGTGCTGACTCCCGTTCCCAGCACCAGCGACCGAACGCTTGCCCTCGTGTCTTCCGTGGTACGCGAACTCGGAGCCGAAACCGTGGCGCTGAGCCCCGAACGGCATGACCAACTCGTCGCAGTTGTCAGTCACGTGCCGCACCTTGCCGCTGCCATGCTGATGCAACTCGCGTCAGACCGAGCCGAAGAGCACGCAGCATTGCTGCGACTCGCTGCCGGAGGCTTTCGTGACATGACGCGTATTGCGAGCGGGCACCCCAGCATCTGGCTCGACATCTGCGCCGAGAATCGCTCGGCCATCGTGGCTGGGCTCGATGGGCTGATCAGCAGACTCGAGCACATGCGCACCATCGTCGACGCGGGTGACCGCATCGGTCTCGAACGTGTGTTGACCGAAGCCCGCGACGCCCGCACGAACCTTCCCGGTCGTGTGGTGCACCCCGAAGCACTTGCCGAGGTTCGGATCCCCATTCCAGACCGTGCTGGCGCTGCTGCAGAAGTGTTCACACTCGCAGCCGAGCTGGGAGTCAACATTGCCAACTTCGAAGTCGTCCACATGGCCGAAAGCAACCGTGGTGTCGCCGTCGTGCTCGTCGATGCGGCAACCAGCGAACTCTTCCGTGGTGGCCTGTTGGCGCGCGGGTTCAAACCAGCCGTCACACCACTCGTATGAGTCTCGTATGAGTTTGGTCGTATGAGTGCACCTCGCCCAGACGTCCTCAGCGTCGAACCGTTCGCCTCGTCGGTCGACGCCACGGTGCGCATCGCTGGGTCGAAATCGATCGCCAATCGAGCGCTGATCTGTGCTGCCCTGGCCGACGGCACGTCGGTCGTGCGCAACCTTCCAGAAGGTGACGACACGGTCGCCATGTTGGCGTGTCTCCATGCGCTCGGCGTAGCGACACACACCGGTGAGGCTGCTGAGACTGAAGCTGCGGGTGCGACGGTCTCCGTGGCCGGGCGTCCGAACCTGCGTCCAGAGCCAGGCACCAAGCTGTTCGCTGGGCTCGCTGGAACCACGTCGCGCTTCGTCACAGCGCTCGCTGCGCTGGCAGGAGTACCACTCGTCATCGATGGTCATGGCCCGTTACGCGAGCGACCGTTCGGGCCGTTGTTCGATGCACTGCGTCAAATGGGAGTCGATGTGATCACCGGCGAACGTGCCGCCGGTTTGCCGGTCACGGTGATCGGCCCGCCGACCCAGGGCGTCGTTCGCATCTCGGGCGACGTTTCCAGCCAGTTCGTCACTGCGCTCATGTTGATCGGCCCCTATCTCAACAGTGGGCTGCGCATTGAACTGACAACCCCTCTGGTTTCTCGGCCCTATGTGGAACTCACAGCTTCGGTGATGGCTGCGTTCGGTGTGACCGACGTTGAGGTCGACGAGCGACACATCAGGGTGGGCGTGGGCACCTACCAGGCCGCTGAGCTCTTCATCGAGCCTGATGCTTCCTCCGCCAGCTACCCGCTGGCGATTGCTGCTGTAGTGGGTGGCAAGATCACGGTTCCCGGGCTCGGCCGGCAAGCGCTGCAAGGGGATGCGCGTTTTGCCGACGTTCTGGCCTCGATGGGCTGCAGTGTGGAGTACCGCGCCGATTCGGTCACGGTCAGCCGCGACGCTGGCACCGCACTGAACGGCATCGACATCGATATGGCCGACATCTCCGATCTCGTGCCCACTCTGGCCGTGGTGGCTGCGTCCGCAACGACGACGACCAACATTTCCGGGGTCGGATTCATCCGCAGCAAGGAAAGTGACCGGCTCGGCGATCTCGCTGCCGAGTTGCGAAAGGCGGGGGTGTCGATCGATGAACTCGCCGATGGGCTGCAGATCCGGCCGTCGCTCGCGACACTGCGGCCCGCACAGTTGGCAACCCACCACGATCATCGGCTGGCGATGGCATTCGGCGTGCTCGGCACGCTCGTACCGGGAATCGAAGTCGAATCGCCCGCAGTGGTGTCGAAGAGTTGGCCAGAGTTCTGGACGACGCTCGAAGAGCTGCGGCCATGACGGGTGTCGCCGGACAACAAGCGGTGATCGCAGCGTTCGATTTCGACGGCACTCTCACCAAGCGCGACTCGGTCGTTCCCTTCCTGCGTCGCTTCTTGTGGCGACCGCAGGCCATGGTTGGAATCCTTCGACAGACTCCGGCGGGCCTCGTTGCACTCACGCGGCGAGATCGCGACGCTCTCCGACTCGCCGCCACAGCGGCGCTGTTGCGCGGTATCCCCGCTGCGGTGGTCGAGCAACAGGCCGCCGCATTCTCTGGTGAAATCGTCTCCTCACGCTTGCGACCCGACACCATCGAGCGACTGAAATGGCACCGCTCGCTAGGTCATCGCGTGGTGGTTGTCTCGGCGTCGTACGACTCATATCTGCTGCATGTGGCCGAGCACCTCGGCGCGGAAGCGGTGTTGTCCACCCGCCTGGAAGTTGGACCTGACGATCTCTGCACCGGACAACTCGACGGCGCGAACTGTCGTGGGCCCGAAAAGGTGCGGCGGCTCCACGAGTGGCTCCGGGCGCAGGGTCTGTGCCGAGCCGACGTCACTGTGTGGGCATACGGCGACTCCAACGGAGACCGCGAGCTGCTCGCTGACGCCGACCATCCCGTCTGGGTACAAGCCTCGCTCGGTAGCGTTGCGGCGTCTCCGCAGGCCGGTGACGCTCTCGCCTCATGAACGCCATCATTCGCACCGCTCGACCCAAACAGTGGCTGAAAAACATCCTCGTCTTCGCCGCGCCAGGTGCAGCCGGGGTGCTGAATGAGCCCGAAATGCTCGGCAAGACCTTGCTGGGTTTTGTGGCGCTGTGCTTGGCGGCGAGCGGCATCTATTTCTGGAACGACGTGCTCGATGTCGAGGCGGATCGTGCTCATCCGACGAAGTGCAATCGGCCGATTGCCGCCGGCAATCTCGGAATTGGGACGGCCTTGGTCATCGGTTCCGTGCTGCCGGTCGCCGCGCTCGGGGTCGTAGCGTTGTCAGGCGAGTGGAAAGCGGTCGTTGCGGTCGCGGCCTACATCGCGGTCACTCTGACCTACAGCGCGATTTGGAAGCACATCGCCGTGATCGACCTCATCGCGATCTCGGCGGGGTTTGTGTTGCGGGCGATCACGGGCGCCGCAGTGACCGACGTTCCGGTCTCGAGCTGGTTCATCTTGGTCACTACGTTCGGGTCGTTGTTCATCGTCACCGGAAAGCGGTTCGCCGAGTCCCGAGAGCTAGGAGACAGCGCCGGCAAGTTGCGTGCCACGCTCGACGAATACAGCGAGGCGTACCTTCGCTTCGTACTTGCCGTCACCTGCGGTGGGGCGCTGGTCAGCTATTGCATGTGGGCCTTCGAGGCGAAGGAACTCTCCGGCGCTGATCTGCCGCTGTACGAGCTGTCGATCGTGCCCATCGTGGCCGCGTTTCTGCGATACGCCCTCGTCCTCGAACAAGGGCACGGAGCGGCGCCCGAAGAGGTGTTCGCTTCCGACCGCGTACTTCAAGTTCTCGGCCTCGTTTGGGTCGTCGTCTTCGCATTGGCGGTATACACGTGATCGATATGAACGCAACACAGGCATGGGAAGCCGTCGCAGAAGTCGATGGATGGATGACCCGGGGCCAGTCTGATCAGTTGTTTGCCGCGGCCGCTGCGTGTGGCCCAACCGGCCAGATCGTCGAGATCGGCAGCTTTCAAGGTCGTTCGACGGTGGTGCTTGCACTCGGCGCGCCGCCGGGGGCCAGAGTCATTGCGATCGACCCGCACGCCGGCAACGATCGTGGCCCGCAAGAGATCAGCGGTTACGCCGATGCGGCCAGCGCGGACCACGACGCGTTCAACGCCAACTTGGCTGCTGCTGGGGTATCAGATCGGGTGACGCACATCCGCGAATTCTCCGACAATGCACTCGGTCTGGTGGAGGGCGACATCGACGTGCTGTACATCGACGGGGCACACCGGTACGGCCCAGCACGCGCCGACATCGCAGCGTGGGGTACAAGGGTTGCTCCAGGCGGCACCATGCTGATCCACGATTCGTTCTCCTCGATCGGCGTCACCCTCGCGATCTTGCGAGAACTCGCCTTCGGTTCGAAGTTCAGATATGTCGGCCGGTCACGGTCACAAACGGTGTACGTGGCAGACCTCCATGGTGGGCGCGCTGCGAACGCAGTGCGGCAACTTGCTCAGCTGCCGTGGTTTGCGAAGAACGTGCTCCTCAAGGCTGCGCTCACGGCCGGTTTGGGCAAGCTGTTGCGACGCTTCGGCAAACCGGTTCCCGACTGGCCCTACTGATGCCTGACGCAACGCTCGCTGGCTGGGGCAACAACGGCGGGTCGGTCGGCGAGTTGCTGGTGGCAGGCGAACGAGGGCTTCCCGCAGCCATCACAGGTGCGAACGAGCGTGGCGTGATCATGCGTGGCCTCGGACGTTCCTATGGCGACTCAGCCCAGAACTCCGGTGGCCGAACCGTTCGTCTGCAGTCGGACCCTGCGTCGATCACGATCGACACGGCGTCGCACACGGTCACTTGTGGTGCAGGGGTGAGTGTCGACGAACTGTTGAACGTCATCGTGCCTTTGGGCTATTTCGTTCCGGTCACTGCAGGTACTCGATTTGTCACCATTGGCGGCGCGATCGCCAGCGACATTCATGGGAAGAACCATCATCGCGACGGCTCGTTCGGCAACCACGTTCGCAACATCGAGTTGATGTTGGCCGACGGTTCGGTCGTGAACGTAGGCCCCGAACCCACCCCAGGCAACGATCACGAACTGTTTTGGGCAACCGTCGGCGGCATGGGGCTCACCGGTGCCATGGTCGCGGCAACCTTCAGCGTGATTCCCGTCGAGACCAGCTTGATGTCGGTGGAAACGAGACGTATCGACAATCTCGACGAACTCATGTCGCGCATGGCGGCCAGTGACGCCGACGTTCGCTACTCAGTGGCATGGATCGACCTGTTGGCGAAGGGCGCAAAGCTCGGCCGTGGCGTGTTGACGAATGGTGAACACGCACGGTTCGATCAACTCACGTCGAAGCATTCAGCACGGCCGCTCGTCTACGCGGAACGTGTCGCTGCGACAGTTCCTCCTCTCGTCCCGCCGCGCGGCGTCATCAATCACCTGTCGGTGGCGGCATTCAACGAGTTGTGGTTTCGCAAGGCTCCGCTCGAACGCTCCGACGAGTTGCACACCATCGCCGCGTACTTCCACCCGCTCGACATGGTGGGCCGATGGAACCGCGTCTACGGCCGCCACGGCTTGCTGCAGTACCAATTTGTCGTTCCGTACGGGGCTGAAGACACCTTGCGACGTGTGATGGAACGCATCTCAGCTGCTTCGTTGCCGAGCTTTCTCACTGTGCTGAAGCGGTTCGGTCCGGGTAACGCCGCACCCTTGAGCTTTCCAACCGCTGGTTGGACTCTCGCGATCGACGTACCGGCCGCCCATCCGCACCTGCCATCGGTACTCGTCGAGCTCGATGCGCTGGTGCTCGAAGCCGGCGGCAGGCACTATTTGGCGAAGGACTTCCACACGAGCCCGGACGCGATTCGTCGTGGGTACCCTCGGCTTGCCGAATGGCAAGCCGTTCAACGGCGCGTCGACCCGAAGCGCCGGTGGGCCAGCGACCAGAGTCGACGCCTGCAACTCACGGAGAACTCATGAAAAACGCACTCAAACAACCTCAGACCATCTTGGTTCTCGGCGGAACCAGCGAGATCGGCCGCGCCATCGCGAGCGAGTTGCTCAGCCCAGCCGCCACCACCGTGGTGCTTGCGTGCCGCACGACCGACGGAGTCGACACCACACCTTTTGAACGTAACGGCGTCGATGTTCGAGTAATCGACTTCGACGCTGCAGACGTCGGCACGCATCAGGCATTTGTCGACGACCTCTGCGCGCTCGATCGGCGACATCGACGTCGCCATCGTCGCGTTCGGTGTTCTCGGCTCACAAGACGACTTCGACACCAACCCTGCAGCTGCTGTTGCCGCGGCGCATGTGAACTACACCGGTGCCGTCAGCATCTGTCTCACTCTGGCGGCCCGTATGCGGGTGCAGCAACATGGCCACATCGTCGTGTTGTCGAGCGTGGCCGGAGAGCGCGGACGTGCGTCGAATTTCGTCTACGGATCCTCGAAAGCGGGCGTCGATGCGTTCGCACAGGGCCTCGGCGATTCGCTCGCTGGTACAGGAGTGAATGTCACCGTGGTGCGACCTGGGTTCGTTCACTCCAAAATGACGCAAGGCCTGGCGGCCGCCCCATTCGCCACCACACCGGCAGTGGTTGCACAGCTCACGGTGAAGGGCATGCGTGCTGGCCGTCATACGGTGTGGGCGCCCGGAATCCTGCGCTACGTCTTCATGACCTTGCGCCATGTCCCGCGACCGATCTTTCGACGGCTTCCTCTTGGCTGAGGACCCAGCCGATCCGGCCGAGCGAATCGACGAGCTCGTTGAGGATCTCAAGCAGCAAGGAATTCGCCGAGTGCATGTGCTTGCGTGGCGCGATCTCGACGACGTCGATGCCGGCGGGTCCGAGGTACACGCCGATCACTTCATGCGACGCTGGGCAGATAGAGGCCTCGACGTCTTGCACCGCACGTCCGCAGCGGCCGGGCTGCCGGCGACTGCCACCCGCAACGGGTACGCCGTCGTGCGACGCGGCAGCCGATTCGATGTGTTCCCACGAACGATCGCTGCAGAACTCACCGGCCGGATGGGCAAGTTCGACGCGCTCGTAGAGATTTGGAACGGTGTTCCCTGGATGTCGCCGCTGTGGTGCCGCAAACCGCGACTGTTGCTGCTGCACCACATCCACGGGCCGATGTGGAACCAGGTGCTACCAGGCCCATTCGCTCACGGTGGACGAATACTTGAATCTCGAATCGCACCGCCGATCTACCGGCGCGGCCTCACCGTCACCCCCAGCGACGCGACGCCGCGAAGAACTCCTCGAACTAGGGTTTTTGCCAGATCGCGTCTTGGCGTTTCCCAACGGTGTCGACGAGTTCTTCGTACCGGGCGGGTCGAAGACGATGTATCCATCGATGGTGGCGGTAGGCCGACTCGCCCCGGTGAAGCGATTCGAGTTGGTGATCGACGAGGCGGTCGTCGCGCGCCGCACAGTTCCCGAGTTGCGACTCACCATCGTCGGCGATGGACCGTTGCGCGCTCGAGTTGCAGGCCCGCATCGACGGAGCAGGGGCGTCAGACTGGATCACGCTTGCCGGGCATGTCACCCGTGAGGAACTCATTGCTCACTATCAGCAGGCCTGGCTCGTCGTCAGCGGCTCGCTGGCCGAGGGTTGGGGGCTCAGCCTGACCGAAGGCGCAGCCTGCGGCACTCCTTGTGTCGCCACCGATATCCGTGGCCACCGAAGCAGCGTCGTTGCCGATGTAACTGGCCTGCTGGTTGAGCCAACGTTGCTCGGTGCCACCATGGCGCAACTCTTGACTGACCACGATCATCGGGAAGCTCTGGGAAGCGCGGCGCTGGCCCGTGCTCTGACGCTCACCTGGGACGCCTCTGCGCTCGGTATGACCACCGCGCTGCACCGGGTCGTGGCTGAACGGCGCCTGCGCGACTGACAGTGCCACCGGCTCGCCCAGTTCGAACGCCGATAGCGTTGCGATCCGTGCGTTCCATCGTCGTGCTTCCCACCTATAACGAGCGCGACAATCTCGATGATTTGCTTCGCGGAATTCGTGCGGCTCACAACTCCATCGAGGTGCTGATCGTCGACGACAGCAGTCCTGATGGAACCGCCGATCTTGCTCGCTCGCTCGGTGACCAGCTCGGTGGCATCAGCGTTCTGGTTCGGGCGGAGAAAGACGGTCTCGGATCGGCGTATCGCACTGGTTTCAGCAAGGTGCTCGCCGAAGGATACGACGTCATCGTGTCGATGGATGGGGACTTGTCGCATGACCCAGCCGTCATTCCAGTGATGCTCGAGCGCATCGCCGGGGGAGCGTCAGTCGTCATCGGTTCTCGGTATGTCGAAGGCGGCGGCGCTCCCGATTGGCCGTTCCGTCGCCGGTTCTTGTCGAAGTGGGGCAATGCCTACACCAGGGCCGTGTTGCGCCTCGAGCCCCACGATTGCACGTCAGGGTTTCGTGCCTACACCGCTGGTGCACTGGCCGCGATCGAGCCCCACACCACTTCTGCAGAGGGTTACGCATTCCTCACCGAGTTGGTACGGCGGCTCAAGCGTCAGAACATCGTGGTCGAGGAGACGCCGATCATCTTCCGACAGCGCGTCCGTGGAAAGTCGAAGATGTCGTTGCGCATCATCGTGGAATCGATGTTGCGGGTCACTCGTTGGGCTGTTGAAGACCTGCTCGCACGGGACTGATTGATGCAGTGGGTGGGGGTGCCACGTACACAGCGACGTGTTGCGCTCGCGCTGCTGGCCGCAATGGCCTATCTGCCGGCGCTGCTGTCGTCGCCCGGCCGAATGCCGGCTGACACCAAGCTGTACCTGTACCTCGACCCAGGCCGACTGACGCGGCTCGCCACCTCATCGTGGGACCCAAGCCAGTTCGGTGGTTGGTTCCCGCACCAGACCACTACCTACTTCTGGCCCGCTGGCCCCTGGTACATGCTGTTCGAAGCCGTCGGCGCACCCGACTGGATCGCGCACCGACTGTTCGTTGGCACCATGCTGTTTCTGGCGGGTTGGGGTGTGCTTCGGCTGGGTGAGCTGTTGGGGCTGTCGCTCCAAGCGGCACTGGTGGCCGCCACGATCTACCAATGGTCGACCTACGTGTTGCCGTACGTCAGCCGCACATCTCTGATGCTGCTGCCGTGGGCATCACTCGGATGGCTGACGGTGTTCACCATTCGCACTATGCGCGAACCCGGCTGGCGCGCCCCTGCAATGTTCGGGTTGGTGATCTTTTCGGTCGCCCATGTGAATCCCACGGCTTTCTTGATGATCGTTCCGGGCCCGGTGATCTGGGTGGTCGGCGAGTTGGCTGCGAGACGACTTGAGGTTCGGGCAGCCGTATCGGGTTCGCTCCGACTCGTCGCGGTGAGCGCGTCGGTTTCTCTGTGGTGGGTCTTGATGCTCGGCGTGCAGTCTCAATACGGGGCTGATGTGTTGGCGTATTCAGAGACCCTTGAATCTGTGTCGTTCACGGCCACCGCCAGCGAAATCGTTCGTGGCTTGGGCTACTGGCTCTTCTACATCCGCGACGCATTCGCTCCAGCCACCGCGTCGTCGGTGACGTATCAAGAGAGCCCGTTGGTCATCGTCGCCGGATACGCGTTGGTGTGCCTGGGGGCGATCGGGTTCGTCATCTCGCGGTGGCGTCACCGGTGGTATGCCGCAGCGTTGTTTGCTTCTGGAGCTTTCCTTGCCATCGGGGTGCATCCGTTCAGCGAACCGTCGCCGCTCATGCGAATCGTCCGCGACGGAAGCCTTGCGCTCGCACTGCGAAGCAGCACTCGCGCGCTACCGCTGATGATCCTCGGGGTTGCGCTCGGCGTTGCGATGTTGGCCGACGGCCTCAGAGACCGTCCCCGAGCTCGAGTAGGCGCATTTGCACTTGCTGGGGTTCTGTTGGTGGTCAATCTGCCATCGTTCTGGCAAGCCGAGCTGGTGGACGCAGCCCTCGAACGGGACCAGAACCTGCCAGATGCCTGGAAAGATGCGGCTGCCGATTTGCGGGTCGACGGCGCTGGCACGCGTGTGCTGCAGTTTCCTGGGGCCGAGTTCGGGGCGTATCGCTGGGGGTACACCGTCGACCCGCCGCTGCCATTCGCGAGCGATAAACCCGTGCTCACGCGAGACTTGTTACCGCTTGGCAGCCCTGGGGTGATGGACCTGCTCTACGCACTCGACAATCGAGTGCAGGTCGAACACGCTCGAGCCCGAGTCGCTCGCGCCGGTCAGTCGGCTGTTGGGCGCCGATCAAATCTGGATCAGCACCGATCAAGCATTCGACCGGTTCCGCACTCCGCCCCCGACTGAACTCGTCAACTCCGTGGGCGTTCCGATGGTAGGCCTGAGCGACCCGGTGGGCTACGGGGAGCCGGTGGTGAACACGCCGGTGGCACCGGTGATCGACGAATCAGCATTGAGTAACGGGCCAAACGTTGCGTTCCCCCCGGTGCTGCTCCGTGATGTCGAAGATCCGGTACCAGCCGTCCGCTTGGCGACTGAGGTCATCATTCTCGATGGCAGCGGCGACGGTATGGTCGATGCCGCCAGCGCCGGTTTGATCCAGGGAGACGAAGCGGTGCTGTTGGCAGCAGAGGTGATTTCCGACGATGGCTCGTTCAACAGCGTTCCCGTCGCGAACAGCCCGCCCCGTTTCATCGTCACCGACTCCCATCGCGACCGCTCAGAGCAGTGGCGCAGCTCTCAAGACTCGGTCGGCATGACTGAATCGGGTGGCGCAGAGTTCGACACAACGGGGGACCACGACGACACACACGAGCCACTACCGCGGCCGGGCGACGGAGATTCCGATGCTCAAACGATCGCCGTTCTTGATGGAGAACTGGTGGTGCAGGCCAGCAGTTACGGCGAACCGTTCGCTTTGCTTCCAGAGGCGCGCCCGGCGATGGCCGTTGATGGCGATCCTGCCACTGCGTGGCAGGTCGGCACGAACGCGAGCCCGATCGGAGAGTCGATCACGATTTCCGACGTGGCCGACGGCCAACTGCAGTTGGTGCAGGTGCAAGGCCGCGAGCGGCGCAACTGGATCACGTCGGTGGCGGTGTCTTTTGGCGACGAGAGCTCGATCGTGGTGCTCGACGAACGGTCGCTCGGCACCCCCGGTCAGACGATCGAAGTTCCGGCCGGAACCCCGGTGACGGTCACTATCGAAACCATTGCCGAGCGGCCGAACCGACCCGAGACGGGCGATTACTGGGTGGGCTTCGCCGAACTCGGCCCGGTCGCTACAGAGTTCGTGCGACCGCCGACGCTGGTGCTCGACCAACTCACCGACGCCGACGACATCGGGCTCGTGTTCCGCCGGGAGCGCACCGACCCCACAGATCGCTGGCGCAGCGATCCCGAATCGAATCTCGCACGTCGGTTCGAGCTGCCCGTGGAAGTCGAGGGCTCGTGGTCTGTGCGGGTACGCCTCAACCGGCGGGCCAGCGACGCTGTCTTGAATCAGGTCGACGGCACGACCATCGGCCCCACCTCCGCCGATCGACTGATCGGAGTTCCCGAGGCTCGAGCTACCTCGGCGTTCGACGGCGACCCCGACACCGCTTGGACTTCGCCATTCCACGCTGCGATCGGCAGTTCGCTCACCATCCCTCTCGACGCCACAAGTGCATTCAACGGATTCGACCTGGTGCAACCAATTGACGACCTTCACTCGACGATCATCGAGGTCGGCGTGCAGGTCGGAGCCGTCGATCAAATCGTCACGGTGCCGGCGCCCGACGCCGAGGGTCGCAGCCATGTCTCGTTGCCGGACGTCTCGGATGAGGAACTCGTCCTGACCGTGACCGACATCAATGCGCTGGTCACGATAGATCGACGCTACGGAGACCCGGCAACGCTCCCCGTGTCGTTGCAGGAAATCGAGGGTCTGCCGGTGGTATGGGAAAGCGCTGAAGTGGTCGACGTGTGCAGGACAGACCTGTTGTCGATCGACGGAGTTGGGGTGCCGTTGCTCGTCGACTCCCAGCTGTTGTTGTCTGGGGAGCCGGTTGACGCTCAGGTGTGCGCCGGTGCTCCGACCTCACTCACCGCAGGCACGCACGAACTGGTCAGCGCGAGTGGACGATCCACTGGGATCGACGTTGATCTGGTGAGCTTCGCGAAGGCAACCGACATCGAAACCGAGGGCGGAGTTGCACTGCCACCGAACGAGCTTCCACTCGTCACGGTCAAATCCTCGTCACTCACCTCGATGGGGATGACAGTTCCTCCGTGCCCCGATGGCTGCTGGCTGATTTTCGGCCAAGGTCACAGCGACGGGTGGGAGGCTCAGATCGCCGGTACCGACCTGGGAGTCTCCACGCCGATCTCGGGTGGGTTCAACGGCTGGTGGCTCGAGCCGTCAGATAGCGCTCGTTCTGTAGATGTGTCGTTCGCCCCGCAATCGAAGGTACGCCTCGGGCTGCTGATTTCGCTGCTGTCGGTCGCAGCGTGTGTGCTGTGTGTGGCCTACACACAGTGGCGCCGTCGAGGCGTTGCGCCAGAGCCACTTCCCGACACGGTGTCACCACTCGCCCTGTCGTTGAGCCATCTCATGGCTCCCGTCACTCGGCGCCGGGCCGCAGTGGACGGCGTGCTGCTCGTTGCCGCGTCGCTCATACTGATCGGGCCGGAGGTGTTCGTCCACGCGGTCGTGGCGGCTGTCGCACTCGTAGCGTCGCGACGGCCCCGCCTCGTGGCCCTCGGCGGAGTCGGACTGCTTGCTGCGATCGGCCTCAACGTGGCTCGGCGCGAGTGGGTCTACGACTACGCAACCGGCGCGGGCTGGCCAGCTCGCTTTGGTGACCTCCATGAGATCACCGCATTCGCGATCATGGTGATCGCAGTGAGCGTCGTGACGGGAACCAGTGAGGAACTTCGAGCAGAGTCCGAGGTGTCCGAATCCGATGTACCGAGCGCCGACTCCAGTTCGGTTGTGGTGTCGTGAACGGCAAGCCAGCGAATCGCATTGCCAACCTGGACGGTCTGCGCGCGATCAGCATCACCCTGGTGTTCTTGTTCCATGCTCAGGTGCCCGGCTTTGGCGGGGGCTTCCTCGGGGTGTCGTTGTTCTTTACCCTGTCGGGTTACCTCCTCGGCCTCCGGCTCGCTGATCAGCCACTGAATCAACGCACGGTCAAGCGGTACTGGATGGGACGTATTCGGCGCTTGTTGCCGTTGGCATGGTTTGTCATCGCAGTCGTTGTTGCCGTCGAGGTGATCACGGACACGCCGGTCACCGATGCTCCGCGCCGACTTTGGATGACGATGGTCGGACTCTCGAACTGGAATCAACTGCTCGCCGATCAGAATTACGCTTCGCTGTTTGCCGCACCGGACGCGCTGGTTCATTACTGGAGCTTGGCGATCGAGCAGCAGATCTACCTGTTGCTGCCACTGATCTTGATCGTGGTGTGGCGACTTGGCACGTACCCGCGGCGCATTTCGGCCATCGCTGGTCTCGCATGTCTCTCGTGGCTGCTGCCCGTGCTCACCGGTTGGTCAGTGGCCCGCACCTATTACGGCACCGATACCCGGGCCGGCGAGATCTTGATCGGCGTCGCACTGGCCCTCACCCACCAGTGGCACCGCCAACAGGTTGCTCGCGAGGCAGACCTGCCCCGCCGACGGGCCAATGTGTTCGCCGGCGGTGCGTTGTTGGTGATGCTGATCTTCGTCATGTTCGCTTCGCCCGGTGGGGATGCGATTCGCCGGGGATTGCTGCCAGCGCAGGCGATGCTGTCGGTGGCGCTCGTGCACGTGGCGGTGCGCCGCCACGACCTCTGGCGCGGCCTGTTGGAGACCCGTCCTATGGTGTACATCGGCACGCTCAGCTATGCGATCTACCTGGTGCACTGGCCCCTGATCGTGCTGGTGGAACAACGCGGGTGGCCACGTCCGGTCCTGGTTGTCGTGGTGGCTGTCGTCACCGTCGCGATCAGCGCTCTGCTGGTGCAATTCGTGGAGACACCATTTCGCACCGGTCACCGCGATCGGATCCTGGTCGGCGCCATGGCCGCCGCAGTGTTGGCGCTACCAGCGGTGGTGGCCGTTGTGCCAACGAGCAGCACGTCCGCATATCTGGAGCAGTTGGAACGAGACGGCGCCGAACTCGACATCGGTGCGCAGTCCGGGCAGACGCACACAGAACCGTCGACGACAGCCCAGCGGAGACGCACGCGTGGGCAGCAGCACGACAAGGCCGGCGCTACATCCGCAGCTCCACCGCGGACGAACTGAGTGCGGGTGTAACCACGTGCCAACTGACGCCGCTGCAGCCCTCGTTCCGGCGACGACAGCGTCGCAACAACGGTTGCCAGCTGTGGATCACGCCGAACCCGAATCGGTTTCTTCGGTGACTCGATCGCGTTGTCGTGCGCGCTCGTCGCGGCGAATCACCCGATACCTGGCACCCGAGTACGTGTCGGAGACGACGATGCTCGGCTGTTCGATTCTTCCGGTTCCGCCCGACGAGATGTGTGCTCCGGCGATGCCGAACTGGGACGTGGCAACCGCGACCGACGACGTTCGACGTAGCGGTTGTCATCAGCTGCCAATGGGAACAGATCGAGCGCGACGTCCTGGGCGTGGGCCGAGCGACGATCGGCGACCCAGCTTTCGATGATGCACTGGCCGCCGCCATACGAAGCGCCGCGCAGCAACTTCTCGACGGTGGTGTAGGCCGAATTGCCTGGCTGAACTGTCCTGCATTCTCCCGCACCGTTGGATGGCCGCCCAACAGGAGCTTCAAGATTCCCGTGACCCAGCACGTGCGGCCCGAATGAATGAGATCATTGCGGCCACCCTCGCCGAATTCGGCGACCGTGCCGTCCTGATCGATCTGGCAACGTGGATGATCGACTACCTCGAAGACCCGAGCGTGAGACCTGATGGGGTCCACTTCGCTTACGCGCAGCCCACACTCTTCACCGAATCGTTCGGGGCAGATACTGCAACCAGCTCTGGGGACCCGATGACCGCTCCGCCCATCAGTGCTGTAACCGCGAGTTCAGCGCCGCTCGAGTCAGCACACGCGGCGCTTCGGGGCCGAATCGGTGGGCTCGACGGTTTGCGCGGGCTCGCTGTGGCCGGGGTGCTGCTTTTTCACGATGACCTCCTCATCGGAGGGTTCCTTGGCGTCGACTTGTTCTTCGCGCTGTCTGGTTTCTTGATCACCGGGCTGCTGATCACCGAACACACGTCGTCTGGGCGGGTCGATCTCGTTCACTTCTGGAAGCGGCGGGCGCGCCGACTGCTTCCTGCAGCGCTGGTTTTCCTCATGCTCATCACTCCTCTGATGTACGTGTTCGGAACGGCTGCGCAAGTGGAGGCATCTCGTGACGGGGTGATTCCGGCGATGCTGTACGTGGCGAACTGGGCGCAGATTGCCGACAGTGCTCAGTACTGGGCGTTGTTCACGGAACCGTCTCCACTCACCCACCTCTGGAGCCTCGCCGTCGAAGAGCAGTTCTATGTGCTGTGGCCGCTGATCGCCATCGCGTCGTTGCGGGGTGTCCACGCGCGACGTCGCCTGGGAGTGGTCACTGCCGTGGGAATCGTGGCGTCGTTCGTGGCCATGCTGGTGCTCTTCGACCCCGCCAACCCGACCAGGGTGTACATGGGAACCGACACCCGTGCGGCTTCGATCCTCGTCGGAGCCCTGGCCGCGATCGTGTCGCTCGACGGGCACTTGGAGCGACTGGCAAAGCGCACCCCCTCGGTCGTGGCGGGTGGACAACTCGTTGCTGCTGGCCGGCGTCATCGCGATGTGGGTGACGGTCGACGGTTCCTCGAGCACAGCGCTCTTTCGAGGGCTGCTCTTGCTCCATTCCACTGCATGTGCTGTGCTCGCCGCGTCGTTGTGGATCGACCGGCGAACGCCGGTCATCCGCGGCTTGGAAGTTTCGCCGCTCCGTTGGCTCGGCACGATCAGCTACGGCCTGTACCTCTGGCACTGGCCCGTCTTCATCATCGTCGACCAAGACTCCACCGGTTTCAGCCGACCCGTGGTGTCGGTGTTGCGATGGGCAATCTCTCTGGCCATCGCAGTGGTGTCGTTCCGATTCCTCGAATCACCAATTCGCTATGGTCGACGACTCGGAACGAAGCGCAGCGGGCTCGGTGCGCTCGCCGCTGCGCGCTGCGCTGGTGGTGGTGTCTGCACAACTCACGCCGCAACCAGCTACTGCGACTTTGTCGATCGACGCCACGCAGATCACGCTTCCGAGCAGTCGTGGCGACGGTTCGAAGACAAGCACAGGTTCCGACGACGGTGGTGGAAGTTCCTCCTCGAGCGACGTGGTGGCTACCAGCACGACGCCGACGGCGACTACGTCCGCGAGCACTGTGTCGGTGACTCCGATCGACTCCGCACCACCTCGACCTCCGGACCCGCTGAGTCCACGCCCAGCCCTGGCTGTGCCTCCAGCGTCGGCGCCGACGGTTCAAACGGTGGCGTGGCAAGGTGACTCGGTGGCGTACGACTCGGCTCCCGGGGTGATTGCTGCGCTGTCGGCGTCGGGGCCAACAGTTGCAGCGCAGACGTTCCTCGGTGTCGGTCTCGTCGATCACGACGACGTTCATCCCGATGCGAACTCTTCGTCGATCCGCTGGCGGCATCACCGCCTGACCTTGCCGTGTTCATGCTGTCTGGTTGGGATGGGCAGTTCGACGAAGCGACACAGCGGCGGCGTTCGATACGTATGCCGACGCATGGCGCGATTTGGGAACCACGCTGGTCGTGCTCGAGCCACCCCCGGTCGACCCGACACGCCACGAGACCACGACCGACACGATGCTGGCGATCGCACGTGCCCGCGCAGCAGAATTTCCTGACGAAGTCGTCGTCTTGAACGCTGACGAACTCTGGGGTGAGTTCGCCACCGACATCAACGGGGACGGCCAGCCCGAACGCAAACCCGACGGGGTTCATGTGTGCCCCAGCGGTGCGGCGCTCCTCGGCTATTGGCTCACTACGGAGTTGGCCTGCGGTTCAACGGCATCGTCGCCGCAGACCCAGCCGTCTGGGTGGGCGGCGACTGGGTGAACGACCCTCGCTATGACGATCCCGCCCGGGGCATGCACTCCAACTAGCAGACTCAGCCGATGGCGGCTGAGACCATTCGGGCGACGCGTTCGTTGCCGGCGTCGGTGAGATCACCGTCGTCGTCCACGTACAGCGATCGTTCCGACGCAGTTGTCCCACCATTCGCAGGGCATCGAGATGGTGCCAGGAGCTCCGAGTAACACGTTGGGTCGACGACGGTGATTCCACTGTTGCGGCAGAAGCGGTCGCCTCGAACCGCGCTCGAAGCCACCAGTACGAGTTCGACGTCGTCACGTAAGCGATCGACCGTGGTTGCCACCGGGTCACCGTCGCACGTTCCCGTAGCTTCAGGAGCGAGAACGATGACGTCCACATTGTGCGCTTCGGGCTGAAGGTCTGCGAGATCGCACCAGGTGGAGCCTTCCGCGACGAACTTCATGGCGCGCCCACGGTCGTG
This sequence comes from uncultured Actinomycetota bacterium, assembly GCA_963738275.1. GTDB lineage: Bacteria > Actinomycetota > Acidimicrobiia > Acidimicrobiales > Ilumatobacteraceae > Ilumatobacter. The sequence goes on from CAVTVY010000013.1 coordinate 277,686, forward strand.
GAGTTGATACGACAACTTCTCGATACTCGACTCGATCGTTCCGCCCCCGTAGACGGCCACATCGCCGTGCTCACCGGAGAAGACGGGCAATAGGTACCATGTCGCCGCTGACCACCAAGCCGCCAACCAACGCCGCCAACCACATTCGTGACGCACGCCCTCCCAAAGCCGTCCAGACCACGGCAGTAACCTACCCCCTGACCATGCCCGAAGCCGCCACACACCCCACGAGAGCGTCGACATCTCCTCGGTTGTTGCGTTGTTGGCGAGCATGGTGGCAGCCGGGTCGCTGGTTGCCAGATCCGAGTCCCTCGCCGTCTTGGCTCACGGGGACCATTGCGGCCACCAGCATCGGACAGCTGACGCTCATCGCGTTCGTCGGCTGGTTGTGGGCGGGCGGTCGTTCCCGCCGAGTAGCGATCGACGTCACCTGCGGTGCTGCACTGATGGCGGTGATCTGGCCTGTGCTCTGTCGCACAAGTCGATCGACCCGACGGGCCTCGGTCTCATCGGCGCTCCCGGAACGGCCGTGGTGGTCGATGTTGTGGCTGCGTTGGTCGCTCTGTTCGGCGGCATCGGCGCGCAAGCGGTATGGCGGGTTTCCGCGGATCCATGGTTGGAAATTGTCCGCGATGGGCATCTGGTCGATAGCGGCCGTGGCAACCGTGGTCGCGCTGCTGTTGGGCGGATCGGCCCGTCCAGTTGCTGGGCTCGCGTCGGCTGTTGCCGCGGCGGCGGTGCTTGGCGCCGTTGCCGCCACCAGCGCTGAAGATCCGGCCCGGCCCCCCAACGGCCACGTCTGCTGATCACCGGGGCGGCTGTGGGGTTGGCGGCCACCGCACACGCAACGTTTGCGTTTCTGCTCGATCATTACAGCGACCGTGTGTCCACTGTTGATGGCGTGAGGCAGCTCACCGGACGCGATCTTCGTCGCGTGGACGTGGGTCGTCATCTTGGGCGTGAGCGTGGGAGTTGTCATTGCGGCCTCATGGGCGATGGCCCGCCGACGGTCGTTCAGTGCCGTCAGCAACGGCGGAGGGTTGGTCGTCATCATCGGCGCTCGTGATCCTCACGCGCACGGCGACCACCATCAACATCGTCAATGCCCGTCGCGACGGTGGCGACCAATTCTTCTACCATGTCACGGCGAACCTGCTCGCTCGAGGCCGTGGCTTCATCAACCCGGTCGCCTGGGCTCAAGATGGCATCGCAATCCCGAGCGCGCTGCACGGTCCAGCTTTTCCGATCGCACTGTCCTTCTGGTCGCGGCTCGGTGGCACCACCTACTTCGATCACCAGCTCGTCAGCGTCCTGCTTGGCATTCCGCAAGTGGTGTTCGGAGTCATGCTGGCGCACCTCATTGCCGGGAGACGCACGGCCATCGTCGCCGCTGTACTGCTCTTGGCATACCCGAACATCTGGGTCACCGACGGCTCCATGTGGGTGGAGGGAATGATGGCTGGCATCACCACTGCCGCCACGTTCGTGATGTATCGGTGGCGCATTTCGTTGCGCCTGGGCACGATCGCCTTGGCAGGTGCACTCATCGGCGCCGCCGCACTCACCCGAGGTGAGGCCATCTTGATGACCGTGCTCATGGTGTTGCCGATGGTCGTCACCAGCGAGCTCAGCCGAAAGATGCAGTTCCGGCATCTCGCTGTGTGCGCAGCCTCGTTCATTGCCGTCATCGCTCCATGGATGATCTACAACGCCACGCGGTTCGACCTTTTCGTGCCGTTGTCGACCAACAGCAACGAGGTCATTTACTACGCCAACTGCCCAGACTCGTACTACGGGCCCAAAGTCGGGTATTGGTCATTCGCTTGCCAAGAGAGATACCGCGCCGAGTTCGGCGACCCGCCCGGCGACGAGTCGGTACGCAACCAGGCGTACCGTGACTTGGGTCTCGAGTACGCGCGAGACACACGCGTCACAAGTGCCCAAAGTCATCGTGGTGAGAGTCGGTCGCCAGTGGGAACTGTTCCGGCCGCTCCAGAACGCCGACTTCGGTTTCGTCGAAGGCCGACCACGCGACGTATTACGTGCGGGCCTCGGCATGTACTACGTGATGATGGCGCTGGCAGTGGTGGGCTCTGTTCGTTTGCGTCGGCGCGGCGTTCCGGTGTGGCCGCTGTGGTCACTTGCGGTGATGGTCACACTCACTGCCGTGTACGCCTACGGAAACCTTCGTTTCCGGGCACCGTTCGAGCCGATTCTGTGCGTGATGGCTGCGGTCGGCGTCGTTGCCCTGTTCGATCGAATTCGGTCCCGATCACTCGGTCGTTCGCCGGAACCATCGACCGGTGACGATGCACCTGCCAACAATCCAACGGAGTCTCATGTTCCCACGTCGTGATGAACTGGCGAGCTTTCATCGCCGCCGAATCGCTATTCCTGTTGGGCCGACCGACCTGGTCCTCGACATCGGTAGCGGCGACAAGCCTCACTGGCGTGCCGACGTTCTGGTGGACAAGTTCCCCGAGGGCGAGCATGCCGTGCAGCGCGCCGGGGGAGCGGAAGCACTCGCGCCCAAGGCGTTGTTCGATGCCGATGCGGGCGACCTGCCCTTTGCCGACAAGGTGTTCGACTACGTCATCTGCTCACACGTACTGGAGCACGTCCTCGATCCCGCTGCGGCCATGCGCGAGATGATGCGAGTCGCCAAAGCCGGCTACATCGAGGTGCCGCACGTGGGCAGTGCCAGATTGCTTGACTTTCCAAGCCACTTGTGGTGGTGCCGGCTCGACGACGGGGTGTTGAAGTTCGAAGCAAAGTCGTCGACCGTCTTCGATGCCGACCTCCACCAGTGGGCAACCACCGAGCCGGTTGCGAGTGATCTCGCAGCGCTCTTGGAGCGCCACCTCACCTCCCGACTGGTCTGTCTGCGCTGGACCGATTCGTTCGAGTTCGAAGTCGTGGGCAGCCCCAGCGCAGAACTGCTGGCCGAAGTCGAACGCGCCGGAGAGCAACATCATCTGGCTGACTCACCGGCAGTGCGCGCAGTGACACAAGTACTGACGTTCCGTCAACGGCGAGCGCCCGAGCGGCGTATCCGCATGAGTCAAGTGCTCAAGCCGGAACACGTGGCTCCAGGCGACCCATTTCTCGAACCGCGCCGGTATCACATCTCGTGAGCGAAGTACTCGAAGAGACGACCGCAGACGATCCTGTTCCCTTTGTCTTCGGCGGCGCCGCGTTTCGGCGACCACAACTCGTTCCGACGGTTGCCTGGATGACGGTCGCGGTTGCGTTGCTGTTGCCGGCACGAGGCTTGTTCCGCTTCGCCGGCTCCACGATGGAAGAGGGCTTCATGCTCGTCTTTCCTCGGCTTGTCCGGCAGGGTCAGGTGCCAAATGTCGACTTCCTGCACCTCTACGGGCCTGGTGCCCTCGACTTCTTGGCGTTCTGGTCGTGGTTGTTCGACGATGCGCTTGCCGCGGAACGGATCATCGGGTTCGGTCAAATCGCTCTTGCGGTCGTAGCGATCACGGTCGCCATGCGACCGTGGGGTTGGCACGCAGCCTTGCCGGCTGCCGGAGCCATGACCGTCTTGATGATCACGCCGACAGGTTTCTCAGCCTTGGCGTGGCCGGGCGCGTTGGCGCTGTCGCTCCTCAGCTTGATCTTCGCCGTCCGTTCGCTACACCTCTCCAGCAATCGGCGCCGCACCATGACGATCCTTGCGGGCGTGTTGGCCGGTGTGGCCCTGACGTTCCGACCCGACCTCGTACTTGCTCTCGGCCTGGCGTGGGGCGTGCTGCTGTGGCGTCGGGTGAACGTGCTCGATGCGCTGGTCGGCGCGGTGATCGGTGCGATTCCTATGTGGATACATTTCGCTCTCGCCGGAATCGGGCCGGCATGGCAGGGCATGGTCATCGAGCCGGTGTTCGAACTGCGGCCAGGGAGGAAGCTGCCGGTGCCGCCGACGTGGGGCGAACTCGACGGGGCGTTGCAGGCGCTCACAGAAAACCCTGTGGAGGCGCCGTGGTGGGGCATTCCAGCGCTCGGCGCATCGCAGCAGCTGTTCGTGTGGTTCTTCGCCTTGGTCTTCGTCGCTGTCGGCTCGGTCATCTTTGGAGTGTGGCGCTGGCGCCGCGAGGGCGCCACGAATCGCATCGTGTGGTACGTGGTCCTGGCGGTGTTTGGTCTTGGCTTGGTGGGCCAAGCCGTGCAACGCCCCGACAGCACCCACCTTGCATGGGGTTCATCGGTCGCCTTCTCCATGCTCGCGGCAACGTTGATCGAACTGCGTTCCGTCTTCCTGCGAGATCACACAACCAGTGGCGGCCGGGCGGCCCAGATCGGCTGGCTGGTTGCGCCGTCTGCCGCCCTCGTTGCGCTCCTGCTCGTCGTCGCCCCGTTCTTCACGTTTCGGCCCTACCTCTACGCCAGCCGTGTATCACTGGGCAATTTGGCGTCGCCCGGGTTGCCGGTGCGCAACGATGGATTGCACTTCTACATGCCGAACCGGGCGACGCAGGTGGCATCTCAGCAAGCGATCGACCTCGTCGCTGCGGCGGCCGAGCCAGGCGACCGCTTGTTGGTGGGTCCTGCCGACATGCGCCGCACCGTGTACAGCGACGTGATGTTCCACTACCTGCTGCCTGACCTGGAACCGGCCACGCGATTCATCGAAATGGACCCAGGCATCGCCAACGCTGAAGGGTCCAGCCTCGCCGACGACGTGGCGAGCGCCGACTGGCTGATACTGACGAACTTCTGGACCGGCTGGTACGAACCAAACGCGTCGACAGATGAGGGCTCGGCAGTGCCGAATCAGGTGGTCGCCGACCAGTTCTGCTTGGTAGGCAACTTCGACAACGGCCTCGTGTTGGTGTACCAACGCTGTGAACAGGGCGACGGCATTGACCCATCTACGGTGGGCATCGGCCCAGAACGCCGCCAATCCATGCTCGACGAAAAGGCACGAAGAGGCACGTAGCTCAGGGGATGGCGCCGTAGACACCGTACAAGCCGGTGAGCGTTGCCAACCCGGCGCCGCACGACACGAGGGCCAACGCCCAGGCGTCGTCGTGGCGGCGTGGGTTGTGTTCGCGGTGATGTTCGAACCACCAGGCGGCTCCGATGAGCAGCGGGAACGCAGTGAACAAGAAGCGTGGACGCGCGGTCACCGTGGCGGGTAACAGCATCATGGCCAACACCGTGGCCGTGTATGCGGCCATTGGGCGCGGCAGTTTGGCCTGCCATGCGAACCACACCAGTAGAACCGTGGCGGCGACGCTGACGGCGGTGATGGAGTCGGTGGGGGAGGTGAGTGGATGAGCGAAAGCCTCCACGGTGTTTTTCAATGCGGTGTACCCGAAGCTTGCGCCTTCGCCCCAGGCTTCTGTTTGCACCCGGAACCACACGAAGGTCTCGTCGGCGTGGACCCCGACGTACAGCTGAAAGGCAATGAAACCGAGCGGCGCCAGCAGCACGGCGAGAAACGCCCGCCGATCACCATCTTCGCGCCAGGCGTACCATGCTGCCACGAGGCACGCGACCACGATCGCCAGCCCATTCGGTCTGCTTGCGGTGCACAGTGCAGCGAAGACGCCAGCAGCGGCCCACTCTTTGTAATGCAGCATCAAGAGCGCGGCGGCAGCCAATGCGATCATGATCGCTTCGCTGTAGGCGAAGGAGAAGACGAAGCTTCCAGGAAACATCGCCATGAGGACAGCTGAGGTACGCCCGACGCGCTCGCCGTAGACCTCGCTCGCGAGAATGCCCACCGTGACCACGGCGACGAAGCCGACGAGGAGGTTCAGCAGCAGAACTGCGAATGTTGCGCCGCCTGGCATGAGCCGATCGAAGTAGCGGCCTATCAGCGGGAACAGTGGGAAGAACGCGGCACGCGCTTCTTCCTGGTTGTACGTGATGTTTGGTGGAACGTGCCGGGGGTACCCGTTGCGAACAACGTCGAGGTACCACTTGCCGTCCCAACTGGTGAACACGTTGATCATCGGTTTGAGGGCCGAACCGGCGGTCTCGGCACCGTGCACGTCGGGCGTCCCACCGGTTTCGGATGCGATGTTGGCATCGACTCGTAGCTCAGCGGCGACGACCGCGGCGCCCGCCGCCACGCACAGTCGGGAGACGATGTAACTCGGCAACGAGTAGACGGCCATCTTCGACCATTCCGATGACTTGACGCGTTCGGACCAGGTGGGCGCTGCAATTGCCTCGGGGGATGTCATGCGCCGACGATGGTAGCGATGCGTGCCCTCACCAGTGCGCCATCGGGAGGATACGTTGGCGTGGGCCGTACGACGGCGCCTTCCCTGCGGTCGAGACGAGTTGCGACAGCACCCGACCTCGCTGCCCTTCGTAGGGCTGCAGCAACTCCAACATGCGATCGTCGGTTGCCCGCGGTTCGCCCGCGAGGGCGTATGCGACGATGTTCGGGAAGTGATAGTCACCCACGGCGACGGCATCCGGGTCGCCGTAGACAGGCCCAAGCACTGACCCGACGGTCCACGGCCCCACGCCACGCAGCAGCGGAAGCTTGACGGCAGCCTCGTCGGCGGCCCAGGTCCACATCTTGTCGGCGTGCCGGGCGCATTCGATCAGTGTCGATGCTCTGTGCCCTTCAATGCCGAGAGGGTGAAACCTCCACAGAGGCTGGCGTCGCAGGACGGCAGGATCGGGCGGCAGTATCAGGCCGGCAACAACCTCGGGGGGCCCAGGTGGTGCGCCGCCGAGCGCCCTGCACAGCGCGGCCCACTGGTTCAGCGCTTCGCCCGCGGTGATGCGTTGCGCGATCACCGTCGGCAGCAGCTGATGGTAGAGGCCCTGCGATGCGCCAAGTCGCGCTGTGCGACGCGTGCGCAATGCCCGCTCGACCGCCGGGTGCGCACCGACGAACTCCACCGGTTGGTCGTTCGATCCGGTGAGTGACTCGACGCCAGCGAGCAACCAATCCGCGCCAGGACCCCAGGCCTCGGCCACCAGTCCGCAGTCGGCCGGATCCGCTGGGTCGGCGGTCCATCGCAGACGCATGGTGCCAGGGCCCTCGGGTGTGAGGGTGGCGCGGCGGAACTCGCCGTCGGTGAGCTGCGTCGTGGGGTCACCGAACCCGGATCTATGGGCTGCAAGAGTGCGCCGCAACGACCGCGGCGCCGACACGACAGACCAAGCCAGCGGCATCGCAGGCACGCTACCCGACGGTGACGGGTGTGATCTGGGGGTGGTGGCAGGCGATGAAATGGTCATCGCCGATGGCGCGCATGATGGGTTCGTCGGTTCGGCACACGTCGGTGACAAAGCTGCATCGGGTGTGGAACCGGCACCCCGACGGTGGATTCACTGGTGACGGCAGATCTCCTTCGATGTCGGGTGAGACCACGACGTGATTCGGATCGGGAACCGGAATGGAGTTGAGCAACACCTTGGTATACGGATGCGCCGCTGCCTGATACAGCGTGTCGCTGGGGGCGACCTCACACATCTTCCCCAGATACATCACCGCAACACGGTCGCTGATGTTCTTCACGACGGCGAGATCGTGAGCGATGAAGATGAGCGTCAAACCGTACTGCGCCTTCAGGTCTTCAAGCAGGTTGAGTACCTGCGCCTGCACGCTGACGTCGAGCGCCGACACCGGCTCGTCACAGATGATCAAGGTGGGGTCGAGCACCAACGCTCGGGCAATCGAGATCCGCTGACACTGCCCACCCGAAAATTCGTGAGGGCGGCTGGTGGCCGCCCGAGCCGGGTCGATGCCCACACGCTCGAGCGCAGCGTCTACTACCGCGGCTCGCTCGTCTGGTGTGCCGCGCTGCCAAATCTCCAGCGGGTCACGAACGCTGTCTCGAACCCGTCGTCGTGGGTTCAGCGACGAGATCGGGTCCTGAAAGATCATCTGAATCTTGGTGCGGGCCTCGCGGACCTGCTTCGGCGACATGGCGGCAAGATCTGCTCCCTCGAACACCACGGAACCAGACGTGGGCGGGGTGATCTGCAGTACGGCGCGGCCGGTGGTGGACTTGCCGCAGCCAGACTCACCCACAATGCCAAGCGTTTCGCCGCGCAACACGTCGAAGCTGATGCCCGCCACGGCAGAGACTCTTCCGCCTCGCCCGATGGGGAACTCGACGACAAGGTCGGTGACCCGCAGAACGGCCTCACCTTCGCGCAGGTGGGCGGTGCCAGACCCGGCCACTAGTGCGCACCTGCCGCACTTCGACTGGCAATTTGAAGCTGTTCCACAACCTGTGCGTCTCGTTCCTCGAACTCGGGGGAGCCGACCGGATACCAACAGGCGTACACGTGGTCAGCGGTCTCGGCCGCAACCAACGGCGGCTCTTCGGTGCGGCAGCGGTCGCGGACATACGCACAACGCGGCGCAAACCTGCACCCAGCCGGTGGATGCACCAGATCTGGCGGTCGGCCCGGGATGGTGAGCAACCGCGTGTGGCTGGGGTCTTCAATGCGCGGGATGCTGCGCATCAGCGACATGGTGTACGGCATCTTCATGTTCGCGAACAGCTTCTTCGTCGGAGCCTTCTCCACGAGTCGGCCGCCGTACATCACCGCAATTTCATCGGTGTGACCGGCGACCACGCCAAGGTCGTGGGTGACCAAGATCACCGACATGTTGCGCTCGCGTCGCTGTTCACCGATGAGCTCCAGAATCTGGGCCTGCACCGTCACGTCCAGGGCCGTGGTGGGCTCGTCGGCAAAGAGCAGTGTGGGTCCGCACGCCATGGCGATTGCGATCATCACCCGTTGGCGCATGCCACCCGACAGCTCGTGCGGATACTGCTTGAGGCGCTTGGACGGTTCGGGAATCCGCACGTCGTGCATGAGCCGCTCGGCCGTCTCCCGCGCCGCTTGATTGTCGAGGCCGAGGTGAAGTTGCAAGGGCTCACAGATCTGTTTGCCGACGCGCATCAGCGGATTGAGCGAGGTCATGGGGTTCTGAAACACCATGGACATCTCCCGGCCCCAAATGTGACGCAACTGCTTCGCGTCGAGGCCAAGCACTTCCTGACCGGCGAACCTCACCGAGCCGGCGAGCACAGCATTCGACGGTAGCAACCCCATGATCGTTCTGCTCAGCACGGTTTTGCCGGAACCCGACTCACCCACCACGCCCAGTGCCTTCCCGCGTGCAAGGGCAAATGTCACGCCGTCAACTGCACGCACCATGCCTCGCTCGGTGCGGAAGTGAGTCTTGAGATCGACCACTTCAAGCAGCATCTCGCCGCCGGAGCGGCCGCCCGTTTGCAGTTGTGTGTTCACAGCGCGGCCTCCTTCACATCGAAGTGAGATCGGAGTTTGTCGCCCGCATAGTTGAGCGACACGACGGTGAAAAACAGCAGGGTGATCGGTGCCAAAGACATCCATGGTGCAGATTCGAGATCGCGGCTACCCGATCCGTCGAGGATGACCTTGCCCCACGTTGGGCCAGACTCCACCGACAGGCCGAGGAACGCCAAGCTGCCTTCGGCAACGATGGCCACGGCCATGCCCAAGAGCGCTAGGGCACCCATGGGAATCACCACGTTGGGCAACAACTCACGAAAGATGATGCGCGGATGCTTGGCGCCGAGCGTTCTCGCGGCGATGACGAACTCGCGCTCGGCGAACTGGATCGTCGTGGCCCGGGCGAGACGACCAACCGGGGCGATCGCCAGAATGCCGAGCGTTGCCGAGATCGTGAACAGCCCACGGTCCAACAACGACGTGATGAGGATGGCGAGCACCAAGGCCGGGAACGACAACAACGTGAGGAAGGCGAACGACACGACTTTGTCGATTCTGCCGCGGAAGTAGCCAGCCAGGATGCCGAACGTTCCGCCGATCAGCATGCCGGCGGCGATTGCCGAAAAACCAACGACGAGCGAGACGCGGGCACCCCAAATGGTGCGCGAGAACACGTCGCGGGCCAGCGTGTCGGACCCGAACCAAAACTCCGATGATGGGGGATAGGGCGGAGCTTCACCTGGGATGATGGTCTTTTGTTCCGGGTCGTCGATCGGTAACCAAGGGGCGAACAACGCGGCAAGAACGATCAGCACGACCCAGGCAACAGCCAGCCAGAACACCCAACCGAGCTTGCGTGGTGCGGCCGCACCTTCGCCAATGCCGGGAGCGGCCGGGTTGTCGGCAGGAACGACCTGAGCCAAGGTGTTGCTGCCCCGTGAGGAGAGGCGGTCGCCGGTCATCGCCGAACCCTCGGGTCGATGACGGAGTACAGCACGTCGACGAACAGGTTGAGGATCACGAACCCAAGCGAAATCACCATCACGATGGCGAGCACGACGGGGAAGTCTTCACGTGCCACAGCTTCAACAATGGCGGAGCCCAACCCCGGTATTCGGAAGATCTGCTCGACCACGATGGAACCTCCAATCAACGTTCCGGTGTTGATGGCGAACACCGTGATGAACGAGAACAGCGAGGGTCGCAATGCGTGGCGCAACAGCACGTCACGTCGCGACACGCCCTTGCTGCGTGCCATCAAGATGAAGTCCTCTTGCAGGGTCGTGATGAGGTCGGTGCGCAGCAATCGCTGATACACAGCGGCCGCAGGTATGGCAATTGTGAGCGCTGGCAACATCATCTGCCAGACACGGTCGGGGAACGGATCGGTAGCGGTATAGGTCAGTGGAAACCATTCGAGCTTGATCGCAAAGATGTATTTCAGAATGATTCCCAGCGAAAAGGCCGGCAGTGCGATCGCGACGAACGTGCCCAGCATCGACATGCGGTCGAACTTCGAGTTCGCTTTCGACGCGGTGTAGAGCGACCAGGGAATCGCAATGATGACTGCCATGACCTGTGCCATGAAGACCAACATGAGTGTCCGAGGCAGACGCTCTTTGATGAGATTCGATACGGGCGGTTGGCCGTCGCTGCTGAACTGCACGCCCATGTCTCCGGTGACGAAGCCGCCCAGCCACAGGGCGTACCGCACCGGCAGCGGCTCGTCGAGGTGGTACTCCGCCTTGGCGGCATCGATCTTCTCGATGCTCTCAGGGTTGGTCGTGTCTCCAGCGATGGGACCAAGAATGTTGAACAGCGGATCGCCCAGGACATTCATTGCGCCGAACGTGAGGGCGCTGACCGCGAGCAAGAGCATGATCGCCATGACCACTCGTTGCAGCCAATAGTTCATGTGCTCATCCGATCCATCTCATCCGATCCAAGTTGTGTCGTGCCAGATGACGTTGCCATTTGAGCACAGCAGCTCTACCCCTTCAGGGGATGTGCGGTTGCAGACGCCATGCACCTCGGTGGAGAACGCGCTGGCAGTCAACGCGTGCGTGAGGTACACGCGAGCGAACGACTCGTTGAGGATTCGCTCCGTCTCTTGATACAGATCGGCGCGCTCGGCGGGATCTTGAGTACTCGCCGCTGCGAGCAGCGCCGCATCGAGCGCTGGATCACAGAATCTCGGGAAGTTGAGGGAAATGGGGCCGACGGTTCGACACGACAACCACACCGTGTCGGTGACCGGGTCGACTGCTGAGAACGCCTGCCACAGCGTTGCGTTGTACTGGCCGAGCGCCGTTTGCTGCACATGCTCATCCTGCAGCAACTCGTCGCGCGAGATGTTGAACGCCACACTCCAGGCTGCGATCAGCAGGTCGGCGATGCGGGTGTTCACCACATCAGGGCCGGGCCACTGGTACTCCATGTTGATCTTGCCGTCGGTGCAGTTGGCCGGGAAGTCGGTGCAGTAGCTGGTAGCCAACTCCAGCGCGCGGGCGGGGTCGTCGGCGACCTGAACGATCGATGGGTTGGCGAACGGGCTCTCTGGCACGAATCGCCCATTGGCAGCCCGCGACGTACCGAGCCCGATGAGAGTCAGGTAGTCCTCGCGCGGAGTTGCCCAGGCGATCGCTTGTCGAGCACGGAGGTCGTCGAACGGCACCGCGCTCGGTGTTGACCTGGATGAAGGTTTCTGCTCCCGAGTCGTCGAGCAAGACGTTGAGATTCGGGTCGGCGCGAAGTTCCAGAATGCTTGATGGTTCCGTCGTTTGCAGCCCATCGACCTCGCCCTCGATGAGAAAGTCACCCCGAGTCGCCGCGTCGGGCACTGGAACGAACTCGATCGCGTCGAGAAACGCCGATCCATTCCACCAGTTGTCGTTGCGTACGAACCGAGTGATGGAGTCTTCGCTTCTCGTATCGAACACGAAGGGCCCCGTGCCAACTGGGCGCTGATTCAAGGTGGGATCTGCCAGCGCAGCAGAAAGCCAGGTGGGCGACGCCATCATGCCGATCTGTGTGGCCATGGTCTGCGGCCAGTACCGATTCGGCTCCAGCAAGTTGAAGCGAATCGTCAAGTCGTCGAGCACTTCGGTGGCATCGGAGTCGGGGTAGAACGGTTTGACTGCGAGCCCGACCAAGCTGTTGGTGCGCTGGCTCTCGAAGTTGTACTGCACCGCAGCAGCATCGAGCGGGGTGCCGTCGTGGAACTCGACGTCTGGGCGCAGCCGAACATCCCACGACATGAAGTCATCGGACGGGGTGAATGACTCGGCGAGGTACGGCACGGCAACGCCGTCGGCGCCGTACGCCGCAAGCGTGTCGAACACGGCATTCGCCATGATGACGCCGGACGAGACCGTGAGCGCCGAACTCGTCGGGTTCAACCCGTCGATTTCCGCGATCAGCGCGAACCGAAACGTGCCACCGGTTTGCGGCTGAAGATCAGAATCGTCGGGCAGGGTGACCTGCGTGGGCGTCGCCACTGCGACCGTATCGGCCGGGCTGGAGTCGCCGACCGTGCTGACTGTGCTCGCGGAGCTGACCGAGCCGCTGGGATCTGTGGTCAACCAGGGTGCACTCGTCGCCGTGGTCGGATCATTGACGGACATGGTCGTGGTCGAGTCGTTACCGGTGCTGCTGGCGGTGGACGGGGGAGTTGTCGTCACCCGCGCACGCCGCCACCGAAGTGGCGACGAACGCGAGTACGACGAGTCGATTGACGCGCCAAACTGGTCGACGCGTGTTTGGTGGCAGCGTGATCCCCCACGGAAGATGTGGTGGGTTTCAGCCGATCCAGATGGAGTCGTGCCAGGTGCGGCCGAACTCGTTACACAAGAGAGGCACACCCTCTGGGGAAACCCGACTGCACACGCCGTGCACATCGCTGCGGAACGCGAAGTCCCAGAGGACGTGAGTGAAGAACACGTACACATACGCGTCGTGAATGAGCTGGCCCGCCTCCTGATAGGCGGCTGCACGTTCGGCCGGATCCACGGCTGCCTGCCCGGCCAACAGCGCTTCGTCGCGTGCCGGATCGCAGTAGCGAGGGAAGTTCAGCGAGATGCCGCCGACGGTGCGACACAGCAGCCACACGTTTTCGATCACCGGGTCTGTCCCATCGAACGACGTCCAGTGCACGACGTTGAACTGGCCAAGTGCGGCCTGTTGGATGTTTTCGTCTTGCAGCAGTTCGTCGCGGGTGACGTTGAAGGCCACGCTCCAGCCGGCGATGAGCAAGTCGGCAACACGAGTCATGTTGACCGATGGCCCGGCCCACTGATACTCCATGTTGACCTTCCCGTCGGTGCAACTCTCAGGAACGTCAGCGCAATAGTCGGCAACGAGTGCAAGCGCCTGCTCGGGCATGTCCGCTTCCTGCTTCACCGCAGGATTGTGGAACGGGCTTTCGGGAATGAACATCTGATCGGCGCCGCGCAGAGACGCCGAGACCGATGAGTGCGATGTAGTCGGCCCGGGGCGTTGCGAACGTCAGCGCCTGGCGCACACGAATGTCGTTGAACGGGGCGGTCTCGGAGTTCATCATCACGGTGCTCTCCGAGCCCGAGTCATCGAGAACATTGATGATCGACGGGTCATCTTGAACCTCGCCGATGGTGTCAGCCGTGGAGTTGTGCATGGCGTTGATGTCACCGGCGAGCAGCAGGTCGGTGCGCGTTGCGGAGTCGGGGACGGGCAGGAACTCGATGGCGTCGAGATACGCCGAACCGTTCCACCACTCCTCGTTGCGCACGAACGTCGTGACGGAGTCTTCGCTGCGTGATGCGAACACGAACGGCCCGGTGCCAACCGGCTGCTGGTTCAATGTCGGGTCGGCGAGTGCGGCTTCCAGCCATGCCGGCGAGGCCATCATTCCGAGCTGTGAGGTCATGTACGCCGGCCAGTGGGCGTTCGGTTCCAGCAACGTGACCGTGACGGTGAGGTCATCGACGACTTCGGTCGCGCCGGTCTCCGGATAGAACGGCCTGACTGCAAGCCCAACGAGCGAGGCACTTCGCTGCGATTCGAAGTTCGTTACGAACGCATCGGCGTTGAGTGGTGTTCCGTCGTGGAACACCACGTCAGGGCGGAGTTTGATGGTCCATTGGGTGAAGTCGTCGTTCGGAGTGAACGACTCGGCGAGGTATGGCACGACGGTCTTGTCGGCGGCGTACGCGGCAAGGGTGTCGAACACCGCCGAGGCCATGACGAGCCCGGAAGCTGCAGTGAGCGCGGACACCGTGGGGTTCAAACCGTCGACGTCGGCCTCGAGGCCGTAGCGCAACGTGCCACCCTCGACCGGGTCGGGCGTGGTGTCAGGTGGCAGCGTTTCAACGACCGGCGAACCATCTTCGGTGTTGGCGTCATCAGTGTTGCCCGTTGTCGCGGCCGTGTCGCCGTCGCTCGTGTCGCTGGTTTCGGCACCGTCGTCGGGGGCAACGGTGGTCGCAACAACGTCACCCTCCTCGGCGGTGTCGTCATCTCCGCCACAGGCGGCGACGACGAGCGCGGCTGCCAACGTGACAGACAGCGCCCGAACGAGACGGGTACGAGAACGACGATGAGTGGTCATTTGGTGATTTTCCCCTGGTTACCGAGCGGTAGATCCCGCCATGCTGCCGACGTTACATCATGCGATTCGCCGAGCGGGTACCGTCCTGGCATGTCGTCATCTACTCGTGATGTTGTGAAATCCTGCCGCGCCGGCAAGGCAACCGACCTCGATCAGCACGATCCGCGTGAGACCTTCGGCTGGTCGAAGGAAGAGGCACCACGCCTGTTGGCGGAAGAGTTGTCGGTGGTATCGGCCCTGCAAGAACGACTCTTCGCAGAGGAGCAGGCCGCAGTTCTGGTGGTGCTACAGGCAACCGACGCTGGTGGAAAAGACGGAACAATCCGGTCTGTGCTGACCGGGCTGAACCCGGCCGGAGTGGACGTCACACCGTTTGGAGTGCCGTCGGAGGAGGAGATGGCCCACGACTACCTGTGGCGTATCCACCCACACGTCCCGGCAAAAGGTCGTATCGGCGTGTTCAACCGCAGCCACTACGAAGACGTGCTCGTGGTGCGGGTGAAGGGTTTCGCCCCCGAGGCAGTGTGGCGCAAGCGTTACGGGCACATCCGGAACTTCGAGCAGATGCTGGTCGACGAGGGTACGCACGTCATCAAAGTCTTTCTGAACCTGTCGAAGGAAGAGCAACAAGTGCGACTGCAAGACCGCATCGATGACCCCACCGAACGTTGGAAGTTTCGCATGGGCGATCTCGACGATCGCGTCCTGTGGGACGACTACCGGGCCGCATTTGCCGATGCCATCCGCGAAACCTCTCGCCCAGGCACCCCGTGGTACGTGGTTCCGGCCGATCGCAAATGGGTGCGCAACCTCGTGATCGCCAAGATTTTGCGGCATCACCTCGAACTCATCGATCCGCAGTTTCCGCCGGCCGATGAAGGGGTCGTTGGCACGGTCGTCGTGTGACCCTCTGAACCTTTTGTACAGTCGTCTGCCATGCCGGTTCTGATTCCACTCACGTTGGCTGATGCCGTCGGCGCATTCGCGTCACATCCCGAAGCGCTCGCGCTCGCCGGTGGTACCGATTTCATGGTCGAGGTCAACGAAGGCCACAGGCCGATGCCCTGGGCCAACGGCACCGTCGTCGTTCTGGGCCGAGTTCCGGAGTTGACGAGTTACAGCATCGATCAACAGGCTCGCACCGTCACGTTGGGTGCGGCGGTCACCTGGTCGATGATCGAGCGTGAACCGTTGCGATCGCTGCTGCCAGCACTGGCCGAGGCCGCCCGAACGGTTGGGAGCCCACAGATCCGCAATGCCGGAACGGTGGGTGGCAACCTTGCCACGTGCTCGCCGGCCGGCGACGGGTTGCCGGTCTTGGCCGCGCTCGACGCTTCGGTCTCACTTGCCAGCGCAGCCGGTACACGCACCCTGCCGGTTCGCCAGTTCATGGTGGGTGTGAAGCGAACGGCACTGGAACCAGGGGAACTCATCACATCAATCCGCTTGCCACTCCTCGACGGTTGGCAGGGCTACAGCAAGGTGGGTGTGCGGAACGCGATGGTCATCGCCACAGCGAGCGCCTGTGTGGCGGTGGATCGACCGACGCATTCGGTACGTATTGCTCTTGGTTCGGTAGCCCCCACGATCATTCGATGCGACCTGGCTGAAAGCATCGCTGCTGCTGGCGCCGATTGGAGCTCGATGCACATTGCGCCGCAAGCGTTGCAGCGGGCCGCTGCGGCCGCCGTCGACGCGAGTCGCCCCATCGACGACCACCGCTCCACAGCGGCGTACCGTCGACATGCAGTCGGCGTCATGGTGACGAGACTGCTCAACCGGGCGTTCGCCGGCGAGGTGGCGGCGTGAACGAGCAGTACACCCTCCATGTCAATGGTGCATCCCACGACGTTGCCGACGCGTGGCTCGGTGAAAACCTGTTGTACGTGCTGCGCGAGCGGCTTGGATTCATGGCAGCCAAAGGGGCTTGCGAGCAAGGGGAGTGCGGATCTTGTTCCGTACTCGTCAACGGCGACTTGGTGTGCTCATGTCTGGTCATGGCGGCATCGGCTGTCGGCCAACCCATCGTCACCGTCGAGGCGTTGGCACCGCCCGGAGTACCAACCGACGTGCAGCAGGCATTCATCGACGCAGGTGCCGTGCAGTGTGGGTTCTGCACTCCGGGCCTCATCATTGCCACGCATGCGCTGCTCGATGACCAACCCGACCCCAGCGAGATGACCATCCGTGAGGCGTTGTCGGGCAACGTGTGCCGGTGCACCGGATACGGGCGGATCATCGAGGCAGTGCAACGAGTGAGCGTGGCGCGCAGATCAGCGTCGACTGCTCAATCATCGACGGCCAACGACGTTGGAGGCCCGGCATGACCGACACCGCAACCCGTGTGGTCCCACCTACCACCGCTGGCCCACGTCATGGCGCGCTCGGCACATCGCCCACCCGCCCAGACGGCATCGCCAAGGTCCAGGGCTCCTTCGAGTTTTCGTCAGACCTGCACGCGGATGGCGCCTTGTGGGGCGCAACCTTGCGCTCGCCGCACCCGTATGCCCGCATCATCTCGATCGATGTCACGCCAGCCTGGCAAATCGACGGCGTCGAGGCCGTCATCACAGCGGCCGATGTTCCCGGCA
This sequence comes from uncultured Actinomycetota bacterium, assembly GCA_963738275.1. GTDB lineage: Bacteria > Actinomycetota > Acidimicrobiia > Acidimicrobiales > Ilumatobacteraceae > Ilumatobacter. The sequence continues at coordinate 295,068 of CAVTVY010000013.1, forward strand.
AACTCACCTACGGCCTGATCGCGCAAGACCAGCCGGTCTTTGCCAGCGATGTGGTGCGTTTTGTCGGCGAGCCGATCGCCGCGGTCGCCGCCGATCACCCGGAAACGTGCAAGCGCGCGCTCGCTGCGATCGTCGTGGAGTACGAGGTACTCACTCCGTTGCTCGATCCGCAACTGGTCGTAGAAGGGTCGTCAGAACCCATCCATCCGAACGGGAACGTGTTGCGCCACCAGCGCATCGAGGCCGGCGATGCTTCCGTCACCGGCGATGTCGTCGTCGAAGGTACGTACGACATCGGCATGCAAGATCAAGCGTTCCTTGGACTCGAAGCGGCCTTGGCGATTCCCGATGAAGGCGGCGGCGGGGTCGAACTCCACATCGCCACCCAATGGCTGCACGAAGACCGCAGTCAGATCGCAGCGTGCCTCGGCTTGCCAGATGCAAACGTGCGTCTGGTCCTCGGCGGCGTTGGCGGAGCGTTCGGCGCGCGGGAAGACATCTCGCTGCAGGTTCACACCTGTCTCCTGGCGTTGCGCCTCGGCAAACCGGTGCGAATGCACTACACCCGCTCGGAGAGTTTCCTCGGGCACGTGCACCGTCACCCCGCCACCATTTGGATGCGCCATCACGCGACTGCGGCCGGTGAAATCGTCAAGATCGAGGCCCAGTTCGTGTTTGACGGCGGTGCGTATGCGTCCACGTCTGCTGCGGTGCTGCTCAACGCCATCACGCACACGCAGGGCCCATATCGCTGCGTCAACGCAGTGGTCGACGGTTGGGCAGTTCGCACCAACCATCTGCCGTGCGGCGCGATGCGCGGCTTCGGGGTGGTGCAGGCGTGTTTCGCCCACGAGTCGCAGATGGACAAACTTGCAGAGGCGTGCGGGCTCGACCCAGTCGAGATTCGGTTGCTCAATGCCATCAGCACCGGCGATCCCATGATCACCGGGCAAATTCTCGACTCTGTGGCCCCGGTCGCACGGTGTATCCGAGAGACCGCCGAGTTGCCGTTCCCCGACGAGCCGATCGGCGGCCACGATGGCGATGTCATGCGGCTTCCTGGTGGCGCCGGCCGTACCGCCGATGCATCGCACATTTTCCGTGGCATCGGCTACGGCGTGTCGATGAAGAACCTCATGTACTCCGAGGGTTTCGACGACTACTCCACGGCACGCTGCCGCCTGGCCGATGGTGTAGCCACTCTGAAGTTCGCGACGGCAGAAGTGGGGCAGGGTTTCGTCACGTTGGCCCCACAGATTGCCCGCACGGTGTTGGGCGTCGATGAGGTAGAACTCGACCGAATCGACACTGGTATCGGCTCGGCGGGTTCTACCTCGGCATCGAGGCAGACGTGGATGAGCGGCGGCGCAGTGAAGGCAGCGTGCGTCGCTGTGCGCGACCGCTTGTTCGATCATCTCGCTGCACGTGCACGGAGTGTCGGCCAGTGCGCTCAGCGTCGAAGGCACAGAGATCGTCGGGAAGCGACGGGACCTTCCGCATCTCCCTCTCCGATGCAACGGCAGGGGTGTCGTTCGACGAGACGGCGGAGTATCGGCACGCCCCCACGGAAGATCTCGACGAGAAGGGCCAGGGCAACTGCCACGTGGCGTTCGCGTTCGTGGCCCACCGCGCGGTGGTCGACGTCGACCCCGGTCTCGGCCTCGTCAAAGTGGTACAGGTCGCCACTGCGCAAGACATTGGCGTCGCGCTGAATCCGTTGTCGATACAGGGTCAGATCGAGGGAGGCATCGCCCAAGGCCTTGGGCTCGCGGTCATGGAAGAGATCATCCAGATCGACGGTCGCATTCGCAACGCCAGCTTCACCGACTATCTCCTCCCCACCATGCTCGACATGCCACCGGTGCTCGCCTCGTTGGTGGAGGAGTACGAGCCGCTGGCACCGCTCGGGGCCAAGGGTGTCGGCGAATCTCCGTGTGTTTCAGTCACTCCGGCAATCGTGGCGGCCATTCGCGACGCGCTCCGCCAGGCTGGTAGCGACGTGCAGATCAACAGGGTGCCTGTGCGCCCGATCGACATCACCGGCGTGTTGTGATCAGGTGTGAAAACCGTCTCGTCTGAAAATCCGTTCGGTGTCCACGGCTATCGTGCGTGTCCATGTCTGGCGAGCGCGAAATATTGACCTGGGAGTTGTTCGGAATCGCATCTCGGGAGCTTGCCCAGATGGTCGCCGACGACGGTTACGAGCCAGACATGGTGCTGTCGATCGCTCGCGGCGGCCTCCTCATCGGCGGTGCCATGGGCTACGCGTTGTCAGTGAAGAACACCTACACGATGAACGTCGAGTTCTACACCGGCGTCGACGAACGCCTCGAAGTACCGCGCATCCTCCCACCAGCACCCGACTTCGTCGATCTCCACGATGCGAAGTTGCTCATCGTCGACGACGTGGCCGATACCGGCCACACGCTCAAGAGCGTCGAGGAGTTCTGTGCAGGCAAGGTGGGCGAAGTGCGCACCGCCGTCATCTACGAGAAGTCGCAATCGGTGGTGAAGTGCGACTACGTGTGGAAGCGCACCGACCAATGGATCAACTTCCCATGGAGTGATCAACCGCCAGTCGCCAAGCGCAACTGGAGCGTCGCCGACGCCTGATCTGCATCGATCTGCAACACTGAGCCGTGTGATCCGGATCGATGTTGCCCGATTGGTGGAACGGCTCGACGCACTCGGTGAGATTGGTGCGGTGATCGGGCCCCACGGCGAGCGGGGATGCGCTCGATTGGCCCTCACCGATGCCGATCGGGATGGACGAAATCTGGTGGTCGGTTGGATGCGAGACCTCGGTTTGCATGTCAAGATCGATGTGGTGGGCAACGTCTTCGCCACCCGCCCAGGTGTCCGCAGCGACCTTCCCCGGTGATGACCGGGTCCCACATCGACACGGTGCGCACCGGCGGCCGCTTCGATGGGAACCTCGGCGTGCTCGCCGGCTTGGAGATCATCGAAACGTTGATCGCAAACGACATCGCCACCGACCGCGGCATCACAGTTGCGTTCTTCACCAATGAAGAGGGCGCTCGATTCGCGCCCGACATGTTGGGCAGCCTCGTCCACGTGGGCGGCATGGCGGTGGAGGAGGCACTCGACGTGCTGGCGGCCGACGACCACGCCCGCCTCGGTGACGAACTCGACCGAATCGGGTTCGCTGGGCCAGTGCCATGCCCGGCAGCGACGTTCCCGCACGCGTTCGTGGAACTTCACATCGAGCAGGGCCCGATCTTGGAAGATGAAGGGATCGACATCGGTGTCGTCGAGGGTGTGCAAGGCATCTCGTGGACCGAGATCACCATCGAGGGGCAATCGGCGCACGCCGGTACGACACCGATGCGACTCCGCCGGGACCCGTTGTTCGTCGCCGCCGAGATCACATCGTTCGTGCGAGGCATCACCATCGAACTCGGAGGCGTTCAGGTCGGCACGGTTGGCAGGATCGATGTACACCCCAATCTGGTGAACGTGGTGCCATCAACGGTGACCATGACCGTCGACCTGCGCAACACCGACGACGCAACGCTGCAAATCGCCGAGGCCCGGTTGGCGCAAAAACTGCTGGAGCTAGCTGACACAGAGGGAGTCGCCATCGTCACCCGGACGCTGGCGCGTTTCGAACCGGTCTCGTTTGACGAGCAGATGGTCGCCCGGGTGGAGAACACCGCTGAATCGTTTGGCTACTCCACCCGACGGATGCCGAGCGGTGCCGGTCACGATGCACAGATGCTGGCGCGGGTATGCCCAACGGCGATGATCTTCGTGCCATCGGCGAACGGCCTCAGCCACAACCTCGCCGAGTTCACCGCCACCGAGGATCTGGAACGCGGCGCCAACGTGCTGCTGGCGCTGCTGCTCGACCTCGCCAACGAATAGCGCGGCGTAACGAAACGTGCCAGGCACGTCTCGTTATCGGGCTGCGCGGCGCTGCCTACTACGGTTCGGGGGTCGGCCGCGGCGTGTAGGCAACCTTGGTCGTCCATCACGATTGCGTGGGCGTGGCCGAAGGCGCTGCTGAACGATTCCTCGTGAACGACGCGATGGCCACGATCTGTCAGGCCATCAGCCCACTCGGCTGCGGCGTGACCCTCCAGCAAAACCATTGGCCCTCCCGTCGGCGGTCCACGTGTCGAACCCCGTTCCCGCGGCCTTCAACACCCATCGGCCAGCGGCAATAGCCTCGTCGGGACGTTGACCGTGGGCGAACAAGCGCGCCGCGATCTGCAGCAGAATCTGCGGTTGAGCGTCGCCACCCATCGTGCCGAATACTGCGGCGAGCTTGCCGTGTCGCGTTGCCGCGGCCGGGGCCAGCGTGTGTGGGGGACGCCTTCCGGGCAGTGAGTTCGGCTGGATGACCCGCGGTGAGCGTGAACCCGATGCCGCGATTGTGGAGCCCGATGCCGGTGTTGGGTTCTGCCAGCCACGACCCGAATCCTGACGCGTTCGACTGGATGAGCGAGACGGCCATGCCGTTCCCGTCTGCGGTACACAAGTACGTCGTATCGCCATCGGACGCCGGTGCTGACGTGCGGCTCGCCCGGCTGGGGTCGACGTCGCCCACGCGCTGCTCGATGCGGCGAAGTAGCGCTGGTCCGTCGGCTTGATCTGACAACACATCTGGGCGGTCGAATCCGGCCACGACTGCGCACTCCACCAGCAAGTGCGCCCACTGCGGGTCGTCGGGGTCGTCCGGTAGGCCGAGATGCTCTGCCAAGCGAGCCGCGCCGAGTGTGAGATACCCCTGGGAGTTCGGCGGGATGGTCGACAACTCGACACCAAACACATTCGTGGTGAGTGGCTGAACCCAGTCGGCTTGTGACTCGAGCCAGATCGGCCTCGTGTGTACAAGCCCGCCCCGAGTGCGATGAGCCCGCGACCGAACTCGCCTCCGTACAGACCGGAACGCCCGGTGCGAGCCACTTCGGCGAGCGTGCGGGCCACACCCGGCAGAATCATGCGGCTACCCGTGGTGGGTGTTTGGCCGGTGATTGCCTGCAACGCCGCACGGCCAGTGCTGTCGAGGCCCTTGACCGAAGCTGCGAGCAACGGGCTCGCGGGAAAGCCGGAGGATGGCGAGCTCGATGGCTGGTGCCAACAACTCAGCCAACGGCAACGACCCAAAGCGATCATGCAGTGCTTGCCAGCCATCGACGCATCCCGGGATGGTGACAGCATTGATGTCGTGGCGATGGCCGATGCGGCTCAGACCAGCGGCGCGCAACCCGGCAGCGTCTGCGCCCGAACCGGCCCGTCCGCTGGCGTTGAGCGCGAACACGTCGCCGTCAACGACCACCAGCGCGAAGAGGTCACCACCGATACCGCACAGATGGGGGCCGACGACAGCCATGGCGGCATTGGCCGCAATCGCGGCGTCGACGGCGTTTCCGCCACGTTGCAGCATGGACAGACCGGCTTGTGTTGCGAGTCGGTCTGCTGTTGCGACAGCGCCGTCGGAATCCGCGGATGGGGTACGTGGGACCATCGCTTCACGTCCATCGCCGCGCGCTTCGAGTACCCGTTTCAGTTCAGCTGGTTGTCGGTCATGATGCCGTCGACGCCGAGGTCGAGCAAACGTTCCATTTCCAACGGGTCATCGATCGTCCACACATGCACATGGAGGCCACGACGATGGGCCGCCGAAATGAAGCGGTTGGTGACGAGCGGCACGCGTCCTTGACGAACGGGTACTTGTGCGGCGTGGCCCCCACCTACAACCCGGCCCGCAGATACGAGCGAGGTGACCTGCGCCGGCCCGAAACTCGTGCACAAACGAGGCCCAAGTGCCTGCCGAAGGGTCCGCAGCCGCCGATCGCTGAACGAACCCACGCACACCCGGTCGAGCAGGTCGTGCCGCCTGATCGCAGCGATCAACCCCGGCACACCGGAATCAGCCTTGCAATCGATGTTGATGCGGGCGTCGGGAAACTGCTCGACCAGGTCGTCAAAGCGGGGGATTGGTTCGCGTCCGTCTACTCGGGCGGCACGCGACCTCACTGAACGGCAACATGTCGATGCGACCTTCGCGCCCACACGTGCGCAACAGGTCGTTGTCGTGGAAGGCAACCAGCACGCCGTCGCGGGTGGCGTGCACGTCGGTCTCGATGTAGGTGTAACCCAAGTCAACGGCATGTTGGAACGCCGGCATGGTGTTCTCAGGGATGGTGGCTCGTGCCGCCCCGGTGCGCGAACGCAATCGGTCCGGACCAATCGAGGTAAGGGTGAGTTGCCATCACGTAGCGGACCTCAGATCGTGCGGCCGGAATCTTTCCAGTACTCATCTTTCAGCAGGCGCTTGTAGAGCTTGCCGGTGGGATGGCGCGGGAGTTCTTCACGGAAGTCGATGGAACGTGGGCACTTCACGTCGGCAAGTTGAGCTCGGCAGTAGGCGATCAGTTCTGCCGACAGCGCCGCTGCTGCCACGTCGTCGGCGGGCATTTCCACCGGCTGAACGACGCCCTTCACCTCTTCGCCGAACTCTGCGTTCGGTACGCCGAACACCGCAACGTCGGCGACCTTGGGGTGCATCGCCAGGATGTTTTCCGCCTCCTGCGGGTACACATTCACACCGCCGGTGATGATCATGTATGCCTTGCGATCGGTGAGGTACAAGAAGCCATCGGCATCGAGGTAACCCACATCGCCAAGCGTCGACCAGCCGAGCGGGTGCCGGGAGTCGGCCGTCTTTTGCTTCATCGTTGTGGTAGACGAACTCGCTGCCGCCAGAGAAGTAGACGGTTCCTGTTTCCCCCTGCGGGACCTCCTCGCCGTCGTCGCCGACGATGTGCACCTGGCAGTTGATGGGTACTCCCACGGTGCCGGGGTGGTCGAGCCACATCTCGCTGTTGCAGTAGACAAAGCCGTTGCCTTCGGTACCGGCGTAGTACTCGTGGATGACCGGACCCCACCATTCGATCATCTGCCGCTTCACCTCGACCGGGCACGGTGCGGCAGCGTGAACGACCATTTCCAACGAAGAAAGGTCGTGCGCCAGGCGCTGAGCATCGTCGAGTTTGAGCAACCGTATGAACATCGTGGGCACCATTTGTGAATGCGTGATCCGGTACTTCTCGACGAATGACAGATACAACTCCGGCTCGAATCGATCCATGACGACCACCGTTGCGCCGAGGGCGAGCGACGACAGACAGAAGCGCAACGGCGCGGCGTGATACAGGGGGGCGGGTGAGAGGTAGATCTTGGTGTCGTCCATGCCGAACAGAAGCATGATGAGACCGCGCACGCTCATGGCGCGCTCTTCGAGCGGTTGCGCAGTGAGCACCGGCAGCACGCCCTTTGGCCTGCCGGTGGTGCCCGACGAATACAACATGTCGGCGCCGGCGAGTCGACCCTCGAGTGGCTCGGCGGACTGCGCGTCGACAGTGCTGTCGTATGCGTCGAACCCGCTGATCGTGCCGTCGAGCATGAGACGTAGCTCCACCCTGGGCGTCATCGCCAGTAACGCCTCAGCGAGACCCGCCTTGTACGACGACGTTATGTACGCGCGTGCGCCGCAGTCGTTGATGATGTACGCACTCTCTTCGGCGGTGAGACGGCTCGAGATCGCGGTGTAGATGAGCCCGGCATACTCACAACCCCAGAGGATCTCGAGGAAGCGGGGGTGATTCTCCATGCACAGGGCGACGTGATCACCGGGTTGGAGGCCGGCCGAGCGAAACACCCGGCTCAGCTGGTTGGCCCTCTGGTCGAGCTCGGAAAACGTCTGTGTCCAGCCGGTATCGGCCATGATGACCGCAGGTTTCGAGCCGTGAGACTCAACGAATGCGCCTGGATACATGAGGCCGGACCGTAGCCGACGGTACGTTCAACCGATGGATCGGGAACGTCGGCTGACGGTGGCACAACGAATCGCTCCGTTCGGAGCGGCGATCGAGCGCGCCGACACGCCGATCGATGAGTTGGCCCTGTTGGTGTCGCTCGCACTGAACCCCGGTCTCGACGTGCGGGAGGTTCTGACTGACCTCGACCAGCTCGCCGGCGAATGTCCCACACATACGCGAACTGGTGTCGTGCAGTTCCTGTTCGGTGGTGTCGATCCGCTCTTCCGCGGCGACCGAAGCGACTATCACCACTGGCGCAACTCGTCGCTCGATCGTGTGGTCGCGCGGCGCATGGGCATGCCGATCACTCTCGCGATCGTGGCGATCGCTGTTGCGCAACGTGTCGGCGTGGAACTCGTGGGAGTGGGGATGCCTGGTCATTTCCTCATCGGAGACCCAGCGGATCGGGACTGGTTTACCGACCCATTCACGGGCGCGATCGGCATCAACCGCGACGACTGTCGGGCGCTTGCGGCGACGATGGGACAAACGAGTTGGAACGAGGCGGCGCTGCTGCCGACACCGAGTCGACTCGTCATTGCCCGAGTACTCAACAACTTGCGGGCGACTTGCGAACAACGCCACGACGTGGTCCGTTTGGCGTTGGTGATGCAACTCCGCCAGACCCTTCCGGAGTTTGCTGCCGAATCGACGGCGGCGCGTCAATCGCTCGCTGTGTTCAACTGACAGTCGTCGGGGTCTCACTCAACGGTTCGGTCGGCGGCGGCCCGGGATTGCTTTGCGTGCCGAAGCAGTGGTCGGCAAGGTATGCATTGAGCCGAAGAGCGGGCTCGGGGTCAGGGAGATAGCCCTCTTCTGCAAATCCGTCCGAAGGGTCCGCGGCGCTCGTCGTGGTGGCCGACGACACCGTTGTTGCGGGCTCGTTGCGCAGGTTTTCGAGCACCGTGAGGAACTCCGACGAGATCGTTGGTGGCACCACCGGCACCAGTGCCTCGTACTCAGTGATCAGGTACGAGTTCAGATCATCTGGCGGGTTGGTGTTCACCCGCAACGAGATCGCTGACATCCCAGCACAGAACGGCGTTTGCGCAGCTCCAGCTGGAGCGTCTGCAGGGATGAACGCGGCCGTGGTAGGGGGCGTGCTGTCCTCGCTGCTGTCGCAGCCGGCCGCCGCGGTGATGGGCGGTGATGGTGGAAGTCAGCACGATCGCGGCAAGCCGACGCCTCATGTTGCCGCTCATGTGCCCGTTCATGTGCCGGTGGTGAGGAGATAGCCGACGAACATTGCGCCCACCGCTGCTACCAGACCGATCGCCCCACCGAGAGCCATGACCAACTTTGAACTGGCGACGGAGTGGGCTGCGGCAGCAGCGCCGGTCACGACGGCCAGCAAGATCTTCACGAAGATCGTGATCTGGTATGTGGTGGAGGTGTTCGCCACGTCGATCTCAGCCAAGTTCCAGAATCCGGTGACGATCACCACGGCGTACGCCGGCCAAGCGACAGTCGCGAACCCGCGGGCAGCAGCTTTCGTCGCGTCTGGCGACACGCTGCGCAGTCGGGGCACCAATGCGCCCAGCACGATCTGACCTCCCACCCAAATGGACGCAGCGAACACGTGTAGGAACAGCCGAAGCGTGGTCATTGAGGGCGTGAGCATGCGGGTTTCTGAACCTTTCCGGGCGATCTATTCGGCCAGCGCGGCCAGGACCTCGCTGGCGGGCAGATTGCGGTCATCCATGGTGGGGCGCTGGAGGAGGGAACCTCCGAGCATGGCAGTACTCGCAACCTCGATCGACACCTGCAAGTCGCGGATGTTCCGCGGCGGCGGAAAGTACTCGTCCTCATCGGTGATCCGAACGAGTTCCACACCCTGTGTGGGCGCCAAGGCTGCCACGACTGCCTCTACGAGTTCCTCCGGTGCCGAGGCCCCAGCGGTGACCCCAACCACACCCCACATGTCGTCTGGAAGTTGTTCAGCGCCGTTCACTCGGTACACGCGAGGACATCCGGCTTCGATGGCCAGGCGCTCGAGCGCTCGCGTATTCGACGAGTTCGACGAGCCGATCACGACGATCGCGTCGCAGCGTTCCGCGATGTTCAACAGCGATGCCTGGCGATTGGTCGTGGCAAAACACAGGTCGCTGCGCCCCGGAGTCCACACTTCGGGAAACCGCTCGCGAACCCGGACTGCGACCCCTTCCCAGTCTCGATGCGAGAGGGTGGTCTGTGCCAACAACGCCACCGGTTCATCGAACGCCGGCAACGCGTTGACCTCTTCGATCGATTCAACCCGACTGATTGCGTGCGGCGCGACGGCCATGGTGCCCACCGCTTCTTCATGACCCTCGTGGCCGACGTACACGATGCGGAAACCCTTGTTGGCGCGCACCTTCACTTCGTGATGGACCTTGGTGACCAGGGGGCAGACCGAGTCGACCACGAAGCTGCCACGCTCGCGTGCCGCTGCCACCACTTCGGGAGCTGATCCGTGCGCCGACAGCATGATCGGCATGCCCACGGGCGCTTCTGATACGTCGTCGATGAACACCACGCCCTGCCGTTCGAAACGGTCGACGACGATCTTGTTGTGGACGATTTCGTGATAGCAGTACACCGGCGGCTCAAACGTCCGTACCATCCACGCCAGGGCCTTGATCGCCATTTCGACTCCGGCGCAGAACCCGCGCGGCTCCGCGAGCAGCACACGCTCGACACGGCTCGTGACGGCGGAGGAATCGGAAGTGGCGCTGGCGCTCATGGGTCGTGCGGGTTGTCCTGCGGCCAGAGTACCGGCGGCAGCGCCGATAGCCTGGGCGGGCCATGTTTGCCGACCGCACTCTCCATTTCGCGCCATGACGTCGCCGCGCGTGGTCAGTGTGGCTCCGGGCTCACCTGCGGCGTTGTCGGGGTTGCTCGAAGGTGACGAGATCGTCACCGTCGACGGTCTCGTGCCCCGCGACGTCATCGAATGGCAGCTGTTCACGTCGGAAGCTGACCTCGAACTCGATGTGCTTCGCGACGGTCTGACCTTTGAACTCACCGTGGCCAAAGAGGCTGGCGACACCCTTGGCATCGAGGTGCAGTCGGCAGTATTCGACCGCGTTCGCACCTGCGACAACCATTGCGAGTTCTGTTTCATCTACCAGTTACCCAAAGGCATGCGCCGCAGCCTGTATTTGAAAGACGACGACTATCGACTGAGTTTCCTGTACGGAAACTTCACCACGCTCACCCGGTTCACCGAGGCCGACCTCGAACGGGTCATCACAGAGCGCTTGTCGCCGCTGCACGTGTCGATCCACGCCATCGACCACGACATTCGCAACCGAATGCTGAGGAACGAACGCGGTGCGATGAGCCTGCGCTGGTTGCGCGCCCTGCTCGATCACGGCATCGAAGTTCGCGGCCAGGTCGTCGTCTGCCCTGGCGTCAACGACGGGCACGTGCTCGATCACACGCTCGCTGGTGTTCTGGAGCGGTTTCCCGAGCTCACGTCGGTGGCTGTCGTGCCGCTGGGCCTCTCGCGCTACAACACCGAGACGGCCATGCGTTTGCACACGAAGGATGAAGCCGATCGAGTGCTCGACATCATCGAGTCGTGGCAGGCAACCTTCTTGTCAGTTCTGGGCCGCCGCATGGTGTTTGCCGCGGACGAGTACTACCTCATGACCGGACGCGACTTTCCCAGTGCCGAGTCGTACGAAGACTTTGAAATGCACGAAGACGGCATCGGTATGGCGCGTAGCTTCGCCATGGAGTTTGCGGGCGAGGCGGCCGACGCCACCGGCGTACGCCGAGGGTTCTTTGCAGCTGTGGACCTGCCCGCCAACCCAGCCGCGTACACAGGTTTGCGCTCAGCCGGCGGGGCGTCCGCCGGGTCGGTGTCAGCCGTCGCCTTGTTGCCTCGTCGGTCTGCTCCTGTGGCGATTCTTTCCGGGGCTCTCGGAGCTCGCGTTGTCGAGCCGTTGATTGCCAGTTTGGGACGTGACGATGTTCGTGTGCTCGCCGTTGACAACGAGTTCTTCGGTGGCAATACAGGTGTCACCGGTCTTCTCACCGGTGCCGATCTCACTCGTGTGCTCAGCGAGCAGCCCGCCGGGCACCGTTACCTTCTTCCTGATGTCTGTCTGTCCGACGACGGCCGGTTCCTCGATGGCTTGTCGGTTGCCGACCTGCCACGACCGGTCGAGATCGTTCGCACCGACGGCATCGCCCTTCGCGCCGCTTTGGAGGCCACAACATGACCGAACAACACGACGCAGCAGAGCGAGACCCCGTACCGGAGACACTGGCAGAGCCAGCCAAGTTGCCGAGCGTCGTCATCGTCGGCCGCCCCAACGTCGGTAAGAGCACTCTCTTCAACCGCATCATCGGGGAGCAGGCGGCCATCGTCGAGAACCGACCGGGCGTCACGCGCGACCGCAAGGAACTCGAAGCCGAATGGCTCGGTGTGCCGTTCCTCATCGTCGACACCGGTGGTTGGATGCCTCGCGGTTCAGACCTCGACGAGAAGGTCAGCCGCCAGGTGGAGGCCGCAGTCGATGCTGCTGATCTGGTGTTGTTCATCGTCGATGCCAGCGTTGGCGCACTCGACCTCGACGAGGAGGTGGCCGACTGGTTGCGGCGCGGCCAGCACGACGTGCTCGTCGTCGCCAACAAGAGCGACAACAATCGCCGCGAGGAAGACCTGTGGCAGTTCATGTCGCTCGGTCTCGGTGACGCCTTGCCGGTGAGCGCGTTGCATGGCCGTCGCGCCGGCGATCTCCTCGACGTGGTGCTCGAACGACTCGGCGACAAAGCACAGGTGCCACCGCCTCCGAACGAAGACGATCCTTGGGAGGCAGAACGCGACCGCCCGGCATGGAATGCCGACGGCCCTGCGCCGCCCCGGGTTGCCATCGTCGGCCGTCCGAACGTGGGCAAGAGCACGCTCTTCAACCGACTGGTCGGGTCTGATCGAGCGGTCGTACACGACATGGCAGGCACGACCCGTGACGCAATCGACACCATGGTTGAAACCGAAGACGGGCCAATCATCTTCGTCGACACCGCCGGCATGCGAAAGCGGTCACGTATCGACGATTCGGCCGAGTACTACTCGCTCGTTCGTGCGTTGCGGGCCATCGACGACGCCGACATTGCGTTGTTCATCATCGACGCAACCGAAGGCGTCACCGGTCAAGATCAACGCCTCGCCGAACGCATCGACGCCGCCGGCTGCCCCATCGTGGTGTTGCTGAACAAGTGGGAGTTGGTGGAAGACACCGAACAACGACTCGACATCGAGAACCGGGTACGGCTGAAGCTGGCCTTCCTCGGTGATGTGCCGGTGCTGAAGATCTCCGCCCTCACCGGAAAGGGTGTGCACCGTCTGCGGCCACGCCTGCAAGAAGCCGTCGAGCAATATCACCGTCGTGTGCCCACCCGCGACGTGAACCGTGTCATCCACGAAGCCCAACAGCAACAGCCGGCAGGCGGGGGAGCGAAGGTGCTGTATGCGGTGCAGGGAGCAACCGACCCGCCCACCTTCACGCTCTTCGTCAATCGTGAACTTCCCCAACACCACGTTCGATTCCTCGAGCGACGTATTCGTGAAGCGTTCGAGTTCGGGTCGGTGCCGATCAAGATCAAAGTTCGAAAGAAGTCAGACTGACGATGCCGTGGTGTGAAGACTGCTCCAAATACTGGGCACCGACGGCGCTCACCACCGATGGCACGTGTCCCACATGTGGCCGCGTCGTCGGCGATCACGAGCGAGACGACGGCGATGACGACAGCGACCACGACGGCGACGACCCCAGCGACGAGTCGACCCCATGGCACTTCAAGCTGTTGATCGTGCTTCTGGTGGTTTACCTGGGGTGGCGATTCGTACAGCTCCTCACCTGAGACTCGTCGGGGGATTTGAGCCGCTCACAGATAGGCTCGCCCACCGAATACGTATGCCTCACATATCAGGCAAATACGGGCTGTAGCGCAGCTTGGTAGCGCACTTGTCTGGGGGACAAGGGGTCGCAGGTTCAAATCCTGTCAGCCCGACTGAAAGGTCCAGGTCAGAGCACACAAAGCTCAGCCTGGACCTCTGTCGTTTCTCGCCATGGAGCACCCGGGGGAGCAACGCAGCCAGTCGCTGATGATGTGAAGTGCCTTGCCATGACTGATGGCGTTGACTCTGCGTTTCTTGTCGCAGCATCGACAGTTGGTGTCGGACTGCTCGTAGCTTCTTGGCATGGCTGATGCCCGATGGAGCGCCGTGTTCTTTGACTTCGGCGGAGTGATATTGACGAGTCCATTCGACGCGTTCAACGAGTACGAGGCGGCTCACGGGTTGCCAGTCGACTTCATTCGGTCGGTGAACGCTGTCAACCCAGACAACAACGCTTGGGCGCTGATCGAACGACGCGAGATCACGCCAGCTGAGTTCGACACGCACTTCGCGAATGAGTCGGCCAGCGCGCGGCCACCAGGTGCCTGGCGCAGATGTGTTGAAGTTGTTGAACGGCGCGGTCCAGCCAGAGATGGTGCAATTGCTCGACGACGTCATCGCGGCTGGCTATCTCACGGCCTGCTTGACGAACAATGTCGTGTCGATGAACCACAACACCGAACCCGAAACAGCCGCAGTACTGGCCAAGTTCGCGTTCGTCGTGGAGTCGAGCAAGGTTGGCGTCCGCAAGCCCGACCCCGAGTTCTACCGAATCGCTTGCGAGCTCGCCGACGTCACGCCCGACCAGGTGGTATTTCTCGACGACCTGGGCGTCAATCTCAAGCCAGCGGCCGCCATGGGGATGACGACGATCAAAGTCACCAGCGCGGCACAAGCGATCAGCGACGTCACCGACCTCCTCGGGCTTACCCGTTAGGTCGTCTGCGCTACTCTGCTGTCAACTGACGCAAGGGGGCTTCATGGCTGGCAAGTTCGAGGTGTACCAAGACAAGAGCGGTGAATTTCGCTTCCGTTTGAAGGCCGGAAACGGCCAGGTCGTGGCCAGCGGTCAGGCGTACACCACCAAGAAAGCATGTCTCAACGGCATCGAGTCGATTCGGAAGAATGCACCCGACGCCACCATCGATGACCAAACGCTGTAGGCGCTGACGTATGTGCGGTCGGTTCGTCTCGGCTTCGCCGCCCGAACGCATCGCCGCATACTTCGGTGCCGACGTCGACGTCGAGTCATTGGGCGACAACTTCAACGTGGCCCCGACGAACGACATCTACGCCGTCGTGGCCAGCGCCGACGCCGACAGCCCGCCGCAACTACCGCGCCTTCCAATGGGGTTTGCTGCCGGTCTGGGCCAAAGACCGCAAGGTCGGCCAGAAGATGATCAACGCTCGCGCCGAGACACTGGCTGAGAAGCCGGCTTTCAAAGGCGTCTTCAAGAAGCATCGGTGCATCATCCCGATGGACGGCTTCTACGAATGGGCGCCAGGAGCGCCAGATGGCCCGGTCACGAAGGCTGGCAAGCCGATCAAGCGGCCGCAATACATCCACCGCGTCGATGGCGAGCCGCTGGCTGTAGCCGGTTTGTGGTCGGCGTGGCGAGACAAGACCGAGGGTGCTGGGGCGCCTTGGCTGCACACCGCAAGCGTGATCACCACCAGCGCCAACGCCACGATGGAGCCAGTTCACAACCGTATGCCGGTGCTGCTGCCCAAGGCGATGTGGCACCTGTGGCTCGACCCGAACAATCAGAACATCGACATGCTCCAAAAGTTGTTGGTGCCGGCCCCAGATGACCTGCTGACGATGCACGAAGTATCCACCGACGTGAACAACGTACGCAACAAGGGCGAATCGCTCATCGAACCAACCAAACCTTAGTTCGACGCCTCAGTCGACGAGGGCTTGGTAGACGAGTTGCTTGAGTTGTGAACGAATGGGGTAGGTGCTCGACGGCAGCACCTGGGTGAGAAACACCACCGCCAAGTCTTCAACCGGATCGCACCAGAACGCGGTACTCGCTGCACCGCCCCACGCGAAGTCGCCAACCGACGAAACAACTTTGTTCGCCACCGGATCGATCACCACCGAGAAGCCGAGGCCGAAACCAACTCCGGCAAACATGGTTTCAGCGAACAGCGGCCTCCCGAATTCCTCGAGGTCCGCATTTCCAGGAAGGTGGTTGCTCGTCATGTAGCTGACGGTGCGGTCGCCCAGCAGACGTACGCCCCTCGTTGACCCGCCTCCGAGCAACATGTTGCAGAACTTCATGTAGTCGGCCGCCGTACCCCACAGCCCGCCTCCACCCGACAGCAGCGACAGACCGGTCGGCGGGTTGAGGTCGACCGGCGAAGCGAAGGCAGGCCCTGCTGGACCTTGACCGAGATATAACGAGGCGCATCGGTCACGAGAACCGACGGGAACGGAAAACGAGGTGTCGGTCATGCCCAGCGGTTCGAAGATCTCGGTGCGGAAGAACTCGTCGAGCGGCATCCCCGACGCCACTTCGACGACCCGGCCGAGCACGTCGGTCGACACGCCGTAGTTCCACTCCGCTCCAGGCTGGAACGCCAGTGGAAGCCCCGCCCACCCGTCGCAGGCAGCCGCAAGGTCGAATCCGTCGGGCACACCCCACTCGTATCCGGCCTGGCGGTACAGCGCATCGGTCACATGCTGTTGGTGAAAGCCGTACGTGAGCCCCGACGTGTGGGTGAGTAGATGCCAAATGCGCATGGGCTCGGTGAGCGGTTCCGTGACAGGCTTCGTCGCCCCACCCTCGCGGTACACACGACTCTCGCCAAACGACGGGATGAATCGCGAAACCTCGTCTTTCAGCTCGAAAGCGCCTCGTTCGTACAGCATCATCGCGGCCACCGAAGTGATCGGCTTGGTCATGGAAAACAGGCGCACCAATGTGTTTGGGGCGAATGGAACCTGGCCGGCGACGTCGCGGCACCCGTACACCGTTTCATGGGCGGTTTCACCATGGCGGTCGATCAGCACCTGGAATCCGGGCAAGCGCCCATCGTCTACGTACCGCTGGAAGTGTTCGTCAACGCGTGCAAGCCGAGCGGGATCGAACCCTTGACGTGTGGTCATGGTCGACAGATTGGCATTACCGCGACGCTACGAAAGCATCGTGGCCTGCCGCTCGCAATGCGACTCGAATGGCATCTGCGGAGCGATCGAGTTCTTCGCGATCCACTGAAGTTGCCGCATTGGCGAACGACAGTTCACGCATGGTGTTGGTGGGAATCACGTGGATGTGGGTGTGTGGTACCTCGTACCCGGCGATGATGACGCTCACCCGCTCGGGTGCGAACGCCGCCTGCTGGGCCGCTCCGACAATTCGTGTCACCTCGAACAAGTGCGCAATTAAGTTCGGGCGATCCATCCACCCAGTGGTCGAGTTCTTCGATCGGAACAACCAGCGTGTGCCCATGCGCCATGGGGTTGATCGACATGAACGCCACGCAGCATTCGTCGCGCCATACGAATGTTCCCGGGAATTCGCCTTGGATGATGCGGGTGAAGACCGTTGGCATACCAACGACCGTAACCCGAACGGGCGACGCAATCACGGGCGGGTCGGAATGCGTAGGCTTCGGGCGATGGCTCACGATCAGCACACCGGGCATCCCGAGCCGGCGGTCGAGACTGAGCGCATGGTCGACGGGATATGGACAATTCCCAACTTGTTCACCTTGTTGCGCCTGCTCTGCCTTCCGGTGTTCATTTGGTTGTTGTTCGGGTTGGAGTCACGTCAGGCCGCGGCATGGATGTTGGGCCTCCTTGGCGCTACCGACTGGGTCGACGGCTACCTCGCTCGGCGGCTGGGTCAAACGAGTGAGTTCGGCAAGAAGTTCGACCCAACGGTCGACCGGCTGCTGTTCTTCGTCGCCATCGTGGCAATCCTCATCGATCAGTCGATGCCCCTTTGGTTCGGAATCGCCGTGCTGGTGCGCGAGGTGGCCGTTGGCGTCACCATCGCCATCGCAACGCTGGTCTTCCACATGCGACCTTTCGATGTGACGTTCTTGGGCAAATTGGCAACGTTCCTGTTGATGTTCGCAGTACCGGGCTTCCTCATGGGCAACAGCACCATTCCAGGCGCTGCGGCATTTACGGTCGCGGCTTGGTGTTTCGGCATCCCCGGCTTGATTCTCAGCTACTACACAGCAATCGCCTACATCCCAGACATCAGGGCCGGCATCGCCGCTGGTAGAGCACGCGCAGCGGTCTAGCTGGCTGACGATGACGCCGCGCGTGCGAGCGACCGCGCCACCGGTGTCCGACGTGCAACGTCGGCCGTGTACGGTTGTACTCATGGATGTGCCCCACGACTTGCGTTACTCGGCCGAGCACGAATGGGCCCAACACCTCAACTCCAGCTCAAGGGTTCGGGTTGGCATCACCGACTATGCCCAAGATGCCTTGGGTGACGTCGTCTACGTCGACCTTCCGGCCGTTGGCACAGCGGTTGCGGCCGGCGAATCGGTCGGCGAACTCGAGTCGACCAAGTCGGTGTCGGAGATGTATGCCCCGGTCACCGGCACGGTTGTTGCCATCAACGAGGCGCTCGCCGAGAACCCTCAACTCCTCAATGAGGACCCGTACGGCGACGGTTGGTTGTGCGAGATCGAGATCAGCGGCCCCACCGAGTTCGAGGCGCTGCTCGACGCCGACGCCTACACCGCGCTCACCGAAGGTTGAGCCCCGTGGCGTATACGTTCTGCAATCAATGCGGCCACCGCAACCCCCCGGACAGCAGCTTTTGCTCCAGCTGCGGTTCGGCGCTCGACCTGCTCGACGATCGCACCATCACTCTCACCGCTGTTGATCCGCTCCAAGATGCAACCGGTGGCAGCGACGACCTGGTCATCCCGGTCGGCGAGCTCAGCAAAGAGTGTGGTGTACTCATTGTGCGCGCTGGCTCCCAAGCCGGCTCGCGTTTCGAGCTCACCTCCGACATCACTCGACTCGGGCGCCACCCAGACAGTGAGATCAGCCTCGACGACATCACGGTGTCGCGTCGCCATGCCGAAGTGCAGCGCCTGGCCGAGGGATATTTCGTCGCCGATTCCGGTTCGCTGAACGGCACTTATGTCAATCAAGAGCGTGTCGAGCGGGCGCAGCTGCGCCACGGCGACGAGTTGCAAATCGGTAAGTTCCGACTGGTGTTCTTCGAGCGCGACGATGCCTGACACAAAGACCTCGTACCTGTCAATCGGGGAAGTCTTGGGGCTACTGCTCGAAGAGTTCCCCGATGTGACCATCTCGAAGATTCGGTTTCTCGAGAGCCAAGGACTCATTTCTCCCGAGCGCACATCATCGGGATACCGCAAGTTCTATGACGAAGACGTCGAACTCCTGCGCGTCATCCTCACCGAACAGCGTTTGAACTACCTGCCGCTGCGGGTCATCAAAGACCGACTCGAAACCGGCGAGATCGACCCCACTGGCGAGCACTTGCGCAACCACGACAACGCCGATGTGGCGATTGACCCAACGCCTGCCGAACCCACCGGACGGGTCGCTGCAGCGCTCGAGGCTTCAGACGGTTTCGAAACCATTGTCGACAACGAATTGGCGGCTGCCTTCGCTACCCACCAGACACCATCACAACAGACACCGACACACCAGACACCGTCGATGGTCGTTCACAACGGGCGCGTGTCGTCCGCAGCACCCGTCGATGATCACACGAACGGTGCAGATCACACCCCGTCTGACGATGTCACCGACGGCGGCTACGACGAACCGGTGCCGGCTTCGAGCGTTGCGTCTCACCCGGCCTCAAGAGCACCCGTCGCACCGCCGGTCGAACGTCAAACATCGACGACACCCCAACTTCTGCCTGGAGTCTTGCTCGATCAGGCGGAGTTGTGTGCCATGGTGGGCATCACGCCCGCAGAACTGGAACAGCTCGAGTCGTTTGGTGTACTTGCACCCAACACGCGCAACGGAGCTCCGTTGTACGACGACGAAGCGGTCGCCATTGCTGCTCCGGCCATGCAGTTTCTGCGTCTCGGCGTCGATGCTCGTCATCTCAGGGCTTTCCGCACGGCAGCCGAACGCGAGGTCGGGCTGTACGAGCAACTGATCACGCCGCGGTATCGCCAGCGCAATCCTGAAGCACGTGCGGAAGCACTCGACCAGCTGCGCACGTTGAACCAGCTGGGCGGTTCGCTGCGAGCCGCGCTCACGCAACACGCGCTCCGGCACCATTTCGAGTCCTGACGAACCGAATTCGCGAAGGCGCGCGCCATCCCGCCTCGGGTAGTGTCAGATCATGATCCCCGTGGAGCTAGTTGGAGTGCGCGTCGAGATCCCAGCGAACACGCCCATGATGCTGTTGCGAGAACAAACCGGTTCACACCGGCTGCTGCCCATCTACATTCGCAGTGTTGAGGCGGCGGCGATTCACGACGCCATCGACGGCACCGAGCCGCCTCGGCCACTCACGCACGATCTGTTCATCGATGTGCTCGACGAGCTCGGATCCACGCTCGAAAAGGTGCTCATCACCGACTGCCGCGACCATACGTTCTATGCCGAACTGCACCTCGTCACCGGCGAGATGACATCTGTTGTGTCCAGCCGTCCGTCCGACGCAGTCGCGCTGGCGCTGAGGTGCGAAGCGCCGATCTTTGTCGACGACGATGTATTGAACGTCGCTGGCCACCTGCCACCCGCAGACGACCCAGACGAGGCCGAAGACATCATCGATGAGTTCAAAGATTTCATCGAACACGTCTCGCCCGAAGATTTCGCCACAGACTGAACCGGTCACAATCTCAATCGCCGGTTGACGGCGCGCGCACCGCGGCGTATCCTCACAACCCTGTAGTTACGAGCTTGTATGCGGTTGGGGCAGGCCAGGATCGGAGAGACCCGTGAGTGAAGGATTCAGTGGAACGCAGGCTGCCGCGGTGGTCGGTATCACCTATCGGCAGCTCGACTATTGGGCTCGTACCGAGCTGATTCGGCCGTCGCTCAGCGATGCCACCGGCAGCGGGAGCCGCCGCCGGTACAGCTACAAAGACCTCTTGGAGCTACGCGTCATCAAGACGCTGCTCGATGCCGGCATCAAACTCGAGTCGGTGCGCGAGGTGTTCAACTATCTGCGCGAGCACGTCACCACCGACATCTCCTCGGCGCATCTTGTCATCAGTGGCAACTCGGTTGTGCTCGCTGTCGACAGCGGCGAACTCATCGATGTGCTCGCCAAAGGGCAGGGCGTGCTCAATGTGCTCTCACTTGCCGGCGTGAAGGGCGAAGTAGACAGTCAGCTCGTCCCATTGTTCCACGGGGTCGAAGCCGACCTCGCTGCTGCTGTCGGCAGCTGATCGTGCAGTTCTCGCCGCTCGATCGGGTTCACCGCGCGCTCGGCGCCAAGATGGTTCCGTTCGGCGGATGGGATATGCCACTCGAATACACCGGCACCATCGACGAACACCGTGCGTGTCGCGCCTCTGCGGTCGTGTTCGACGTGTCGCACCTCGGCACCGTTCGCTTGGTCGGCGACGACGCCTACGCATTGCTGCAACGCACCCTCACCAACGACCTCGACAAAATTTCCCCCGGCCGAGCGCAGTACACCCACCTGTTGGGAGATGACGGCTCGGTGCTCGACGACATCATCGTGTGGTGGCATCCCGACGGAAACTTTTCGGTCATGCCGAATGCGTCCAATACCGACGACGTCATCGGCTCGCTCGGTGGGGTCGACATCACCGAAACGCGCGCAGTGCTGGCTGTGCAGGGGCCGACATCCAAACAAGAGTTGGCGTCGGTGTTTCCAGAAGCGGCCGCTGTTGGCAGATTCCGCGTCATCGAATGCGAGTGGCAGGGAGCCCCGTGCACCGTCGCTGGAACCGGCTACACCGGCGAGACGGGTCTCGAAATCGCCATTCCCTCCGATGCGGCCGAGTCGTTGTGGAACGCTGTCACCAGCGCCGGAATTCAGCCAGCAGGTCTCGGTGCACGCGACACCTTGCGACTCGAAGCGGGGCTGCCACTGCATGGCCACGAACTCGGCGCAGGAATCACTTCGCTGCAAGCCGACTTGGCGTGGGTCGTTGCGTTCGACAAGCCAGAGTTCCGTGGCAAGGCTTCGCTCGTCGCCGAGCGAGACAGCGGCGTCGCTCGGATTCTACGCGGCATCGCAACCGAAGGTCGTCGGCCGCCACGCAGCGGTTGTGCCATCGAAGTTGACGGTCAGGTCGTGGGTGAGGTCACCTCAGGCAACTTTTCCCCCATGCTCGAACACGGGATTGCCCTGGGTTTCGTGCCGCCCGAGCTCGCCGAAGGCACCCGCGTCAACATCGACGTACGCGGGGCAAAGCTGCCCGGTGTCATCGTGCCAACCCCGTTCGTGTGAACGAAACCATCGTCGGCCTCGACGCCGATACGCAGCACACCCTCGAGCTCATCGGTTTGTTCGTGTTCGCAATATCTGGAGCTCTCGTGGCGGTGCGCAAGAACTTCGACGTCGTCGGTATGGCAGTGCTTGCCTTTACCACGGCATGTGGTGGCGGCATCATTCGCGACGTGATCCTGGGTGATGACCCGCCCATCGCCTTCCGTGATCTCGCGTACCTGTTCATCCCGCTTGCCGCAACCGTCGTCGTCTTCGTCGGCCATCGGGCGATCAGTACTCACTTACTCGGTATCGGGTCAGTGTTCGACGCTGCCGGTCTGGGGTTGTTCTGCGTCACCGGCACGGTGAAGGCGTTGCAGTTCGGGATACGTCCTGCGCCAGCCGTAGCTCTTGGCGTGATCACGGCAGCAGGAGGAGGTGTCTTGCGCGACGTGTTCGCCCAGGAGTCTCCTGCCATGTTTCGGGCCGACAGCGTGCTGTTCTCCATCCCCGCAGCGTTGGGCGGCACGCTCGTTGCGTTGGCTTGGGATGGCGACTGGTACACCGGCCTCGTCGGCGCATCGGCCGCACTAGGAGCTTTCCTCCTACGAATCGGTGCGCTCCTGTTCGACTGGCACGCACCACGCCCGAGAACGTGAAACGGCAAATGGGCGAGCGTCTAGCGGCCGGATGCCCTCTTTGCCGGTGTTTTCTTGGCTGACGTCTTTTGCGCTGCAGTCTTCTTGGCTGACGTCTTTTGCGCTGCGGTTTTCTTGGCTGAGGCCGTCTTGATGGGGGCCTTCCTGGCCGGAGTACTTGGGGCGGTGGGCGCAACGCGTGGAGTGGGTGTAGACGGCGGGGGGTTCGTGGTGCCCGCTGGTTCGCTCGCAGCAGAACGCGGCGGCGGTGTGCTCAACGGGCGGCTACCACCCATACCAGGAATGCGGAGGCCGCCGAACAGCCCACCAGCGTTCTCGGCGAACTGCGTGAGCGGCCCAAGGCGCTTCGACACGTCGCCGACCATGTTCAGTACATCAGACAGTTGCATCGGCAACGAAGCAAACCCGGGGGAGCTCAACGTGTCGGTGATGCGAACGATGTTTGGTGCGGCCTTCCGTATGGGGCCTTCCATCGCCTGAGTGATCGCGTCGGCCGCTTGGATGCTACGCGTCAACTGCGGCATGGCCGCTTTGATCGGCCCCTCGAGTTCGGCCATCAATGTGTTGATGCGCGTCGCCGCCTCGTTGAGGTTGTCCATCGTGCGATTCAGATTCTCGAACGCTTTGAGCATTTCGTCGGCGCCCCGGCGCAATTGCTCGACGGTTCGAATTCCGCCAGCAATGGGCGCAGCCAGGATATTGATCACGTCAGAAAAGGCATCGTGGCGCTCGTCGCTCATGAGCGGCCAGGTTACGCAACGGTGGTGCTCGTTGAGGTGATCGTGGGCGGCGTGGTGGGTTCAGGGATCGTCGACGTCGTCGGGAGCACCGTCGTCGTCGAGGTCGTGCTCGAGGTGGTCGTGCTCGAGGTGGTTGTGGCGGGCGGTGTCGTGGACGGTGCAGAAGTTGTCGTTGAGGGGTTCGACGTGCTGGTCGTCGTGCCGGTCGGAAGCGTCGTCGAAGTCGGAGCAGAGGTCGAAGGCGAAGTGAGGATCGATGTGCTGGTGGTCGGCGGCAACGTGGTCGTCGTCGTCGTGGGCGGGGGCGTCGGGCGGAACTGGGCGTAGAACACGATTGGGCGATAGCGCGCCGGGTCGGGGTAGGCGTAGCGCACCATGTCGCGGGCATTGGCCGAGATCGTGATCACGAGCGAGCCATAGCCGTCGCGCCATGGCAGCACATGCGCGTGGTAGGTATTGGCCTGCCACGCAACCCCGCGTGGAATTCGACGTCCCGACTCAACGGTGTGCCACGGCCCCCAAGGATCGTCAGCGACATCGATGGTGTACTCGTCGCCCCAGTACCCGTCGATGGCGGTCGCCGAGACCCACTGCCCGTCGAGATAGCGCGGCTGCATGGGGTTCTCCACGAAAAAGCGCTCTGAAATCGGCACGGCCTCGGAGCGGTTTGCCGACCAACCGTCGGCCGTCCGGTACTCCGGCCGGACATCGAGGCGATGCAGCGGAACACGAGCCAGATACATCCTGGTGGCCGAGTGATTGCCTGCCCAGAAGCCGCCCTCACGGAGCAGGTTCTGTTCAAAGGTGTTTCCGAACAGGTAGGTGTAGGACTCGTCGGATTCCACGGCGTATCCATACATCGGCGACACACCGCTGTCGGGCGCAAGTTGGAATGACAGCCGCTTCATCGTGGTCTTGTCGTACGTGGCCACAAACAGTCGATTCGGATGCCATCCAAGGCCATCAGGCGGCCTTGGATCGACGGCGTCCTTCACCATTTCGGCCCACAACACGGTGACGACGTTGCCGTTGGTGTCGCCTCCCATTGGCCAGAACCACTTGGTCAAGACCGAACCCCTGCCATCGCCAGGCTCGAACTCCGTCGGCACCTCGGCAGTGCCACCGTGCAACAGTGTGAAGCACTTGCCTTCCTGGAGCAGCGCCGCGTTGTGCACGAACCGAGCCTGATCGAGTCGCGTCGCAGTACCGCCCTGATCGATGAACGTGTCTTGAAACAGCCAGAGATAGCGGTTATCGCCAAGGCGAGTGACGTGTTGGTAGTCCCAGCCCAGCACCGGACCGACTCGCTTCGAAAAGAAGGAGTCCAGTTCGATCGAGTTCAGGGTGGAAACGCACCCAACGGGTGTGCCCACATGGCCACCGGCGGTGATGAAGCGGCCCGCAGCCCACGACGGCGGTGCCAAAGTGTTCACCGGTGGTACGTCCACCGGGGCCACAGGAATCGGGCGGGCAGCGATGCCTGGGTTGTCTGCGTCGAAGGTGAGTTCATAGTCGCCCTCTTCGGTCGGCAGCGTGGACGACGTGGAAGTTGTCGATGATGAAGGTGGAACGGATGAGTAGGTAGCGGCGGACGAGGATGGGCCTGCGGGATCTGATGTGGTTGGCGGCGTCGTGCCACCGGATGTGGCCTGGCTCGCGAGCGAAGTAGTCGCACCCGACGCTGCCTGTGGTCGAAGAAACGTCGCCAGCGAGAGATGCGCCGTCGCCACTGCACGTCGCGACGAGGACCACCAGCAGCACGAGGAGGAACGAGCCGCCAACCGCATACCAGTGCAACGGTGCCCGTAGTCGCCCTGGCGCCCGAATCATCTGATCAACGGTAGTCCGAACTCAGCGTTCAATGGCGTAGGCCTCGAGGGGATCGCACGTGCACACGAGATGGCGGTCACCGTAAGCGCCGTCGATCCGTGATACAGGTGGCCAGTATTTGGTGTCACGCAGCGAGTCGACAGGGAATGCGGCCGACTCGGCCGAGTACGGCTGTTCCCACTTGCCGAGCACGTCAACGGCGGGGTGCGGAGCGTTGCGCAAAGCGCTCGATTCGATCGGCACCCGTCCCTCGGCCACCTCGTCGATTTCAGCACGAATGGCGAGCATGGCGTCGATGAACCGGTCGAGTTCACCCAGGTCTTCACTCTCGGTGGGCTCGATCATCAGGGTGCCAGACACCGGAAAGCTCATGGTGGGGGAGTGGAAGCCGTAGTCGATGAGTCGTTTCGCGATGTCGTCGACCGTGACTCCGGTGAGCTTGGTGATGTCGCGGATGTCGATGATGCACTCGTGCGCGACGCGCCCTTGGTGGCCGGTGTAGAGCACCGGAAACGCCGGCGCGAGGCGAGTGGCAACGTAGTTCGCAACGGTGATTGCGATTTCGGTGGCGCGCTGCAGGCCCGAGGCGCCCATCAACTGAATGTAGACCCAAGGGATCGGCAGGATTCCCGCCGACCCGTAACGAGCTGCCGAAACAGCGCCCACGGGTTGCGAACCGATGGGTGCGAGGGGGTCGCCCGGCAAGAACGGGGCCAGGTGCGCACGAACTGCGACTGGGCCGACGCCCGGGCCACCACCGCCATGGGGGATACAGAACGTCTTGTGCAAGTTGAGGTGGCTGACGTCGGACCCGAACTTTCCGGGCTGGGCCAAACCGACGAGTGCGTTGAGGTTGGCACCGTCGACGTACACCTGACCGCCGGCGTCGTGCACCATGGCGCAGAGGTCGCGGATACCGACTTCGAAGACGCCGTGGGTGGACGGATACGTCACCATGATCGCCGCCAAGCGGGCGCCGACCTTCGTGATGGCGTCGGCCAGGTCAACCATGTCGACGTTGCCTTCGTCGTCGCACTTCACGACCACCACGTCCATGCCCGCCATCACTGCGCTGGCAGCGTTCGTGCCGTGCGCGCTGGCCGGGATGAGGCATACCACGCGGTCGAAGTCGTTCCGGCTGTGATGGTAGGCCCGAATCGCCAACAGCCCTGCCAACTCGCCTTGGCTGCCAGCATTGGGTTGCACGCTGACCGCGTCGTAGCCGGTGATCGTGGCCAGGGCCGCCTCGACCTCGGCGATCATCGTTCGGTAGCCGACGGTCTGGTCATCGGGGGCATACGGGTGCACATTGGCGAACTCGGGCCAGGTGATCGGTTCCATCTCCGAGGTGGAGTTGAGCTTCATCGTGCACGAACCCAGGGGAATCATCGTTCGGTCGAGTGCGAGATCGCGATCGGCAAGGCGGCGGAGGTAGCGAAGCATCTGGTGCTCGCTGTGATGGCGGTGGAACACTGCTTGCGGCAGAATCTCACCGGTGCGTAGCAGCGGCTCTGGAATCACTGACTGTGGAGCGTTCGCGTCGGCATCGGCCCACACGGCTGAGATTGCCGACAGCCCGAATGCCTCGGCCGCTCGGTCGAGCACCGCAAGCGTGGTGGTTTCGTCGCAGGAAACACCGACTGCGGTGTCCGACACCCGGCGCAGGTTCACGCCAACCGCGTAGCCGGCCGCGAGGACGGCGTCGGCGTCAACCGCGTCGACCACCACCGTGTCGAACCACGAGTCGTGCCGAAGGTGCAGACCATTCGCCGCCAGGTGATTACCGAGAAGTGTGGTCAACGCGTGAATTCTCTCACTGATTCGGCGCAGCCCTTCTGGGCCGTGGTACACGGCGTACATGCCGGCGATGTTGGCCAAGAGCACCTGCGCGGTGCAGATGTTCGACGTGGCCTTTTCACGACGAATGTGTTGCTCACGGGTCTGCAACGCCAATCGCAGCGCAGGGCGACCTGCCGTGTCGGTGCTGACGCCGACCAGTCGCCCGGGCAACGACCTCGCCGCAGACTCACGAACCGCGATGAAACCGGCATGCGGGCCGCCGAATCCCATCGATACGCCAAATCGTTGGGCGGAACCGACGGCGATGTCGGCACCCAGGCTGCCGGGCGATGCGAGCAGCACACATGCGGCGAGATCGGTGACGACGATCGCCTGCGCACCGAGGGCGTGCGTCTGGGCGATCGCCGCGGTCCAGTCAGTGGCAGCACCGGTAGACGTGGGGTAGCTGAACAGAGCACCGAAGATTCCCTCGCCGACCAGGTCGTCAAGATCCCCAACCACCAATTCGATGCCGATTGGCTCGGCCCGAGTCGCCAATACCGACAGCGTTTGCGGATGAGTGTCGTGATGCACGAAAAACCGATTGCCTGCACCCTTCGTGAGTCTCCGTGCCATCGTCATCGCCTCGGCGGCCGCAGTCGCCTCATCGAGGAGTGAAGCATTCGCCACGTCGAGCCCGGTGAGATCAGACACCATCGTTTGAAAATTCAGCAGTGCCTCGAGACGACCCTGGCTGATCTCTGGCTGATACGGCGTGTACGCCGTGTACCACGCCGGATTCTCGAGCACGTTGCGCTTGATCACCCCGGGCGTGTGTGTGCCGTAGTAGCCCTGGCCGATGAGACTGATCATCGGTCGGTTCTGATCAGCAAGGGTTCGCAAACGGGCCAACACGGCAGCCTCCGATTGCGGCGCCGGCAGGTCGAGCGGAGCGCTCATCCGAATTGGTGCCGGAACCGTCTGGTCGATGAGCTCGTCGACCGACGCCACACCGATGACGTCGAGCATGAAAGCAATGTCTGGCGCCTGAGCTCCAATGTGGCGGCCGACGAAATCGTCGTGGGCGAACAGATCACTGAGAAGTGTCTTGGTCATGTTGGCAGGTACTCCTGGGGCGCGACGGGAACGGCCCCCGCTGTCGTCGTTACCTGAGAGTTTCGGCCCCTGACCTGGGCTTTTCCCCGTCGGCGAGGCAACCGGCGAACCGAGCACCTGCTTTCCAGCGTTGCCGTTGAGATTCACCCAATCGGTCCGGGGGCCTGAGAGATTCCGGGGTGGTTGCTCCTTCGGCGTCGCCAGACAGATTGCGTGAAACGGCGTCTGGACGACTCTCCCGACCGGGTGGTACGGCAGCGCTCAGGCTACACGCCGGACTCTGCGAGACGTGACACACTCAAGGCGTGACCGAGAGACCCGAACGCGGCGTGTTTGCCAACCGCACCCTGAACCTGCGATCGGTCGAAGCCATCGGCTACGACATGGATTACACGTTGATCCATTACCGCACCGACGAGTGGGAGTCGGCAGCGTTCGAGCACGCCCGCCAAATGCTCGGCCTGTCTGGCATACCGGTCAACGACTTGGTGTTCGACCCCGACCACTTCATTCAAGGGCTCGTGATCGACCTCGATCTGGGGAACCTGTTGAAGGCGACCCGTTTCGGCTACGTGATCCAGGCCCAGCACGGCACTCGGATGCTGACCTTCGAAGAGTTGCGGACTGCATACGCCGGCGTCGTGGTTGACCTCGGCGAGCCCAGGTTCCGCTTCCTCAACACACTCTTTTCCATTTCTGAGGCGTCGTTGTATGCCCAGTTGGTCGACCTCCTCGACGCCGAAGCGATACATGGGCCGATGGGCTACGACGAACTGCACCGAATGGTGAGTTTTGCCCTCGATGAATCGCACGCCACAGGTGCACTGAAAGCCGAAATCATCGCCGACCCCGACCGATTCTGCTCGCTGGAACCAGAGACCGCCGAGACACTGATCGATCAGCGCCTGGCGGGCAAACGGCTGTTGCTCATCACCAACAGCGAGTGGCACTACACGCAGCCCATCATGAAGTACGCCTTCGACTCGCACCTGCCGTCAGGTACCTGGCGTGACCTGTTCGACGTGGTGGTCGTTGCCGCTGCCAAGCCACGGTTCTTCGAGTTCAACGAACCAGCGTTTCGAATGGTCGACGCAGAACGTGGCCTGTTCCAACCGCACCGCGGCACGTTTGAGATCGGCGAGGTGTATCACGGCGGTAGTGCCAGAACAGTGGAGCTCAGTCTCGGGCTGGCAGGCGACCAGATTCTGTACGTCGGCGATCACCTCTTCGGTGACGTACACGTGTCGAAGTCGATGCTGCGATGGCGGACGGCGCTCATTCTCCGCGAACTCGAAGCTGAAATCGCCGACAGTGCAGCCTTCGCACCGAACGAAAAACGCTTGCTGGCTTTGATGGCGGAGAAGTCGGTGCTCGAAGGAGAGCTGTCGCTGGCCCGGCTGGCCGGCGCCCGGGCAGGGGCGCGGCCAGACCCCGAGTTCGACCGGCTCTACGGACAGATTCGACGCCTCGACGACGCCATCGCCCCGCTCGCCATCCAGTCAGGCGCTGTAGGTAACAAGGTGTGGGGCCCGCTCATGCGAGCAGGCAACGACAAAAGCCTCTTCGCCCGCCAAGTTGAGAAATACGCCGACGTCTACACATCAAGAGTGGGCAACTTCGGCGCCAGAACCCCCTTCGCCTACCTCCGAGCAGCCCGCACCACCCTCCCGCACGACCAGCCGTAAGAACGTCCGTCGATCGATGGAAAGACGACCTGCCGGCGAGTGCCTGAGCGCGGGCAGCGTCCGACAAATGGTTAGTTGAAACGTCTTACGGAAGTCGTACAATTCGCAGGGCTGTTCTCAGCTTTCGAACTCGACGAGTGCTCGGAGCGAGCAATTGCCCAACTCACCGCCCATGGCGCCACGACATCAGAAGCAATCCGTCAGGCGCTCGTAGATGCCGTGCGGCTTCGCCGACGACGAGCAGATTCGCGGACAGTCGCTTGAACTGATGAACGATGAAGCCGATCTCGCAGAAAGTCGTCGGGTGCGAGACGAGATGGACGAACTTCGTGCGTGGTGACATTCATCGACTTCGGGCAGCCCGCTCAACAGGGGGACACGAGCAGCAAGGAACTCGCTACGGCGTCATCGTCACAATCAGACGATTGATGCTGTCGACGTGCTGAGCTGCCTCGTTCCTCTTGACGATCTTCAGGCCGTGAACGGATCGGCGACGAGGAGTCCCGATCTGGTGACGAAGATGACTTCGCCGTGGCACCCAACGTCTCGGAGGTTCGTCGACGATTCACTCACGAAGAACTGCGTGGTCACTGGCCACGCGCTGAGACTCGTCCTCCAACTCGACTAACGGTCCGAGATTCAACAAAGCTCAATTGTGCGCTGAGCGCACAGGGTCAAGCGCTGCCTAGTTCGCCGGTCAGGCCGAGGTGGTTGAGCACTTCATCGATGTCTCGGGGGCGATGGTGGGGGAGTGCGTCGAAGGGGAACCACTGGCCGGGTTGACCGGGTTCGGTATCCAATACTTGGGTGCAGGACACTTCGAACCGAAACCCAAATGCCCAATGCACAATGTGTCGTCACCTGGAAGGCGCGGGCAGCCCATCTCGCGGACACACGACGACAGGGTGCTGCGACAGGGGAGTGGCGGTGACACCTGTCTCCTCCACCAGCTCCCGCTCAGCGGCCGCCGCTGGCGTCTCTCCCGGTTCCAAGTGGCCACCGGGGCACGACCAACCCTGCGTGCGATGGTGCACGAGCAATATGCATCGCTCGGCGCTGTCGATCACCCAGGCGATCGCCACCGCATGCTGGCGCGGGTCATCAACCGAGTAGCGAGCGGCCAGAAACTCGTCGAACTCCAGCGGAGTTGCTCCGACAGCAACGAGCATCGGGGTCACGTGGTTAGCGGCTTCTGGGGGCCGTGATGAGGGTCATTGCCTCGGCGCGCGACCGTGGGTCTTCGCGGAACAGGCCGCGGACTGCCGACGTGACGGTGAGCGTGCCCGGCTTTTGGACGCCGCGGATGGCCATGCAGAGGTGCTCTGCTTCGAGTACGACGATTGCGCCGACCGGATTCATCGCATCTTCGATTGCGTTCACGATCTGAGTGGTCAGCCGCTCTTGCACCTGCAGGCGCTTTGCGTAGCCGTCGACCAGCCGAGCCAGCTTGGAAAGCCCAATCACCTTTCCGCCAGCGCCGGGTACATACCCGAGGTGCGCGGTGCCCATGAACGGAAGCATGTGGTGCTCGCACATCGACGAAAACGGAATGTCGCGCACCAGGACGATCTCGTCGTGGTCGGCGTCGAACAATGTGCCCAGGTGATCCGACGGGTCTTCGCGCATGCCGGCAGTGATCTCGGTGTACATGCGGGCCACACGGCCAGGCGTCGCGAGCAAACCGTCACGGTCCGGATCTTCTCCGATTGCTGCGAGCAGTTCGCGAACAGCTGCTTCGATTCGGGCTTCGTCGGGAAGGGGGGCCACGCTCATGCCCTCAGCTTGGCCGGACATTGCCCGTCCCGACAACCTGCGCTGCTCACAGCGTCGACGTCAGCCGTCCAGGCGTCGTCACTGGGGGAGTGGTGCGGTCTGGCTGCAAGCGTCGACCGCTTTCAGGATGGGGTACGGGTTGACGGCGGCTCCGCCCTTGGGATGCACCTCGAAGTGCAGATGCGGGGTCACCGTGTCGCCGGTGGCGCCGACGGTCCCGAGCACCTGCCCGGCCCTGACCTTCGATCCGAGCACGATGCCGTCGGCAACGGCGGTGAAGTGGGCGTAGAAGAAGTACGTACCGTCGGCGAGGGTCAGCCGCACGCCGTTGCCCGACAATGAACCCGGCGCATCGACGTACAACTTCGTGATCGTGCCGTCCGCAACCGCATACGCGAGGTTGCCGACGGGAGCGATGACATCGGTTCCAAGGTGCAGACGACCACCACCTCGGGTGCTGTGCCAAGTGTCGGTGAAACCGCAGCGACCCTGCACCGGGAAGACCTGGATCGTGACGCCGCTATCGACTGCGCCGGAAGGTGCGGCCGCGGCGGTGATTCCCAAGGCTGCTGCCGTTGCCGCGTCGACCTTGCCGGTGACGTTGAGGCCCTTGTTCTGTTGGAACGTCATGATGGCGCTACTGGTGCCCGACCCGAAATCGCCGTCGACCCCACCACGCAGCTCGATGCCCGCGGCCACGAGCGCGGACTGAAGTGTCATCACTCGAGCGCCTTGTTCGCCGTAGATGGCAAACCCAACTGCGGCGCTACCGCTCCCCGTACCGCTGGGCGCGGCTGGAGCGACGGGCTTTGGCGCGGCGAGTGCTGCCACGGTGGCATCATCGACAGTGCCCGACGCAGTGATTCCCTGCGCCGTCTGAAAGGCCTTCAACGCTTGCGACGTCGCCGGGCCGAAGATGCCATCGGCACCGCCACGAACCGTGACTCCGGCTGCGATCAACGCTTGTTGTAGCTGCTGCACGCTCGTGCCGAGCGAACCGACTTTCAGCCCGAGCATGGGGCTCACCGCAACCGCCGGGCTGTTCGGCGTCGCAAGCGCTGCGGCGGTAGCTGCGTCGATGGTTCCATTGACGGGAAGTCCACGCGCCTGCTGGAACGCTGACACTGCGGCAGCGGTGTTCGTTCCGAATACGCCGTCGGCTCCGCCCTTCACGGTGATCCCTGCGTTCATCAACTGCTGCTGAGCGGTCTTGACAGCTTCGCCAAGCGAGCCACGCTGCAACACCGGCGGCAGGTGCCGCAGGCGTTGCTGGTGTAGCTGGAGCCGCCGGCGTGACGCCAGCGGCAGCCGCGAGCGCGTCGAGCGTTGCTTGGTCGACCGAACCCGTTACACCGAGCCCCTGAGAGTTCTGGAATGACTTGATGGCGTTCGCGGTCAATGCCCCGAACACGCCGTCAGCGCCGCCCACGACCGACACGCCGGCCTTGATCAACATCTCCTGGACGCGCTGCACGTCGGCACCTCTGGCCCCAATCTGCAGACCGGCCACGAGCGCATCTCCACGGACGGCCGGCACCTCAACGGTTGGGGCGGCCGCTGGTGTGATCGCCGGGGCCGGGGGAGCAGCAGCAACCACACTGCCGAGAGCCGCAGCGGTGGCGGCGTTGACGGTACCGGTCGCCAAATAGCCCTTGCGGGTCTGGAACGTCTTCACTGCCGTGGTAGTGCTAGCACCAAACACGCCGTCGGCGCCGCCGGTCACAGCGATCCCTTGAGCGATCAGGGCCGACTGTAGGAGTTTCACGTTCTCGCCCTGATTGCCTTGCGTGAGGCCAAGGTACGGGCTCGACGAGAGTCCGAGTGCCAGGGCGGTCGCCTCGTCGACCACGCCGGTCGAGTTCAAACCTTGGAGCGATTGGAACTTCTTGAGTGCGGTCAGCGTTCCGTTTCCGAAGACACCGTCGACGCCACCCGCAAGAACGATGCCTTGATTGATCAATGCTTGCTGGAGAGCCCGAACCGTGTCGCCGGAAGCGCCGAGCTTCAGGCCGGTGACGGCGGTTGCAGGAGATTCGGCAATCGCAACTGGCGCGAGAGCGAGCGCTGGCATGAAACTGATCGCCAACCCGACGGCTGCGGTGCGGACGACGTAATCGACGTGTCCGCGCAAACTGAGTGGTATTCATGAGAGGTTCTCCTCCAACCGGGACAGTTGGGTATCGGCGCCTGCGTTGGATGGCTTTGGTCGCCGGCTCGCAATCACCCCACGCCGTCCTTGGGCGCAATGGCGCTGACGGCGCTGTGACCAGGGGAGACACGTCGACAAGGCGCCTTGATCATTTCCAGAAGAATCCAGAGCCAGATCACGTCGACTTGACATAACGGAGATTATGGGCGATGTGTCACTCACGAACTCCAATCTAGGTAGCAGAGGCTGCACCCTCAATGGGTGCTTGAGGGTTTGACGAAACCCAGAATCATGACGTTCAGCGTTCAGCGAACTACAACGAGCGCACGAATGCCGAGGCTCGATGCGGACGGCTCGCGAACGGCTACCTGGGACGTTCCGCCCTCTCGCTGTCGAAGCCAAATGACAAGATGAGCGAAACCGCCGAGTGAACACCGATCGCCCGCACGCCACGACACCATGCCAATTACGTCATGACGTTATTGTGCGGAACTGGCGGATGCGGAGATGTCTCGTCGACTGAGCGGACGCGCCGACTCGAGCAACCAATCGAGTAGGCCGCGGAGTTCGGCGGCCGTGGGTTGGCCTTCGATGGCGGCAAGGTCTCGTTCCGTGTCTTCTACGGCGCACGCCAAGACATACAGGTCGTCATGCAACGCATCGAGCTCGGTTCTGGTGATCACCAACTCGTGTTCGCTCAGGTCGAGTTCCTGCGGCGCGCTCACGGGCGACCCAGTTCCACTGCCGGCATTTCTGGGAACAGAACTTCTTCGGTCGGCCTGGCCCCGACCGCGGCGGCACGATCCGGCGACACCAACCACACCGGCTGGACTCCTCCCCCGGCAGCCGAGTGTTCGACGTAGTTTCCGTCATGACGAAATGCTAACCAGCCCGTCACGTGTCGCTGAACATCGCTTCGTTCTTTGCTTCGACCGACTTGGCGACGTCGGCTGCTATCGACACGAACGAGGCCACGGCAGGCGGATGAAAGCGGTCGACGTGCCAGATCAAATGGATCTGGCGGGTGGTGACCACTCGGTCCCGAACCTTCAAGATGGCCACTTTGGCGTCTGGCACGTTCGGTTCAACCGCCAACAACGGGAGCACCGATGCCCCGGCACCTGCAGCGACGAGGCGTTGGGTGGTGAGGTTGTCGTCGCTGCGAAACATTTGACGCTGCTCTCCCCCGACCGCAACGATCGCCGCGGAAATCTGTTGACCCACACCAACCGAACACGTGACGATGGTTTCGAATCCGATCAGCTGATGGAGGCTGATCGACTTCTCGTGTGCCAACTCATGTTCGGGAGGAAGGATGGCGACGAATGGATCCTCGATCAGCAGTCGCGAGTCGAACGGGTCGCCTGGCAGCACGGTTTCACAGAACGCCACGTCGAGCTGCCCAGCTCGTACCATCTCTTCGAGCGTCGCCGAAGACAGCTCGTTGTGGAGTTGCACCGCAACCCGCGGCCAGAGCTCGCGAAACTGTTTGAGCGTGTCGGGCAAGAGCCGGGCACTCGCTGACTGGAACGTCCCTACGCGCAGGTTGCCCACGGTGCCGGCGGCAAGCGCGTCGAGATCTGCCTTTGCCGCGCCGAGCCGAGCGGTGATGTGGGCAGCATGAACGAGCAACACCTCGCCGGCCTGGGTGAGCGATACCGGTCGCGGTCCTCCAGGTCGCTCGACCAACTTGTGCCCGACGATTCGCTCCAGCGCCGCAATTTGCTGCGAGACAGCACTCTGGGCATACCCGAGCGACTGCGCGGCCTGAGAGAACGACGACGTTCGCCCGACCGCCTCGAGCGCAGCCAGGTGGCGGACTTCCAGCCCTAACGGTAGATCATGATTTGTGATCGAAGTAGTCATTTATATCTATTTCCATAATCAATCAGATTGGGAGATACTGAATGACACATTCAATCACAGGAGACGATCAACCATGATCATCGTTGGGCTCGCCACAATCATCGCACTCGCCATTGCCGGCCCACGCTTCGGCACCGACACTCGCGACGGATACCAACCGCCAGCCGTCGCAACGCTGACTGCGCATGGTCAGGTTGCGACGATACGTTCGAGCAACAGCTCGGGTTCGTCGCTCTCGATGCGCTGCAGACGGTATTTGCTCTCGAACAGCGCCACCAACCGATCGTCGGCACGCTTCATGATGCGGATGCCGCCGATCTCGCGGAGCCGCTTTGCAGAGTCCTCGTTGGTGAGCCGGATCTCTTGATACGGCGCCGACAACACTTCGATCGGACTGTTGAACTCGACATCGAGCCGATTGGCGAAGACCTCGAACTGCAGCTGGCCAACGGCCGCGAGAATCGGTGCTGCATCGCCCATGTCCGGGTCTCGTAACACTTGAACGACACCCTCTTCGTCGAGCTCAGACAAGCCCTTTGCGAAACTGTTTCGTCTTCCCGGTGTCGAGCGGACGAGCGCTGGCGAAGACCTCGGGAGAGAACTTGGGGATCTTGGGGAACGTCACTGGCGTTCCGTCGTAGAGCGAGTCGCCGATGTTCAGCCCAGTGGCGTTCACCAGGCCCACGACATCGCCGGGGTATGCCTCCTCGACGGTGCTGCGCTCGGCCCCGAACACGGTCGACGCGTATTTGGTTGCGAATGGCTTGCCGGTCCTCGAGTTCGTCAGCACCATCCCACGCTCGAATCGTCCCGAACAGATTCGAACGAACGCGATTCGATCCCGGTGGCTCCGGTCCATGTTTGCCTGCACCTTGAACACAAAGGCACCACAACTCTCATCCAATGGTCGACGGTTACCCTCAATGTCGACGGGAGGTTGAGGTGCTGGCGCAAGATCGACGATGGCGTCGAGAACAAACCGAACGCCGAAGTTGGTCAGCGCCGAACCGACGAACACCGGGGTCGACTCGCCTGCCAGGAACGTCGGGAGGTCTAGATCTGCACCGACCGCGCCGAGGAGGCCGCACTCATCTTGCGCGACCGTCCACGCTTTGCCCTCTTCCAACCGCGGCGCGATCGGCATCGACCACCTCTTCGGGGGCGATCGCACTCCCCCGTGTTGTTCGTGTGAAGCGAGTGAAATCTCCCGTCCGCCTGTCGACCACGCCACGGAAGTCGCCGCTGATACCCACGGGCCAGGTGACCGGCGTGGGCCGAAGCCCGATCTGCGTCTCGATCTCGTCGAGCAGCTCGAGCGGGTCACGCCCTGGTCGGTCGTACTTGTTGAGGAAGGTCACCACCGGCAGATTCCGCGATCTGCAGACCTCGAACAACTTGAGTGTTTGCGGTTCGATGCCTTTGGCGCTGTCGAGCACCATCACCACAGCATCGACAGCCGACAACACTCGGTACGTGTCTTCGGAGAAGTCGCGGTGACCAGGCGTATCGAGCAGGTTCAGTTGATGCGCCCGGTATTCGAACGACAAAGCCGTCGAACTGATGGAGATGCCACGCTTCTGCTCCATCTCCATCCAGTCCGACGTGGCTGACCGGCGACCCGACCGAGCCTTGACCGCACCGGCCTCGGCAAGTGCACCCGAGTACAACAAGAACTTCTCGGTCAACGTCGTCTTGCCCAGCGTCTGGGTGGCTGATGATCGCGAACGTTCGCCGAATGCTGGCCTGGTCAAGGACGTCGGACGACATTTCGTCCAGGCTACCGACGCTGTCGAGCGCGCTAGTCCTGGGAGACGAGCGTTCTCCCCGAACGCCACACTGACTCGATCGCCGCCAATCGGTCTCCGGCGCTCTCGCGAAGCGCGAGCGACACATTCGCGATCACCAGGTTCAACAGCGCCAACGTTCCGACATGGCTGTCGAACGGGCTCGACCGACCCGGCGAATACGTCGAATGCCACGTTCGCTCGGGTTGAGATCGGCGACAGCGGGCTGTCGCTGATGGCCGCTGACCAGATGCCACGCTCGACGATGAGGTCGTGGGCATCGAGGACCCATCGTTCGTACCGGCGCAGGTCGATCGGCGATGACCGTGGCCGACGGGTCGAGTAGGGCAATGTCGCGTCGAACCGCAACCTGACTTCCGGCCAGCACCGTGACGCCAGCGCGCAACTGCTTGAGTTGCATGACGAACTGTTCGGCCACCCCGGCCGAGTCGTCGCCCGACAACACCGCGACCGGCGCGAGCAGGGTCAACCAGCCGCGACACCAGTTCGTCAAGGGTGCCGTCATCGACCGCCTCGAGGGTGTTGCGCACATTGGCAAGCTCGACCTCGGCATGAGACGCGCGGGCGTCTGCAGCGGGTTCCCGGATTCGTTCGGCTGCCGGACGCAACTGTGACATCAGGTCGCGTTGGACACAGTTTTGCAGTTCGGTAAACCCATCGAATCCCAACTTCGCCGACAGCCGAACGACGGTTGCGGCGCCTACCCCTGCGGCACGTGCCAATTCTGCAACGGTGCCAAAGCCCACGGCCTGCGGCGAACGCAAGATCTCCTCGGCGACTCGTCGCTCCGCGGCCAGTAAGGCTTGAGCCTTCTGCTCGTATCCGCTCGGCGACTTCCATGCTCACACACGGTACTTCCCCCCACCGGGCCGCCCGCGAATGACTCTCCGACGACATCGCCTTGCAGGAATTCACGCGTTCATGCAAATTGCCGGTCAATGATAATTGACTGGGCGGTTAGCCGGACCTATGGTGCACTCCGTCGATCATGCCCGGTTCGCCCCGGCTACCGGAAGATCGACGTTGGGGAACAACGAGACAGGGGAATTTGCAGTGGCACTAGCCGACATCGTCAGCATGCACCAACCACGCGAAGAAGACTGGATGAACGACGGTGCCTGCAAAGGGTTGACGCATCTGTTCTTCCCGGCAGCCGCCGAGCGTCCGCAAGCTCGGGAACGCCGCGAGGCCACCGCCCGCCAGGTGTGCCGAAGCTGCTCAGTCCAACTGGACTGCCAATCGTTTGCACGCGATCAACACGAATACGGTTTCTGGGGCGGGGAATCCGAAGACGAGCGCCATGCCGCCGGCTTCCGCCTCATCGCCCCCATCGGAGTTCGCGCCAGATCGGCAGGCTAGTTTCCCGCCGTATGCAGGCA
The DNA here is from genome assembly GCA_963738275.1 of uncultured Actinomycetota bacterium. Taxonomy (GTDB): domain Bacteria; phylum Actinomycetota; class Acidimicrobiia; order Acidimicrobiales; family Ilumatobacteraceae; genus Ilumatobacter. Next base: position 333,964 of record CAVTVY010000013.1, read on the forward strand.
GAGTTCGATGTATGCGTGATCGGCAGCGCCAACCTTGATGTCGTCGCCCGTTGCACACGCCATCCCATGCCCGGTGAGACATTGTTGGGCACTTCGCTCGCCGAGCATGCTGGCGGCAAAGGGCTGAATCAGGCGGTTGCCGCCGCTCGCAGCGGCGCGCGTACAGCGATGGTCGGCGCTCTCGGCACTGACGAGCCCGGTGTTCGACTGCGTGCAGTGTTGGAAGACAATGGCATCGACGCATCTCACGTCGCCGCCAGCAATGAGATCACTGGACGTGCGATCATCGTGGTCGATGATCGCGGCGAGAACACGATCGTCGTGATCCCGGGTGCCAACGCAACAGTTCAGGTGCCATCCACCCTCCCCAGCTGCCGCGTCGTCGTGGCGCAACTCGAGGTGCCGATCGCCGCTGTGGTGCAGGGTTTTGCCTCGGCGCGAGCCGCAGGTGCCGTCACCGTGCTGAACCCCGCTCCTGCGGCGGACCTGACCGCTGAACTGCTGTCTTTGGCAGACGTGGTCGTGCCCAACGAACACGAACTCGAACTCCTTGGTGGCGCCGAACGGCTCATCGAACTCGGCGTGCAAGCGTTGGTCGTCACCCGCGGATCACGCGGCGTTGACCTCTTCACATCTACTGGCCGTCACCACATCGAGTCCTTTGCGGTTGATGTGGTTGACACCACCGGGGCCGGCGACGCCTTTTGCGGTTCGATGTGCGCTCGCCTCGCTGCCGGCGACGACCTCGCCACGGCGGTGCGCTGGGGAGCCGCGGCTGGAGCTCTCGCCACCACGGTTGCCGGAGCCGTGCCGGCTCAACCCACGGCAGCCGCTATCGAAGCGCTCCTGAACCGAGGCGGCTGACGCCGAGGAGTTTGTCAGCCCAGGTTCATCAGTTCCACATGGCGCAGTTCAACGGCTGCCCAACCGTCAAGTGTGTCGACGCGCTCCACGACCATCGGATGCAACGCCTCCACGACGTGGTCGAACGCGCCGGCGAGGACGCCTGAGATCACCAGCGTTCCCCCGGGCGATGTCAAACGCCGCAAGTCCGGAGCCATCGCGATCAACGCCGGCGCAAGAATGTTGGCCAGCACGAGATCGAAGGTCCCTTCGACTGCGTCGACGCCGATCGTCGACGCCGAGATGACCTGATCGACTCCGTTGCGCCTCGCGTTGTCGAGGGTGGCCTCGACGGCGGCTTCGGCGATGTCGATCGCAATGGCAGCGGAAGCCCCGTTGAGGGTGGTGATGATGGCGAGTACCCCGGTTCCGCAGCCCACGTCGAGCACTCGGCCGTCAGTCGGAGCGAGGCGTTCTGCCGCGGCCGCCGACAGTCGGGTCGTCGGGTGGTCGCCGAGGCCGAATGCTCCACCCGGCTCGATCACGACCGTGAGCGTGCCCTGAACGGAGTGCAGCGAACGGCTGCCACGCTGGGGCGATCGTGAGCGTCGACGACACCTGAATTGGGCCTGCGAAATCTCGCCACGTCTGTGCAGGTTCATCGTCCACTTCCAGGTGTGTCAGCACCCAGTCGCGGCTCCAGCGGCCCCAAACGGGTCACCGACCGGTCATCTGCGGCCGCAAGCACCGTGCGCAGGCTCACGAATCCGTCGGACGCGCTCGCACTCCTCAACAGCCTGTGCACCCGCAACCCACAGTCGGTCAGCAGCAACGTCCAAGTCGGCGATCGGCACCCGAAGTTGCAGCACCCGCACCGTTCAATCGATTCGTCGGAGCAGCAATGGGTACGTTCGGGCGCGTTCGGAATACGAAGCAACCGCGTCAGCGATCAACTCGGGCTTGGCAGCGCCCAGCCTCACCACGGCGGGTGACCCGACGGCAAGGGCACCGGAAGGAACGTCGACGTTGTAGAGCACGACCGAGTTGGCTGCGACGATGGCACCGCTATGGATGACCGAATGGTGCAGCACCATCGCTGCATTGCCGATCATCACCTCATCTTCGATCGTGCACGACTCGAGGTGGACGAGATGGCCAATCACACATCGATCCCCCACAATCGTTGGTACGTCGGGCGTGGTGTGAATGACCGAGTTGTCTTGAATGCTCGTGTTGGCACCGATTCGAATGGAGCCGCCGCAATCTCCGCGCAACACCGCGCCCGGCCAAATTGAACTCTCAGCACCAATTGACACGTCTCCGATGACCACTGCGTCGGGATGCACGAACGCTGATGAGGAGATCGTGGGCTCTACGGTTCCCAGGGCATAGATCGGCACAGGGCGACCGTAGCCGCGATGCTGTTGCCGAACCGCTACGAGCGAGCGCAATGGTGCGGTGACCATTTGAGGCGATACGGTTGCGCACCATGTCTCGACGGATCGACATCGAACTTACCAGCGCGCTCGGTGACGGCACCTGGACCTGGCGCGCCGCAGGCGCAAAGCAGCCCAAAGGCATCGTGGATGGAGCGCTGTTTCCGGCTGGCGCTGCCGTCGGCGACGAATTCAAGGTGGAGGCAGATCAAGAGCTCGACGGCATCACGATCTTGAGCATCGTGCCCGGCCGCGAGAAGCAGACCCGGGCGCTGGTCGAGCTGTTGCCCGTTGAAAAAGACTTCAAGCCGGTGCTCGAGACTCGCGCACCGGGTGGTCGCGGCGGACGCGACGGCGGTCGAGACGGTGGACGTGGCCGACGCGATGATCGCGGCGAACGTCGCCCTCGCAGCGATGGGCCCCGCGGCGATCGCGATCGCACAACAGCCGATCGTGGGCCTCGACCCGACGGAACTCGTGGCGATGCCCCTCGTGGTGACAATGCTCGTGGTGACGGGCGTCGCAACGATGGCCAGCGTAAAGACGGCGGTACCGGTGGTCGTCGCCCTGGTGGCGAACGCCGCGGACCATCCTTCACTCCGCCGCCCGAGTTGCCGCAACGCCCCAAGCCCAAGCGCCTACGGCCGGGCAAGGCCAATCGAGCAGCGCTTCTAGCGGATATTCCCGAGGCTCAGAGGCAGATCGCAGAACTGGCGCTGCAGGGCATGGGCGCGGTGCGCCAACGAGTCCGCGAAGAAAACGATCGTGCTGCCGCCGAAGGTCGGCCGCCAATGCCGGAGGCATCGGTCGTGAAGCTCGCAGAAGACCTGTTACCGAAGCTCCGAGTCGCTGAATGGCTCGATCGGGCCGAAGCTGCGCAACGACAGATGGAACACCTCGACCTTCGTGACTTGCGCAGCGTGGTGGTGTCAGCGAGCGACCCGATGGTTGCCCGCGACGAATCGACTCGTGCGTTGGCCGCCGAGATGCGGACGGCACTCATCACCAAGCAAGAACAGGAACTCGTGTTGTGGTTCGGAGACGTCGACGCGGCGCTCGCCGTCGGCCGCGTCATTCGAGCACTTCGGCTCTCGTCGCAGCCGCCCAAGGCCGGGGTTCCGTTCCCAGTCGACATTGCGCAACGTCTCATCGACAGCGTCAATGCATCGTTGAGTCCGATGGACGCCCCAGACCGCTGGTCGGCCATGCTCGAAGCCGCGGCGTTCTCGCCAATTCGCGAAAAAGTCGCTCCGGTTCGTAAGCCAGACGTCGTCAACGACGAGCTGCTGGCCACGGTGAAGCGGCTCGCTCCGGCGTTGCCACAGATTGCAGCGATGTTCGACATCGAAGTCGACCCGAAGGCTCCGATGCCGAAGCCACTTCGCGCTGGCCCCCCACGGAAAGGCCACGAGGGCGACAAGGCCGCACGCGGACCGCGTCGCGAGGGCAGCGGTCGTGATGGCGCCGGTCGTGATGGTGCCCAGAAGCCCACCGGCAAGGGCGGCGACCGCGGTCAGGCCGACAAGCAAGTCGAGTCGGTCGAACCAGTCGAGGTCGAAGTAGTCGAGGTCGAAGCAGTCGAGGTCGAAGCAGTCGAGGTCGAAGCAGTCGAGGTCGAAGTAGTCGAGGTCGAAGTAGTCAGGTAGAAGTAGTCGAGGTAGAAGTAGCGAGGTAGAAGTAGTCGAGGCCGAAGTAGTCGAGGTACAGTAGTCGAGTCGAGCTGCGAGGTCGATAGTCGAGGTCGCAGTGCGACGATGTCCACCGATCGGACCATCGAGTCCGTCGAGGACGCGCCAGTTGCCGAGCCGGAACCTGCGGCCGACCTGGTCGACCCCACGGCCGAGGCTGGCCGAAACTCAGGTGTCTGCGGACGAAACGACCTCGGAGCCAGCGGTTACCAGCGACGACGCCTGAGCTCGCGTGCTCGAAGCCGCAGGAGACTTAGGTCAGCGGTTCGAGCGGGGTCGAGACGGTGATCAGGCGAGCTTTGATACCTGCCCGCTCGTACAGGTTCTTGGTGTTGCGATCACCGGGTAGTGCTTCGGCGTCCAGTGTGAGGGAACCGCGCTGTCGGGCGTTCAGAATTGCGGTCGCCAGCAACTCGTCGCCAAAGCCGAGTTCTCTAGCCCCAGGACTGACGTACACCTCGTCGATGCGAACGAGCTCACCCTCGAACATTGCGACGATGTAACCCACAATCACCTCGTCTATGTGAGCTACCCACGTGCCGCCAGAGCTCACCACGCTTGCCCAGTTGGCTGCACGGGCCGGATGATCGAGCATCCACCTCACTCCCCCACGCTGCTCCACCAGCGCCGTTCGGGACTCCCGTTCCAGCCACGCCAACTGTTCCACGTCGGCATCCGTCGCAGGCCGCACGGTTGGGTCGATCACGATTGCAGCTGGCTGATTCTGCCCAACACCGTCTGACGGTGCCGGTTGGCGCGCTCGTACGTGTCGACTTGCAACAGTTCCGCAGGCGATAGCGAGGACAGTCGGTCTACCACCTGGCGGGCCGCCAAATGGTCGTAATCGTCAATCGGCAGTGCTTGCAGCGGAGCGAGTTCGAACTCTGTCGGTTCAGTCGACACGTCGCCCTTCGTCGGATGGTCGCCCGTCGAACCGAGATGGAGCGAGGCAGAAGCTGAAACACCCGCAATGGTCCCGGACTCAGCGATGCGAAGCCGACCGCCCCGCCCGATCCTGCGAGCAGCAAGGCGCACGCCCTGACGAGATGCCTGCCTGATGACGGGAATGCTGCGACGAGCTGCAATCAACGTGACGACAGGTAGCCCAACGGCAAGATCGATCACCCGATCGACGGGCTGGCGTTGAGCAACCACGGCGGTTTGACCCGACTAACCGAAGATCGGGCAGGTGTCGTCTTCCACCGGGCAACCATGAGCAGTGGGACGAACGAGCAGGAAGCAGTTCGAACACAGCGTTTCATCCGCTCGCTTGGGCTGCAGCCCGTCGGGATTTTCTCCTGATGCCTTGCCCTGTTGATCCTCTTCGTCTTCGTCGTCTTCATCAGCATCGGCCGAAGAAACCATGCGGTCTTTGAGAATCGCGTCGAGGTCGGCCTCAACATCGTCCGGCGCAATGACGTCGTCGTCATCGTCGTCTTCTTCGTCGGTGCCTTTGCGCTTGCGAGCCCGGGCGGTCTTCTCATCATCCTCGCCGGTGTCGTCGTCATCGTCGACCTCGACGACGTCGTCGTCGACCTCCGCGACAAAGTCATCGTCTTCGTCGAGGACGACATCGTCGTCGATCTCATCGCCATCGATCTCCGGCTCGACCAATTCCAAGTCGATCTCTTCTTCGATCTCTTCTTCGAAATCGTCTTCAGGCTCTTCGTTGATGTCGTTGTCGTCGTCTGCCATGACTCTCCTCCGTACGGCGGTCGCGGCCGGATACTAGGCCGAGAATGCACGAATACGTCACGCTGTGCGTGTGACAACCGTCATTTTTCTGCGTGCATCGCCACCGCAGGCGGGCACCGCAGTACCCGCTAGCTGTTGCGTTGCGCCTCGGCGCGACGTTCCGAGGCCAATCGCTCGAGTTCGGGTGCTTCGGTCGTCATATGGGTCATCGCGTTGGCGATGGCGTGATGTCCGGCCTGTTCGGCGATGAGCCGGTGCATCTCAAGCGCAACTCGTCGATACGACGGGTGACCTTGCGGGGCTGAACGAAGCTCAAGCATGTGCATGGCCTCACGGGCGTTGAACTGCATCATGTACCGCATGCGATACGCCATTGACACCGCGTACGAGGCTTGTTCGGGGAATGGCGAGCGCATGTCGTCGTAGAGTCGGGCGGCGCGCTGCATCGTCTCGTCGAACATCATGCCCGCCTGTGCCTGTTCGACCAGTTCCGGCCGGGTATATCCATGGTTTGGAGTCAACCGCTGCCATTCGATCGTGAGCATGCGGTGCCGTTGCAGATCCCGGAAGGCTCCGTAGTCCGACAGCACGTCGAACCGGTAGTCGATTCGCTCAAATGCGCGGCCCGGTTTGTGCCGGCGGTTCGTCCGCTCACCGACGTAAGCCGCTATCAACTGCCGCCGTTCATCGGCCCCCAAGCGACTCACGCGATCAAGCAGCATCGTCTCGGGCAGATGCGAATGGGCGTAGCAAATGGCTGCAAGCAGTTTGTTCTCTGCGTCTGGATCGAAGTCGACCAGGGTGACCTCGGCAGCATCATCAACCGGCGTCCCGCCAAAGAGCTTGTCGACCAAGCGTTGAGGTCTCGGACCTCGTATCTGCAAGGTACACGCTCCAAGCCCCGCCGCGATCGGGGAGATCGACACGCCGAAGGAAGCTCGGAATGACTTTCCGCAACTCGTGCAGCATCAAGCCTGCGTAGTGCCGCGCTTCTGGCAGCGGGTGAGCGGCCATTCGTAGCAACAGCGCCTCGAAGCCCTGCCCGCTGCCGTAGATGCCGACGTTCGACAGCGACGCTGCAGGCAACATGCCGCGGGTGGCGTCGAGCGCTTTGGCCCGTGTTGCTTGCCGATAGACGAACTCGCTGTCGGCTGGATCGCGCGGAATCGTCTCACGCACATGATCGGTGACGATGTTCACCGCAGCCGAGTACGCATCGAACATGCGGTCCATATCGCCTACATACCGGGTTCCCAGGTGTGAAGCCAGTACTTCCGGGTCACGGAAGAATCGGTACCGGCCACCCAACCGTGCGTCGTAGCTGATGTAGCGGGTGCTCTGTTCGAGGTAGCTCATGAGCCGACCCCACTCGAGGATCTTTGTGAGCAGATTGGATGCTTGCTCGCAGGCGAGGTGAACGCCACCCAGCTGGGCTACGGAGTCGTCGCCATACTCGAAGAACACTTTTTCGTAGAGCTGCTCGGCACGTTCCAGACCCGTGGTGGCGTCGATGGTTTGGTCGCCGTCGATGTCGAGATCGCCGACGAACTCGTCGAGAAAGAGTCGTCGAAGACTTTTCGCGCTTCTGCTGTACCGAGCAAACAACGCGCCCTTCACCACCTCGGGCAGGTTGACCAAGGCAAACACCGGGCCGTCGAGGTTCGTGAAGTACCTCCGGAGTACGTCGGCTTCGGACGCGGTGAAATCCTCTGGCACGTACACAGTCACGGCCGCCCATCGTACGGTTCTCTGGCACGCGCGCAGCGGACCACCCTGAGTCACGTATCTCGGGTGTTGCCACCACCAGCCGGATGCCGTGGTTGGTCAGACGATGACCGACAAGGCGTCTGGCTCGATCGAGACGCTCAGTTGCGAACATGCGCCACGATCGACACCGTCGATCCACAGCGTCATCGGTTTCGCGAAGTCCCATGAGGCGTCGGTGCCGGCGCGCACTGCGATTGCGGGATGTGGCACGTGGGTCCCGTGCCTCAGTCGTCTCCTCGCTGCCCATCGCTGACGGATGGGCATGCTGGTGACTTCGACGACGTCGAAGCGGCCGTCGTTCGGGTGCGCTCGCGGGGCCACATTCCATTGGCCGACGAAGTCGGTGTTGCACACGGCAACTAGCGGACCGTGCCACCATGACCACAACCCGGGTCGGCGGGCCACCACGTGTGCCACGGCGACGGCGGTGTCATGATCGAATGAGACGAGCAGCCGATCGATGGCCAAACACACAGCATCTTGTCGTGGCGGGGGCGAACCGACCGACCGAAAAACATCGCCACCCGTGAGCCCGACGGGGCAGTCATCCGGGTCGACTGCTGCTAGTTCAGCGTCGGACTTGACCACCGCCAGACCGTGCGGTCGGGTTACAGGCTCCCCCCACTCTTGGCCCTTTTTGATGGTCATATCGACTCCACTGCCGACGAATCGGCTACCACCCCGCGGAATGTGGCATCGGCTGCGGCCCGAGCGGTTGATCGGGTCGCCTCCAGCGGAGCGATGTTCCCAATCTGACCCAGCAGGTCGATCAGTTGCTTCATGGTGCGCACGAAATCGCCACCTGTGAGATCGTCTTCTGCGACGACCTCTGCGAACCCCTCCCCCGCAGCCCATGCGTACGCGATGGCGAAGAACGTTGGGTCTGGGGCACGGTGCTCACTGAGACCGTGCGATTGCTCGAGACGGCGCAGGTCGTAGCTCAGTAGCTCGACGTCTCTCCATCGGTTGCGAACCTCGCCGTTGGGAAACCAGGGCGCTGGCGGGTCGTCGGGTGAGCGGTGCTCGTACACGAAGGTTGAGGCAAGCCCGGCGAGGTTGGCGGCATCGAGACCATCGAACAGGCCCAACCTCAAAGCCTCAACCACGAGCAGATCGCTTTCGTGAAACATGCGCGCCAGCATCTCGCCGGAAGCCGTGAGCGACCAGCCATCGTCACCGAGGGCGCCACGTTCTCCGAGCACCGCCAACACGTGGTCAAACTCGTTGACCAGCGTCGAGTTACGATGTTGGACCCGTCGCTCCAGCTCGGCAATTTCGTGTCTAAGTCGGTCTGCTTGATCAGCCGCCCGAAGTCGATCGCGAAGATCGGGGTCGGCCTCCACCGGATGGAACCCGGTTCCCGGGGCAGCAACTCTGCCTGGCATCCGCGCCGCCTTCTTTCCCGTGTTATTCGGCGAGAGCTTTGCTCGTTTCAAACGTTTTGCAACCTCGCCCCGATAGTCGTGACGGTTTGGCGAGTACGTTCCGGGCAAGACGACTGTTCCGATCTGCTGTGGAACGGCCAGAAAGTCCTCGGCAGAGAAGTGCAACACGTCGGCACCGGTCGTGATAACGGTGATTCGAAAGCCACCTTTCCGATGTGCGGTGGCGACGACCGCTACCGGACCGTGATACTTGTTGCGGCTCGCATGTACCACCGCACCGGGCCGCAGCTCCATCAAAGCCAACTCGCGCGGGTCATCGCGTACATGTGGACCCGAACTGTTGGCCGCGCCGCGGTACTCGTCGATATCGCCGTGCGGGCTTGTCGATTCGGCCAGCGCGTCGGCGTGCTGTTCGCGCAGCCGCTGCAGTCGTCGTTCGATGCGAACGACGTCTCGATCGGCTTGAAACTGGGCGAACGACAGTGCAAGCAACTGATGGGCGGTGACCGCGTCGTAGGTTCGAACCAGGTTGGCGGCCATGTTGTACGTAGGGCGGAAGACCGAGCGCAACTGGAAGCTTCTGCTGAGCGCCAACTCCGCTACTTGGTCGAACCGGACGAACGGGCTCCACATCACGACGGCGCTGCCCTGCTCGTCGATGCCTCGTCGTCCGGCGCGGCCGGTGAGCTGTGTGAACTGAGCGGGGGCCAACGTCTCGTGCCGCTCGCCCGTGTACTTCGTGAGCTTCTCGATCACCACGGTTCGGGCGGGCATATTCACACCAACGGCCAACGTCTCCGTGGCGAACACCACCTTGATCAGGCCATCGATGAAGCACCGTTCAACGATTTCTTTGAACGGCGGGATCATTCCAGCGTGATGTGCGGCCACCCCCGCCTCGAGATTTGCCAGGAATTGCCGGTAGCCCAGAACCTCGAGATCCTCGCTGAGCAAGCCATCGAGCCGTCGATTGACGATCTCATGGATTCGAGCGACCACCTGGGGGTCGTCATTGAACCGGACGCCGGCGGCTACGAGGGTCCGCGCCGCTTCGTCACATTGGTTGCGGCTGAAGATGAAGTAGATGCAGGGCAGGAGCCCTTGTTGTTCGAGCAACCGAACGGCCTCGACCCGACCCGGTGTAGCGAGCTTCCTGGTGCCGCTGCCCTTGATGTCTCGCTGGTCACGGCGCCCTGGGCGGAATCTTGCGGCACTCGCGTCGAGGCGTAGCGCTTGAGGGTTCGGTCGGCCATCGATGAGCGTCGGAAGGAACGACAACCGATCATTGGTGCGGTCTGACACGAAATACCAGTTGTCGAGATCGACCGGACGACGCTCTTCGACGACCGCTGTGGTAGGCCCGCGGACGGTCTCCACCCAATCCGACAGCTCTGCCGCGTTGCTCACCGTTGCCGACAGACACACCAGTTGCACGTGCAACGGCAGATGAATGATCACTTCTTCCCACACAGGACCCCGATACGCATCTTGCAGGAAGTGGACTTCGTCGAGCACCACGACCACCAGCTCAGTGAGATCGCGACGGGCGTAAATCATGTTGCGCAACACCTCGGTGGTCATCACAACCACTGACGCATCGCCGTTGATCGCATTGTCGCCGGTGAGGAGGCCCACCCGCTCGTCGCCGTGGATGTCGCACAGGTCTCTGAACTTCTGGTTGGCCAGAGCCTTGATCGGAGCGGTATAGAACGCCCGGCCGCCGTCTCGGAGGGCACCGGCGACGGCGTACTCGGCGACCACCGTCTTGCCCGAACCCGTGGGCGCGGCAACGATCACATGGCGACCGTCGTCGAGCGCTTCGATCGCGTCGAGTTGAAACCGGTCGATCGGGAACGGGTACCGACCGAGAATCTCATGGCGATCGTCGCGAGGGCTCACGCCTCGGTCGACCTGCGCCGTCGATGAACCAACCAGCCAATGAGGATTGCTACGAAATACAACACGATCATCGGCACCGAGAGCGCCAGCAGAGAGATCGGGTCGCCTGACGGTGTGATCGCGGCAGCCACGAGAAAGATTCCGACAATCGAGTAGCGCCAAGCGCCAAGGAGTTGTCGTGGCGTCACCACGCGGATGAGTTCGAGGAAGACCAAGAGAACCGGCATGGTGAAGCCGACGCCAAAGGCCACGAACATCAACGTGACGAGCCGAACGTATGCCTCGACCCGGAACGTCGGTTCAACGCCCTCTCCTGCCCACCCAATGAGAAATTCAAGCGCTTGTTCGAGTGTGAGGAAGGCGATGAATCCGCCGAGCATGAACAGCAAGACCGTCGAGAGCACGAAGCTGATCGCATACTTCTTCTCGTTCTTGTGGAGAGCCGGAACGATGAACTTCCACAGCTGCCACAAAATCACGGGCAAACCGAGGATCAATCCGCCGTAGAACGCGATCTTCAATCGGGTTGCGAAACCCTCGATCGGATCGAGAATCACCAGCGAGACTTCCTCACCTTCGGCAATCCCACAATATGCAGGGCCTTTGCGATCGCAGAGATCGCGGTACGGCCCTGTGAGCGTGCGCAACACCTGGTCGTAGAAGGCCATGACCAATATGGAACCGAGCATGATGGCGAGGGCAGCCCGAACGATGCGCATGCGCAACTCGGCCAGGTGTTCGATGAGGCTCATCTCTCCGGTTGGGTCGGCTGCGACCGACCCAGATCCCCGCCGAAACTTCACTCGTGCTCACCCGCCGGTGCGTCGCTGGTCGTTGGATCGGAATGGGGGGCAGACTCGGGTACCCCGGATTCCGCTCGTTCCGGTAGCGGGCCCGGATCGGGATCGGAACCGTCGTCGGGTTGAAAGGTCGGGGTGGCCGCCACAGGCACTGCATCGGCGTCGGCCGGGTTGAGCAAGCTGTTGGGATCGGTGATTGATGCCATGTCACCCGATTTGGGTTTCTCAGTTCGCTCACCAGCCTCAAATCGGCGAAAGTCGGCCGAGTCGCGCAACGTGTTCGCAGTGCTGCGAAGCTCGTTCATCGGCTCATCCATGGCCTTGCGGAACTCACGCAAGGGCTCATCAACGGCGCTTTTAAACTCCTCCTGGAAGCCCGACGACATCTTCTTGAGCTCGCCATACATCTTGCCCAATTTGCGCATGGCCTCCGGAAGCTTCTCCGGACCCAAGACCACCAGAGCGAGCAGCAAGATGATCATCAGCTCGCCGCCTTGAAGGTTGAACACGCAGGCAGTCTACGGAAACGAGGCGCGTCGGTACGGTCGTGCCATGCTGATGTGGCGTGCAACAGCTTCTTCCATCCCTGATTGACCCGCCAATCCTGTTTGCCCATCGGGGCGCAAAGGCATACGCACCAGAGAACACCATCGAGGCTTTCGTGCTGGCGCTCAAGCTCGGCGCAACCGGGCTTGAAAGCGACGTCTGGCTCACGGCAGACGGCGAGGTGGTGTGCGACCACGACGGATTGATTCGGGTGGCCCGCATGAAACGGCGGCCCATCAGTGAGCTCCGGCGTAGCCAACTCCCGGGCCACGTTCCAACCCTTGCCGAAGTCATCGATGCGTGTGGCGATGAATTCCACCTGTCGCTCGACCTCAAAGGCGGGCTCCCGGTCGGGCCTGCAGTGATTGCCGTGGTTCGCGATGTCGCACCGAACCTCCTGCCGAGGCTGTGGTTGTGCAGCCCAGCATTGTCGGTGATCGAACCGCTCCGTGCGGTCGACGCCGACGTCCGCCTGGTCGATTCACCACGTCTCACCGATCTCCGTGAGGGCCCCGAACGGCGAGCTGCTCATCTCGCGGCATCAGGTATCGACGGAATCAACATGCCCGGCGTCGACTGGACAGGCGGACTCGTTGCTCTTTTCCACCGGTTCGATCGCACTGCGTTCTCGTGGGGGTTGCAGTTCGAACATCACCTACGACCTGCTCTGCGCATGGGCGTCGACGGCGTGTACAGCGATTTCGTCGACCGTATGGTCGATGCCTACGCAGTGGAACTCGGTGGCGGGGAAACTGCGTAGTCGCCCACCACAGCGACAGTCCGTCTGCGCGATGCCTCGAGCACCGATCGGCGACCGGGAGAGATGTCATTGCGGGCCAACTCTTCGTCGAGCAGCACCACCGTCCATTCGTCGGACTTGTCGACCCAGGTGGGATACACGATGGGACGGCCCCAGGTGATCAAGCCGTGCGGGTCACGTCGCAGGTCGATCGTGACCACCATTGCATCTTGGGAGTTCACGGGGAACTCGTCGCTCGCCGGCAGGTTCGACAAAATATTGCCGAGGCCATACACGACCCATACTCCGTTGACTTGTTCGATCGGTTGGACGACGTGGGCGTGATGTCCGACGATGAGATCAATCTGGCCCGACGCGGTGAGTGCATCGGCGATTGACCTTTGTTCGCTCGTGGGTGCCGTGACCTTCTCGGCACCCCAGTGCAGGCTGACGATGACCGCCTCGGCTCCGAGAAGACGAGCTGTCGTCGCGTCGGCGATAATTCGGTTCACGTCGATCAGCCGCGACCGCCACTCCTCCCCCGGCGGCAGTCGCAGACCGTTGTAGCTGAACGTGTACGAGAGGTGAGCGAGCGCAACTCCGTTCACCGTGAATGTCGATGGCTCGATCTCAGCTGGTGTACGAGCAATGCCTGTCTGCGCAACGCCGACTCGTTCGAACTCTGCGGCCGTGCGATCCATACCTGCGGCGCCGCGATCGAACACGTGGTTACTCGCAGTGGAGCACCGATCGAAGCCGGCTTCGGCGATGGCGTCGACGACTTCGGCGGGTACGCCGTAATACGGAACGGTCGACAACTCCTCACCCAGAGGAGCGATTGGCGTCTCCAGATGACAGACCGCAACGTCGACCGATGCGTGGAGTGCTGCGAGGCCGGCCAACATCGGTCCGAAGTCGTACCCGGAGCCCCCTTGCACAGCAGCGATTCGCTCGGCGCCGCGCCACAACGGGCTGTGCGGGAGAATGTCGCCGCTGAAGGCAAACGTGACCGACGAGGCCTCGTAGGGCGTGGTCGTCGAACTGGAGTCGAACTGGAAGTCGAACTGGAAGTCGAACTGGAAGTCGAACTGGAAGTCGAACTGGAAGTCGAACTGGAAGTCGAACTGGAAGTCGAACTGGAAGTCGACGACGTTGATGGCGTCAATGACGTGACCGTCGTCGAAGTGCCAATACTCGATGATCGTGCTCGTGGGCGCAGCGCGTGACGGGACAGTGCGTGTCGGCGCGGTAGGACTCCCGATGGGTTCGTTCGCTGCGCTTGCAGAGCAGGCCGTCACGAGTGCACCGGAGGGTGCCGCGACGAGAAAGAGAAACCGAATGAAGCGAGCGCTGTGGGGCGCTACAGCCACTGCCAGTCGCCGCGCGGCCAGAACACCACAAAGGCCCTACCGACCAGGTTGTCTTCGTCGATCGGGCCGAACGAACGGCTGTCGGACGACCCGGGACGATTGTCGCCCATGACGAAGACATGGTTGTCAGACACCGTCACCGGCGCCATCTCGCACCACACGCGGTCAGCCACGACCTCAGGGTCCAGGTAGGGCTCTTCAAGTCGCAAGCCGTCGATGTACACGTTGCAGTCGATGATCTCGATGGTCTCGTCGGGAAGTGCGATCACTCGCTTGATGAGATCGCGTTCGATGGTGCCGGTCAACTCGTGCAGTACCACCACATCTCCCCGATTCGGTTCGTGCAAGCGGTACGACATCTTGTTGACGAACACCCGGTCTCCGGGGTTCAACGTAGACAACATCGACGTCCCCTCCACCTGATAATGGGCAAGAAGGAACGTTCGCACGATGATTGCGACCAACAGCGCCACCCCGACGACGACCACCCAGTCGAAGAACGCACGTACACCGGGCGACAGCCCTCCGGTTGGCCGGAGCGGCTGGGCAACGACTGATTCGGTTGGCGTGGCCGTGGGCTCCGCCGACAGATCGTCGAACTCGGTATCAGTAATCTCGGTCACGCCGGGATTACGGTACCTGACTGATGACGCTGTGGCGCGTCACCTGTCGCTCGCTACTCGACCACGACCCAACCGCTCTCTGAAGGTCAGAGCGATTCGATGAGCTTTTCCACACGTTCGTCGCGGCTCTTGAAGGGGTCTTTGCACAACACGGTTCGTTGGGCCTGGTCGTTGAGTTTGAGATGTACCCAATCGACCGTGTAGTCACGTCGCCGTTCTTTGGCCCGCTTGATGAACTCGCCCCGCAGTCGGGCACGCGTGGTCTGAGGCGGGGTGTCCACGGCGACATCGATGTCGTGATCGGTACACACTCGCTCCACCATGCCGCGATCCTGCAGTTTGTGGAATGGGCTCCGGGCCCGTGACACGTCGTGATATTGGAGGTCGAGGAGCTGCACGCGGGCGTGGCCGAGTGGCAAGCCGTGGCGTTCCCGGAAGGCCTCGATCAGCTTGTATTTGATGACCCAATCGACCTCGCGATCAAGTTTCATCGGGTCGTTTTCGAGTTGGGTGAGGCAGTGTTCCCACATTTCCAGCGCTCGCTGCTCCAAGGGCGGAAAGCCCTGACTGTCGGCGTAGCGAAGCGCACGGTCGAGGTACTCGCGCTGAATGTCGAGGGCTGACACCTCGCGGCCATTCGCCAAACGTACGGTTCGCCGACAAGTGATGTCGTGGCTGATCTCACGAATCGCTCGAATCGGGTTTTCCAGCGTCATGTCGCGAAGCACCACGTTCTTGTCTTCCAGCATCCGCAGCATGCACGCGGCAGCTCCAACCTTGAGAAAGGTCGAGTACTCACTCATGTTCGAGTCGCCCACGATGACGTGCAGGCGCCGATACTTCTCGGCGTCGGCGTGGGGTTCGTCACGTGTGTTGATGATGGGGCGACTGCGGGTGGTCGCCGACGACACGCTCTCCCAAATGTGTTCCGAACGCTGAGCGATGGAGTACGTCGCCCCACGGGCGGTCTGCAGAACCTTGCCGGCGCCGGCGTAGATCTGGCGACTGACGAAGAACGGGATCAGTACCTCGGTGTAGTGCGCCAGGTCGTCGTCGCGACTGGTGAGATAGTTCTCGTGGCAGCCATAGCTGTTGCCGGCCGAGTCTGTGTTGTTCTTGAACAGGTAGATCGTGCCGCGAATTGACTCTTCGGCCAGCCGCTGTTCAGCCGACTCCACCAGCGATTCGAGTACCCGTTCGCCCGCCTTGTCGTGAACCACCAGGTCGTACAACGAGTCGCACTCTGGCGTGGCGTACTCGGGGTGCGAGCCAACATCGAGGTACAAGCGTGAACCATTCTGCAGGAATACATTCGACGAGCGACCCCACGACACCACCCGGCGGAAGAGATAGCGGGCAACTTCGTCTGGGCTGAGTCGGCGCTGGCCCCGCAAGGTACATGTGACGCCGTACTCGCTTTCGAGTCCGTAGATCCGGCGCTCCATGATCGGACTGTACCCCGAACCGCGCGGTGGCGCTGCTACTTCAATCTCCGGGCACGAAGGTGACGGTGTCCCGTTGGGCGACATGCGCCACATCGTCGGGGTGAACGACGGCCACGACCGGGTATCCGCCAGTCGTGGGGTGATCGGCGAGCATCATGACGAGTTCGCCCGATGGCACCACTTGGATCGCTCCACGGAGCAGGCCCTCGCTTGGCAGTTCCTGATGACAGATCCGTTCGAGGTTCGGACCAGTAATTCGAATGCCAACTCGGCTCGCTTGCACCACGTTCCAGGAACTTGACGTCAGCGTCTTGAAGGTGTCGGGCGGAGAACCAGTTGAGCCTCGGCCCGGGATGGATCCGCACTCTGCTCGCCACAGGCGAAATCGGCGTTGAGTCTGCGGTGGGGCCGACTGGATCGCGGCCAACATCCAGTGATTGGCCGGTGGTCAGCGGGGGCGGTCCGAGGCCGCTCAACGTGTCGGTCGATGACGATCCGAGTACTTGTTCAGCCTGTATGCCGCCACGAATTGCCAAGTAGTGCCAGCGACGACCACGGCCACCGTGAACCCTGAAGGCGTCGCCCGCTGCCAATGTGGTCGGTGCAATGGTTTCGGAGGACGCGATGATCAACGGTCGGTTGGCGCGGATCATGAGGCCCCCGCAGGTCTCGATCAACGCGGCACCAGGCGGGTTTCCGACGAATCGATTCGTAGCTGCGCCCAAGACCGGATCGACCATCCCAGACGAGGACACACCGAGAGCTTCGAATCCACCTCGTCCGAGGTCTTGGATTGAACTGGCGACTCCGGCATCGATCACGGTGAAGGCTCCGTCCTCCGGCGGCGTCAGACGAGGCAAGACAGCCGTCGGGACCGGAAGCGATGGAACGGGCACAAAGCGCACACGGTCGCCCGGACGCAGCAGCGATGGGCTGCCAGCGGAACCATCGAACAGCGTTTCCGAAGTGGTTCCCAGTAGGTGCCATCCCCCCGGCGATGCTCGCGGGTACACAGCTGAAAACTCGCTCGCGATCGCGACCGAGCCGGCCGGTACCAATGTGCGCGGCGAAGACCGACGCGGCAAATGCAACACGTTCGGCAATCCACGCAAATAGGCGAAACCGGGTGAGAATCCGCAAAACGCCACGGTGTACGCCCCTTCTGAATGCAGGGCGACCACCTCGGCGCCAGTCAAACCAGTCATCTGGGCGACCTCGGTGAGGTCTGCTCCGTCGTACAAGACCGGAATCTTGACCTGAGTACTCGCGTTGCTCGGCAGCTCGACCGAGGCGTCGATCGTCTGAAGTGTGGGGAGGGTTCGAGCAAGTGCCGTTGGCGAATCGCAGACCACCAGCACGGTCTGTGCCGCTGGGGTGACGATGCAGCGGTCGGACCCCCGCCTCTGCGCCAGGGCGGAAGCCCAAGCTGCTGGGTCGGGCATCCCAGACACCAGCAGCGCCCGATCCCCCATTGGCAGCAACTCGATCATGCGGGGTCGATCAGACTGCGAACGGGTGGACGCCCACCCCAGCTTCGGCGAGTGCGCGTCTCACGGCTCGCGCGAGTTCCACGGCGCCGGCCGTGTCTCCATGCAAGCAGAGTGAGCGCGCCCGGATCGGGACGATCAACCCGTCAGTCGTCATGACCTCCCGGTCGCGCGCGATCTTGACTGCTTGGGCCGCGACCGCGCCCTGGTCGGTCATCACGCCGCCATGTTCTCGTGGCACCAATCGACCGTCTGGCAGGTATGCCCGATCGGCGAATGCTTCTGGTACCGGCTCCATGCCAAGATCGTCCGCCATGTCGAGTAGGGGCGACCCCGGAGGGCCCAACACCGCCATCGCCGGGTCGTATTCGTGAGCTGCAGTCATCACGGCCTCGGCTTGGGCGGGATGCGTGATGCAAGCGTGGTAGAGCGCCCCGTGCGGCTTGACGTACATCACGCCGGTGCCAGCCACTTGGGCAAAACCGTCCAGAGCGCCGAGTTGGTACAGCACTGCATCACGAAGTTCCTGCGGCTTGATATCGATGAACCGGCGCCCAAAACCGGCCAGGTCGGGATAGCTCACGTGGGCGCCGATCGCCACGCCGCGCTCTGCGGCCATGGCACAGGTGCGACGCAATGTCGATGGGTCACCCACGTGAAAACCACATGCGACGTTCGCCGAGGTGATCAGGCCGAGCATTGCATCGTCGTCACCAACCGACCAACCGCCGACGGATTCGCCCAAGTCGCAGTTGAGGTCGATGGCGGGCATGACCAGACACTACGACGCGCAACGAAACGTGCCAGGCACCTCTCGTTACGCGGCGAGGATTGCGGTTACAGCAGCGTCGGAGAGACGCCCGAAACACCGGCGGTTCGGACCGCGAGTGAGCGTGGCAACTTCCAAATCCGATGGTGCGAGTTGACGGTCGGCGCCGGCCAGGGCGCTCACCCCCAGGCGGACGGCGGCCGCCAGATCCATGCCGTCGACAAAGTCGGCTTTGAGACGCTCCCCCACCGCTTCGCTCTCGCCGCCAAGCGCTGCGGTGTCGCGTCCGATCGAAAACCGTGCCGTCGTACACGATGTGGAACATCTGATCGCCCGACTCGTCGGTACCGATCTCGGCCACCAAAATCTCGACCTCCATCGGCTTCATCTCGTGGGTGAAGATGTTGCCGAGGATCTGCGCATATTGGTTCGCCAGCGTGCGCGCGTCGACGTCATCTCGCGAGTATTGAAACCCTTTGAGGTCTGCTGCTCGGATACCCGCCACGCGCAACTGATCGAACTCGTTGTATCGACCAACGCCGGCAAACGCGATCCGGTCGTAGATCTCGCTCACTTTGCGGAGCGTTTCGGAGGGGTTCTCGGCGACGATGACGATGCCGTCATCGAACCGGATCGATGCCAGTCCACGGCCGCGGGCAATGCCCTTGCGCGCATAGTCGGCGCGATCCTTCATCACTTGTTCCGGAGCTACATAGAACGGCTGACTCATCGCACTCGCACCTCCGCCGCAAGGGCTTCGAAACGGGTGGCCAGATCGTCGTCGGGAACGGACTGCCAACCGTCTGCGGTGATGGTGGCGACGATCGGGTAGATACCGCGCAACATGTCGGGACCGCCCGTTGCCGAATCTGCATCGGCCGCCTCCCACAGACTCCGCACCGCAAGATTGATGGCGTCGTCCGCAGCCATGTTGGAGCGGAAACCGACCTTGATGACGGTGCCAGCGTGCAGGCTGCCCGACCCCGTGGCGATGTACTCGCGCTCTTCGTAACGCCCGCCGGTGACGTCGTAGGCGAACAACCGCCCCTGTGATCGCAGCACGTCAAAACCGGCAAACAGGGGCACCACCACCAGCCCCTGCATCGCGGCAGGAAGATTGCCTCGAACCATCGCGGAGAGTTGGTTGGCCTTGCCTTCCAGGCTCAGCGACGAGCCTTCGACTTTTTCGTAGTGTTCGAGCTGCAACTGGAACAGCTTGATCATCTCCATCGCCGGCCCAGCGGTTCCGGCGATAGCGACACCCGAATGGCTGTCGGCCTGGACGACTTTGTCCATCGAGCGGTGAGAAATGAGGTTGCCTGCGGTGGCGCGCCGATCGCCGGCCATCACCACGCCGTCTGCATAGCGCAGCGCGACGCAGGTGGTGGCATGTGGCGCGTCGACGGTTCCTGCCAAAGCGCCGCCACCGTTGGTGGCGAGCCCAACACGCCGAAGCAGTTCGG
This sequence comes from uncultured Actinomycetota bacterium, assembly GCA_963738275.1. Lineage (GTDB taxonomy): Bacteria > Actinomycetota > Acidimicrobiia > Acidimicrobiales > Ilumatobacteraceae > Ilumatobacter. Next base: position 353,919 of record CAVTVY010000013.1, read on the forward strand.
GAAAGTTGGAACCCGGGTCTGTCGTGGGGTCGAAAATAGGCATCGACACCGGTCACTGACCACCTTTTTGCACATACGACTTGACGAACTCTTCGGCGTTGGTCTCCAACACCTCGTCGATCTCGTCGAGCAAGTCGTCGAGTTCCGCTTTGAGTTTCTCGCCCGACTCGCTCGTCGCGGGTGCCGCTTCATCGACCACCTCATCGCTGCGTCGGGGTACTTGATGTTCTTTGTGGGTTCGTTCAGCCATGGTGAGCCTCCAGTTCGATCGAGATCAACATATCGTCATGTACCCAGCCGTTCGAGGAGTTCGGCTGCGGTGTTGCTTGCGTCGATGAGCGCTCCGACGTGTTCGGCGGTGCCTCGTTGTGGTTCCATCATCGGCACTCGCCGCAACGGGTCGCGACCGATGTCGAAGACGATCGAGTCCCAGTTTGCGGCGACGATGTCGTTCGGAAACTTCTGAAGACATCTACCGCGGAAGTACGCACGCGTGGTCAGCGGCGGTTCGGTCATGGCGGCCACCGCCTCGTCATGGGTGACCAGAGTGTCCAGCCCGCACCGCTCGGCAAGCCCTTTGCCGCGGCGCATGTCGTGATACTGCAGGTCGATTGCTTTCAGACGAGCGTCGAACCCATCGATGCCATGCCGCTCGGCAAATCCGTTGAGGAGGCGCCGCTTTGCTATCCAATCGACCTGGTTGGCCAACGAGTCGGGATCAGACTCGAGTGCGGACAGCACAGCTTCCCATCTGGTCATGACGTCGGCTCCGACGGCAGCATCGACAGCTTCCAGACCGTGCGATTGATGGTACTTGTGCGCCCGCTCGAAGATCCCCCACTGCACCTCGAGCGCAGTCACACGGCGGCCGTCGCGCAACGCCACCGTGCGCTTGAGCGACGGGTCGTGGCTGATGTGCCGAATGGCTGGCACTGGTGTGGCGAGCAGCCAATCGTCGCCCAACACGTCGTCTTCAATCATCGCCAGCACGATCGCTGTGGTACCTACCTTCAGGTACGTCGCCACTTCACTCATGTTGGCGTCGCCGACGATGACGTGCAAGCGACGGTACTTCTGTGCGTCACAATGAGGCTCGTCGCGGGTGTTGACAATGGGCCGTTTCAGCGTTGTTTCGAGGCCGATCTCCTCCTCGAAGAAGTCAGCTCGCTGGCTGAGTTGGAACGGCACGTCGGCCGGCATGCTGCCCGGTTGCTCGCACCCCACCTTGCCTGCGCCGCAGAACACCTGCCTCGTGACGAAATGCGAGGTGATCTGTGACGCGATTCGGCCAAAGGGAACCTCGCGTGCCATGAGGTAGTTCTCGTGGCAGCCGTAGCTGTTGCCTTTGCCGTCGGAGTTGTTCTTGTAGATGACGATCTCAGCGCCGCGCATCACCTGCCGCGCATAGTCCATCGAGTCACGCACGATCTCGTCGGCGGCGCGGTCCCATGTGACGGCCTCTGCCGCAGTGGTGACTTCCGGAGTGGAAATCTCGGGATGAGCGTGGTCGACGTAGTACCGGGCGCCGTTCGGCAACACGGCGTTGACCAGCGTGCTTTCTACTTCCGGAGCGAAAAAATGGTCGAGCCCGTAGCCACGAGCGTCGTTGGCCGGTGTTTCGTCTTCGAAGTCCCAGCCGACCTTGCGGGAAGTTGCGTTGACATAGGCGTTGATCAGCATCGATGACGCAGACACCGGGTTGTTGTCGCCATCGCGCACCACGATGCCGTACTCAGTCTCGATGCCGCACACCTTGGCGATGGCCATGCGCGCACCATAGCGCTCCGTCAGAGGTACTGGCCTGTTTGTACCCGTTCGATGCTGCGGCCGCCTTCGCCGCCTTCCGTTGCGTCGACGGATGCGAGGGTGCGAATGAACACGATTCGTTCGCCCTTCTTGCCCGAGATCTTCGCCCAGTCGTCGGGGTTGGTGGTGTTTGGCAGGTCTTCGTGTTCCTTGTACTCCTGCTTGATCGACGCCAACAGATCGGCCGTCGACACACCCTTGGCGCCTCCGCCGATGAGTCGTTTGATCGCAAGTTTCTTCGCGCGACGGACGATGTTTTCGATCATGGCGCCGCTCGCAAAGTCTTTGTAGTACAGGATTTCCTTGTCGCCGTTTTGGTACGTCACTTCGAGGAAGCGGTTCGCGTCATCGACTCGGTACATCTCCGCAACGGTGGCGTCGATCATGTCGGGAACCGATTCTCCTGCGGCGATGGGAATTTCGGTAGTGAGATACTGCGCGAACACTTGACGGGCGGCGTCGGCGTTCGGACGTTCGATCTTGATCTTCACGTCGAGTCGCCCGGGGCGCAAGATCGCCGGGTCGATGAGGTCTTCGCGGTTCGTGGCACCGATCACGATGACGTTGGTCAGGCCCTCGACCCCGTCGATCTCGGCGAGGAGCTGCGGCACGATGGTCGATTCCATGTCGGAGCTGATGCCCGTGCCACGCGTGCGGAACATGGAGTCCATCTCGTCGAAGAACACGATGACGGGCCAGCCCTCTTCGCTCTTTTCCCGAGCACGCTGGAACACCAACCGAATTTGGCGCTCGGTCTCGCCGACATACTTGTTGAGCAGCTCGGGGCCCTTGATATTGATGAAGTACGACCGCCCCTTGCCCTCTCCCATCTGCTCGGCCACCTTCTTGGCCAGGCTGTTCGCGACCGCCTTGGCAATGAGGGTTTTGCCACAACCGGGCGGGCCGTAGAGCAGAATTCCTTTCGGCGCCGGCAGCCGATGCTCGGCAAACAGTTCGTGATGCAAGAACGGCAACTCGACTGCGTCGGCGATGGCCTCGATCTGTTCGTCGAGGCCGCCGATGTCGTCGTAACTGATGTCGGGCACCTCTTCGAGCAGGAGGCCTTCGACTTCGGGCCTCGGCAGCTTTTCGAGCAGCATGTTCGAACGCGCATCGAGCCGCATCGAATCGCCCGATCGCAAGTGCACCCCGCGCAACGCGCTCGACAGCTCGCACACCCGCTCTTCGTCAGCACGCCCCACGACGATGGCGCGCACGCCGTCTTCCAACACTTCTTTCAGACTGACGACTTCGCCGCCGGTGTCTGGCCGCCGAGACTCAATGATGTTGAACGACTCGTTCAGAGCCACTTCGGCGCCAAGATCGAGGAACTCGTGGTCGATGTCTGGGTGCAGTTGCACCTTCATTTTGCGACCGCTTGCCAACACGTCGACGGTGCCGTCGTCATTTTTGCCCACCACCACCGCATACGCATTCGGCGGCTGGGTGAGCTTGTCGACCTCGTCGCGCAGCGACGATATGTGGTCTCGGGCTTCACGAAGTGTGTAGCTCAACTTCTCGTTCTGAGCTGTGGTCTGGGCCAGCTGACCTTTTGTTTCGAGGAGTCGCTCTTCCAATGACCGAATTCGATTCGGCACGTCGGCCAGGCGCGACCGCAGATGAGAGTTCTCCTCGCTGAGAGCAGCCACCAGCGCCTCGGCAGACTGTTCGTCTTCGGTGCGATCGAACTCGGTCACTCGTACCTCCTGGTGTGAGTCAACATCACTATCTTCGGAAGATACACGCACCGCGAGACGAGACGCAGGCATGCGCACCACTCGTTCATCGCAACGTCATGCTCATGCTCCGACGTTCCAGTCCTGGTTTTCACGAAGCCCGCCGGGTAAACTGTCGACAGTTCAACGTTCTCGAAACGTGCTCGATCGATACAACTCCCAAGGAGACAACACCACATGAAGGTCTGGATCGACCAAGATCTCTGCACCGGCGACGGTCTGTGTGAGGAAATCGCACCCGACGTGTTCACGCTGCTCGACGACGGCCTTGCGTATGTCGTCGAGAGCGGCAAGATCTTCGCGACCGAAAAAGGCAATCCTCAGGGTGCCGAAGGTCTCGCCAACTTCCCCGACAGCCAGCTCGACGCAGTGATCGAATCCGCCGAAGAGTGCCCGGGTGAGTGCATCTTCATCGAGCCCTGATCTCCTGATCACTTTCGACAACTCCTACGCCCGCGATCTCAGCGGGTTGTACGCAGACACAAGACCAACCGCGGCCCAAGGGCCGCGGTTGGTCGCGTTCAACGACGGGTTGTCTGCGTCACTCGGCCTTGACAGCACCGCGCTCCGGGCTCGCGGTGCCGAGTACTTCTCTGGGAACGAGCTGCTTCCCGGCTCCCAGCCGATCGCACAGGCCTACGCCGGTCACCAGTTCGGCTCGTTCAACCCGGGCCTCGGAGACGGCCGCGCCCTGTTGCTCGGTGAGGTCGTCGACGGCACCGGGCGCCGGTTCGACATCGGGTTGAAGGGTTCTGGGCGCACCCCGTTCTCCCGTGGAGGCGACGGGCGCGCCACCGTCGCCCCGGTGCTGCGGGAGTACCTCATGGGTGAGGCGATGCACGCGTTGGGCGTTCCCACCACCCGGGCGCTTGCGGCTGTGGTCACGACCGACGTCGTCATGCGGCGCCGCCCCGAACCCGGTGCGATTCTCACTCGCGTTGCTGCGAGCCACCTTCGGGTCGGCACGTTTCAGTATTTCGCGGCACGCCAACAAACTGAGGATGTCGCCCGGCTCATCTCCTACGCGGTCGCACGGCACGGTGTCGAGCCCAACTTGGACCCGGAAGCACCGCCGGCCCTGCAGTTGCTCTTGTCGGTTGTGGCTCGCCAGGCGCGACTCGTGGCCCAATGGATGGCAGTCGGATTCATCCACGGAGTGATGAATACCGACAACTGCACCATTTCCGGCGAGACGATCGATTACGGGCCATGTGCGTTCGTCGAGCCTTACGACCTCAAGGCGGTGTACAGCTCCATCGACGAGGGCGGCCGCTACGCCTTCGGCAACCAACCCGGCATCGCCGGTTGGAACATGGCCCGCCTCGCCGAGGCCCTTCTCCCCCATATCAGCGATGACTCCGACGAAGCGGTCGCGTTCGCGACCGAGGCGGTCGAGCAATTCCGTCCTGCATTTGAATCCGCGTATCTCCGCGAGCTACGTCGCAAGCTCGGGCTCGGCGCGGAGCACGATGACGACCAGGCACTCGCCGACGACTGGCTGGGGCTCTTGGGCGCTCACAGCGTCGATCTCACCCAAGGTTGGAGAGCGCTGAGCTTCGTTCACGGCAATGACGGGCACGATGGCGACGAAGCGTTGGTTCGGGGTTTGTTCCCAGATCCCGTCCTTCTCGACGAATGGCTAGGTCGATATCTTCGACGCTGTTCCGAGGAACCGATCGCCCGGGCGGCGTGCGACGATGCTCGCCACCAACCCGTTGTTCATCGCCCGCAACGAACACGTCGAAGCAACGTTGGATGCTGCCGTCGGGGGCGATTACGCACCGTTCGAACGACTGCTCGATGTGCTGTCGAACCCATTCGACGACCGCCCAGACGACATAGACCTAGCGACGCCCAGCCACCCAAGATTCCTCCAAACCTTCCGCACCTTCTGCGGCACATGACCTGGCAGCAAACACCGCACCATCGAACAAGTAGACAAGTGCCATGACCGCAGAGTTTCGTGACACCGATGCATTCAAAGACGCACGATTCATCAATGCTGACTGTTCCGGATTGACCCTGCGCGATTGCGATGTCAGCCGGTTCAAGATCACGAACTCCTACCTCCGGGATGTGAACATCTCCGGCTACCTCGGCACGGTGCTCGTCAACGACATCGACGTCACCGACTTCGTGCAGGCCGAACTCGACCGACTCCACCCGGAACGGGTGCAACTGAGATCCGTCAAGACCGCAGACGACTTCAGACGCATGTGGGCACTGATCGAGCAACTTTGGAGCGGCGCAACGACTCGAGCGCTACAACTTCCCGAGTGGTCACTCGACGAGCAAGTCGACGACGAATGGTCGTTCAACGAGACGCTTCGACATCTCATCTTTGCCACAGACGCGTGGTTGGGATGCCTGGTAGAGCCTGCCGTGTTCCACCGAATCGGTATCTCCCACAGCGAACTGCCCGAGGCAGACGCCACCGCGATCGGGCTTGATCCGGAAGCCGAGCCGTCATCGAGCGAGGTATTCGAGGTTCGAAACGACCGACTGACCGCAGTGCGCACGGTCATGAGCTCGCTCACCGACGATGGCCTCGAACAGATGTCACTGCGGTCACCAATGCCAGATTTCCCCGACGAACGTCGAACGGTACGCGACTGCCTGCGAACGGTGATGGCTGAAGAGTGCGGACATCTCCGTTACGCCACGCGCGACCTCGCTGTGCTCGAAGCGAGGCAGGTCAGTTGATCAACGTTTGATTCGGTCGCCGCCGAAACGTTCGGTGCGGTCATCGGTGCGCATGGCCCGACTGCCCTTGCCGAGAAATCGCCCCACCGTGAGAAACGCTGTGTGCGCCACCATGCGGTGATCGGGGCGTACTGCTTGGCCTTCGATGTGCCAGCCGCGATGCAATACCTCGATCGTGCGCACGTCGATCCAGCGGCCTTTGAGCTCCTCGCGAACTTGTACCGCTTGGGTGATCTGGGGCGTGTACGCCACGCAAACTCCGCCAGGCGCGAGTACGTGTTCGAGATGCGGAATGACCTGCCAAGGCTCGGGAAGATCGAGCACGGCTCGGTCGAACATGCCCAGCTCGGCCGGAATACCCTCGTAGCTGTCGGCGATGTGGATCTCATACCGATCGAGCACCGCATCGCCAAGGAACTCGCGCACGTTTGCCCGAGCCCGATTGGCGAAGTCTTCGCGGATTTCGAATCCGACGATGTCGGCTCCCCAGCGCAACATCGTGGTCGACAACGCGCCGGAGCCGATACCGGTCTCGAACACCCTCATACCTGGGCCGATATCCGCGAGCATGCAGATGGGCGCCAGGTCTTTCGGGTAGATGACCTGAGCGCCGCGCGGCATCTCGAGCACATAGTCCTCGAGGGTTGGCCGCAACACGGTGTACTCGGCACCTTTCGTGCTCTTGACCACTGCGCCTTCGAACTGCCCGATGATCTCTACGTGGGGCACGAACCCCGCGTGCGTGTGAAACTCACCCGCATCCACCAGGTTGAGCAGGTATCGCCGTTTCTTGGCGTCGAGCAACATGACTCGATCGCCAGCTTCCAGTGCCTTCACCGCGTCAGTATGGCCCCGTGACGCCCAATCCCACGGTCGGCGACCGATCAGGTCACTGTCGTCCAGCGAGGTACGCCTTGCGGCCCTTCTTCGACAGCACGAGCTCCACCGGAACCGGATCATGACCGCTGACGCGCTCTTGCAGCCGACAAAACGCACAGGTTTCGCTCGTGGTGGGCGACCCGCAGACCGAACAGTTGTTGAGACCGCCAGTTGCAGCCTCGTTCAGTCCAGCCAGAATCGGCGACATCCGCTCGACAAAGTTGAGATAAAACGCCGACTTCGAGCCGGGTGACTCACGCTCGATGGCATTCAATGCCTCTTTGTAGGCCAGGTGCTTGTTGCCCAACGCCATGGGGCACTCTTCCACCTGGTAGTCGATACCACGCACGATGCACCAAGCCGCCATCTCACGCTCGGTCAGACGGACGAGCGGCTTCACCTTCTTCGGGAAACCGTCGCGGGCCGCGAGCACCGGGTACTGCCGAGCCAGATACTCCACGTCCCAACGCAGTGCATTGCCGAACAAGACTGCCGCCTCGTCATCGAGGTTGTGGCCCGTGACCACGACGTCGTAACCGCCCGCCAACGCCGCCTCGTCGAACAGGTGTCGCTTCGACAGTCCACACGCAGAACAGGGCACCCGTTTGGTCACCTTGGCCGCAGTAGGCACGTCGTACCCGTACTCTCCGCGGAGATCGATCGTGCGCAAGTGCAGACCACGGGAGTCCGCGAATTCCCTGGTGTAGTCGTGGCTGACGTCGCTGTACTCGCCGATGCCCAGCCCGATGTACAGGCCATCAGCGTGGTATCCGAGTTCGACCAGAATGTCCCAGACCGCCAACGAATCCTTTCCGCCGCTCACCGCAACCAGGATCTTGTCGTCTTTCGACAGCATGTCGTGGTCTGCAATTGCCTTTTCCACCTGGCGTCGGCACAACTGCAGCAGGTGTTCGGCACAAAAGTTGGCGTTGTGTCGCGGCAAGTCGATGATCGCTGGCTGTTTGCACACCCGGCACTTCGAACCGTTCATGCGTCAGCCCCCGGAAATGACCGGACGGATTTCGATGACGTCGTCTGCGCCCAGCCTGGCATCGCCGGGAACGAGCGTTCCGTTGCGAATCACCAGATGGGACTCACGATTCAAGGCAAGCTCGTCGAGGAGTTCGTTGACGCCGCGCGCTCCGTCGACCGTGATCTCGCGGCGCGGCTGACGCAATCGAACAATCATCGTTTCCGGGATCGACGAGCGTCGCGAATCGCCGCGGCCTCGGCGCGGGACGTGGCTCGGTACTGCTTCACCGTTGGGGCTGGCGTGCCTTTCCTGGCAAGCTTCTTTCGCGCTCGACGACTCGTTGGCGTGATGGTTTGGATCGTCATCAACCGACCCGAGCGCAGAGCTGACACGTCGATCACCTCGACGTTCCTGCCTGCCACCTTCTTCAGCACCGACCTGCCGAACACCCACACTGCGATGCCCTTCCACAGCATGCTGTCACCGAAGATGCCCGAGTACAGCGCCTTGCGGCGAATGACGATCGCCGGGCGCAACATGCGCGGAATGAGAGCCATCGGTCAGATACGCCGAATCTCGACGAGGGTGGTCTTCCTCTTGCCGCTTCGCTTACCGAGCAAGAAGAAGACGATCAGCAGCAGCATGACGCCACTGCTACCGGCTGCCACCAAGGTATTTTTCTTCGAGGCGACCTTGCCCTGAATACCGCCCTGAAAGGCGCGCAGCTTATTTTCGAGGTCTTCGGGTGTGATCTTGCCGACGGGAGGTTGCGTCTTAGCCATAGTTACTTCTGGTCCTTGTTGAGGAACGTCTTGTTGATACGCATGAGCACGAGTACGAGCAGTGCGACGCAAACGATCAGCACGACGAGATATGACAGCCACGAGAGCCGACCCCTCGCTGAACGGGTCCACTCCGATTGCAGCAGTCGCAGCAAGCCGAGCAACAGCAGCGAGAGTCCGAGGCCCAAGAAGATCGCACCCGCCGCTCCGAAACCGATCCAACGACCGGCCCCTTTCAGCGGGCCAATCGTCTCCTGCTTGGCGTACGTCTTGACGTATTCGACGACTTCACCGATCGACGCATCTTCGCGACGCTTCGTGGTGTCGGAGATCTCACTACCCATGACCGCAGTTTCTATCACGAACCGCGGAACTTCAGCACTGCCTCAGCGTCATCGAGCGCTGCGGTGAGCACATCCACCCGCCGCAACAACGACGGCGATGCCAACACTGCGTAGGTATCGGCGGCAGTGATCGGTGACCAGGAAGCCAGCTCGTACACCGCTTCCTCCGGATCGAACGACGTCATGGGTAACCGCTCCGGCACATGATCGCCGAGTTCTCGAGCGGCCTGGTAACAGCGTTCAAGCTGGTCGCGCAGGCGATCGATCGTGGTGGCGTCTACCGCTGGCACCCCCGGTGACGCGGGTTCGTCTGCCCAACGGGTCACCATGGCGAGCGGGTACGGGTCGTCGGCGAGCCATTCCACCACACGCAATCGTGCGGTTCCTACGGCCGCCACTGCGAACCGCCCATCGCTGGCAACTCGAACATCGATGATCGACACGATCGTTCCCACGTTGCTTCGCTGTTCGCCCCCTCCGACTTCCCGACCGCGTTCAATCATGACCGTGCCGAATTCCATCGGCGCCTGATCACTCGCCAGCAGATCGCCCATCAGTTGCCGATACCGCGGCTCGAAGATGTGCAACGGCAACGAGCCGCCTGGCAGCACAACTGTCCCGAGGGGAAACATCGGAAGTCGCCACGGCTTCTCGTCCATGTCTACTTTCTACATCCCGTCGTCGATCCAACTACGTCGCTGGATCGCGGGTCGGTGTCACTGGCGGTCGAAGACCGATGGCACGAGGCGTCCGTACCGGTGGGTGGCTTCGCTGATCGCCTGCTCCTTCAACCAGTGACCCAACTCCAGGCGAGCTGTGCCGGCCGCAGGCGTCACGTCGAGAACGATACCTCGGTCGAGCAACGCCAACCTCAACTCGGAGCTCACCGGGGTCGCGCTGCGCACGCGCTCGATCGCGGGGCACTGATCCAATCTTGCCAAGAACACCTCGTCAGACTCGTCCACCGAAACCATGGTTGGCACATCGCACCGTTTGGCCGCGGCCAACATCCAGTCGAGGCTTGCAGCCGCAGCTGAGTTGACGGGAGAGGCCGGAACCCGTACCGCAACGCCGGAAAGCGGCCGATACCGCAGCAGGTTGCGCTCGCTGCGCAAGCCACTGGCGTCCGTTGCATCGGCGAAATGTTTGGTCCAGGCCGCATCGAGACTCGAACGAGCCGTCACATCCGTTGCCGAGACGTTGCTCAGACTGAGCACGTAGCCAGGGCCGCCCGCTTTTGCGGCTGCACCAACAGACGACCGCTTCCACCCGCCAAACGGTTGCCGTTGCACCACCGCGCCAGTGATGTGGCGGTTGACGTACGCATTACCTACCTCCACCCGGTCGAGCCACACGCCAATCTCGGCGGGATCAAGTGACTGGATTCCACCGGTGAGTCCGTACTCGGTTGCGTTCTGCATCCGGATGGCGTGGTCCAGGTTGTCGGCACGCATCACGCCCAGCACTGGTCCGAAGCATTCAGTGAGGTGAAACCAAGAGTTCTCCAACACCCCCAACCGAACTCCCGGGGTCCACAATCGGCCCGTCTCGTCGTCGAGCCGTGTGGGCTCCACCAGCCACCTCTCCCCCGGCTCCAAAACCGTCAGAGCCCGCAGCAGATTGCCGGTCGGAGCGTTGATCAACGGGCCCATGATCGTCGCAGGTTCGCTCGGCCAACCCACCCGCAGACTGGTCACCGCGTCGGCGAGGCGACCCAAGAACGTGGGGCTGTCGTACACCGACGCCTCGATGATGGCGAGACTCGCCGCGCTGCATTTCTGCCCGGCGTGACCGAACGCAGATCGCACCAGATCCTTCAAGGCGGCGTCGATGTCCGCAGCCGCGGTGATGACCATCGCATTCTTTCCACTGGTCTCCGCCAGCAGACGCATCTCCGGGCGCCAACCGACGAACATTCGGGCGGTGTCGTAGGCGCCGGTCAGCACCACGGTGTCGATGTCTGGGTGTGTGACAAGGTGCTGGCCAACTTCGTTGTCGTCGCAGGCGACGTACTGAAGGAGATCTTCAGGAACGCCGGCAGCCCACAACTGCTCGACGAGCAACCGAGCAGTCTTGCGAGTCTCGGGCGCCGGCTTGAGGATCACGGCGTTCCCGGCCGCCAGCGCAGCGCAGACGCCGCCAGCGGGAATCGCGTACGGGAAATTCCAAGGGGACACGACCAACACGACGCCAACCGCCGACACGTCCACACCATCGCCTTGTGCCGCTGACACCTCGTCGAGGCCAACCGAGCCGTAGTAGCGAGCAAAGTCGATGGCTTCGCTCACTTCGGGGTCGCCTTCGCGCAGGGTCTTGCCGGCCTCATCGGACATCACCGCAAGCGTCGAGAATCGTTGCTGGGCCATGACGTCTGCCGCCCCTTCCAACAAGTCTCGACGCGAGGCCAACGATGAAACGGCCCAGCTGGCTGGCGCGGCGCGCGCAGTGGCAACGACCTTGTCGATTTCGCTGACCGACTCGATCAACGTGACGGCAATCGACGGCACCTTCGCCGCGGCCTCCAACCGAACCGACTCGACACTGAAGTCCGAGTCGGGCTCGTTGTCGAAGCCCGCCGACACAGGCGCAGGACGTTCAGCGCGGCGACTCGTGGTGGAAATCGAGTTGCGCAGTTGCACCGCTGTACGGAATCGACCCGCCTGGTCTGCGAACTCGGGGCTCCCCGGCCTCAACGTGAAAAGCGCTCGAAGAAAGTTGTCTGGCGACGTGTTCTCGTCGAAACGTCGCGACAGATAGGCAATGCTCGAGTCGACGTCGTCGCGTGCGACCACAGGCGCGTACAGCAACAACCCTCCCGCAGCTTCATTGACGGCCCTCGCCTGAGCAGGTGCCATACCTTCCAGCATTTCGAACTCGATGCGCTTCGGGTCGTCGAGGCCATCGCGTAGCACCAGCGCCCAGGCGACATCGAACAAATTGTGACTGGCGAGACCGATTCGAACCGACGACGACCACGCCGGTCGAAGCGCAGAGTCGAGCATCCGCTTGTAGCTGGCATCGACGTCGGCTTTCGTCGCGTACGGCGCTTGTGACCACCCATGCTGCTCGGCATCCACCTGTTCCATCGCAAGGTTGGCGCCTTTGACCAACCGAATCTTGATCGTTGCGCCTGTTCGCTCGTACCGCCGTTGAGCCCAGTCCCCGAGTCGTTTCCAGTGCCCCGTGCGAATCCGGAAGATACGCCTGAAGCACGATCCCCGCATTGAGGCCCTCAAACTCTGGTTCTGCCAACACCGCGGTGAACGTGGCAACAGTGAGGTCGAGGTCTTTGAACTCCTCCATGTCAAGGTTCACGAACTTCGGCGGTGTGGTAGCCATTGCATCGCGGTACAAGCACGCGCAGCGTGGTGCTCGCCCGCCGCACGCTGTCGTCGAACGCCAAGGGGTCGAGATTGGCGCACAGCGCAGAGATCTTCACCGACACGTAGTCGACGTCGTGGCGGGCCAGACGCGATCGAACGGCGGCCAGCCGGCGAGCAGCCTCCTGATCGGAGAGAATCGCTTCGCCCAACACGTTCACATTCAGGCGAACCGACTGCGCAGCACGGGCTGCGGCATGGGCTGCAAACGGGCCGTCTTCGGCTGGCAGCACGACGCCGTGTGTCTCAGATCGGATGCGCCGAATGACCAGACGGCATGACCAACCGCGGCACCACAGGCGCCAGCAGCGCCCCCATCCGCAGCATGAGCCCGTCGACGCGCCCAAGGGATGAGGGCACCCCAAGCTCCCGAACCAGATCCCTGAATCTTCGCGCAGCACGGCGCGTGCCCGTCGATTCTCAGCACTTCGTCGGTGAGGGCCTGTACGAGTTCACGTCCGTCGGCGTCATTGATCAGCCGACCAAGACGTGCGAGTTGCCGGCTCTCTGCCCTGACTCGAATCGGCCTGCGACTGGGCGAGCATGGCCGCAGCGAGTGCGATCGCACGCTCGACAGCTTGAGCATCGGCATCACCAGGCACTTCCGCGACGCCCTTGCCAGCAAGAGTCAGATCGGTTCCGGAAGCTGCGGCGGCCATGCTTCCATCAAACAACCCAGGTCTTGGATCAAAACTGCATCACCAGCGTCGATTCGATACAAGAGACCAAGGTTCGACGGGTAGTACAGGGGCGTGGCACACTGCACCCATCGCCGCGACCCAATCTTCGTTGTATGTCTTCCGTTGCACGAAGGCGTCGTCGCCGCGATGGCCGACCTCTTCACCGACGTGCCGCATGTGATGTTCTGCGTGAAGTCCACCAGCGGCTCGTACTTGGCGGTCAACCAAGCCTTCGTCGATCGCACCGGTCGGGGCAGTGTCGATGAGGTACTCGGCACACGGGCTACCGACGTCTTCCCTGAGGATCTGGCGGCGTCGTATGAAGCCCAGGATGCTCGGCTGCTCGCCACCGGACAACCGCTGCGGAATCAGTTGGAACTGATACTGCGGCCCGATGGCTCGACCGGGTGGTACGTCACCAGCAAGACGATCATCGGGCCGACTTCATCACCTTTCGCCATCGCGAGCGTGTCGGTTGATCTCCGCGCTCCTGCCGACTGCGGCGAGCGCTCACGCTGGCGTCGCGGCTGCCCTGGCGTTCGCCCGTGAGCGAGCCACCGAACCAATCAGCGTCGCTGACATGGCCGTCGACCGCCGGGCTGACGCCGACACAGTTGGAACGCGCGCGTCAAACGGTCGCTCGGACTCAGCGTGAAGCAGGTACTCCTTCGTTTCAGACTGGAGGCCGTGCTCGTCCGATTGAACTCCACGATCAGATTCGCTGAGCGTCATCGCCGCCGAGTGTGGCTACTACGACCAAAGCGCTCTGACGCGGCATTTCAATCGCGTGGTCGGAATGACCCCTGGCGCGTATCGAGCAAGCCTGAAGAGACCGCAGGACATCGCCGCTCGGGAGAGTTGCTGCTCGTCAACGCGGCGCAAATGATGCCAGGTCAGGGATCAACTGAAACCGGCAGCTCGGCGATCAGTTCCACGAGCTGAACCCACGCAGGTTCATACACATCCGGTTGATTGACGCCTTCGCCGTTGAGCACCAGAGCAAACTCCACCGTTCGTTGGGTTCGATCGCGCATCTGACCGGAGAGTGCTTTGACGCCGGTGAGCGAACCGGTCTTGGCGTGCAAGACCCCCTCGGCAGGTGTTCCGAGCATTTGATCGCGCAGCGTGCCGTCGCGCCCGGCGACTGGCATGAACGACACCAGATCGGCCGACACCGGTGTGGTCGTCATCAAACCGATCAATGCCGTACATGTCAGCCTGTTCTCGCGGCTCAGGCCAGAACCGTCGGCAGGCGACAACTCCATCGGTCGGAATGCCCCACTCGACCAACTTCGCGAATGCTGCGTCAAGGCCGGCCTGACGAGTGCCCGCACCTGACGTGGCGAATCCGACCTCTTTGATGAGCATCTCCGCAGTGTTGTCGTCGCTGGTGTGCAACATCTCGACAACGATGTCGCTGAGTGGCGCCGATTGGACCGACGCAAGGACCGACGAGTGGCGGGTCCGCGGGCATGGTTCGGTTCGCTGGCCCCAGCGGCACCGCGACACCTCGCGCCAGCAACAGATCGACGAACACTCGGGCAGCAGCCCGATTTGGCTCGAGCCCATAGTTGCCAGCGGTGATCTGCCCGTCGTCGATGAGTAGTGCGTCATATGGACCAGCTTCCGAGCTGGTGATGTCATCTCCCCAACTCGGCACTCGAAACTCGTCGTCGTAGCGACTGCCGTCGCCCACGAGTTCACCTTCGATCAACGTGACGCCCTGCGCGACCAGTTGGTCTGCGAGCGCTTCGACCGCTGTGGTGTTGAAGGCAGGGTATTTCTGTGGGTCGGGAATCAATGCCGAGTCCAGCAATGGGTCTCCACTGCCAACGAGATACACATCTCCAGTAATCACACCGCCAACGGGAGGTGCGCCCAAGAGTTCTGTTGTGAAGCGAAAGTCGGAACCCAACACGTCGAGTGCAACGGCAGCGGTCAACAGTTTCTGATTGCTGGCGGGGATCACCGAGGCACATCGGGTCGAACTCGGCGATTACCTGACCGCCGCTGACAACTTGCAAGCAAGAGCCCGTGACCATGTCGCCGGTCATCGACTGCACCACCGATGCCAGGCGATCAGCCGTCGCTGCTGCGGCGGCGCGTCCGTGCCAACGGCTCTGGGTACCGACGAAACGACAGCAGCTCGGTGGCCAACTCCGGTTCCGGTGCTGGCGGCACCGTCGTCGTGGTGGTGGTTGACGGTGGCGGAACATTTGCCTCGGCGTACTGCCAGGTGCCTGCCAACACAACTGCGGGAAGGGTCGCCGCTGCGAGTAGCAATAGCACCGACGGTCCGCGACGAGTATTCATCGCGGACCCAGCGCTACCGGGCTTGCCACAGCCGGAAACGAGTCGAGCGAGGTCGCCAGTTCGGGCCCACAGCGACCGGTACTCGCTCTGGTCAGAAATCGTCGGGCCGTTGAGGAGTAACGCGAACACGATCTCGCCCCCGCCATCGACCGGAAGGTAACCAGCCAGCGTCTTGACTGCTGGGGGATCTGCGTCGATGGGAAAGTTGTTCAGCGTGCCGGTCTTGCCCAGCAGCCGCCCAGCCATTGGCGTCTCGGTGAACACCGACGCGAGCGTCCCGGTCTCGCCGGCGACCGCGAGTCCGCCACCGACGGCGCTGTCGGCGCCGGCGTGTTCCAGCACTCCGACCAGCGTGGTACAGGTGACACGATTGTCGAGGCTGAGCCCGCTCCCATCTGCAAGCACCAGCCCGGTCGTGTCGACACCCCAGTCGTTGATGCTGGCAGCCATCGCGTCGAGACCGGCTTGGCGGGTGCCGGTGCCGTTCACGGCAAGTCCAATCTCCTTGACCATCAACTCGGCAGTGTTGTTGTCGCTGTTCGTGAGCATCTCTTCCAGCACTGCTGGCAGCGGTTGCGAGTTCACCGTCGCCAAGAGCGGTCTCGCCTGCTGGCGCCGTGCCGACAGCCTGCGCCGCCCGACACGGTGATGCCGTTCTCGCCCAGGATTCGAACGAATTCACGAGCTCCGGCCTCGCCAGGATCGCTACTGCGCTGCTCGTCGCCTTGCACCCTGCGTCGTTCACGAGCAGGGCGTCGTAGGGGCCGGCTTCCAACCCGGCGACTCCCTCGCCCCAGGTCGACACGTACCACTCGTCGTCGTAGCGGGAGCCGTCTCCACGAACCACCCCGCGGATCTCGGTCACACCAGCGGCCACCAGTTGGCGGGCGAGATCATCGATGGGCGTCGTGTTGAACGCAGGGTTCGTGTCGAGCGCCGCCGCCTCGTACCACTCCCCCGACAATAAGGCGTCGCCACCGCCAACCAGGAAGACATCACCGGCAATGACACCACCCGACGGCGCTGGGCCGACGAGATTCGTCGTGAACACAAAGTCCGGCCCCAGCACATCGAGCGCCACCGCTGCTACGAGAACCTTTTGATTGCTGGCGGGAATGACAGGCACCATCTCATTGCGGGCGCCCACGAGTTGACCGTCCAGCGTCACCATTGCGCACGATTGGCCATTCAGCATGTCGAGCAGCGGGGCCACAGCACCTTGGAATGCGTCCAGGTTGAGGTCGTTCGACAGCATCGAAGCAGTTCGGCGTATCGACAGCAGACCCGTGCTCAGCGCCGGAGGCACATCGGTCGGCGGAGCAACCGTGCTCAACCGATGCAGGAACCGCATCATCGGCGACGGCCGCCTGATCATCTCGCCCAACGAGACAACGACCACAACAGCAGCGCTGGGACGAGCGCCGCAACAGCCAAGACGACCATCGGCCCCGCTCCGTTGCGATGATGTGCGCGGCGGGCCGACGGTCGCCCGGCGGATCGACCCGGTTCTGGACGCATGGTGGGATCGTGGCTCACGACCGTCGATGGCGGTGTCGTGAGTAGCGGTAGAGGTGGCCGAGCGCTGATCACGGCGCGATCGCCAGACGGGTAGCACAGGCGACCGCTGGCACGTACCGCAACGGGCCCGGCATTGTCGGGGTCGGCGAGTGCCAGTTCGGTTGCGGTGAGGATCGGCTTGCCGGTGGACTCGCTCAGACGCCGCAGCGGTTTCTGCGAATCTAGTGTCTTGACGTTCGTGGTACTCGACGATCCGCTCGAGGCCATGACCCGGATAGAAGCGTCCCTCGCGCATGAGCCGCGCCTGGTTCGACTGAATTCCCAGCCCGATATAGATGATCGCATCCACGTCGGCGTGATTGGCAATGAGAGACATCACGGTAGGAATCGTGTCACGGGTTTCGCCGCCAGCGCAGTCAACCGGGTTATTTCGGCTCCACCGAGCAGGCAGGTGCTCGTCGATCGCGGCCTTCAGGTCGTCTGGAAGTTCCAAGAGTTCCAGGTCTGGGTCGCGGGTGATCGCATCGGCTGTCACCACGCCCCAGCCGCCTGCCGTGGTCAGCACGACCACCTGCGGACCGCTGGGCAACGGCTGCGTGGCGAACGTTGCCGCCGCCTCGTATGCCTGTTCCACCGTCGCAGCTCGTGTGATGCCATACGCCTTGCACGCACCGTCAAACACTTTGTCGTCGGCCGCAAGAGCACCCGTGTGGCTGGCCGCCGCTTGTGCGCCACCGTCGGTGGACCCGCCTTTGAGCAGCACAAGCGGCTTACGTGCGGCTGCGTCACCGAGACGACGTCATCAACCCAGCACCGTCGGTGATGCCTTCGACATATGCCAGCGACACCTTGGTCGCAGGGTCGTCGGCATAGAAGTCGAGATAATCAGCAACGCTGACAGCTGCGGCATTGCCGGCCGACACGGCGCGACTGATACCTACCCCGGACGAACGCGGCCAGAGTTCAGGAAGCTGGACACAAAGTTGCCGGACTGGCTGGCGACCCCGATGGTTCCGGCCGGCGGGTAGGGCGCGACGATCTGAGCGCAGAGACTGGCCGGTGTCGACACCACCCCCTGGCCATTGGGGCCAGCCAACAAGATGCCGAGCTCGTCGGCCAATACGACGAGCTCGCGCTGATCGGCCACACCTTCCTCTCCGGCTTCGCCGTAGCCCGCCGAGGTGAGAAACGCTGCACGAATGCCCTTGGCAGCGCAAGCGCGCAGAATGTCGGGGTTCGCGCCCGCTGGCGTACACACGAACACCAAGTCGATCACCGGATCGGTCGGGCTGCCGGGAAGCACATCGATGTCTGCGACCGTACGAATGCCCAATACCTCCTCGCGCTTCATGTTCGTGGCGTACACGCCACCCGCATAGCCAGACGCGAGCAGGTTGTGGAGTGAGACGAACCCGAACTTCCCTGGATGCGTCGACGCGCCCGTGATCAACACTCCCCGCGGATCGAACAGTGCAGCGAACTGCGCGTCCGACGGACGCGACCGCATGGGTGCGTGTGCCATCGACGGTGGTGTGCCCACCTCGACGAGCGCGTCGACGGCGATGGGAAGGCCGTCTGGCGTGACGATGAGCGGGTTGACGTCGACGCTGAGCACATCTGGTCGATCGACCGACAGTTCGCCTAGCCCCACCAACAGACGAACGAGCGCTCCACGATCGACGGCGGCTTCACCACGGAACGGCCCAAGGAGTTTCTGAGTTGCCAGCGAGTCGATGAGTTCGCCAGCGGTGACGTCGTCAATCGGGGCCGGACGAAAGCACACGTCGGCCACCGCTTCGGCCAGGATGCCGCCAACACCAAGCATCACCGTTGCACCGAACTGCGGATCGCGGATCAGACCGGCGATGAGTTCACGGTTGCCGCGAATCATGGGCGCGACGAGCACCGACACGTCACCGTCCTCGGGGGTGGCCGCGGCCAGCAGCTCGGCGGCCGCTGCAACAACAGCTTCAGGGCTACCCAGGTTGAGTCGCACGAGACCGCGCTCGGTCTTATGAGCAATCGCATCGCCCATCAGCTTGGCGACTACCGGAAAGCCGAGGTCGGCGGCGGCGACGCCAGCCGCGTCGGCGGTCTCGACGACCTGCTCACCTGGCACTGGAAGGCCATACGGAACGAGCAGCTCCTTGGAGTCGGCTTCAGACAGCGTGTGATTCATGCGGTGACCACGGTACCTAGCGTTGTCGTACGCGACCGACATTCCGGGCGCGGCACCATCACCTGGTGGGATCGCTCAGTGCAAGAGCGCCGATCGAAAGAATGCGACCACGTGCTCTTCTCGAGCAGTGAGTGCGGCTGGAGACAGTGGTGACACGTCGAGCAGCCCCTCGAGGAATGGGACATCTGAGAAGTAGCTCAAGAGCGCCCCATAGCCGGTGATCAGCAACTGGCGGGCATCTTGACGAACGAAGTTACCGTCGTCCATTTCCCGCTCGAAATAGTCGGCGGCGAGGTCGAACATAGGCCGTAGCACCGCAGCGAGGTCGACGGCTGTATGGTCTCCGGCGTCGAGAGCCTCCCGTCGAACCATACGGACATAGTCGGGATTGTCGGCGAAGAAGCGGAAACCCGCACGCAGGACCAACTCGACCTTTTTCCAGCCGGTCTCAGTCGACGAGATTGCCCCGGTCAGCCGTTCGAACCAATCGGACAGCAGGTGCTCGAAAACCTCCTGATACAGGAGTTCCTTCGACGCAAAGTGGTGGAGCAAACTCGGACGACGAATGCCTACTCCGGCCGCAATGTCGTTCAGCGACGTTCCTTCGTAGCCGGCGCTCGCAAAACACGACAACGCCTCCGGCAAGAATTTGATTTCTCGTGCTGAGTTGCGGATCAAGATCGGTCATTGTGGCTCCAGACGTCTACCGCTGGTAGACGCACGGAAGCCAATGTACAGGTCGGGACTCGTCAGGCTGGCGGGTAAACGCCCATCCCCTTCGCCTTTTCGGTCTGCCAGAACACGTCCGCGATGTCGTCGATCAGGGCGAGCAACTTCTCGCACGCTGCAGCCTCCGTGGACTTCTTCACTTCGCCCGCCTGGTGAATCGCATCCCAGAACAGCTGGTGCAACTGCGGGAACTGGGCGAAGTGGTCGGGCGCAAAGAAGTCTGCCCAGAGCACCATGAGGTGATGCTTGACTTCTTCGGCGCGCTGCTCTTTCACGAGAATCGCACGAGTGCGGAAGTGCTCATCGGTCGAGTCGTTGTACTTGTTGACCGTCTTGAGGCACGAGAGGGCTTCAATCTTGGCCTGCGCCGGGTCGTAGACGCCGCAGTACAGGTCGCAGTGGGCGTGCGCCACCGTGGCTGTGGCAAACAAACGAGTGAACATCTAGGTTCTCCTTACTCGAGGGACGGAACTGCTTGAGAAACTACACTTCCCACCGTGGCCGCAACGAAACCTTCTGCGCGATGCGGCTGAAGCGTTTCGTGGTGGCCGAGGATTCCATGATTCCCACCCTGCACCCCGGTGACGGACTCATCGGCTGGCGGACGAACCGCGTGAGGCCGGGCCAGGTTCGCATGTTCGAACACCCGAAGCGGCCAGGCTTCTGGCTGGTGAAACGAGTCGGCGAAGTCGACGGCACTCGATTTCGGGCACTGTCCGACAACGCAGACGCGGTCGGCGCGGTCGACTCCCGCGTGTTCGGCGACGTGCCGTCTGCCGGGAGCTATCGAATGTTGATGCGCATACCTGGTCGGACGCCGTCAGGTTGAGCGACGGCGCGCCACGAGGGTCGCGAGTCCGCCAGCTTCTGTGTGGCTGACGATGTCCACATCGAGCTCACAAAACGTCCGCACCAGGTCGCCCGGACGAGCGTGGAACGGCCCCGGTTCGCCATCCAAACCGACCTCGGAGAGGACTGTCACCACTAACACGCCGTCGTCGGTGAGTGCGTTGACCAACCGCGGATAGAGCAACGGATCGCGGAACTTCTGGCAGACAACCAACGAACATTCGCCGATGACGTCATGAGGTAGGCCCTGATCGAGGTCGTGTACACGCGCCTCCACGACGTGGTCGACCCCGTGCAGGTGAGCGAAGCGCTTCGTGGCGTCGACAGCAACCGGAGACACGTCGAGTGCAATCACGTCGAAACCATTCTGGGCGGCCCACACCGCCTGTGCACCCAGACCGCACGCAACGTCAAGACACAAACCCCCGGCGGGAACCGACAGTGCGTCGAGTCCGATCGGCCTCGTGGGCTCGTCTGCCTCGAGTCCGTCGTAGCGGGCGTCCCACCGAGTGGCGTCGTCGTCCATGTTCCGAACATCCTCGCGCACTTTGGGGCGCGTGCGTGATGCCGCGATCGCACCGCCTGGCTCGGGCGCAAGTCCTGACGGTACCCTCGAACCATGCTCGATCGTATGCAGATCGTCTCTGCACTCTTCGTCGAAAACTTCGAGATGCGACAGGCGCCCGGGCCGTCAACCCGAATCGACCTCACCGGTGCGATGTTCTCCATGGCCGCGCCGTCGCCAGCGCCGGTCACCATCTCGCCGCACCTCGTCGGATTGATCTTCTGCCCGGAGGGTGTCAGCGGCCAAGGGGTGTTCGAAGTGGTCTTCCGCACCGACCTCGCTCACCCCGAAACCGATGAAGCAGTCGCCGCGGGAGAGCCACTTGCTCGCAATGTCAGCCCCTTCACGGTGGAACCGGGCAAGTTCACGTATCGACTCGTCAAGGGCGAACTCAGCTTCGACTCATACCGGCAGGTGTTCGCCCACTGTCGGGTGGGGCGTGGGCCGTGGCACGTGGTGCCCTTCACCCTGCTCCCACCCGCCGAGTAGGTTTCTTGCCGATGTCTCACAGCACCGATTTCGACCAGCAGGTTGTCAATATCATTCGCGGTTTCGCGATGGACGCCCCGCTCGCCGCCAACAGCGGCCACCAGGGCACCGCAATGGCACTCGCACCGCTCGCTCACGTGCTGTACAGCCGGGTCCTGAAGTTCGATCCGTCCGACGTTGCCTGGCCCGACCGAGATCGGTTCGTACTGTCGGCCGGCCACGCGTCGATCCTCCAATACGCCATGCTGTACCTCACCGCTTCCGGCGGCGCCGACGCCCTCACGCTCGACGACATCAAGCAGTTCCGCCAGTGGGGTTCGCGAACACCCGGTCATCCCGAGGCTGGCCACACACCCGGGATCGAGGTCACCACCGGCCCGCTCGGCCAGGGCGTCGCCAACGCAGTAGGAATGGCAATTGCCGAACGACTGCTGGGCGACCAATACGGCTCCGACGCCGTCGATCACTTCACATACGTCATCGCCGGCGACGGGTGTCTCATGGAAGGTGTGTCGCACGAGGCGGCGTCGCTCGCCGGCCACCTTGGCCTTGGCAAGCTCATCTGCGTCTACGACGACAACCACATCACCATCGACGGCATCACCGAACTCGCGTTCACCGACCACACGGCCGACCGCTTCCGCAGTTACGGATGGGACGTCGTCGAGTTGGGTGAGGTGGGCAACGACCTCGACGCCCTCGAAGCCGCGCTCCTGGCGGCCAAAGCGGTTACCGACAAGCCAAGCCTCCTCGTGCTCCGGACCCACATCGGCTACCCGTCCCCCGACCACACCGACGATCCGCACGCACACGGCCTTGCGTTCACAGCGGCCGATGTCACCCGCACCAAAGAAGTCATGGGAATCCCCGACGAGCCGTTCTGGGCGCCCTCCGGTGTCGTCTCCAGCTACCAGAGCCTCGCCGCCGAGCGCGGCCGCTCCACGCGAGAAGCCTGGAACAACTCGTCGGCAGCCATCACAGCAACGCCCGAGTGGAAGGCCAGTTGGAACGCCACCGGGCTTGCGGGTTGGGCTGACGACCTGCCCACGTACGAGATGGGCAAGATGGTTGCAACCCGCAAGGCGATCCAGTCTGCCTTCGACGCCACACTGCCAAAGCTGCCCGGGCTCGTGGCCGGGTCTGCCGATCTCACCGGAAACACTGGAACGAAACTCGCCGGGCAGACCCCGCAAGGTCTCCACAATCCCGGCGGTCGCCAGATCCACTTCGGCGTTCGCGAGCACGGTATGGGTTCGGCCATGGTTGGCATGGCGCTCCACGGTGGCATCATTCCCGTCGGCGGCACGTTCTTCGTCTTCCTCGACTACATGCGCCCGCCCGTCCGCCTCGCTGCGTTGTCCAAGGCAAAAGTCGGGTTCATCTTCACGCACGATTCGGTCGGCGTCGGCGAAGACGGCCCTACCCATCAGCCGGTAGAGCACCTTGCCACGTTGCGTGCCATTCCAGACCTGCACGTCATCCGTCCGGCCGACGCGAACGAGACGTCGGCGGCCTGGCGCGACGCGGTCGAGCACGACGGGCCCACGGTGTTGGTGCTCAGTCGCCAAGACATCCCGGTGGTCACCGACGGCTCGGCCGTGGCGACGGGCGCCGGGTTGGTTCTCGGCGGTTCAGACAGCGAAGAGCCCGATGTGGTGCTCGTGGGCACAGGTAGCGAGGTAGCGGTTTGTGTCGCTGCTGCGCAAGATCTTGCCGCGGCCGGCGTTTCTGCCCGCGTCGATCTCGATGCCCTCGTGGGACCGTTTCGACTCCCAGCCTGCTGAGTTTCAAGTCAGCCTGTTCCCCACCGGTGTTCCGGTGCTCGCGGTAGAGGCTGGCGTCGCAATGGGCTGGCACCGCTACGCCGACGACGTGGTCAGCATCGACCGGTTCGGCGCAAGCGCACCCGGAGAACTGGTGCTCGACCAGCTCGGCATCAACCCCACCAACGTCGCTCAGCGGGCAACCGCACTTTTGGAACGGAGTTCGTCATGAATCGTCTCACCGCGCTCTCGGCCGAGCAGGGCCAGAGCCCATGGCTCGACAACCTGAAGCGCAGCTACCTCACGTCAGGGCAGCTCGCCGCCATTCGCGATCGTGGCGTCCGTGGCCTCACCTCGAATCCGTCGATCTTCCAAAAGGCCATCCAGGGTTCGCCCGACTACGACGAGCAGTTCGCAGCGCTCGCAGCCGACGAGCACCCAGTCATCGACGACTATTGGGCGATGGTGTTGTCAGACATCCATGGAGCGTGCGACGTGTTCTCACGCGTGTACGACGAGACCGACGGAGCCGACGGCTATGTGTCGGTTGAAGTCGATCCCGGGCTGGCGCACGACGGCCCTGGCACCACTTCGGCAGCCCGCGAGCTTCACACGCGCATCCATCGCCGCAATCTCATGGTGAAGATCCCAGCCACGCAGGAAGGTCTGCAGGCGATTCAGCAGATGATCTCCGAAGGCCGCAGCATCAATGTCACGCTGATTTTCTCGCTCGAACGATACGCCGCCGTGATGGAGGCGTACATCGCCGGGCTCGAAACCTTCGCTGCAGACAGCAGCGCCAACCTGGCGCAAGTTGCCAGTGTTGCCAGCTTCTTCATCAGTCGAGTCGACGTCGAAGTCGATCGCCGGCTCGACGCCATCGGCACGCCCGAAGCGCTCGAGTTGCGCGGTAAGGCCGCACTCGCACAGGGCCAGCTTGCATACCGAGCCTTCGCCGAGACGTTCGCGGGGCCCCGCTGGGATGCGCTCGCTGCTCGCGGCGCTCGCGTGCAACGCCCGCTCTGGGCGTCAACAGGCACGAAGAACCCCACCTATTCCGATGTGTTGTACGTCGATCAGCTGATCGGCCCGAATTCGGTCAACACGCTTCCTGAAGACACGTTGAACGCGTTCGCAGATCATGGCACCGTCACCCGTACGGTCGATGCTGATCCTGCAGCTACCGATGCCGTCTGGCAAGGGTTGGCCGATCTCGGTATCGACATGGACGAGGTAGCAGCCAAGCTCGAACGCGAGGGCGTCGACGCATTCATCAAGAGTTTCGACGAACTCATCGATGCCCTCGACGCAAAGGCAACCGAACTCCGGGCCGGCTGACGCCGAGTTACCGAACGCTGAAACGTACCCGGTGGTAACCCTCTGCGCCGTCTGGTGCAACCGACTTCGGGCCGACCGGCTGGGGTTCACCCGAGCCGTCGTACGCACGTGCTCTCACTTCGTGATCACCGGTCGCAGCGTCAGCCCAGCGGTAACGCCACTGTCGCCACGTGTCGTCTGACGGCACACCGGCAAGCTCGCATTCCAACCACTCACCCTCGTCGATCTGCACTTCGACCTTCGAGATGCCGCGGTGCACCGCCCAGGCGAGCCCGGCAATGTCAACGACACCGTCGGCGTTTGCGGTGATGCCACCGCTGCGTGTTGGGCGATCGATCCGAGCCATGGTCTTCACCGGCCCCTCCTTTGACCAGCCACGCGGCACCCAGTAGCCGTCGAATGCGTCCCATGTGGTGAGTTCGATGTCGGTCACCCATTTCGTCGCCGACACGTAGCCGTACAGACCCGGCACGACAAGTCGTACCGGGTAGCCGTGTTCGGCAGGGAGCGGTTCACCATTCATGCCGAACGCGAGCATGGCATCGCGGCCATCCATGATGGCCGATGTGGGCGACCCGCAGTTCCAACCATCGATCGATCGGCTGACCACTTGGGTCGCCCCATCTTGGATACCTGCCTCGTTCAGCAGGTCGCTCATCAACACGCCCTGGAACCGAGCGTTGCCGACGAGCCCGCCACCCACCTCGTTCGACACGCACGACAGCGTGATGTAGCGCTCGATCGTTGGTCGGGCGATCAGCTCGTCGAAGGTGATCTTCAGTTCGTTGTCGACCATGCCATGAACCCTCAATGACCATGAGTCGCGTGGTACTTGAGGCACTGACAAGGCAGTATCGATGCGGTAGAAGTCGTTGGTCGGAACTTGGAACGCTTCAACACCCTCGATGCCGAAGTCGGTGGGACCCGCTACAGCACCGCCAGTCGTCGAGCTGGCTGACGCGGGCGCTCCCGGCGTCGTCGATGCCGGTGACGGTATCGCTGGCGGCAGCGTGTCGGCCGGCTCGGGCAGGGTGAGCGAGGCGATCTCATCGCCTACATCGAATCGTCGCGCCAACCGCTCCCCCAGACCGGCCGCGAGCACTGTCACACCTGCAATCGCTCCCGCCGACGCCAGGAACGAACGTCGCTCGACCGGAGCACCCGCAGCCGAGTTCATAGCTGTCTCCATCGATAGAGGCGCACCTACTGCTGCGACAACTGGTTCTGGCCTAGGGGCAAGCCACCAGAGGACGCCGAGCGACACCGCCGTACCGACGATGGTAGGGAGCAGCTTGACAAACGTCGGGTCGGGTCGCATCAACACCGCCCACGCTCCGATGAATCCAATCGCCACGGTGGCCGAGTACGCACCGGCCCGATTGTCTCGAACCGCCATGATCCCGATGACTGCGCCGAGCAGGAGCAACATGCTGTAAATGCCCGCCTTCAACGCGATCTTGTCGTTGGTACCAAACCAGTCGATTGCAAGATCCTTCAACCATGGCGGGACCACGTCGATGAACTCCCCACCCACGGCGATCACTGGCGACGCAGCGTTCCGGTTGAACCCGGCAACGAGGTGCGCCATGGCCGAGGCCGGCGACAGTCGACAACACACCAATCGCCGCACCATGCCAGCGCGAGCCGTACAGTCGATTTGTCATGTTGACCAGTGTGCCCACCTCCGACGACCCGCGCATCGAAAAGTTGCTGAACGAGATGGGAGTTTCGAAGGACTTTCGTATCTCGGCCGAATTCGTTTCCGAAGTCCTCGGTTTGATCGGCGATGAGCCAGATCAACTCGATCTGAAGATCGCTCTTGCAGCCATCACCGAGATGCGCGATGCCTTTGCGATGTTCGAGCCGTATGACGGCATTCGCAAGGTCACGATCTTCGGTTCGGCCCGCATCCGGGATCACGACCCGCTGTACGAGTTGGCGAAGCAGGTGGCCCGCAAACTCGCCGATGCCGGTTGGATGGTCGTCACCGGCGCCGGCCCTGGAATCATGCACGCCGGCATGGAAGGCGCCGGTGTCGAGAACTCGATCGGTGTGTCGATTCGCCTACCGTTCGAGTCCGGCGCGAACTCCATCATCGCCGGCGACGCCAAGTACGTCTCGATGAAGTACTTCTTCACTCGCAAGTTGATGCTCGTGAAAGAGAGCTCCGCGTTCGTGTGTTTGCCGGGCGGCTTTGGCACGCTCGACGAGACGTTCGAGTTGCTCACGCTCACCCAAACGGGAAAGGGCCTCCCGGTGCCCATCGTGTTCCTCGAGTCGCCCGGCGATCCGTTTTGGCAGGAAATCGACGGGTTCGTCAGGAGTCAGTTGGTACGCCGAGGTCTGGTCGCTCGCGCTGACACGTCGCTCTACCGCGTCACCGATTCATGCGATACAACGGTGCAGGAGATCGAGAAGTTCTACGCCAACTACCACAGCATTCGATCCGTCGGCAATCACCTCATCATTCGGCTACGTCAGGCGCCCACTGACCAGCAGCTGGCAGCACTCAACCGACAGTTTGCCCACCTGGTGAAGTCAGGCGAGATCCGACGCACAAAGCCATACTCAGTCGAACTTCGCCAGAACGACCATGTCGATTTAGCCCGCCTCGTCCTCGACTTCAACCGACAAGGCTTCGCGGAACTACGGGGCTTGATCGACGTCGTCAACACCTACGTATAGCGAGGCCTGCCGTTACCCCCCTCAGCGGGATGCGTCGATCGATCGCAGGATGTGGGCGGCCTTCTCGACGGACCGACGCGCTCTGGTGAGCTCTTTGTCAAGCGCTGGACGTTGGGTCGCTCCATCTGATGCCGCTTCTCTCAGCCTGTCAAACGCCAACTCATCCAAATCTTCGACGATCGATTCGAGGCGATCCGCCAAGCGCTCGATGTCCTCGTCGCCGCTCACAGGAGCGACTCGGCCAACAGATCGATCGGGTGGCGAACTGCTATGCCACGATCGGCGAGCACCTGTTGCAGATGCATGCTGCACCCCGGGTTCGCACTTACCAAGGTGGTGACCTTGCCCTTGACGGTGGCTCGATCAACAGTTCGATCGACAGCGCGATCTATTGCCAACACCTTCCGATCGCGAATCGAGGCAGCCAGTTCAGGTTCCAGAGCTGAATAGGCACCACCGGCTCCGCAGCACAGTCCGTCGTCGTCGAGTTCCACCACTGTCGCAATGGCCGAGATCACGGTGCGAACCGGCAAGTGAGCCCGTTGGACATGACGAAGGTGACATGGATCCTGCACGATTACGGCGCCGCCCGTCGCGCGCAAACCCGGCAGGTCGTTCAGTCTCGGTGCAACCCATTCATGAATGTCGAATACCCGCGCTGCGAATGCCGCGGCTGCGGCTGTGCCGACTAAGTGGCCGTACTCTTTGAGTGCGGCGCCACAGCCGGCGGAATTCACCAGGATCGGCGCCTCGCCTGGCATCGACGCCATGACTCGCTCGGCCAAGCCGGTTGCCTCACCGTGAAGGCCGGCATGTACGTGTAACGCGCCACAGCAGCTTCCACCGCCACCCGGTACTGCGTAGCGCACGCCAAGAGCCGTGAGGACCTTGGCGGTAGAGCGATGTGTGTCGCGCATCCACGCATCCATCACACAGCCAGTGAACAGCCAAGCGTCTGCGCCGGCCACTGAGGCCGTTGCAGCCACGGCGCTCCCCCGGCGCAACGGCAAGCGACCGAGCCCGAGTCGTTTTGGTACAAGTCGCGCCCGTTGAGCGACCGCGAGACCGGACGATCCGACGAGCAGCAGCCGGTGCCGCGGCAGCAGAGAGAACCCGACCCGCTGCCACCAGGGCGTGAGTTTGCCAGTAGCCGCGAGTTCGGTGCGGGTGCCCTCGATCAGCCGGCCGTACGGAACACCGCTGGGGCATGCCGGCTCGCATCCACGGCACTGCACACAGGTCGCCATGAACTGCACGAACTCAGTATCGACTGGGCTGTCGCGAAGTTGAACCCCCCGCATCGCATCGATCCGTCCACGCGGCGACAGCGCTTCTTCCCCAGTCACCCGAAACGTCGGGCAATGCGGCAAACACAACCCGCACCCCACACAAGCATTCAGTTCATCCGCATCCAACTTCAGCACTGCAAAGCACCGTAGCCGTGCTCACGACTTTGAGCTGTTTCTCGCTGACCAGTCCTGATCCTTCACATCACACGAGGGCCAGCACGTCGACGCCGGGGTTGAACCGCCCAATCGGGTCGAACTCGTGCTTGATTCGATGGTGTAGGTCAGCGATGACTGGGTCGACCACGCGAGGCGGTGGGGCCGATTCGTGATGCACCACGCCGACTCCGACTTCGGCGACGAAGCGCCCAGTGCCAAGGAGTTGCCCGATCTCGGACGGTCGAACCGACCAGCGTCCACCGCGCGGTAGTTCCGGCGGATCTCCCGGCTCGAGCCGCGCCAGCGCCGCTTGAGCCTGCACGTCGTCGACGTGCCCTTCGAGCAGCACCCACACGAGTTCACCGTTCCACAACATCGACGTGGGGCGATAGAGCAGCTTCTGCAACTCGCTAGGTTCCCTGCGGCTCACGAACCATTGCTCGAACGGTGCCCGTGGCCGTGTGCGCAGGATCACTTCCGCGAGAAACCCGAGCGTGCCATGTGCGCCCACCATCAGCCGACACAGGTCGAAACCGCTGACGTTCTTGACAGTCGGACCACCAGCTTTCACCAACATCCCGTCAGCGTTGACGTATCGAATTTGAAGGACCGTGTCGCGTACAGGTCCGTATCGCAACCGGCGCAGGCCGCTATCGGCCACTGCCAGTGCCCCACCAATCGTGCCTGCGGGCGGCACTGCGACACACTGACCGAATCTGGCCAGAGCTTCGTCGATCATCTCCACCGGTGTACCGGCCCCGCAGCGAATGGTCATCTCCTCGGGTTGCACATCGTAAATGCCGGCGGGCGCCATGACGGTGCGCACGTCTTCAACCGGCCCACCCCGAGTTGCCATGCCGGCGACCGTCACCTGCCCAACCGATCCGACCTCCTCCGCAAATTCCGAGAGTTCATGCATTGCGGGGAGGTCAGATCCAGGCGCCGTCTGGGACGGAGTGAATGTCGCTGCATCGCGCCGGGCTGGGCAGCACCTTGCCTGGGTTCGACAGCTGCGCCGGGTCAAACGCGTTTCGCAACGACTGTTGGGCGGCTAAGTCGACGGCGGAAAACATCAGGTGCATGTAATCGCGCTTCTCCAGACCGATTCCGTGCTCGCCGCTCAACACCCCGCCCGCCGCGACGGAGGCCTGCACAATCTCGGCGCCAGCAGCATGGACGCGCTCGAGAGTTCCAGGGATGCGAGCATCAAAAATGAGCAGCGGATGCAAATTCCCATCGCCGGCATGGAACACGTTCAGCACTTGCAGGTCGTGCCGGCGAGCGATCGCGTACACCTCGGCGAGCACTCCGGGAAGCGCGGCTCTCGGCACGACGGTGTCGTGAAGGTAGTAATCGGGCTGTATGCGAGCGATTGCCCCAAACGCCGACTTCCGACCCTTCCAGAGCAAGGCTCGTTCTTCATCGTCCTGCGCGACCCGTATCGAGCGGACGCCATGGTCGGTTGCGATCTGAACAACAAGTTCTGTCTCTTGTTCGAGGCCGCTCGGCAGCCCGACCACCTCGACCAGCAGCGCCGCCGCCGCATCGACCGGAAGGCCCGCATGAATGTACGCCTCGACCGCCTGCAGACACAGCTGGTCCATCATCTCCACCGCTGCGGGCACAATCCCCGCAGCGATGATCCCCGACACCGTGTGAGCGCCGGCCTCGACGGTATCGAAGTCGAACAGCATCGTGCGTACCGCTGGCGGGTTCGGTGTGAGTCGTACGCAGATCTTGGTAGCGATACCAAGCATCCCTTCGCTGCCGACGAATACGCCGCGCAGATCGAACCCGGGCGGGTCTGGTTCTTCACCGCCGAGCGTTGTCAGCGATCCGTCCGGTAGTACGACCTCGATCGCCAAGATGTGCGCCGCTGTGACGCCGTCTGCGAGGCAGTGCGGCCCACCTGCGTTGTTGGCAACGTTGCCGCCGATGGAACACGTTTGTTGACTGCTCGGGTCTGGAGCGAAATGCAGTCCGAGGTCTTCGACGTGTCGAGACAGGTCGAGATTCAGCACCCCTGGTTGCACCCATGCAAGACGGTGTACCGGGTCGACGGACAGCACCTGGTTCATCTTCGACGTCACGATGACGACTGCGCCGTCGAGCGGCACCGCACCGCCCGCCAACCCTGTACCAGAGCCGCGGGCCACGAATGCAACACGGTGTTTCGCGCACAGTGCCACGCACGCCTGCACCTCGCTTGTTGTTTCAGGAAAACAGACGATCGATGCCCCGCCCGACATGGTGGAGGCGTCCTTGCGGTACAACGCCAATTCGGTTCGGCTGTCCCGTACTCGGTGCGTTCCGAGGACACGACGCAGTTCATCACGTAGCTCGGTCGTTGCTCGAGCTTCAACCATGCCGACGACGGCCGCCTACTTCTTCTTCAGCACGATGACTCGACCGTTCTCGACTGGCTGACCGTCTACGAGCAGCAGGTCATCAGGGCCGAGTCGATCATCGATTGGCTCGACCACGTGGTCACGACGAGCGCGCAGCTCGTTCTCTCGTGCCTTTCCGGCAGCGCGGCCTTCGCGGACGGCGTCCGCCACGTCGCTCGCCTTATCACGCACCTTGCTTGACGCAGACTTGGCCACGTTCTTCGGCGACAGAGTCTCGGTAGTCCGCTTGACAGTGCGGCTGACCTTCTTCTTGGCGTAACCCACGCCGGTTGCGCCCGCGGCAACACCGCCGACGAACCACGTGAGCCGTCTCATGCTTGCCTTCTCTCATCAGATGACTTGCGAGCTGATTTCGATGGCTTCGTCGAGCGACCGCTGTGAACGGACACAACCACGGCTCCGGTATCGGCACCCTTGAGCCGGCGCACGGCACGACTGGTTCCTGTGGCGAGACCCGCCACTTTGATCACCGGAGCTGAGAACAGATTGCGAGCGACGCGGCCAGAGCCTTCCATCGCATCGCTGATGGCCTCTGCCGACCCGATCACCCGATCGAAGCGCTCGAGGTCACTGCGGGCGATCGCCATTGCAGATCGCGCCTCGTCGGTGCTCAGGCGCATCTCGGCCAACAGTGGCTTTGTTTCGCTTCGAAGGGCATCGACTTCTCGTCGCAGGGCACCCAGCGCGTCGAGCACGCGAACGAGAACCACAACGAGCGCTGCGAACCCAAGCGCGCAGAGCAAGGCCGCGAGCGTGACGGCGAGATCTCCAGCGGACATCTCCTCAGGGTAGCCGAGCACTCGAGATCCGGGGGAGGTAACCGTCAGAACGAGGTGCGGCCATCCCGCAGCTGCTGCATTCGCTCGAGAATCATTTGCTCGCTGCCGTGGGCCGTGGGGTTGTAGTAACGCTCGTTCACCAGGGTGTCGGGAAGGTATTGCTGATCTACCCAGCCGGTCGGCGCTTCGTGAGGGTACGATAGCCGGCGCCGTGCCCGATGGTTGCAGCACCCTGATAGTGGCCGTCTCGCAAATGAGCCGGCACCTCGCCAATGGCGCCATCCTGAATTGCTGACCGAGCAGCAAAGATCGCCAAGGTAGCGCTGTTGCTCTTGGGCGCAGTCGCCATATGGATGACTGCCTGGGCCAAGTTGAGCTGCGCCTCCGGCAGTCCGACGTGCTCGACCGCCTGCGCTGCGGCCACCGCTACCTGCAAGGCGGTTGGATCGGCCATTCCAACGTCTTCGCTGGCAAAGATGACAATTCGGCGCACGATGAATCGTGCATCTTCGCCGGCCTCGAGCATCCGGGCCAGCCAGTAGATCGAGGCGTCGGGATCCGATCCGCGCATGGACTTGATGAATGCACTGATGACGTCGTAGTGGTCGTCACGCCCGTAGCGCAATGCACTCGTGCCAAGTGCCGCTTCGGCGTGTTCGAGGTTCACTGCGCCAGGGTGTGCGAGCGCAGTGGCGACCTCGAGCGAGGTCAGAATCTGGCGACCGTCACCGCCTGATCGATGAACCAGCAGATCGATCGCATCGCTGGAGGCGGTGGTCCCCTCGGCGTCCAGGCCGCGGAGCACCAACTGCCGCAACGCCGTTTCGTCGAGCGGTTCGAGCCGAAACAGGGTCGACCGGCTGCGAAGGGGAGGGTTGACCTCGAAGAACGGATTCTCGGTCGTCGCCCCGATCAAGGTCAGTGTGCCGTCTTCCACCGCAGGAAGGAGCGCATCCTGCTGGGCCTTGCTGAAGCGGTGGATTTCGTCGAGGAAGAGAATTGTTCCTTGCCCGCGTTCACCCAATCGGTGCCGCGCCTGTTCGATGACCGACCGTACGTCTTTCACCCCAGCAGTCACGGCCGACAACTGATCAAAGGCGCGAGCGGTGGAACCTGCTACTGCAAGGGCCAGCGTCGTCTTTCCCGTACCCGGCGGACCCCAGAAGATGGCAGACGTGAGGCGGTCCTGTTCTACGAGACGCCGTAACGGTCGGCCGGGTCCGACCAGGTGCTCCTGCCCCACAACGTCATCGATGGTCCGCGGTCGCAACCTTGCCGCAAGCGGCGCAGATGCCTTGAGTCTTTCTGCGGCCGCAGCACTGAAGAGATCAGCCACCGAGCACCTGCCGATATGGCCGCTGCCGGAAGTCGACCACTCCATCGATCAACGACGACGCATCCATCCATTTCCACGATCGGAACTCCAAACCGTCTGGCGTGGGCTCGATGTCGTCACGAATCGGCTCAAAGAAGAACCAACGATGCGCTTGCCCCAGCCGGTCGCTGCGACGCCCGGTCACCACACCCTCGGGCCACGCGTACACCGTCCAGTCCGGGTACTCCCCGACCAGACGAACGTCCGCTTCGGTGAGTCCCGTCTCTTCGCGCAACTCGCGCCAGGCGGCTGTTACCAATGACTCCCCCGCGTCGACTCCGCCTTGGGGAAGCTGCCATTCGCCGGTGACATCCGCCCGCTCGAATGCCATGAGGTCGCCATTTGATCGTCGCACCACTGCAACGACACCTGCTCTGAAGAACGGCTTGCCCATGGACCCGAGGGTACCGACTGGACCCGACCGGCTACCTGCCCAGCGCCCGGAGCCGATCACGCACGTCTGCGAAACCGGCGTCGTGGGCGGCGATCTCACGGAACCATCGCGCCGCCGTAATGGAATCTCCCGCTCGGTCATGCAGATCGGCCAACACATACCACTGCCGAAGGTGATATGGGCGCACCTTCTTGGGAGGTTTCTCCCCCGTCATCATGAGCGCGATCGCTGCCTTGAGTTCCCCGCGGTCCGCCAATGCGCTCGCCGCAACGATGCGGCCTTCTGACATCACCTCATGAGTTGGCGACGCCGCTCGCAGGTCATTCCACACACTCTCGACATCGTTCCAGCGCTTGAGACCGCGGTAACAATCTGCGAGCACCGGCAACAGCGCCGGGTCGGGGCGAAGTTGGCGTGCGAGTTCAAGCGAGGCTGCAGCCTGGCGCCATTTGCCCAGCCGATACGAGGCCAGACCCGACACCTCATGCACTGCCGCCACCTGCGGCAAGTCACGGCGTAGCGGGGTGACCATACGCAGCGCCTCTTCGAAACGATCACGATCGAGTGCAGCGGAGGCTGATGCCAGCCGATCGGTGAGCCGCTTGGCGCGTTGCGGATCGATAGCAGCCTGAATTTCCGCGACCACGTCGGGCGCGATCTCCGCATCGACGTCGGCAGCGCCGAACGGTGGCGCGCTTGGTCGCAGCGACCGCTTCGTCACGCAACGAACCTTCATCGACCCACTGCTCGACTTCTCGCGTCTCAATCGCCTCGCGCTCCATGTCGGGTGTTCGTACGGTCCGGCGCGGCCCACGGGTTTCTCGAACTTCTGCAGCCCGCCGCTCGGCATCGGTACGTGGCTCGGGGCGACCAAACGTCTCCCTGCCACGACCACCCTGGCGATCTCCCGGTCTGCCCGCGCCGCCACCATTCCGCTCGCCGGACCGACCATCACCCGACCGACCGTCGCGCCGGAAGTTCTTGCCGCGATCGCCTGCCCCGTCGCCTCGACGATCACTAGGACGCGCGTCGATAAAAGCGGCGGGGCGCCCGATGTCCGTCGGCTGGAACAGAACCGCGATCATTCGCGTGGCGCACCGGGTCGCCGATCGTTCCCACCCGACGAGGTCCGACCTCCGGTGCTCCGGTTGAACGTTGTCCGATCGGCTGTGCCGTCAGACCGACGGGCATTCACGCCGTACCCTCCGGACGTTGAACGTCCCGCAGACGGCCGACCGCCGCCAGAGCTCGGCCGAGCCGAGCCAGAGCGACCGGACCCACCACTGCCGTAACGACTCGAGCCTGATCTGCCGTCGGAATCGCCGCCGCCGTAGCGACCGCCGCCGCCAGATCCTCCTGGAACGCGAACCGCCCGATTCCACCGGGCCGGCCGGCACCAGTCTTCGTCGATTTCCACCCGAACCGCTGGACTCGACCTGCACTGCCGCTCCACTCGAACGTGCTCCAACCCGCAGTTGACCGACCAGACCCACCGGCAGTACCACTCGGTCGACCACCACCTGCACCACCGGAGCGACCTGCATTGCCGCCACTCGAACGTCCACCCCGCGCGCCACCCGCTCGACCCACCCGCGCCGCCGCCGACGGGCGGCCGCCCGCACTGGAACGGCCACTTCGCGTCGCTCGGGCGCCCACCGCTGCCACCAGCTGGACGACTATCGCCCGAACGAGCGCCCTTTGAGCTGCTTGATGGGCCGCTTCGTCCGCGACCACCCGAGGGGCCACCGGTACGCGGTCGTGGGGATCCGTCTTCAGGCATGGCCAACAATGCTACGACACACAATCCTGAACCGCGCCGATCGACGACACGATCGCCATGAGTCACAAGACGAAGTGATGCCCGGAAACGAATGCCCGGGAAACCGGCAACTCCATTGCCGGCGTGGCCGGAAAACGTCAAAGAGCGCCGACCCGAAGGTCGACGCTCTTTGTTCGATAAATTCCGGCGGCGTCCTACTCTCCCAGGGGGTCTACCCCCAAGTACCATCGGCGCTGACAGGCTTAACTTCCGTGTTCGAGATGGGAACGGGTGTGACCCTGTCGCTAAGGCCACCGGAAACTTGTTGTCAAAGGGTGTGCACCCTTCAGGACTCCAGAGCAAGCACGAGCGAATCATTAGTAAGAATTCAAGCCCTCGGCCGATTAGTACCGGTCAGCTGAGTGTGTTACCACACTTACACTTCCGGCCTATCAACGTGGTGGTCTCGCCACGGGCCTTACTGACTTAACGTCATGGGAATACTCATCTTCGAACAGGTTTCCCACTTAGATGCTTTCAGCGGTTATCCTTTCCGGAGGTGGCTAATCTGCCATGCCCTTGGCAGGACAACAGACACACCAGAGCTCCGTCCATCCCGGTCCTCTCGTACTAGGGATAGCCTTCGTCAATATTCCTTCGGCTGCGGAGGATAGGGACCGAACTGTCTCACGACGTTCTGAACCCAGCTCGCGTACCGCTTTAATGGGCGAACAGCCCAACCCTTGGGACCTGCTTCAGCCCCAGGATGCGATGAGCCGACATCGAGGTGCCAAACCTTTCCGTCGATATGGACTCTTGGGAAAGATTAGCCTGTTATCCCCGGAGTACCTTTTATCCGTTGAGCGACCACGCTTCCACAAGCGATGGCCGGGTCACTATGTCCTACTTTCGTACCTGCTCGACTTGTAGGTCTCGCAGTCAAGCTCCCTTGTGTCATTGCACTCGACGGCTGATTACCAACCAGCCTGAGGGAACCTTTGAGCGCCTCCGTTACATTTTAGGAGGCGACCGCCCCAGTCAAACTACCCGCCTGGCGCTGTTCCTGATCCAGATAATGGACCCAAGTTAGAGCCCCAAAATACGCAGGGTGGTATTTCAACAACGACTCCACACTGGCTAGCGCCAATGCTTCCAAGTCTCCCACCTATCCTACACAACGCAGTTCAAGACTCAACACCAAGTTATAGTAAAGGTTCACGGGGTCTTTCCGTCCTTCCGCAGCTAACGAGCATCTTTACTCGTACTTCAATTTCGCCGGGTCTATGGTTGAGACAGTGGGGAAGTCGTTACGCCATTCGTGCAGGTCGGAACTTACCCGACAAGGAATTTCGCTACCTTAGGACCGTTATAGTTACGGCCGCCATTCACTGGGGCTTAGGTTCACAGCTTCGCTCCTAAGAACTAACCGTTCCCCGTGACCTTCCAGCATTGGGCAGGCGTCACAGCGTATACAGCGCCTTGCGGCTTCGCACGCTGCTGTGTTTTTGGTAAACAGTCGCTACCCCCTGGTCTGTGCCACCCTCGTCAGCTCGGAGAGTAAATCTCGTCACCAATGAGGGTCATCCTTCTCCCGAAGTTACGGATGCAATTTGCCGAGTTCCTTAACCATAGTTCTCCCGATCGCCTTGGTATTCTCTACCCGCCCACCTGTGTCGGTTTGGGGTACGGGCACCGTGTCAACTCGCTGCTGGGATTTTCTTGGCAGCATGGGATCAGTGACTTCGACTTATGTCTCGGCATCACGTCTCAGAGTTAATGACTCCAACTCTCATCGGAATCCTCCTACACGCTTACCCCGGGTCTACCAACGCCCGGGTTCACCTACCCTCCTGCGTCCCCCTTCAGCTATCCGCCAGCAGCTCGGTCGGCTCGTTGACCGAAGTCAACAGCCCCAACGTTGCCACTCTTGGACCTGACGCGAACACGGTGGTACTGGAATATTAACCAGTTGTGCATCGACTACGCCTTTCGGCCTCGCCTTAGCTCCCGACTAACCCTGGGTGGAAAAGCCTTCCCCAGGAATCCTTGGGCTTACGGCGGAGGGGTTTCTCACCCCTCTCTCGCTACTCATGCCTGCATTCTCACTCGATACCGCTCCACAGGACGTTTCCACGCCGGCTTCACTGCAGCATCGACGCTCCTCTACCGCTCGTACTTACGTACGAACCCGTAGCTTCGGCTCTGAACTTAGCCCCGTTACATTGTCCGCGCAGGATCACTCGACCAGTGAGCTATTACGCACTCTTTCAAGGGTGGCTGCTTCTAAGCCAACCTCCTGGCTGTCTAAGCAATCCCACATCGTTTACCACTTAGTTCAGAATTTGGGGCCTTAGCTGACGGTCTGGGCTGTTTCCCTTTCGACCAACGAAGCTCATCCCCCGTGGTCTCACTGCTGCACTCTGGAGTGTTGGCATTCGGAGTTTGACTGAGTTCGGTAAACTTGTAGGTCCCCTAGCCCAATCAGTGCTCTACCTCCAACACTGAACATGCAACGCTGCACCTAGATGCATTTCGAGGAGAACCAGCTATCGCCAAGTTTGATTGGCCTTTCACCCCTATACACAGCTCATCCCCGAAGTTTTCGCCTTCGTGGGTTCGGTCCTCCACGAGGTCTTACCCTCGCTTCAACCTGGCCATGCATAGATCACTTGGCTTCGGGTCTACAGCATGCGACTCAACGCCCTATTCAGACTCGCTTTCGCTTCGGCTCCCCATCACTGGTTAACCTTGCCACATACCATAACTCGCAGGCTCATTCTTCAAAAGGCACGCTATCGAGGCCATACCCGAAGGTATGACGACTCTTTAACTGCTTGTAAACCAACGGTTTCAGGTACTATTTCACTCCCCTCCCGGGGTACTTTTCACCTTTCCCTCACGGTACTGGTTCACTATCGGTCGCCAAGGAATATTTAGACTTACGGGGTGGTCCCCGCAGATTCACGCCGGTTTGCTCGGTCCCGGCGCTACTTGGGATGGGTTCAGGAGGCTGCTTGCGTTTAAAATACGGGGCTATTACCCACTATGGCC
Organism: uncultured Actinomycetota bacterium; assembly: GCA_963738275.1. Classification (GTDB taxonomy): domain Bacteria; phylum Actinomycetota; class Acidimicrobiia; order Acidimicrobiales; family Ilumatobacteraceae; genus Ilumatobacter. Next base: position 392,841 of record CAVTVY010000013.1, read on the forward strand.
CACCTTTCCAGGTGTGTTCTTCTACACAGCAACTTGGTAACTCCTTCGGTGATCTGGTGTTCACCATGAACGTCCCACGACCCCGCATCAGCAACGCCACCAGGCTTTGACACTGACACGGTTTAGTCTGTACCCTCTTCGCTCGCCGCTACTAGGGGTATCGCGGTTGCTTTCCTTTCCTGACGGTACTCAGATGTTTCAATTCCCGTCGTTCCCTCCATAGGCCCTATGTATTCAGACCTAGGTACCACTCCATGACGAGTGGTGGGTTTCCCCATTCGGACATCTACGGATCGAGGCCTAGTCGACGGCTCCCCGTAGCTTTTCGCAGTCACTCACGTCCTTCATCGGTTCTTGGCGCCAAGGCATCCACCGTTGGCTCTTTGTAGCTTGAATTCAAAATACTAATACGATCGTTCTTTCGAACTTTTATTCGCTCACCACGTGTGTCGACCGAAGTCAATGAATGTGATGAGCAGATGCTCGTGCTTGCTCTGCAGTTCTCAAGGGGCACCAAATGAATGGTTGCGTGACGCATACGGAGCAGCCGGCGGACCGGGAGCTCGACGCAGCGGCGTCGGAAGGTGTTGTTTCCAACTCCTTCAAAACGGAAGAGAAGACGGTAACCGTCAGCGTTAGTACAAGCGAGGAGGACGAATCCTACGACTCTCAAGTATTGAGGCTGACAGCCCACCAGTGCACCAACTAGGTGTGTCTCGACTGGGTCGTACTGATGACGACCTACAGACGAGAAGACACTCCTTAGAAAGGAGGTGATCCAGCCGCACCTTCCGGTACGGCTACCTTGTTACGACTTCACCCCAATCACCGATCCCACCTTCGACGGCTCCCTCTCTTGCGAGTTGGGCCACCGGCTTCGGGTGTTACCGACTTTCGTGGTGTGACGGGCGGTGTGTACAAGGCCCGGGAACGTATTCACCCTGGCGTGCTGATCCAGGATTACTAGCAACTCCGGCTTCATGGAGTCGAGTTGCAGACTCCAATCCGAACTGAGACCGGCTTTGTGGGATTCGCTCACCCTCGCGGGATTGCAGCCCTCTGTACCGGCCATTGTAGCGTGTTTGCAGCCCTGGGCATAAGGGGCATGATGACTTGACCTCATCCCCACCTTCCTCCGAGTTGACCCCGGCAGTCTCCTGCGAGTCCCCAACTTTACTTGCTGGCAACACAGGATAAGGGTTGCGCTCGTTGCGGGACTTAACCCAACATCTCACGACACGAGCTGACGACAGCCATGCACCACCTGTGTACCGCCCCGAAGGACACCCTATCTCTAGAGCTTTTCGGTACATGTCAAACCCAGGTAAGGTTCTTCGCGTTGCATCGAATTAAGCAACACGCTCCGCTGCTTGTGCGGGCCCCCGTCAATTCCTTTGAGTTTTAGTCTTGCGACCGTACTCCCCAGGCGGGGCACTTAATGCGTTAGCGACGGCGCGGATCTCGTTGGTTGAGACCCACACCTAGTGCCCAACGTTTACGGCATGGACTACCAGGGTATCTAATCCTGTTTGCTACCCATGCTTTCGCTCCTCAGCGTCAGTTACGGCCCAGAGTGGCGCCTTCGCCACTGGTGTTCCTTCTAATATCTGCGCATTTCACCGCTACACTAGAAATTCCCCACTCCCCTACCGTACTCAAGTCATAGCAGTATCGAGTGGCCTCTCTGGGTTGAGCCCAGAGTTTTCACACCCGACTTACCAAACCGCCTACGAGCTCTTTACGCCCAATAAATCCGGACAACGCTTGGTGCCTACGTGTCACCGCGGCTGCTGGCACGTAGTTGGCCGCACCTTCTTCTGTAGGTACCGTCATTTTCTTCCCTACTGAAAGCGGTTTACAACCCTAAGGCCTTCTTCCCGCACGCGGCGTTGCTGCATCAGGCTTTCGCCCATTGTGCAATATTCCCCACTGCTGCCTCCCGTAGGAGTCTGGGCCGTGTCTCAGTCCCAGTGTGGCTGATCATCCTCTCAGACCAGCTACCCGTCGATGCCTTGGTGAGCCATTACCTCACCAACTAGCTGATAGGCCGCGAGACCCTCCCAAACCGCATAAAGCTTTCTTCGATTCGCCATGCGACGTTACGAAGGTATTCGGTATTAGCAGCCGTTTCCGGTTGTTATTCCCAAGTTCGGGACAGGTTTCTCACGTGTTACGCACCCGTTCGCCACTAAACCTTCAGGAGCAAGCTCCTTGAGTTTCGTTCGACTTGCATGTGTTAAGCACGCCGCCAGCGTTCGTCCTGAGCCAGGATCAAACTCTCCAACAAAAGCCTGTCGAGTCTCTCAGCGGTTGCTTCGATTCTCGAACGACTGTTAGCGAGCGCAGAGCCAAGTGGAATATCTTGGACAACTGCGATCTGACTTGCCAGGAAGACAAGCGTTCATCGATCACCGAAGTGATCGTGCCGACGCTTGCAACCATTTTATTACTGTTGCTGTCGAGTGGTTAGGCTCGACAGCGGAATTGACAGACAGATTCATCTCACGACGGACACCCGAAAGTGTTCGTCGCCCTGAAGATCTGCCCGCACTGGCGTTCTGTCTTCTCTTCCGTTTTCAAGGAGCCGAAGCTCACAGCACTTCCATCGAGCTAACTCGGAGGCTTGGTGCTGGTGCCTTTCCGGCGGGTAATCCCGTCCGTGAGGCGAGTAACTAAGCTAGCGCTGCAGTTACCGGCACACAACCTTGCAACAAAGTTTTCTCCTCCTCTGAGGTGTCCTGACGGGGTCTTGCGGTCCCGAGTCCGCCTGGAGCGTAGGGCTGTGAGCAGGTGGTTTGCGCATGGCGGCGCTTGGAGCTGTGACGCTCGACACACACCCGGTCGGCCATCGCGCGCCCGTCGACGACGTCGGTCAGGGCAGTCCACTACGGTTCCAACAGAGGTATGGACATTACTTGTTGGTCTCTCCGTCAAGTTCGAGGCATGGGCAAATGACTTTGAGTCGGTAGCACCGATGTACGCCGAGGTGGCACGCGGCACGCGCGGCCGCACCCGAGTTGTTGGAGATGCTTGCTCATGCTCCTGAAGAGCAACAGCTTCCGGTATTGCTGTTCGCCAGTGTCCATTCGCTCGTGCTTGAATGAACCCGACCTTGCGTTAGCCGCGTATCTACCCGTCTGTGAACGGTGGGGAAGCTCGCGTACAACGGAGCGTTCGACGCTTTCCACGAATTGTGCCTTGCCCGGCGTGACGAGATCGTGCATCTCGTCAGCACCAAGGTGACCCAGACCAACGAGGTGGGGCGGTGTCGGCTGTACCTGCCAGCGTTGTGCCAGATCGACGCCAGACATCGGTCCGCTCAGCCTGGTCGACGTTGGCGCGAGCGCCGGGCTCAACTTGTATCTCGATCGGTTCCACTACTCGTATGCGCCCGGAACAGAGCGTCGGGCCGGCATCGGCGGTTGAACTTGTCTGCGAGCTCCGGGGCGACCTGCAGCCGAGCGTCACTTCGATGCCTATCGTCGCCGGTCGGCTGGGCGTCGATCAGTTCCCGATCGACCTCAGCCGACGCCGAGGACCGGAACTGGTTGCGTGCGTGCGTGTGGCCCGAGCAGACGGAACGGTTTCATCGCCTCGATGCAGCGATCGAAATCGCGATATCGATGCCAACTGAGATTCGGCGCAGTGACGCGACCGCAGGACTCGAAGATGCCATCGGGACTGCTCGACAGTCTGGCCATCCAGTGGTGATGAACTCCTGGGTGCTGAACTACTTCAGCGCTCACGAGCGGCAGGCCTACGTGGCAGAGCTCGAACGTCTTGGGTCGCCTGGGCGACCTGACCTGGGTATTCGCCGAGTCCCCTGCCTTCTGTAGCAATCTGCCATTTCCGTCCGTCCCGCGCTGGCCGAATCTCACTTCACTCATGCTCGTGACGTGGCGCGATGGTGTGCGGTCTGGTGCGCCACCTTGCGGACTGCCACCCTCACGGTGAGTGGCTTCATTGGGTCGACGAGGCAGTGATCTAGGCCGACGTCTCCCACCATGGAGCGTTCGGCCAACTGCTCTGACCTTCCCACTCGATGAAGAACTGATCGACTGGGTACGGGTCTCCGACTGGGATAGAGCGATTCGAGTTCGGCCTGCAGCCCTGTGAGATCAGGGTCGGGGCACGGGTCCTGGACGGGTTGACCAGATGCGAGCGGTCGAGCACATGGCCGCCGATCGAGGAACGCCATCTTGCGGGAGATGTAGTCGGCCGCGGCCCACGGCCCGGCCCGTCGAACATGGATACCGTCCGCTGCAAACCACTCCGAGTGGGAATTCGCATACGTTGACCAGTCCGCAACCGTCACTTCCGGGAAGTCGCCCGAGGCGACGAGCGCCTTCAACGTGGCGTTGTTGTTGGCGAAGACCTCGCCGAACCCGAAGCCGTCTGGTGAGCGATAGGTGACGTTGTCGCGCAGTGTCAACCACACGACGCGCTCGTAACCGAGCGAGCGGGTGAGTTCGACGATGAGTTGGAAGTCGCTCACAAAGTTGTGATCACTGTCGTTGTAGCCCGTTGCGACGATCAGCGTGCTGGTCGTTCGCCCTCGCCTCGCGATCTCTTCGTACATGGTGATGGGCACGTGGTCGTCGTAGTTCGTGCACGACGTGGTGACTCGGCGACGACATGAACCGAGATCGAGCGTGTGATCGAAACCTTGGATTGCGTCGATTGCCGCATAGTTCTTGAGGCCGAGCCATGCGGAATCGCTGACCAACAGCGCAACTCCCGGTGGAGCGAGTCGATCGGCATGCTCGGTGACGGTCGCGGCTTCATCGACGCGATCAAGCGCCGCCGCCGAAGCGGCTACCAGTGGAACAGAGGCGACGCGAGCAGCCCAGGACGAAGGCCCGACGAGGGCGATGTGTCACCGCTACGGATGTCCCGGCCGACCATGCCACAGGTTTGCACACTGGCACCATTGACAGGGGTGCACCATTTCGCGCCTCGGTCGGCCTGTACGGAACGCACCGATACAGTCGTCGTCATGCGCCTTCGCTTCCCTACCCGCAGTTTGCGGTGGCAGTTCGACCATAACGACGGCCCGATGATGCACAAGTGGCTCCACTACTTCGAGATCTACGAACGCCACTTCGAGCCGTACCGAGGACGCAAGATCAACGTGTTGGAAATCGGGGTGTCACATGGCGGCTCCCTGCAGATGTGGCGCAAGTACTTTGGTCGCCGCGCCACCATCATCGGCGTCGACATCGAACCACGGGTGGTCGAACTGGCCGAGCCCGGTATCGAGCTGCACGTGGGCGACCAGTCGGACCCTGCATTTCTGCAACGGTTGGTCGACCAGTACGGGAAATTTGACGTCGTGATCGACGATGGCAGCCACCTCCCTGCTCACCAGATTGCGACCATCACGCACCTCTGGCCACATCTGGCTGAGGGTGGGGTGTACCTCGTGGAGGATCTACACACCAACTACTGGGGCGGCTACTACGAGTCATACCGGGGTAACCCCGATTCGTTCATATCGTGGGCACACAGTCGCATCGATGACATGCATGCGTTTCATTCGCAGGAGCCCGACTTCGTCGTGAATGAGTGGACGGTCACCCTCGGCGGCTTGCATGCGTACGACAGCATCGTGGTGCTCGACAAGACGGAAGCGGCAGCCACCGGTGCACCGGAAGTCGGGTCGGCCGATGTTCGACGACATCTACGGGATCGACGCCGACGAGTTGATCGATGAGCAACATCGAGCGCAGCTCGCGTCGTTGAGCAGCCCAAGGGCCAGGATGCGTCGAGCGTGGCGAGACCCACGCGGCACGCTCCAGACGCGCCTTCAGCCGTTTCCGCCGTTCGTGAGCCCGTGGCTGTTCGCGATGTTCGCGGCGACTACAAGCGGCATGGCTGAGTGCTCACGTTCGAGCATTGCCCGGTAGGCGACCAGCTGTGCCTCGAGCGGCAGCGGGCCGGCGCCTCCGGGTGACGAACGCATCTTGACACCCACGCCGGGCTTCACGAGTTCGCCAGCTTCGGCGGAGATTTCGGCCGTCGCCAGATCCGCGAGGCGACCTTCGCCTGCAAGATGGCGGCGAACGAGTTGACCGACGATGGCATGGGCATCTCGAAACGGCGTGCCTGCATCGAACGAGATACTCCGCAAGGTCAGTCGCAGCGGTGACCTCGGCGTCGGCGGCAGCAGCCATTCGTTCGGGTATGAACGTCGCCGTTGCGATCATGCCTGTGAGCGCGATGACCGCCAGATTGACTTGGTCGACGGAATCGAACAGGCCCTCTTTGTCTTCTTGCAGGTCACGGTTGTAGGCGAGCGGCAGGCCTTTGAGCGTGGTGAGCAAGCCCGTGAGGTTGCCGATCAGTCGCCCCGCCTTGCCCCGGGCGAGTTCGGCGATGTCTGGGTTCTTCTTCTGAGGCAACATCGACGAGCCGGTGGCAAACCCGTCGTCGAGTCGGGCAAAACCGAACTCCTCGCTGGTCCACAGCACCCACTCCTCGCCGATCCGCGACAGGTGCACCCCGATGAGTGCCAGATCGAAGAGTGCTTCGGCGACAAAGTCGCGGTCGCTCACCGCGTCGAGCGAATTGTCGAAGGCCCGCGGCAAAACCGAGGTCGGCCGCGTTGCCCACCGGATCGATCGGCAGCGACGTGCCGGCCAATGCGCCAGCACCGAGCGGGGAGACGTCGAGACGTTCGACCGTGGCCAGCAGTCGATCGATGTCGCGGCCGAACGCCCACCCATGGGCGAGGAGATGATGCGCGAGCAACACGGGTTGCGCCCGCTGCAGATGGGTGTAGCCCGGCAGGTAGGTGTGACCTGCTGCAACCGCCCGCTCGAGCAGCACTTCCTGGAAACCGAATGAGCCCAGCGGCAACGTTGACGAGTTCGCGCTTGCACCACAGCCGAAGGTCGGTTGCGACTTGGTCGTTGCGGCTGCGCGCGGTGTGGAGTTTGGCTCCGGCTGGCCCAGCGAGTTCGGTCACGCGGCGCTCTACCGCGGTATGGATGTCTTCGTCACTGTCGACGAACACGAACGAGCCGTTCTCCATCTCGGCAGACACCGAGTCGAGCGCTCGCAGCACCTCATCGCGCTCTGCATCGGTGAGCAGCTCAACCCGTGCCAGACCGCGCACGTGAGCACGCGAACCGGCGATGTCGTCGCGCCACATGCGGCGGTCGAACGGCAGGCTGACGGTGTACGCCATGAGGGCCGCGTCCGGTCCGCCTTCGAAGCGGCCGTGCCACAGTGTGTGGGTCTCGGCTGCGGGTTCGTGATCGGTCGCGCTCATGGTCAGATCTCGATTCCGGCGAGTTCGCGCAGTTGGTTGGCCAGGTTGACGCCTCCGACGGCTTCGGTTGCGACGCACAGCATGGTGTCGTCGCCCGCGACCGTACCCAGCAGACCGTTGAGTCCGCTGCGGTCGAGCGCTGAAGCCACCACGTGCGCGCAGCCAGGTGGCGTGCGCACGATGACGAGGTTGAACGACTGGGTGACCTCGGCGACCCACTCCCCCATCACCCGCCGCAACTGATCGACGGGTGCGACTCGTTCGGGCGCGAACTCTGGAACGGCGTAGACCGTGGCTCCACCGGGCACCCGGACCTTGACCGCACCCAGGTCTTCGAGATCGCGCGACACCGTTGCTTGGGTGGCCGGGATGCCTTCTGCTTCGAGTAGTTCCACGAGTTGCGGTTGGTTGGTGACGGAATGCTGCTCGATGAGGCGTGAGATCGCCTGTTGCCGTTGCACTTTGCTCATGAGGTGGCTCCAGTTCTGACACCGAGCAGGAACGCCAGTACGGCTCGGGAAGCGTGCAGGCGATTGTGACCTTGTTGAAACACCACACTCTGCGGGCCATCGATGACTGCCGCCGCTACCTCAAAGCCCCGGTACGCCGGAAGGCAGTGCATGAAGACGGCGCCGCCATCAGCAAGTGCCATCATCGATTCGTCGACGGTGAAACCTTCGAAAGCGGCCCGGCTCGCTTGCTTGTCGTCCTCTTGTCCCATGGAGACCCACGTGTCGGTGTGAACTGCGTGCGCTCCGATCACCGCTTCCCGGGGGCGGGCCACCTGTTGAACCGAGGGCGCTCCGAGCAGCGTAAGACGTTCCAACTCGGCGTCTGGAGCGTCGAAACCGGGCGGGCAACCGAAACGAACATGCATGCCGAGCATGGCACTGATTTCGCCGAGCGACCGCGCAACATTGTTGTAGTCGCCCACGTACGCCACCGTTTGCCCCGAAGGTCCCCGAGCGACTGGCGCATGGTGAGCGCGTCGGCGAACGCTTGCAGCGGGTGCGAGTGATCACTCAGCATGTTGACAACGGGAATCTCTGCAGCACCGGCTAGCCGGGCGACAACCGAGTGGTCGAACACTCTGGCGGCGATCGACGGCGTGGTAGCCCTCCATGATTCGGGCGATGTCTTCCACTGGTTCCCGGGTGTCGAAACCGACTTCTTCTCCGCGGGTATAGACCGGATGCCCGCCGAGCTGTGCAACCGCGATCTCCATGGAATGTCGTGTTCGATTCGACGGCTTCTCGAAGATCAGTGCTACCCCTCCCGGGATGCCACCCCTGTTCAGCGGTCGGCCGAGCGCCGAAGGTGCAAGCTCCGCGAGATCGAGGATCTCCGCAACGTCAGCAGCCGTGAAGTCGGTGACGTCCAAACAGTCGCGATGTTCGTTCATGCCGCGCGCTCATGCTGGTGGTCATGTTGGCGACTCGTACGCATCGAGCGCTGCGGCGATCTTGCCGACGGCTTCAACCAGCTCCGCGTCTGTGACGGTGATCGGTGGCAGAAGTCGCAAGGTGGACGCGTTGACTGCGTTGCAGATGAATCCGTCTGCGAGGAGCGCCTTGTAGATCGACGGAGCATCGATGCCGTCGACCAGTTGAGCGCCAAGGAGCAGGCCGGCACCTCGCACCGAACTGACTTGAGGCAGCTCGAGCAGCAGTTCGGTCAGACGAGCACCCTTTGCAGCCGCCAACGACGGAGCGTCGATGCGGCGCATCTCATCGATGACTGCGCTGACCGCTGCCGTTGCAATCGCTGTGCCGCTGTACGTGCTGCCGTGGTCGCCGGGTTGAAACACGGCCGACACGTCAGCGCGGGCCCAGCAGGCTCCGACAGGCATGCCGTTCCCCATTGCTTTGGCGAACGTCACCACGTCTGGGCTGACTCCGGCCTGTTCGAATGCGAACCAAGTACCCGTTCGAGCAAAGCCCGTTTGAATCTCGTCGACCATCATCAGCGCGCCAACATCGTCGCACAACGCGCGAACGCCTTGCAGGTATCCGGGCGGCGCTGGGATGACGCCGCCCTCGCCTTGGATTGGTTCGATCAGCACGGCTGCGACCGATCCGTCGACCGCCGCCCGCAACGCGTCGAGATCGCCCCACGCGACATGACGGAAACCGTCTGGCATGGGAAAGAACGGCTCGTGCTTCGCTGGTTGCCCGGTGGCAGCCAACGTCGCCAACGTTCTCCCGTGGAAGCTGCCGAGAGCGCTCACCACGTTGTGTCTGCCGCGGCCACCAAACTTGCGGGCAAGTTTGATCGCACACTCATTCGCTTCTGCACCCGAGTTGGTGAAGAAGATCTGGCCCGCGTGGCCGGACGCGTCGAACATCAACTCGTTGATCTTCACCGCCGCCGCGGTTGCCTGGGGGTTGGTGAAGAAGTTGCTGACATGCAGCAACGTCGACGCTTGGCGGCTGATGGCATCAGCGATGACGGGATTGGAGTGACCGAGCGACACCACAGCGATGCCGCTGAGGAAGTCGAGATATCGCTTGCCATCGGTGTCCCACAGTTCGGTGCCCAGGCCGCGCTCCATACTGACCGCTGGGGCTCCGAACACCGGCATGAACGGACATGCTGCATGCCCGGTCGTATCGAACGTGTGTGCACTCATGACGTTGCCCCCTGTGGGTGATGTTCGGGCCCGGTTGGTTGAGTGGCGCCGCGGACCATCGTGCCGATGCCTGCGTCCGTGAACACTTCGAGCAGCAAGCACATGGGCGATGCGGCCGTCGAGGATGTGGGCGTTGCCGCACGCCGTTGGTGACGGCTTGGATGCAGCTCGCGACCTTCGGAATCATCCCGCCCTCGATGGTTCCGTCTGCTACGAGCCCAGCGAGCTCGATGGCGTCCGTTTGCCGAATCAGCGAGGCCGCATCGTTGACGTCGCGCCGCAGCCCTTCGATGTCGGTGAGATATATCAGCTTCTCGGCCTGGAGCGATTCAGCGATCGCTCCAGCGACGGTGTCGGCGTTGATGTTGTACGCCTGACCGTGTTCGTCGGATCCGATGGTGGCAACGACTGGGATGAACTCTTCGTCGAGGAGACCGAGCAGCACCCCCGGGTTGATTGCCGTGACGTCACCGACGAACCCCAACTCCGGATTGCGGGCGGTTGCGCGAATCAACCCAGCGTCAACTCCGCTGATACCAACGGCCAGATTGCCGTGCACGTTGATCGCGGCCACGATCTGGGGGTTGACCTGGCCCGTCAGCACCATGCGTGCGATGTCGACGGTCTCGGCATCTGTTACTCGGAGCCCGTCGACAAACTCCGTCGTCTTGCCGAGCCGCCGCATGAGATCGCTGATTTGCGGCCCGCCACCGTGGACGACGACCGGCCGCAGCCCGACCAGGCGCATCAGCACGATGTCTTCGGCGAAGAGTGCCAGTGCGTCGTGCTCGGATGTGCCGGCGAGAGCGTTGCCGCCGTACTTCACCACGACCGTCTTGCCAGCGAACTTGCGGATGTATGGCAGAGCCTCCACCAACACCTGGGCACGTTCGTTCGGGTTCATGTCGTTGATGGTCACGTCGTTGTTGTCATGGTCATGGTGCGACGCCGATGTTGGTGAGGCCAGCGGATTCATCGAAACCAAGGGCCACGTTTGCTGCCTGGACGGCACCGCCGGAAGCGCCCTTCGCAAGGTTGTCGAGAGCGCCGATCGCGATCACGGTGTCGGTGCGACTGTCATACCGTGCAGTGACGTGTACGGCGTTCGAACCTAAGGTTGCCTTCGTGGATGGCGAGCCATCGGTCACCACCATGAAAGGTTCATCGGCCCACCGTTCCCGGAGCATCGTGATCAGGGAGTCCGTGGACAACGACTTGCCCTCAGCGGGCTGCGCATAGCACGTCGCCAGAATTCCACGATTCATTGGGGCGAGATGAGGTGTGAACAGAAGTTGCGCTCCAATCTCCTGCTCCATCTCGGGGGTATGTCGGTGCGAGACGAGCCCGTACGCACTGAAGTTCTCGTCGATCGAGGTGAAGCTGAACTCGAAGTCAGCCTTACGGCCAGCGCCCGTGACTCCGGAAGCTGCATCGACGATGACTCCGCTCGTCTCGACGAGCCCAGCTTCAACGAGCGGCCGCAGCGCCAAGGTCGCAGCGGTGACATAACACCCGGGTGTGGCAATGAGATTCGCGCCCTTGAGTTCAGCCCGGTGCAGTTCGGGCAAGCCGTAGACGGCGTCGGAGAGGAGCCCAAGTTGGTCATGCTCGAACCCGTAGTACTCGGGATACTTGGCTGGATCTTTCAATCGGTAGGCAGCAGACAGATCGACGACACACCCGACGTGCCCTACGAGTTGCGGCGCAAGTGCCATCGAAGCCTCGTGAGGCAGACCCAGGAAGACGACGTCGAGCGAGCGGGCGCGGTCTACGTCAAATGCTTCAAAGGTCAAATCGGGATAGGCGGCTGCAAGATGTGGGTACAAGGAGGCCGCTCGAATACCGATCTGGGAGTCGCCGGTCGCGTACACCAAGTCGAAGTTGGGGTGCCGGGCGGCGATGCGCAGCAGTTCGGCTCCGGTGAACCCTGATGCTCCGATGATGCCAACGTTGACCCGAGACGAAACCATAGACGCATGACTATACAGATGGATGCATTGTCATGCAATCCTCATCCTGGATCGTCGCAGCATCGCGCTCGGTCACCAGTTCCCGACGGCAGAATGGTGGCATGCTTCCTGGCACGACGCCGACCAAAGGGCGACTGCTCTTGGCGACGCCGCCGCTCGTCGACCCCAACTTCGATCGAACCGTCATATACATATTGGAACATCATGGCGACGGCGCACTCGGTGTGGTGTTGAACCGCCCCTCGACCGAGCCGTTGGCCGAACCGCTCGAGCGGTGGGCAGACCTACAGGCCGCACCAGGCACGGTGTTCCATGGGGGCCCAGTGGAGCCCGATGCATTGATCGCCCTGGCACTCGCGAATCACCCGGTGAACGAACCAACCGATGAGTTGTCGCCGCTTTCGGGCCGCATCGTGTCTGCAGATCTTGCGACCGATCCGGCGTTCATCGCCGGGGTGGTGTCGGCCGTGAGAGTCTTTCGCGGCTACGCAGGCTGGGGTCCTGGGCAACTCGAAGGAGAAATCGACGCTGGCGCCTGGATGGTCCTCGACGCCGAGGTCGAAGACATGTTCGTTGGCGACCCCGAAGACTTGTGGCGAACGGTCTTGCGACGGCAGGCGGGACGATTGGCTTGGCTAGCCGATGCCCCAGACGACCTGGCCGACAACTGACTCTTCTCCCTCACCCGACCGACAAGGGTGAACAGCAGGTGAAGCCGGTTCCGGTTTCGGGTCTGCGGCTCTACGATCTGAGGGTGCCTTTTGCTGATGACCAGTCGCAGAGTGCGGCGAACGCCTCCTGCGTCAAATGACCGAACCGCGCACGCCGTACTACCTGATTGACGAAACCCGGCTTCTCAAGAACCTTCAGGTGATCGACACGGTTCGTGAACGCTCGGGAGCCAAAGCGTTGCTGGCATTGAAATGCTTTGCCACCTGGTCGGTCTTCGACCTCATTGCCCAACATCTCGACGGCACCACGTCGTCGTCGTTGTTCGAAGCCCGGCTCGGGCACGACCACTTTGGCAAGGAGACGCACGCATATAGCGTCGCCTACGCCGCTCACGAGATCGCTGAGTTGGCAACGTTTGCCGACAAGGTGATCTTCAACTCGATTTCGCAACTCGACGCGTTCGCCGATCAGGTGGCACATGTGCCTGTCGGGCTGCGAGTCAATCCTGGCATCAGTCACTCCGGATTCGATCTGGCAGATCCCGCTCGCAGGTACTCGCGGCTGGGTGAGGTCAACGTGGAAGCGGTCGCCGCTGTCGCCCATCGATTGTCTGGTTTGATGTTTCATTTCAACTGCGAGAACACCGACGCATCGCAGTTGGCACGAGCGATCGACACGATCTCGAGTCGATACAGCGAAGTGCTTACCCAGATGGACTGGGTGAGCCTGGGCGGCGGTATCTCGTTTACAAACGACGGGTTCGACGTAGACGGGCTGTGCGCCACGTTGCGCACATTTGCTGACAGATTCGGGGTACAGGTGTACTTGGAGCCTGGTGAGGCAGTGATCACCTCGACGGCCGAACTCGTCACCACCGTGCTCGACGTGGTGCACAACGAGGTCGATGTCGCCATCATCGACACCTCCATCGAGGCGCACCTCCTCGACCACTTGATCTACCACACCACTCCGACGATCTCGCACCCGCCGAAGGGCGCTCACCAGATGATTGTCGCCGGGAGAACGTGCTTGGCCGGTGACGTGCTGGGCGAGTATCACCTCGAGTCACCGTTGACGCGTCGGAGATCAGGTGGTTATCGCCGACGCCGCCGGGTACACCATGGTCAAGAAGTCGTGGTTCAACGGAATCGCCATGCCGTCGATTGCCGTGCGCCGACTCGAACGGCACCATCGACATCGTCCGACAATTCACCTACCACGACTACGAATCCAGTCTGTCGTAACGCCCCGTGTAACGAGACGTGCCTGGCACGTCTCGTTACGGTCCTTCGAAAGGAACAACATGAAACAGAACTTGCTGATCATCGGAGCGGGCGGCGTGGCCCACGTCGCAGCGCACAAGGCCGCCCAACACAACGACCAGCTCGGCGACATCTGCATCGCGTCACGCACACTTGCGAAGTGTGACGAGATCATCGCCAGCGTTCAGCGCAAAGGGCACCTGAAAGACCCATCGAAGAAGTTTCACGCAGTACAACTCGACGCGTTCGACATCGACGCCACGTCCGCGCTCATTCGCGAAACGAACTCGCAGATCGTGGTCAACCTCGGCACCGCTTTTCTCAATATGTCGGTGTTGGAGGCGTGCCTGGCAACCGGCGCTGCGTACATCGATACCGCAATCCACGAAGACCCAGAGACGGTGTGTGAGGATCCGCCGTGGTACGCCAACCACGAGTGGAAGCGCAAGGACCGCTGCGCCGAAGCGGGCGTGACTGCGTCTGCTTGGCGCCGGGTTCGACCCGGGCGTCGTGAACGCCTATTGCAGGCTCGCGGTCGATGAGTTCTTCGACACGATCGACACGATCGACATTCTCGATGTGAATGCCGGACGCCACGGCCGGTACTTCGCAACGAACTTCGACCCCGAGATCAACTTCCGCGAGTTCATCAAGGTCTGGACCTGGATCGACCGAACCTGGCAGGAGTTCCCCACGCACGCGGTGAAGCGCACGTGGAACTTCCCTGTGGTCGGCGAGCAACCGGTGTACCTCAACGGTCACGACGAACTGCACTCATTGTCGGCCAACATCGACGCCAACAGCATCCGCTTCTGGATGGGCTTTGGTGGGCATTACATCAACGTGTTCACCGTGCTGCGCACCCTCGGCCTGCTCGATCACGAACCGGTGACCCTCGGCGACGGACAACAGGTGGTGCCGCTCAAGGTCGTCAAGGCCCTCCTGCCCGATCCGCAAACGCTTGCCCCCACCTATACGGGCAAGACGTGCATCGGAAATGTGGTGAAGGGCACGAAAGACGGCAAACCACGCGAGATGTTCATCTACCAGGTGTCTGACCACAAAAGTGCGTACAACGAGGTGGAGTCGCAAGGCATCAGCTACACCGCGGGTGTGCCCCCGATCGCCGCGGCACTGCTCGTGGCCAATGGCACGTGGGATCCGGGAACGATGGTCAACGTCGAAGAACTCCCCGCACGCCCGTTCATCGACCTGCTGGACAACATGGGGCTCCCCACCGAGTACCTCGAACTCGAGCCTGGTGCAGCGTCGGGTTTCGACGGCACCGTTGGCCCGATCGCCGACGAGATCGCCAAAGCTTCTGCCACGGTGACCGTGTCGGCAGCCGATCCGATGATCGCCGTGCGGGCCTGATCCGGCGCGTTCGTTCGATCGATTACAGATCGAGTTCGATCAAGCCCAGCGTCTGAAAACCCGTGAGGATCATTCGCACACCGAAGATGACGGTGAGCAATCCGAAGATCTCCCGAATGACGACGAATGCCGGCACGACATATGCCCTGGTGAATTTCGGAACGAACAGAATGACGAGGTAGTCGATCAGCAACATTGTCATCGCCATTCCGACGAATGTTGCGAGGCGAGTGAAGTCTGAGGCGTATGCCGCCTGGATCAGCAACAAGGTGACGCCGATGTGGTTGATCATCCCCGGCATTGCCAACGGAGTGATCGCGATCGCCCGATAATCGACCGTGCCAGTTGTGGTGACGACTGGCGTGGGCTTGCGAAAGCTCCCCGCGATCGTGGCAACGACCAACACCAGTCCGCCACCAACCAGAACGAAACCGACGTGTGGCGCAAGCCGTCGGACCATGAAACCGCCGACGAGCATGACGAGAACGACCACCAGGACACCGGTCAACACCACTCTGCGAGCGACCTCCTTCTGCTGCGGCCGAGTGAGGAGCGGAGCCACTGGCAGGTACCCCATCGCCACTTGGAGCGGGCCCATGCCAAGCATGATGAACGACGCCAACGCCGCCGTTGAAAGCTTCAGTTCGTCTGCGGCTGCTGCGATCACGAGTCCTCCGGTTGGTCGTTGCCGAACATAACACCCAGGATTCAACAGGTTCCGAGTCCCCTCGGACGGGACGTGTGATTGCATCGACCCGACCGGGTCGATGTCGCCGCGACTTCCGGTACCTTCGTTCTGTGCTTCCAGTCACCTCGGACGATAACCAGACGGTGACGACTCGGATGCGGCCCCCGCTCAAGCCGCTGTCGGCCGCGCAGTTCGTCGCAGTCGTCGCGGCGTGTATGGGGCTTTCGGCGCTGTCGATAGATCTCGCACTTCCCGCGTTCTCCAACATCCGCACGGAGTTCGGCCTGGCAGCCGACTCCACCGAAGTGGCCGGCCTCGTCACCATGTTCTTTCTCGGCCTCGCGGCGGGCCAACTGGTCTTCGGGCCGATGTCAGATCGCTTCGGCCGTAAACCGATTCTGATGCTGGGATTTGGCATCTTTGCGGTCGGCACCGCAGGGGCGGCCCTCATGAGCACGCTCACCGGAGTCTTGGCTTTTCGTGTGCTGTGGGGATTCGGCGCCGCTGCCCCACGCGTCGTGGCGATGGCGATGGTTCGCGATACCCAGCACGGCAGCGAGATGGCGCGGACCATGTCTTTGGCGATGTCGATCTTTCTCATCGTGCCGATCCTCGCCCCCTCGCTCGGAGAACTGTTGCTCACGGTGTGCCCGTGGCGAATCGTGTTCGTCGCACCGGGGCTCGCAGCGCTCGCGGTGGCCACGTGGATCTGGCGACGATTGCCCGAGACGCTACCAACCGACCAGCGCAGGTCGGTCTCGCCGAAGTCGCTCGTCTCAGCCCTCGGGCAGGTGTTGTCAAACCGACAGACAGCTTCGCTCGGACTCGCAGTGACGTTTCTGTTTGGCTCGATGACGTCGTTCGTCGGAGGTTCTGAACTCATCGTCGAGGACGTCTTCGGCAAAGGGGCGATCTTCGCTTTGCTGTTCGGCATCATCGGGCTGACGCTCGGGCTGAGCGCTCTGCTCAACGCACGGTTGGTGATGATCTATGGCGTCGACACCATGTTGCGATACGGGTCGGCGTACTTGCTCGCATCGGCACTCTGCATGTTTGCCGTGTCTCGCATCGGCGACGGTGTTCCGCCGTTGTGGCTGTTTTGGCTGAGCGTGGCCCTGTTCATGCCAGCTGTGAGCATGCTCACGCCCATTTGTAACAGCGCCGCGATGGTGCCACTCCCCCACGTCGCGGGGATGGCCTCGGCAGCACTGGGCGCAATGGCAACCGCGGGCGGCGCGGTGCTGGGCTCTCTCGCTGACAATGCGTTCGATGGAACAGTGAGGCCGTTCGCAACGCATGCGTTGATCTACGCAACGTTGTGCTGGTTGACGATCAACGTGATTGCTCGGCCGTGGAGTCGACGAGCCCCCCAGCCAATTGAGGCATCGCCGGGCGCACCGAGCGTGGCGGTCTAGCGCGCGACGGGCTGGAGTAGGTCGATCTCGTGCGTCTCAGGCGCTGCGCAGTTCCGCGCCGAGCTTGGCGGCCGCGGCAACCGATGCCTGTTGCACCTCTGCGACGTCGGTGTCGCTGAGGTTGCGGTCGCTCGCCTGCAGCCGGAGGCGGTAGGCCAGACTGCGACGACCCTCCCCAACCGCGGGCCCGCGGAACGTATCGAACAGCTCCAGATCGACGAGCAGATTGCCGGCACCCTGTCGGAGCGCCTTGGCGAGCTTCTCGGCCGGCACATCGTCGGGAACAATGAACGCGAGATCGAGGTCGCTCGACGGTGTGCGGCTGACCGGCCGATGGATCGCTGGTTTCGGTTCGCGCTGCAGCACCTCGTCGAGATTGAGTTCGAGGATTGCGACACGCTCGGTCACCTCGAAGCGGGCGAGCACGCCAGGGTCAACCTCACCCACCGCTCCGCTGGGGTCTTTGCCTGCTTGCAGCGTCGCTGACCGGGTGGCATGCAGGCCGGCGGGCACCCGCGCCTGATCGATACGTGCGCCGATGCCGAGCGCCGCGGCGATCTCAGTCCACACCTCGATCGCGGCCGGGGCCTCGCGCCCGGCGAGCACTACACACAAGGCTTGGTACTCGTCGGGTAGATCTCCTTTGCCTGGCGGGTAGACGTGGCCGATTTCGAACAATGACACACCGAACGAGCGATGCGATTCGTTGAATGCAACCGCCTGCAGCAAGCCGGGGCGAAGCGACGTTCGCAACACGCTCTCCTCCATCACCAACGGGTTGGTGATGGAGATGGTGGGCCCGCTCAGGCCCGCCTTGGCGAGCGTGTCGGGAGCGAGGAACGGATTCGGCATTGCCTCGGAGACACCCAAGCCGAGGAGTACTTCTCGAAGCAGCCGACGGCGCTGTTGGTGCACCGACAACCGACCGTGGGTTGTGGCGTTGGGCACCCGTTTGCCGATTCGGTCGTAGCCGTAGTGGCGTGCGACTTCCTCGATCACGTCGACTTCACCGTCGCTATCAGGGCGCCAAGTTGGCAACGCCACCGTGCGGGTGGCGCCGCTTCCCGAGACCGTGTATCCGATGGGGTCGAGTAGCGGGGCGAGGTCTTCAACAGACAGCTGTGTGCCCAGCAACCGATTGACGTTGGCGATGCGCACATCGACGGACCGGTGTTCTGGTCGCAGCGAACCGATCGCATCGACGGTTCCAGCGTGCACGACAAGACTCGGACACGTCTCGGCGAGAAGTTCGACAAAGCGAGCGATGGCACGTGGAATGCCGTACGGGTCGGTACCCCGCTCGAAACGGGCTGATGCTTCGGATCGCAGGCCGAGTCGCGCCGCTGACTGCAGAATTGACAACTCTTGGAACCAGGCGACTTCGAGAGCCACGGTCGTGGTGTCTTGGGTGATTTCGGTGTTGAGCCCACCCATCACTCCGGCAATGCCGATCGGTACATCGGCTCTGTCACAAATCAACAGATCGTTCGTGGAGAGCGTTCGTGTCTCGCCGTCCAGCGTGACCATCTGCTCGCCTTCGGCGGCAACGCGAATCCGAAAGCCAGGGACGCCGTCAGTACCTGCGCCGAGGGTCTTGAGGTCGTAGGCGTGCGTGGGTTGATTCAGTTCGAGCATGACGTAGTTCGACACGTCGACCACATTGCTGATGGGACGCATGCCGGCGGCAGTCAACCGACGTTGCATCCACGGGGTGGATGCGGTGACGCGAATGCCCGACAGCACAGTGGAGGTGAAGCGGCCGCAACGTGAGCCGTCAACGAGGTCGACCGGCGCGGCTCGTTCGTACGCCAGCTGGCGAAGCGAGGGCTTCGGCATCCGAAACTCGATGCCCATTTTCGCAGCGAGGTCGCGGGCGATGCCGACATAGCCCCAACAGTCTGGGCGATTGCGAGTGACATCACAGTCGAACAGAACGTCTGGTTCGATACCCATGATCTCCCCGTACGGCACACCGAGGGGCGAGTCGTTGGGAAGGATGATGATGCCGCTGTGGTCGCTTCCAAGGCCTAACTCGTCGGCGGCACACAACATGCCTTCAGAGTCGATGCCAAGAATGCCGCGCCGCTCGATCGCCATGCCGTTGGGCATCTTCGTTCCCAATGTGGCCAAGGGCACGACGTCGCCAGGCGCCATGTTGAACGCTCCGCACCACACATGACGTTCGGTGCCGTCGCCCGCGTCGACGTACACACGCTGCACCTTGGCCGCGTCAGGATGCTGCTCCAGCCGCAGGATCCGGGCGGAGATCACGCCCTCAACAGTGCCCCCGATGTAGTCAACCGACCCAACCTCCAGGCCCAGCGAAGTCAGAGTCGCGGAGAGAGCGTCGACCGAACCAGGGTCAAGGGGATCGCCAAAATCCCCGTAATCATTGAGCCAAGACAAAAGAACCTTCATGCACGCACCTTCACGATCGGGCCAGCAAGAGCGGCCAGGACAACAGACAAGAATTCGCTGAGTCGGGATCGAATGCCGGGAGCGCAAGGCGCGTCGAGACGACGTTGCCTTTCGGCAACGAGTCGACGACGGAACGCAGCGATCGTGGCATTCGGACCGACTCAGGCCTCAGAATTGTTTCAGGAAGCGGTAGTCGTTGACGTACATGTCGCGGATGTCGGCCACCTGATGACGCATGACGGCCATGCGGTCGATGCCGAAACCGAACGCAAAACCGCTCCATTCCTCAGGGTCGATGCCGCCGGCACGCAACACGTTGGGGTGGACGACTCCACAGCCACCGAGCTCGAGCCAGGATCCGTCAGGCCGTTGGATGTCGAACTCGGCTGATGGTTCAGTGAACGGGAAGTAGCTCGGCCGTAGACGCGATGAGAACCCCTGACCAAAGAACGCTTTCGTAAACGCCTCGATCGTTCCGGCCAGGTCGGCGAGGCCGATGTTGCGGTCGACAACGAGGCCTTCGATCTGGTGGAACACCGGCATGTGGGTGGCATCTGGGGTGTCGCGGCGGAACACTCGCCCTGGTGCCACGATGTAGATCGGTGGTTCTTGGGTGAGCATGGTTCGAATCTGCACTGGCGACGTGTGTGTGCGCAGGACCGTTCGACCGGTCTGCTCGCCGTGGCCTGTGTGAGCGACGAACAAGGTGTCGAACTCGCCGCGTGCCGGGTGACCTTCGCCCATGTTCAGGGCCTCGAAGTTGTGCCAGTCGGTCTCGACTTCAGGCCCTTCCGCCACTTGGAAACCAAGCCCGATGAAGACATCTTCCAATCGCTCCCACGCCTGGGTGACCAGATGAGCGTGCCCGCGTTTCGGTGAGCCGACGAACTCGGTGAGGTCGAGACGCTCAGACTCCACCCGCGCAACCAACGCGGCGTCGCCCAGCGAGGCGCGCCGCTCGCCGATCGCAGCTTCTACCGCGGCGAGCGCCTCGTTGACGGCCTGACCGGCGGCTTTCTTGTCGTCGATGCTGGTGAGGCCTCCGAGCGACTTCTTGAACTGAGCCAACGAGCCCTGCTTACCGAGTAGCGCTGTATCGAGTGCACGCAGCTGGTCGAGTTCGCTGGCCGCAGTGATGTCTGCGAGCGCAGCATCGCGGGCGGCACGAATTTCGTCGATCACGGGAGTCCTTTCAAGAGTGTTGTGGTGACCAGGACGACTCCCCGGGCGGACTCGGCTACGGCGCGCGCCAACGTACGTTGGGTCACCGTCCCCGGGCTGTCTGCCCGGGGCACCGAAATCGCTGCGCCATCACGGGTTAGAGACTAGGCGGGCGACAGCGATCGCCCAACAGGGGAAACGGTCGGACGACACCTCACCCTTGCGCAGTAGCCTCGCTCGTCGTGACTCGAGTTCTTTCTTGTATTCAGCCCACTGGCGAGGTTCACCTCGGCAACTACCTGGGCGCGCTGCGGAACTGGGTATCGGGGCAACACGAGAAAGATGTCTTCCATGGCATCGTAGATCTGCATGCGCTCACCGTGACCGACACCCCGGGGGCCCTCGGCGATCACACGTTGAAGCTCGCGGCGATGTTGTTTGCAATCGGCCTCGACCCCAACGTGGCGGCAATTTTCGTGCAGAGCCATGTGCCGGAACACAGCCAGCTCGGCTGGGTGATGGAGTGCACCGTCTCGTACGGCGAGCTCAGTCGAATGACGCAGTTCAAAGACAAGTCCACCAAACGTGAGGGCCAGTTCATTTCAGCCGGCTTGTTCACGTATCCCGCGTTGCAGGCTGCCGACATCTTGCTGTACGACACCAATGAGGTGCCGGTTGGCGACGACCAACGTCAGCACATCGAGATCACCCGCGACGCGGCGATCCGCTTCAATCATCGGTTCGGCGACACGCTGGTCGTCCCTGAAGCAGTCATCCCGAAGGCTGGTGCTCGGGTGATGGACCTACAGGACCCGATGTCGAAGATGTCGAAGTCGTCCACAACCGAAGCTGGGTGCGTCATGATGCTCGACGAGCCTGCTGCCATTTTGAAGAAGTTCAAGCGTGCTGTCACAGACTCCGATTCCGAAGTGCGTTATGACGTGGCGACCAAACCTGGGGTGAGCAGTCTGCTCGACATTCTCGCCGCCGCCACGGGTGGAAACGCTGAACAACTCGCAGCGCAGTATTCCCAGTACGGCCCGCTCAAGAACGATGCTGGTGAGGCGGTCGTGGCACTGCTTGAACCGATTCAGGCGCGCTACCACGAACTCATCGATGACCCCGCCGAGCTCGCCCGCCTGCTGCGATTCGGCAGCGAGAAGGCCCGCGCTGTTGCCAGCGCGACGCTCGATCGCGTCTACAGCGCAATCGGCCTCGTTCCGGCCTGACGGCACGATCGGTGATCTTCGTCGATCGGCTACGCGGCTCGGCGGTAGATCGTCGAATCCTCAAACTTGCCGTGCCGGCGCTGGGTTCTCTCGCCGTTGAACCGGTGTATGTCATCACCGACACCGCCATCATTGGCCGGTTGGGCACCGACCAGCTCGCCGGTTTGGCGATCGCTGCGAGCGTGTTGAGCATCGTGTTCGCTGGTGCGAACTTCTTGACCTACGGAACCACACAGCGCGTCGCTGGCAACCTCGGTAGTGGGGATCGAGATGCGGCCTCCAACGTTGGCGTGCAGGCCATGTGGTTGGCAGGTTTGTTCGGCGTGCCTGCTGCACTGATGCTGGGTCTCGGTGCCGAGCCGATTGCTGAAGCGTTTGGAGCCACCGGTGCCGTTGCGACGTACGCGGTCGAATACTTGAGTGTCAGCGCGGTCGGTGTTCCGTTCATCCTGGTCACGCTCGCAGCCCAAGGCGTGCTGCGCGGCGCGTCGAACTACGTCACCCCGATGTGGATCCTGGTTGCGGCAAATGTTGCCAACCTGGTACTGGAATTGCTCTTCGTCTTCGTGCTCGACCTCGGCGTGAAGGGCTCGGCCTGGTCGACGGTGATCTGTCAGGTCGCCGCCGCCGCAGCATTCGCAGTCATGTTGCGCAAACAACTCGCGGCGGCGCCGGTACGGCGACCATCATGGACGGGCATGTCCCCGCTGGTGTCTGCGGGCCGACATCTGCTGCTGCGAGTGGGCTCGATGTTGCTGGTGCTCAGTGGCTCCACCGCAATCGCCGCTCGCATCGACGATCCAACGCTCGCAGCTCATCAGATCGTGTTGACGATGTTCTCGTTCTTGGCGTTGGTACTCGATGCACTCGCGATACCCGCGCAGACGATCGTTGCTGAAGAACTCGGCGCGCGGCTCTCCCGCCACTGCGGCACATGTCGCGCGGCGATCGGCCGTGCTGTCGCTCGGCGCAGGAGTGGTGTTGGCAGTCGTCGTAGCGGCGCTCGCCCCAGTACTCCCCTACGTGTTCACCAATGACGCGGCCGTGATCGACCGCGCCACCAGTGGCTTGTGGTGGCTCGCGGCGATCTTGATTCCCGGTGGCATTGCGTTCGCGTACGACGGCGTACTCATCGGCGCCGGCGACTACCGCTTCCTCGGCCGTGCGGCGTTCTTCTACAGCCTGGCGCTGGCTCCGGTTGCGGTATTGATCTTGCTCTACCCGGCGCTGGGCATCGGAGGCATTTGGGCCGGCATCTTGCTGTGGATGTGCCTACGAGCCGCGTCAATCATCGCCATACCGGACGTGTCCTGCCGATCTGACGCGGTCGACAGCTGCGGCGAGTGGTGCAAGGTGAACCGGGGTGTATTTGAAACCTGGAATCTTGCTGGTGGGATCGAGGTCGGCTGCCACCAGCACATTGCATTCGCTCCAGTGATACGGCATGAACACGGTGTCTGGCCGCAGGCACCGATTCGCCCGCCACGGGACGACAGACCTGCCCTGCCGACTGGTGAGCACCACCCGGTCGTCAGCGACGAGACCGATCGCTTCTGCCGCGTCGGGGTGCAGCTCCACATACGGCCCAGGCGCCTTGCGCTGCTGAGCAGGAATCCTCTTGGTCTGGTTGCCCGAAAGGTACTGAGCCAAGATTCGGCCAGTGGTCAGCACGAACGGGAAGTCACGATCGGCGAGCACACTCGGCCCGGTGTACTCCACGCGGTGAAAGCGGGCACGACCGTCGGGGTGCCGGAACCGGTCGTGATATAGCGCCGGGGTTCCGGGGTGCGTTTCATCGGGACACGGCCAAAACACCCCTTCCGCGTGCACGTTCCCAAGTGATGCCCGAGTAGTCATTCGGACCACCAGCTGACACTCGCCGCATCTCCGCAAACACCTCACGTCCGCGAGTGAAGTTGAAATGTCGGCCAGCACCCAGGCGGTTTGCAAGGTTCCGCACGACATCGATGTCGGCGCGTTTTGGCACAGGCGGCACCGCTTGATCGCACCGAACCACCCGACCCTCGATCGTGGTGATCGTGCCTTCTTCTTCGGCCCAGGTCGTTCCGGGCAACACGACGTGAGCGTGGCGCGCCGCCATCTCAGACAGAAACGGGTCGATGACCACCAGATGTTCGAGATGTGCGAGTTGCGTCTCGACGCGAGTGAGATCGGGCGCTGAGATGGAGGGGTTGTTCGAGATCGACAGCATGCCCTTCACGTCACCGCTCCCGGCGAGTTCGAGTATCTCCATATACGTTGCGCCAACCCCCGGTAGCGCGTCTACGTCTACGCCCCACCGTTGCGCGACGACACGACGGTGCTCAGGGTCGGTGATCGATCGCCCGGCCGGCAGTTGGTTGCAGCGCTGGCCCCACTCGCGCCCGCCCTGCCCGTTGCGCTGGCCGGTCAGCATGTTGATGCCTGATCCTGGTTTGCCGACGTGGCCGCAAGCCATCGCCACGTTGATGAGCGCCGAGATGTTGTCGGTGCCACTCGTCTGCTGCTCTGCGCCGCGTGCGTGCAGGTACATGACGCGTGAGGAGCGACCCAACAATGTCGCCAGCTCCCGCACCGTCTCGGCCGGAATGTCAGTCAGCGCTTCAACCGCCTCCGGCGACCACGCTCGGGCAGCTTCCAGCGCTTCGGCGTAGCCGTTGCTGCGCTCGGCGATGAATCGACGATCGACAAGCCCCTGATGGTCGATCTCCGCCAAGAGCCCCAGAAACAGCGCCCCGTCGGTACCCGGACGGATCGCCAGCGCCATGTCACGATCATCGACCCAACGACCAAACCTCGGATCGATCACGACTACCTGCGCTCCATCGATTGCGAGCCTTTGCAATCGTTGTCGGCAGCATCACCGGATACGCATCGGACAGGTTGGCACCCACCGCGACGATCACTTCAGCCCGTTCGATGTCGGCGAGTGGTGTCATCGCCCGGTCGAGGCCGAACGCTCTGGTATGCGCCGCACCTGCTGACACCATGCAGAACCGGCCGTTGTAGTCGATGTGTCTGGTGCCGAGCGCCAATCGAGCGAATTTGCCCATCAAGTAGGCCTTCTCGTTGGTCAGCGACCCACCCGACAGCACGGCGTTGGCATCGTTGCCGTGTGCTGCACGGATTCGCTGAAAACCACTCGCCGCCGCATCGAGCGCGACCTCCCACGTCGTCTCGACGAGTATTCCGTCACGTCGGATGAGCGGTGCCACGATTCGGTCGCTGTGGTGCACCTGCTCCCACGCAGTGGACCCTTTCGAGCAGACCGCTCCGCCGGTCAGCGGCGAGCCTTTCCAACGCACCTGCCCGACGATCTCCTGTCTGGCAGCGTCGACCGTGAGCCCAAGCCCACAGTTGAGCGCGCAGTAGGGGCAGTGCGACAGCGTCGCTTCCGCTTCGTTCACTGTCCCATCCCCGCCGGAGCGAACGCCGGACTGATCAACGGCCCGTCGGTCTTCACAGGAAGTTGGCGCTCAGCGGGAACAACTGCCGGTTCGTCGGTGGCGAGTTCTGAGGCGAAGCTGCCTTCCGGTTCGACCAAGAACAGACTCGAAATGGCTGCGACGACGGATGCAGCTGCGATGGTGAGGAAGAAGGTTTGCGACCCGACGTACAGGCCCACCGTGAGAAACACGACTGCTCCAACGTTTCCATAGGCACCGGCTAGCCCGGCAACCTGTCCGCTGACCCGCTTCTTGACCATCGGAACGATGGCGAAGACTGCTCCTTCACCGGCCTGCACGAAGAATGAGCACCCCATGCAGGCAACGACCGCAACCGCCCAAGGCCACGCCGCGCCCATGGTGGCGAGAACCACATAGCCGACAAGTAGTCCAACCAAAAGCACGGTCAACGTCCGCTTGCGTGCTCCGAGCAGGTCCGACATCATGCCTCCTGCCGGTCGCGCACCGAGGTTCATGAACGCAAACGCTGATGCCGCTATGCCCGCCGCCGTTGGCGCCAGTCCCCACGTGTCGGCGAAGAAGGTGGGCAGCATCGAGACGACCGCCAGCTCTGAACCGAATGTTGCGAAGTAGCTCACGCACAACACCGCCACTGAACGCATCGGATATCGGTCATGGGCCGGGTATTCGTTGTTCCATGCCGGGCGATTGACGCGGTAGGCGGCAATCTCCTGGACGATGAGCAGAGCAGCGATCACCACGAGTGAACCCACGAAGATGGGGGTGCTGATGACGTCCACGTTCCAGATCCGCCATGCAATGAGAACGAGTACAGCGTTGATCGGCACGGTCATCGCCATGAGCCCTAGCACCGCTTGCCGACTCGTGACTTCGAGCGCTCCCTGTCGACGCGGTTTGGCAAACGTCACACCCGCAGGCGTGTCGGTAACAGCTCGCAGGTAGTACAGGCCGTAACCAGCACTGATGAACCCCGTGAGAGCGATCGAGTAGCGCCACCCATCGTCGCCGCCGAAGATTCCTGCGAGCACCGGCAGCGAAAAGGCTGCGGCCGCCGAACCAAAGTTGCCCCACCCGCCATAGACGCCTTCAGCAGTGCCGATCTCCGACGGTGGGAACCACTCCGACACCATGCGAATCCCGACGACGAAGCCAGCGCCCACAACCGAGAGCGCCAGACGGCTGAGCACGAGCGATTCGAACGAGGTCGACAGTGCAAACCAGGTGTTCGGAACCACAGCGAACATCAGAATCGCGGAATACACCTTGCGTGGTCCCCAGCGATCAAGCGCCATACCGACGAACACTCGGGCGGGAACCGTCAGCGCAACGTTCACCAGGCCGATCGTCTTCTTCTGAGAACCTGTGAGACCGACCTGCTCGGCGATGGTGTTCGCGAACGGCGCGAAGTTGAACCACACCACAAAGGTGAGGAAGAAGGCGATCCACGTGAGGTGGAGAACGCGGTACCTGCCGGTGAACGACCACATACTCGCGATCCGGGCGGCAGACCCTGTGTTGGATGTGATCGTTGGGCTCTGCTCTCCGGGGCTCGCCGGAGATTCCATGTGCTCTGGGGGTGAGATGCTCATATCAGCCATAGAACCCGAACGTTGTTTCCGCAGGCGCCGCACAAGGTGAACGTGTGATGCACGTCAACGCACCACCGCGACGTTCGGTTTGTGGGTTGACTCACAATGCCCGGCACTGTCTGAGAGCACTGTTTCATCGGCGCTGCCAGCGAGTGCGGGTTCTCACCCAAGGTTGGCGCGGTAGCCACGTCGCATCACCGTCTCGATGCCGTCGGCGGCCGGACCCAGGCGCTTACGCAATCGTGCGACCGTTACTTCGACCAGATGTTCATCTGACTCCGTGCCCTGCCACACCGTGCGTAGCAGTTCTCGTTTGGAGACCACCGCGCCTTTGCGTTCGAGCAGCGTCACCAGCAGCGCCCGTTCACGTTCGGTGAGCGACGCGACATGCGATCCGATCGTTGCCAGGCGACCTTGCAGTACGAGGGGCGTGCCACCCAACGTGACCTCGGTGCATCGACCGGCGTAGTACGTCGAGAGCAGTTGCACCAGCGATCCCAGCCGGTGACGCTCAGGCACGTGGGGCGCCGGAATGCCAACGTCTGTCAGGCCAATCGCGCAGACCGGGCCAACACAGAATGGAGCGACGTCAGTGCTGAGTGAGTCGAGCACCTCGTCGTAACAGCCCAGCGTCTGGACTATCTCGAAGAAGTTCTCGACTGCAGGCTTTGCGGTGAACGTGACGGCGTCGAGTTTGCGTTCGACGACGGCCCGGATGAGCCGCTCGGCCGGCCCCATGTCATCTGGCAACGACCAGCGGTATACCGGCACACGAGTCACCTCGGCGCCGAGCGATTCGATGGTGTCGCACAGTTGCGTTGCGCCAGCTCCGTCGAGTTGGATACCGATCCGCGTGCCGTCGACCCCTCGTTCGGCCAACACGTTGATCACGTCGTCGTAGCGGGCATTTGGCGCGCTCCACACCACCTGGAACCCCTCGGTCACCAGTGCGCCGGTCGACTTGGGTCCGCGTGCGTAGAGGGGCGTGGACGAGAGAACGGTGCGGAGTTCGTCGCCGAGGTGAATCGAAGCCGCAGCTTCCAGCCAACTCCGCACACCAAGCCCCGTCGTGAGCACGATGAGATCCGGCGGCTGGTCGATCAACGCCTGCGTGGCGGCGCGCATCGCGTCTTGCGAATCTTGCGGATGGGTCTTGATCACCGGGCCGTGCAAGCAGTCGGCGCCCCTGCTCTCCAATAGGCCAATCTGCTCGTCGGCTCGACGATCGGCTGTTACGCCGATGCGGAAGCCAGCAAGCTGACGTGCGGTCATGCCTTCAGTCTCAGGGGCACGTGTTTCGGCGGCGTTTCAACACGGGGAATCGTTGGGTCGGTCGAGCACGCTGACCTGCCCGTCGCTCACCAACACATCCCAAGTTCGAACCCACACTCCGGGCACGTCGAGGCACTCGCCGGAACGGAGGTCGAACCGCTCTTTGTGCAGCGGTGAAGCCACCACGTCGCGATTTCCGACGGAACCGACGATGCCACGCGCCAAGACCGGCACCCCCGTGAACGGCTCGACATGGTCGATCGCGAGCACGTCGCCGCCCGCCAGCCGGAAGATCGCGACCGGTATCCCACAGATCATGGCGGCGACGCCACGGTCGACCGTGATTCGATCAACGTGACACACATCGATCCACGCACTCCGGAGCTCTGGATGGGCGATGGGTACAGAGCCGTCAACAACAATGCGGTTCATACCGGAACCCGTTGGTCCCGCTCGGTGACGGTGACGACGGTCGAGTGTTCCTCGGGCGCATTCACGAACTCGACGAAGTGGGCGAGGCGATCCGGGTCGGCCAATGTTGCTTGCCATTCGCACTCGTAGCCGGCGATGTGTCGCTCGACGTCTACACACAACTCTTCGGCAATGCCCAAGACATCATCGAAGACGACCGACCGCAAATAGTCGATACCACCATCGAGTTGTTCAACCCATGAGGCTGTTCGCTGGAGGCGATCGGCGGTACGCACGTAGAACATTACGAAACGATCGATCGCTTGGATCAGAGACTCGTCGTCGAGGTCTGACGCGAACAAGTCGGCGTGGCGCGGCACCCGGCCGCCGTTGCCACCGACGTACAGATTCCACCCGGTCTCCGTGGCGATCACTCCCACGTCCTTGCTCTGCGCTTCCGCACACTCGCGTGTACAACCCGACACTGCCATCTTGATCTTGTGGGGCGCCCGAAGCCCGCGATATCGCTGCTCGATCCGGATCGCCATGCCAACTGAGTCCTGCACGCCGTAGCGACACCAAGTGGAACCAACACACGACTTCACGGTGCGAAGCGCTTTGCCGTACGCGTGGCCGGACTCCATGCCGGCGTCGATGACTCGTCTCCAAATGAGGGGCAGTTGATGGAGTTGGGCACCGAACAGATCGATGCGTTGGCCCCCGGTGATCTTGGTGTAGAGGCTGAAGTCTCTGGCGATTTCACCGAGCGCGATGAGTTGGCCGGGGGTGATTTCGCCGCCTGGGATGCGCGGCACTACCGAATACGTGCCATCGCGTTGCATGTTCGCCAGGTGATGGTCATTCGTGTCTTGTAGAGCTGCTTGGTCACCGTCGAGGATGTACCCAGGGCTGATCGAAGCAAGAATCGACCCGATCATCGGACGACAGATCTCACAGCCGCGCCCCGCGCCATGGTTACCCACCACCTCCGCCCACGTGCGGTACTGGTGGAAGCGTGCGAGGTCATACAACTCTTGGCGGGAATGGTCGAAGTGTTCGCAGACCGCCTTCGACACGAACTCACCCAGCGCCACCAGTTCGTTCCCCAAGATGGTTCCCAGCGCCGGAACACACCCCCCACAGCTCGACCCGGCTCGAGTGCAGGCCTTGACCTCTCCCACCGACCGGCACCCGTCATGGATCGCACTGCGGATCGAACCGACAGACACACCGTTGCAGCTACACACGACGACGGAGTCCGGCAAATTGCCATCGGTGGGTGGGCGAATCGACGAGGGCAACACGTAAGCAGCCAACTCGTCGGGCTGCGTGGCCTGACCCAAGGTGATTGCGGTGAGCAGCTCGTAGCCAGACACGTCGCCAACCAGCGCTCCACCCAATAGGCGGCCGGTCGCTGAGTCAACGACCAGCCGACGAAACACCTTCGTCGTTGGATCCGCGAACACGATGTCGTCAACGCCGTCGCCGCTGGCCGTTGCAGCGCCGAAACTCGCGACGTCGACTCCGAGCAGCTTGAGCTTCGTCGAGGTGTCGCTACCGGTGTAGAGCGCAGTTCCTCCTGTGAGCCGGTCGGCAAGTACGGCTGCCATCTCGTATCCAGGGGCCACCAGGCCGTAGACGCGGCCGCCATGCAAGGCAACTTCTCCAATGGCCCACACACCTTCAGCCGAAGTGGCGAGCCGATCATCAACGGTCACGCCTCCCCGTTCTCCGACGTCGATTCCGGAAACCCTTGCCAGGGCGTCTCGCGGTCGAACTCCGGCCGAGAAGACAACGAGGTCCGTGACGACGATGCTTCCGTCGGTCATCCGCAGGCCGCACACTCCCCCAGCGTCATCTGCCACGAACGACTCGGGCTGGGCGCCACATTGGAGTTGGATACCGAGACCGTCCACCCATTTGCCCAGCATTCGGCCGCCGGCTTCACCCAGTTGGGCGGGCATGGGGTACGGCGCGGTCTCGATGACGTGGACGCTCAGACCGAGTGCCTGGAGAGCGCTCGCCGCCTCGAGCCCCAACAGGCCACCACCAATGACCATTCCGACAGACCGACCTGGCTGCTGCGCCCAATCACGAATGGCTGCCAGATCATCCAATGTTCGGTACACGAAGGTTCCCGCCAGGTCATGGCCGGGGATCGGTGGCACGAAGGGATACGACCCAGTCGCGAGTACGAGGTCGTCGTACTCCAGTAATTCGCCGTCGTCGAGTTCGAGCGTCCGGTCCTCGGTGTTGATGGAGTCGGCGCGCTTGCCCAGCAGATAATCCACTCGACCGGACCCCAAGAACTCATTGCTCACCAACGACAAGTCGTGCTCGGATGCCCCGTGAAACCAGCGGGTGAGCCCGACACGGTCGTACGCCGGACGCGATTCCTCTCCGATGACGGTGACGGCGATCTCGTCGCATGGGGCGAGGAGGTCGACGAGGCGCTGCCCGACCATTCCATTGCCGACGACCACAATTTGGCGACGTTGCATGCAGTCACTCAACTCCAGCCGCGTTTCTCGTCGATGAGGCTGACGTGACGTCGTTGCGTCATTGCGCTCACCGCAGCATTCATGCGTTGTGCGCAACCGTTCATTCCATGGAGTACCTACGGAACACCGCCGACATCCGGAGATCGTAAGTTCATCGCCATGAGCGACGGATCTCATCGGGAATCAACCGGCTGCACCCAGCCAGTCGGCTCCGTCGTCCTGGTGGGTGCAGGCCCTGGCGGGGCCGATCTCATCACGGTACGCGGCGCTCGGGCGCTGGGCGACGCACAGGTGATCGTCACCGATCGCCTTGCCGACCCTGAGCTGCTTCTCTATGCATCACCAGCGGCTGAGATCATCGACGTCGGCAAGTGCAAAGGTGACGGACCAACCCAGGCGGACATCAACTCGATCCTCATCGACAGGGCTCGACGCGACCTCCGGGTCGTGCGGCTCAAGGGCGGCGATCCCTTCATGTTCGGGCGAGGTGGGGAAGAGATCGACGCACTCATTGCGGCTGGAATCCCGTGGGAGATCGTGCCAGGAGTGAGCTCGGCGCTCGGGGCACCGGCGCTCGCGGGCATTTCCGTCACGGAACGAGGAGTTGCTGCATCGGTCACAGTGATCTCGGGCCATCGGGCCGACGCTGCCGCGGCATATCGATGGGGCGCGTTGGCTCAAGCAACCGACACACTCGTCGTCTTGATGGCTGCTTCATCGAGCAAAGAGGTCGCCTGCGGCCTCATCGCTGCAGGCAGCTCGCCAGCGCTTCCGGTTGCAGCGTGTCATCGTGCAGGACAGCACGATGCACGGAACGCCGTCCTGACGCTGGCCGAACTTGCGGAACGTGGTTGCCCATTCCCATCCCCCACCGTGTTGGTCATTGGCGCGGTGGCCGCCCAACAGCGCATTGCTACCAACCTCGCCACAGCATCTACGTGATTCGGTTAGGCCCGATCGCATTCGTGCAGGACCTGAAACACCGGGCCGCGCTCCGCGACGAGGTCGACGGTGGCGTCATCGCTTCCCAACGCAACCAACATGTCGGCACCGATTTGCTCGTGGTCGTGGTAGCTCCGAAACCGAGTGGTTCGCGGGCCGACGATCGAAGCAACAACCCGTCCCGCCGTGCCGAGCCCGCATTCGAGCTTGCCGATGTCGTGCAGTAGCGCCCCTGCAATCTCGGCTCGTGTGGCAGCCGGGCGTGCCTCCACGAATCGGCGCGCGACTTTGATCGTGTGCCGTCGATCGACTGCCGATTGACGCCGCCACAACTCACGCTCACCGTCTAGTAACTTCGATTCGGCCCATTCCTGGTCGACCGGCGCTGGATCACGCGTGTCGAGTGAAACGAAGAACCTCGCGATCAGGTGATGCGGCTTGAGCAGAAGGTGCGACGGTTTGCTCATTGGCCACCACCCGTGCGCTTGGCCCGAGGATGGGACGAACGGTAGACCTCCCACAGGCGTTCCTGGCTGACCTTGGTGTACACCTGAGTGGTTGAGATCGACGCGTGGCCGAGCATCTCTTGCACAATTCTCAAGTCTGCACCGTGGTCGAGAAGATGTGTAGCGCATGAGTGTCGAAGTACATGCGGGGACAGCGGCTCGGTGATGCCGGCGCGCTGGCCGTACTTCTTGATCACGAGCCACGCCCCTTGACGCGACAGCCGCCCACCGCGCTGATTGAGGAATACCGCTTCGGCGTCGCCGCGTCGTTTCCACTTCAAGGGCACGAACTGCGGTCGCCCATCTGGCGCGAACCAATCATCGAGCGCCGCTGCTGCCGTTGACCCGTAGGGAACGATTCGTTCCTTCGATCCCTTTCCGAACAGGCGCACGAGCGCGTCATCGAAGTCGATGTCTCCCATCGACAAACCCACCACTTCGGAGATGCGCGCCCCGGTGGCATACAGCAGCTCGAGCAGAGCCCGGTCGCGTCGGTCGAGCGGCTCCGCACCGATCACTGCATCGAGTAGGGAGACGACCTGCGCCTCGGTGAGCGGCTTCGGTATACCCGAGGGGACTCTTACCCCATCCATGCTTGCTGTGGGGTCATCGGGCCGAATCTCTTCGATCGCCAGAAATCGATGCAGCATTCGGATCGCAGCGATCTGACGCGCAATGCTCGATGCGGCGGCTCCGCTGTTACGACGGTCGCCAACGAACTCAGTCAGTTCGCTGGGTCCGACCGACATGGTGCTGATGGACCTCTCGGCCAGCCAGGCTTCGTACGAAAGCAGGTCGCGACGGTACGCCGACACGGTATTGCGCGACCGGCCACGCTCGCTCGCCAACCAGACGAGGAAGTCCTCGGCGTCGAGCGACAGCTCGGCACGCACGGTCATTTCGGAATCATGCCTGAGTCATGCCTGCAGGCGGCGGTGCGTGAGCAACAAACCTGTCACGGTCTTGGCGTCGGCGATCTCGCCGCTATCGATCATGGCCAGTGCGTCGCTCAGTGCCACATCGAAAAGCGTCATGTGTTCTTCCTCTGGCCCGTGAAGATGTGCCGGCACCGCTGCGCAATCTGTTGCAAGGAAAATGCTCGTGACCGAATCGGACATGCCTGGTGAAGGAAACAGGTCGATGAGATGAACCATTTCACCAGCCGCCAAACCCGCTTCCTCGGTGAGCTCGCGACGGCCTGTGTCTATGGGTGGCTCGCCCGGGACGTCGCGCATGCCGGCGGGAATCTCGACGATCGAGCGGTCGTACGGTGGGCGGTACTGGCGCAACAGCCGCACGATCGGTGTTCCGTCCTCGCCGATGAGGAGGGGAACGACAGCAACCGCTCCGGGCGACCGAACGATGTCCCGTTGAAACGCATGTCCGTCGGGTGCTACAAAGCGAGCGGTCACGACCTTCCAAACATGACCCTGATGGGCGAGCTGGTCACCGAGGTGTTGGAAGCCAGCCATGTGCTGGGTTATGCCGGCGGTGTCGCCGCAGTGTCCGCCGGTGCGTCGACCCCGTGTGTTGGCGATGTGGCCGCATCCACTTTCAGGCGGCGCAATCCGGGCGGGGTCTCGTCACGACGGGTCAACGCGGCCGCGATCAATTCGCGGAACAGCGGATGCGCTCGGTCTGGCCGGCTCTTGAACTCAGGGTGCGCCTGCGTTGCCACCCAGTACGGGTGATCCTCGAGTTCGATGAATTCAACGAGCCTCTGGTCGGGTGACGTGCCGCTGCACCGGAAACCCGCCTCCTCGAACCGTGTGCGGAACCTCGGGTTGAACTCATAACGGTGACGATGACGCTCGCTCACCACTTGCTCACCATAGGCAGCTGCCACCTTGCTGCCGGGCGCCAGCACTGCGTAGTACGCGCCGAGGCGCATGGTGCCCCCTTTGTCGGTGACATCACGCTGGTCGTGCATCAAATCGATCACGGGGTACTTCGTGGACGGATCCATCTCGCTGGAGTTGGCTTGGTCCATGCCGAGCACATTTCGAGCGAACTCGGCGGTCATTGCGTGCAGTCCAAGGCACAACCCGAGGCAAGGAACGCCTTCCTCGCGCATATCGGGCGGCTGCGATCTTGCCTTCGAACCCACGATGACCGAATCCTCCGGGAATCACGATGCCGTCAAGATGGCCGAGCCGGTCGGACGCCAACAAGCCTTCAACATCCTCAGCTTGAACCCAATCGATTTCGACGGCGGCACCGTGATGAAAGCCTGCGTGCTTCAGCGACTCGACGACCGACAGATATGCGTCGGGCAGCTGAACGTACTTTCCGATCAGGCCGATACGCACTGGGCGGTCGGACGCCTCGATGCGGCTGACCAGGTTCTCCCACCCCGACAGATCGATGGGATGGTCGCCCATTCGCAGCACCTCCATCGCAACGGTGTCGAGACCTTCTTCGTGAAGGATGAGCGGGAGCTCATAGATGTTTCCAGCGTCTGCGGCGTTGATGACCGCTTGCTCGGCGACGTCGCAGAGGTTCGAGATCTTGCGTTTCAGGTCTTCTTGGATGGGTGACTCGCTGCGACACACGATGAGGTCGGGCTGGATGCCACGGCTCCGAAGCTCAGTGACGGAGTGTTGCGTCGGTTTGGTCTTCTGCTCCGACGATGGGCCGATAAAGGGCACGAGCGTGACGTGGATGTAGCACACATTGTCGCGACCGGCGTCTTTGCGGTACTGACGGATTGCCTCGAGGAACGGCAGGATCTCGATGTCACCAACGGTTCCGCCAACCTCGGTGATGACCACATCGACGTCTTCGGTGGCCACCGCATGGATACGCCGCTTGATTTCATCGGTGATGTGAGGGATGACTTGCACGGTCTTGCCGAGATAGTCACCGCGCCGTTCCGCAGCCAGGACTGCTTGATAGATGGAACCGGTGGTGGCGTTCGACCCGCGCGAGAGGTTCTCATCGATGAATCGTTCATAGTGCCCGAGGTCGAGGTCGGTCTCCCCGCCATCGTCGGTGACGAATACCTCACCGTGTTCGTAGGGATTCATCGTTCCCGGATCGACGTTGATGTACGGGTCGAGCTTTTGCAGCGTGACCCGCAGACCCCTCATTTTCAGCAGACGGCCGAGTGAGCTAGCGGTCAAACCCTTACCCAGGGAGCTGGCAACACCACCTGTCACGAAAATGTGTTTCGTCATCTGGTGAATCCTCCGTCGGTGGCTGTCGAAATGGCGTCTCGTATCGGTGCAGTTCCTCAACGGCACGACGGGAGATCACCATACCCCACGCGTCTCCCACGCGACGCGGATCGTCCATGACGGGAACACAAATTGTCCCAGGTGACACTCTGGATGACTCTACGATCACGCAATGCGACTGAGACCTGCCATGAAGGGAGGATTGATGGTGACACTCTCCCTCGCTTGCGTTGGCAAGCACCGGTTGCATCGGAGCCGCCAACCGCACCGAATTCCGACAAATGGTGCAGGAACGTGGCGGTGGCGTCTCCAGTGCGGCCGTAGCCACGGTGATCGACCGGCTGGAGGCCCAAGCCGGACAAGACCCACTCGTTCGGTCGGCGCGATTCGACTTCACGAACGACACGGCGTCGTTCGAGGTGCGCAGCGCCGAGCACCCCAGTGAGGTCGACACGTACTACTTCTCTGGCGGCCGCCTTGCCAGTGTGACTCCTGTTCGGCTGGCGACAAACGCGGACCTCGAAGCGAGCACCCGACCTCTGTCAAGGTTCGCTCTGGACGCCGTAGAGCAGATGGCCGATGAAGCATTGGCCGAGTTCGACTCGTCGGGCGGATACGTCAGCAGCCTGACGGCGCTTGTCGCTGAAGAGTCCATCGTGATCAAGGTCGAATCCCCTCGAGCGACTGCCACCGCGTTGTTCGACGCTCAGGGAACCTTCCAGGTGATCCAGCGATGACGAAGCTCTCCCCGAACCTGCAGGTTCTGAACCTGCAAAGACGTTCACAGAGTGGCAGGTCGATCCCCAGCTTCTGGGCGATCGGCGGGCTGGTTGGCGCCGCTTTGTTCGCCGGGCTCATGACCAGTTGCATCGTCACGCTGGCTATCTGGCCGGGCGAAGCACGACTCTTTGCTCCCATCCTTTGCGACAGCAGTCACCCAGACAGCGTGGTGGTCTACGACACCTACTCCGCGCGGCCAGGCGAAACCACGACAACGTTTTCGATGTACTGCATGGGACCTCGCGGCGATGTTGTTGAACACGGCTGGGGCCGAGTCTTCTTGTACGCCACAGCTGTCCACACACTCTTCTACTTGTGCGTGTTCTCCTGGATCGCCTGGCGGATTTCCAAACGTGTCAAACGCACATCTGGCCACGACCAACCACCGGATGGCACCGCAAGCGGCCTCATCACCCAGGCATAGTTGCAGCGGCACCGAGCAACGTCCGCGCATGGGCCAACGCCTCGTCAGTTTCGTGGCCAGCGAGCATGCGGGCGATCTCAACGACTCGGTCTTCGCCACTCACGGGCACCACATCGGTGAAGGTGGCGTCACCCGAAACTCGCTTGGTCACCGCCAGCTGCTGCGAGGCGTGCGCAGCCACCTGCGGAAGATGAGTGACGACAAACACCTGATGGTGAGCGGCCAGGTCGGCGAGAGCGCGACCGACGGCGACGGCGGCAGCTCCGCCGATGCCCGCATCGACCTCGTCGAACACCAGCGCTGAAGCGGCGCCCTCCTCGCTCACCGACGACAGAACGAGCCGAGAGCGCAGCATCGCTCGAGCGAGTTCGCCGCCGGAGGCAACCTTGCTGAGCGGTAGCAGCGGCGAGCCAGGGTTGGCGGCGAGCAGAGAAGGCAACCTCGTCACCGGCGTCGTCGTCGCCATGGTGGCTGACCGACACGCCGAGCGACGCATGCGGCATCGCCAGCGTGTGCAGCCGTGCTTCGACGGCAGCCGCAAGCTGTGGCGCGATCGAACGTCGTTGAGCGCCTACCAAACCTGCTGCACGATGGACAGCCTTGTTCGCATCGGAGCGGAGACGGTCGAGTTCGGCCGCTCGACGATCGTATTGCTCCAACTCTCGCAAGCGGCTCTCGGCTTCAGCGTGAAACTGCATGACTTCCGCCAGGTCGGCGCCGTACTTGCGACGCAGGTCGACGAGCAGCTGGCGACGTTCGCGAATTTCGCCAAGCCGAAATGGGTCTTCGTCGATGCCTTCGGCGCAGTCTCGAAGGTCTCTCACGATGTCGTCGAGTTCGGCGCGCGACTCCAGCCAGCCGCTCGGTCAAGGCTGCGTATGGACTGCGATCGCCGAGTTGGCTCAGTGCAGCCGCGACAGCATCTGAAGCGCCGCCTTCAGCTCGAAGCGACTCCACCGCTTGTTGCCCCGCATCCCGGTGGGCGACGGCATCGGCCAACGTCGATTCCTCGGCAGCCAAGCGAGCGTCTTCACCTGCATCATCGATTCTTGCTGCATCCAGTTCGGCGACCTGGAAGCGCAACAGATCGATCTCGCGAGCACGCGCTCGCTCGTCGCCGCCCAGCGTGGCCAGCTCCGCGTCGAGCTCAGTCACCGTCGCCCGAGCGGCCCGAAGTGGGCCCAAGTCGACCTTTCCGTACCGATCGAGTGCGGCGCGCTGCGTTGCTGTGGACAACAAGCCTTGATGCGCATGTTGGCCGTGCATGTCGATGACGCCGGACTGCGATGTCCGCGAGACTGCGTCACGGTGGCCGGGCGCCCGTTTACGTAGGCCCGGGATCTGCCGTCGAGAGGCACCACCCGGCTCAAGACCACCTCGTCGGCGGCTCCGGAGCCATCGTGGCGAGGCACCAACAGGCGTCCGTCGACTCGTGCCTCTTTCGCGCCCCGACGCACGATTGCCGCATCGGCGCGACCGCCCACCAACAGTTCAATCGCCTCGACCAACATCGTCTTGCCCGCGCCGGTCTCACCGGTCAACGCGGTCATACCGGTACTGAACACCAGCGAGGCGCGTTCGATGACGCCCAAGTTCTCGATGTGCAGTTCGGTCAGCACGAACTTGTTTCTACCTGATGGGTGTGACAGTTCGGTGCAGGGCCAGCTACCGGTCGGTCAGACCAAACTTCGCTTTGAGCACCAGATGGTACGAATGGCCGCCGAAACGGACGAAACGGGCGGTGACGTCAGACGGAGTGCACGTGACGATCGCTCCTGGCGACAGCGTGCCGGTGGGTTGTCCATCGATCGCGATGGCGGCTTGGCGGTCGCCGATGACTTCGATGTCGATCCGTTCGGATGGGTCGAGCACCATCGTGCGGTCGAACAGCATGTGTGGGGCGACAGGTGTGAGCAACAGTGCTCGGTGCTTCGGCGACACGATCGGGCCACGCGCCGAGAGCGAGTATGCGGTGGATCCCGTTGGTGTCGCGACGATCAACCCGTCGGCGGCGTACGACGTGAACGGAACCGAGTCGATGCTGGCAAGAAGGTTGACGGTGTGCCCAGACTCACACTTCTCGACAACTGCTTCATTGAGGGCTCGATAGGTACCAACATGATCGCCGGAGTGGTCGGTGACGTCGACGTCGAGCATCATTCGTTCGTCGAGCAGCCATTCGCCGGCGTCGGCGCCACGCTCGAACCGCTCGAGCGAGTCGTAGACCTGGGGAGGTTCGACCTCGGTGAGGTAGCCCAGCCTGCCCATGTTGACGCCGAGGAGTGGAACGGGCGCGCCTGCGAGCAGGTTGACGGCGCGCAGCATGGTTCCGTCACCGCCGAGCGATACGACGAGCCCAAGTTCACTGGGGACCACCTCGCCCTCACTGAGCTGATCGACCGAGATCGTGGCATGGCCCCGCCCTTGCAACCATTGCATGAGCTCGGTTCCCAGTTCGTGCGCGTCCGGCCGGCCAGGATGCATCACCAACAGAACGTTGGTCATGACGCGGCTTTCGGGGTGGTGGCGTGCACCAGAAATTCATGGTTTCCGTCGGCGCCGGTGATCGGAGAATCGGTCCACGCAACCACGGTGCATCCTGCTGAGACCAGCGCTTCATCGATCTCGGTGCGGACTCGTTCCCACACCGCTTCATCGCTGATGACGCCGCGTCCGCGGCTCACCTCGGCCCGTCCCGCTTCAAACTGAGGTTTCACCAACAGCACCATGGAGACACCAGGGTGGCACACGGCGACCAGCGGAGAGATAACCAGCTTCAGCGAAATGAACGACAGGTCACCGACCACGAGGTCGACCTTGCCGCCAACTGATGCAAGGTCGATGGTCCGGATGTTGGTCCGTTCGAGGTTCGTGACGCGCGCGTCGGCTCGGAGCCGCTCGTGAAGTTGACCGTGGCCAACATCGACAGCGACGACGCTGGCGCGCCGCGCTGCAACACGCAATCGGTGAAGCCACCCGTTGAAGCGCCGGCGTCGAGCACCCGCAAACCGACCACCTCGATGCCGAATACATCGAGTGCGTGATCAAGTTTGAGGGCACCACGTCCGACAAACCGAGACGGCGGCCCGACGATCAACAGTTGGTCGCCAGCAGCGACCTGGCGCGCCGACTTGTCTGCGATCGCGCCGTTGACGGTGACTCGCCGGGCGTCGATGAGTTGTGCCGCTTCGGCACGGCTCGCTACCAGTCCGTGTCGAACGAGTTCGACGTCGAGCCGCTTGCGAGCCACCGAGTGGGATCAGCTGCGTGAGCTGGGGACCTGGCGAACGCCAGATGTACCAACAGCGGCGTGCGGCGGCAGCCTTCTTGGCGGGAGCCTTCTTGGCGGGAGCCTTCTTGGCGGGAGCCTTCTTGGCGGGAGCCTTCTTGGAGCCGGCGAGCCTTCTTGGCCGGAGCCTTCTTGACCGGCGCTGCGGCTGGAGCCTTCTTGGCCGGAGCCTTCTTGGCCGGAGCCTTCTTGGCCGGAGCCTTCTTGGCGGGAGCCTTCTTGGCCGGAGCCTTCTTGGCCGGAGCCTTCTTGGCCGGAGCATTTCGGCCGACTTGCCGAAGCGCTCGGCAACGGTCTCAGCGAGGGCTTCGACCCGGTCTTCGACCGCATCGAATCGCTCGGAGAAGGCCGCCAACTGACGGCTTACCTCAGCCTGAATGGCTGACGTGATCCTTTCGCTGGCCTCACGTCCACGCTCGAAGAGCGACTGCACGAGGGCTTCGGCGTCTTCGCGTTGCACCTCTCCAGCCTTGACCAGGCTCTTGACGAGTGATTCTGCCTTCGCCTTCGACATGTCGGTGAACTGGATTCCTGCGTCGAGGAACTTCTTGTAAGTGTTCTGAGCCATGAGGAAAGGCTAGTGCGACCCACCAAGAATGACGCCGATCACAGCAGCGAGATCGGCGACATCGATGTCGGCATGACCGTCTATCGCGGCCCCCGGAGCAGTGACGCCACTGCGCACCTGAGCGAATGCACATCCGAGAGTCACCGCGAACGCACCGTCGGTAGTCCACCGGTCCCCCACCATCAACGTCGAACCTGGGGTGAAGGCCGGACCACAGCGTTCCCGCACGACGACTGCCATCGGCTCGTTTGGCTTGCCGGTAACGATCGGAGCAACACCTGACGCGGTGGCAACAGCGGCGACGATCGCTCCCCCGCCCGGCACCGGGCCGTCTGGAGTCGGGTACGTCGCATCATCGTTGGTGGCGATGAAGGTCGCTCCGTTCCGAATGGCATTGCTCAACGCAGTCAGCTTCGGGTAGTCGAAGTCGCGATACAGGCCAACAACGACAGCATCAACATGGCCGCGGAAATCGGCATCGACCGCCCGAACTCCACGCGCCTCGAGTGCTTCGAAGATTCCAGCGCCACCTCCCACCATCACCACATCACCAGGGGCAACCAACGTCGCGGCCGCTTGCGCCGAGTTCACCACATCTCCAGGGCTGGAATGCCGACGGCGTCGAGAGCTGCTTCCTGCTCACTGATCAGCGACGCCGAGTTATTGGTGACAAACAGCACCCGCCGCCCCGAAGCACGAATCGCTGCGATTGCTTCCGGGGATCCAGGAAGCGCTTGGTGGGCAAGCCACACCACGCCGTCGAGATCGCATAAGACGTGCCGCACCGACTCCACGGCGCGACCTTACGGGTTCAGCTCCAGAATCTGCACGTTTCGCCGCGACCCTGAACGTCAGGTTCGCTCGACGCTGATGTGCAGGGGCGGCTTGAACGGCTGTTGCGCGTCGACTGTGTTGCGCATCGGCTGAGTCCGCTGCGAGGCTGTATCGGTGCCGCGCTTTGAACCATTTCGTGCCCTTCGTTACGACTCCGCCAACATCCCCAGCCTGGACGCGGTCACCGCTCCACCGTACGACGTGCTTTCGGAAACCGACATCGACCGGCTCGAGGCCCGCGACCCACGCAACATCGTGCATGTCGACGTACCCCGCGAACGTGACGGTGACACTCGTTACGACACCGCCGGCAAGTTGTTGCGGCAATGGATCGCCGATGGAGTGATGACGCTCGACCCCGAGCCCTCCTTCACGTTGTATCGGCAGAAGTTCGTCGATGCGGCGGGCCGAGCGCGCGACATCGTTGGTGTCGTCGGGGCGCTTGAAGTGGTCGACGAGGGTTCCGGTGGGGTATTGCCCCACGAGCGAGTTACCCACAAGGCATCGACCGACCGCCTCGATCTCACCCGAGCCACCCGAGCGAACATGTCTCCGATTTGGGGTCTGTCGCTCGCCGAGGGACTCACAGAGCTGCTGCTGAGCCTGGCGAATCGGTCGGTACTGTCGTCGTCGACGGAGTGACCCATTCAGTTGAACGGGTCACCGACGCTGGCTCGCGTCGAGGCGATCAGCACCCTGATGGCGTCTGACGATGTGCTCATCGCGGACGGGCACCATCGGTACGGTATCGCCCGAGTCTTCCGAGATGAGGAACGACTGTCAACAGGATCAGACGACACTGGGGCAGAACTGACGCTGCGCGTTCGTCAACGAGTTGGTGGCCGACCAGCTCAGCGTGGAGGCCATTCATCGTGTGTATCGCGACATCGACCGAGGCGACCTCGTCGAAGCACTCGCGGTGGGCTTCGAGATGGAGAGCGCTGGGCAAGTGACCGCCGCCACGCTGGATGGCATGCTCGAACGCAACGCGTTGTGCCTCGTAGATGCCGGGGGAAACGGGACATGGTTGACGCCGCGTGTCGGCTTCTTTGACGACGTGCGCGCCCTCGATGGAGCATGGCTCGAGCACGTGCTCGCAGACGCCGGAGCGACAGTGGGCTACCAGCACGGTGTGGCCGAGGTCACCGAGCTCGTAGCCCAAGATGAGTCAATCGCGGCGGCCGTATTGATTCGACCGGTCAGCATCGCTGAAATCGAGCGCACCGCCCGCGAGGGCTTGCTGATGCCTCCGAAGTCAACCTTCTTCACCCCGAAG
The DNA here is from genome assembly GCA_963738275.1 of uncultured Actinomycetota bacterium. GTDB lineage: Bacteria > Actinomycetota > Acidimicrobiia > Acidimicrobiales > Ilumatobacteraceae > Ilumatobacter. Next base: position 435,928 of record CAVTVY010000013.1, read on the forward strand.
CTGCGTACCGGCCTTTTCGTTCGGCCGATTGATGAGCTCGTCGGCACACCGTCGACTTCTGGCGAGTCCGAGTCGCTTTAGGTCTCGGTCAGCACGAGTCGTTCGATGGCACGCCAGACGGCACGATCGGTCGATGGTCGTTTGGTCGCCTTGATCACTTCGGCTGCGACCACCTCCGTGCGACTCGCAGTGCTGCCACCGGTACGGAAGAACCTCCGCACCACCTGGCCAACTACCATGACGTGATCACCCTCGTCGAGCGTGATCGTCTCGTCGTGCAGCGCGACCGGCGAGGTGAGCTGACGCGCTCCCCAGGGTAGCGATATCGAACTGCAGCACTCGCGAGCCAGCAGGCAGCCGACGCTCTACGGGCTGCCTGGCGACGACACCGCGCAGCACTGCGAGATTGCTCGGAAGCTTTGGATGATTATCAGCGGTCATGAATCGTCCTTCAGTTGTTGCGTGAAGGGGAAGTCGGTACCCGCAAACCTACGTGAGGGGTGTGACAACGCAGGGACAGTGTCTGACACTGTCCCTGCGGGTTGGGGAGGTCAGGCCAGGGTGCCGACGTTGTTGAGTTCCTCGAACGCTTGTGTCAATCGGGCAACGAATGCCGTCTCGCCCGCCCGCAGCCACACGCGGGGGTCGTAGAACTTCTTGTTCGGCTTGTCGTCGCCGTCTGGGTTGCCGATCTGACCTTGCAGGTAGTCGTGCCGATCCGCTTCGAATCCCGCGCACTCCGTCCCAGAATGCCCACTGCAAGTCGGTATCGATGTTCATCTTCACGACGCCGTAGCTGATCGCTTCGGAAATCTCTGCCGCAGATGAACCTGACCCGCCGTGAAAGACGAAGTCGACAGGCTTGGCCCCCGTATTGTACTTGGCCTGAATGAACTCTTGGCTGGCGCGAAGAATGGATGGCTTGAGCTTGACGTTGCCCGGCTTGTAGACGCCGTGAACGTTGCCGAACGCTGCGGCGATGGTGAATCGATCGCTGATCTGCATCAACTCGTCGTAGACGAAAGCGACTTCTTCGGGCTTGGTGTAGAGGTCGCTCTCGTCTTTGTCGGAGTTGTCGACTCCGTCTTCTTCGCCACCGGTGATGCCGAGCTCGATTTCCAGAGTCATGTCGATCTTCGACATCCGTTGCAGATATTGCTTGCAGATGGCCACGTTCTCTTCGAGCGGCTCCTCAGACAGGTCGAGCATGTGCGACGAGAACAGCGGCTTGCCGGTCGCTGCGAAATGCGCCTCGCCGGCGTCGAGGAGCCCATCGACCCAGGGCAACAGCTTCTTCGCGCAGTGATCGGTGTGAAGGATGACCCGCGCTCCGTATGCCGCCGCGAGACGATTCACATGGTCGGCACCAGCGAGCGACCCCAAGACCGAAGCCTGATGTGAATCGACCGCAACGCCTTTGCCGGCGACGAACGCTCCGCCCGAGTTCGAGAACTGGATGATCACTGGCGAGTTCAGCTTGGCGGCGGTCTCCATGGTGGCGTTCATCGAGTTCGTGCCGATGCAGTTTGCTGCCGGAAGCGCAAAGCCCCTGGCCTTCGCAAGCGCGAAGACCTCCTTGACTTCGGGGCCGGTGATGACTCCAGGGGCGAAATCGTTTCGAACATTCGTCATGCAACCGATCGTAGCGTCAGCTACCGAACAGGCTGACAACGTCTACGAGCCCGTTCGAGTACCCGACGGAGAACCCGAACCGCGACCCGCAACGCGCAACACTCCCGGGCGCTGTGGCTACCCGGGAGTGTTGCTGCAATGGTATTCAGGAACGGACTAGACGGCGTCGACGCCCTCTTCGCCGGTGCGGATACGGATGAGCCGATCGACGTCGGACACCCAGACCTTGCCGTCACCGATTTTCCCGGTGCTCGCCGCGGAGAGGATGACATCGACAATCTCGTCGACCTTGGCGTCGTCGGCAACGATGTCCAAGCTGACTTTGGGTACAAAGTCGATCTTGTACTCGGCGCCGCGGTACGTCTCGGTGTGCCCGCCCTGACGGCCGAACCCACGCACCTCCGTCACGGTGATGCCAGCAACGCCGACCGCTTTGAGAGCGTCTTTCACATCGTCGAGTTTGAACGGTTTGATGATTGCTGTAATGAGTTTCATTGCCCGGGTGCCTCCTGTGGGTCGAGCGTGGAGTTCTGTGAGTGGAATTCGGACATCAGTCGTTGTAGGCGAGCACGCCCATCTCCGGGATGTCGGCGCCTTCGATCTCGATGTCGGCAGGCATACGGATGCCGCCCTTGGTGAACTTGTTCTGGAGGAAGAAGAAGCCGAATGCGATGCCGAAGATGACCGTCCAGATCACGAGCAGGCCGAGCGCCTGGGCGCCGAGCTGACCGGCTTCGCCGTAGAACAGACCCTTCACCGCGATCGGCTCGTCGAGATCGTTCACGGCACCGTTCCAGCCGGCGCCATACACGCCGTTGGCGAACAGGCCGACAGCCAAGACGCCGAACGAACCACAGACGCCGTGGACTGCAATGGCGCCCACCGGGTCGTCGATGCCCTTGCGGTCGATGAAGTACACGGCCTCGATCGGCCAGCACTGCGGCGACTGCACCGATGACGACCGCAGCCCACGGCGACACGAATGCGCACGGTGCGGTGATCGCAACCAAGCCGGCCAGCATGCCGTTCACCATCATGCCCGGGTCGGGCTTGCCACTCTTCTTGTGGATGTAGAACATGCCGACAACAGCTCCGACAGCACCGGCGATTGCGGTGTTCGTGGCGACGGTGGCGAACTGCACGTCGGTTGCGGCAAAGGTCGATGCAGCGTTGAAGCCGAACCAGCCGAACAACAGGATGAAACAGCCGAGCTGGGCCATCGGGATGTTGTGCGGCGGGATCGCACGTGGTTTGACCGTCGGCGCCGTACTTTCCGATGCGTGGCCCGAGGATGATGGCGCCTGCGAGGGCGGCGACGCCGCCGACGGCGTGGACGACACCTGAACCGGCGAAGTCGACGTAGCCGGCTCCGAGGCCCATGGTGTCCCATGTCTTGGCAAGCCAGCCGCCGCCCCAGGTCCATGCTGCGAAGATCGGGTAGTAGATCGCGCCGCAGAACAGGCCCCAAATCACGAAGCTGTTCCACTTCCAACGCTCTGCCATCGAGCCGGTGGGAATGGTGGCGACGGTGTCCATGAAGGCAACCATGTAGAGGAAGATGCCGAGCAGCGCCGGCGTCGCCGCCGCTACCGAGGTGATCCCATCCTTGCCAGAGGAACGTCCAGTTTCCGGAACCGACGAGCGGGTCGGTGTTCATCGCTGCGCCGCCTGGCCCGAGGTAGACCGACGTGTCGAAACCTCCGAACGCCAGCGGGAATCCGACGAACAAGAAGCCAACGAAGCCAAGGCCGAAGATGGCGAAGTTCGTGCTCATCACGTGAGCTGCGTTCTTCTTCTGCGTGAAACCGGTTTCGACCAGCGCGAAGCCGGCCTGCATGAAGATCACCAGCACGGCGCCGATGATCACCCACAGCAGGTTGATTTGGAATCCGAGGTCCGTGACGGGATCGGAGTCTTGGGCAAAAGCGACACTTGGAGCGAGCACGGCGAGCGTGCTCGCGCCGGCAGCGGCGCAGAAAATTCGAAGCGCATGTTTGCGCACGAGTCCTCCTTCGAGGGTATGTAGGTAGGGGTAGCCCGCCGGCGTAGAGCCCTTGGGTTGGCCGCAACATACGCCCACCTCATTTCGTGAGTTACACGGCATTGTTTCCGGAATGAGACGATCCGGTGCGCGTACTTCCGATCTCGTCATGACCCATACCAAGAGGACTCCTGACGGTCTGCGTCCGTGCCAGTTGCCACTTGACATTTTGAAAACAGTGTCGAGCTCTGTCAGCCGTAGATTCCGGCTGTCACGCTGCGACGCACGTCAAGCTTGGCAGGGATCCCGCCACCCCGACACGAGACCAACCGTGTTCTCGTCGGAGAGGTTGTCGATACGGTCACCGATCCATTCGAACAGGCTCATGTTGGCCCATGCCTGAAACACGAACCACGCCACCATCAACAAGACGCCAATCACCACTACCTGCTTGAACAGCCGGATGAACTTGTTGGTGTAGTCGGAGATGATCGGGCTCAGGGTGCGAGTTGCCGACCTTGCCTGCGCGCCGAACAACTGCGCTGCACGTTCAGCCTCAGCGTGGGCCGCCAAACGAACTTGTTCCGCGATCTGGGCCGTGTTTCCCATATTCGGCATCGCAGGGAAGCCAGGCGGAACCGGCAAGTTCTGCTGGCTCGCCATTCCTTGCTGCTCGTATTGCCCGCCACGCGTTGCCGCTGCCGCCGCCCGATCGTTCGCGCCGAAAGCCGGAGGGGCCCGCCAGTGGTCGGACCAATCGGAACCATCCCACCAACGCAGCCGGGAACCACCTTCTGGGTCGGGATACCAGCCCTACTGCGGCGCGTCCGCGAGTTTCACCTTGCCAACCTCACCGTATCGGTCTCTTCAACCGGTGGCAAGTCGACACGTTGGTCCGGCGATGGAATCGACAGGCCCTCTTTCGGTCGAACCTCGTCGGCTGAACTATCCGGCTTGATCGCTTCCGCCAGAGCGGCAACCGTTCCGAGAAGGCCGGAGAAGTCGGCTGGTATGACAAGTTTCGTGGCGCGGCCGTCGCCGATCCGAGCCAGCGCCTGCAGGTACTCCACGGTGAGAACGGCTTGGTTGGCGTCTGCCGACTTGATGCCGGTGAGGCGTGCCCGGGCGCCGTCACCCTGGCCCTCACCCAACATCGTGAGGCGGAGCTTTTCGGCTCGGGCGCGTAACTCGATGGCCTGAGCGTCGCCTTCGGCGTCGAGAATCGCCGACTGTTTGCGACCTTCTGCCGTGAGCACCGCCGACTGCTGCTCGCCATCGGCTCTCGCGATTGCAGCTTCGCGGTAACCCTGGGCTTCGGTGACGGTGGCACGACGGTCGCGTTCGGCGCGCATCTGCGCGTGCATCGCCGACACGACTTCCGGCGGCGGATCGATACGTTGGATTTCAACACGGACCACGCGAACCCCCCATTTGTCCGTCGCATCGTCAAGCACTTCACGCAGTTGTGCGTTGATCTGATCGCGCGATGTGAGCGCTCGGTCGAGTTCGAGATCACCGATGACATTACGCAGGTTGGTCTGTGCAAGCTTGGTGATCGCAGTGAAGAAGTCGGCCACGTTGTACACGAGGCGTTGGGGATCGGTGGCTTCGTAGTACACCACCGCGTCAACCGACACCACCACGTTGTCTGAAGTGATGACTTCCTGTGGCGGAACGTCGACCACCTGTTCACGCATGTCGATCAGCTGCATCGTCTCGATGAATGGAAGAATGATCTGCAGCCCCGGTTCACGGGTAGCGCTGTACTTGCCGAGCCGCTCGACGAGACCACGTTGGTACGGACGCACGATCTTGACGGTGGCCGCCAACATGGCGAGTCCGATGACGGCGACAACGATGATCAGGATGACAGTCACGGACATTGCTGGTCCTTTCGTCCCGTGTGATTCCAACACGGGTCTACTCATGGTCGGGCTCGCCGATCGGCTCGCCGGCTGCGGGAGTGGAAGGTAGTACGGGTTCAACAACAACACGTGTGCCCAGCACGGAGACCACCGTGACCCGCGTCCCTTCGGCGATGATGCCGTCGACATCGGATATCGCACCCCAGGTCTCTCCGGCGAGCGAAACACGGCCACGCCGATCGACGTCGTCTGCGTAGATGGGTGCGGTGACAATGCCCAGCAACCCCACCAGACGTTCGGCGCCAACGCCCGGAGCCATGTTGTTTTCGGCGGTGAACTTTCTTGCCCAGCGATACAGCAACGCGAACCCAATCGCACCACCAAAGACGAATACGGCCCATTGGATCTCGATGGCGACGTCGTAAAACGCAAGGATTGCGGCGACGAACGCTGAGGCGGCCCACGGCAGCACGACGAACGAACCGCCGACAACCATGAGTTCGAGGAGTGCGAAAACGATGGCGATGCTCAACCAGACCCATGGCCACACGTCGAGGTCCAGACCGAGATCGAGCACGGCGAACATACTGATCACCCTAGGCGGTGCGCCGATTGGAAAGGTGACAGTTGCCGCACAGATCGGCGGGGCCGACGTCTGCCGAGCCCGGCGATCAATCGATCTTCGGCAACACACGCAATCCAAGCTCGGCCAACTGCTTTGCGTCGTCCGGGCACCGGGGAGTTGGTCATCGGATCTTGGCCAGATTGCGTCTTCGGGAAGGCGATCACCTCACGGATGTTCTCCTCCCCCGCCAGAATCGCCACCAAGCGGTCGAGACCGAACGCGAACCCACCGTGCGGCGGTGCGCCATACTCGAACGGGTTGAGGAAGAATCCAAACTTGCGAGCGACTTCCTCTTCGGAGATTCCCAACGCCGCAAAAATCTGCGCCTGCAGCTCGGGCTCGTGAATTCGGATTGACCCGGACCCCAATTCCCAGCCATTGAGCACGAGGTCATATGCGATCGACCGAACCGCCATTGGGTCGCTGCTGAGCAAATGGAGGTCTTCTGGGTTGGGCCGGGTGAACGGGTGGTGGCCAGGCTTCGGCCGACCTGACTCTTTGTCGACTCCGACGAACAGAGGAAACTCGATGACCCAGACGTACTTGTAGGGGCCTTGGTGCACCGGAGGCCGACCAAGGTCGTTGCGGAGGGTGCCGAGCACCTCGCACGTCGTTCATCCACTCGTCGGCAACAATGAGAATCAGATCGCCAACCTCGGCCGCGAGTCGAGTCCGTAGCTCGGTCTGCTCGGTGTCGGTGAGGAATTTCGCAACGGGAGATTCGAACGAATCGGACGTGACCTTCAACCACACGAGTCCCTTGGCACCCAGCGACTTTGCTCGATCGGTGAGCTTGTCGAGTTGATTGCGCCCGTAGGCGTCGGCGGCGCCCGGCACTCGGATGCCTTTGATCGCACCTGCGCCGGCGAACGCCTTGAACTCGGTGGACAGCGAAGACATCGGTGAGCTCGACCAGTTCCATGCCGAACCGCAGGTCGGGCTTGTCGACACCGAAACGATTCATCGCATCGAGCCATGTGATCCGCTCGATCGGGTCGGGTCGCACCCCGGTAACCGCCTCCGCTGCGGCGAGCACCGCTTCACTGACCGCTTCGAGCACATCGTCTTGGTTGACGAAACTCATCTCCATGTCGAGCTGCATGAACTCGTACTGGCGGTCGGCACGTAAGTCTTCGTCGCGGAGACAACGTGCGATCTGGTAGTAGCGGTCGATGCCGCCCACCATGAGCAACTGCTTGAACAACTGCGGTGACTGCGGCAGTGCGTAGAACGAGCCGTGGTCTTTGCGTGATGGCACGAGAAACTCGCGGGCCCCCTCAGGGGTCGAGGGCACCAACATCGGGGTTTCCACCTCGACGAAACCTTGCACCACCATGGCCTGACGAACCGCTGCGTTCACTGCGGATCGAACTCGCAGGTTCTTCTGCATGCGTTCGCGCCGAAGGTCGAGGTAGCGGTACTGCAAACGGAGGTTCTCGTCGACGCCGTCGGCACGCGAGTCGATGGGGAACGGCGGGGTCAACGCGGTGCGGAGTACTTCGACCTGGCATTCGCCGATTTCGATCTCGCCAGTCGGCAGCGCTGGGTTGATCGTTCCTTCCGGCCTGGCGCGTACTACTCCGGTGATGCGAACGACGTACTCAGACCGCACGTCGACATCGTTGTCGACGACACATTGCGTAATGCCGGAGTGGTCACGGATGTCGAGAAACGCAAGATGCTCTCCGTGCTCCCGGCGCCGACCCACCCAACCTGTGAGCGAAACGGTTTGCCCGATGTGTTCGGCTCGAAGCTCACCGCATTGGTGTGTGCGCATGGAAGTCGAAGTCACGACGCACACCTTTGACGCGCACACGCTGGCCGAGCGAGCGCCAGCGAGCCGGACAGCGATGGGGTCTGGGGGCGCAGCCCCCAAGAATAAACGGTGCGCATGGAGGTAGAGGTCATTGCGTGGGTACTACTTTCAGAAGGTTCTGGAGATGGGTGATGAGTTCGTTGCTGGCAATGACGAACTGTTCGCCAGCGTCTCGCCCGCCGTTTCTCATGGGGCGGACCGAGACCGTACCGGCAGACACTTCGTCTTCGCCGATGATCACGGCAAATGCAGCGCCACTGCGGTTCGCGGCCTTCATTTGGGCCTTCATGCTGCGGTTGTCGTAGGCACGGTCAGACGAGATGCCGGCGGCACGAAGTTGATTCGTGACCAGGAGGGCTTGCATCCCCCCGGTGGTATCGACCACGAAGGCATCGACTGACATGTCGGGTGCGTCAAACACCGCCTCGTCGGCGCAGGCGATGAGCGTGCGGTCGACGCCCAAGGCGAACCCGATGCCCGCAGTTGGCGGGCCGTCGAGGCTCTCGACGAGCCCGTCGTAGCGGCCGCCGCCCCCCAATGCATTCTGGGCGGAGTCGAGTGTTCCTCCGACGAACTCGAACGTCGTACCACGGTAGTAATCGAGGCCTCGCACCAGTTTCAGGTCGACAGTGAAACGAATGCCGAGCGCCGTGAGGCCTGCGCAGACCGAGCGAAAGTGGTCGGCTGCAGCAGGGCTCCAGAATGCATCGATCGTTGGTGCTGATGCGACCCACTCGAAGTCTTCGCTCCGCTTGGAATCGAGCACCCGGAGCGGGTTCTTTGCGAGGGTTGCTCGACTCTGCTCACTCAGAGCATCTCCAGCAGCCTCGAAGTGCAAGCGGAGTGCTTCGACGTACCTGGCTCGGTCGCCCGGCTCGCCGAGGGAGTTCACCAACAACGTGACCTGCCGCAGACCGAGTCGCCGGTAAAAGTCCCAACCGAGCGTGATCACTTCAACGTCGAGGTATGGGTCTTCGACCCCCAATACCTCGATACCCACTTGGTCGAACTGCCGATAGCGCCCGCGCTGCGGCTTCTCGTACCTGAAGTTGGGCCCGGAGTACCAGACCTTCCAAGGCAGGGTGGGCCGGTGTTCGACGAACGCCCGGCAGACCGACGCGGTGACCTCGGGGCGGAGCGCCACATGGCGATCGCCTTTGTCGACGAAGTCGTACATCTCTTTGGTGACCACGTCGGTCGCGTCGCCAATGCGAGTGAAAACGGCAAGATCTTCCAGCAACGGAGTGACGATTTGTTCGTAACCGGCCGCCTCCACCACATCGGCGAACACAGCGGTGAAACGGCGCGTGCGCACTGATTCAGGTGCAAGCAGATCTCGCATTCCTGGGCTGGTCTGGAACGTTGGCACGGCGAACGAGGCTAGCGCCGCCCGGTCGGTAAGGCCCGAACGGTGAGCGTCTGAAGCTCACCCAGCGGTGGGGTGGCTATGACGGATTGTTCACACCGGGAACGATGCGGTGCACGTCGTACACACCATCAATGCGGCGAATGGTGTTGAGCACCGAGTTGAGGTGCGACGGGTTCGACATCTCGAACTGGAACCGCATCTTTGCCACTCGATCATTGCCGGTGACCGTTTCGCACGAAACGATGTTGACCCCTTGATCGGCGAGCGAGTTGGCCACATCGCGAAGCAGCCGACTACGGTCGAGCGCGACTACCTCGACGCCTGCAACGTAGACACCGGCACGCGCCCCGCCTTCCCACTCCACATCGATGAGGCGCATCGACTGCTCTTGTGCCAGCGCGGCAGCGTTCGCACAATCGATCCGATGCACGCTGACGCCGCGCCCGCGCGTGACAAACCCGATGGTCTCATCGCCGGGCACAGGGGTGCAGCATTGGGCGAGCCGCACCATGACATCGTCGAGACCCTCGACATGGATGCCGACGACGTTGTCGTCTCCCGTGCGCTGCCTGGGGTGGAGCACCGACGACGACGGTTGTTCATGTTCATCACCAACTCGCAGAGCACGCGCAACTTTCTGGGCAACGCTCTTGGCGGAGACGTGGTGCTCGCCAATGGCAGCAAGGAAGGTGTCGACATCGACATATCCGAGGTCTGCCACAACATCGGCGAGTTCGGACGAACTCCAAATCTTTTGTACCGGTAGCCCTTCGCGGCGGAACTCGTCGGTGAGATCGTCGCGACCCTGTTCGATCTTGTCGACCCGCCGTTCGCGACTGAACCACTGTCGAATCTTGTTCTGGGCCCGATGCGAGACCACGAACGACAGCCAGTCTTGGGACGGCCCCGCCGATTCGATCTTCGACGTGAAGATCTCGCACGTATCGCCGCTAGCCAATGTTGCGTCAAGCGACACCAGCCTGCCGTTGACTTTGCTACCGATGCAGGCGTGGCCGACTTCGGTGTGGACCCCATACGCAAAGTCGACCGGCGTGGAACCGACAGGGAGCGTGATGACTCGCCCTTTGGGAGTGAACACGAAGACCTCGTCTTGTTCGAGGTCGGTCTTCAGGTTCTGCATGAACTGGGTCGGGTCGGTGACCTCCGCCTGCCAATCGATCATGCGGTTCAGCCAGTCGATCTCTCCGACACCCGGCGCCGCTGTCTGCTTGGCCCCGGGCTTACCACCGTCTTCCTTGTATGCCCAGTGTGCGGCGACGCCCCACTCGGCTCGCTCGTGCATGTCGTGGGTGCGGATCTGCACTTCGATCGGCCGCCCGCCAGGGCCGATGACCGTGGTGTGCAAGCTCTGATAGAGGTTGAACTTCGGTATGGCGATGTAGTCCTTGAAGCGTCCGGTAACCGGGCTCCAGCGACCGTGAATGCTGCCCAGCGCGGCGTAGCAATCTTGAATGGTGTCGACGATGACTCGCACAGCAACGATGTCGAAGATCTCGTTGAACTCGCGTCCCTTGACCACCATCTTCTCGTAGATCGACCACAGGTGCTTACCCCTGCCAGTGACCTCCGCCTCGATGCCGAGCTCGCGCAGCCGGCCATGAATCTCGGCAATGGCTTGGGCGAGAAACACCTCGCGCTCTGGTGTTCTGGTAGCCACCAGATGGTCCAGTTCGGCATATCGCTTTGGGTGAAGCGCCGCAAACGACAAGTCTTCGAGTTGCTGTCGGATTTCCTGAATGCCAAGACGATGGGCCAACGGCGCGTAGATCTCGAGGGTTTCATGGGCGATGCGTTGTTGCTTGTCGACCGGGACTCCGGCAAGCGTGCGCATGTTGTGCAAACGGTCCGCCAGCTTGATGACCAAAACCCGCAGGTCTTTCGCCATTGCGACGAGCATCTTGCGCATCGTGGCTGCCTGCTGCGCCTCGCGGGAGTCGAACTGAATGCGCTCGAGTTTGGTGACGCCATCGACGAGCCGGGCAACCTCGGCCCCAAAGCCTGCCTCCACATCGGCGAGTGTGATCTCGGTGTCTTCGACCGCATCGTGGAGCAGAGCGGCGGCCAACGAAATGTCGTCGAGTCCGATGTCGGCAACGATCTTGCCGACGGCGAGCGGGTGATTGATGTAGCTCTCGCCGCTGGAACGGGTCTGCGCTCGATGAGCTTCAGCCGCCATGGCGTACGCCCTGTTGATGAGCTCGATACTCGCCTTCGGATGACGTCTGCGGTAGCTCGCGAGCAGCGGCGTCAGCTCGGAAGCCGCGGCAGTTTCATGATGCCGTCGCCAGGGAAGCACGCGGTCGACGGTGGCCATGGTGCCTCAGAAGCTCGTGAGACTCTCGATACGTTGCCCGTCGAACTGGTCGCGACCGTGCAGATCGGTCAGCTCGATCAGAAAGCCGAAACCCACGATTTCGCCGCCGAGCGTATTGACCAATCGGCCCGTGGCCGATGCGGTACCCCCGGTGGCGAGCACGTCGTCGACCACGAGGATGCGCTGGTCGGGGCGAATCGCGTCACGATGGATCTCCAGCTTGTCGGAGCCGTACTCGAGGCTGTATTCCTCTCGGGCCACCGCCCAAGGCAACTTGCCAGCCTTACGAACCGGAACGAACCCTGCGCGCAGTCGATAGGCCACCGGTGCGGCGAGAATGAACCCACGCGACTCCACGCCAACCACCATGTCGATCTGCACGTCATGAAAGGCGCTCACCAGATCGTCGATCGCACGGCCGAAGGCTGATGCGTTGCCGAGCAGTGGCGAGATGTCGCGGTACGTGACGCCGGGTTTCGGGTAGTCGTCGATCGCCCTGATGTACTCCCGCACCCACGTTGCATCGCCAGCCATGGGGTGAGGCTAGCGAAACGAGACGCTACCGACGCTTCTTGTTGCGAGCACGCGACGGACGGGGTGGGTGAGACAGAGCGTGGGTGGCCGCTGCGGTGGGATCGGTCACTCGATTGATCGCCGCGGTACTTGCGGCTGCGACGCCAGTGTCGCCAGCAAGAACAGCATCCCCCGGGGCAGTCGAGCGCAAACGGGCCCTACGACCACCCATTGAGCCGCCCATGACCATGACGCGCAATGCTTCGCCGGTGGCACGCGGTAGTTTCGAGCGTCCCCAAGCCGGATCGGTCTTCTTCAAGATCGCCAACAACGGCACGGCGACAGCGATCGACGAGTACACGCCGATCACCATGCCCACGAGCAGGGCGAGAGCAAATTCTGTCAAGGTGGATGCACCAAGGAGACCGGCACCGACCAGGAGCATCGAGATCACCGGCACCACCGACGAGAAGCTGGTCAGGATCGACCGCAGCAACACCTGATTGGTCGACACGTTGACGATGTCGGCGTACGGCGGTTGTTGCGCAACGAAACGCGCCTCGTTCTCGCGAACCCGGTCGAAAACGACGATGGTGTCGTACAAGGAATAACCGAGAATGGTGAGGAACGCAATCACGGTTGCGGGCGTGACGATGAACTGAAACAACGAGTAGAAGCCCACTGCAATCAACACATCATGCAACATGGCAACGATGGCGCTGATTGCCATCCGCCAGTCGAATCGAAGAGCAATGTAGATCGAAACGAGCAGCGTGAAGATCACCAACGCGCGCACCGCCTTGTCGGTGATTTCGCTTCCCCAAGACGATGAAACCCGACTGACGTTCAGCTCGTTGATGTCTACCGCAGCCTCCGAGGCCAGCGACTGCGTGAGACTCTCGACGACGGCTGGCTCGAGGTCGGAAACCTGAACCTTGATGAACTCGCCGGACTCTGAGCCGCGTCGCTGGATACGCGCGCCCTCTGTCGATACTCCGGCGTCTTCCAGCACGGCCCTGGCAGCATCTTCATCGAACTGCGCCGCCGGTACGTCCCAGGAGACCCCACCCTCGAAGTCGATGCCGAGATTGAGTCCACGCGAGTACAAGGACCCGATCGACAGGAGGATGAGCAAGCATGAGACAATGAGCGAGATCTTGCTCTTACCGACAAAATCGACGGCGGTCTGAACCTCGGAAAGCCGACCCCAGACCGTGGGCTTGATTTCTGTCGGTTGATCTGGGTGGAACCGGTGTCGGCCGCGCCGAGTGGCGGCTTGGTGGTCGTCGACTCGGTGTTCATGATGCGACTCCTACTGGCGCCGAAGCGCGTTTCGGTGTGCCGTTGTACCACCGTGATTCAGCCAGCACAAGAACGGCCGGTCGGGTGAAGAAGAGGTGCACCAAGACGTCTGCAATTGTGGTCAGACCGAGGTACAGGGCGAAACCCTTGACGGATCCGACCGATAGAGCGAACAGAACCAATGCGGCCATGAGGGTGACGATGTTGGCAGCCAAGATTGTTCGCCACGTTGCGGCGAACGCACTTGGTGCTGCGTTCCGCAATGTGCGGCCATGACGCATCTCGTCGCGCAGCCGCTCGAAGTACACGACATAGCTGTCGACCGTGACCCCAATCGACACGATGATGCCGGTGGCTCCGGCCAAGGTGAGGGCGTAGTTCGTCAAATGCGACACGATGGCCGCCAGCGTGAACACCACCATCGCCCACACGATCATGCCCGTAACCAAGACAACCGACAGTTTGCGATAGTGCGCGATCATGAACGCAAAGGTCAACAACACGCCCACGATGCCCGCAATGATCGCGGCGTTCAACGAGTCTTGACCGACGGTTGCAGAAACGGTTTCGACGCGTTGTTGTTCCACCGGAACAGGAAAGGCTCCTCGGTTGAGCACTCGAGCGAGCGAACGGGTTTCGGACTCACCTGAGCTGCCGGTGATCTGCACCGAGTCGCCGAAGTTGGTCGTCTGCACGACCGGTGCCGACTGAATCACGTCGTCGAGCACGATGGCAAGTTGCTGCGACGGGCAAGTGGCGGTTCGGTTGAAGCACTGGGCAGCCAAACCGTTCCACACGGCCTGTCCGTCCGAGCGAAGGCCGACCGTGACCAACCAAGCACCATTTTCCTGCGAGATCTCGGCCTTGGCGCTGCCTTGTTCGAAGACCTCACCCGATCCTCCTGATGGCCCGACGAGGCATTGCTGGGACTGGTTGGGATACGGCAACACTTCCTGACCGGTGGCTGTCGGAGCGGCGGTGACCGGAGCGTCGTTGACGGGAACGATCGGGACCGTGGTACCCGGGACGGTGCCGGTCGTGACAACATCGTTAGCGGTATTGGCAGCCACGGTGTCTTGCGGGACGGTCGATGCGGTGTCTTGCGGCACCGTGGTCGGCACGCTCGTGCCGACGGTGGACGGACGCTCGTAAGCGGGTAGGGCACCCCGCACATCGGGTCGGGCGAATCCGGCCGGCACGGTGATCGGGAGCAGCGGCGCTATGGGGCCGGGCTCGAGCGTGGTGGGCGTGGTCGCCACAGAGCCGTCTTCGCCGAACGTCGCCGCCTGACATTGAATTACAGGGCGCAGACTGACGATGCCGGAAACCTGCAGCGCTTCGAACGCGGACGCCTGATCGCTGACACCGGGGAGGTCGACGACGATGTTCTCGCCTTCGACTCGGACGTCGGGCTCGGCAATACCGTCGGCCTCGAGCGACTCGCGCATCAAATCGCGTACGACCAGCAACTGCTCTTCCGTGGCTGGCTCGGCCGTTCGGTAGATCACCGAGAGGCCGCCCTTCAGGTCGAGTCCCAGTACGGGAGTGTTACCGAGACCAACGTTGAGCGCCAGCAACGCGACCGCGAGGAACGTGAACCCACCGAGCATCCACCATCGGGTCGAGCGTCTCACGACGGATCGCTCTTCTTGTCACTTTTCTTGTCGTTGTTCTTCTCGGAGTTCTTGTCAGCCGACGAATCGCTGCTCTTGTCGCCGACCTCGCCGGTGGTGTCGGGGCAGCAGTGTTGACCTTGCCTTGGATGGCGGCCTTGGCGACGCGAACTTGCACGTCGTCGTCGATCTCCACCCAGAACAGCGAACCCTCTTCGCCGGTGATGAAGCCGTAGATCCCGCTCGTGAGCACGACCTCGTCGCCGATGCCAAGTGCTTTCTGCATTTCAGCAGCTTCCTTCACGCGCTTGCGCTGCGGGCGGAAGAGCAAGAAATACATCGCCAGCGGGATCATCAGCAGGATGACGAGCTGAATCGTGCCCCCACCGGAGCTGCCGCTGTCGTCTTGTGCGATGAGTGAGACCAGAGAAAAGCTCAGATGCATAGCGGCGGGCAGCCTACCGAGCCACTTGGCATCAACCCCAGATACTCAACACTTCCGTTCGCAACGTTTGGAACGAGCCATCGACGATCGCCCGACGCATGGCGTCCATCAACGCGATGGTCCAAGCGACGTTGTGAAGGCTCACGAGGCGCGATGCGCTCGGTTCACCGACCTTGAACAGATGGCGCAGGTACGCACGCGAATGGCGCGCACAGACATCGCACGGGCAGCGGCTGTCGATCGGAGCGTCGCTGAGAGTGAACTCCTGGCGCTTGAGGTTCACGCGACCCTCGCTGGTGAGTGCCGTGCCGTGCCGCCCCAGTCGGGTTTGCATCACGCAGTCGAACTGGTCGACGCCGAGATTGACGGCCTCCACCAACGCAGCCGGGTCGCCCACGCCCATGAGGTATCGAGGGCGGTCGGTTGGCAGATGCGCCAGCGTTGCCGCGAGCGCGGGCAGCATTTCTTCACGACTCTCCCCCACCGACAGCCCACCGATGCCGTACCCGTCGAACTGCTGAGCCACGGTTCGCTCGGCACTCTCTGAACGCATGGTCTCGCTGACGCCACCTTGAACGATGCCGAACAGCGATTGGTCGACACGTGTGTGGGTGCGGCGGGCGCGGGAAGCCCAAGCAGCAGTGCGCTCGACGGCGAGCCGCACTACCTCGGGAGAGCTGGGGAGCGGCGGGCACACGTCGAGCACCATTTGGATGTCAGCGCCCAACAACTCCTGCGTCGCTACAGCTGACTCTGGCGTGAATCGGTGACTCGAGCCGTCGTAGGTGCTGCGGAACGTCACGCCTTCATCGTCGACTTTGGGCTCCAGGGAAAACACCTGAAATCCTCCGGAGTCGGTGAGGGTCAGACCACGCCAACCGGCGAACTTCGCCAATCCACCCATCTGGGACACGACGTCGGCGCCAGGCCGCAACATCAAGTGGTATGTGTTTCCCAGCACGATCTGGGCGCCGAGCGACTCGTAGTCGGCGGCGCTCAAGTACTTGATCGCTCCGCGCGTGCCCACCGGCATGAACAACGGCGTGGTGTACCGACCGTTCGCCGTCGTGGCTACTCCTGCTCGGGCGGCGCCATCAGTGGCGATGGTTTCGAACTCAACGGCATGCACGGCCGACGAGGCTACCGAGTTGCGGTGAAGCGGCGGGTGCGCCTCTGCATTCAGCGTGCACGACGGTCGAGCAGCATGGCGTCGCCGAACGAGAGGAATCGATAGTCGTTCGCCAGCGCCGTCTGATACAGCGTTCGCCAGCGATCGCCGACAAACGCATCGATCATCATCAACAGGGTCGTTCGAGGGAGGTGGAAGTTGGTCATCATCAGATCGACGAGTCTGCCAGTCGAAACCACGATGGATGAACAGGTTCGTTCGACCGAAGAGCTCGTGGCGAGCCGCGGCCGACTCGAGTGCCCGCACCGACGTGGTGCCTACCGCGACGACTCGGCCTCCGGCGAGTTTGGTTGCTTGACAGAGATCCCAGGTTGACCTGCGGCACGCTGTAGCGCTCGGTATGCATGTGGTGGTCGAGCGGGTTCTCGGTGCCAATGGGTCGAAACGTGTCGAGGCCGACCACGAGTTCCACCACTGCCCGCCGTACGCCGATTCCGGCGAGGGACGCCAGCAGTTCAGGCGTGAAATGCAGACCTGCGGTGGGCGCTGCGCTACTTCCGGGTTGGCGTGCGTAGACCGTCTGGTAACGATCGGGGTCATCAAGCCGCTCGAGTGATGTACGGCGGCAGGGGCATTTGGCCGTGCTTTTCCAACACCGCCAGCGCATCGATGGAGTCGTCGGTTGCCAAGAGTTCAACTTTGAACGTATCGCCGGCTTCCGTGCGCTCACCAATGCGAATCACGGGCACACCGTTGGGGCTGGCCAGCACTTCGCCAAGCTTCAGCTTGCGGGCTGGGCGAACCAGCGCCTCCCAGACCGTCCGCTCACCGTCCAGCGGTTCCAGCAACAACACCTCTGCGGCGCCACCAGTCGCACGGCGTAGAGCCAGTCGAGCGGGCAGCACCTTCGTTTCGTTCACGACGAGGAGGTCACCCGGGCGCAGCAAGATGGTTGAGGTCGCTGACATGCCGATGTTCAGCGGAAGCTGTTCCCCGGTCGACCAACAAACGCGCCGAGTCACGGGGGGTGAGCGGTGTTTGCGCGATGCGTTCTGGCGGAAGCTCGTAGTCGAAATCGGACAGGTGCACGAGCGGCAAGGCTACGGAATCAGGCGACTCGACATGCCAGGATGCGGTCATGATTGACAGCAACGAAGAGTCCGTGAGCGAAGTTCCCGTTGCGTGCGGCGACGGCGACATGACGATGTTCACGTGGTCGCCTCCATCGGGCCGCGGGCCGGGGATCCTGCTGATTCAGGAGATCTTTGGAGTCGGCGAATACATCCGTGACGTGGCGGTGCGCCTCGCAGCAGCCGGCTACGTCGTCGGGGCACCCGACGTGTTTTGGCGCTTCGCTCCGGGGTGGGCGGCCAGCCACGACGATGCGGGCTTGACGGCCTCGTTCGAACAGGCCGGAAAGCTCGACCGAGATCATAGCTGTAGCTGATTGTGCCGCGGCGTTGGCAACTCTCGGCAACCTCGACGAGGTGGTCGGCAAGCCGGGAGTGTTGGGTTTCTGTCTCGGCGGCACGTTGGCGTGGGCCATCGCTCTCGCGGCCGACCCCGCCGTGTGTGTGAGTTATTACGGGTCGGGTGTTCCCGACATGCTCGCATCGCTCGACACGGCAACCTGCCCGACGTTGTTCCACTTCGGTCGCGACGATGCATTCATCCCGGCGGAGGGCGTCGAGCGGCTGAACGCCGCCATCGCCGGCAAGTCGAACTTCACACTCAATGTCGAGATCGCGGGCCATGCGTTCGACAACCACCGCAGCGACATCTTCTACGCAGAGGGCGCCGCCCAGGCAGCGTGGGCAAAAACGATGGCATTCCTCGGCGAGCACCTGCCCGCCTGACACTGACCAACCCGGTCAGTCAACGACGGACGTATCGGGAACCAGGCTGCGCTGCAGCCATTGGAAGTACCGCCAGCCGGCACTCTCGACGCTCAGGGTCGACGCAGCCACCGCAGCCGCTTGGTCGGAGATCGGTTGCGCGTCGGGGGCTTTCACGTGGACCTCGGCGACACGTTCGGCCGCCACGAACCAGCCGACAGCGCTCTCGACCGACGTACCGACGGTGAGCAGACCATGGTTGCGGAGGATCACGAGTTTGGCGTCACCCAACGCTGTGGCAATCCGCTGACCGCCCGCGTACGAGAGCACTTCCACTTCTTCGTCGTCGAACATTGTCTGATCCCCGAAGAAGATGCATGACTCTTGGCTGATGGGCCGGAAGGGGCGCACGTTCGCCGACCAAGGTGTGCCGAACTGGGTATGTGTGTGGGCAGCGCTGACCGCCCCTGGCCTCGCAGCGAGGACCGGGCCATGAATGTTGTAGCCAGCGGTGTTCACCCCGGCGGCGCCGTCTGGCCCAACCAGCACCAGCCGCTCGATGGTGGCCTCCGCAAACGGAATACCCCAGTCGAGCAACCAGAAGTGATCGGTCAGTTCAGGGTCACGAGCAGAGATGTGTCCATCACCCAGCTGCCCCCATCGCATGGCGCCGAAGATCCGGTAACCGATGGCGCACATCCGTTTACGATGAGCACGTTCGGCGTCGACCGAACGTTCGGTGTCGAATGGTTCAACACCCGGAAAACTCGGATACGCGTCGATCAGCACAGCCTACGGGAACGAGCGGATACGTCGCTTCGCTCCTTTTCATTCCGCTCGTTCCCCTGTATCTATGGGTCGTCGCCCACCGGGCAGACTCGGCAAAGCCTCGCCTACCCGCTCGGCTCCTGAGTGCCGGCCTGCGGCGCGGTTTCGACGTTGCGGCCAATCCAGTACCGGCCGATCAGGGAACCGATCAGCCCACCCGTCGATGAGATCACCAAGTCGCCGACGGTGTCGCCGTACGTCAGGCTGAGCGCGTCCGGCACGTCGCCAGCGAACGGGCCCGCATCAGAAATGAACCACTCGAACGCTTCCCACATGATGATGGCGATCGCACCGAACCCGTAGCCGAGGAAGATTGCGTCACGGTGATCTCGGATGTTGCGGTAGCGAAATGCGTGGTACGCCATCACGAGGAACACCCAGTTGATGAAGTGCAGCACGTCGTCGGTTGACCCATAGTCGTTGTAGAACCCCAGCAGGTTGCCCAACGTGTCGAGGAGGAAGGGCACCGACAACAGCGCGTCGGCAAGGTGCGGGTACGGCGACCAGCCGCGGACCCGACCGATGATGGGAACGATGATGGCCGGTGCGAGGAACAGCGGAGCGCGGGCGCCCATGTTCTTGCCTGCGACCACATCAGGGGTGGCGAAGATGGCAACCGCGAATGACGCAATCAGACCAACCTTGATGGCGATGTTCAGCCACGCGGCCGGGTCGTTCTTCCAGGTCTTGGAAGCCTGTTGTGTGGTCATGGCGAGTGGTCATGGGCGTGGCGATCGGCGCCATCAACCGTCGAACAGACCGGGTTGACCTGGGCGCGCTGTCGGCACAGCCAACCCGAGGTGATGGTATGCGGCGGGCATCGCCACACGACCTCGCGGTGTGCGTGCGATCATGCCTTGCTGGATGAGGAAGGGTTCGTACACGTCTTCCACGGTGTCGGGTTGCTCGCCGACGCTGATCGCCACCGTGGACAGGCCAACCGGCCCACCGTTGAACTGTTCGCACATCGCACTGAGTATGGCGCGGTCGACCTTGTCGAGCCCGAGGTCGTCCACCCCGAACAGCTTCAGCCCAGCCCGAGCGATGTCGGAAGTGATGGAGCCATCGTGGCGCACCTCCGCAAAGTCGCGCACTCGTCGCAACAGGCGGTTCGCGATGCGCGGCGTGCCGCGCGACCTGCTGGCGATCTCCCACGCGCCGTCGGTATCGATGACGACGTTGAGAATGCCGGCGGCGCGGACGATGATCTGTTGCAGTTCCTCTGCGTCGTAATAGTCGAGCCGTGCCACGAGGCCGAAACGGTCACGCAGCGGCCCTGTGATCATGCCGGTACGTGTGGTCGCACCAACCAGTGTGAACGGAGGCATCGTGAGTCGGATCGATGATGCCGCCGGGCCCTTACCGACAACGATGTCGAGTTGGAAGTCTTCCATCGCCGGGTACAAGATCTCTTCGACAGCCCACGACAGGCGATGAATCTCGTCGATGAAGAGGACGTCGCCCTCTTCCAACTTGGTGAGAATTGCCGCCAGATCTCCCGCCCGTTCGAGCGCAGGCCCCGAGGTGATGTGTAGATGGGAACCCATCTCGGTGGCCACGATGCCAGCCAGTGTGGTCTTTCCCAGGCCCGGGGGCCCGGCAAACAGAAGGTGGTCGACTGCCTGCCCACGCTTGCGTGCCGCTTCGAACACGATGGAGAGATGCTCTTTCAGCTCGCGTTGCCCGACGAACTCTGCAAGTGCACGCGGTCGCAGCCCGGCCTCGACGTGTTCTTCCACGTCCGATGAGATGCCGGGGTCGGTGAATTCGTCACGCACGGCGCGCTCCGAGCGACTTCAGAGCCTCGCGCAACAAGGTGGCGGCATCGAGTTCGCTGGGCAGCTCTCTCAAGGTGTCGCGAATCTCTGCCTCGCCATAGCCCAACCCGGCCAATGCCTCGCGCACGTCACCAACTACAGAACTCCCACCGCTGCTAGCAGTCACGCCGTCGAGAATAGGGAGATTGAGGCGCGACTTGAGCAATACCAACAGCTTCTCGGCGGTGCGTTTGCCGATGCCAGGTACCAACGACAAGGCGCCCACGTCGCCGCTTGCCACGATGTCGACCAAAGCGGTAGGCGTGTGGGTGGCCAGCATGGCCATCGCCATCACTGGGCCGATGCCTGTTGTGCCGATGAGGCTGTGGAACGTGATCCGTTCGTCGCGACCGAGAAAGCCGAAGAGCTGTTGGCTCTCTTCGCGCACATGGTGGTGTATGTAGAGGAACGCCGTCGTTGACGGCTCGAGTTCGGCCAACGTTCGAGGTGTGACGTGAACCACGTACCCGACGCCTCCGACCTCGATCAGAACCGAACCTGTGAGATCGCGTTCGAGTACCTCGCCGCGCAGGGAACCGATCATCGTGCCAACTCCGGCAGCGGCGACGCGACGGCGCATCGGTGCCATCGCCAGGTGACACAAGGCGATCGCCGCGGCATCTGCGGCGTCTGCAGGCGTGGGGGGTTGCGACAGTTTCAGCCGCGCTTGCACCATCTTCGCCACCTGAGCTTTGTCTGCCGCGCCGTAGCCGGCGATGGCCCCTTTGACTTCGTTGGGGGTGTACTGAGCCACCTCACAGCCGGCAGCAGATGCCTCGCACAACGCCAGCCCGCTGGCTTGGCCGACCGACATGGCCGTGCGCACGTTGGTTTGAAAGAACACCCGCTCGACAGCCACCGCGTGCGGCGGAACTCGGTGAGCAAGGCCACCAGTTCGTCGCGCAGCGCTGCGAGCGCGAACCGGAAGGTCGTCGGCAGCAGAGGTGCGGATCACACCCAGAGATACCGCGACGGCAGTTCCGGCTCCGCGCCCGTCGAGCACCGCATATCCACACCTGGTGAGTCCGGGATCGATTCCGAGGACTCGGGTCGCCCCGCCCACCGTTGCGACCCGTCCAACAACGTTTGATGCGAACATAGGTTCGAACGATAGTCATCCGACAGCCACGATCGGCGGACTTCGGCAAGCCTCCCCGTCTGCGCACGCCGCTGGTCAGCAAGTAGTGCCAACTTGAGGCCGCGGCGCGATGTACGGTCAACACGTGACTCGTCGAACGAAGATTGTGGCCACCATCGGCCCGGCATCGCAGGATCCTGTAACCCTCGAAGCCATGGTGCGCGCCGGCATGGACGTCGCGCGGATTTCACTCGCCCACACGCCGCTCGACGAGGCGCTGCTCATTCACGAACGGGTCCGTGTTGCCGCCGACGCTGTTGGCAGAGTCGTCGCAACGATGATCAGTCTGCCCGGGCCGGTCGTGCGAATCGGAAGCATCGTGAAAGACCGTCTCGAGCTGGCCGTCGGCGCCACGGTCACGCTGTTTCCGGGCGATGCTCCGAGTAACGCCACGGAATTGCACATCGGTTACGACCGGTTGGTCGAGGAATGCGAAGTCGGCGACCTCATCAATCTTGCCGAGTCGATCGCGGTGGAGGTGGTGTCGGTCGGTACCGACCGTTTGACCGGCAGGGTGGTGTCAGGCGGCTTGCTGACTGGGCGCACTGCTGTGAGGGTGCGGAATCGAGTCCTCACAGTTCCAGCCATCACGGCCTACGATCGGCTGTCGCTTGACGCATTCGTTGCTGCGGGCGTGGACATCGTTGCGATCAGCGTTCGTCATGGCGACGACCTTGCCGAACTCAACCTCGAGCCCGTCCCGCAGGGGCCGATGCTGATCGCCAAGATCGACTCGATGGCCGCAGTCGACAACCTTCAAACGCTGATCGGGCGTGCCGCGGGCATCATCATTGGGCGAAGTGGCCTCGGTCTGGAGGCAGAACTCGAAGAACTGCCACATCTCCAAAAGCTGGTCACTCGTGAGTGCATCGCCAGTGGCCTGCCAGTGACAACCGCTTCGCAAATGCTGGAGTCGATGGTCACCGCGCCCGTGCCGACACGCGCCGAGACCACCGACGTCACCAACGCAGTGTTCGACGGCACGTCGGCTGTCATGCTGTCTGCCGAGACCGCGATCGGCGACCACCCCGTGTCGGCAGTGGAAACCATGGCCCGCATCGCCGAGCGTGCCGACGATCAGTTCGATCACCACGATTGGACCACTCGAGTTGCAGAGCTTCGCATGGCCGGCGGAAACCAGAGCGACGCTGCCGTCACCGACGCCATGACCATTGGTGCAGTGCGATCGGCTGAAGACCTGCACCTCAAGACGCTGTTGTGCATCTCGGCAACCGGGTTCACGGTTCGTTCGATGGCGAGGTTCCGTCCCGAGGCGCAAATCCTCGGCTTCAGCGGCAACGCGTCGACGGTTCGCCAGCTGGCATTGAGTTGGGGCGTCACCCCGGTGCTCTTCGAAAGCCCCACGCCCGACTACGCAGCCAAGGTCGGGCTGGCGATCGAACGGGCCAAGCGGCGCGGCCTCGTAGCGTCGGGTGAACTCGTTGGAGTCGTTGCTGGCATCACGTCGATGAAGCGCGCGACAGACACCTTCCGCATCGTCCGCGTGCCGTAGGCCCCGCGCCCCGTCAAGTCAGCTGAGTTTTTGGATTTCTTCGATCAGCTCGCTGACCGGGCGGTAGGTCAAACCGGCGATTGCCTTGTGGGCGTAGCGGATGATGCCTTCGGCGTCGATGATGAACACGCTGCGCCGCGGGAAACCGATTGGCCCGAGCGTGCCGTACGGCGGCAGCGACCACTTTGTCGGTGTCGGCCAACAGCGGGAAGTCGAAGCCGTGCTTGCCGGAGAACGCTTCTTTACTCGTGACGCTTTGGGCTGAGATTCCAACGATCTGGGCGTCGAGGTCGGTGAACTGATCGAGGCCGTCGTTGTACGCATTGAGTTGCTTGGTACATACCGGTGTGTCGTCACCCGGATAGAACACCAGCACGAGCGGCTTCCCGGCAAAGTCGGCCAGCGAGTACGAACGATCGCCCGTGCCGGGCAAGGTGAAGTCGGGGGCCTTGTCGCCCACGCCGACGCTCATCCGGCGGCTGCTTCCATGACCTCGTCAGTCATCTCGAAGTTCGAGAAGACGTCTTGCACGTCGTCGTTGTCTTCGATGGTGTCGAGGATGCGCAGCAGCTTCTTCGCGTCTTCGACGCTGGTGACAGGGACCAGGTTTTCGCTGACCATGGGGGTGTCGGCCGAGATGATCGTGTAGCCACTCGAGGCCAAGGTTTCGCGAATCTCGTAGGTCGCGCTGGGCGCACACACGACACGCCACGTGCCGCCGTCGTCGGCCACATCGTCGGCTCCGGCCTCGAGCGCTGCCAGCATGAGTTCGTCGCCGTCGGCCACGCCTTCGACGAGGATGATGCCCTGTCGTTTGAACTGCCAGCCAACCGCGCCCGGTTCGGCCAGCGAGCCGCCAGCCTTGGACAGTGCGCTGCGAATGTCGGCACCGGTGCGGTTGCGATTGTCGGTGAGGACGTCGATGAGCAGGGCTACACCACCCGGGGCGTACCCCTCGTAGGTGATCGCCTCGTAGCTGGCGTCACCATGGTCGCCGGTGCCGCGCTTGATGGCGCGATCGATGGCGTCGTTGGTCATCTGACCTGCTTTCGCCTTCTGCACAGCGGTGCGCAGCGACGGGTTGGAATCGAGGTCACCGCCGCCGGCGCGGGCCGACACTTCGATCTGGCGGGCAAGCTTGTTGAAGAGCTTGCCGCGCTTGGCGTCGGCGGCACCCTTCTTGTGCTTGATCGTTGCCCATTTGGAATGCCCTGACATGAGAATCTCCGCTGCTCGGTGCGCAGTTAGTGGTGAAGGTTGCCGATGAAAAGTTCGTGTAACCGGGGGTCGCTCGCAAGTTCCGGGTGGAACGAGGCAACGCTAACGCGTCCCTGTCGAAGGAGCACGGGCGTACCGTCGTAGCTGGCCAACACTTCGACGTCGTCGCCCCAGTGTTCGACCTTCGGTGCCCGAATGAACACGCCGTGAAACGGTTCTCTGCCAGACCGACCACATCGAGTTCCGTCTCGAAACTGTCGATCTGTCTTCCGTAGCCGTTGCGACGAACCGTGATGTCGATCGCGCCGAACGACAACTGGTCGGGCCGCCCATCGAGGACGCCACGAGCGAGCAAGATCATCCCGGCGCACGTTCCGAATACCGACATGCCCGCTGCGATCCGGTCAGCCAACGGGCTGAACAGGCCACTGCTGACGAGCAACTTCGACATGGTGGTGGATTCGCCACCTGGCATCACCAGCGCATCGACTCTGGCGAGATCTGACGGCGTGCGCACCTCGCTGGCAGTGACGCCGCACAGTGCAAGCATC
This sequence comes from uncultured Actinomycetota bacterium, assembly GCA_963738275.1. Taxonomy (GTDB): domain Bacteria; phylum Actinomycetota; class Acidimicrobiia; order Acidimicrobiales; family Ilumatobacteraceae; genus Ilumatobacter. Next base: position 461,453 of record CAVTVY010000013.1, read on the forward strand.
TTGATGTGGGCATCGAACGCGCCCTGAAGTGCCAGCACTCCTACTGTGACGCCCCGAGGGCTATGGGCGGGTTGACCGGAGGAGACCCACCCGGGGGCTCCTCTCGGCCGCAATCTGCCATTACCAGCCGCGCTCGGCGTACCGCTGGTTGATCTCGTCCATACCGATGCCCGTCATCGGGGCTCCGAGCCCACGGCTGATCTTGGCAAGCATGGATGCGTCGTTGAAGTGCGTGGTGGCCTCGACGATTGCCACTGCACGGCGGGCCGGATCGTCACTCTTGAAGATGCCCGAGCCAACGAACACCGCTTCGGCACCCAGTTGCATGGCGAGCGCTGCATCAGCCGGAGTGGCCAGACCACCGGCGCAGAACAACGGCACCTGGAGCTTCCCGGTCTCTGCGATCTCTTGCACCAACGGCAGCGGCGCCTGGAGTCGCTTGGCCCATTCGAACAGCTCCGCCGAATCGGCCTGACCGATCTTCTTGATGTCGCCGATGATGGAGCGCAGGTGCCGCACTGCTTCCACCACGTTGCCAGTGCCAGCTTCGCCCTTCGACCGAATCATCGCCGCGCCCTCGCTGATGCGACGAAGCGCCTCGCCGAGGTTGGTGGCGCCACACACGAACGGCACCGTAAAGCGGTACTTGTCGATGTGATGGGCTTCGTCGGCTGGTGTGAGCACTTCGGATTCATCGACGAAGTCGACGCCGAGAGCTTCGAGAATCTGCGCTTCGACAAAGTGGCCGATTCGGGCCTTTGCCATGACCGGAATGGACACGGCGGCTTGGATGCCGTCGATCATCTCTGGGTCGCTCATCCGAGACACTCCGCCGTCGCGACGGATGTCGGCCGGTACACGCTCGAGCGCCATGACCGCACAAGCGCCTGCGTCTTCGGCGATCTTCGCCTGCTCTGGTGTGACGACATCCATGATGACGCCGCCCTTCAGCATCTCGGCAAGCCCACGCTTGACCGGGAAAGACCCAGTAATCGACACCTGTTCAGTCATGCCCGACAGCGTACCGAACGTAGTGCCGATCAGCCTGGTGGAATCCACACCCGTGTCGCGTTCTTGCGCGACTGAGCGAGCAGGAACCCGACGCCGATGGGTGGTTTAGGTCTAGTCTCTCGCGTCGATGAGTACCGACATGGCGAACACTTCCCCTACTCCTGCTGCGAACGGCGGTCTGCTCGAGGGGCTTCGAGTCGTCGAGAGTTCGGCATTTGTCGCTGCGCCGTTGGGTGGAATGACACTCGCGCAAATGGGGGCCGAGGTCATCCGCGTCGACACGATCGGTGGCGGTCTCGACTTCCACCGGTGGCCGGTGAACGATCAGGGCAACAGCTTCTTCTGGAATGGCTTGAACAAGGGCAAGAAGTCGGTCGTCGCTGACCTTCGAAGCCCGGAAGGTCGTGAGCTGGTCGTCGCGCTCGCAACGGCCGATGGCCCAGGCAACGGCATCTTCCTGTCGAACTTTCCCGCCGCAGGATGGCTGTCTGACGATCGACTACGGGCTCGCCGCGACGACCTGATCTACGTCAACATCATCGGTAACCCCGACGGAACGACGGCGGTCGACTACACGGTCAATCCGTCGAGCGGCTTCGCCCTGGCCACGGGGCCCATCGGTTACGACCGTCCGACCAACCACGTGCTGCCCGCGTGGGACATCACAACTGGTATGCACGCTGCACTCGCCGTCGTGGGTGCAGAACGTCAGCGCCTCCGCTTGGGGCGTGGTGCGTTCATCACGATCTCGTTGGCCGACATTGCCATGGCGATGGTGGCCAACCTCGGGTATCTGGCACAGGCTCAAAAGACCACTGCCGAACGAACGTCCACCGGTAACGATCTCTACGGAGCGTTCGGCCGTGACTTCCCCACCGCCGACGGCCGTCGGATCATGGTCGTCGCCATCTCGCTACGCCAGTGGCAGTCATTGGTGGACGCCACCGGAATCGGCCAGTATCTCGGTGGTATCGAGACCGCTCTCGACGTCGACCTCACCCAGGAGGGAGACCGGTTCGAGGCCCGCGACATGATCGCCGCTTACGTCGGCCCATGGGTTGCCAAGCGCACATTGGCTGAAGTCGGCGAGGCGTTCGACGAACACGGTGTGTGTTGGGGGCCATACCAGACATTCCGTCAGTTGGCCACCGACGATTGGCGCTGTTCCACACAGAACCCGCTGTTTCATCAGTTGCATCAGCCAGGCATTGGCGACGTGTTGGTGCCATCGTCGCCGATCCTCGATCAAACGACCGGGCCGCTCCCGCCCGCTCCCGCTCCCCTCTTGGGTCAGCACACCGTCGAGGTGCTCGGCGACGTCCTCGGTATGTCAAGCCACGACATCGGCACCCTGCTCGATCGTGGCCTAATCGCCGAAGTGAAGAGCTGAGCCCGCTAATGCTCTGAACACACACACTTGGGCGACCGAACTCATCGAAGTCGGTTGAGCCGGTGGTTCATCTCGCTCACCGATCCGATGAGGTCTGAACCAAGCGGGAGACCGCAAGCGGCGTCGTTACCGCCCGCCGAATCCAGCACAACGATCGCCAGTCGACAGTTCAATGATCGACTTCCCCGAAGTTCCTAGCTCGTTGTAGAGGTTCTCCAGCCTGTACGGCTCTTCCGACGTCATCGTTCCGTCACGTCGAGGGCGTACGGCGCCGGGCGCCGAAGACGAGCAGCGCTCCACCGAGCAACAGAGCAGCTCCGAACTGAGAGTGAGAGTCGACGATCCGCCGCCGGTCGAAGGCAGTCCGCTCGCGGGCGGAATCGCGTCAGGAGATGGAAGCGTCGTTGGAACCGCCGGGAACGAGTCAACGTCGGTCGTGGTGGTGACCGGCACTGTTGTAGTGGTGACCGGCACTGTTGTGGTGGTGACCGGCACTGTCGTAGTGGTGACCGGCACCGTCGTAGTCGTGACCGGCACCGTCGTAGTCGTGACCGGCACCGTCGTAGTCGTGACCGGCACCGTCGTAGTCGTGACCGGCACCGTCGTAGTCGTGACCGGCACCGTCGTAGTCGTGACCGGCACCGTCGTAGTCGTGACCGGCACCGTCGTAGTCGTGACCGGCACCGTCGTAGTCGTGACCGGCACCGTCGTAGTCGTGACCGGCACCGTCGTAGTCGTGACCGGCACCGTCGTCGTTGTGACCGTCGTCGTGGTCGTGGTCGTGGTCGAGTCAAACTTGCAGATGTGCGCGTCGGTGGCCTTCAATCCGTGATCGGCAAGCACGTTGAGCACCGCGTTGTTCATGAGTGTCGAGCCATCGCCGTAAAGGACATGCCCCCCGCCGACTAACCCGACGCCGACGTACAACGCTGGCCAGTTTCCCACTGCGACTGAGGCTATCGCCGGATCGAATTCGTACTTGAGCCCCAGATACGTGCCCGACGGGCAGGTGAAGGACGTATCCGCCGATGCTAAGTCGGAGTTAATAGCAGCGATACCGAGGCCAGCACCAAGCAGGGATAGCACGGCGATCACGCGATGGCGCCGCTGAACGAAACCTGTAAAAACGTTCTACTCGCAACGTGACCTCCTATTTGATGACACCGCTCAGGGTAGCTGTCAGGACTCCTCAATGACAGTGTGATTTCGAACCTTGATGGAAGGGAGAGCGCAGACGAGCAGATGCCACCTAAGCGTAAACAGACCCGCACTGAGGGTGGGAAATGTCGCTGCTTCCCACGCCGCGGTAGACATGTAGCGGTTCCGTCCGTACCACACCAGCCAGCCACAACCTGTCCCGTTACCAAAGCTCACTGTTTGCAAAGCGTTCCTCACGTAGGGACGCCCTTAGCCGGAATACTCAGCCGATGAGCACCCCCGAACGGATCGAAAGTCCAGCGCACCATCGCCGCACCCCCGGACGCGATCTTTGCGATCATCAGCGACCCAGAAGGCCACGTCACGATCGACAGCACCGGAATGTTGATGTCGTCGACGGGTCCGCCGGCCACGGCCGCTGGCGACACGTTCGTCATCCACATGGATCGCGAGTCGCTCGGCGATTTCGATCTCGGCAAGTACGACGTCACCGTCGTCATTCTCACGTTCGAGCAGGATCGCGAGATCTCCTGGATCATCGACGGCATGGTCAAGCTCGGCACGTGTATGGATACCGGCTCGAACCGGTCGATGGCGGCACGCTGGTCACCTCGTTCTACGACTGGTCCGAACATCCCCGACGAGTGGAAAGCACGCGACATCTTTCCGGTCATCTCCGAACTCGCCGTGAAGGCAACCCTCGGCATCCTCGACCGCACAGTGCAGCGCAAGCTCCGCGCGTAACGAGACGTGCCTGCTTCGTTACTACCGGTACCGGTGCGTCTAGTTTTGCCGGATGATCATCGTTGCCGGACACCTCACTGTTGCTCCCGAGAACCAGGCGGCCGCTGCGGCCGCGTTCGCCGCCTGCGTTACGGAGACTCGCAAAGAAACCGGGTGCATCGACTACCGATGTTCGCCCGACGCCGATGACGCTGGACGACTCAATATTTTTGAGCAGTGGGAAGATCATGCAGCGATCGATGCGCACATGCAGACTCCACACTTGATCGCTTTGCTCACCGAAGTGGGCCCACTCCTGACCAGTGAGCCTGCCATCATGCGCTACGACGTAGCGAAGATCAGTCCGCTCTCGTGACGCCCAGCGTTGTCACACTTCGGTAGCCACGAGGTCACCGTATTCCGGGTGGTCACCGATGAACTTGGCGACGAACCAACAGGTTGCCATCACACGCCGACCGCGGCTTCGCACGTCGTCGAGCGCAAACCTCACGACCTGCTCGGCGAACCCATTGCCTCGAAATCGCGGATAAGTCATCGTGTGCGGAAACACGATGAGGTCATCTGTCATGTAGTACTCGGCAAAAGATGCAACTTCGTCGTCCAGCGCGAGTTCGTAACGGCCAGCAGCCTCGTTGTGAACCAAGGAAGTGGTGGTCACTGGTTGTCGTCAGTCGTCGTCGTTATTGGTGTCGTCGCTGGCGTCGGCAATGACAACAACAGGGCAAGGGGCGTGCGATATGGCGTGATGCACGGCTGCTGGCTCGCCACGCCCGATCACCAGAAGCGCGGCCTGGTGGCCAGCTTCGACCAGTCGCGCGCCGGCCGAACCATCAACGATCTTCGTGGTGATGTCTGTGTCGCCATGCGTGAGACGCTGCAGCTCTTCAGCAAACTGGTCGGCGTCTTCTTGGGCCCACTTGTGCAACACACTCGGATCGAGAAAGTGGGAAAGCAATACGAACAAACCCTCCGACGTGAGGGTGGGCCGCGTCGACACTGCGTTCACAATGGCGACCCGAACGTGGCGAGCGTTCGCGTACCGCGCAGTCCAGCCCATCGCCGCCGCACTCGCGGCGCTTTGACCGACACCGACGACGATCGTGTCGCGTGCACCGCCGTGCGATGCCTGCTCGGGGACGATGACCAATGCGACCGGCGAACGGCGCAACAACTTCGAGATGGTGCGTCCGATCAAGCGCAGGGGCCGAGGCGCGCCTTCATGAGCACTCACCACGATCGCGTCGCACTGTTGCTCGATTGCAGTCTCGATAAGAGCGTCGGCAGCGTTGTGATCGCGAAGGTGACCGACCACTTCGACCCCCGCTCGTCGAGCGGCGCTGCCCCATGATCCGCCGAGTTGGTCGTCGAGTTGGGCGGGGGTCGTGGGTGTACCTGGTTCAACACCCGGCAGCCCAAGCCTGGTCGCCACCGCTACCACCACATGCACTCGCCCGCCCGGAGCGACTGCCTGACACGCCCAGTCGAGGGTGGCAAGCGAACTCGTTGAACCATCGACACCGACCACAACATTGGTCAGTGGATCGGTGGACACTCCCCCTGCGGGCGGGCCGGCCGATGAACCGAAATCTGGCAAAGATGATGGTGTCGAATTCGTCACGTCTGCATCCTTATGCCTCAAACGACTTTCGCACCAGACAAGTAGGACAATTCTCGAATCTTCAACTGGCTTGACGCGACAGTCCGGGTACCACTCGGGGCAGCGTTGCAATCGCGACCGAGGCGACGAACACCGCAGCGGCCGCGATGAGCCATGCCTCGCCGGTGTATAGGTCGAGTTCGAAGAACTCGCGGGTCCACGGCACTGCCATGATTCCTATGTAGCAAGCCGCCATCGTGGCCGCCAAGCCAACCTTCCATGGGCGCACAGGGCGACTGGCGGTCAAGAGGATCACCAACCCGATCGCCAGCAGAGTGATCGTTGCCAACGTTCGGGCCTCCGATAGCGAGAGCCCTGCTGAGCGACGCGACCATTCATAGGCCACCATGGTGGCGGTGCCAGCGATGACTCCCGCCGGCACCGAAAAGCGAAGCACACGATTGAGGAACCCGTCTCGTACCAGCCCCGTTTCCGGCGCCAGTGCCAAGAAGAACCCCGGGATGCCGATGCTGAACGATCCCACGAGAGTGAGGTGGCGCGGTAGGAATGGGAACGGGCTTCCGAGCACGCCGACGACGGCGGTGAAGAGCACCGCGTACACCGTCTTCGTGACGAAGAGGTTCGAAACGCGCTCAACGTTGTTGATGACCTTTCGCCCCTCGTGGACCACGACCGGCAGAGTGGCAAAGGAGTCGTCGGTGAGCACGAGATCAGCGATCGCTCGAGTTGCTTCGCTGCCCGACCCCATAGCGATTCCGAGGTCGGCGTCTTTCAAAGCGAGCACGTCATTGACACCATCGCCGGTCATCGCGACGACGTGCCCATTGGCTTTCAGCGCGTTCACCATCGCTTGCTTTTGCCGTGGACGCACCCGCCCGAAGACGTCGTTGTGTTCGAGGGTTTCGAGCAACTGCGGGCCATCGTCGGGTAGCTCGCGTGCATCGATGGCCTCGCCGCGAGGGTGTAATCCGGCACGGTGGGCAATTGCTGCCACGGTGAGGTGATTGTCGCCGGAGATGACTTTCACCTGTACCTGTTGATCGGCAAAATAGGCGAGGATTTCGTTTGCGTCGGGCCGGATCTCGTCTTCCAGTTCGACAATCGCGAGCGATACGAGATCGGGCGGAAGACTGTCGCCTGAAGGCCCCATCGGGCTGCTGGCGAGCCCGATCAAGCGCTTGCCAGCGCCGCTGAGATCATCGATCAATGGCGACGACGCTTCTGCACCCAGCACCACATCGAAGCCGCCGACGAAATACCAACCGCGATCTCCGAACTCGACCGCGGACCACTTCCGCCACGCTCGAGAACGGCTCGGCTGAGGTGGGTTGCCAACCGGGCCCTGCACCGACTCCGAGGCCGACGGCCGCCATGGTCGCATTCGGCGCGTCGTCTGCGGCCGCAATCGCCGCCAGCACCACGTCCACATGCTCACCGTCGACATCGCCGAGCGGATGCGACCTGCACCACGTGATCTGGCCGGTGGTGATGGTGCCCGTCTTGTCGAGACAGAGCGTGTCGACTCGAGCGAGCAGCTCAACAGTGGTGAGCTGTTTAGCGAGGACATTGCGGCGGGCAAGTTCCAGCATGCCCGCCACAAAAGCGAGGCTCGTCAGGAGCACCAGCCCGTCGGGCACCATCGCTACGGCAGCGGCGACCGTGCCCTGCAGCGCATCTTGCCAGCGATTCTCGGCACCGATCAGTCGAAGGAACAGCAAAAGTGCTGCGACCGGGATGATGAACGTGAGCCACCGCAGAATCGTGTTGACGGATTGTCGCAGGTTGGATTCGGCTGCGTTGAATCGTTTTGCCTCAAGCGTGAGATCGCTCGCGTAGCTGTTGGCACCGACGGCGGTGGCCTGGATCATCCCACTGCCCGCCACCACAAAGCTGCCCGAGAGCACCTCCTCTCCACGCGCCTTGGGAACCGTGTCAGACTCGCCGGTGAGCATCGACTCATCGACTTGCAGCCCTGTCTCTGCCACAACTGTTCCGTCGACGGGTACCTGACCGCCCGGCTGCAGATGAACCAGGTCGTCCAGCACAACTTCCGTGGCGACGATGACGGTTCGTTCACCATCTCGTACCACCGTGGCATGCGGCTCGGTCAACACCGTGAGGCGTGCGAGTTGTCGACGCGCCCGGTACTCCTGAGTGACGCCGATCACACTGTTCGCCACCACCACTCCAATAAAGAGGCCGTCGCGCCAGTTCCCCGAAATCAGCACCAGGACGAACAAGACCATGATGATGGCGTTCACCGGCGTGATCACGTTGTCACGCACGATCTGTGCCACGCTGCGGTCGGGCGAGTGCGGTGGCGTGTTCACCTGACCCGCGACAACGCGGGTACGGACTTCCTCGGCGGTGAGGCCAATCGCAACACCTTCTGCGACCTCAGCGGACTTGCTCGGTTCGCTGCTCATCGCGGGTGATGTACTCACAAGGTCGGGGCTCGGAACGGTCTGAACACAGTTCGTCAGCGTGTCACAACTTCGGACGCCGGATGAACATGCCGTCCGAACGGCGTGCACGGCGTTGTCCGCGGTGTCCGGTCGGGTTGGGAACAGTCGCTCGCCACACGATGATGTCGCCCGTGACGTTCTGCATCGGAATCCGGGTCGACGACGGCATTGTTGCGTTGGCCGACACACAGATCGTGCGGGGCGACCACGTCAGCACCAAGTTCAAACTCTCGGAACTGCACATCGGCGACCGGTCTGCACTCATCATGACGTCGGGGCTGCGATCGGTGCGCGACAAGATCGTCGCACGCCTCGAGGATGCGATCGCCGACGGATCCATCGAATGCGACCGCATGCACCAACTGGCGAGCGCCTTCGGATCGTTGCTCCGCACTGTTCGAGCCGAGGACGAAGCGAGCCTCGTGGCCGGCGGCCTGACCTTCAATCTTCATGCGATTCTCGCGGGGCGCCTGCCCGGCGACCAGGAGCCTGTGGTGTTGGAGGTGTTTCCCGAAGGAAACTGGGTTGACGTCACCACCGATGCGCCGTACTTCGTGATTGGCCGGTCCTTCTATGGCAAGCCCATCCTCGACCGCTTGCTTCGGCACAACACCCCCATCGACGAGGCCCTGTCGCTGGCTTACCTGGCGTTTGATGCCACTCGCACGAGCGTGACCGACGTTGACTTTCCCATCGATGTCGCGGTGATGGGCCTCGCGGAGACAAGTTTCCGAAAAGGACGTTTCACTGCGGACGATCTGGCTCAAGCTCATGACCACTGGCAGAGCAGGCTCGCCGAGGTCGTTCGTGAATTGCCGAACGATTGGGCGACTGGGCTGCTGCCGAACCACCGAGCACCGTCAACACAGGAGCGGCCATGACATCCCCCACCACCCTTGCCTCGACGCTCCCCACGACGCTCGAGGTGCGATCAGAGTTGACGTACGACGTCGCCAGCACAGCGTCGTTCGCTTTCGCTGTGGCCGCAGCTCGCACCGAGCGACAGCACATCGTTCAGGAAAGCGTTTCGCTCAACCCGCCGCTGCCCTTCGAACTGGTGTCGTTCGGGGAAGGTGGCACCCACCAACTCATTCGGGTCGACGTCGAGCCCGGCTGGTTCACGCTGACGTACGACGCTGTGGTCGAGATTCACCCGAACCCCACTGACCCGTCGCTGCTTGCCGAGACCCCGTTCCGCGAGGTACCTGCCGACCTGCTCCCCTATCTCAATCCCAGCAGGTACTGCGAATCCGACAAGATGTACGACCTCGTTGGGAGACTGTTCGGCTACATCGAACCCGGTTTCGCACGCGTGCAGGCCGTGAGTGACTGGGTCACCTCCGAGCTCACGTATGCCGTCGGCACAACCGACGCGTCCAGCGGAACAGCGGACGTCTTGCTGCAGCGAGCGGGAGTATGTCGCGACTTTGCCCATGTAGGCATCTCACTGTGTCGAGCCCTCGGGGTACCGGCCCGGTACGTGTCGGGCTATGGCAAAGGGGTGGAGCCGCAAGACTTCCACGGGGTTTTCGAGGCGTATCTCGGCGGCGAGTGGTGGCTGTTCGACCCCACCGCCATGGTCAACACCGACAACTTCGTTCGCATCGGCTATGGCCGTGACGCTGCCGACGCCTCGTTTGCGACATTTGTCGGTCAGGCCATGTTGACCGACAAAACGGTGCGGGTCACCAACGATCTCTTGACCGATTCAGCCGCCTGACGACAGCCGCAATCGGGCGGTGAGTTATCGTGCCTCGGGCAGCGAGTCGACGCTCGCTCGTAACACTTGGGGAGCTAGGAAGTATGAATCGCAGTCGTCCAACGGTGGCTGATCTTCGGGCGCTGCGCGGTACTCGAATGATGAATATGGTTCACATCGAGAACCTCGAGGAGGCAGCGGCTTGCTCCGTTGCCGGTATCGACATCCTGTCGATCGAGACACCCATATGGAACCCGGCGATGCGGGAAGCGGCCGGAGACTGCTTCGTTCAGGTCGGTTTGCAGTACGGACAGCTGCAGACGACCGACGACTACCTGAGGGCCGCTCACAACGCCATGATCATTGGTGGCGACTGCTGCTATTGCGCCGCCAGCTTGGGTGTGATCGAGAGATTGTCCGCTGAAGGCATCCCCGTGGTTGGCCACGTAGGTCTTGTGCCGGCTCGTCGCACGTGGACAGGTGGTTTCAAGGCAGTCGGCAAGACCCTCGACACCGCAGCGTTGGTGTATCGCCAAACGAAGGATCACGAGAATGCCGGGGCGTTCGCCGTCGAGATCGAGGTGGTGCCCGAACAGATCACCGCTGAAATCGCCAAGCGCACATCGCTGCTGTTGTTCTCCATGGGTGCGGGCATCGGTGCTGACGCGCAGTACCTCTTTTCGAGCGACATCTTGGGGTACAGCGAATGGTGGACTCCGCGTCATGCCAAGCAGTACCGCAACTTTCGTGCCGAGAACGAACGTCTGCAGAACGAGCGCATCGCCGCATTCAGCGAGTTCGTTGCCGACGTCGCCACGGGCGCTTACCCCCAGCCAAACCACAACGTGAGCGTCGCCGACGACGTCGTCAATGCATTCTTGGAATTCCTCGACGGCCAAGAACCGTAACCACCGTCGCCACGGGATGCTGAGTAGCCGAGGCCCAGCCGGCCGTGGGGCTGCACATTCAAGCGAACACCGGTTCGTGCCGATGTTCACCGTGTGACCACACCGCGACTTCGGCGAATTTCCGCCTCCCGCCATGTCGTCGCCTTCGGCATCGCGGTAGCGGCGGTGCTCGTGTACATCGTCGCCGAGGGACGCGTCGGCGAAGTGTTCTTCCAAACGGTGATGTGGGCCGGAGTTGTCGGATTCTTCGTCGGTCTTCGACGCAATGACGCGCTCACGGCGCCGTGGGTGCTCTTTGGCTGCGGGTTGACCGCTTTTGCGATCGGCGACTCGTTGTTCTCGCTCTACGAGTTCGTGCTGGACATCGAACCGTTCCCGTCGGCGGCGGACGTCTTCTACCTCGCTGGCTATGTCTTGATGGCGGCGGGCCTCGCCGGTTTGGTGCGGCGCGCACGCCCAGATGGCGATCGGGTGGCCCTCATCGACGCCGCCATCGTGTTGGTTCCAACCACTGTGGCGGTCTGGATCTATTTGGTTGCGCCGTACGCGCGGGCCGGCGGCTCGACCGTCTTGGAACAAGCGGTGGCCGGTTCGTATCCGATGGGCGATCTGCTCTGCCTGGCGGTGTTGATACGGCTGCTGTCTGGGGAAACCGGCTCATGGCGAAGAATTCCGACGGCGTTGGTCGCTCTCGCCGTCGGCATCGTGGCAATGTTCGTCGCCGACATCGGTTTCGTGTTGAGTCAGCTCCACGGCGAATACCAATCGGGGAACCTGATCGACGCCTTGTACCTCGTGCCATACCTCGCGGCAGCTGCGTGTGCACTCGACCCGAGCGTGCGGCGTATCGGCGAACTTCAACCACCGGTCGACCCGTCGCTCAGCCGTCGACGGCTTGCCTCGCTTGCCGTAGCAGCGGTGGTAACCCCGGTGCTGCTCATGGCGGAGTGGACGTCGGCGAGTTCGCCGAACGTGCCATTGGTCGTGGCCGCAACTGCGGCATCGTTCCTGCTCGTCATCGCAAGAATGGCGAGCCTGGTCGACGCGTTGGAGGAGTCGCGGGCACAACTCGCCTACGACGCGACGCACGACCACCTCACCGGGCTGGCCAACCGAAGCTTGTTCGCTCGGCACCTGGACGACGGGCTTGGGATCCAGAAGTCAGGGGCGCTGCTGTTCATCGATCTCGACAAGTTCAAAGCGGTGAACGACCGACTCGGCCACCAGGCCGGTGACGAACTGCTGATCAACGTCGGCGAGGCGTTGCGCCAAGCGGTTCGAGCCGAAGACATCGTGGCCCGGCTCGCGGGCGACGAGTTCGCGATTCTGATGCCAGGCGCGACAGAGGCGACCGCTCGCGTCACCGCCAACCGGCTGATCTCAACCTTGCGGATTGGCTGCAACCCAGACGGGAGCGTGGCCGTCACGGCCTCGATCGGGGTGGTCACCTGGAACACCGGTACCACCGCACTCACCGCAGAAGCGCTACTCGCAGCCGCCGATCAAGCGATGTACACGGCCAAAGCCGCCGAAGGCAACAGCTTCGTCACCACGCACCACTAGCAGCGTATTGCGCCGCTGTCAGGTCCTCAGTAGACAGGCAGCGAGGTGGCGTTCGCTTCCGTCTACCGGTTGAAGCTCTGGCGACGTCACGTCGCAACGTCCGATGCGAGCGATTGGGCAACGCGTGTGAAATCGGCAACCGGTTGGCGGAGCGAGCGGACTCGGCAGGTCACCGGTGAGCAGGATCCGCTGCCGCTTCTTGGTCGGGTCGGGAATCGGGATGGCCGAGAGCAACGCCTCGGTGTATGGGTGCGTCGGTTTGTCGAACAACTCGTCGCGTTGAGCGACTTCGACGATCTTGCCGAGATACATCACGGCGATGCGCTCGCAGAGATGTTCGACCACGCTGAGATCGTGGGCGATGAACAGCATCGTCAGGTTCAGTTCGCGCTGGAGGTCCTTGAGCAGATTGAGGATCTGCGATTGGATCGACACATCGAGCGCCGACACCGGTTCGTCGAGCACGAGAAACTTCGGCCGGGGCGCCAGCGCACGGGCGATACCCACCCGCTGGCGCTGACCCCCTGAAAACTCATGCGGAAACCGGCGGGCGTGGTACGGCTCGAGCCCGACCAGTTCGAGCACCTCCTCGAGTCGCTTCTGCCGGTCCTGCTTGGCGACGCCTTGCGCTCGTAAACCTTCCAAGATGCTCTCGGCCACCGACGTACGCGGATCGAGCGATGAGAACGGATCTTGGAAGATCAGCTGCATCTCCGGACGTCGGGACCGCAAGTCGCGCATCGACGACGAGGTGATGTCACGGCCGTCGAAATGCACGGTGCCGGCGTCGGGCTGCTCGAGTCGAAGCGCTACTCGGCCCAGCGTCGACTTGCCCGAGCCCGACTCCCCCACCAAGCCAACCGCCTCGCCTTCGAAGATGTCGAGATCGACGCCATCGACAGCTCGCACCTCGGCGACCACCTGTTGCCGAATGCCCGACCTGATGGGGTACCGGCGTTCAATGCCGCGCATGCTGAGCAGCGGTTGGCGGTCGTCGGGCGCCATCACTCTGATTCCTGGCGCGATGATCCCTCGCGCAATGATTCCTGGCGCTCTGGTTGTTTCTGGTGCAGCCAGCAGCGAACGGTGTGTCCCGGCTCGATCTCGATGAGGTCGGGCATCCGCTCCTCGCAGATCGCGAGATCGTGATCGACACGTGCCTGGCAGCGGGTGGCGAACCGACAGCCGGGAGGAAGGTCGATCAGGTTCGGCACGTGGCCTGGGATCACTTCCAGCCGCTCACGCCGCGCCCCTGCGACCGGGATCGAACCGAGCAAACCCTTGGTGTACGGATGTTTCGGATCTGCGAAGAGATCGAGTGTTGTCGCCTGCTCGACGATTTGGCCCGCGTACATGACCGCCACGCGGTCGGCGGTTTCAGCAACGACGCCCAAGTCGTGGGTGATCAGCACGATCGCCATGCCGAGCTCGGTCTGCAGATCACTCATCAACTCGAGGATCTGGGCCTGGATCGTCACGTCGAGTGCCGTCGTCGGTTCGTCGGCGATCAGCAAGTCGGGACCCGAGGCGAGCGCCATGGCGATCATGACGCGCTGGGCCATGCCGCCCGACAGTTCGTGCGGATACGCACCAGCGCGTTGCTTGGCGTCGGGTATGCCGACGCGACGGAGCGCCTCGGTCGCGCGTTCCAGCCCGAGCTTGCGCTTGAGGCCCTCGTGGATCTCGAATACCTCGGAGATTTGGATCCCCGCCGTGAAGACCGGATTGAGCGACGCATTGGGCTGCTGAAAGATCATTGCGATCTCGGCGCCCCGAATCTTTCGTAGCTCGTCGGTCGACTTGTCGGCGAGGTTCTCACCTTTGAACCGAATGTCACCGTCGACGACGCGTCCGGGTTCTCCGACCAGCCGCAGCACTGACATCGCCGTGACCGACTTGCCGCATCCCGACTCACCCACCAGCCCCAGAACCTCACCACGCCGAATCTCGAGATCGACGCCGTCGACGGCGTGCACAATGCCATCTCGCGTGAAGAAGTACGTCTTGAGGCCCGAGATCTCGAGCAGCGGTGCCTCGGTTGCGTCGATGGCCCCACGATGCGCTGGCTGGTCGCCCGCGGCCGACCACTCGCTCGGCGACCCGCCAGCCTGATCACTCATCGGTTGAGCCGCGGGTCGAGCGCGTCGCGAAGGCCGTCGCCAAGCAGGTTGAACGCCAAGACGTTCCACATGATGAGGAGGCCGGGAAAGAACACGAGATGCGGTGCGGTGAACACCTGATTACGTTCGGCAGCGAGCATCGACCCCCACTCGGCAGTCGGCGGTTGCACACCGAGCCCAAGAAACGAGAGAGCCGCGATTTCGAGTACGGCGGTGGCGACACCCAACGTCGCCTGGACAATCAGCGGAGTGAGCGAGTTGGGCAGCACTCGATGCCAAATGAGGCGCGGCGTCGACACACCAAGCACCACGTCGGCTTTGACGAAATCGCTCTCCCGCACGGAGAGCACGGTGCCCCGCACCACCCGCGCGTAGACCGGGATCGAAACGACAGAGATCGCGAGCATCGCATTGGTCAAGCCCGAACCGAACACGGTGACGATGAAGATCGCCAGCAGCAACGACGGAAACGCCAGTAACACATCCATGAATCGCATGAGCACATTGTCGAGCCATCCACCGAAGTAGCCGGCGACCAACCCGATGAATGTGCCGATGATGACGGCGAACATCACCGATCCAACGCCGGCGACGAGCGACACTCGCGCTCCGAACACCAACCGGCTGAACATGTCGCGGCCGTTGCCGTCGGTGCCGACGAGGTGTTGAACCTGGTCGCTCGCGCAGCCGAATAGGTGGATGCATGGGCTTTCGCGAGGTTCTGCGCCGCTGCCGAGCAGCACCTCGTTGGGCCCGTAGGGCGCGAGCAGCGGGGCGAAAATCGCTACGAAAATCAGCAACCCGAGCATCACCGACCCGACGATCGCGGACTTCTTACGGAAAAGTTGCCTGAACGCGTTTCCCCACAGACCGCGCACGGGTTGGACCATCAACGGGTCGGTGTCGGTGTTGGCAAGGCCCAGCCTGCCGCGCATGGAACGTGCCCGTCTCAGTTCGGACTGCACCGCGGTCGGCGCATCGGTCGGCAGGCCAGAGGCGACACCTGCCTCCGCCACTGGGTCGCGGTCAGTCATTGCCGATCCTCACCCGCGGATCGAGGTAGGTATAGAGCAAGTCGACCACCAGATTGACGATGACAAACGAGATCGCGATCATGAGTGTGAAACCCTGCACGACCGTGTAGTCACGCGACTCGATCGCATCGAAGAGGGTTTTGCCCACACCGCTCAAGTTGAAGATGGTTTCGGTGAGAATCGCTCCGCCGATCAATGTGCCCAGAGACAGACCGACCACGGTCACGACTGGCAGCATTGCGTTCCGGAGCCCATGGCGGACCACGACAATTCGTTCCTTTTGCCCCTTCGCGCGGGCCGTACGGATGTAGTCGAGGCCGAGGACATCGAGCAGCGACGAGCGCGTCATGCGGGCGATGATGGCCAGCGGAATCGTCGCCAGCGCGACCGCCGGCAGGATCATGTGACGCACTGCGCTGGAAAACGCCTCACCATTGAACGACAACACCGCGTTGAGAATTTCCATGTTGGCAACGAACTCGAAGAGTCCATTTTCTCCGAGTCCCCATGTCTCGTAGAACGGCTCGGGTATCAATCCAGCGTCAAGCCGACCCGACGGCGGGAGCGCAAACGGCGTTCCCGCGAGCTTGACGGCAAACAGGTACTGCAACATCAGCCCGAGCCAAAAGACAGGCATCGAGACACCGATGTTGGCACCGATCATCGTGGCGACATCAACCTTTGAGTTGTGGCGATAGGCCGAGATGACGCCCAGCGGAATACCGACCAGCACGGCGATCGTGAGAGCGGCGATCGCCAGTTCGAGCGTCGTCGGCAAACGCTCGATCAACAGATCGGTTACCGGCTTGTTGAAGCGAAACGAGTCCCCGAAGTCGCCATGCAAGATGTCGTTCACGTAGATCCGGAACTGGGTGGGGATCGACTCGTTGAGCCCGTAGCGCTCGTTGTACGCGTCGCAGACTTCGTCGGTGGCGCGCTCGCCAAGCGCCGCTGTGCAGGGGTCGCCTGGAATCAACCGGGCGATACCGAAAACGACGACGAGAATCCCGAGCAGAACGGGAATGGACGTCAGCAGACGGCGGAGGACAAAGCGACCCATGAATTCGGTGGCGTTCTCAGCCGGTCGTCACTATGGTCGCATTGACGGCAGGCACGCGTGGGGAGCGTCGGACGAACCAACGCTCCCCACGCATCAGACCCGTCAGCCTTCCGCCGGCGGCGCGTTCAGGAACGAACCGAAGTCTGCGTTGAAGTAGGTGAAGTCGCCAACGCGACCGGTGTGCAAGTGGGCTACTCGCGTCCCACTGAGCGACGAAGGTGGTAACGACGTCGTTGGCGTCGAGGCTGCTGCCGTCGTGGAATGTGACGCCGGACCGCAGATGGAATGTCCACACGGTGCCGTCTTCGTTAGATTCCCACGTTTCGGCGAGGCCCGGCTGCACCGCCGTTCCTCCAACTTCGTACGAGAGCAATGGCTCATTGATTTGCTCGCAGGCTCGTAGTGACTCGCCATCGGTTTCGTCGGCGCAGTACAACCCGATCGGCTCGGCGTTCTGCATCCAGACGAACGTGTCACGCCCGCCTGGATCCATGACCGCGAAATACTCGCTGCTGAGTGGGCTTGCCTGAGCATTGGTGACGTCGGCGCGGTAGGCCGTGCCAGATCCGCCGTGGGCCACGGGAACCATCGGAACGTGCTCCTTGATGAGTGCGGTCGCCTCCTCGTAGAGACCGAGACGCGTGTCGGCGTCGGGCACCTGGCCGGCTTCAGTGAGCTTGGCCCAGATGTCTTCGAAGCCCGCACCGAACTGGGGCGACGCGCCGCTGCCAAAGTGGTAGTCGAGGAAGTTCGTTGCGTCGGGATAGTCAGCGCCCCATCCGAGCAAGTAGAACGGCAACTGGCCGCCGTTCGCCGCATCGATGAACGCACCCGACTCCATCACTTCGATGGTGACGGTGACGCCGATCGCTGCGAGTTGATCCTGCAGGTCGACGGCAACCGTGCTGGGAGACGGCAGATAGCTGCGCACGACATCGCGGTAGTTGAGCGTGATCTCGAAGCCATCGGGGAAACCGGCCTCGGCCAACAACGCCTTCGCGCCCTCGGGGTCGTAGTCGTACCACTTTGGATCGTCGGTGTACCCGAAGATCGACTGCGGCAGGAACTGATCGGCGACAGTGGATCCCGGCGGGTAGAAGGCGTCGACGATTCGTTGCCGGTCGATGCCCATCGCCATCGCCTGACGCACCAGTTCGTTGTCGAACGGCGCGATATCGCGGTTGAAGCCAACGTAGAACACGTTGGTGCCTTCGCGTTCGAGCAACTGCAGATTGCTGTCGCCGGCGATCACTTCGAAGTCATCACGACCCGGGTTGTCGATGCCATCGACGGTGCCAGCCTGCAACTCGACGAGGCGTTGGGCAGCCTCTTCGCTCCAGCGGAAGACCAAGGTGTCAGCCTGCGGGGCATCGCCCCAATAGTTCGGGTTGGCCGTCAGCACGAGCTGATTGCCGCGATCCCACTCTCCAATTTGATACGGACCCGTTCCGATCGGGTTCTCGAACAACTCTGGGCCGCCTCCGTTCGTCGCCTCGAGGACCTCGTCGGGGAAAATCCCGAACGCCGAGAATGCGACCTTCGATTCGAACGCGACGTCGGGATTGCACAGCGTGAACTGCACCGTCAGCTCGTCGATGGCCTCGATCGTGTCGAACAGGCCTCCGTACTCGCAGCTTTCCGCTGACAGCGACTTCGGGGTGAAGTCACCAGATGCGGCCGGGGCGGTGGTGTCGCTCGATTCCTCTGCAGGAGCCGTTGTGGCGCTGGTGTCTTCGCTTTCTGTGGTGGCGCTTCCGCCTTCCGTCGTGGCGCTTTCGGCGGATGTCTCAGTCGGGGCCTCTTCGGCGGTGTCATCGTCATCGCCGCAAGCGCCAGCGACGAGCGCGAGCCCAGCGGCCATGGCCAAAAGTTTTCTCGAATGCATACTTGGTCCTCCCTCATGTGCCGGGCCCGGACGGGACCCCACAAGCGCGAACCATAGCGCACCGCGCCGCAAGCCTGGAACATCTGTGTCGGAGATGAAGTTTGATGGGCGGAGGACGTTCCGCATTCGGATGCCTGCCGATGTGCCGGATCATCGGAGCGCATGTTGTGAGAGTTCAGCTGCGGTCGGACGGCCGGCCGATGTCGCGACGCTCAGCTCCGGTGATGCGATCGACGGCAGCCCCCACCGTCGGGGCGAAGCGTTCGGGGCCGAATCGGGCGCCGAGACCCCGACGTTCGAGATCGTCCTTCACCGGGCCTTTCATCTCAGCTATGACCAACTCGATCCCTGATCGAGCCAGCAAGTCGTCGAGCTGGACGAGTTCGTCGACGGCCGTCGAGTCGACACTTGTGATCGGCTCAGCAGCGAGGATGACGTACTTCACCCCCTCCCGATCCTCGATGCACGAACGGACATAGTCGGCGAACAGGCCGGCGTTGGCGAAGAACAAAGGGGCGTCGAACCGCACGATGACGACGCCCTCGATCACCTCACCCCGAGGGTGTCGGGAAAGGTCGTGGTAGCCACGAACTCCCTCTCTTCTTCCGAGCTCCGTCCGGTACGGTCGCCACGCTTGGTTGACGAAGGCGATCAATGACAACGCAACGGCGATCACAATGCCCTCCAACACACCGACCAGGACCACGCCGAGAAACGCAACCACCGCGAGGGCCGCGTCCAGTCGGTCGACGCGCAGCAACGTTGCGAACGTGTGGACGTCGACCAGTGACGACGCGGCGACGATCACGACCGCGGCCACCACCGACGAGGGCAAGTAGCTCGTGAGATTGGGAGCGAACACGATGAACCCCACGAGCGCTAGGGCCGCGACGACGCCGAGGAGTTGGGTCTGTCCGCCGGCCTGTTCAGCAACAGGAGTACGAGACGACGAGGCCGACACCGGGAACCCGCCGAATGCACCGGAAGCAATGTTCGCTGCACCCATCGCCCGCATCTCGTCATCCCCCGAGACCCGGTAGTCCCGGCGGACGGCGAACACCCTCGACAGCACACTCGTGTCGGCGAACGCAATGAACGCGATGCCGAGCGCCGGACCCAAGAGCGCCCGTGCATCACCCCACGTGAGCCCATCCAAAGCTGGGGCGGGCAACCCCGATGGCAGGGCACCGACAACGGGCACCTCGTCGCTCCATCCTGCGGCAGCGGTCAACGCGATCGAGGCAACCACTGCGACGACGACCCCGGCAGCGCGGCTCCACATGATCCCGATGCCGATGATCGCGACCAGCGCCCCGATCCCGAGCGCGGAGGCGAGCGGTGACCCTTCACCCCCGGTAAGGCCTGACACGAAACCTCGCATGTCATCGACCACAGAGCCATCTTCGACCGAGAAACCGAACAACTTGGGCAACTGGCCGAAGAGGACGACAGTGGCGATGCCGTTGAGATACCCGAGCCGGATGGGCTTCGAGAGCAAGTCGGTCACGAATCCCAACCGGAAAAGGCCGCCGAGGACCATCATCATTCCCATCAGTACGGCGAGCAGACCCGCGAGCGCCACCGCCCGATCCGGGTCGCCACCCGCCAAGGGCGCGATGGAGACCGCAATGATCGGAGCGAGTGAAGAGTCAGGGCCGAGCACCAAAAGTCGTGATGGGCCAACCAGCGCGTAGGCGAGCAGTGGGACGATCGTTGCGTACAACCCTGTCACCGGCGGCAGCCCCGACGCTTCGGCATAGCCGATGCCCGCCGGGATCAGCACGGCAGTAAGCACCAGACCCGCGACAACATCGTGGCGCAGCCAGGACCGGTCGTATTCCCGAGCCACGGCGAGACCAGGCACCCACTTCGACACGATCGTCACCCTGAACTTTCTACTCGGTGACCCATGTGCGTGCCATTGATGACCTGCGATGCCAGCGAGCGTTGCGGGTATCCAGCGCCGACGTATTCTCGGGCCTCGACACCGTTGCCGTCGTTCTGGCCGTCATGCGCGTCGTCGCGCGCTGATGGAGGTCCCCGGATGCGTGGAGTACGATCAAGCGCAAGGAGGTTGCTGTGCCGGGTGTGAAGTCGGAAACAGATGAGTTCGCGTCGGATCTGATCCACCGATACCTCAACGGGCTCTTCGAAGGGAGAGCAAACGACGTCGTCGATCTCTATGCAGCGGATGCTCAAATCATTCGGTACGAGGGTGTCGCACGCGACGTTCGCTCGTTCGTCAGCGTGTTGGCTGAGTCGCGACAAGGCGGAAACCTCGTCTCGATCGACGGCCTCGTGGCCAGCGATGACACGATTTCGTGGGATGCGACGATCGAGACCTCGGAGGGGCCGATTCAAACTTCAGACGTGTTCGTCCTCTCGCCAGACGGCCTGATCTCCAGACACGTACCGCGTCTGCTCGGCTATTGGGGTTCGTAACAACTCGCATCGACAGAGAACCGCGAAAGAGTCGCCCGCTTCACCTCGCCCGTAGCCCGAGCGCCACTTGCTCGGACAACTTGAGGACGTTGCTCGCAGCGCGCGTCTTCTCCACCACGCTCACATCTGCTTCGCCGATACCGCGTACACCGCGTTCGCTAGACAGGCCGAAGACCAACGAAGACGAGTTCTGGTCGCGATGAGTCTGGCCAAGCCGTACGCCACAATCATGCGCCGGTTTCACCTTCTCCCTCCTGGTGCGACCGGCGATGCGAAGGTACTGCTCGAAACACGTGCCCTTCGGGCACTCGGCGACGGCATGGTCAGCGTGATCCTGGCCGCTTATCTGACAGCGGTCGGTCTGAGCGATCTCCGAATCGGTGTCGTCGTGACCATCACCCTGCTCGGCTCCGCTGCGCTCACGCTCACCGTTGGGTTACGAGCACACGCCTACCCGAGACGCCGGCTGCTGCGCATGGTGTCGATCCTGATGATCGCCACCGGACTGGGGTTCGCTGCGTTCACGAGTTTTTGGCCATTGGCACTCGTCGGCCTGATCGGCACGCTCAATCCGAGTGGTGGCGACGTCAGTGTGTTCCTCCCCACCGAACAGGCCCTCCTCCCCGCAACCGTCGGCGACGACCAGCGCACCGCACTGTTTGCCCGGTACAGCCTGATCGGGGCGCTCGTCGCCGCCGCCGGAGCAGCACTCGCCGGCGTCCCCGGATGGATCGCCGGCTGGGCCTCGATCAGTGACGTCAACGCGTTGCGAGGCGCGTTCGTGGCCTACGCACTGCTCGGTGTCATCGTGCTCGCCCGCTACCGACACCTCAGCCCAGCGGTCGAACGCACCGGCGAACCTCTTTCGAGGGCGCTCGGTCCGTCGAAGCGGATCGTGTATCGGCTCGCCGCACTGTTCAGCCTCGACGCATTCGGCGGCGGGTTCGTGATCACTGCGCTCGTCGTACTTTGGCTGCAGCGGCGATTCGGGTTGTCGCTCGCCGTCAGCGGCATCGTGTTCTTCTGGGCAGGCGTCCTGTCCGCGTTCTCGGCGCTCGTCGCCGTCAAGATCGCACGCCGGATCGGCCTCGTCCGCACGATGGTGTTCACCCACCTGCCCGCCAACGGGCTACTGATCCTCACCGCGTTCATGCCCAACGCCTGGCTGGCCGTCGCCTGCCTGCTCGGACGTTCAGCGCTCTCCCAGATGGACGTACCTGCACGGACTTCCTATGTGATGGCGGTCGTCACCCCCGACGAGCGACCCGCCGCCGCCAGCATCACCAACGTCCCGCGTAGCCTGGCAGCCGCTCTCCCAGCCATCGCCGCCGGCTGGATGCTGAGTCGCTCCACCTTCGGTTGGCCACTCATCATCGGCGGCTCCATCAAAGCCCTCTACGACCTGCTCCTCCTCGCCCAGTTCCGAGGCATCCGCCCACCAGAGGAACTCTGAACCGTCTTGGCACTCGATTCAGCGGGCCTGTTCCGCTGATTGGGTGAGCACCGTTGTTGATCGGCAAGCCATTCGAAACGCACTTGCCGACCTACATCTCGCTCAGCATCATCGGGAACATGCTTGCGGTATCGGTGTTCGCTTCACTCCGAGCCGACAAGCGAGACCACGTACTCGGTATCGCCCACGCGCCGCACTCCCCCGTGCCCGTACCTCGATTGGCAGATGCTCATCGCACACGCTTACCGTTTCTGCATGAGAGATCACGTGCCAATCGACGAGAAACCGGTGCCCGCCAGCGCCGCTGTTGCCGACTCTGAACCGTCGAACGTTCGGGTTACTGCGACCCGTGGTGTCCACTCCGGGACGGCGGCGTGAGGACCGAGAAGACGTTCTGCCGGATGTGTCCGGCGCTCTGCGGCGTGTTGGTCGACGTCGACGAAGGGACCGTCCGAAAGGTCTCGGGCGATAATGGGCACCTGCTCTCGAAGGGATACACGTGCCCCAAGGGCCGCAAAATGGGTGCACTCGTCGACGATCCCCACCGTCTCGACCGGCCGATGATGCGCAACCGGGCCGGTGAACTCGTGCCGGTCGGCTGGGACGAAGCGCTCGATGATCTCGCCGGTCGCCTCACGGACATCCGCCAGCGTCACGACGGCTATGCCATTGGCGGCTATATGGGGACGATCATGGACACCCCGGGCGCCGCCTACCTCGGCAGGCTGCTCGGTGCGCTCGGGAGTCCCAGCCTCTACACGAGTGCCACGGTCGACGCGATCGCCAAGGTGCTGATCCCGAAGTTGATGTCGGGTCGCGAGCGCCTCTCACCATCCATCGACTTCGATCAGACCACCTTGATGATCGTGATCGGCGAGAACATGGTGGTGTCGCACGGCGGGTTCTCGTACTTCCCCGACCCGGTCCGGTCATTGCGCCGGGTCGTCGACCGCGGCGAGGTGTGGGTGCTGGACCCACGCCGCACCGAAACGGCACGGCTCGCTACCCGTCATCTCACGCCGCGCAGCGGGACCGACTTCGCAGTGCTCGCCCACCTGATTCGGGAGCTGCTCCTCGAGGGCGCCGACCATGAGTACCTCGCAGCGCACGCGCGCCAGCTCGACGAGTTGACGCATAGTGTCCAACCATTCGACCGAGAGTTCACGGCGGCACTGACCGGACTCGCCGCAACTGATCTCGAGGCACTGCTGGCGACTGTGCGGCGTCATCGGCGACTGGCGATAGTGACGGGGACCGGGGTGACAATGACCGCGACCGCCAACGTCACCGAATGGATGACGTTCGCGCTGCAGATCGTGACGGGATCGTTCGAACGACCCGGCGGCCGCTGGTTCAACCACACGGCGGCGATGGACCCCGATCAAAATCTGGGACCCGACAGCGCATCGTTCGAGCCCGGCCCGCGCACGTGGCCCGAGATGCGCCGCTTCGCCGGACAATACCCGTGCGCAGTGATGCCGGCCGAGATCGAGGGAGGACACCTGCGCGCATTGCTGGTGGCCGCCGGCAACCCGCTCGTGGCCTTTCCGCAGCCCGAGCGGATGGAGCGTGCACTGGGGCAACTCGACGTGCTCGCCGTGTGGGACATCGTGGGTACGCCCACCGTCGCGCGGGCGACGCACGTGTTCCCCTGTCCATCGGCGCTCGAGCGAGCTGACTTCGCGGCGCCGCGCTTCTTGTCGGCGGTCTATGCGCAGTACACCCGCCCAGTGGTCCCACCCCGTGCCGAACGACGGGCGATGTGGTGGAGCATTTCGTCATTGGCACACCGGATGGGGATCGATCTCCTGCCCGGCGGCGTCGACCCCGACGAATGCTCGGACGAAGAGGCCATCCAGGCGGTGGTCGCCGGATCACCGATCGATTGGGACGAGCTGGCAGATGCTGGCGGCGCCCCCGTCGAGTACCCGCGACGCGAGCGGTGGGTGGAGCGCCATGTTCTGCCGGAGGGTCGGTGGAATCTTGCCCCGGCACCACTGGTCGAACGCCTCGGCCACGCCCTGCAGCGGCCTGTCGCCGATCTGGTGCTGGGTAACCGTCGCGAGGTGCATCACACGAACTCGTTGTTCACCTGGGAGCAGTCGGTGGGCAAGACGCCCCAGCCGTTCGTGTACGCAAGTCCGGCCGACGCTGAGGCGGCCAGCGTGGCGGACGGCGATCGAGTCGAGGTAGCAAGTATGCACGGCACCGTGGTTGGAGTCCTGCGGGTTGATGAGTCGATGGCGCCAGGGACGCTCGTGGTGCCGAACGGCTTCGCCGCCGTCAACGTCGGTCACTTGAGTGCCCTCGATGTCGATGTGGATCCACTCACCGGCATGCCCACGCTGGTCGGGGTGGCAGTGACCCTGCGTCTGGCCGATCCCGTCGGCTCAGCTCCGTAGACCGGGTCACCGTGTGTTGGACACCCGACTGGTCGAGTTCGATGACCTCGTCGATGAGATCGCTGATAGCCCCACCGTCGAGCGGCGTGGAGTCGATCACGCTCGCTCCAGGTCACGATCGCGCCAGATCGACGTCGTCGGCATCGTGATGTTCCGGTCCGCGAACTGGCGTGGTGTGCGGGCAGCATGGTCCCAGCGCATTCGTGCTGTACCGGGAGCCCGCCACGGGATACGCAGCGGCGGAAATCGAAGCGTCCACGACGGCCGGGAAATGCTGGCGTCATCAGCGAGCTTCTCGGCAGTGGCGGCGAGGAGGTTGTCGATGAACGACGAGCCCGACGGCATCGGCGCTGGCGCGATCGCCGCTGCGGTCAGGAACGGCCGCAAGGTCAGCTGGTCAGCGAACGCCCGCCACTGCGTCCAGTCCGGTTGTGCGTCGCCCATCGCGTCGTAGCCCCATTTGTCCGCGAGGTCGGACAGGCGAGTCATCGGAATGGGTTCGAACGAGGGACCAACAGACTTGCCCAGGGCTGCAGCAATCTTCGCAAGCGTGTCAAGCCTTGGTTGCCCGTGGCCATTTTCGACACGCGAGATCGTCGGGTAGGCAACGCCTGCCAAGGCCGCGAGCGCACGGGTGGACAGCCCGAGCTCGCGTCGTCCGCTACGTATCAAGTCGGGTAGGTTATCCACAGTTGTTAGCATACTTCGTAACGACTGGGCCCCACAACGAGATTTGCTGTCAGAGTCTTTCCGACCGGACTCGAGCTGCGGCCCGCAGTCGCACTCGTGAGTGTGCATGCTTGCACCGCGCTTTCGCCGTCACGGCTCGAACTGTGAAGGCCGGTTCGTCACAGCAACGTGACGAAGTCTCGGTAGGGGTCGAGACAAGTGTCGGATGGGTCGAGTTCGGTGACGAGGATGTCGATCGCTGTCCAATCCAGACAGACGACGGTGGCTCGTCGTTCGAGCTTGGTCGAGTCGACTGCGAGAACGATCTACTCGGCTCCGTCGGCGAAGGCACAGGCCCCACGCCCTGGCGGAACCGGAAAAGCGCAATGACCAGGGCTTTTGCCCTGGTCATTTGGTGTCGAAGGACCGAGGGTCACGATCTCAACGGTTCAGCGGCTGACTCCATGGACGTGGTGATCATTGGACTGATCAGCTAAAGCCGTACCGGTCACTGGCGACTCAGCCAAACTTGATCTCGAGAGCCATATCGGGCATTATGCGTGCGTGCGAGGGCGAGAAGATGGAGTGCGCGAGCTGGTCCAGGAGGAGCGAGCAGACCTGCTGAACTTCCTTGAAACACTGACGCCGATCGAGTGGGAAGCCCCGTCGCTCTGTTCGGGCTGGCAGGTACGCGACGTAGTCGCCCATGTCCTCATGTATGACAGCTTTGAGCTAAATCAGGTCTGGCAGTTGGTTCGCTCCGGTTTCTCGGGGGACCGGCTGAACCAGCGCCTCGCCGAGGAGTGGCGGGGTCGGTCTCCTGCCGAACTTCTTGACCGTCTACGAGCAAACCGTCTGCCCGGCGGCATCACACGCCTATTCGGCTGGCCAACCGCGTTGCAGGAGTCCATGGTCCACCACCAGGATGTGCGTCGTCCGCTCAGTCGCCCGCGTGACATTCCACGTGAGCGCATCGAACGCGTCCTTGCGAACATGATTGACGCCCCGGTTCTCGCGGGTCTCCCGAACCGTGCCAAGGGCCTCCGACTCGAAGCGACCGACATCGATTGGCGGACCGGCGAGGGCCCACTAGTCACTGGGACAAGTGAAGCGATAATGATGTCGCTAGCTGGACGCCCACAAGTGTTGCAAGAACTGAACGGGGCTGGAGTCGACCTCCTCAGGGCCCGGCTGAATACGACCTGAGCGCCGCTCGGGCGCAGCGCGTAGAGCGTGTTCTTCATCATGGACCAGCGAGCGCCATAACTGCCGTTAGGCGCGGTGAGCCCGGCAGGGACTACCCCAGGACGCCGATCGCCGCACGCCGCACGCCGCCACCAACACCGAACGCCGCACACTGCTTGATGCGTTCGTGTCGCGACTTCACGTCCATGAAGAGCCACCTGGAAGTCGAGGTTCGGGGGGAGCCCCGAAATTGAACGTAGCCCTACACGAGGTAGGGCTACTGAACCGGTCCGTTGAGACCGCTGGTGTGGAAGGGAGCGAGGTGGTATGCTCCGTGAGATCTGCACATGACGGCAGGATGCCCACTCCAAGATCACGGCGACATTGTGGGTTTGGGTGATGTGGCATCTGTGTGGGGCTTCGAAGGTTGGAGCGCTACGGAATGCACAAGGCGACGATCTGGCGGAAGGTGAAGAAGTTCCGTCTGGTGACGGGAAAGCATCCCGATGAGTAAAGTTCACGGGAATCAACATCGACCGAGGCGCAGCGTGGGGAGCTGATCAACGATGAACCCGTGTCCATCCGCGGCAGATCGAACCTGTGCGGACGGCGAGAATGCCGGCAAGTGCCGGCACTCTCGCTCGTAGCGAAGCAACGAAGTAGTCGAGGTTTCGCTGCCATGTCGCACCAGTCCGAACATACTCGCATTATCGCAAGTAGCTGTCGAGCTGACTCGGGATCGACCGCTCCTGTCGGGCCGAGCAGAACTCACGACTGCGCTGTCGATGACTTGGAAGTCTGCGAGCTATGGCGGTCAACAAGACGCCAGTCGCTTGGAAGCTGGTGGAACGTCGGTCGAGGTGCTGGGTCGGTCGTTCGGAAAGTACCGCTTCGCGATTCGTCATGAACTCGCCCTGATCGGGCTGACAGCCAGCGAGAAACTTCCTGCTATTCGGGTCCAGCCGACCTCCATTGCGCTTCATGCGCTCTGGACCTGCGGGGACTGTCTTGTGGGTTCGGAACATCTTCGACGCTGCAGGTATCGATGTTCGGCTCCAAGTCGCTCGGCTCGACCTTCACAGCGATTGGCAAGGACTCTGGATCGAGCCTGAGGAACGACGCTCGTTCGTGACGTACTCCGATCGTCGCGCTCTGTACGAAGTGGTCTGACGAGCTATCGGGGCTGAACTTCGGCAGGCGTGGCGGGGCTGTCTACGCCCGCATCTACGACAAGACTCGCGAACTCGAGTCAAAGGGTGACGACTGGTGGCACGAGTTGTGGGGCTCGTCGTTCGACGCCGAGCAGCGGGTACTACGGATCGAGTTCGAGTTCTCCCGCGACGGCCTCCGCGAGTTCGACATCGACACCCCCGAGGACGCGTTCGCGGACATCGGCGCACTG
Source organism: uncultured Actinomycetota bacterium (assembly GCA_963738275.1). Taxonomy (GTDB): domain Bacteria; phylum Actinomycetota; class Acidimicrobiia; order Acidimicrobiales; family Ilumatobacteraceae; genus Ilumatobacter. Next base: position 489,661 of record CAVTVY010000013.1, read on the forward strand.
TGGGCGTACGCACCGGAAACTGGTTGAGCCTCCGCACGTCCGAGCTGTTGACGACGACACGGTCACGCTGGCCGCTCGACCCGCGACTGGCAAGCTGTCCAGCAGTCTGCGCTGGCGAACAACTCTCTTCCGGCAACGCCGGATTCGATCAGGCGATCGCGCCGGTTCGCTGCGCAAGCTGATGCCCCAACTCGTTGGCTATCTGGCGCAGCGCAGCTGTCCACACCTCGGCACGACCGGCTCTCGACGACACCTGCCGGGCGCTCTACCCGCTGATCGACGCTTACGGCGCACAGACAGGATCTCATTCCCGCGAACGTGATCGAAGATGAAACGACGCATCGCATGACTTCGCCCGACTATCAGCGACTGGCAACCGTCATCGGGGCTGTCCTGGACGTGTATGGTCCTGCAACGAACCACCCACCGAGGAGGGACCCGATGCTGACGATTGCTTACGCGAGAGTCTCGACCGACGATCAGACTGACTACTCCCCCGAGGCACAGCGGCGACGTTGCGCCGAGTACGCCAAGGCCAACGACCTGGGCGTGGTTCGTTTTCTTCCGGACGAAGGTCTGTCCGGCAAGAACCTGCAACGTCCTGGCATCCGTGAGCTCATCCGCTCGTCGAGGCCGACGAAGTTGCGCACGTGATCTTCTGGTGACTCGACCGACTGTCGCGCAGCAGCGCCGACCTGAGCCACCTGGTCGACTGTTCGAGCGCCACTGCGTCGAGGTCCATTCGCTGAACGAAGGACGAGTCAAGGTCGCTACGGCTTCGGGCCGCAATGCAGGCAGGTATCCACGGCGTGTTCGCCCAGTACTTCCGCGAGCAGAGACATCGAGAACATCAAACTCGGCAACGAGCAAGGCATCCGCATCGGCCACTGGTTCAACCGGCACCCACCGGATACGACACGGTGAACAGCGTCCTCGTCGCCGACGAGCGACGCACACCTGGTTCGGATGGTCTTCGAGAAGCGCGCTCAAGGCTGCTCGTATCCAGAACTGGCCCGACAGACCGGACTGAACTATTCGACCGTTCGCCACATCTGCGAGAACCGCGCCTACCTCGGCTACACCCGTCTACGTGACCAGTGGTTTCCAGGTCTCCACGAAGCACTCGTCACCGAAGCTGAGTTCGCTGCAGCCCAACGGGCCCACGTCCGGCCGACGTCGAGGAAACAGATCTGCTGACGGGTCGAGTGCGCTGCGGACTGTGCGGCAAGCTCACTTCGCAATCGACACGCAACGGACGTGGGTCAACCGATCTACCGCTGCCGACATTCGCGGACAAGGCTGCAAATGTGTCGCGGGCCGATCGGCAGCTGGTCTACATCGAGCTGAGCGACTGGGCATCGGGCTGCTTCGCACCGATCCCCAACTCGTCGATGCGATACGCGGATGAGTTCGACAACGCTGCGGAGAGCGCCGGAACGGTGGCGGCGCAGCCGACACGAGCCGGGGCACTCGCAACGCTCCGAAACAAGCGGCGACCGACTGCTCGCGTTGTACCTCGATCGACAAGATCACCGCCGACTACTTCGCCGAACAAGAACGAATCTCACCGCGAAGATCGACGCCTACACGCTGAACCACGACGAGGCGATCAAAGCTCTGCAGCAGAACGACGATCCTCGGGCAAGCCTTCGAGCGGGTGGCCGCGATCGTTCAATCGCCAGACTTCAACCTCGACGACGTGTGGGACAACGCATCGCACAAAGAACGTCGGGTCATCGTGGAAGAGCTGATCGAGGCGGTCACGATTACGCCGATCGGCTGGAAGTCACGGTCACCGGGGCTCCTCCGCTGATTATCCAACTCGATGAAGTGGATGGGGACCGGTACGGGATTGGTGTCGAAGGGGGGACTTGAACCCCCACGGCCTAATCGGGCACTAGCACCTCAAGCTAGCGCGTCTGCCATTCCGCCACTTCGACGTGGTTGGTATTCGAGTTGGTGAGGTTATCGGGAATCAGACTCGTACGAACAGGAAACTCAACGCGACCAGCGTGAGAATCCACACCAGCGCAAAGACGGTAGTGATGCGGTTGAGGTTGCGCTCGGCCGCTGTGGAACCAAGTGCGGCACCGCCACCACCGGCGAACATGTCGGACAAGCCGCCACCTCGCCCGCTGTGCAGCAAAATGCCACCGATCATGGCGAACAGCGCCGCCACGTTGATGATTATTGTGATGTACAGCACTACGTCACGCACGGTCTGAGATGCTATCTGGCCGAGAGGTCAGACCTACGTCGATGAGCGTTAACCAGCTGCGAATTGAACGATTCGGGCGAACTCTTCCGGGTCGAGGCTGGCGCCACCTACCAAAGCTCCGTCCACATCGGGTTGCGCCATCAACTCAGCGGTGGTGCCGGCCTTGACCGAGCCGCCGTATTGAATACGCACCGACTGTGCAGCTTCGGTACCGAATTGCGCGGCGACGCTGAGCCGAATCGCAGCGCACACCGCTTGCGCATCGTCGGCTGTTGCCGTCTTCCCGGTGCCGATCGCCCAGATCGGCTCGTAGGCGATGACCATGCCGGCGACTTGGGCCGCCGTCACGCCAGCAAGCCCAGCAGCGCACCTGCGTGAGCACCTTGGCTTCGGTCTCGCCCGCTTCACGCTCGGTGAGCGTCTCGCCGCAACACATGATGGGTGTCATGTGGTGCTGGAGGATCGCCTTCACCTTGGCGTTCACCATGTCGTCGGTCTCCCCGAAGATTTCGCGACGCTCACTGTGGCCACACACCACGAGCTTCACGTTGAGCTTCTCGAGAAAGGCGGGCGACACCTCGCCAGTAAATGCGCCGCTGACCTCGTAGTGACAATGCTGCGCGCCGAGCAGAATCTCCAGCCCATCGGCATCGATCGCGGTCTGCACCGTGCGAATGTCGGTGAAGGGCGGGTGCACACTCACATCCACGCTTTCGTAGACGTCTTTGTCCAACGAGTAGTGCAGTTTCTGCAACGTTTGAAGAGCCTCGAAGTGGTTGAGGTTCATCTTCCAGTTGCCACTGATCAATGGTTTGCGAGATCAACGGTTCATGCATTGGGTGCGCTCCTGAGTGCTTGAAGGCCTGGTAGATCGCCGAGTTCGAGGAGCTCGAGGCTTGCGCCGCCGCCGGTGGAAACGTGGTCGACCTCGTCGTCGAGTTTGAACTGAGCCAACGCTGCGGCGGAATCGCCGCCCCCTACCACGGTGAACGCCTTGGTGTCGGCCATCGCCTGTGCGACGGTGCGCGTGCCGGCAGCAAATCGTTCATCTTCGAACATTCCCATGGGGCCGTTCCAGAAAACCATGCGGGCGTCCATCACGATGTCGCTGAACGCTGCAGCCGAGCCAGGCCCGATGTCGAAGCCTTTTGCCCCGTCGGGGAGGTTGGTGCCAAACGTGGCGTACTCCCCTGCTGCGTCGACACCCACGATGTCTTCGGGCAGGTGAATCTTGGCACCGGAAGCGGCGAGGATGCGCGCACAGGTTTCCACTTGATCGGGCTCGAACAGCGAGTCTCCGATCCCCTTTCCCTGCGCCGCAAAGAACGTGAAACACATAGCGCCCCCGATGACGAGCGAGTCGACGACTTCGAGCAACGCTTCGACGACACCGAGCTTGTCGGAGATTTTTGCGCCGCCGAGCACCGCGACAAACGGCCGCTTGGGTCGATCACGCAGACCGAGCAACACATCGACCTCGGTTTGCAGCAGCCGCCCCATTGCCGACGGCAAGCGTCCGCGGCGGGCCCACGATGGATGCGTGAGCGCGGTGCGAAGCCCCGAACGCGTCGTTCACATACAGATCGATTCCTTTGACCAACTCCGCCACGAATGCCGGGTCGTCGCTGGTCTCTCCCGGATTGAACCGCAGGTTTTCGAGCAACTCGACGCCGGGGGCCAACTCAGCAAGCCGGGCGCGCACAGGGTCGAGCGAATATTTGGCTTCGGGCGCGCCCTTTGGCCGACCAAGGTGGCTGGCACACACAACGTTCGCTCCACGCTCGATTAACCAGTTGATGGTCGGCAGTGCAGCACGAATGCGGAAGTCATCGGTGATCACCGGCGTGCCGCTCGACGAATCGAGCGGCACGTTGAAGTCGGTGCGCACAAGAACCCGCTTGCCAGCGACGTCTCCGAGATCTTCGAGAACCGGGATGTGGCCGGCCATACGGGTTACCTGCCTCAGCGCTTCTTGCCGGCGTACAGGATGAAGTCGACGAGGCGGTTCGAGTAACCCCACTCGTTGTCGTACCACGAGCAGATCTTGACGAGCTTGCCCATCGACATGGTCATGCCAGCGTCGAAGATCGACGAGTGTGGGTCACCCACGATGTCGCTCGACACGATCGGGTCTTCGGTGTACTTGACGATGCCCTTGAGGTCGCCCTTTGCAGCGGCAGCCTTGAACGCGGCGTTGATGTCGTCGACCGAAGCAGCCTTCTTCAGGTTGGCCGTGAAGTCGGTGATGGAGCCGGTGGGAACCGGCACACGGAACGAGGTGCCGTCGAGCTTGCCCTTCATCGCCTCGAGCACGAGGCTGGTGGCGCGGGCTGCTCCGGTGCTGGTGGGCACGATGTTGATGGCTGCGCCACGTGCCCGACGAAGGTCGCTATGCGGGCCGTCGACGAGCTGCTGATCGCCGGTGTACGCGTGGATGGTCGTCATGAGACCGTTCTCCACGCCAAACGCGTCGTCGAGCACCTTCACCATCGGAACGAAGCAGTTCGTCGTGCAGCTTGCGTTGGAGATGACCTGGTGCTGCTTGCGATTGAAGTCTTTGTGGTTCACGCCATAGACCACGGTGAGGTCTGCGCCATTCGACGGGGCCGACACGATGACCAGCGGGGCGCCACCCTCAAGGTGGAACGCAGCCTTGGAGCGATCGGTGAAGATGCCGGTTGACTCGATGACCACATCGACACCGAGGTCACCCCACGGGAGGGCCTTTGGATCACGCTCTTGCAAGACCCGCAGCGTGTCGGTTCCGACTTTGATGCCATCTTTGGTCGCCTTGATGTTGTCGGGCAACACGCCGAGCACCGAGTCGTACTTCAACAGGTGCGCCATGGTGTCGAGAGACCCCAAGTCGTTGACCGCAACGAAATCGATATCTGCACCGCGCTGCTTGGCAGCACGGAACAGGTTGCGGCCAATTCGGCCGAAGCCATTGATGCCTACGCGCACCGTCATGTCAGGGTTCCTTTCGGTAAATGGATCTCGACCGTCTGAGAGAGTCGGCGAGGGAGAGAGAGTCCGACAGAGAGACTAGTCAGACCGACACGTCGCGGTGAGAAGATCTCGTCGCGATGCCACGAGCGGAGAATCTGTGGACCAGCTCATTCGTGATGGCAACCGACCTGTGGCGGCCGCCGGTGCAGCCGATTGCAATGGTGAGATAGCTGCGACCCTCAGCCTCGTACAGCGGCACCAGATCGGCCAACAGCACCTCCAGTCGGTCGATGAACGGGCCGGCAGCCGGCGCTCCGAGCACGTAGGTGCTCACGCTCGGGTCGTGCCCGGTGAGCGGCCTGAGTTCGTCATCCCAGTGCGGGTTGGGCAGGAATCGAACGTCCATCACGATGTCTGCATCGAGCGGAAGGCCGTACTTGAACCCGAAGCTCTCGATGGCCACTTGCAGGTGCGTGTCGACCGAGACAGCGAACGCTGCAATGAGCCGCTCTTTCAGCTGATGCACATTGAGATCTGTGGTATCGATGATCAGATCGGCGGCACCACGAATGGGTTCGAGGATGGTGCGCTCACGCTCGATGGCTTCGAGTAGCCCCTCCGATTCGGCGGCCAGCGGATGTTTCCGTCGAGTTGCGTCGTAACGCTGCACGAGCACTGCCGTGCTGGCGTCGAGGAACAAGATTCGCACGAGGTGGCCCTCGGCCCGCAAACGCTCGACCGCTGGGAGTAGGTCGACGTGATTTCGGCCAGACACCAGCGCGAGCCGATCGATACCGCCACCCGGGTGGGCGGCGAGCTGCACGATGGTGGGCACCAGTGAAGTGGGCAAATTGTCGACCACGTAATAGTCGAGGTCTTCGAGCACCGCCGCCGTGCCCGATCTGCCCGCTCCGGACAAACCGGTGATCAGTACGACGTCGGCCACGCCGCCAACTTAGTCGTCAGGGGATCACTCGACCGTCGACCGTTGTGCGCATCAGGTGTGGTCGGCTCGCCGAAGCCGGAGATACAACAGCCGAGGGATGTTCGCTGCCGCTTGGTAGCCGATGGCCTTCTCGAGGAATCCGTCGGGCGGTGCCGGTTCAAGCATTCGTTCCAGCACCAGCCCGTGATCAGCCAAGGTGTTGAGGTAACGCGACAACGGACGGTGCACGAACCGAATGAACACGCCCAGTTCAACCTGTTCCACGGTCTCAGTTTCCGTGAGGTACGGGCCGAGGCGCCAATACTGCTCTGGTGGATCGACCATGTGATCGTCGATCCACCCGCTGCCAGGTGTTTGTAGCAGCGGATGGTTGAGGAAGAACGCGAATCGCCGACCCGGACGGAGCACCCTCGCCACTTCGGAAATCGCTGCGTCGACAGCGTCGATGTGTTCGAACACCAAACAGGCAACGACGGCGTCGAACGAAGCGTCGACAAATGGCAACTCGTCAGCGCCAGCCTTGAGATAGCTCGGCCCACCACCACGTTCTTCGGCCACTCGAATCTGATTCCACGTGGGGTCGACGCCCACCACGCTGGCTCCTGCGGCAGCCATCATCCGGGAGATCTGCCCGTCCCCGCAGCCGACGTCGAGGATGACGTTGGCTCCGGCGAGTTCGACAGCCGCGAGTGGCAAGATCTGTTCGACGTATTCAGGATCTGCACCCTCGGTGAAACCGTCGATCCACCATTGCGCATGGTCTTCCCACAGGTCCTGCTCGCTTCACGACGAGCAGGCTACGGTCGGGCGCGATGAAGTTCTCGGTGTGGCCCGACATGAGTTACCCACCGTCGGAGGTGCTCGCTCTCGCACGTTGGGCCGACGCCCACGACTTCTTTGGTGTGTGGTACGCCGACCACTACATGGTCAACACCGGCGATCGATCGTTTGCGCCGGGCGACGCTCACGAGTGCTGGGCCATGCTGCCCGCGATCGCAGCCGTCACGAAACGGGTGCGACTGGGGTCGCTCGTGGCGCCCACGTCGGTGCACCACCCGGCCGTGCTCGCAAATCGTGCGGCGACGATCGATCACCTCTCTCGGGCGGCCGCATGGTGTTGGGCATCGGCGCCGGTTGGCAGATCAACGAACACCACGCGTACGGCATCGCGCTCGGAGCCTCCGGGCGCAGCGAGTCACCAGATTCGACGAAGCGATTCAGATCATGCGATCGATGCTCTCAAACGACCGCACCTCCTTCGACGGTTCGGTGTATCAACTCGTCGACGCCCCGTGTGATCCCAAACCAACTCAGAACCCGCTGCCCATTCTCGTCGGAACCGGCAGCCCACGCATGCAACGAATCGCCGCCCGGTACGCCGACGAATGGAACGCCTGGGGCCATCTCGAGCTGGCAGGCAGCCGCCGCCGAACGTTCGTCGCTGCCTGCGAATCGGTGGGTCGGGATACCTCGACCATGCACACGTCGGTGAACGCAATGATCGTGCTCACCGACGATCCGGCAGCCGCCGCTGCAGCAATCGAAGAAATGCCCGAACGCGTGCATCGCCGGGTCGGCCGCCCAACTGATCGACACGATGGGCACCTACGGCGAGTTGGGATTCGACGAGTTCATCGTTCCCGACTGGAATCTCGGTGACTCCCACAACCAGCGAATCGAAGCCCTCGATCGCCTGCGCTCGGAAGTGTTCAGTCAAGTCGACTAGCTGGAGCCGACCAGCTTGGTCGACTAGCTGGCCACATCTGGGTGGAACTTGTCGAAGACGGCCTGCGCGACGGCGTCGGGCAGGAACGACAGGCCGGCGAGGTCTTCCAGCGATGCTTTCTTCACCGCGTTAACGCCCCCGAGCGCCTTCACGAGCTGCTTTTTGCGCGCCTCACCCAGGCCGTGGATGCCGTCGAGCGAACTGGTGGTCATGCGCTTCGAGCGGCGTTCGCCGTGGAAAGTGTTCGCGAAACGGTGTGCTTCGTCTCGGACGCGCTGCAACATGAACATCGCCTCGCTCCCCCGCTGCAACTCGACCGGCGCAGACCTGCCGGGAATGAACACTTCCTCAAACCGCTTGGCCAGGCCTGCCACCGGAATCTCGTCGGTCAGCCCGAGCGACTCGACCACTCGCACCGCCACACCAAGCTGACCCTTGCCACCGTCGACGAGCAAGAGCTGCGGCGGGTACGCGAACTTGCTGGGCCGGTCGCCACGCTCGGCCGCAGGGCGATCGCGCTCGTCGATATACGCCTGCAAGCGGCGAGTGAGCACCTCCTCCATGGCTGCGTAGTCGTCGTTACCGGGGACGTGCACCTTGAAGCGCCGATACTCGCGCTTGTTGGGGAGACCGTCTTCCATGACGACCATCGACCCCACGTAGTCGGTGCCTTGGAGGTGTGCCATGTCGTAGCACTCGATGCGCAACGGTGCCTCTGGCAGCCCCAGCGCTTCCTGTAATTCTGTGAGCGCACGCGACCTGGTGTTGTGGTCTGCGGCGCGCCGCATCCGATGGCGCGTGAACTCCTCGCCGGCATTACGGCTGACGGTCTCCAACAGCGATCTGCGATCACCACGTTGGGGCACCCGAATCTTCACCTTCGATCCACGAAGATGCGTCAACCACTCTTCGTACGTGTTTACATCTTCTGGTTCGTACGGCACGAGGACGTGTTTGGGAAGGCCGGTCGGCGGTTCGTCGCCGTACACCTCTTCCAAGATGCGGTCGACCATGCGACCAGGCGTGAGGTCTTCGACTTTGTCGAGTACGAAGCCTTTGCGGCCCACCACCCGGCCACGCCGAACGAAGAACATCTGCACCGACGCTTCGAGTTCGTCGTCGGCGATGCCGATGACGTCGACGTCTTCGTTCTTGTCGGCGACCATCTGCTGCTTTTCGATGGCCTTGCGAACAGCAGTGAGCCGGTCTCGCAGGCGAGCCGCCTGCTCGAACTCGAGCGCAGTCGCGGCCGTGCGCATTTGCGCCTCGAGGCGATCGACGATGTCGTCGGTGTCGCCGGCCAGAAAGTCGCAGAGCTCGCGCACCAGTTCCCGGTATTGCATCTCTTCGATTTCACCCACGCAAGGGCCGGAACACTTCTCGATGTGGAACAACAGGCACGGGCGACCCAGCCGTTCGTGCTGGTTGAACTTTGCCTGGCTGCACGTGCGAATGGGGAAGCTGCGAAGCAGCAGATCGAGCGTGTCGCGGATGGCGTATGCGTGCGCGTACGGCCCGAAGTACCGGGTGCCCTTGCGTTTGTGGCCGCGCATGACGGTGGCGCGTGGCCATTGCTCGTCGACGGTGACGGCCAGGAACGGATACGACTTGTCGTCACGCAGCCGGACGTTGAAGCGCGGCCGGTGCTGCTTGATGAGGGAGTACTCGAGCATGAGCGCCTCGACCTCGTTGCGCACCGTGACCCATTCGACGGTCTCGGCGGTCTCGACCATCTGACGCGTGCGCACATGAAGGTTGTGCGGAGCCTGAAAGTAGTTCGATAGCCGTTGGCGGAGGTTCGACGCCTTGCCCACGTAGATGACTCGACCGTGCGCGTCTTTGAACTGGTACGAGCCGGGAGATTCCGGGATCGTGCCGGTGGGAGGACGCTTGACCATTGCGGCTCAGGATACGGGCACGGTGTGGCAGGCAGTAGGCCCCCAAAAGCGGGTACCGTGGTCACCCGTGGCACGCCGATTCCAGTTTTCACGCCCCGAGCGCCAGCGGGCCACTGACCCTTGGTTCCGCATCGGCGAGGTAGACGTCGGCAGCGCCGGCGTGCTGTCGATACTCGGCGCTTGTTCCATCGTGCTGTATGCCGTGGAGGGGCAAGACAAGAACATCCTGCGCTCACTTGCTTTGCTTCCCAGTGAAGTGCGGTCCGGCCAGGTGTGGCGCATCTTTACTTGGCCGCTGGCCAACGGGCTGACCCAAAGCCTTGTTCGGGGTGGCGATTTCAGTCGCAATGTTGTGGTATTTCGGTGGGCGGCTCGAAGCGATGATTGGTCGTGTTCGCACAGCCGTCCTTCTGGGCGCGATCATCGTGATACCCGGCATGCTCGGCACGATTCTCGATTTGCCCGCCGCTGGTATCCGATCGATCTCCATGGCGGTACTACTGATTTTCATCGCTGAGTACCCGCAGATGCGGTTCTTCTTCGGCATTCCGGCGTGGGTGCTCGGCGCGGCCTACGTCGTGCTTGACGCACTGCAGATCATGGGCGACTACGGGGCCGGTCGCCAGCTGATCTTTTACCTTCTGTCACTGTTGGTCGCAACACTCGCCGCACGCTCGGTTGGTCTGCTCACCGCCTATCCGCAGATACCGCGCATACCACTTCCACCGGCGCTCTCGGGTGTGAAACGTCGGCCCCCCTCCAGTGGGCCAACCCGCGGACCCCGGCCCCCACGTCCATCAGGGAATCGCTCGTCCAACGTGGTCGACGGCCCATGGACTCCCCCGCCACCGCCGTCACGGTCGACGCCGGATGCGAAGGTCGCGCAAGAGGAGCTCGACGGCCTCCTCGACAAGATCTCAGCCAGCGGCCTCGATTCGTTGTCAGCCGAAGAAAGCGACGGCTCAACGAACTGTCGAAGCGACTCCGCTGACGCCGATCCCTGTCGTCGATCTCTCAGCCCCGACCGATGCTCAAGCGGTGGTTGATCGGTGCCGATAGTTGGGAATGAACGAGGGCTCCCTCAAAACTGATCACCCGCTGGAAATTGCAGCAGCTGAAGCGTTGAGGTCAGCCGCGGGCACGTCGGCAACGTTCATCGTCACCCGGCCTGGAACCTCCCGTAGTCGCGTGTTCGGCGACGAGCCAACGCTGCGCGGAGCCATCGCCGTTGCTGTGGCCGCTGGTAGCGATCGTCGTTGGGTTGGCTTCGACCATGGCATTCACCGCGTCAGCGTGATCGATCTGCCAGCCGTCGTGCGCGAAGTCGCCGAACGTCAAACGTCGTGGCAGGTGCAGATTGGCGTCGTACGTTCGGGAAATACAGCTGCAGCTGTGATCTTGTGGTTCGGCACTCACGACGACGATGCCACCACAGAGAGCCAGCGCGAACTCCTTCGCCTGCTCTCCAAAGTCGCCGACGCCAGCTGACGACCCGGCGAGCGCTACTGCACGTTGAGGAGCGGCCGCAAGAAGCGTCCGGTGTGCGACGCCTCCACCGTGCGCGACATGCTCGGGCGTGCCCTCCGCAACGACCATGCCACCGCCGCTGCCACCCTCAGGCCCGAGGTCGATCAGCCAGTCGGCGGTCTTGATGACGTCGAGGTTGTGCTCGATGACCAGCACCGTGTTGCCCTGATCGACAAGGCGCGACAGTACGGTCAGCAAGCGCCGAACATCGGCGAAGTGCAGCCCAGTAGTCGGTTCGTCGAGCAGAGTAGATGGTGTGTCCGGTGGAGCGCTTCGCCAACTCAGACGCCAGCTTGACGCGCTGCGCCTCGCCGCCAGAAAGGGTGGGTGCCGGTTGCCCGAGACGCACGTAGCCGAGGCCCACATCCATCAGGGTCTCCATGTACCGATGGATGCGTGGCTGGTTGGCGAAGAAGTCGACCGCTTCAGCGACGGGCATGTCGAGGACTTCGGCGATGTTGCGGCCCTTGAACTCGATATCGAGGGTGTCGCGGTTGTAGCGCGCTCCTTTGCACACCTCGCATGGCACGTACACATCGGGCAAGAAGTGCATCTCGATCTTGATGGTTCCGTCGCCGGCACAGCCTTCGCATCGCCCACCTGCCACGTTGAACGAGAAGCGACCGGGTTGGTAGCCGCGGACCTTCGCTTCGTTGGTGGTGGCGAACAACTTGCGCACGTTGTCGAACACCCCGGTGTATGTGGCCGGGTTGGAGCGCGGTGTACGACCGATCGGCGACTGGTCCATGTCGATGACCTTGTCGAGGAACTCGATGCCATCGATGCGCTTGTGCTTGCCCGCCGGCATCTTCGACTTGTAGATGCGCTGCATCAGCACCGGCAAGAGGATGTCGCGGATCAACGTCGACTTGCCCGAACCGGACACGCCGGTGATCGCCACGAAGCAGCCCAACGGAATATCGACCGTGAGATCGCGCAAGTTGTGCTCGCGCGCCGCGTGAATCGTCAACTTGTCGAGTTTGGGCTGGCGCCGTATCGCCGGGACCGGCACGGTTTCCTTGCCCGCCAAGAAACCGGCCGGTGATCGACTCTTCAACCTTGAGAATGCCGGCCACAGGGCCGCTGTAGACCACTTCGCCGCCGTGCTCGCCGGCGCCGGGCCCGATGTCAACGATCCAGTCGCTCTCGCGAATGGTGTCTTCGTCGTGCTCGACGATGATGACCGAGTTGCCCAGGTCGCGAAGGCGGGTCAACGTGTCGATCAGTCGGCGGTTGTCTCGCTGATGCAAGCCGATCGACGGTTCGTCGAGCACATACAGCGTGCCCACCAAACCCGACCCGATCTGGCTGGCAAGCCGAATTCGCTGCGCTTCACCGCCCGCCAACGTGCCCGCATTGCGTGACAAGGTGAGGTAGTCGAGCCCAACGTCGAGCAAGAACCCGAGCCGCGCGTTGATCTCTTTGGTGACACGCTCGGCAATGAGTCGATCACGTTCAGACAGTTCCAGTGCTGCCAGGAACTTGGCCGACTCGCCGATGGGCATGTCGCACACGTTGGAAATGTGTAGGCCGCCGACGGTGACCGCCAGGGTCGACGGCTTGAGCCGCGCCCCGCCACAAGCGCCACACGCCACCTGGCGCATGTAGCCCTCGTACTGCTCGCGCGACCAGTCGGACTCGGCACCTTCGTGACGACGGCTGATCCACGGGATGACACCTTCGTATTCGGTGGCGTATTGCCGCGCTCTGCCGTAACGGTTCTTGTATTTGACCGTGAGCTTCCCGCCCGTGCCGTGCAGGATGATCTTCTGCTGCTTGGCCGAGAGCGTGTGCCACGGGGCATCGAGGTCGATGTCGCTCGACTCGGCCACTGCTTCGAGCATGCGGGCGAAGTATTGCGTGTTCGAACTACGCCACGGCGAGATCGCGCCGTCGTTGAGCGACAAGTCGTGATCGGGCACGACGAGTTCCGGGTCGACCTCGAACGTGGTGCCCAACCCATCACACTTTGCGCACGCGCCGTAGGGCGAGTTGAACGGAAAAGTTGCGCGGCGCCGGCTCGTCGTAGCTCTTGCCGCAGGTGGGGCAGGCGAGGTGTTGACTGAACGTCATCGTTTCGGGCTCTTCGCCGTCTTTGCCGATGAGTTCCACTTCGGCAACACCGTTCGCGAGGGCAAGCGCCGACTCGAGCGAATCGGTCAATCGCCGTTCGATACCCTCTCGAAGCACCAGACGGTCGACCACGATTTCGATGCGATGGTTCTCGTATTTGGCGAGCCGATCGTCGCGGGCAAGAAACTCGTCGATGACAACGGTCTCGCCGTCGATTCGGGCACGCACGTACCCCTGACCAGAGAGGTCTGACAACAAGGTGTCGTACTCGCCCTTGCGGCCGCGAACGACCGGCGCCAACACTTGGAACCGCAGACCTTCTTCGAACAGCAGGATGCGATCGACGATCTGTTGAGGTGTTTGCCGTGCGAGGCGAGTGCCGTCGTCTGGGCAGTGTTGAATGCCGATGCGGGCGTACAGCAGACGCAGGTAGTCGTACACCTCGGTGATCGTGCCGACCGTCGAGCGCGGGTTGCGACTCGCCGACTTCTGGTCGATGGAGATCGCTGGTGACAGCCCTTCGATGACATCGACGTCGGGCTTGTCCATCTGCCCGAGAAACTGGCGGGCGTACGCGCTGAGACTCTCGACGTAGCGCCGCTGCCCCTCGGCATAGATGGTGTCGAACGCGAGGCTCGACTTGCCCGACCCGGACAGCCCAGTGAACACGACCAATTTGTCTCGGGGCAGCGAAACGTTGACGTTCTTGAGGTTGTGTTCGCGGGCACCGCGAACCTCGATGACTGCACCTTTCGGGGTGACCTGCTTGCGGGGAGCCATGGCTTGTGGAGGCTAACCGGCAGATGCCAGGCTGCAGAGGGGACCGAACATCTCGTCGATTCTAACACCAGATCGAACGCATGTTCGACATGGTGGGTGCCGAGTCGAGCTCTGGACGGTACGATCGAACGCATGAGTATCACACCGCTCGATGCCGTCGGCAGCACGGAAGTCGTCGTCGTCGGAGCTGCCGACACCGAGACCGCAGCCCTCGCAGTTGAACGAGCCGCCGAACTGGCAAAGGCTCTCAACGCTCGCCTCATCGTCGTGACGGCGTACAGCGACTCCACCGTCGACGTCGTAGGCGTGGGCAGCGACACGTTCACACTCAGCAAAGCGAGCGAGGCGGAGGCCTTTGCCGAGCGGACGGCAGCTCAGATTGGTGCCGCCCACGGCATCGAGGCCACCGGAACCGTCGGCGAAGGCAAGCCAGACGACGTCATCCTGGAAGTGGCTCGTCAGGCAGAGGCAACGTTGATCGTCGTGGGGAACGTCCGCATGCAAGGCCCCGGGCGACTGCTGGGAAGCGTGGCCAATGGAATCGTCCATCATGCCCCCTGCGATGTTCTCGTCGTCAGGACTGTCTAGGGCACGTCGAGCAACAGCCGAAGGTCGCGTCACGGTTCCGGTAAGTCGTGGCTGTCGGTGCACTGCTCCACGTTCGACCGCGTAGGCTCGACCAACCGCCCCGAAAGGATCACGAGTTGACTTCCAATGCCGTTCTGCGACACCGCAATGTCGGGCTGCTCTCCGTCGAAGCAGTCGAAGCCCCCGATCGTCACGTCCGCGTGGATCGACGAGCAGCTCGCCGAGACGTACGAACGCACCGGGCTCAAGCCGGGCACGCTGGCCGAGCTTCGCAGGGATCGAAGCCCGCCGTTGGTGGCCAGAAGATGTCACGTTCGACGAGGCCGCGGCGATGCGCCGGACGCAAGGCGATCGACGCGGCAGGCATCGACCCCAGCCGAATCGGCATGCTCATCTCGACCTCGGTGTGCAAGCACCATCTCGAGCCATCGGTCGCCTGCGCGGTGCACCACCACCTCGAGCTCCCGCCGAGCTGCCTGAACTTCGACGTCGGCAATGCCTGCCTCGGGTTCATCAACGGCATGCAGATCGCCGCCGCGGCGATCGACGCCGGCACCGATCGACTACGCGCTCATCGTCGACGGCGAGGGCAGCCGCTACACCCAGGAGACCACCATCGCTCGCCTCCAGCGCCACGGCGAACGAGCCGATCGACGTGTTCGCCGAGTTCGCGTCGCTCACGCTCGGTTCCGGCGCCGCGGCGGCCGTGATGTGTCGAGCATCGACGAGCACCCCGAGGCGCACCGCCTCGTCGGTGGCGTCGCCCGCGCGGGCACGCAGCACCACGAGCTCTGCGTCGGCGATCTCGATCGCATGGCCACCGACACCCACGGCCTGCTCGTCGCCGGGCTCGAACTCGGCGAGGCCGCATGGAAGGACGCCGGGCACGATTTCGACTGGGAAGTCGGCATGGACTGGTACATCATCCACCAGGTCAGCCAGGTGCACACGACGATTGATGTACCGAGCGCTCGGCATCGACCCGGCAGCGGTGCCGCTTGACGTTCCCGTACTACGGCAACGTCGGCCCGGCCGCAATCCCGATCACGCTCGCCAGCGTCGCCGACCAGATCGAGGCCGGTCAGCGCGTGCTCTGCATGGGAATCGGGTTCCGGGCTGAACACCAGCTTCGCCGAAATCGTCTGGTGACTCGGGTCGCCGCCGAGCCCGCGCCGGGTGGGCGCCGACCCACCGACGAGCCAACTTGACCGCTGGGGGCTCGACCCCGCAGTGGTCCCGATTCATCGACGTCGCTGGCCACGTACGTCGACGCACCGTTGGCACGTGCTCGACACGGCGGTCGCGATCCGACGCTACGGTGTGTGCGTGCACGGCAACCCGACGTGGGGATACGCGTGGGCGACGTTCCTGCGTCGATTCGGCACGACGTATCGCGTCATCGCCGATCGACCAGCTGGGGATGGGCTACAGCGAGCGAGGCACGTCTGCGCTCGTTCACCCAACGCGTTGCGGATCTCGACGAGGTCATCGATCTGCTCGCGATCGACCGGTCGCGGCCTCTGTTCTTGGCGGCCCACGACTGGGGTGGCGCCATCGCCATGGGTTGGGCTGTCGATCACGTCGACGAACTACGACGGGATGATCCTGTGCAACACCGGCATCGCGGTGCCAGCGGGACGCTCGGCGCCGGCACTCATTCGCCTCGCTGGCTCGCGACCGATTTCGCCAACTGGTGTGCCACGGCACACCGATCTTCGTCGAGGGCACCATGCGGCTCTCGGGGAAGCGCCTCTCCCCGATCGACCGCGAAGCGTTCCGGGCGCCGTACCGCACGGCACGCAAGGCGGTCTGCGATCGCCGACTTCGTCGGCGACATCCCCTTGCAGCCCGGGTCACCGTCTGAGGCGGCGCTCGCCGCCGTGGCCGACCGACTCGGAACCGTCACCGCTCCGGTGTTGCTCGTGTGGGGCGCAGCGACCCGGTCTTCAACGACGACTTCGCCGGCGACCTATTAGCTCGTTTCAGTGACGTATCGCTGCACCGGTTCCCGAAGGCTGGCCACCTCGTCATGGCTGAGGCCGACGTCGCCGGTGTCGTCGCAGCATGGCTTGCAGAGCGAAGGTCGGCCGCAGCGGAGGGTGAACTCAATATTGCTGACTCGAATGGTGCCGGTTCGAGTGTTGCCGGCTCTCCGGTCGGCACTTCCGGACGCGATCTTTGGTCGACGATTCACGATCCGCGTCGCACAGATCGGCCGGCCATCGTCGACGTTGCCACCGACAGCTCGATCACGTTCGGCGAATTCGCGCAACGGGTCGACGCCATCGCTACAGAGCTCGTTCGGCGAGGACTGCAAGGCGGTGACCGAGTTGCCATGCTCACCCCACCCGGGGTCGAGCTACTTGCTGCCGTGTACGGAGTGTGGCGTGCAGGCGGAGTCACGGTCGTCGCCGATCGCGGTCTCGGCCTACGGGGCCTCGGCGCCGCCGTGCGCAGTTCCCGATCCTCATGGATCATCGGCCCGCGTGCGGCTCGGTCGGCCGCCACGATCCTGCGTTGGGCCCCTGGCGCAGATGCCGTCGACATCGACGATCTCATGAATGCCCCGCACGCGGACGCGTTGCAGCTTCCGCCCCGGCCGGAATTGGATGACGAAGTCGCCGTGCTCTTCACCTCGGGGGCCACCGGTCCAGCCAAAGGTGTGCGTTACCGATACCGGCAACTGCTGGCCCAGTGCGAGGCGCTACGCCACGCCTACTCCATTTCCGACGACGACAGCTTTGTCGCTGCGTTCGCCCCATTTGCGTTGTACGGGCCAGCGCTGGGAATCCCCACGTCGCTGCCCGACTGCGATGTCACGACGCCGGGCAAGTTGACCGCCGAGGCGCTCGTTGCGGCCGTCGGCTCGGTCAATGCGACCATGGTATTCGCGTCGCCCGCGGCCCTGGCGAATGTCGCCGCTACCTGCGCCGACGCGACAGCGACGAGCCACGATCTCCGACACGTCCGACTCATCCTTTCCGCCGGGGCCCCGGTTCCGGCAGAAACTTTGCGAGCCGTCGCCAAGCTTGCGCCGAACGCCCAACTCCGTACACCCTACGGAATGACCGAGGCATTGCCGGTCGCCGACATCGACCTCGACACCATCGAGCAGCAGCACGACGATGGCGTGTGCGTGGGATTTCCAGTTGACGGCGCACAAGTGCGCGTCGACGATCTAGGGCTCGGCGTCGGCGAGATTCTCGTACGAGCTCCATGGGTCTCTGACGGATATGACCGACTGTGGGCAACGGAACATGCTGCCCGTCCAGTTGTCGACGGACAAACGTGGCACCGATCTGGTGACGTTGGCCACCTCGATGCGGCCGGGCGACTATGGGTTGAAGGTCGCAGTGTGCACGTCATCTACACCACCGCCGGGCCAGTAACGCCAGTGCCGGTGGAGCGGCTGGTCGAACAGGGGCTCCCATGTGCCAGGTCGGCGGCGGTCGGGGTGGGGCCGCATGGGTGTCAGCAACTCGTGGTCGTCATAGAAGGTGACTCGAACGGTTTGGCGAGTTCGGAAATCGCGAGTCGCGTTCGGAGCCTCGTTTCAGTCCCGGTGGCTGCGGTGCTCACGTTGAAGTCGATTCCGGTTGACATTCGCCACAACGCCAAGGTCGATCGGGGCGCGATCGGCGGGTGGGCCATGGAGATTCTCTCTGGCAAACGCTCCAAGGCACCGGTGTAGCCCGTGCGAGTTCTGGTCACTGGCGCCACCAGCTTGATCGGGAAGCGACTCGTCGATCGGCTCGTCGAACGCGGCGATCTGCCCATCTGTCTGCAGCGCCACACCGCCAGCGTTGATGCCACCCAAGTACTCGGCGATATCAGGGACGCGGCAACCGTCCAAGCCGCTGCCAAAGGCTGTGACGCCGCAGTGCACCTCGCGGCAAAGGTTGGTGTCGTCGGCACGTGGGACGACTTTCGCTCGGTCAACGTCGACGGAACAGCCCACCTCATCGCCGCAGCGAGACATCACGACCTACGTACCGTGGTCCACGTATCGTCGCCGTCGGTCGCTCATACTGGCAAACCAATCGCGGGCGGACTTGCCGAGCCGGCCGCCACCGGTCGAAAGGGTGCGTGGTACCCGGAGTCGAAGGCTTTGGCAGAAAGAGCTGCGCTCGCTGCGAACAGTCAGTCGATGTCCGTCATCGCGATTCGGCCGCATCTGGTGTGGGGGCCCGGCGACACCCAACTCGTCGGACGAATTGTCGAGCGCGCCCGCTCGGGACGACTCGCGCTGGTGAACGGCGGCCACGCACTGGTCGACACGACCTACATCGACAATGCGGTCGACGCGCTCATCGCCGCGCTCGATCGCTCGATACCGGGTGCGCCGTGTGCTGGTCGTGCCTACGTCGTCACCAACGGGGAGCCGCGAACCATCCGCGAGTTGGTCGAAGGCATCTGTCATGCGTTCGACCTCGACGTCCGTTATCCCTCGGTACCGATTCGTCTCGCTGCTCCAGTCGGCGGGTTGATCGAACGATTCTGGGCTCGCACCAACCGGGCTGACGATCCGCCAATCACGCGTTTTCTGGCCGAGCAACTGGGCACGTCTCACTGGTTTGACCCACGCCCAGCAGCGCAGGATCTGGGTTATCACCCAGCCATCTCCATCGACGAAGGATTGGCAAAACTGGCCACATGGAACGCTTCCCAGCGCTGACGCCGCGGCCCACTCTGTTCCCCACTGGGCTCACCGTGCTGAAGGCAATCGTGGTGGCGCGCTGGTTGGCGCTCACCTGGATGGTCGGCATCGTCACGTTCGATCACGACGACCTTCGGCATCCAGAAGTCGCATGGCTCGCAGTCGCTGTCACGTTCGGGTTGGTCACCACGAGCACGTGGCTCCTGCGAACACGACCCGAACGTCTCCTCAGTATCGGTTTTGTGCTCGCCGAAGTCGGGTTGGCGGTCGGGTTGAGCATGATCGACGGGTACGTATTCGAACCCGGCCACGTGTTCAACACCACTCAAAGCATCGCCACTCAGTGGCCACTGCTGGCCGCCGCGACCGCCGGCGTGGCCTACGGCCCATGGATCGCCGCCATGCTCGCATCGTTGGTGGGGCCTGGCGAATTTGTTGGCGCGGTGCTCAACGAGCACGAGCCGTTCACCACTCGTGAAGTGGTGTCGATCGTGGCGACCAGCGTGTTGTATGCGGCCTGCGGCGCAGTGTTCGGCTGGCACGCACGTCTCCTCAAACGAGTCGAGGGTCAGATCGCCGAGCGCAAAGCGCGTGACGAAGTGGGACGCGTCATGCACGACACGGTGCTACAAACACTCGCTCTCGTGGAGCGTCGCAGCGCTAAAACCGACCCCGAGCTTGCGGCGGCGGCACGGGAAGCCGACCGCGATCTACGCGCATATCTGTTCGGTTCCACTGGTCGCGAAATCAGCGACCTCTCGACGCTAGTGCGTGCTGCGGTGGAGCATGTACGGCGACGGATCGATGAACAATCGGACATAGCCGTGTCCGTCAGTGTGATCGACGACGACTGCAGGGTCTCGGATCACGATCAGGAGTTGATCACGCGAGCCATCGCTGAAGCGGTCGCGAACGCGCTCGAGCACGCCAATCCAAGTCGCGTTGTCGTCTTCGTGGAAACCGATGAAGACGGCAACATCTTCGCGAGTGTGCGCGATGACGGCCGAGGGTTCGACCCCAACGCACCGCGCCGTTCGCACGGGGTCGATCAATCGATCATCGCCCGCATGGAGTCGATCGGCGGACGCGCGACCATCAACAGCTCGCCCCAGTCGGGTACCGAGGTGTGCCTCTGGAGTAGGGCCGGCATGCGAGGATCAAGCGCGTGAGCGATCCGTCGAGCCCCATCAGAACCGTGCTTGCCGACGACCATGCCCTCGTGCGGTCGGGGCTTCGCTCCGAATTGTCGCCGGAGTTCGACATCGTGGGTGAGGCCGACGATGCCGAGGGCGCGATCGACGTGATCCTCGCGAGGCAGCCAGACCTCGTGATCTGCGACCTACACATGCCACGCGGTGGCGGATTGGCGGTGGTGCAGCGCGTCGCCATCGTGTGCCCCATCGTCATTCTCACCGTGTCAGAAGCTGAACGAGACCTGCTGGATGCCGTTGCCGCTGGCGCAGCCGGGTACCTCGTGAAGACCACGCCGATCCACGAACTCAAAATTTCACTCGCCGCCGCAGCCGCCGGTGAGGCAGTGTTTTCACCGTCGCTCGCAGCCTTGGTGCTGGGCGAGTTCCGACGCCTGTCGAAAGCGGCGAACGCCAACCCACTCACCGAGCGCGAACGCGGAGTATTGCAACATGTGGCCCGAGGCAAGACCTACAAAGAGCTCGGCATCGAGCTCTCGATCTCGCCGAAGACCGCCGAGAACCACGTGCGCAACATCCTGGGCAAGCTGCACCTGAGCCGCCGAAGCGACCTGGTGCGCTATGCGGTTGAGCACGGCCTCGACTGACCAAGGCGGGTCGATCGCCGGCAGTCCGGTCCGCAATCTGAGCGGACAATCCCCTAGTCCAGCCTGGGGAGCCTCACAAACAAGTCAGTGAACGGCCGGATATCGGTGATCTTCAGCATCATTCACGCTGGTCACATGAACTGGCCTGCACCCACCGTTGCTCCATCCACGTCACGACTTCCATCAACTCCGGCTCCGCCATCGACGGCCCCGAAATCGACGGACCCGCCACCACCCGTTGAGTCTGAATCGGAGTCCGATCGACGGAGGATCACTGCGGTGCCCGCAGCAGCGTGGGTTGCGCTGCTCGGCGGGGCTTTGGTGCTCACTGCGTCCGTGGTGGTCATGACGAACAACTGGGATGCTTTGGGACGCAGCGTGCGACTCGCCGCGCTCACGGCCGGCGTCGCAGCTGTGCTGTGGGCATCCGAACGACTCCGGCAGATCGTGCCCACAACCGCCGGAATCGTCGCTCACGTCGGAACGTTTCTGACCGTCCCATTCGGCATCGCGGCTGTGTCGCTCTTTGGCGGCACGTGGCCGTATTGCTTGGTTGTGGGCGGCGTGGCCGGCGCGTCTGCTCACCGAGTTTCAGGCGGAACGCTGGAGAGCCGACACGATGCGCGCCGGTCAGATCGTCGCGGTGGCGATCGCTTCGATCGGTCTCGGGGCAATAACGTCCACCAGCGGCGGACTGGTCGCTGCGCTCGTCGCACTCGGGTTCGCGCTGGCGGGCGCGTACCGGCGTGCAATGGTGCTGGCGTCGCTGGCCGTCCTGTCACCGCTCTTGGCCACGGCGGCAGTTGCAGGCGTGGGTGTCGGCGCCCTCACGGACGCCGGCCTGTACGGCGACCGGCTCATTTGGTCGGCGCCCCTGGTCGGGATGATCGCAGCCGCCGTGTTTGGCATCGTTGCGACACGTTCGAACCAACGAAGCCTCTGGTCGCTGTCGATCGCTTCGACAGTGTTCGGCGCGATCACCGGGGTCATCGCGGCCGACAGCATGACAACTCTCGAAGCGACGATTCCGGGAGTACTCCTTCTCTCCGCCGAGCTCGCTGTGTCGTTTCTCGCCCCACGCTGGCGGCGAGTCGGAGAACAAATCGTGAATGTGTGCGCCGTGTTCGCGTCGTTCTTCACCTTGACGGTGGTGTTCGTGCTGAGCGAGTCTCCAGGCGATGATCGTTGGCCGGCGGTGGCCGCCTTCGGTGCGATCGCGCTCGGGCTTTCGCTCGTGATTCACCGCACATACGCCGCCCACAGCCCCTTCTCAGCTCTCATCATTGCGGGAGCAATGTGCGGGTGGCTGAGCTCGGCGATTCTTGCAGCCAACATCGCCACACCCAGCTGGTCTGCCGCGGTCTATCATGGCCGTCGGTTTCACCACGGCGCTGTTGGGCGCCCGCTGGAAGCACATCGACATCTGTCTCTGCGGGCTCGGCGTGGGTGCAATCGCAACAGTCGTCTGGATCGAGACTGCCGGGCTGCGCGAGTGGTTGCTCGACGAACTAGCCCCCTACGACTTCACCGCCAATGACCTCGCCATGGCGCTCGTCTGCGCAGGACTTCTGGGAGGGGGCTGGTTCGTGCGCCGCTCGCAAGACCTTCATAGCTGGGTTGCCTACGGAATTGGTCTCTCGTTGTGTTCGGCCTGGCTGATCAATGCCGAACTGACAGGTGACACGGCTTGGGCGCTGCCCACCGCGCTCACGGTTGGCATTGTCGCAACGGCGCTTGGTGCTTGGCACCGGCTCGCTGGTCCGCTCGTGATCGGTACAGCACTCACCGTCATCGCAGTCATCCTGTCGTCGGCAAGCACGCTGGGGGCACTGCCCAACTGGGTGTGGCTCACCGTCGGTGGGCTAGGGCTGATGGTGCTCGCAGCGCTGATCGAGCGGGGCGGTCTGCCCGGTAAGACCGAACTTCGACTCCTGATGAATCGCTGGGGGTAGCCAGCGGGCCAAGTGGCATCGGTCAACATCACCTACCAAGCCCATACCTAGTCGACGTATGCCGCATGCGTCGATGCCGTCGGCTAGTGAGCGTCTTTGAGTTCTCGCTTGAGCTCGTTGATCTCGTCGCGCAACTTGGCGGCGTACTCGAACCGGAGACCGGTTGACGCCTCGTGCATTTCTTCGGTGAGGGTTTGAATGAGGCGGGCGAGTTCCTTCTGCGGCAACGACTTGAGTTCCCGTTGCACCTTGTCGCGCTCGCGTTGACGACGCTTGTCTTTGCCAGGCATGGGCGCGGTGTTGTCTGGTCGCAGCATCGACAGGATGTCGGAGACTGCCTTACGAATGGTTTGCGGGTCGATGCCGTGTTCGAGGTTGTACGCGATCTGAAGCGTGCGGCGCCGTTGCGTTTCATCGATCGCGCGGGTCATCGAGTCGGTCATTCGATCGGCGTACATGACCACCTGACCGGCGACGTTGCGAGCGGCACGTCCGATCATCTGAATGAGTGAGGTTTCCGAACGAAGGAAGCCCTCTTTGTCGGCATCGAGAATGCACACCAGCGACACTTCTGGAAGGTCGAGACCCTCGCGCAACAGGTTGATGCCGACCAACACGTCGAACTCACCGAGCCGCAGTCCGCGCAGAATTTCGATGCGTTGAATGGTGTCGATGTTCGAGTGCAGGTAACGCACTCGCATTCCCTGTTCGAGCAGATAGTCGGTGAGATCTTCCGCCATCTTCTTGGTGAGCGTGGTGATGAGCGCCCGTTCGCCGTTCGCCACTCGGCCATTGACCAACTCGATCAGGTCATCGATTTGGCCCTTGGTGGGCTTGACGATGACCTCTGGGTCGATGAGGCCGGTGGGGCGCACCACTTGCTCGACGACCTGGGTGGAGGTGCGAATCTCATAATCGCCGGGGGTCGCCGACAAGAAGACTGGCCTGGTTGATGCGTTCGAGCACCTCCTCGAACGTGAGCGGCCGGTTGTCGCGCGCCGACGGCAGCCGGAAACCGTGTTCGACCAGGATGTTCTTACGACTGCGGTCGCCCGCATACTGCCCATGCAACTGCGGTACGGCAATGTGGCTCTCGTCGATGACGAGCAAGAAGTCTTCCGGGAAGTAATCGAGCAGCGTGAATGGCGGCTCGCCGTAATCGCGGCCGTCGATGTGCATCGAGTAGTTCTCGATGCCGTTGCAAAAGCCCATCTCGGCGATCATCTCGAGGTCGTACTGCGTGCGCATTCGCAGACGCTGCGCTTCGAGCAATTTGCCCTGCTCTTCGAACTCTTTCAGGCGCACCTGCAGCTCGTGTTCGATCTTCCCGATCGCCACCGCCAACCGTTCGTTACCGGCCACGTAATGGGTGGCCGGCAGGATGTGCGTGCGTTTCTGCTCTTCGAGTGTTTCTCCGGTGAGCGGGTCGATGCGGGTGATGCGGTCGACCGTGTCGCCAAACATCTCGATCCGGGTGACCGACTCGTCGTACGCCGGATGCACCTCGATCGTGTCGCCGCGCACTCGGAACTTCCCGCGACCGAGGGTCATGTCGTTGCGTTCGTACTGCATGTCGACGAGCCGACGCAGAATGGAACGCATGTCGTAGTCGACGCCGACTGACAAGTCGACGAGTTGGCCCTTGTACTCGTCGGGATTGCCCATGCCGTAGATGCATGACACCGATGCCACCACGATGGTGTCGCGCCGAGTGAGCAGTGCAGCCGTGGTGGAGTGACGCAGCCGATCGATCTCGTCGTTGACCGAGCTGTCTTTCTCGATGAACGTGTCGCTGGAAGCGATGTACGCCTCGGGCTGGTAATAGTCGTAGTACGAGACGAAGTATTCGACGCGGTTGTTGGGGAAGAACTCACGCATCTCTTGCGCCAGCTGAGCTGCGAGGCTCTTGTTCGGCGCCAGGATGAGCGTGGGGCGTTGCACCTGCTCGATGGTCCACGCAATGGTGGCCGACTTGCCGGACCCGGTGATACCGAGCAACGTTTGGAAGCGCTCGCCTGCGTTGAGGCCCTTCGTCAACGCTGCGATCGCCTCAGGTTGATCACCGGACGGCTCGAAGTCGGACACGACCTGAAAGATCGGATCGGCGCTGGAGTCGGAGTGCGCCTGCACGACGGTGTCGGTCATAAGACCGATCCTACCGAGGGGGTCTCACAGGGTTTCGGGCACGAGCAGGTTGAATAGGACCATGGGTGATCGCTTCGAACTGAAGACTGAACGGCTCACCTTGCGCGTGCTTCGGCGGTCTGATATCGCCGACTTCACCCGCTACCGCAACGTCGACTCGTCGCTCGTTACCAAGATTGGCCGCTTCCCTACACACGCGACCTTGCGCACGAACTCATCGACGAGATGGAACGACTCGACGGGCCGACTGCGGGTAGTTTGGGTGCAGGTGGGTATGGAACGCGACGGCGTGCTGGTCGGCGACATCGCCATCTGGCTCGACCAACAGTCAGAGTTGGCCATGATTGGCTACACGGTCGCCCCGGAGCACCAGGGCAACAGCTACGCCGTCGAGGCTGCCAGTGCAGTGCTCACACACCTCTTCGAACACGTTGGCGTACACCGCGTCGCGGCCACGATCGACCCCCGCAACCTCGCGTCCGCTCGAGTGCTGGAACGGTGCGGGTTTGAGTACGTCGGCACCGCCCGCTCGTCCGCCTGGTCACGTGGCGAGTGGACCGACGATGCGCGATTTTCCTTACTCGCCACCGACTGGAGAACTTGGGTCGCGCGGCCAACCGGCGCGCCCCGCACCGTGGAGTTCGTCGCTGTCGATGCACTCAATGTCGACGCCGTCTGCGCGATCGCGGTTGGCCACAGTCAACGACGGTTTGTTCGTTCCCCCGCTGAATCAATCGCTGATGCGGCCCATCCGCCGTCGGTGGCGGGAACTCCACTCACACCCTGGTATCGAGCAATTCGAGCCGACGGGGACATCGCAGGAATTCTGCTCATCGCCACGAGTTCTGCCAACCATCCGACGCCGCACCTCTGGCAACTGCTCATCGATCAACGCCACCAGCGGCGCGGTATCGCACGACGCGCGATCGGCGAGCTGGCACGGCTCCTGTTGGTCAGTGGCGACACCCAACTCACGGCGTCATTCGTCGACGAGCCGGGCGGACCGGAGTCGTTCTACCGAGCTCTCGGTTTCGAACGCACCGGCAGCGTCGACGCACGGACCCGACTACTCACGGCCATCGCCCAACTCGCTGATCTCGCTGAACTCGGCCGTTAGCGGCGAGCGGAGTCAGCGGAGAGCTCGCACAAGGCGTGCCACAACTCTTCTACCTGTGATCGCAAGAAGTCGAGGTCGCCGGAGTTGTCGATGACGTGGGTGGCGCGGGCGAGGCGGTCTTCCCGGCTGATCTGGCTGGCGATGCGGTGGCGCGCATCGGTTTCATCCATGCCCCGTGAACCGACGAGGCGACGCACCGCTTCATCGATTGGCACGTCGACAACAACGGTGGCTACCAGGTCGTCGCGTGGGTTCTCACCTGAGTAGGGGGAAGTCGAGGATGACGATCTCGTCGGTGTCGGCGTACGACTTGATCTGAGCAGCGATCTCGTTCTGGATCGCCGGGTGAGTGATGCCATTGAGGTCTCGAAGTGCCGCCCGCGCTTCGTCAGAATCACCGAAAACGAGCGCAGCGACGGCCGCTCGATCAAGCGAACCATCGCTGCGCAAAATGTCTTGGCCGAAGCGCTCGGCCATTTGGCCGAGCAACGGGCTACCGGGTGCTTGAAGATCGCGGGCAATCTGGTCGGCGTCGACGACCCGTGCCCCATGTTCGGCAAGCAGAGCCGAGACGGTCGATTTGCCCGCACCAATCCCGCCGGTCAAGCCGACCAGCTGCACGGGTTGTCAGACCTCGTCGAGCGCTGGCACTTCGTCGAGTGCTGGCACTTCGTCGGCCCGGGGCTTCGTCGGCACAGTAACGTCGGCGGACCGCTGCGGCTTCGGCGCTTTCGAACTCGGCCCATGCAGCCTCGACTTCGTCGCTGCTGGTGGCCCAGTTGCCCTCTTCGTCGATCTCGAAGTGCTCGCGATACTCGGCGGCGAGCTCGCCACCTTCCGCGGCCTGCTTGATCGACAGGGAGATGCGACGGCGTGGCAGGTCGAGATCGATGATCTTGACCCACAACTCTTCGCCCGGCGTGACGACCTGTTCTGGTGAATCGACATGGTGCGCCGACATTTCAGAGATGTGGACGAGCCCTTCGATGCCGTCGCCGACCTGGACGAATGCGCCGAACTGCACGAGCTTGGTGACACGGCCGTAGACCAACTGCCCGACCTCGTGGGTTTCAGCGAACTGCTGCCACGGGTCGGCCTGAGTGGCTTTGAGCGACAGCGAGATGCGCTCGCGGCTGAAGTCGACGTCGAGCACTTGCACCTTCACCGGGTCGCCAACGGCAACCACAGAACCGGGGTGGTCGACATGCTTCCACGACAACTCGCTGACGTGAATGAGCCCGTCCATGCCGCCCAAGTCGACGAACGCACCGAAGCTGACCACCGACGAAACCGTGCCCTCGCGGACCTCTCCAACCTTGAGGTTGTTGAGGAACTGATCGCGGGTTTCCTTCTGATTCTCTTCGAGGAAGGCGCGGCGGCTGAGGACCACGTTGTTGCGGTTCTTGTCGAGCTCGATGATCTTGGCCTGCACGATGGTGCCGATGTACGGCGCCAGGTCGCGGACTCGACGAAGCTCGACGAGGGACGCCGGCAAGAAGCCACGCAGACCGATGTCGACGATGAGACCGCCTTTGACGACCTCGATGACCGGACCTTCGACGACTTCGTCGGCTTCCTTCTTGGCCTCGATGGTGCCCCACGCTCGCTCGTACTGCGCACGCTTCTTGGAGAGGACGAGACGCCCTTCCTTGTCTTCCTTGGTGAGAACCAAAGCCTCGACGCGCTCGCCCAGCGAGACGATTTCCGACGGGTTGACGTCGTTGCGGATACTCAACTCACGGCTGGGAATGACGCCTTCGCTCTTGTAACCGATGTCGAGGAGTACCTCGTCTTTATCGATCTTGACAACGGTGCCAAAGACGACTTGGCCATCTTCGACGTCGACGATGGTTCCGTCGATTGCGTCTGCGAAGCTCATTCCCAGGTCGTTATCAACGACCTGACGTGGGATGTAGTTGCCCTCTTCATCGAAGGTTCCCATGGCCGGGTTGGCGGTGGGATCGATGGTGGGCGTTTGGGTCGAGGTGTCGGACAACGGACTACTTTCGGATGTGGAGGTACTTCAGTGGACGCGAGAGAGCGGCCAGCGGGGTGCCCATATTACCAGGGTCGCCCACATTTTGGCAGAGCAGATCACACCAGAGCAATCGTGCTCAACGTGCCTGGGCCGAACCTGGAGCAGGCGACAAAGACTTCACAATTGGGCTTATAACGACGTACTATTGGAAAGCACTTGCAGCTCAGTTGTGCGGCAACATAGATCGCGCTGGTGACAACACCCACCTCCAGTCACCAGCGTCGGTTGCGGAACGCCCGCCGCAACCTTCTCGTCCGCGGCGCCTCGTGCGTCGCGGACGAGTCAATTCTCCGGTCACTTCGCGAGTTCGGTCGAGCGACGGGTTGCGAGGAGCAGGAATTCGGGCGTTTCCGCCGATGGCGACGCGAGCTGGTACGCACCCGGTTCCACGCTGTTGATCGAGTCGACATCGAGACCGTTGCGGTCACACAGCAGCCGCAGTTCGCGCGGGGTGTAGCAGCCGGTCCACAGGTCCACAGACACCGACTCTCCAGCCTCGTTCTTGATCTCTGTCAGCTCGTGGTTCACACCGAGGTCGGCATCGAAATCAGCCGCCTCGAAGTATTTGACGACAAAGTACGAACTGAACGCGCTGAGTGCCAACCGTCCCCCGTCGCAGAGAGCACGCGCCATCCCTGCCAGCACCGTTTCGTCGTGCCCGTCGGCTGTCATCAGACCAAAGGCTCCTTGGCACAAGCAGATCACGGCGTCGAACTCGTTGTAGAAGTCCAACCTCCGGGCATCGGCGCGTTCGAAGGTCGCGCCAGGCGGAGCCCCTGCTGTTGCCAGGTCCACAAAACGCCGTGAAATATCGATGCCGTGAACGGTCAGCCCCAACAGCGCGAGCGCGTGAGCGTGACGCCCAGGGCCGCAACCCACATCGAGGACTCGCATGCCGGGCTGCAACGCGAGTTCGGTCACGAGGAACTCGACTTCTTGCCGCGTCCCCTTCGTGAACGAGTAGCGCAGGTACGCAGCCCCAAGGTGGTCTGCGATCGGCTCGAACCAATGATCCACGTGTGCACCGTCGCTCATAAAAGCGGCTATCCCTTGGCAGCCGCCCAGGTGGCACCCCAGGCAACGTTCACTTCCAGCGGTACATCCAGTTCGGCTGCGCCCATCATGAGCCCGATGACCAGTTCGCCGACGACGTCATGCTCGCGTTCAGGCACTTCGAGAATCACCTCGTCGTGAACCTGGAGGACGAGTTGCGATTCGTATCCCCCAGCTTCCAGTGCTGCGTCGATGCGAACGAGGGCCACCTTGAAGATGTCGGCCGCAAGGCCCTGAATGCCGGCGTTCATTGCTTGACGCTCGCCCGCCTGCCGAATTCGCCAGTTGGAGTTCAACAGTTCAGGTATGGGTCGACGCCGACCAAACAGCGTTTCCGTGTACCCGTTCTTGCGCGCTTCCTGCACCGTGTCGTCCATGTACTGCTTGACATTGGGGAAGGCAACGAAATAGGCGTCGAGAATCATGGCGGCCTCGTCGGTGGGAATGTTCAACCGCTGACCAAGACCGTATGCCTCCATGCCGTAGGCCAAACCGTACGACACCATCTTGGCCTTCGATCGCTGCTCGAGCGTGACCGCAGCAGGATCGACGCCGAACACACGCGCAGCCGTCGCGTTGTGAATGTCTTGCCCACTCGTGAACGCCTCGACCAGACCTGGGTCGGCAGCAAGGTGAGCGATGCACCGCAACTCGATCTGGTTGTAATCGGCCACGAGCAAGGACCTACCGGGAGCCGGAATGAAGGCTGTTCGGAACACTCGACCTTCGTCTGATCGCACCGGAATGTTGTGCAGGTTGGGTTGATCCGAGCTCAGCCTGCCAGTGCGTGCGACCGTTTGATTGAACGTGGCGTGGATGCGACCGTCGGCGGCCACCTCGTTGAGCAGGCCTTCACCGTAGGTTCCCCGCAGTTTCTCCACTTCGCGGTGACGGAGCAGCGGCTCGATGAACTCGGGCCACTGGTCGCGTATCTTGCCGAGCGTCTGCGCATCAGTGGAGTAGCCCGACTTGGTCTTCTTCACGCCCATGGGGCTGAGGCCGCGCTCATCGAATATCAGGGCGCGCAACTGGGTTGGCGAGTTCAGATTGAGGTCGTCACGTCCAGCTACTCGGCGAAGTTCCGCTCCGAGCGCTTCGACTTCGGCGGTGAGGCGGGCATTGATGGCGCGCAGCGCTTCACGATCAACCCCCACCCCGATGTGTTCCATACGGGCAAGCACCCACACGAGAGGGTTCTCGATGTCGTGATACAGCGTCGCCATGCCCTGAGCATCGAGACTGGCCTCGATGGGTGAAGCTATGTGGTGCACCGCGAGCGCGTCACGGCCAGCGCGGTCGGCATCGGACAGTGCGCCGCCGTCGAGATCGAGTTGGCCAACGCTTGCCGCGTGGCCGCTCGGCGGCGCAAACCTGGTGAACTTTTCGATGAGGTCTGCCAAGTCATAGCGCGCCTCGGCTGGGTCGATGAGGTACGCCGCAATCGCCGTATCGAGTTGCAGACCGCGGAGCTCGATGCCGTGGTCGAGCAACGATCGCATGAGCGCTTTGGCGTTATGACTCCGCACATGAGGATGCGTTGCCAGGGCGGCGGCGAGAGAGTCGTCGGCCAGCAACGCCACGGGGATCCACGCCACCTCCGAAAGTGACGCGTCGGCGACCACGGCTATTCCGAGCAATGGGCTCCGGCCCGGCTCGCCATCCCAGGCGCCGGCGATGTCAGCGACAACGAGCGCCTGAAGGATCGACGTCGCCGCCGCCGCATCTTCGACGGTGGTGACCTCGGCGACGATTTCGTCGCGGGGAGCAGCAGTCTTGATTCCGGAGTTCGGGCCCAAGACATCGGCGAGCCGGTCGCCGAGGGTGCGGAACTCCAGGAAGTCGAACAGCCGCTGCATTTCTTCCGGCTTGGGCGTGATCGCCAACGCGTCGAGGTCGACGCCGTCGAGCGGGGCGTCATGCCGCAGGATCATGAGCTCGAGGTTCTTGCGGGCACGAGCCTCGTTCGCTTCGAGACTCTCGCGTAGTTTCGGCGTTTGCTTGTCGGCATTGGCGAAGATGCCGTCGAGCCCGCCAAAGGTGGTGATGAGTTTTGCAGCCGTCTTCTCGCCCACGCCAGGCACGCCCGGGAGGTTGTCGCTCGTATCCCCGCGAAGCGCCGCATATTGCGGGTACAGGGCCGGCGTGACCCCGGTCTTTTCGAGAATGCCGGCCTCGTCGTACATCGCGTAGTCGCTGACGCCGCGCTTGTTGTACATCACCCGCACATGAGGGTCGCAGACGAGTTGGTAGCTATCGCGGTCGCCGGTGACGATGATGACGTCGTCACCGCGATCTCGTAACACCGAGGAGATCGTGGCGATGAGGTCGTCGGCTTCCCAGCCGATCGCCTCCACCTGCTGAATACCAATAGCGTCGAGCACCTCCCGCACCAGACCCATTTGTTGGCGCAGAATGTCTGGGGCTTTCTCACGCTGGGCCTTGTATTCGGGCTCGGCAGCGTGGCGAAAAGTTGGCTCGGGGCGGTCGAAGGCGACGATCACCCCGTCGGGTCGATGCTCTTTGATCGCGTAAATCAGCATCGACGTGAATCCGAAGACCGCGTTCGTGACCTGCCCGCTCGCTGTTGCCATGTCGGGCGGTAGGGCGAAGAACGCGCGATACGTCAGAGAGTTTCCGTCGATCAGCAGGTGAGTGGGCATGGCGGGCGGTTGCAGCTGATCAGTCGGGGCGCAGTGAACCGTCGAGGATGCGCTCGGCCACGTCGCGCATCCGCGAACGTTCGCTCATTGCGGTTCGCTGGATGAACGAAAACGCGTCCGATTCGCGCATGCCGCATTCGTCGATGAGAATGCCCTTGGCCCGGTCGATCGCTTTTCGTGCCTCGAGTTGCTCACCCAGCGCGTCGATCTCGCCGGTGAGGTTTCGGAGTTCGCGGAAACGCCCAATGGCCACCTCGATGGCTGGTATGAGATCGCTCTTCTGGAACGGTTTCACCAAGTAGGCCAACGCTCCGGCGTCGCGGGCCTGTTCCACCACTTCGCGTTGGCTGAACGCTGTGAGGATGAGCACGCCACAGAGCTTTTCGGCGGTGATGATGGAGGCCGCCTGCAGCCCGTCCATTCCGGGCATCTTGACGTCGAGGATGGCCAACTCCGGACGCAGCGACCGAACCAAGTCGACAGCGTCGTCACCCCTGCCGGTCTCGCCGACGACGTCGTAGCCCTCTTCTTCAAGGGTTTCGCGAAGATCCATGCGAATGATGGCTTCGTCTTCTGCGATCACGACTCGGAGGCTCACGGCGACCATTCAAGCACGGTCAGCCCGATGTGCGAGCAGTTCGAGTGTGTCGTGCTCGGTCAGCGTCGGGCGGTGAGCTTGTCGAGCAGGTCGTCTTGCTTGGCTTCGAGGTCGCGAATGGAGTCGATCACGTGTTGACGGTGCTTGGTCATCGCATCGGCGTGTTTGCGGGCATCGTTCGCCTCGAATGCGGCACCCGGGGTTTCCGATACCAACGCACGCAACTCGGTGTCGTCGGCGTCACTGACGAACACGTCGATCTGCTCGTCGATGTGGGCGAGCTCGGCGCGGAGCGACTTCAGTCGGGTCACGGTCTGTGACAAGCGCCGTTCGATGAGCCAAGAAGCCATATGTGCCCCGGGTGGGATTCGAACCCACACTGGACGGTGTTTGAGACCGCTGCCTCTGCCGTTGGGCTACCGGGGCCAATGTCGGATGCACGATACCGGCCGCACGATCATGAGCGGAAAGTTTCTGGTTACCGGCGAGTAGTCCTCTCGACCAGTCGCCAAGCGTCTAGCCTCCCTCGCTAATGCTCGCATTCACCTTCCCCGGACAGGGGTCGCAGCGGCCAGGGATGGGGCGACCGTGGGTCGATCACGACAGTTGGGAACTGGTCGACGAGGCCAGCGAAGTCGCCGGTCGCGACGTCGCCGCCCTCCTCCTTGACGCCGACGCGGACGAACTCAAAGACACCCGCAACGCGCAACTCACCACCTTTGTTTCCAGCCTGATGGTGCTCGACGCGGTGGAACGACTCGGCGTGGAACCAAGCTTTTGTGCAGGACATAGCCTCGGGGAGTACACGGCCCTGGCCGCCACCGGAGCGCTCGGCTTCGAGGAAGGGGTCAGCCTCGTCATCGAGAGAGCTGCAGCGATGCACGAAGCCGGCCTCTCCCAGCCAGGCACGATGGCAGCAGTTCTCGGCCTCGACGATGATCAAGTGGAAGTGGCCTGCAGCTTGGCGGGCGCCGATGTGTGGGTTGCCAACTTCAACGCCCCGGGGCAAGTGGTGATCGCCGGCTCGCCCGAGGGTGTGGAACTGGCTTCGGCACGTGCCAAAGAGTTGGGCGCGAAGAAAGTCATGGGCCTTCCCGTCTCCGGGGCGTTCCACACGAACTACATGGTTCCTGCACGCGAACGCTTGCGTGACGCCATTTCTCGGGCCGACATCCGCGACACCGAGGTTCCCGTGATCTCCAACGTCGACGCGAGCCCGCACGACCGCGGCGACCAATGGATTTCGCTGCTCTCGGCGCAGCTTGCAAGCCCGGTGCGCTGGAAGCATGGACTGCTCACCATGGCCTCGCTCGGCGTCACCGAGTTCGCCGAGCTGGGCCCTGGGGGCGTACTTACCGGAATGGCCAAGCGCAGCGTCCCCGGATGTCGCACCATTTCGGTTGCGACCCCCGAAGACCTCGACAAGTTCCTTGGTTGGGTGGCGGGCAACTCTGAATCGAGTGTCGGCACCTTCGAAGGCGAACACCTCTTCGCAGTCGAGCGCCTCGTCGTGTCGCCGAGCGCGGGCATCTTCACACCGACTTCGGTCGAGCCCGGCACGGCGATCGACGTTGGAACCGTGATTGGGCACGTCGGCGATCACGAAGTACGTTCCCCGTTTCGTGGAGTCCTGCAGAGCTATATCGCTCTCGACACAGAACGCGTCGCCCCCCGCCAGCCAATCGCCTGGTTGAGGAGCTAGGGGTCACGAGATGCCGGCGCTTCGACCTGGTGCGTGCGGCGCAGTGATCTCCGGGTGGGGCACCGCGTTGCCAGAGCGCGTCGTCACCAACGACGAGCTTGCGGCCACGATGGACACTTCCGACGAGTGGATTCGTACTCGCACAGGAATCCACGAACGTCACATTGGCGGCACTACTGCGGGATTAGCCACAGAAGCTGGACGACAAGCACTCGAAATGGCTGGCCTCGACCCGTCGCGAATTGACGCACTGGTGCTCGCGACAACCACTCCTGACCTTCAGTGGGGCACGGCCACGATGGTTCAGGACGCACTCGGTCTGTCGTGTGGAGCGTACGAACTCAATGCCGCTTGCTCGGGGTTTGTGTACGGGCTGGTCAACGCCTACGGGCTGATCGCCCTCGGTGCAGACCGGATCCTCGTGATCGGTGCCGAGACGCTGTCGCGGATCACCGACTGGAACGATCGGGCCACCGCCCCACTTTTTGCGGATGGTGCTGGGGCCGTGGTGCTCGAATCGGTGCCAAACGAGGGTGCGCTGTTGAGCTGGGACCTCGATGCAGATGGCTCGCTGCTCGGCATCTTGAACGCCGACGTGGGTGGGACGATTCAGATGGAAGGCAAGGAGGTCTTCCGTCGAGCGGTGCGCATCATGGTCAATTCAGCCGAGAAGTCGCTTGCCACGGCGGGGTTGACCGCGGCTGACATCGCATTGGTGGTACCTCACCAGGCGAACATTCGGATCATTCATGCGGCGTGCGAGCGATTGGGTATCCCGCTCGAGCGCGCTGCTACCGTCATCCATCGCACCGGCAACACCTCGTCGGCGTCAATTCCACTCGCATTGGCAGATTCGCTCGACAACGGACGAGTCGTGAACGGAGACCACGTGCTACTTGTTGGGTTCGGTGGCGGCATGACCGCCGCAAGTTGTGTACTGCGATGGGGCGGAGGCGCCGCATGACCTGTCGAAACAATCGCGGTCATGCCGGCCGGGCGAGGGAGCGCCAGCGAGCCGCACGGCGATGGGGTACGGGGGCGCAGCCTCCGTTGAGATACGGCATGACCGCCGCAAGTTGTGTACTGCGATGGGGCGGAGGCGCCGCATGACCGGTCGCATCGTTCTCATTACCGGGGGCTCGCGCGGCATTGGCTTGGCTTGCGCGCGTCAGTTCGCCGCTCAAGGCGATCGCGTCGCAGTGACCTACAACTCCTCGCCGCCACCCGACGGCTTTTTTGGCGTGAAGTGCGACGTCACCGACTCTGAGCAAGTCGACGCTGCGTTCGCCGCAGTCGAAAAGGAATTCGACGGCACCGTCGAGGTGCTGGTTTCCAACGCTGGAGTCACGCGCGACGGCTTGTTGCTGCGTATGAGCGAAGACGACTTCGTCAGCGTGATCAACGCCAACCTCACGGCCTCGTACCGCGTCGTCAAACGCGCATCTCGCGGAATGGTCAAGGCCCGCACCGGACGGATCGTGTTGATGTCATCAGTCGTTGGATTGCTCGGCGCCGCCGGCCAATCCAACTATGCGGCATCGAAAGCTGGTTTGGTCGGCTTCGCCCGCTCGCTGGCTCGCGAACTTGGGTCACGTAACATCACCGTGAACGTGGTGGCACCCGGCCCGGTCGAGACCGACATGACCGCCGCGCTCACGACTGACCAACTTGCTGGCATCATCGACGCCGTTCCGCTTGGTCGCATGGCAACGGCAGACGAGATTGCCGGTGTCGTCGCCGTTCCTCGCTTCACCGGCGGGTGCCTACATCACGGGGGCTGTGATTCCCGTCGATGGCGGACTTGGAATGGGCCACTGAATACTCGAATGGCCACTCTTGTCGATTGTCCGGCTGCCGGAATCGGCCGCAGGCGCCGAACTTCTCTAGACTGAACCCGTCCCACCGCAACAAGGAGCTATTCCGTTGGATCAAGAACTTTTCGCCCGTTTCCAGAAGTGCGCCGTCGACGTGCTCTCCGTGTCTGAAGACCAGGTCACCCCGTCCGCCAAGTTCGGCGATGACCTCGACGCCGACAGTCTCGACCTCGTCGAACTGATCATGGCGCTCGAAGAGGAATTCGGCGTCGAAGTACCCGAAGAGGAACTCGAGGGCATCGAGACCGTGGGCCAGGCATACGACCTGGTCGTCGGCAAGCTCTGATTCGCGGACGCTGATGCGCACGCAGGGGCGCCGAGTCGCAATCACCGGCTTTGGCGTCGTCGCACCATGCGGGCTTGGCAAAGAGGCTTACTGGAACGGCCTGCTCGGACCCGGCATTGACGGTGCCGGTACATCGATCACCATCCAGGATTGGGACTCCACCCCGTACTACGACTCACCCAAGGACGCGCGCCGCGCCGACCTGTGTGAGCAATTCGCCATTGCCGCTGCCACCGAAGCCATAGCTCAAGCGGGCGAACTCAGTGTCGATGCGGATCGCATTGGCACCATCTTTGGAACAGGCGTGGCGGGAATCCACACGCTGGAAGACCAGGTCCAAGTTCGGCTCGAAAAAGGTGAGCGACGAGTATCACCGTTCCTCGTCCCGATGATGATGGCGAATGCTCCTGGTGCAGCGGTATCGATGCGCTTCGGGCTCAAAGGACCCAACGAGACCATCTGCACCGCATGCGCCGCTGGAACTCACGCGTTGACGTACGCAGCTCGTTTGGTTTCGTGGGGCCTGGCAGACGCGATCGTGACCGGCGGCGCGGAGCACGCTGGAACAACAACAGCCCTGGCAAGTTTCGGCAATATGACGGCACTCTCGTCCAGTGGCACCAGCCGACCTTTTGACGAAGCTCGTGACGGGTTTGTCATGGGAGAAGGCGCAGCAGCGTTCGTCCTCGAAGCGTGGGATATTGCTGTCGCCCGAGGCGCCAACATTCTCGGTGAGATCATGGGCGGGGCGAGCAATGCCGATGCCCATCACATCACGGCGCCGGCACCGGGCGGCACGGGTGCGATCAAGTGCATGAAACTGGCGCTCGCAGAGGCGGGGCTCGAACCCGGCGACGTCCGCCAGATCAATGCCCACGGCACCAGCACCCCGTTGAATGACGCCGCCGAGGCCGCCGCGGTCACTGCGGTCTTCGGTCCACACGGTGTTCCCATGGTGTCAACCAAGGGTGTCACGGGGCATGCGCTGGGAGCTGCGGGGGCACTCGAAGCTGCCGCAGTGCTGTTGTCGTTCGAGAAGCGTCAGATTCCACCGACGGCCAATACGAAGGTGCTGAGCGACGACATGGAGATCGATCTCGTCATGGGCTCGCCGCGTGACTGGGAGCCAGGCCCAACGGTGTCGAACAACTTCGGCTTCGGTGGCCACAACGGCACCATCATCATTCCCCGCCCTAAATCGATTCAGATTCGCCGATTGCGGCGTTGCATTCACGCTCGTCGCCGAGGCGACTCGGTCGCTGCAGCTGAGTGCGAACAGGGCCTCAACCCGTGTTGATCGAACAATCTCATTGATCGGGTTCGATCGTCGAATGCAAGGCGCACGAACCCGAGTCGCCTCCGGCGACGAGCGGTGAGGGGAACGCAGCGTCGGCGATCCAGCCGGAATCAGGCGAAGACGAACAGGAGGTCGCAGGAGGTGGCTACTTTGCCGTCTAGCAACGCTCGGCCGGTTCCTTTACCTGCTCTTGACGACATGTGAGTCATCTCTACTTCGAGTGTCAACTCGTCACCCGGGCCGACCTGCCGGCGAAAGCGCGCACCGTCGAGCCCGCCGAAGAGCGGCAGTTTGCCGGCGTACCGTTCGTCGGCGAGCACGGCGAGGGCTCCGACTTGAGCGATCGCCTCGCACATCAACACGCCCGGCAGAGTAGGGCGACCGGGGAAGTGCCCAGCGAAGAACCACTCGTCGCCGGTGAGTCGCCACAGCGCGCTTGCGGACTTGCCGGGGTCGATGGCGATGATCTCATCGACGAACAGAAATGGCGGACGATGGGGCAACAGGTCTTCGGGTTTCACCGCCGAAACCTTAGTTCGCTGCCGGTCTCACCCAGCTGATCGAGCAAATTTCTGCCTCCGTGCGACTCTCTCAAAGTGTCTCCCCGGTGACGCCAGGTAGCAGTCGTGGTCATACCGTCACTAACAGCGATACCAACTGCAAATCCTGTCTAAATCCAGAAGGAACACGTCTGTAGACATTCAAGAATCTCACACAGAGTGCTACTGTCCACACTGACCGTTTGTCCCAGGGTCGGAAGGAGGCGCCATCATGCATTACGTGAAGCCGTTCTGATGAGAAGTTGATGACTTCCCAATTGTGGCGCTGTCAGTAGCTGCCAGTCGGTCCGCCACCGGTTGGCCAGCACTGGCAGCGCCCTTGGGTGTCAGCAAGAAAGGTCAGCGAGAAAAGTCGGCGAGGACTAGTTGGCGTCGATTGCGGTACGCACGGAAGCGACGTATGCACCGACTGCATCGGGACCGCCTTCGATCATGCGGCGCATGACCGATGCGCCCTGAATGACCCCGTCGGCGACCCTGGTCGCCTCATACGCCTGCTGTTCGTTTGAAACACCCACGCCCACGAGCACCGGCTTGTCGGTGATGGCCTTGAGACGAGCCGCGAGTGCGGTCGCCGTTGCGGCCAGCGTGTCGCGCTCCCCCGTGACGCCGAGCAGGCCAACTGCGTACAGAAAGCCACGACAGCCGCGCCACCACGCGAGGCAGCCGCTCGTCGGGAGCGG
The DNA here is from genome assembly GCA_963738275.1 of uncultured Actinomycetota bacterium. Taxonomy (GTDB): domain Bacteria; phylum Actinomycetota; class Acidimicrobiia; order Acidimicrobiales; family Ilumatobacteraceae; genus Ilumatobacter. The sequence continues at coordinate 528,786 of CAVTVY010000013.1, forward strand.
TGGGTGCTGCCAGCATGATGGTCTCGACGCCCTCGTAGTCGGCAGCTCGGGTCCAGTGTCCGGATTCCTCCAGCGGCAAGTCGGGCAAAATGCAGCCGCTGATGCCAGCGTCCACGAGACGGTGTGCAAACCGCCGATGACCATCGTGGTGCACCAAGTTGTAATACGTCATGACGATGAGGGGAATCTGAACGTCGAGCCCGGGAACCTCAGCCAGCACTGAGGGTGGGGTCGTGCCAAGGTCGAGCGCTGCCTGAGAAGCCTGCTGAATCACGGGGCCGTCCATCACCGGGTCGGAGAACGGAATGCCGATCTCCACCGCATCAGCACCGTGGGCGGCCGCAGCGCGGATGGCGTCTTGCCAACCCGGATAGCCGCCGGTGATGTACGGCACGAGAATCTTGCGGCCAGCCTCTCGATGAGCGCGCAACGTGGCTTCGAGATAGCCCGGCTCGGTGGGCATGGGCACATCGGGAGGGAGGGTGGCATCGTCGATCATGAGGCGCCGCCCATCCCGAGGACGTCCATCATCTGCCCGACGTCTTTGTCACCTCGACCAGACAGATTGAGCACAACCGTTTCGCCTTGCATGGTGTGCGCTTCGCGAGCCAACCATGCGATCGCATGCGCCGATTCCAACGCTGGGATGATGCCCTCGGTGCGGGCGAGCAACTGGAAAGCGTCGATCACCTCGGCATCGGTGACGTTCGGATACTCGGCTCGGCCGATGGAGGACAGGTAGGAGTGTTCCGGCCCGACACCTGGATAGTCCAGCCCGGCCGAAATCGAGAGCGCCTCTTCCACTTGCCCGAACTCGTCCTGCATGAGGTAACTGCGCATGCCATGGACAACACCGGGGACACCATGCTGCACGGCGGCGCCACCGGCAGGTTCGACACCAATGAGGCGCGACGTGGTATCCACAAAGCCCGAAAAGATTCCGATGGCGTTCGAACCGCCGCCAACGCAGGCGATGACAGCGTGTGGGTCGGCGCCGGTGATCGCCCGACACTGTTCGCGTGCTTCGTCCCCGATCACCCGGTGAAACTCCCGGACCATCCACGGGTACGGATGCGGCCCCATGACCGAACCGAGGCAGTAATGCGTGTTCCCGACCGTAGCCACCCAGTCGCGCATTGCTTCGTTCACGGCATCTTTGAGGGTGCGCGAACCGCTGTGAACGGCCTCGACCTCAGAGCCGAGGAGTTTCATGCGAAAGACGTTCAATGCCTGTCGCTCAACGTCGACGGCGCCCATGTACACCTTGCATTCCAAGCCCATCAGCGCTGCTGCAGTCGCGGTGGCCACCCCGTGCTGACCCGCGCCGGTTTCTGCGACCAGACGGGTCTTGCCCATGCGCTTTGCCAACAGTGCCTGGCCGAGCACGTTGTTGATCTTGTGCGAGCCGGTGTGGTTGAGATCTTCACGTTTCAGGAACACACGCACACCCAGCTCTTCGCTCAAACGAAAGCACTCGGTGAGGATCGACGGTCGCCCGGCGTAATCGCGCAACAAGGTGTGGAGTTCCAACCTGAATTCGGGGTCGTCCCAAGCAGTGCGAAATGCAGCTTCGAGATCCTGGCATGCCGGCACCAGCGTTTCGGGAACGAATCGCCCGCCGAACTCGCCGAACCGCCCGGTGTCAGACGGCGGGCCCATCAATGAGTCGGATCGTTCAAAATGAGCGCTCAAATCGTCAGTCTCCATGCCCTCAGCACCGTACCGCCCAACGATTCAGGAGGCACCAACCATTTGCCAACCGAGTGCTACCAAAGCTCACACGAACGCGAGCACTCCCACAGGTTGCCGACATCTGAAGTCAATGTCTATCGATCAAGTCGGGATGGGTTTCGTTCCTGGCAAGGCGCGGGAGGTCGAGTTGCCTTTGGGCAACGAGCGCCGATCCGCAACGCAGCCAGGGGCGAAACCGGCCCGACTCGTAGTCATTCATCTGACCAGTCGTAGGGGATGTCATCGTCTCCCAAATATGGCTGCGGAGCTGCGGCTCTTGCGTTGGCGATGAACTTGCGGACCAGCGTGGCGTCCTTCTTGCCTGGCGCCGATTCGACACCGCTGGAAACGTCTACGCCCCATGGTTCCACCACGGTGACTGCGGCACCGACGTTGTCTGGAGTGAGGCCACCAGCGAGGATCAGCTTCAGGTCGCTCGGAACCTCGGCGGCCATGCTCCAGTCGAACAGCTTGCCGCTGCCTGGGGTTGGGGCGTCGAGCAGCACCATGTCGGTGCCGTACTGGTCGGCACGCGCTACCTGTGGCGATCCAGCAGGGAATGCCTTGATCACCCAGCGAAAATGTCGGGCCAGGTGAGCGGTCTGCTCTGGCGTTTCCCGGCCATGTAACTGCACGGCTTTCACACCTGCGGCCAGTGCAACCTGAATCACTCGTTCGGGGAGTTCGTCCCGAAACACCGCCACCGTCAACACCTCGGGCGGCAGCCGTCTCGTGATGTCGTACACCACTTGTGCCGCCACCTGTCGGGGCGACGGAGCGAACACGAACCCGACCGCGTCGGCACCCATCGCGACTGCGAACAGCGCGTCCTCTTCGTTGGTGATGCCGCAGATCTTCACGAACATGGCGGTCTGACCGTACTCGCTACGTCTTGTGGAATCGGGGTTACTTCGTGTTGCGTTCGCTGGCCTGTCTGACAAGCCACAAGAAGGCCGGGTCGACCACGTCGAGCTTCATCATCTCGGGGTGCCATTGCAGCGCCAGCACCGGCCGATCTATGCCCTCCAGCAGTTCGATGGTGCAGTCGCCGGCAGACGACGCCCAGTGATCCCAATCACCGGCTTGCGTCTGGTGAGCTGACGTTCCATCACACGATGAGGCTGGCGAGGGCGGCCGCAGGGTCGGCCGCGGTCACGAGTGTCTCGCCGACGAGCACGGCGTCGTAACCAGCGGCGCGCAGCGAGAGCGCGTCCGCTCTACCGCGCACGCCCGATTCGGCCACTTTCACCGCATGGTCTGGGATGACACTCGCCATGCGTACCGCACGCTCATGGTCGACTTGGAACGTCACGAGGTCACGTTGGTTGACGCCGATCAGCGTTGCCTGAGCGGCGAGTGCGTGATCCAACTCATGCTCATCGTGGATTTCAACCAGCACATCAAGGCCGATCTCGATGGCGAGCGCGTGGTATTCGGCCAACTGGGCTGGGTCGAGCGCAGCAGCGATGAGCAGCACACAGTCGGCTCCGATCAATCGAGTATCGACCACGTCCAGCTCAGACACCGTGAAGTCTTTCCGGATCACCGGGAGCGAGCAAGCGGCGCGAGCCGTTTGTAGGTCGTCGACGGAGCCACCGAAGTAGTGGGCGTCCGTGAGCACCGACAGGCAGCTCGCTCCGCCGGCCTCGTATGCCGCGGCCACCACGGCCGGGTCGAGCTGTGCGTTGAGATCGCCTTTCGACGGCGACCGCCGCTTGATTTCGCTGATGACCGCCAGTTGTCGCTGGCCTTCCAGCGCTGCTCGAAAGCCACGACAAGGTTCCATACTGGCCGCGTCACGACCGGAGCGCCTCGAGCGACCGAGAGTCGCGCCGCGCCACCTCGCGATGGCTCTCAAGAATCTTGTCCAGATAAGTAGCCATCAGCAACCCAACCAGGCGCGTCGCGATTCACGGTGCAAAGCGCCCGAAATCGCGACACGAGCCATCGGTTTGATCAGGTGTGTCGCGATCCGCGGCGAAAAGCGCCCAAAATCGCGACATAGCTGATTTGGCGTGCATCAGAAGCCGAGTTTGTCGGAGACGGCGGCGGTGAGCTCGGGGATCGGCACACGGATCTGTTCCATCGTGTCGCGGTCGCGGACGGTGACAGCACCGTCGTCCAATGAGTCGAAGTCAACCGTGACGCACAGCGGTGTGCCCACTTCATCTTGACGGCGGTAGCGCTTGCCGATGTTCTGGGTCTCGTCGTAGTCGACCATGTAGCGCGTGCTGAGTGTCTTGCGAATCTCCTGTGCCAACGGTGTCAACTCGTCCTTTTCGACAGCGGCAACACCGCAATCTTGTACGGAGCGAGGCGTGGGTGCAGGCGCAGCACCGTGCGCACGTCTTCCTTGCCGCCGGGTTCACCGAGCTGCTCTTCGTCATACGCCGCAAGAAGGAATGCTGCCATGGTGCGTGTTGCACCTGCAGCCGGTTCGATGACGTGAGGCACGTACCGCTCGTTGGTGTGGGGGTCGAAATAGTCGAGGCGTTCACCGGACCGAGCCGAGTGGGCCTTGAGGTCGAAGTCGGTGCGCTTGGCGATGCCTTCGAGCTCATCGAATCCCCATGGGAACAAGAACTCCACGTCAGACGTGCCGGTTGAGTAGTGCGACAACTCGTCGGCGTCGTGCGGGCGTAACTGCAACATCTCGCGTGGAATACCGTGGCGCACATACCACTCGAGTCGCTCGTTGCACCAGTACTCGTACCATTGCTCACCGTCGGCCGGTGGCACGAAGAACTCGAGCTCCATCTGTTCGAACTCACGAGTGCGGAAGATCCAGTTCTGGGGGGTGATCTCGTTACGGAAGCTCTTGCCCACCTGGGCAATGCCGAACGGCGGTTTCTTGCGGCTCGTCTGAAGTACCTGATTGAAATTGACGAACATACCCTGTGCGGTTTCCGGTCGCAGGTACGCGTCTGCGCCGGCGCCTTCCACTGGGCCGGCCTGGGTCTTGAACATCAGGTTGAACTCGCGGGCCTCTGTGAAGGTGCCTTTTTTGCCGCACGACGGGCAGGTGTTGGGGTCGTCCAATTTGTCGAGACGGTGACGTGTCTTGCAGTTCGTGCAGTCCACCAACGGGTCGCTGAAGTTGGCGAGGTGGCCTGACGCCTCCCAGATCTGGGGCGGGCCGAGAATGGCGGCGTCGATGAGGACGACGTCGTCGCGCTCTTGCACCATCGCCCGAACCCACGCCTCTTTGACGTTGCGGAGGAGCAATGAACCGAGGGGGCCGTAGTCGTAGGTGGACCTGAAACCGCCGTAGATCTCGGCAGACGGGTACACGAACCCGCGGCGCTTACAGAGATTGACGATCTGGTCGAGCTCGGTCGCTGGCATAGGCAAGTCAGGCTAGGGCGAAGGGATAGTGCCTGGCACTATCCCTTCACGCTCACCACTTGGGTTGTTCGAATTAGTGTTGTTCGAACATCGCGACCGCTTTGAGGCGGCGTTCGATGTGGTGTTCCAGGGCTCTGGTGGCGAGCACGCCCACTTCGTGCGTAGCTGGCGACTCCGGAAGGTCGAGCATGTCGTTGAGACGGCCGCCGAGGATGGCCCGCATGATGTCGAGCGCGGCCGGGCTGATGCTCGTCCCCGAACGGCAGGCTCGGCACAGCACTCCCCCCTCGTTGAGATCGAAGGCCACCATCGGGGTGTCGGGCCCGAACTCACCGCACCGCACACACTCATCGAGTTGCGGTTCGAGACCTTCGGCGGCGAGCAGCTTCCAGTAGAACGCTGGAATCGTCAACGCCGCTGGTTGCTTGGCGATGGTGCGCAGCACGCCGACGGCCTGGCGGTACAGCCGCTCGTTCGGTTCGCGATCAAGCGCCAACTGGTCGATTGCTTCGATGGCCGCGAGGCCCTGCGACACCCTGTCGAGTGACGACAACAACGGGGTGAGCGGTTCCACCGACTCGGCCTGGTTGACGATGTCGAGCTCGCGGCCCCGATACAGCATGAGACGAACGTGACTCATCGGCTCGAGGCGTGCGCCGAACTTCGAGCGGGTTTTGCGCACACCTTTGGCGACAGCGCGCACCTTGCCGTTCTCCGCAGTCATGAACACGATGATCCGGTCGGATTCGCCCAGTTTGTAGGTGCGCAACACCACCCCGACGTCGCGGTACAGCTCACCTTTGCTGGTGGGCCGATTGCTGCCCGGTCTCGTCATCGCCGCCCGCTCATCTGGATCTACTCATCGTCGAGCCCACCGAATCGACGGCGCCGGACGGCGAACTCGTCGAACGCAACAGCGAGTGCGTCGGAGTGAAGGCTCGCCCACGCTGCCGGAATGAACGCGAGCTCCGCGTACGCCAACTCCCACACCAGCGAGGGTGGCAGTTGCGTGGACGGGCCGAGGATGACCACAAGGTCAGGCTCGGAATCGGCCGGCTCATACAACATCGCAGCAACGGCAGCCTCGTTGACTTCGGTATTGCTGTCGAGGCGGGCCATGGCGTCGGCGAATCGTTGCCGCCCGTCGGCGCTGGCGTCGACGATCACCTGGCAACCGGCGACCTGGATCTCCCGGCGATCCACGTGTGGCGGCACCCCGCCATCAGTGATGCCACTTTCATATGGGCGTAGCGTCAGCCAGCGGACGGCCGCTTCAGAACACAGCACCCCGAGGTCGTCGATGAGTTCCAACCACCCGTCTTCAGACAGGTCTGCCCATTCGGCAAGGGTGCCGCCGACGACCAGCACATGACGCAGCACAGCGTTGTCGCTGTCTTGCGCGACAGTGCGATGAGACGACGCGACCATGCGCCCATTGTCCCATGCCGACGACGACTAACGTGGCTCATCGTGAGTACTGAGGGGCGGTTGCTGCACGTGGGGTGCATCATGGACGGCAACGGCCGGTGGGCTGGTCAACGTGGCCTTCCCCGCACCGCTGGGCACACGGAAGGTGAAGAGAATCTCTCGCGTGTGGTGCGGCTGGCGGTGAAGCGCAACGTCGGCTGGCTGACGGTGTTCGGATTCTCGACCGAGAACTGGGTTCGGCCGCGCGCCGAGGTACGCCACATTCTCGGGTTGCACGAGAAGTTGTTCGGCCGGGTGAAGGAACTGAACGAACTCAACGTGCGGGTTCAGTGGATTGGTCGCCCGTTCGACAGCGCTGCAGCCAGAACGCCCAAATATGTGCAGCGTGCGATCCGCAAGGCAATCGCCGACACGGCAGACAACACCGGGATGCTCTTGACCGTTGCGTTTGACTACGGCGGGCGCGCCGAGCTGATGGAGTCCGTTCGTGCCGTCCGCCGTGCGGGCGAGCCGATGACTCCTGCGGCCATCGATCGCCACCTGTATCTGCCAGAGCTTCCTCCGGTCGACGTGCTCGTGCGCACCAGCGGCGAGTTGCGAGTGTCGAACTTTCTGCTGTGGCAAAGCGCCGGTTCGAAGATCCATTTCACCCACAATGCCTGGCCAGACTTCGACGCCGACGACCTGGACGCGGCCATAGCCCTCTGCCGCTAATCCGCGTTGTCTCGGGGACTACTTCACTGAATCCACTGGCGCAAGCAGGTGGTGGGTGATCATCTCGGTGCGACACTGGGCGGGATGCAGCGTGAGGCGTACTACCGATGAAGGCCGACGTTGTCGGAGCTCTCGCACACGTCACGGCTGCGCTGCCTGATGTTGAAGAGCGGCCAGGGCAAGTGGCGATGGCCGAGCTCGTCGGGCAGGCGATTGCGGATGGGAAGCACCTCGTCGTGCAGGCAGGCACAGGCACAGGAAAGACGTTGGCCTACCTTGTGGCCGCCGTCACGGCAGGCAAGACAACCGTGGTGGCGACAGCTACCAAAGCGCTGCAAGACCAGCTGTCCACGAAAGACTTGCCATTCCTCGAAGAGCACATGGCGGCGATCGGGTACGACATCGACTGGGCCGTGCTCAAGGGCCGCAGCAACTACGTGTGCCTCCAGCGGTTACGCGAGCACACCGCGCCCGCCCAGGGCACACTCGACCTCGACGATCTGTCGGCTACCACCAAACTCGAGATCAAACGGATCGCCGACTGGGCCGGCGCCTCCCAGACCGGCGACCAGGCCGAACTCGACTGGAACCCAACCGATCTCGCATGGAGAACGGTCAGTGTCGGCTCCGACGAATGCCCTGGTGCCGACCGGTGCCCCATGGGCAAGGAGTGCTTCAGCGAACTCGCTCGGCGCAAGGCGATGGCAGCCGACGTCGTCGTGGTCAACACCCACCTGTACGGGTTGAACGTGGCCGCTGAAGGGGCCATTCTTCCGGAACACGACGTCGTGATCTTCGACGAGGCGCATGTGCTCGAAGACATCATGAGCGACACCGTCGGCGTCGAACTCGCCCCTGGGCGGTTCGTCGCCGTGGCCGCAACGGTGCGAAAGATTCTCGACGACCCGAAATTGAACGGTTCGATCAGCGAACTGTCGACTGCATTGCGTGAAGTGCTGGTGCCGTACGTCGGCCAACGTCTCGCCACTCCGCTACCGGCCGACCTGGTCACCGTTCTCGAAGACGCTCAGCTACGCCTCACCCGGGTCGGCGAGGTGTTACAGGCAATCAACACCCCCAATGAAGACGCACAGCAACGCAAGCTCCGCGCTCAGCGCATGATCACTCGCACCATGGAGGCAGTCGAGGTCGCTGCCGCGAATCGCACTGGCACCGTGCCGTTCGTGTCCGGTTCGCGCGAGGCGCCTCGGCTCGAAATCGCACCTCTCGACGTGGGCCCAACGCTCACCGAAGGAGTATGGAAGCAGCGAACCGCAATCCTGACGAGCGCAACGATCCCCGCTTCTCTTGCTCTCCGGGTCGGTCTTCCTGCTGACGCAACCAACTCCGCCGACGTCGGCAGCCCGTTTGATTACGACGAACAAGCACTGCTGTATTGCGCCATGCACCTGCCCCAACCGAAAGCGACCTCGGCGTTTCGGGCAGCCGTCGCCGACGAATTGGTACACCTCATCGCCGCCGCAGGTGGTCGAACGCTGGCCTTGTTCACAAGTTGGGCCGCAATGGACGACGCCGTCGCCGCAGTACGCGACAAGGTCACCGTTCCGATCCTCACCCAGCGCGACCTCCCCAAACCAGCCCTCATCAAAGCATTCTCCGAGTCAGTCGAGACGTGCCTGTTCGCCACCACCGGGCTATTCCAAGGGGTCGACGTTCCGGGCAGCACCTTGTCTCTCGTCGTGATCGACAAGCTCCCGTTCCCAAGGCCAGATGACCCACTGTTGTCGGCGCGGCGGGAACTCTTGGGCGCCCGGGCGTTCGCGGAGATAGACGTGCCGCGTGCCGCCACTTTGTTGGCGCAGGCATGTGGGCGCCTCATTCGCACTCGCACCGACCGAGGAGTTGTCGCGGTACTTGACCCTCGACTTGGTTCGGCGAACTACCGCTGGGACATCGTGAGGGCTCTTCCACCCATGAAACGCACGCGCGACCGGTCTGTGGCCGAGGCAATGTTGGAATCATTCCGCGATTAGGTTGCCGCTGATGGGAGACCCCAGATCGATGGTTCGGCTTGATGTCGAGCGGCAGATCGCCAGGATCACGCTCGACTCGCAGTCGAATCGAAATGCTCTGTCCGCCCAGCTGGTTCGCGAACTCGGCGCCTGCGTCGCCGAGGCCGAAGCGGCCGACGTGCGCGCGATCGTGTTGACCCACTCGGGTCCCGCGTTTTGTTCCGGCGGCGATCTGAAGGAACGTGAGGCTGGCGACATTCCCAACTCACGGCCGCTGATCGACGTGATGATTCGACTGATGGACACCGACCGTCCAACGATCGCCGCAGTCACCGGCGCCGTGCGCGCCGGTGGAGTCGGGCTCATGGCGGCCTGCGACCTCGTGGTAGTGGCCAGCCAGGTGACGTTCGCACTCACCGAGACCCGGATCGGGGTTGCCCCAGCGATCATTTCGGTGCCGCTGCTGCGCCGGGTCACCGCTGCTCGCCTCGCTGGCCCGTTTCTCACGGGCGAAGCATTCACTGCCGACCAAGCGCTCTCCATGGGCCTGGTGACCCACCTGTCAGATGATGTCGAAGAGACGGTCGCGATGCTCTGTCAGGGAATCACCGCCGGTGCACCACGTGCGGTTGCCGCGACCAAACGGCTCCTCCGAGAGGTGCCAGAACTCGATCGGGACGCCGCGTTCGACCAGATGCAAGAACTCAGTGAAGCGATGTTCCGAGGCTCTGACGCTGCCGAAGGAATGCTCGCTTTCCGCGAGAAACGCTCCCCCATCTGGCCCGCGTGACAAACCCCGCGAGAGGTGCCTGACCCCGTTCGTCAGGTCAGGAGGCGGTATCCGATGCCTCGTACCGTGACGATGAGTTGCGGGTCGTCGGGCTGGTCTTCAACCTTCAGTCGGAGGCGTCGCACGTGGGCATCGACGAGGCGCGAGTCGCCGAGGTATTCGTACCCCCACACCCGTTCCAAGAGCTGATCGCGCGACAACACGGCATTGGCATGGTCGGCAAACTCGCATAACAGCCGGAACTCGGTTTTCGTGAGGCTGAGTTCCTCGCCGCCCCGTAACACGATGCCCTGTTCCCGACGCAGCTCGATGTCGCCGAACTTCATCGACTTCGACGTTGACGTTGACTCTTGCAGGTGCATCCGTCGCAACAACGCCCGGATGCGGGCGGCGAGTTCCTTCGGAACAACCGGCTTGGTCACATAATCGTCTGCCCCGGCTTCCAGCCCAGCGACCATGTCGTAGGTGTCGGTTTGAGCCGTGATGATGATGATCGGAACAATGCTTTCGGCACGCAGTGCTCGACACACGTCGAATCCGGACAGATCCGGCAGTCGCAAGTCGAGCAACACCAAGTCGATGTCGTGGGCGCGAAAGGCAGACAGGCCGTCGTGGCCGTTTTCCGCTTCGATGACGCTGTAACCCTCGTCTTCGAGCGCCAGGCGCAACGCGAGACGTATGCCGTCGTCGTCCTCGATGAAGAGCAAGGTGTCCACGGTGCAGACAGTGTGGCATGCCCCAGCCACAATTGCTGGAACCAAATGCGGCAACCGGATTTCAGCGCCGGACACGAAATAACACCGTGAGCGTTGCAATTGTTACAGAAATCGCACAGATACGCCGTTGATGTGTCACACGGCAGCACCACTATGGCACATGTTCACGCTGCCCCGGTGAGGTGCCTTCCTCCCCCTGGTGCCTCACCGGCAGCGGTGTGAACCGCCAGTACGGTTGGTGTGAACCGCCGGTTTACTGGCGATCCCCCGTTGCGCTGACGCCGGTGTCCGCCACAGAGATGATCGGTGTCACACTTGAGTCGTATGGCCCGCCGACGATCACTGCGCCTCAGCACTCGGGTCACTGTGTTCTTTGGTGCTGTGGCGCTGCTTGGTGGGCTTGGCCTGACGTTGGCAACGTTCCTGTTCGCGCGCAATTCGCTGGTGAATCAGCGCGCCGCACAGGCAAAAGTGACCGCCACGGCTCACACGCTCACGTTCAACGAAGCGCTCGACAACCCCGACAGTCTCCGAGCCACCATGCTCGATCTCGACGTGGAGCAGGGCGGGTGCGCCGTGTTGCTCACCGAGCCGCCGCGCACCTCATCACTCGCCTGCCCAGTTTTTCCCGCGCAGTTGGTCGAAACGGTCGAGTTCGGACAATCGGGGCAGATGACATTTCACGGCAGCGACGGGCAGACGTATCTCGGCATCGGTATCGCCATCCGCCAACACGAGGTCGGTTACCTCGAAGCGTTCCCCATGCAAACCACCGAGCGCACGCTGCGGGTGTTGGCCACGGCGCTGGCGGTCGGCTCGGTCCTCGCCTCCATCCTCGCTACTGGGTTCGGCTGGAGCACGAGTCGCCGCTTGCTGCGACCGCTGTCGCGAGTGGCCGATGCTGCGGGTGAGATTGCGACCGGCACGCTCGATGCCGCGCCTCGAACCCGGCGAGGATCCCGACCTCAGACGTTTGGCCACGTCGTTCAACGACATGGCCGATGCGGTGCAGAGTCGCATCGAGCGCGAACAACGGTTCGCCAGCGATGTCAGCCATGAACTCCGGTCACCCATCACAGCCCTCACCGCGGCCGTCGAAGTCCTTGACGCAAAACGCGGTGATTTGCCCGAACGAACGCAGCAGGCGCTCGATGTCGTTGTAGGGCAGGTCAGGCGCTTCGACAGCATGGTGATCGACCTGCTGGAACTCTCCCGGCTCGATGCCGGAGCACATGATCTCAACCAAGAGTCGGTGGACCTTGCCGAGTTGTGTTCCCGAGTTGCCGCAAGGTTTGGATACTCCGACCTACCAATCGAGGTACACAAGCGTGCCAAAGTCCGTGCCGTCGTTGACCGAGTGCGGTTCGACCGTATCCTCGGCAACTTGCTGGAGAACGCCACGACGCATGGGGACGGCCCGACCCGCATCTCGATCGAACCCGGAACGACAAAGCGCTCGGTCTTGATCGCTGTCGAGGATCACGGCCCCGGCGTCGCTGCCAGTGAACGAACCAGGATCTTCGAACGATTCGCGCGCGGCAGCGCGGCCCGACATCGCATCGGAACTGGGCTTGGGCTCGCCCTCGTTTCGGAACACGCTCAAGCGCTCGGAGGGCAGGCCTGGGTAGAAGATCGACCGGGTGGAGGCGCCAGGTTCGTCGTGCAGTTCCCCACGGAGTCACCATGATCAACGTCACGACCAACATCGATCACCCGTCAAGCCGTCCGGCAGGTCTGCATCTCGGCCGTCGCGTCACAGCCCTCCTCGCTGCTGTTGTGGCCGTCGCTTCTGTGGTTTCCTCGTGCTCGTTGCCAGCCGACGACGAGGTAACGACGTTCTCTCCCGATGACTTGCCGGTCGACCTCACGAGCCCATCCACCACGACCACCACCAGCACGTCTACGACCACCACAACCGTGGCCAGCACCGGGGGCGAAACCACGGGCACGCCGGCGACCACTGCACCAGCACCGCCCACGGTGCCAGTCGTGGATCTCGAACCGACTCGGATCTTTTATCGGGTGTCAGTAACCAGCGACAACTTGCGCAGTGTGACCGTCAATCTGGCGCCGCCCGTTCAGTTGCTCGACGTTGTGCGCGAACTCGAAGTGCCCGACGACGAGATTCGCGACCTCGGAATGCGCACATCGGTTCGTATCAACCTCATCGAAGCAATCGAAGTGGAACGCGGCATGGCAACCGTTGAGTTGTCGAGAGATGAACTCGATGCGATGAGTCTGCAAGAGCAGCAGCGAGCGATCGCACAGACCGTGTTGACCCTCACGTCGTTCATCACGCCCGATGCAGGTGGAATTGGCTTGGTGACGTTCAGCGTGGCCGGTGAACCGATTTCGGTCTTCCTCCCCGACGGCACGAACACCGACGCCGGTGAACCGGTGACCTTCGCCGACTACGTCGTGTTGATCGAGGGCCAGCCCGCAACCACCACCACCACGACAACCACAACGGAGGTCGTCGCCACGACGCCGGTTGAACCCTCTCAGCCGGTGACGCTAGCCACCACGGCGACGAGCAGCCCGTAACGCAGACGTCTAGTAGCCGAGGCGTTGCACACGTTCCGGCCGCCGCTGCCAGTCTTTGTCGACCTTCACTCGTAGTTCGAGATACACGCCTTCGGGCAGCTGCGCCCTCACCAGGTGCCCTACCTCACGCAAGATGTTGCCGCCTTTGCCGATGACCATGCCCTTCTGACTCTCGCGCTCGACCAGGATGTCGCAACGGATGTGCGGCCACTCCCACTCGGTCACCTGGGTGGCGATGGAGTACGGCAACTCGTCACGTGTGACCGCCAGCAACTGCTCACGCACCAGCTCCGCGACGTATCGCTCTTCGGGCATGTCTGACGACTCGTCATCGGGAAAGTACTGCGGTCCCTCGGGCAATCGTTCGGTGAGGTGGGCAACGAGCGCTTCCAACCCGTCACCTGACTTTGCCGACACGGGGAAATATGCTTCACCAGCCAACGCTGACGATGCGCCCAACATGGCGATGACCTGATCGCTCGTGGCGATGTCGACCTTATTGACGATGACGACAGTGCCGGGCAACTTCAGGTGGCTGGCCACCCATTTGTCGCCCTTGCCGAATGGCATGGTGGCGTCGAGCACCAAACACGTCACGTCGACGTCTTCGGTGCTTTCGAGGGCTGTGGCGTTGACCCGCTCCCCCAATGCCGACACCGGCTTGTGCAAGCCAGGGGTGTCGACGAAGACGATCTGGTTACCAGGGCGAGTGAGCACGCCCATGATGCGGTGCCGGGTCGTCTGTGGCTTGTCAGAGACGATGCTGATCTTGCGGCCACAGATGGCATTGACCAGCGAGGACTTGCCCACATTCGGGCGACCGACAAACGTGACAAAACCAGAGCGGTACACGGGTGCGTCAGCAAGTTGAGCGGGCTCATGCTCGGACTTCGTTTCGTTTGCACTGCTGGTCACATCATCGTCGACACCGTTGTTCACATCAGTATTCGTACCAGCATGTGGCGGCATTCGTCGTCGTGCGGTGAGCGATGCCAAACTGAGCACATGTCACCACGCGTCATCAACGGAGCCGAAGAACTCAAGTCGTTGGTCGGGGAACACCTCGGATACAGCGATTACATCGAAATCACGCAAGAGCGGGTCAACCAGTTCGCGGAGGCCACCGGTGACTTCCAGTGGATCCACGTCGACGTCGAGCGCGCCAAAGCCGGCCCGTTCGGTGGCCCGATCGCGCACGGCTACCTCACGTTGTCGCTTGGCCCGTTGCTGTACCCGCAGGTGCTCATCATCACCGGCTTCTCGATGGGCGTGAACTACGGAGCAAACAAAATCCGGTTCCCGTCGCCTGTGCCCGTGGGTTCCAGGGTGCGTCTCGGTGTGAAGCTGCTCGGGGTGGAAGACATCCCCGGTGGCGTGCAAAACACGCTCGAGTTCACCTACGAGTGCGAGGGCGCCACCAAGCCAAGTTGCGTCGCGGAGAACATCTTCCGCAGTTACGTGTAGGAGCCGAGCAGGTAGGCGGCTACAGGGTCACTTCGTTCAACAGACCGGTGTCTACGTCGTAGACGAAGCCGCGCACGTGGTTGAGGTGCGGCAAGAACGGCGTCATCTGCAGCCGCCGCATCGACTGCGCCGTGTCGGCGAACGGGTCGGTGAACGACTCGAGCGCCCACCAAGGCTTCACACCGAGTTCTGCCTCGAGTTCTGCCTTCAGCTTGTCTTCGGTGACAGCTTGCAAACCGCAGTCGCTGTGGTGCATGAGGATGATTTCGCGGGTGCCGAGGTACCGCTGCGAGAGGCACAGCGAGCGAATCACGTCGTCGGTGATGACGCCGCCGGCGTTGCGAATGATGTGTGCGTCACCGTGATCAAGGCCCAGAATCTCGAAGATGTCCATGCGGCTGTCCATGCATGCAACGATCGCCAGCTTCCGACGTGGAGCGACTGCCATGTGGTCGTCGGCGAACGCGTTGGCGTACTGGCGATTGCGTCGAACGAGTTCGTCGGCCATCGGCGTGAACTCATCAGCTACACCGTTGGGCGCACGTGATGTGGGGATGTCGTGGTGTTCGGGGGTGGTCATCGGTACTCCGGCATGATTCGGGTGGCGAGCAGTTCCAGCGTCTCGGTATCGGGGTAGTCGGAACACCACGGAATGAATCCGCCACATCCCAACTGACGTAGGTAGCCATTTTGGCGGCTACCTGTTCGACGGTGCCAACCAGATTGTTCGCGCGCCACTCGTCGGCCGATGTTCCCCAGACTGCGAGTGAACCAAGCGCCTCGATTTCGGCGTCGGTTTCGCGAATGAGAATGTCTGGCGACCACGTCATACGAATGGCATCCGGGTCGCGGCCGACAGCGGCGCAGTGTTCTCGTAGCACGTCGCGCTTGTGGGCCCACATTTCGGGCTGCCCGCCGAAGTTGGAACAGTCGGCGTACTTCGCAACAGTGCGCAGCGTGAGTTGTTCCCCGCCGCCGCCAATCCACACCGGGGGCGTGGGTTGCTGCAGCGGTTTGGGGTCGCACTGCGCCCGCTTCACTTGGTAGTACTCGCCTTGGAACGTGGTCTCGGGTTGGGTCCACATCGATCGCACGATTTGCACGGTCTCATCGAGCATGCCGATGCGGTCTTTCGGCTTCGGGTACTCGAACCCGTAGCCCCGATATTCGTTCTCGTACCAGCCCGCGCCGATGCCCCACTCCAATCGGCCGTCAGAGATCACATCGAGTGTCGACGTGATCTTGGCCAGCACCGCCGGGTTGCGGTAGCTGTTGCAGCCGACCATCTGACCCAGGCGAATCGTGCTGGTGCGTTGGCTGATGGCTGCCAGGGTGGTCCAGCATTCGAAGACCGTTTCGTTGCTGGGACGAGGCACGTTGTGGAAGTGGTCGTAGACCCACACCGAGCTGTACCCCAGTTGCTCGGCGAGCACAGCGGTGTCGACCGTGGTTTGCCATTGCTCGGCGGCACCGCCTACGGACGCCAGCTCATTCTTCCAGCCCTGAGGGATGAATGCGCCGAACACGACTGAAGGGGAGCGCGACGACGCTGTGTTCGACCTGTGATCGCTCGGCATCTGATGCACCGTAGCCAAATCCGGTCGCGCCCGTTACAGACGGTGCACAGCAGAATGGTGCCGTGACTGGTGACGACCTCTCTTCGAAGATCGACAATTTGGTGACCGAGTACGGAATCGAACACGACTGCCCTTCCGTCAGCTGGGGCGTGGTTGAGGACGGCGAGCTCTCACTGCACGGCTCGTTTCAGTCGCCGCATCCATCGATTGCCGCGACCGCCGCCAACGTGCCGACCGAGATCGACCAACACACCGTGTACCGGATCGCTTCGATGACCAAGGCATTCTCGGCGGCAGCGACGCTGCTGTTGCGTGACGAAGGTGTGTTGCGCCTCGACGACCAGGTGAGCGCCCACGCACCGGAACTAGCAGGGCTGCGGGGCCCAACCAGCGACGCCGCAGCGATCACCATTCGCGACCTCCTCACCATGCGGTCCGGGTTCGTGACCGACGATTATTGGGCCGATCGCCATCTCGACCTCACCGACGATGAGTTCGACCAGATCGTGGCCGCCGGGGTGACGTTCGCCGAGCCGACCGGATCCGTTCATGAATACTCGAACTTCGGGTTCGCAGTGCTGGGCAGGGTGATCCATCGAGCAAGCGATCAACGAATCCAACAGGTCATTTCAGAACGTCTGCTGGCGCCGATGGGAATGCTCGAAACTACCTGGGTGCGACCGCCCCACGATCAATGGTCGCGACCGCTCGACTGGCACAGCGACCAGTTCAACGATGAGCTGCCACCGCTGCCCGACGGGCTCATCGCTCCGATGGGTGGGCTCTGGACGACCGTTCACGATTTGGCCAAGTGGGTCGCTTGGATGGATGACGCCTTCCCGGCCAGGGATGGAGAGGACTCGGGCCCACTCTGTCGAGCTTCTCGGCGGGAAATGCAGACCGAACAGGCGTATGTCGGTCACCGCGACCTTCGGGGCATTCGCTCCCCCACGTCGTACGGGTACGGACTGCGGGTGATTCACGAACCGAACCGCGTCGTCACTCACTCTGGCGGCCTGCCGGGCTACGGCTCGAACATGCGATGGATCAGCGGCACAGGTATTGGTGCTATTGCGCTGGCCAACGTCACCTACGCGCCGATGACAGAACTGACCGCACTGATTCTCGACGAGGTCGTTGCAACTCGTTCGTATATCGCCGCGCCTCGCCCGGCCACGCATGCGGTCACCGACATGGCCACTCGGCTCGTCGGGTTGATCAACGATTGGGACGACGCCGCCGCCGACAGGTTGTTCACCGACCATGTATCAGCCGACGAGTCATACGAGCGTCGGCAGGCAACCGTTCAAGGTTTGTTGCCCTTCACAATCGAGGCAATCGAAGCATCGAACGACGCAGTCGCGACGATCAGAGTCGCCGCATCCGACGGCACCAGCCCAACCATCTGGTTCGCCCTCTCCCCCACCGCCAACAACAAGGTTCAAGCAGTCGAAGTAACCGTCGCCGACCGTGAGTAACGAGACGTGCCTGGCACGTTTCGTTATGCAGTGAGTAACGAGACGTGCCTGGCACGTTTCGTTATGCGCTTACCAGGTGAGAAGTAGTTGGTCGAGGCCGTGGAAGTGGAGGATGTTTCGGTAGTTCGATTCGCCGGTTTGGCGCAAGTTCGGGAATCTGTGGAACAGCAACGACAGCGACGTCTGTAACTCCAACCGGGCCAAGGGGGCCCCAATGCAGAAGTGAATGCCGGCCCCGAAACTGACGTTGGCTGCATCGGTTCGGTACGGGTTGAAATCGTCAGGTGAGTTGAATTTCAGGGGATCGCGGTTCGCAGCACCCAGCATGAGCCCGACCTGTTCGCCCCGAGCGAACGTCATGCCGTTGGCCAACTCCACTTCGTCGAGGGCGAATCGGGTGAACATGTGGAGCGGTGCGTCGAAGCGCAGGCACTCCTCGACGGTCGCTTCGGTCTGTGCATCGTCAGAAAACAGATCGATGGGCGACGTGGCGGTGCGCTCGCAGTATTCGAGGACGGTCTTCACTGCGTTACCGGTCGTGTGCACCGTCGCTTCGTGGCCAGCGTTCAGCAGCAGAATCGTCGTGGCGATGACTTCAGTTTCGCTCAACCGCTCGCCGTCGATTTCGGCGTGCAGCATGTGCGTCAACAGATCTTCAGCTGGTGCCGCTCGGCGCTCTTCGACGATGCCGCGCACGAACGCAACAAACTCGGCAGCAGCACGGTCGGCTGCGACTTCGACCGATTCGTCCTTGCCGAACATGTACATCCGCACCATCTCGTTCGACCATGCCAGCAGATCTGGTGCGCTCACGCGAGGAAGACCGATCATCTCGGCAATCACGATCGCCGGCAGTGGCGCCGCATAGGCCGGAAGCAGGTCGACGCGGCCGTCGGCAACGAACTCGTCGATCAACTCGTTAGCGAGATCAGCGATTCGAGGCCGCAGTCGCTCGACCTGTCGCGACAGGAATGCCCGATTCACCAACGCTCGCATCTCGGTGTGGTCGGGCGGGTCGAGCGCCAGCAGCGAGTACCGCTCGGTCTCCCACCAGTTCGCGATTCGTTCGGTTCGTTCGGGAAGCCCCGGCGCGCGCCCGAAGCGCTTGTCGCGCAACAGTGCGTTCACATCGTCAAAACCGGTGAAGCACCACATGCCGTAGTCCTCCCACCAGAACGTTGGGCAGGCGGCGTGGAGCGCTGTGTAGAACTGGTACGGATCGGCGTAGACCCGAGGGTCGCGGGGGCTGCAGCGGGCCTGCCGGTTCGCCGCGTCGATCGTGAAGGCCGGGGCAGTCATCGCCTCGCAAGCTAGCTATTGAAGGTGCAAGTCGGCGAGGGCGACGTCGATAGAACCGAGCGAGGAGCGGAATGAAAGGGAGCGAAGCGACCTATCCGTTCGTCCCCGTACGCTCAGCCGACATGATCGATCCGTCTCAACTCGGGGACGCAGTGGCGACATTCCTCTCCGAGTATCACTTGGCGACACTCACCACCTTGCGACGAGACGGCAGCCCGCACGTCGTCGCCGTGGGGTTCAGCTATGAACCGGCAACTCAGACAGCGCGAGTGATCACGTTCGCCGAGTTCGGTCAAGGCCCGCAACGCCGCCCGCGGCGGGCGCGCTGCGCTGTGCCAGGTGGATGGCGGCGATGGCTCACCCTCGAAGGTGTCGTGAGCCTGGTCACCGACGCAGAACGAGTTGGTCGCGCCGTGGACGGGTACGCGGCCCGGTACCGCCAGCCGGGCGAGCGCGCAGGATCGGGTCGCGATTGAAATTGCAGTCGATCGAATCCTTGGCCGAGCCTGACGGCTCGCCTCGTGCGGCGCCGTAGCCTGAACCTCGCATGACGACCCCGCCGACCTCACGTTCATGGGACCGCGACACCCTTCCTGAGGGCGCAGAAAAGCAGCAGGCCGTGCGTGAGATGTTCGACGCCATCGCCCCGCGATACGACATGGTCAACCGCATCATGACGTTCCGGCTCGACGTGCGCTGGCGGCGCAAGACGGTCAGGGCGTTGGCGTTACCTGCTGGTTCCACCGTGATCGACTTGGCGTCGGGCACCGGCGACCTCTGTGTGGACCTTCGCTCGGCCGGGTTGCGACCGATCTCGATCGACCTCAGTTACGGCATGCTCGCAGCCGACCGCTCCGGTGCTCCTCGGGTGCAGGCCGACATTCTGCGTTTGCCCATTCCTGATGGCGTGGTTGACGGTGTCACGTGTGGCTTTGCATTGCGCAACCTGCTCGATCTGCCCACCTTCTTCGCCGACATCGCCCGGGTCACCCGACCCGGTGGGCGAATCGCGCTGATCGATGTGGGCGTGCCGAAGAGCAAGGTGCTGCGTTTCGGCAACAACATCTACTTCGGCAAGGTGGTACCGAAGATCGGTGCGCTGCTCTCTGACGGTGCGGCCTATCGCTACCTGCCGCGCAGCGTGGCGTACCTCCCCGAGCCGGCCGACATGGTCGCCATGCTCCGCGCCGCCGGTTTCGCCGACGCCGAACATCGGTACTTGTCGGGCGGGCTGACCCAGCAACTCATCGGCACACGCGACGAGAGTCTGAGTGCACGCAGTCACCGTTCCGCTCGACACCAACCTCGACCTGAACGACGTTGCCCGCAACAGCGGCTGCCTGTTCGTCCGCGATGGAGTTGGGTTCGCTGGGCGCGGCGAAGTCGTGCGGGTCCCGGTGGACGAAGTTGTCGGCGTTCCTCGCTTCCATCGACCATGACGACCGGGTGGGCGACACCCCAGGGCCGATTGCAGTCGGTTCCATCCCGTTCTCTCCCTGGCCGCCGGCGAACTGCTCGTGCCCCAAGTGGTGGTGGGCAAGGGCGCCGATGGTCGCCGCTGGATCACCACGATCGGCGACGCCGACATCGACATCTTCGGCGGTAGCGACCCGGAACCGAGCGCCGCGGCCTACACCATTCGACCGGGCGCCGACATCGAGCATTACCTCGACGCCGTCGTGCGGCACACGACGCGGTGCGCGCCGGACGTCTCGACAAAGCCGTCATTGCCCGCCCGATCTTCGTCGAGAGCGATCATCCCATCGACGTCCACGCTGTCTTGAAGCGGCTCAAGGCTTCGTTCGGTTCGAGTTACCGGTTCTCGATAGATGGGTTCATCGGTGCCTCTCCCGAGCTTCTGGTTGCGGTCGACGGCGACGTGGTGAGCGCCCACCCGTTGGCTGGAACCACGAGAACAACTGGCGACCCAGACCTCGACGCCCAGCTTGCGGCGGAACTCCAAGCCAGCGAGAAGAACCAGATCGAGCATCGCGCCGCCATCGAGATGGTGCGAGACACCCTGCTCCCCTACTGCAGCTATCTCGACTGGGCTCCCGAGCCCTCCATCGTCAAAGTTGCCAACGTCCAACATCTCGGCTCGATGGCGGAAGGCCGGCTCTCGAAGCCGACGCCGACGGTGATCGAACTGGTGCGAGCGCTGCAGCCCACACCTGCTGTTGGCGGGTATCCCGCGAGCGGAGCCATCGAGCTCATCACTCGAGTCGAAGGATTTGATCGCCGCCGTTACGGCGGTGCCGTGGGTTGGGTCGACGGGAAAGGCAACGGCACCTGGGCGGTGGCTTTGCGGTGCGCCGAGCTCTCGCCAGATCGTCGCACCGCACGACTCGTGGCAGGAGGCGGCATCGTCGCTGCCAGCGACCCGCTATCTGAACTTGCAGAAACTCAAGCGAAGTTTCAGGCAATGCTCAGCGCGATCGTCCGCCCGTAAAGGAGGACGACGCCTTCGATCGAGCGCGGCTCAACCGAGTGCTGACGCTACGGCGGCGTGCCAGCGCTGATGCTCGATGACGTTCGCGGCGCGTTCAGTGACCACCCGGACGACCGAAGGGCCCGGCTCATCGAGTGCCCCGAGCAACGACTCTGGAGCGGTGACTGTGGTTGCCCTGATGCCGTGAGCTGCAGCGAGCAGCGCAGACGTCGGTACCGTGCGGTGTTCCAAACAACTGCTCGAATCGGTCAGCACTGAGGGTGGCTGCCTGCGGCAGGAACGAGAAGATGCCGCCGCCACCGTTGTCGATGACGACCAACCGGAGGTCGACACCGCGACTCGTCAGTCCGACAAGAGCATTGCTGTCGTGAACAAAAGCGATGTCACCGACAAGCACCGTCGTCGGCCGCCCGGATTCCAACGCAATGCCGAGAGCCGTCGACATCACGCCGTCGATTCCGTTGGCCCCCCGGTTGGCATGGGCGTCTGAACAAGGGCCACCGAACCATTCCACATCTCGAACCGGCATCGACGATGACACGACGAGTGGACCAATCTGCTGAGCGCTCGCAGCCACAAGGCGCGCAACGGCAGGTTCAGTGAGCTGCTGCCCGGCAGCGAGGGAGTTGAAAACCCGCTCCGCCTTGTCGTTCGCATGTCGCCAACGAGCCAACCACGGTGTTCCGGCGGCTCCGTTCAGCGTTGCCAGGTCAGCCATGCCGGAGTACTTGGTGACGTTGCGATCGGGATTGACAACACCGGGGCCGCCAACCTGGATGACCGGCGCTCCAGACGCCACGACCCATTGACTGAGTGTCTTCGAAGCGGGCGGGCGACCGACGCGTACGACAATCTCGGGTGTATGCGCTCTGGCGAACTCGGCGTGGCGCAGCAATGACTCGAACGCGGTGACGGCATGTTGACGTAGCCCAGAGCACGGGTCGGCCAGGATGGGCCAGCCGAGCCGCTCAGCGAGCGCGAGCACCTCGGCTTCGGCGACACCGGAACGGCCGCCGGCGATGATGACCCCGCGTTGCCGGTCGAACTCCGCTTCGAGCGGCCCACTTGTCGCCCGCCAGCGGGGGATCGGCAGAGCTGGGTCGATGACCCCTGGCAAATCGAGCGGGCCAGTAGCGTCGAGAAGCGGCTCTCGGAACGGCAGGTTGACGTGTACTGGCCCCGAGGCGGCCGAGGCGAACGCACGCTGTGCGAGCAGCCGCCACACGTCTCGCTGTTCGGGTTGCACAGCATCGGGAACAGGGGCGTCGATGAACCACCGCACCGAGCGGCCGTACAGTTCCAGTTGATCGATCGTTTGGGGAGCGCCAACGCCACGCAGTTCCGGCGGCCGGTCGGCCGTACACACGATCATCGGTATGTCCGATAGGCCCGCTTCGACGACAGCCGGATGGAAGTTCACCGCCGCCGTGCCGCTGGTGCAGAGCAACACTGCCGGGGTGCCACTGAGACCGATGCCGAGCGCAATGAACGCTGCCACACGCTCGTCGTGCACGACATGAATCTGCAGTTCGGTTCGGCTGGCCAGCGACACAGCCAAAGGCGTGCTCCGCGAACCGGGAGCAATCACCGCGTGACGAACCCCACACCTCACCCACTCATCGACCAGCGTCGCCGACGCCAGCATGTTCGCCGTCATGCCTGCGACGATACGGGCTTGCCAGGAGGTCGAGCGGATAGGCGAGACTTTCCGAGCCTGTCTGGTCGACACTCCCCATCGATACGGGGAGAAACCAGCGGAATGAAAGGAGCGCAGCGACCTATCCGCTGGTTCTCCAGTCATGTCGTTGCGGTCGCAGTCGGTACGGTGGACATCATGACAGGAGGCCGAGCAGGGCTGAATCGAACGATCGCCTCGATGTCACGGTTGGTCTTTCTCCACGGGTTCACCCAAACCCACCACCACTGGCATGGCCCGGCCGGCGCGATAGCCGCAGCGCTGGATGGCAACCACACCCTCGCCTTCATCGACCTGCCCGGCCATGGACTGTCACATGCGGACCGAACCTCGATCTCGTCATCCGGTGCGGCACTCTCCAACATTGGCGGCGGAGGGATCTGGGTTGGCTATTCGATGGGGGCGCGCTTCGCGCTGCAAGCTGCGCTCGCGCCAGGGAACCGAATCGAACGTCTGGTGTTGATTGGCGCGACCGCTGGCATCGAGTCTGCCGACGAACGGGCAGAGCGTCGAGCGGTCGACGAGCAGCGCACGACCGAGATCGAAACGAATGGGGTCGCTGCATTCCTCGACGGATGGCTGGCGATGCCAATGTTCGCTCGCCTGCCGGTAGACCAGGGCGGGCTCGCCCACCGGCGCCGCAACGACGCCGCAGGACTTGCCAGCAGCCTCCGGCTCGCCGGAACAGGTAGCCAGCAACCGATGTGGGACCGTCTCGGCGAAATCAACATCCCCGTGCTACTCCTCGCCGGCGAACACGACCACAAGTTCGTGGAGATCGGTCATCGGATGGCGGGGGTGATTCGTACGTCCTCGTTTGTCATCGTCGACGATGCTGCTCACGCGGCCCACACGGAGAAACCCGAGTCAGTGGCGGAAGCGATCAGGGCTTGGGCGCAGCCGTAACTCGTCCGCCCCCCAAACTGACCTCCAGACCTCCAGACCTCCAGTTGATCCGGCCAGTCGGCACGCAACCTGACACAATCGCGCAGATGATCACCATTTCGATTCTTTACCCGCAGTCCGACGGCACCACCTTCGATATGGACTACTACACAACCACTCACATGCCGATGTTCGCGAAGCACCTCGGCGAGGCCTGCCAGGGGTGGGGCGTCGCCAATGTCATGGGCAACGATTACCACGCCATGGCGTGGGCCGTGATCTCCAGTGCTGACGCCTTCCAGACCGCGATGAAGGAGCACGGTGCCGAAATCGCCGGCGACTTGGCCAACTACACGAACACCACCCCCACGATGCTCATGGGCGAGGTCGTCGCCAACGGCTGAAACCTCCGTAGCCTGCCCGGTGCGTGAGTACCGAGCTGGCAAATGACATCACCGCCGATGTAACGGTGGTCGGGGCGGGGCCTTCAGGCACCGCCGCGGCGATCGTGCTCGCCCGCTCCGGGCGATCGGTGCACCTCATCGACAAAGCCGTATTTCCGCGCGACAAGTGCTGCGGCGACGGCTTGACCACACTTGCCCTCCGCGAACTCGAGGCCATTGGGCTGAGCCCAGACACGGTCGAAGGATGGTTCGACATAGACGGAGCTCGCCTTCGTTCGCCGTCGGGTCGCGAGGTCGTGGTGCCACTCACGGGACGAGGGCTGTTCGCTGCTGTTGCACCCCGAGCGTCGCTCGACTACGAACTCGTCAAGGTCGCGCGGGCAACTGGTGTCGTCGTGCACGAAGGATGCGGATTCCAAGGCATTCGAGACATCGACGGAAGCAGCGAAGACCACCTGCCCGATGCGGTGCTCGTCGACACCGACAGCGCCGCCGTTGGCCCCATAGCAACCCGGTACGTCATCGGTGCGGACGGCATGTGGAGCAACGTACGCAAAGCCGTTGGCGCACAACTCGACGGCTACCGCGGCGAATGGCATGCGTTCCGCCAATATGCACGAAACGTCACCGGCACTGCGGCGACGGAACTGATCGTCTGGTTCGAGCCCGACCTCCTGCCCGGATACGCGTGGTCCTTTCCACTTCCCGGCAACCGCGCCAACATCGGCTTCGGCGTGCTTCGCGATGGCACCCGACGTGTGCAAGACATGGCGGCAACCTGGCGTGACATCCTGCAGCGGTCTCACGTCGTAGAAGCGCTCGGCGCCGGTTTCGAGATGGAAGGCCGACACACAGCCTGGCCTATCCCGGCACGAGTAGACGAAATCTCGATCACCCGTGGCCGCGTGTTGTTCGTCGGTGATGCGGCTGCCGCGACCGACGTCATGACCGGCGAAGGCATTGGGCAGGCGCTGCTCACTGGCCGACTCGCCGCCGAGGCCATCATCGCCGCTGGGGCGCTCCAACCGGAGGTAGCCACTCATCACTACGAACGAGCGGTCGCGCAGCATCTGTTCGCCGATCACCGCATGTCGAAGCGACTCGGCACCATCCTGAGTCATCGACGCGGTGTCGAGGCGGCCATTGGCGTCGTCGCTGCAAGCGGTGACTGGGGTCAGCGCAACTTTCCGCGTTGGATGTTCGAAGACGAGCCGCGAGCCATTGCGACCTCACCTTCGCGTTGGCATCGTCAGATGTTCAAACAACCGGGCGCTTACGACGGTCGCGTTCGCTGACCGGTTCCAGCCGCTCCAGGGCCGGCGACGCCACCGACACTTCGCCTACAGTGACCTCGAGGCCGTCTGCATCGAGATCGTTCGGATCGCTCGACGCCTCGACCACCACCGAACTCTTCTCTTTGCGTGGACCCTCGTAGATCTCTGCCACAGCGAACATTGCACCCGCGAGCGCAGCACCAGCTACGCCACCCTTTCGTCGGCCAGCAGCGATCGCCGCTGCCCGTGCTGCGGCGGTTCGCGCTTCGGCCGCACGGACGAACGCCTGGTCGGCTTCGTCACCTTCCGGCATCGCGCGGTCGAGAATGCCGGCTCCGGCGGTCTCATCGCCCACCGCTCTGTCGCCCGAATCCGTGCCGTCGCCCAAGTCGTTGAGATCGTCGAGATCAACGAGCTCACCAAATGCCTCGTCGAAGTCAGCAGTGGACTCGTCGAAGAACTCCGATGCAGTGGGGTCGCCGTCGCCGCTCACAACGTCGAGCCTACGCCCGACATCGAGCTACTGGCCGTCGGGAATCAAGCGGTGGACCCATTCCACTGAACCCAAAGGCGCCGCAACTTCAGCCGAGCAGCGTTCGTAGCTTGTCGATCGTCTCGACCGGGCTCGCACCTACCGGGCTGACCGACAAGTGGGTCACGCCTGCTTCCTGGTAGGCGGCGATGCGCTCTTTGACAAAGCCAGCAGGGCCGACCAGGTTGGTGTTGGCGAGCATCTGGGCTGGTACCGCTGCAGCGGCCGCTTCCTTCTTGACCGGAAAGGTAGAGGTCTTGAATCTCAATGGCCTCGTCGACGTAGCCGTACTTCTGGCAGATCGTGTTGTAGAAGTTCTTGTCGCGCGCACCCATGCCTCCGACGTACAGAGCGAGTTGGTTGCGACCTTTGTCGAGCACCTTCGTCGCCGCGTCGCCAACGAGTTCGTCGCCGATCGCCACCATGCCACCTGCAGAAATCTGCAATGCGCCGAGCGACGGGTCACGCTTGGCGAGACCAGCTTTGAGCTCGTCGCCCCACACCGTGTGGAACTTCTCTGGGTCGAAGAAGATGGGCAACCAACCATCCGCGTGCTCAGCGGTAGCGGTGACGCTGAGCCCCATCAGCGACGCCCAGAAGATCGGGATGTTCGAACGAACAGGGTGGTTGATGAGCTTCAACGGTTTGGAAAGCCCAGACCCTTGGTCGGCTGGCAGGGGGATAGTGACCGTAGGGCCGTCGTACACCACAGGTTCGCGGCGCCACACCATGCGGCACACATTGATGTAGTCACGAATGCGCGCCATCGGCTTGTCATAGGGCACGCCGTGGAAGCCTTCCACGACCTGCGGGCCGGAGGCGCCCAGCCCGAGCACGAATCGGCCGCCCGACACATAGTCGAGACCGGCAGCCGTTTGGGCCATACACGACGCCGTGCGCGAATACACATTGAGAATGCCGGACGCCGATCTCGATGGTGCTGGTCTTGGCTGCGAGAAAGCCCATCTGCGACACCGAGTCGAACGAATACGCCTCGGGCACCCACACGATGTCGAGCCCTGCGCTTTCGAGGTCTTGCACCAGCTTGACGTCAGCGAGGAAGTCACCGGAGTAATTGATGTTCATCGAGAGTTTCACGACGCGACCGTTACGCGACCACACGCAATCACGCTCAACCGTTCCGATCGACCCTCGGCCATCTTCGGCCGGCGTTACAGCGCTGAGTTCAGATTGCCGGAGCGAAAGCCTTCGAGGTCGACGGTGACGTACTGATAGCCGACCGCCTGCGCACCGCATCGACCACGGCCGCCCGCTGCGAAACGAGTGCCGAGGCGCGTCGAGATCGACCTCGATCCTAGCTGTATCGCCGTAATGACGCACCCGGCATTGACGAAAGCCGAGTTGGTGCAGCGCAGCTTCGGCTCGCTCGACCCGGCTCAACACCGCTACCGATACCGCTGTGCCGTACGGCACGCGGCTGGCAAGGCACGCCGCGGCGGGTTTGTCCCACGTGCGCAGACCCAACCGACGTGACGCCTCGCGAACATCATCCTTCGTCATCCCTGCCTCCACCAGCGGGAATCGCGCCCCGCCTTCGGAGGCCGCTCGCTGGCCCGGTCGGTGATCCCCCAAGTCGTCGAGGTTCACGCCAAGCACGACAGTGGCGTCGCGCTGCAGGGCAATCGGGCCGACCACTGCCATGAGCTCGGCCTTGCAATGGAAACAACGATCCCCATCGTTCGCGCGATACGCCGCCCGTTCCATCTCATGCGTCGTCACGGCGCTCCAGGCGAAACCCCACTCCGCGGCGAGCGCTCGGCAATCATCGGCTTCGGAACCGGCAAGCGACGGCGAAACAGCCGTGACCGCCAATGCACTCTGACCCAATTCGGCATGGGAGATCGCTGCCAGGAAGGCCGAATCGGCGCCGCCGCTGAAAGCTACGACCACATTGCCCAACGAGCGCACGATGCTGCGGAGCTCATCGACTCGCTGATCAAGAGCGTCGCGCGTCACTTGGCTCGTCACAGTGGTAAGTGTGCCAGAGAGAGTGGTTTGTGTCTGACACAAACCATTTCTTTAGGAGGTAGTGCTGGCGAGCTGCTTGGCGTGACGGTGACGCTGGAGCGGATCGAGATGCACTTTGCGCAACCGAATGCTCTTGGGCGTCACTTCGACACACTCGTCGTTGGCGATGAACTCGAGCGCGTGCTCGAGCGACAGCTGGCGATGCGGTGTCATCTTGACGGTTTCATCTGAAGACGATGCACGCATGTTGGTGAGCTTCTTCTCACGGCACACGTTGACGTCCATGTCGCCCGCACGGGAGTTCTCGCCGACGATCATGCCTTGGTACACCTCGGTGCCCGGGCCGATCATCATCGTGGAGCGCTCTTGTAGGTTGACCATGGCGTACGTGGTTGACGGGCCACTGCGGTCAGACACGATCGACCCGCGTTCACGGGCGGCAATCTCACCAAACCATGGCTCGAAACCTTCGAAGATGTGACTGAGCACACCGGTGCCGCGAGTGAGCGTCATGAAGTCGGTCTTGAACCCGATCAAGACCGCGGGCAGGCACCAGATAGTCGAGGCGGACCCAGCCGAGGCCGTGGTTCGACATGTTCTCCATGCGCGCCTTGCGGGCCGCGAACAGCTGAGTGACAGCGCCCATGTGCTCTTCGGGGATGTCGACCGTGCAACGCTCGACCGGCTCGTGCTTCTTGCCGTCGATCATGCGGGTCATGACTTCGGGCTTGCCGACGGTGAGTTCGAAACCTTCGCGACGCATGGTCTCGACCAGGATGGCGAGCTGGAGTTCACCACGAGCCTGAACTTCCCAAGCGTCGGGGCGGTCGGTGTTGTTGACGCGCAGCGACACGTTGCCGACCAGTTCGGCGTCGAGGCGGCTCTTCATCAGACGGGCGGTGACCTTGGTGCCTTCGCGTCCGGCGAGCGGGCTGGTGTTGATGCCGAGCGTCATCGACAGTGCCGGCTCGTCGACGGTGATGATGGGCAGCGCCACTGGGTTGTCTGGGTCGGCGAGGGTTTCGCCGATGAAGATCTCGGCGATACCGGCAACGGCGACGAGGTCGCCAGGGCCGGCGGAATCGACCGACACGCGGGTGAGCGCCTCGGTGAGGAACAACTCGACCACTTTGACCTTGGTCATCGAGCCGTCGATGCGGCACCACGTGACCTGCTGGCCCTTTTGGATGTTGCCTTCGATGATGCGGCAAGCGCCAAGCGGCCGAGATAGGCGTTGGCGTCGAGGTTCGTGACCCACGCCTGCAACGGGGCTCCGGGCGTGTAAGACGGAGCAGGAATCGTCGACAAGATGACGTCGCACAGCGGTGCGAGATCGGTGCCGTGCTGGCCGGCTTCGAGACCGTCGGCATCGAGCGTTGCCCAGCCGTCACGGCCCAGAGCA
Source organism: uncultured Actinomycetota bacterium (assembly GCA_963738275.1). GTDB lineage: Bacteria > Actinomycetota > Acidimicrobiia > Acidimicrobiales > Ilumatobacteraceae > Ilumatobacter. The sequence continues at coordinate 558,476 of CAVTVY010000013.1, forward strand.
GTACACGATGGGAAAGTCGAGCTGATCGGCGCTGGCGTCGAGGTCCATGAAGAGTTCGTAGACCTCGTCGACCACTTCGGCGATTCGTGCGTCGGGACGGTCGACCTTGTTGATGACCAGGATCACGGGCATCGAGTAGGCGAGAGCCTTACGAAGCACGAAGCGAGTTTGTGGCAGCGGACCCTCTGACGCGTCGACGAGCAACACGATGCCGTCGACCATGGTGAGCGCACGTTCCACCTCGCCGCCGAAGTCGGCGTGACCGGGCGTGTCGACGATGTTCAGGGTCACGCCGTGCCATGGCACCGACGTGTTCTTGGCGAGAATGGTGATGCCCTTCTCGCGTTCGAGATCGTTGGAATCCATCACTCGGTCGGTGAGGGTTTCGTGGGCGCTGAACGCACCAGACTGGCGCAACAACGAGTCGACGAGGGTGGTCTTGCCGTGATCGACGTGGGCGACAATTGCGAGATTACGAAGGTCGTCGCGGCGGGCGGTACGACCGGAGAGGGGGTTCTCAGACATAGCCCCGCAACGCTATCGCCAGAATCGACATCTGTGTGGTGTGACTGCTGGCTGTGCGGAGCGTACGACAGACTGCGCACAATCGATCGGTAGGCGAGTCGGCCACGTTACCATTCGCTCGATGTGGTCGACGGTCAGCTGATCACCTGATCGATGAGGCATACGGCGTCTGATACTCGGTGGGCGGCTAGCGCCGTTTGTTCGACCAGGCGTTCCAGTGGGTCACTGCCGATGCGGGCTTTCGGCGGCGCCACACCAAATTTGCCTTGCGGGTAACCCACTGGCACGAGCGCTGCGATCTCGAACCGGTCGACCGGCACGCCGAGCAGGTCGAGAACCTCACGGGTGTACACGCGGACCACCGTGGTGAGCGCAGTGCCGAGCCCGATCGATCGGGCGGCGAGGCAGAAGTTCTGAACCGCCGGGTACACCGACGCGTCGAGACGCCCAATGTCCAGCGGCCCCTCGGCATCGGCTGAACCCCACGGGATGATCGGCTGCAGAAACAGCACCATGGCTGGCACCTGCCCCATGTTGTCGGCGAGGTGGCGGCTCGCTTCGGTGGTGCGACTCCCACGATGCCTGTGCGGCCGGGTCGGGCAACTCGCGGGTGGGCAACGACGCCTCGTAGCGGTGGTAAGCCTTCTGGTACCACGCCCCACGGCCCGTTTGACGTCGGGGTCGGTGATCACGACGTATTGCTGCGGTTGGACGTTGCCACCCGACGGTGCTTGCTGGGCGGCTTGCAAGACAACGTTCGATGTCGGCATCGCTCACGGCTGATCGGTGAACCGACGGATCGCCCGTGTTGTTCTTGATGGCTTCGATCAGGTCCATCTCCTCGTCACTCATGTCAGATTCCTATTCCGTTGAGGCTGGTGGAGCGAACAACCTGACGATTCATTCGTCAGGTCAGACATTCAGCGTCAGACCATTGCGGCGTTGAACTCGGCGCCCAACAGATGTTTGCCGAGCGTCTCATGAAGTTTCGGCGCGACCATGATGTGCTGGGTGACGACGTTCACATCCCTCAGACAACGCCCGAGCACACTGGTGTCGTACACCGCCGTTCCACCTGCGAGCTGCCACGCCGCGGTGGTGGCTGCGACAGATTCGGCGACCGCATGGGCGGCCGCAAGCCGAATGGCAACTCGCTGATCGACCGAGACCTGGCCGCCAGCAACGGCACTGTCCCACGCTGCGGCCCACTTCGTCGACCGAGGTACGCAGCGGCCGATCGCCACCGGGCCTCGGCTCGGCTGAACTCAGCTTGGGCGAACGAGCTCTCCGCCAAGGTTCGGGTGGAGTACTGCGGCTTCTTCTCCCCCGCGAGCAGCGACGAGTTCGTCGAGGGCTCGGCGAGCGATACCGAGCGCGGCGGCAGACACGCCGAGCGCGAGCAAAGTGAAGTTCGGAAACCGCGCCATCGGCTCTTCGATACGGGGTGGCGAACCCACGATGCTGGCGTAATTCGTCTCGGACGTCGGCACGTTCGACCGAGAAGTCGAGCGAACCGGTGCCACGCAGACCAGACGTGTGCCAGGTGTCGTGGAAGGTCACCTGATCCGCGCGAAAGAAGGCCAACCCGTTGTGTTCCGTCAGCTGCATGAAACCCACCAACGATCCACGCCGCGTGCTGGGTGCCACTCCCCCATTGCCAACGGCCCGTCACACGGTGCACGCCCCCATAGCCAACACCGCGACGAACTCGCCAACTCCGTTCGGCGCGAAGACGCCGCCGGTCGCAACCGATGGGGAGGTGAACACCGAGCGAGCTACGTCGGGATCGAGAACGCTGCCAGCGACGATGTTGTCGAAGCGATGCCGGCGCACCAGCCTGCGGCTCCGTCGGCGCGTGCCAGTTCGATCGTCGCATCGACCAGCCCAAGCGGCCCCTCGCCGGTTCCGCCATACGCAGTGGGCAGACACATGGTGAACATGCCCGCATCTGCAAGTGCCGACACCGTGGCGGGCGGCAGCCGCCGAAGGCGCTCGGCCTCGTCGGCGCCGGCCCGCACGAGTTCAGCAATGGCCCTGGCTTCATCGACGAACATGGCCGAAGGTTAGGAACCCGGTGCCACCGAAAGTACTGTCGGACGGCGTGACACCAACGACCCACGGATGGAACCTCGCAGACGCCTTCGAGACCATCGCTGACTCGATTCCAGACGCACTCGCCCAACAACAGGGCGATCGCGCGTTCTCGTGGGCCGAGTTCGATCGACGAGCAGATGGCGTTGCGCAAGCTCTGCTCGACGCCGGGCTGACGGAACAGGACAAGGTCGCTCAGTACCTCTACAACTGCCCCGAGTACATCGAGAGCCTCTTCGGAGCGTTCAAAGTCGGCATGGCCACGGTGAACACGAACTATCGATATGCGGCAGACGAACTCGTGTACCTCTGGGACAACGCCGACGTCGTCGCCGTCGTCTTCCACGGTGCCTTCGTCCCTGATATCGAGGCCATTCGAGACCGAGTGCCGCGTATTCGTCTGTGGCTCTGGGTCGACGATGGCACCTGCGCGTGTCCGGACTGGGCGATTCCGTACGAGGCCGCCGCGACCACGGCGACATCGCGAGTTCGCGCACCATGGGGACGAAGTGGTGATCATCTGTTTCTGCTGTACACGGGCGGCACCACCGGCATGCCGAAGGGCGTCATGTGGCGACAAGACGACCTCTTCGGCGCACTCGACTCCAGCAACAAGAACTCGATCGGACCCGAGCCCGACTACGCCGCATTGGCTGCGCGCACCACCAAGCCTGGCCCACTCAACATGCCTGGGGCGCCCCTCATGCATGGCACCGGCCTGTTCAACGCGCTCGCCAACTTGTTGATGGGCGGTTCCATCACGTGCATGGTCGGTCGCAAGTTCGACGCAGCGGAGCTCCTCGACACCATCGTGCAGTACTCGGTGACATCGATGTCGATCGTCGGCGATGCGTTCGCCAAGCCGATTTTGGCTGCACTCGACGCCGAACCGAATCGGTGGGACATCTCGTCGTTGCGGGTGATTTTGTCGTCTGGGGTCATGTGGTCCAAGGGCACCAAAGATGGCCTGCTCCGTCACAACAGTCGACTGATCCTGGTCGATGCGCTCGGCTCGAGCGAGGCGATCGGCATGGCCACGAATACAACAACAGCCGGAGGTGACGGGGACGAAACAGCGGAGTTCCGACTTGGACCAGGAGCGCGCGTCATCAACGAAGATGGTCACGACGTCGTTCCCGGCAGCGGCGAACTCGGCAGAGTCGCTCTGCGCGGCTACACGCCGATCGGCTATTACAAGGACCCTGAAAAGTCGGCCGGAACGTTCATCACGATCGACGGCGGCCGATACACGGTGCCCGGCGACTTCGCCGAGGTGCGAGCAGACGGCTCAGTCAAGCTGCACGGACGCGGCAGCCAGTGCATCAACACCGGTGGTGAAAAGGTGTATCCCGAGGAGGTCGAGGAGTGCCTCAAGCTACATCCCGATGTAGCCGACGCGGCTGTCGTCGGCCTGCCCGACGAACGCTTCGGGGAGGCCATCACTGCGCTCGTCGAACTTCGGCCTGGAGCGGTGTTCAACAGCGACGCGATCGTCGAACACGTGAAGGGCAAGCTGGCGCGTTACAAGGCACCCAAGACAGTTCACCAGATCGAGTCGGTCAACCGGGCCGTGAACGGAAAGCTCGACTACAACGCCCTGAAGGCAATCGCCGCAGAGCGCACCGCCGGACCAGACTGACGAACAAGATGGACGGCGGTTGGGCGGGAGCGATCGGCCCGCGGTAGGTTTTTCGGCTTATGACTGACGTTCTTGGGTTTGACGGCAAAGTAGCAATCATCACTGGCGCGGGCGGTGGGCTTGGCCGCGAGCATGCGCTCATGCTCGCTTCACGCGGTGCGCTCGTGGTCATCAACGATCTTGGCGGCGCAGTCGACGGCACCGGCAGCGACAAAGGTGCCGCAGAACGAGTCGTCGACGAGATCAAGGCGGCTGGCGGCGAGGCGACAGCCGACACCAACTCGGTCGCTACGTCCGAAGGCGGGAAGGCAATCGTTCAGACTGCGCTCGATGCGTTCGGGCGGGTCGACATCGTCATCAACAACGCTGGCATTCTTCGTGACAAGTCGTTCCACAACATGACTCCTGACTTGTGGCAGGCGGTCATCGACGTGCACCTCACCGGCGCCTACAACGTCACGCAGGCGGCCTGGCCGCTCATGCGTGAGCAGGCCTACGGCCGCGTCATCAGCACCGCATCTGGCGCTGGAGTGTTCGGCAACTTCGGTCAGGCCAACTACGGCGCGGCAAAGATGGGCCTCGTCGGATTCACTCGTGTCCTCGCCCAAGAGGGCGCCAAACACAACATTCGCGCCAACGCCATCGCACCGGTCGCGAAGACTCGCATGACGGAAGACATCCTCGGCAAGATCGGCGAGTCGTTGGAGGCCCGCTACGTGTCTCCGGTGGTCACCTACCTGGCCCACGAAAGCTGTGAGGCCACCGGTCGACTGTTCACGGTGGCAGGCGGCCGAGTCGCCGAAGTGTTCATCGCGGAGGGCGCCGGCTTCATCGACAAGAATCTGTCGCCCGAGTCAATTGCCGCCAACTGGGACGCGGTGACCGACCGCACCGATTACGACGTTCCCGTATCGATGAATGCCGAAATCGGCCTGTACCTCAAGCACCTGAGCTGAGCAGACCTACAGCGGTCGCAATCGCCGCTTGTGGCGATGTCGCCGGTCGACGTGGAACCTCACCACGATGTACCGTCTGAATGTCCCGACTGAGAAGTTCGCCGCGCCGGAGGAGGCGATGCCATGACTCCGATCATCGCCATGCATGCGCCAGACGGCTTCCTCGAGCCAGGGGTGGCCGTCGTCACGGCAGCGATCAGTTTCGCATTTGTTGCCACCGCACTTCGCGTCAGTTCACGCGAGTTGTCCGACAAACAAGTGCCGCTTGCTGGCATCGCCGCGGCATTCATCTTTGCGGCCCAAATGTTCAACTTTCCCGTCGCCTCGGGAACTACCGGCCATTTGCTGGGTGGAGCGTTGGCGGCAATCCTGCTCGGTCCGTTCACGGGCGCCCTCGTCGTGTCGGTTGTTGTCGTCGTGCAAGCCATTGTCTTCGCCGACGGCGGGCTCACGGCGCTTGGCTACAACGTGTTGAACATGGCGATCGTTCCCGCCTTCGGCGGATGGGCGCTTTTTCAACTGTTTCGCAAAGTGCTGCCAGCCAACTCCTCCGGCGTGGTGGGCGCCACCGGGCTTGCCTGCGGGCTGTCGGTCGTGCTGTCGGCAGTGATGTTCTCTCTCGAGTGGTTGTTCGGGGCGAGCGCGCCCGTCCCGTTCGACACGGTGTTCGGAGCCATGGTGGGAGTACACATTTTGATCGGCATCGGTGAGGCTGTCATCAGCTCCCTCGTCGTGGCCGCCGTGCTTGCAGCTCGGCCCGACTTGGTCGCTGGCGCCGCGGACCTCGGCCCAGCGCAACTCTCTGATCGGCCGCAGGTCGGTGCCCGCGCGTTTGCAATCGGAGGGGTGTTGACGGCGATCTTCTTCGCCGTCGTCGTCAGCCAATTTGCTGGTGCCTCGCCCGATGGCTTGGAGCGGGTCGCCACCGACGAAGGATTCATCGCGAGCGGACGCGACCACGCTTTGAGCAACGGAGTGTTCGCCGACTATGCGACCCGCGGCATCGACAACCAGAACCTGAGCCTGGCGGTCGCCGGCCTCGGTGGAGTGCTCGTGACGCTGACGGTCGGCCTCGGTATCGTCATTGGGTCGCGGCGGCCCCGCGCCCGACTCAGTACCACGTGAGCAGCCGATGACCACTGGACATCTCGGCAACCACCGCCATCTCTATGTGGATTCTCCTGGCGGTACGCCGGTTCATCGCCTGCCGCCCGAAGTGAAGCTCTTCGGGCTCTTCATCTTTGTCCTGATAGTCGCCGTCACCCCACGTCGAGAAGTGGGAGTCTTCGCGCTCGCGGCCGCCGTCCTTGTCGCGATCGTGGTCGTTGCTCGAATTCCTGTCGCTATCGTCCTCGTACGCCTCGCAGCGGTGATCCCGTTCGTCTTGTTTGCAGCATTCATCCCCTTCATCGCCGACGGACCACAAACCGTGGTGTTCGGTATTTCATTGTCGATCGACGGCCTCTGGAGCTCATTCAACATTGTGGTGAAGGCCGTGCTTGGTACCGGAGCCAGCGTCGTGGTGTCGGCGACGACACCGATCCCCAGCATCGTTCGAGGGCTGGGCAAGCTTCGACTACCGGCGTTGATGGTGTCGATCGTCGCCTTCATGTTCCGCTACCTCGATGTGATGGTCGACGAGTTGAACCGCATGCGCCGGTCGATGACCGCAAGGTGCCACGATCCGCGCTGGTTATGGCAAGTGCGCCCCATCGCATCGTCGGCAGGCACGCTGTTCGTGCGTTCGTACGAACGCGGCGAGCGTGTTCACCTCGCAATGCTCGCTCGGGGGTTCACGGGTCGTATGCCCAACCTGGACGAACGTCGGGCCACATGGCCCGAGTGGGTGATGGCATCGGTACCTGGCTTGGTGGTCGCATTCGCTCTGATTGCCGCCCTGGTGTCGTCGACATGAGCGCAGTGTCGTTGAGCGTAGAGTCGCTGACGTTCCGATATCCGGGAAACCAGCGTCTGGTGTTGAACGATCTATCGCTCCAGGTTGCACCTGGTGAACGCGTCGCTGTGCTGGGCCCGAACGGATCAGGCAAGACCACGTTCGCACTCCACCTCAACGGCTTGCTCGACCTGCAATCGGGCCGCATCACTGTCGGCGACTGTGTGCTCGGGCCGGGCACGCTCGACGAACATCCGGCGTTGTGTTGGAGTGGTCTTCCAAAACCCCGATGACATGTTGTTCATGCAGACGGTCCGCGACGACGTCGGTTTTGGGCCTGCCAACCTGGGAATCGACGGCCAGGTGCGCGACGACCTGGTCATCGATACGTTGACATCGGTCGGCGCCGAGGCACTCATCGATCGAACGCCACACCATCTCAGCGGGGGTGAGAAGCGACGCGTGGCTCTGGCCGCAATCCTCGCAATGAGACCCAGGGCTGTTGGTGCTCGACGAGCCGACTTCCGGCCTCGACCCGCTGGGTCGCCGCGAACTTGCCGAGTTGCTCCTGCAGCTCACCCCCACCCAACTCATCATCACCCACGACCTGCCGTTTGCTCTCGCAACTTGCCCGCGGGCGGTCATCATCAGCGGCGGCCAGATCGTCGCCGACGCCAACACCCGCGAGTTGCTCGCCGACACCGAATTCCTTCATCAACATCGTCTCGAGCTCCCATTCGGGTACGAACTGCGCTGACAGCAATCGGTTCGTTCAGATGCAGTGGCGTCCAGCCGCCACCGGCACGTAAGGTCACCGTCGAACGAACTCGGGCGCTGGCACGGAGTGAGACATGAACCGCAAAATTCAAGACAATTTCGACGATGACGGAACCGACGCAAGAGCGGTGAGCGCTGCTAGCGGCGAAAGTGGCCCGCCGATCAAGTTGATTCTGATCCTGGTGATCGTCATCGCGATCGCCGTGTTCTTCTTCCAGAACTTGGGCGATGCCCCGATCGAGTTCTTGTGGATGGAGGGCGCATTTCCCTTGTGGGCAGTGATCCTCGTGTCGTTCGTGGCCGGAGCCGTCGTCGGGCGCCTCGCATCGTGGCAATGGAGCCGTGCTCGCCGTCGCGGACGCAACGAGTGATCGATCACTACCCTGCCAACACCGAGCGCGTCGTGTCCGGCGATGCCCTCATCGCCGTCCATCAACTGGCTGGCAGCTCGGCGTTGCCGCCGCTGCTGATCTCTCACGCCACCGGCTTTCATGCACACGCGTACTTGGCCGTCGCTCGCTGTCTCGGCGCTCGGTTCCACGTGTTTGGCATCGATCATCGGGGCCACGGTGCCACCCGCTCGCCCAGCGGCGACTCCATCGATTGGGCCGACTGCGGCGCAGATACCGCCCTTGTGGGCCGAAAACTGGCCCCCGCCGGAGGTCTCGTCGGAGTGGGCCACTCCATGGGCGGCGCCACCTTGCTGCTGGCTGCTCGACGCGACCCAGATTGTTCTCTCGCCTCGTGTTGTTCGAGCCGATCGCGTTCCCGCCGACTGAAGACGTTGATGCGGCCAAGAACAGCCCACTGGCGGTGGGCGCCCTGCGCCGCCGACGGCGCTTCGACAGCTACGAACACGCCTACGACAACTACGCCTCGAAGCCGCCACTCAATCAGTTCGACCCTGAGGTGCTTCGAAACTATGTCGACTATGGGTTTGCCCCAGTCGAGCCGGCTGGCGACGACAGCAACGACGACGGGATGCGGTGGTCGGCAGTGGTGGCGGCGGTGGTGTCGAGTTGCGATGCACACCGGAGATGGAATCCGCCACGTTCGCAGCATCGATGACCAACGGGCTCTGGGAGCAGCTCCCCAACATCGACGTGCCCGCGGTGATCATCGGCAGCGGTGATGGCGACGGCCCTGCAGCGATCGCGCCGTTGGTCGCGAAGCGTCTCGGCAACGCAAGAGTTCGTTGAATTTCCTGACCAAAACCATTTCGGACCGTTCGTACGTCCCGACTTGTTCGCCGACGAGGTTTAGTTCCGGCTCATGGACCCATTTGGTCGCACTGGCGGGCAATGCATGCTCAAGATCACCAGTATGAGCACGATGATGATCACGGGCTGCCACACCGGTTGCGTACGATCTGATCCATGCACGTCTGGGAAGTACCTCGCAATCTGTCACCGTCGCGAGTCGAGTCGTTTCTGTCGTGCCCGCTCGCCTTTCGGTTCAACAGCATCGAGAAGTTGGCCGATGCTCCCACCGTGGCCACTACTCGCGGATCGCTCGTGCATCGCGCCCTCGAGCTGCTCTTCCTGCGGCCAGCGCCCCAGCGCACCGCCGCCGCGCTCGATCAATCCGTAGCCACCGCGATCGCCGAGTACCGCCACCTGCCCGAGTTCACGGAACTTCAACTCGATGGCGCGGCAGTCGAGCGATTCGACCACGACTGCCGGTCCCTCGCATCGGCGTACCTCGATCTCGAAGATCCCACCCGCGTTCGCGACATCGGCCTCGAACTCAAGTTGGAAGCACCGGTGGGCGACCTCACACTTCGTGGCATCATCGATCGACTCGATCTCGACGAACGTGGCGAACTGGTGGTCACCGACTACAAGACCGGCCGCGCACCCAGCCCCAACTGGGAGCGTAAGAGCATGTCGGGTGTGCACTTCTATTCGTTCCTCTGCGAGTCGGTCTTCGGAAAAAGGCCAGCAGCCATTCGATTGATGTATCTGAAGTCGGGTGAAGTCATCACGGCCACACCATCCGAGCAATCGACGAGGTTCATGACGACTCGCACGACGGCGGTCTGGAAGGCGGTGGCAACAGCCTGCGAACGCGACGACTTCCGGCCACGACCCGGCGCACTCTGTTCGTACTGCTCGTATCAACGATGGTGTCCCGAGTTCGGCGGAAACCCCGAACTGGCCAGTGTTGAAGCACCGGTGCGGCTGCACCCCACCGCAGAACCTGTCTCGGCATGAGTATCACCTCGCCAGAGGGCTTGCGCGCAGCGGTGCAATCATTCGATGAGGCAGTCGATCGCACACTTGAGAACGTGCGCGGGCAATCCTGTCGCCGACCGGTTCTTCAGCACAGCCACCCACAGCGGCGAGTTCAGCGCCATCTGGCATGTCGCCGGGATCGCACGGGGGTTGGCAACCGGCCGGGTCGACCAGACGATTGCGCTCGCAGCCGGAATCGGAGCCGAGAGCCTCATCGTCAACCAAGGCATCAAGCGCATCTTTCGGCGCGTTCGGCCGACGCCATCTGGAGACGAGCGATTCGAGCTGAGAACACCGACGACATCGTCGTTTCCGTCAGGGCACGCATCGGCAGCGACGTTCGCTGCCATCACGCTCATTCGGTGGCATGGTGCGCGCTCGGTGCCCCTCTGGGGCACGATCGCTGCTTCCGTTGCGATCAGCCGAGCCTACGTACGAATTCACCACGCCTCCGACGTCGTAGGTGGCGTGGTGGTGGGGGCAGTGCTCGCTCGGATCGCTCGCCAGATCTACCGACGGATCGGCATCGAGTAACGCTGGTTCACTACACAGGCGGCACACGAAGCAGGCACACAAAGCGGGCACACTCGAGTCAGCACATCTAGGCTGCGACGATGAGCGAGATGCGGTTCGATCGGGAGATGAGCGACGCCGAGGGATTGATGTGGCGTCTCGAAAAGGATCCCCATCTCTCGTCGATCATCGGCACGGTGTCGATTCTCGACCGAGCACCCGACTTCGATGCATTTCGCCGTCGGCTCGACCGCGCCACACGAGCCGTGCCCCGCCTTCGTCAACGTGTCGCCCCTCAGCCAGCGAACATCTCACCGCCGGTGTGGGTGGAGGACCCCGACTTCGACATCGACCTTCACGTGCGTCGGATTGCCTGCCCAAAGCCGGGAACGCTGCGTCAGGTGCTCGACATCTGCACCGTGATCCTGGCCGATCCGTTCGAGCGCACCCGACCACTCTGGCAGTTCGTCATCATCGAAGGTATGCGTGGCGGCAAGGCGGCCGTGCTGCAGAAGATGCATCACACCATTACCGATGGCGAGCGCGGCGTTGAACTTTCGCTGCAGTACCTCGACTTCGAACGCGACGCCCCGGAACCGCCGCCAATCGAGGGCGAGAACGACCACCACAGTGATGGTGTTCACCAATCGACGAGTAGTGCCGTCCGCGAGTTCGTGGCCGGCGGCATTCGAATGCCGTTGGGCCTCGCCAAGCAAGTCAGAGAGCTGTTGATGGACCCGGCGAGCATTCCCGCTGCTTCGAATGCGGCGGTGAAAACAGTGAAAGGTGTCGTCAGCCAACTTTCCGATACCGACGCTGCCCGGTCGCCACTGTGGACAGACCGATCGTTGCACCGGCGAGTCGAGGTGCTCCGCGTTCCGTTTCGGGAGACCAAAGACGCGTCCAACCGCCTAGGGGGCACGCTCAACACCGCTTTCATCGCGTCAGCTGCACAAGCGGCTGGCGACTACCACCGTCGCATGGGGGCGCCGGTGGAATACCTCCGCACCACCATGGCGATCTCTACTCGCACCGAATCGTCGGGCGCAAACGCGTTTTCCCTCGCCAGGATGCTCGTTCCCACAGGCGAGATGTCAGTGGCCGAGCGCTTCCACCTGATCCTGGAGGCAACCACTACGGCGAAAGCCGAAAGCAAGGAATCCGGAGGACTCGACAGTCTCGCTGCGTTCGCCTCCACGTTGCCAACGTCGTTGATCACTCGCCTCGCTCGACAGCAGAGCCAAACGATCGACTTTGCCACCTCGAACGTCAAGGCGTCCCCGGTGCCGTGCTACATCGCAGGCGCACAGATCCTGGAGATCTATCCAGTCGGTCCGCTGGCCGGGGTGGCGTTCAACATGACACTCATGTCGTACGTGGGCAGCCTCGACATCGGTGTGAACATCGACACCGCCGCAGTGAAGGCACCGGAGCTACTCACGAAGTGTTTCGAAAAGGCATTCAAAGACCTGGCTGCGTCGTAGGAGCTGAACGGGCACGCAAGCCCGCGCGTCTGACCTGAACGCGCCGGTTGCTTTCGAGCCGGTGGTTTACCGAGCTGATGTGAGGAGTGTGCGCACGTCGAGCAAGAGGTCTGCGACCTCGCCCGACGACACCAACTCTCGTTGCATCATCTGCGCCAACGCGCCATCAATGATGCTCAGCGCTTCGCCGAGGACACGGTCATGATCGACGGTTGGGTCGATCAGCATGGGTGGGGGTGATGTCTTGGTCAGTCATCGCTTGTCACCGTACCTTGCTTTTCCTGATCGCGCGCGCACCTACGATGGGCGGGTGGACGTAGTTGGAAAACACATCGTGGTGACTGGCGCAGCGGGCGGCATCGGCTCTGCCATTGCGAGAACTCTTCACGCGGCGGGAGCGCAGGTGGTGGTGTCTGACTTGCACGGCGCCGACGATGTCGCTGCCGACCTTGCGGGTGCACTCAGTGTCGCCGCCGACATGAGCGTGGAGTCGGGCACCATCGCTTTGATCGATGCGGCCGAGGCCGAGTTCGGCCCGGTCGATCTGTATTTCGCCAACGCTGGAGTCGGTGCGGGCCACGATCCGATGAGCGACGAGAGTTTGTGGAACGTGAGCTTCGACGTCAACGTTCACGCTCACCGGTGGGCCGCCCGGCGGTTGCTGCCCGGCTGGCTGGAACGAGGCGAGGGCTACTTCTGTTCCACTGCGTCGGCTGCTGGTTTGCTCGCCCAGATCGGGTCGGCGCCGTACAGCGTCACCAAGCATGCGGCGGTGGCGTTCGCCGAGTGGCTCTCGATCACCTATGGAGACCGAGGTCTCAAGGTGAGCTGCCTGTGCCCGCAGGGGGTGAACACCAACATGGTGAACATCGCTGACGACCAGTTCGTGGGCGGCAGCGTTGTTCGTCAGGTTGCTGCGATTCTTGAACCCGAAGAAGTTGCCGAGGCTGTACTCGAGGCAATCGGCGACGAGCGATTCCTGATCCTCCCCCATCCAGAGGTCAGCGACTACATGGCGTTGCGCGGCGCCGACCATGGTCGTTGGCTCGGTGGCATGCGCAAGCTCAATCGTCGTATCACCGGCGTGTGATTGACGACCGAATGCTCGACGCCGTTGGCTTGAAACCGGGCGAGCCGATTCGTTTCAAGCGACTCGAAGGCCGGCGATGGATGGTCGGCAAAGTGGTACGCATCGAGAAGGACGGCAGTATCACGCTCCGCGACAGCGACGGCTCCGCGAGGTCGCACCGCCCCGAAACGCTGCAGGTTCGTCGTCCGCACGGCGCTCGCGGACGCTTGGTGTGGAAGGAAGTGAGCGAGGTAGCCGTGACGTGGGAACAACTCGAGATGTTCCCCGAGATTTCGTGACCGGGGGACCTCGGAAGCAGTACACCGCAGCGTTCATCCTCTCGCGGCTCGTCTACTCTCGGCCAGGTGACCGGTGCGCCTTCGTCCAACCCAATCCAACCCACGACGAGTTCGTTCGAGCGTTCCACCGCCGAGATTGCACGGGAACTCATCCACCTACGTTCCTCCGTTGGCCAGCCGGCTTGTCGCCGCGACGGCACACATGTCGCTGCGGTCGTGCACGACCGCCGACCTCGAGGGCAATACGGTTCGCAGCCGGGTGTGGCTCGACGGCCAACCACTCACATCCGGGCCATCAGACAACCAACCCGACGTGGTCGCCTGTGCGGCCGCTGGTTGGCATTCGCCAGTCGACGAAGCGACGACAAATCCATGCCAACGCTCCATGTGATGCCGATCGAGGGCCCAGGTGAGGTACGCACCGTGTGCGCCATGCCCGACGGGCTCGGCGACATCGCATGGTCACCCGATGGCAAGTGGTTCGCTTTCACCAGCCGCACTCGCGACGAGCGCTACACAGCCAAGGACGAAAGTTGGCAATCACCGCGAAAGATCGAGCGTTTCCTGTCGAGGTTGAATGGTGAAAACTGGGTCTTCGATCGCCCACAGCATGTGTATGTCGTAGCTGCTGACGGAACGGGTCTCGCCGCGAAACCTCACCCCCGGTGAGTTCGCGTACGGGGGCATTTCATGGCTCGCCGACTCGTCTGGCGTGGCCACGGCTGGGGGCGGCCACGACGAGTGGGACACCGACCCGGCTGAAGATATTTACGTCGTGACGCTCGAGGCGGAACGCCGCCGCATCACTGGTGGGACCGCATCGATGTGCCGCTCCGGTGGTATCACCTGACGGCACACACATCGCGTTCATCGGCAACGGCGACCCGACGACCTACCCCCAAAACATGCACATCGGAGTCATTTCGGTCGATGGCGGCGACCATCGTTGGATCAGCACGGGTCTCGATCGAACCTTCTTCGCCGGGTCGTGCCCGCAAGCGCCGGTGTGGGAGTCGGCCGTCAACATTGATCGCGGCCGCTGAGGACCGGGGCGACGTGCATTTGTTCCGCGTCAACCTCGAAGGCACGATGCCGGAGCGAATCGTGGAAGGTCGCCAAGTCGTGCACGGTTACGACCTTGCCCGGGGCGGCCAAGGCGAGCCCGTGTTGGCAACCGTGCGTTCTGAAGTTGCCCACGGTGGCGAACTCTGGGTGAAGCGCAACGACACCGACGTTCAAGTGACCCGAATCTCGTCCATTCGGCTGGGATGGGACAAGTTCACGGTGTCGTGCATCGACGGCTCTGACGAGATCGACGTGTGGGTGATGGTTCCACCCGATCACGACCAGAGCGGTTCACACCCGGTGTTGCTCAACGTGCACGGCGGACCTTTCACCCAGTACGGCGAGTCATATTTCGATGAGGCCCAGATGCAAGCTGCGGCCGGTTTCATGGTCGTGATGACCAATCCGCGTGGGAGCAGCGGGCGCCACGCCGCCTGGGGGCAGGCGATCTTGGGGCCGAAGCACCCACAGCATCCGGGGACCGGTTGGGGTTCGGTCGACGTGGACGATGTGATCGCGGCGCTCGATGGCGCACTCGCGCGGTACCCGTCTGCAGACCCATCTCGGGTGGGCATGCTCGGTGGGAAGCTACGGCGGGTACATGGCGACGACGCTCGCTGCTCGTTATGGCGAACGGTTCCGGGCAGTCTGTTCGGAACGGGCGGTCAACAACTTGCTCACCGAGGAACACTCGGCCGACATTGCGACGTTCTTCCGAGCAACCCACGGGCCCAACGCAGTGGAGGACCCCGATGAGTACCTGCGGATGTCGCCCATTCTGCTGGCGCACAACATCCACACCCCGATGCTCATCATTCACTCGGAGAACGACTTTCGATGCCCCATCAATCAGTCGGAAGAACTGTGGGTGACCCTGAAACTGCTGGGCCGCGAGGTGGACTTCTACCGATTCCCAGCTGAAAACCATGAGTTGTCGCGGTCGGGCTCCCCGGTGCACCGACAGATGCGCGCCGAGATCATTCTCGACTACTTCCGCAAGCATCTTGCGTCGGCATAAAACAGAGTTGCGCGGATCAATCGGTCTCTGTGATCCAACCGTCAATCAGTTTGCGGGCGATGGAGATCGACGGCGGAATGTTGGGCAGGTGGTCACGCCGGTACCAGCCCGCATCGACGATCTCATGTTCGTCGGGCGTGATCTCACCAGACACGTAGGCCGCACGAAATCCCACCATCAGACTGTGTGGAAACGGCCACGGTTGGCTGCTGATGTACCGCACGTCGCCCACGTTGATCCCACCTCTTCTCGGACTTCTCGAACTACCGCGTCTTCCAGTGACTCGCCCGCTTCGACGAAGCCTGCCAAGCACGAGTACATCGGGCCCTGAAACTGGACGCCGCGGGCGAGGAGAATTTCCTGATCGGGCCCGGATGGCCCTCGCGTCACCAACACAATCATTGCGGGGGCGATACGTGGAAAGGCCAACAGTCCACACGCGTGGCATCGCATCGCCCGTTCGCCTGGCGACAGTTGAGTAGGGGTGCCACACTGCCCACAGAACCGGTGTGTGCGCGCCCACTCGACGAGCTGCACGGCGCGTCCAGCAGACAGCCAATGGTGCTCTGGAACCATGGTGTGAAACTGGCGGAGATCGATCGATGACCCATAGCTCGGGTCGCGCCCGGCCGGAACGTCCACTGCCCACCACGCCGCCCCGTCGATCACCCCGACAAAGTGCTGTGGCCATCCCTCGGCGACCGCTTCGTCATCGGCTCGGTCGTCGACAAACACCGTGGCCCGACCGCCGGTGCCGACCACGTGGACGAACCGGACCTCGACCCCGAGTTCTGCAGGTGGATGGTTGAGGAACTGGACGCTGAACTCACTCATCAGGGCACGTCGGCGATTGCTGCGGTGAGCGCGGCGATTCCTTCGTCGAGTTCCGGTTGGGTGATGTTGAGCATCGGAGCGAGACGGACGACATTGCCGTACAGACCGCCCTTGCCGACGAGGAGCCCGTGGCGCTTGCACGCCTCGTGGAACTCGCCGGTGCGACCCTTGTCTGGGTTGGTGGTGCCCGGTTCGCACACTTCGAACGCCCACATCAGCCCACGACCACGCATTTCGGCGATCCACGGCGTTGCGTCGGCGGTGGGTGTCATGGCCGCGGCGAATCGCTCCCCCATCATTTTGGCGTTGGCCTGACAATTGTGATCTTGGACGTAACGCAACGTCGCCGCGCCGGCCGCGGCCGACAGAGGATTGCCACCGAACGTTGAAAACTGGAGCACGTTGATGGTGGACATGATGTCGGCCCGAGCGACGACACCGGCCAATGTGATGCCGTTACCGACGCCCTTGGCGAACGTGAGCATGTCGGGCGTGATGTCATGCGCCTGATAGCCCCAGAAGTGTTCGCCAGTTCGACCCCAACCCGTTTGCACCTCGTCGGCGATGAAGAGGATGCCACGATTGCTGAGTTCCTTGTGGAACGCCCCAAACATGCCGTCTGGCGGTGTGGCGAAACCGCCCACACCCTGAATCGGCTCGGCGATCATGCAGGCGACATCGCCCGCCGAAGTCATGTCGAGAATCTGCACGAGGTCAGCGACGCAGGCGTCGATGAACTCAGCGTCTGGCAGGTCTCGGAACGGTGATCGCAATCGATACCCACCCTGGACGAACTGCACCTGCAGCCCCGACACCGCCGTGGACTTCCACGACGAGTGCGACGTGATCGCCTGAGTCTGAAACGAGCGGCCGTGGTAGCTGTTGCGCACGGCGAGGACTTGATTCGACTTGCGATAGCTCGTCGCCAGCAACAACGCAGCGTCGTTGGCCTCGGTTCCCGAAGGTGTGAAGTACACGCGGGCATCGGGAATACCGGATGCTTCGGTAACCATTTCGGCGAACTCGATCATCGGCTCACTGAGGTACAGCGTCGATGTGTGCATCACTTTGGCGGCCTGTGCTTGCACCGCGGCGGTGACACTGGGCTCGTTGTGGCCGATCATCGTGGTGAGCACACCACCGAAGAAGTCGAGGTAGCGCGTTCCATCGAGGTCGTACACATATGAGCCTTCGCCATGGTCGATCGAAATGGGTTCGGCGTAGTACGGCGACACGAACGACGGGAGTACCCGGCGGTATCGGTCGAGCAATTCGGTGTTCGTCGCAGTAGTGCTCATAGGCCGAGACGCTACCGCTCGGCACGCCGACGGCTGCGACGCAGTGCTACCCCGCGGGCACGGACTACCAGTGCCATTGCCACAGTTCGTACCATTGGTTGCTATGAGCCGTTCCGTCGTCATCGTCGATGCAGTCCGCACCCCCATTGGGCGTCGCAACGGAGGGCTGGCGTCCGTCCATCCGGCGACGTTGCTCGGCCAAGTACAGCGTGCGGTTATCGAGCGTACGGGCCTCGACCCGGCCGAGGTCGGCCAAGTCGTCGGTGGTTGCGTCAGCCAAGTGGGCGAGCAAAGTTTCAACATCACCCGCACCTCGTGGCTGGCGGCCGGCCTGCCGTTTTCTGCTGCGGCGACCACAGTCGACACACAGTGTGGGTCCAGCCAGCAGGCCACCAACCTCGCCACGGCACTCATCGGGTCTGGTGTGACCGATGTGGCGATTGCGTGCGGCGTCGAGAACATGAGCCGCATTCCCATCGGCAGCAACTCCTCGAAGAAGCTTGGGTTGGGCGTGCCGATTCCCAAGCCGTACTTCGCACAGCACGAGATGACCTCACAGTTCGAAGGCGCCGAGCGCATTGCCGATCAATGGGGCATCACCCGCGACGACTGCGACGCCTTCGGTCTGCGGTCGCAAGAGCTCGCCGCTCAGGCTTGGGACGAAGATCGGTTCGCTGGCCAATGGGTTGCGGTCGATGCTCCCGACCTCGACGAGGAGGGGAAGCCCACCGGCACCACTCATCGCGTCAGTCGTGACGAGGGCCTGCGCGACACCACCCTCGAGAAGCTCGCGTCACTCAAGCCCGTCGCCCGTGAAGACGGTGTGCACACTGCGGGCAACTCGTCGCAGATCTCCGATGGTGCCTCCGCCGTGCTGATGATGACGGAGGAAAAGGCGGCCGCACTCGGGCTCACGCCGAGGGCCCGAATCGTCGACAGCTGTCTCGTGGGCACCGACCCGGTGCTCATGCTCACCGGACCGATGGATGCCACCCGCCACATGTTGGCCCGCACGGGGCTGACCATCGACGACATGGACACATTCGAGATCAACGAGGCGTTCGCCTCGGTCGTGCTGGCGTGGGCCAAGGAGGTTGGCGCAAACCCGGCCAAGACCAACCCCAACGGCGGTGCCATCGCGCTCGGCCATCCGCTCGGCGCAACCGGCGGGTTCCTGGTGACGAAGGCGCTGTACGAGTTGGAGCGCACCCAAGGTCGGTACGGCCTGATTTCCATGTGCTGTGGCGGCGGGCTGGGCACCGGCACGATCATCGAACGCCTGTAGGGGATTGGTGCCCAGGGTGAGCTGGGCACAGTCCTGGTAGAACCTGACGATGCCTCTGCCGCCGCGGCCGCTGCGGGCCGTCCTCGTTGCTGCGTCGATCCTCTTGGCGAGCTGCTCGCCCGACGACCACAGCGACTCCACCACACCAGCCGCTGGAACCGATACGGCCGACACGACCGATACGGCCGATACGGCCGAGCCGCCCGGTTCCGCAGTCGTGGAGCATCATGTGGATGGTGACACGATCGACGTTCTGATCGACGGGCGCGAGGAGCGCGTGCGTCTGACCGGCATCGATACACCGGAGATTGCTCACGAGGGCAACACCAGCCGGCCAGGCAACCCTGCAGAGTGTTTCGGTGATGCCGCAGCGGCCCACATCGTCGAGCTGTTGCCGCTCGACACCGAGGTGCGCCTCGTTCGCGACGTGGTGGCACACGACGATTACGGGCGCCTACTGGCGTACGTGTACCGGACGAGCGATGACCTCTTCGTCAACGAGGCGATGACTCGCGACGGATTCGCCCAGCCCCTCACGATTCCACCGAACATCGCTTTCGCTGAAACGTTCGTAGACGCCGCCCGCGCCGCTGAGGCGGACAACCTTGGCTTGTGGAGCGAGTGCGCAGGCGGCTGACACCTCAGCTGTGCCAGCACAAGTGGCAAACGAGAAGATTCGACCACCTATTCGACCATCAATTCGATCACCTGTGGCTCGTCGGTTCCATCGCTGTCGAGCGGTGTTCATCGCCATCGCTTGGGTAGCGTTAGCGGCGTGTCACTGATTGTCGATTCGCTTGCTGAACGCCTCGGGTATGACGCCGACGCGAAGCTCGTGATCTTGTCGTGCGACGACTTGGGTTCGTGCCACGCCGCCACAATCGGGGTGTATCGGGCCATCCGCGAGGGCGTCGCCACCTGTGCGTCGATCATGGTTCCAGCACCATGGGCTCGCCATGCGGCGACGTTGTATCAACCCACCGACGACATTGGTGTGCATCTCACTCTCAACGCAGAGCACGAGACGTACCGCTGGGGTCCAGTCACCCATGCCCCGTCGCTGTTGTCTGGGGAGACAGGGTTCCCTCGCGACCTGGCCGACTTGTGGGAGCACGCCGACCCTTCGGAAGTGTTCCGCGAACTCCAGGCACAGATCGAGCGGGCGATTGCGTGGGGCATTGACGTCACTCACCTCGCTCCGCATCTCACGGCCATCACGCTCCGTCCAGAGTTCTTCGACGTCTACCTCGAGCTGGCCTGCATGTTTCACCTTCCCATACGGCTGCCGTCGACAGTCTCAGAAGAGCAGGCCGGTTTCCCATTCCGCAAGCTCGCTGCAGCGGAAGGGGTCGTCTTCCCTGATCACTTCGATCACGACTGGCCGCCGGATCGCGTGAACGCGTGATGAGTGCCTTGGCGAATCTTGCGCCCGGCGTGACCGAACTCCATGTGCAGCCGGCCATCGACACGCTTGAAGTGCGAGCCCTCACGCCGTCCGCCGAAGAGTGGATCGACGACCTCGATTTCGTCACCAACGATCCAGCGTTGCCAGCCGCGATCGAAGCCGCCGGAGCCGTGCTCATCGGCTACCGCGACCTCCGCAAGGTCATGCGCTCCACCCAATAGCCGTTGCTCGCCCCTACGGGCTTGAGTTGGCGATCGCCCGAATGGCGGAGGTGGCGCTGCCGGAACGTAGGAGCTCGAAGATGTCACCGGTGTGACCGGCGGCCTTGAGGCGACCACGCATGAACTCCACGGTGGCGTCAAACCTGTCTTCTGTGGCGACCGCGTGCGGCACCGTGACGATGATGTCAGCGTCGTCTGGGCCGTCGACCAGCTCGTCTTTCTTGGTGATCGCAACCCTGTACTGAACGCTCATGCACGGGCCTCGAGCGACACGCCGGCGAACAGATCGTCCTCGATGTCGCCGTCTTCGCCAGACGGGATCACACCGACGTGCGACACGGCGAGAATCCAATCTTCATATGGATAGACCTCTGCCAGCTCTTCGTCTGACAGCCCGAACCAGAACGCTTCGGAAGGGTCGACTTGCGTCGCGTGCGCGAGCAACGCTTGTGTGCGCGCCCACAGATACTCGCCTACTTCGATTCGGGTGGTCACTCGGGCATCGACATCTGGGCGATTGAACCACCGGTCGTCGTACGGCGACTTTCCGCGCAATCGCAACAGCGCCTCGTGAATGGCGATCATGCGGCGACGACTCCAGGCCGTGTAGTACAGCTTCGACGGCGCGAACGGGTCGCCGAGTTCCGGATACCAGTTCGGGTCACCCGCTCTTTCGAACGCGAGCACCGAGATGTCGTGCACCCGAATGTGGTCGGGGTGTGGATAGTTCTGGTGATCGTCGGCGTACGTGATGATGATCTGCGGGCGAGTGCGTCGGATCACTGCGACGAGACGGCCGGTGGCCTCGTCGATGTCGGCTTGGAAGAAGCTTTCGGGATGCTGGTTCGGTTCGCTCTCGGCCATACCTGAATCGCGATACCCCAGCATGACGACCTCGTCGAAGCCGATCACCTTCGCAGAGAGCGCCAACTCCGCTGGTCGCAGCGAGGCAACGAGGTGCCGCTCTTCCTCGGGAGTAAGACCGTGGAACGGATTTCCGTGATCGCGCAGCGATGGGTTCTGCAGATCGCCTTCCTCGCCGCCGGTGCAACACACAAGTACGGTGTGGACACCTTCCGCATGGTATTTGGCCAGCGTTGACGCGCCTTTGGAGGCCTCGTCGTCGGGGTGAGCGTGGACCGTGAGGATGCTGCGGGGTTCGGTCATACCCGGCCAGGTTATCGTCGGGTCGAGTTCCGACAGATCGGCACGACTTCCAGCACGGCTTCCAGCATCGACTCCGGCACAAACTCCAAGGTCTACGTTGCAGCTTCAAGTTGCTACCGCACAACGCCGATGGATCAACGGAGCTTGCGCACATGGATGCACCGATCAACACCACCCGAGAAGACACCGGCCGTGAGATCGACGCGCTCGTGGCGTTGCGCGAACTTCTCGATGCATCCGAGGCGGCCACGCTGGTGATCGGGCTCGACGGCACGATGATCGATGCCAACGCCGCCGGCCGTTTGCTCTTCCGGCCACCCGACCATGCGCATCCTGGGGGGCGACTGCCGCTGAACGATGTGGTCGATCAGATCCCGGCGTCGGTACTCGCAGGCCCCGACGGGGGCCGCTGGCAGGGTCACATCAACCTGGCCGCACCAGAGGAACCCGGCGCAACGTACGAAGTGACGGTCGTAGTTCGCCACGATCCCACGTCGATCCGACAGGGTTTCATGGGAGTGCTGTGCCGCGACATCACCGATCAGGTCACCAGAACCGAACACCTGCATCAACAGATCCGTCACGATGCGGCGACGGGTTTGGTCACGCGGCCTGTTGCAATCGGGTCGTTGGCGGCGTCCATTGCCGCTGGGCGCCACGAACTTGCTGTGCTGATGGTCGACATCGACGGCATGGCAGACGTGAACGACGCGCTCGGCCATCACATTGGCGACCGAGTCATCCTCGCCGCAGCCCAACGACTCACGACGGCAGTTCGGCCTGACGACATCGTCGCCAGAGTGGGCGGTGACGAATTTGCCGTGTTGTGCCATGGACTCACATCTCCCGTCGCAGCCGACGAACTGGCCAATCGAGTTCGCCAAGTGTTGACGGGGCGTTTGACGGTGCAACAGATCGACATCGACTTGTCGGTCAGCATCGGCGTTGCGACGTTGGACGGTGACACCGCTCTGGCGTTAGATCCGCAGAGCTGCCGCGACGCCGCCGAACAGCTGCTGTCAGACGCTGACGCCGCACTACATGTGGCCAAACGGCGCGGCCGGTCGAACACAGCGATCGCGTCGCCGCGCCTGCGGGCTGAGGCTCGAGACCGCACACAGCTCGCATCTGATCTGGCCCGCGGATTTCGTGACGGCGAACTGCACGTGGAGTATCAACCGATCTTCTCGGCGGTCACGGAGAAGCCGGTGGCTGCCGAGGCGTTGCTGCGGTGGGATCACCCCACT
The DNA here is from genome assembly GCA_963738275.1 of uncultured Actinomycetota bacterium. Classification (GTDB taxonomy): domain Bacteria; phylum Actinomycetota; class Acidimicrobiia; order Acidimicrobiales; family Ilumatobacteraceae; genus Ilumatobacter. The sequence continues at coordinate 581,497 of CAVTVY010000013.1, forward strand.
CGCGGACGCCTCGAAGCCGGCCACTTCGTTCGTCTCGCTGAAGACACCGGAACGATCGGGCCGATCGGCGACTGGGTGCTCGAACAAGCCATCGTCGCAACCGAGCGTTGGATGATCGATGGCACCGTCGATGATCGCTTCTCGGTGCACGTGAATGTTTCTCGTCAGCAGCTGTCGTCGCCGACGTTCGTGACCCGTGTGGTCGAACTGTTGCGCAAGCACTCGCTACGTCCGCGCCAACTGGTGATCGAGGCGCGCGAAGCAACACTGCTCGGCGACGCCGACGATGCCATTCGTACCGTTCGTTCGCTGCGCCGCATCGGCGTGCGGGTGGCACTCGACAACTTCGGCACGGGCTCTGACGCACTGTCGCTGATGACCGAGGTCGGCGCTGACCTGCTGAAGCTGGACGGCACACTGGCGTTGCCCACCGGATCTTCCGAGTCCGACACGCGGGTGGTTCGGTCGCTCGTGATGTTGGCGCACGCCCTCGACATGGAGGTGGTCGCCGAGCGCGTCACCGGAGTCGAACAGCTCCGCAGGTTGCGTGCTGCCGGATGCGATTACGTCCAGGGGCACCTGGTGGGCATGCCATCACCGCCAGATCGTTTCCGAGCGCCTTCACGCTGACCGGTACGCTCGCACGGTGAGCAAAACTCAAGTGATCGACGTCGAACTCGACCGAGAAGTCGAGTTGCGAGTCACCTACGACGACGACGTCACAGCCACGTTCGAATTGCTCGCACTCCGGCAGGCGTGCCCGTGCGCCACCTGCCGCGGCCGACGCGACCAAGGTGGCAATGCCTACAGCGGGTCGTCGATCTCGGCCCGATCGGCGCAAATGCACGGAAACTGGGGCATCTCGATCTCATGGTCGGACGGGCACGACACGGGCATCTATGCCTGGGACCTCCTGCGCCGCTGGTGGGACGACGCCGCGAGCTGAATACCCTCTTCGCCGATGCCGTTGCCTCCTCCCCCACCCGCAGCCCCATCAGGCTTGCAATCCGCGTCGAGTTGCTACCGGCATCCCAATCGGCCGGCCGGCAGACAATGCACCAGATGCGGCAAGTACGCCTGCGCCGATTGTTTGGTGCAAGCCGCTGTCGGCAGCCATTGCCTCGAGTGCGCCAAGGCGGCGCGGCCCGACGTGAAGACCCGCGCAGTGTTTTGGAACGCCCGCCAGCCAGTGTTGGTCACCAACATCATCATTGCCATCAACGTGGTGGCGTTTGTGGCCACAGCGCTCGGTGATGGCAATGCCATTGGCGGCAGCGCAACCGAGGCCCACATCAAATACGGCCTGTACGGCCCTGCCATCGGATATCTCGACGAGTACTACCGCATCGTCACTTCTGGGTTCATGCACTTTGGCATCATCCACATCGGTTTCAACATGTACCTGCTGTACATGCTGGGGCAAATGCTCGAGCCGGCGCTCGGTCGCGTGAAGTTCACCCTCGTCTATTTTGCAGGGCTGCTCGGCGGTTCAGCCGGGGCGCTCTTGCTGTCGCCCAACAGCTTGTCGGCAGGCGCATCGGGGGCGGTGTTCGGCCTGATGGCGCTGGCATTCGTCGGTTACTACCTGAACGGTATGAACCCGATGAACACCTCCATCGGTTCGCTGCTCGTGCTGAACCTCTTCATCACGTTCATCGTGTCGAATGTGTCGATTGGGGGCCACTTGGGTGGGGCTGTCGCTGGGGGCCTGTGCGCCCTGACCGTGATGGCACCGCACCACAAGCAAGTACCGAAATGGGCCACCTACGCTGGGCCGATCGCCATCTGCGTCATCGCCATAGTCGTCTGCGTCATCGCCGCCAACGCCTCGGTACCCACGAACCTCGGCTGACTCAACTGGACGACTGGGGTGATACACCTCTCGTCGGGCCATCTGGGCCGCGCCCGCCAAGACTGTTACACCCATCGTTCATGATGGTCCCATGAACGAAACGCACGAAATCCAGCAACTCACCTTGCTCCCGGCGCCGTCCGTGCCGGCCCGCTTCCGGCTCGACGAGAAGACTCGTCAGCGTGGCATGCAGCACGTCGCAGATCTGCGCAACCAAATGGCTGCACGACGTGCAGCGCGCATGGCGGTCGAGCAGCATCCAGTGCGCCAGCCCATTCGCCCCGCCGCATAAGTAAAGACGGCTTATCCGGCGCTTGGCGCCAGATCTCGAACCGCTTGCCCAAAATCGAGCTCGGGGTCGAGCTGCAGAATGGCCAACGAACTCGTGGTGATGCCATTGTCGAAGTACTCCTGAATACGGGCACGGCACTGCTCGGGTGAGCCGTGCACCACCAGGTCGTCTACCACCTCGTCGGGAATCTCGAGTAACGCTTGTTTGCGGTCGCCGGCCTTCCAAGCGGACCACATGCCGGCAAACTGCTCGCCGCGCCCAACCCATTCATGAAATGCCGCATACACCGGCACGTTCATGTAGGCCGCAATCACTCGACGAGCGTTGTCTCGCACCACGTCGGCGTTCGTGCTGGGGCACACGAAGATGCGAGCGACGATCTCGCGTTCGTCTCCCCCGGCCGCGTCGCGAACGATGCCCGCCACCTGCGGCACGTCAGTGGGCGCCAACCAATTCACAATTGCTCCATCAGCTTCCTGGCCCGCGAGCTTCAACATGCCTTCACGCAATGCCGCCACCAGGATCTGCGGCTTCTGTTCGGGTCGAACACCGAGGCGAAACCCCTCGATCGTGAACGTGTCGTAGGCACGAGAGACCTTGTCGCCTGCAAACGCATCGTGCAGGAACCTCACCATGTCGCGGACCTTCTTGTACGGCTCTTCGAACGGCACGCCATTCCATTTTTCGACGATGACGTTCGACGACGTGCCGAGGCCCAGCGCGAATCTTCCCGGGGCGGCATCGGCCAACGTGGCCGCGCATTGGGCCATACATGCAGGGGAACGTGTGAACGCGGGCACGATCGCCGTACCCAAACGAAGGCGCGGCTCCCACGCGGCCGCCATCGCGAGCGGGGTGAACGCATCGGCGCCATCAGCCTCGGCCGACCAGATGTCGGTGTAGCCGAGGTCAGCAAGCTCGATGAGTTGCTCACGTTGAGCGTGCAGATGCCCCGGTAGGGGCACAGTCATTCCAGGACGAACAGGCAGCACCATGCCGCCGACACTACGAGACGCTTGACGGAGCGACCTACGTCAGGTGACCTTCTTGTTCCAGAATCTGGTGATGCAGCTTTGGCTGGCGGTCGCCATGAGCGTGCCGTCTTCGGCGTACATATGAACCAAGCCGTGCCCGAAGCCGCGTTCCACCCCGTGGATGTGAATGTCGAGCAACACCCACTCCGTCGGCACCAAGCGCACCACCCGCAACGTGTTGTCGAGGCTGTTCCCGCCGCCGTCGATGCCCAACGCATCGCCGACACCCATGGGAACGAAGTCACCCAAGACGGCCAACGCGCTGGCGTCGATGCCCTCGATCACTGCCGGAATCCGGGCCCACAGCATTGTCCGCCCATCACCCAGAGTGCCGTCGCGATCTTCGATCAGACGCCCCTTCACCAGCCGCTCCTCGAGGAAGTCGCTCACCCAACCCTCGCCCGAGATGCGACTCGGGCGCACAGGAGCATCGTTGGGCAACGGTACGTTCGGCGCCACTTCGAACTGGCCACTCGGCATATCCGGGCGATAACCGAGTGCAGCGTTGACAGTGAGGATCTCACGATTACCAACGTGGCCGACAGCTCGTGCCTGGGTGATCTGATTGCCCGACACCGCAATGACGACCTCGATATCGAGAACCTCACCCGGTGTGGCGTACGACAGGTACTGCCCGGTGGCCCAGATCAGTTCGCGGCCGCTGGTTCCTTCGAGTGCCGAAATCGCGGCGCCCGAGCGCCGCCCCGCCGAAGAGGAATCCACCGGCCGCGCACACGTGCCGGTCGATCGGGAGGGTCCATCGAAACGGGTTGTGACTTTGTTCAAGCCCGAGAAAGGCACGTGTGTCCATCCCGCCTAGTTTGACCACATGACCGATCCTCAGACCTCACCCACTGTGCCGTTGTCTGATACCTGGCAAGGCGATGCGTGCTCGCTCGTCAACGCGTTCTGACACGGCGCCATGGAGCGAACCCACCCTTGGCCTCTGGTCGCCCCGCACTGGACCGTGCCAACTAGTTTCGAGCCATGAAGGTTCCGCTGACTGTCAACGATTTCTTGCGTCGCGCCGAGCTGCTGTATCCGGACCGTGTGGCTGTCGTCGATGAGCCGGATCAGCCGGCCGAATCGTGGGGCGCTATCACCTATGGCGAGATGGCACGTCGAGCGAAGGCGATGGCCGCTGGGCTCGATGCGTTGGGAATCGGCGTCGGTGAGCGTGTGGCGATGGTGTCGCACAACTCCGCTCGACTACTGACCGCGCTGTTCGGTGTGTCGGGTTCGGGCCGCATCCTCGTGCCCATCAACTTTCGGCTGGTCGCCGAGGAGGTGTCGTACATCATCCAGCACTCGGGTGCTCGCGTCTTGCTGGTCGACCCCGAACTCGAAGACGCCCTTGCCGTCAGTCGAGTGCGAGATGAAGTGGACCATCGGCACCGACACCGACGCGCTGTGGATGAAGTTCGATGTTGAACCCGAGCAATGGGATGCCGACGAAGACGCCACCGCCACCATCAACTACACGTCCGGCACGACCGCCCGCCCGAAGGGCGTGCAGCTGACGCATCGCAACGTGTGGCTCAACGCCACGCTCTTCGGCTGGCACATGGGCGTCGACGAACGAGACGTCTACATGCACATCCTCCCCCAGTTCCACTGCAACGGTTGGGGCATGCTGTACGCGGTCACCGGCATGGGTGGCAAGCACGTCATCCAGCGCAAGGCCGACGGCAAGCAGATCTTGGAACGCATCGCAGAGCACGGCGTCACCTACTGGTGCGGCGCTCCGGCCGTGCTGAACATGATTCTCGACGCGGCCACCGACTGGCGACGGGCCGAATTCCCGGTGCTGGCACCTTGCGGTGCACCATTGCTGGCGCGCCGCCGCCCACCCGCACCATCGAGCGCACCATCGACGAACTCGGTTGGCAGTTCAACCAGATCTACGGGTTGACCGAAACCTCTCCGCTGCTCACCATCAACCGGCCCCGCGCTGAATGGGACGCACTTGCCCACCAGCGAGCAGGCGGTGCTGCTGAACCGAGCCGGCGGCCCGGCCATCGGCGTGACGGTCAAGATCGACGAGACCGGCGAAGTGTGTGCGCGGTCGAACGTGGTGATGGACGGCTATTGGGACCAGCCCGACCAAACTGCGCATGGCGATCCGCGATGGCTTCTTCCACACCGGCGATGGCGGCTCGATCGACGACGCCGGCTACGTCACCATCGCCGACCGCAAGAAAGACGTGATCATCTCCGGCGGCGAGAACGTTTCGTCGATCGAAGTGGAAGACGCGATCTTCCAGCATCCCGAAATCACCGAGGTCGCCGTGATCGGCATTCCCGACGAGAAGTGGGGCGAACTCGTCACTGCGCTCGTCGTCACGTCGCCCGGTTCGATGCTCACCGAGGCCGAGGTGATCGCCTGGACCAAGCAGAAGCTCGCCGGCTACAAGTGCCCCAAGAAGGTCGAGTTCCGCACCGAACTCGCCCGCACGGCAACCGGCAAACTACAGAAGTTCAAACTCCGCGAACCCTTCTGGCAAGGCTACGAAAAGCAGGTCAACTAGAAAGAAGGTCAACCAAAATGACTATCTGGGCATCGCTGATCTACGACGACGCACCGTCTGCGATCGGCTTCTTGTGCGACGTGTTCGGTTTCGAACGCCAGATCGTGGTGCCCTCGGCCGACGACCCTGGCGTCATCGAGCACAGCCAGTTGCGTTGGCCCGAGGGTGGCATCGTGCAGGTGTCAACCGTGGCTCGGCCAGGTAACCCGTACGCCGACCGCCCCACCGGAGCCGAGTCGCTGTACGTGGTCACCGCCGACCCGCACGCAGTGTGGCAACGCTGCCAAGCGGCCGGCGTCGAGGTGGTGCAGGAACCTATGGAGCCCGACTACGCGCCCGGCACGATGGTGTTCAGCGTTCGCGACCGCGACGGCAACATCTTCAGCTTCGGCAGCTACGCAGGCGAAACCTGAGCGATCCGTAACGAGACGTGCCTGGCACGTCGCGTTACCGCTTACTCGGCGGCTGAGTACCTGGTCGAGCGGTCGGTTGCGGTGTTGCCTCGCACTTGTTCGGCGCACTCGTGGAGATCGGCGAGATACTCGTCGATGACGTCTGCGTTGGTGTTGCTCACCGTGGCGTGAAGCGAATCGGGCGGGTTCTGACGGTCGTGGAGCCAACCCTTCGCAGCCAGTGCGTCGCCCAGCGCAAACACGTCGATCGGTGACAGGGACTCAGATCTGTGGCGATTGCCAACAAGTGGAATTGCGGCTCGCCGAGAATCCGCAGCCCCTCGATGAGCTGACGCCAGCCCGGATTCGGTCGGCATTGGCGAGCGTGGTGCGGGCCAGCTCGACATAGCCATCGATGCCGAGATGCTGCATGACGGCCCATGCGGCGGCCATGGGCGCACCCGAGCGGGTGCCCTGCAGGTTGGGGGACGCGTACAAACCGCCGAGCCACTTGTCGAACAAGAAGATCTGGTTGAACCGGAGTTCCTGTGTGCGATGCAAGATGACACTCACCCCTTTCGGGCGCGTAGCCAAGCTTGTGAATGTCGGCCGAGATGGAGTGCACTCCGTCGACCCGGAAGTCCCAAGGCGGCACCGGCCGGCCGAGCATTTCGGCGAACGGCAAGACGAAACCGCCCATGCACGCGTCGACGTGGCAGTTGGCGCCAACGGTCGCCGGCCAGCGCTGCGATGGCTGGGATGTCATCGACGACTCCTTGGGGGTATTGCGGCGCCGACCCAACCACCAGAACCGTGTTGTCGTTCACGAGGGCTGCCATCGCCTCGACGTCGGCTGTCCAGTCTCCTTGACCTTCGCCGAGTGAATCGGCATGTCGTACATGTGCGCGGACTTGTGAAAGGCCGCATGCGCCGACTCTGCGACAACGATCTCGCCATGACGAATGCCGCGCTCGGACCGACCCCGTTCGCGTGCGGCGAGCACACCGCACTGGATCGACTCGGTTCCGCCGCTCGTGAGAAACCCCGCCGCTGTGTCTGGGCCATGCAACAGGCCAGCAGTCCATTCGACGACTTCGTGCTCGATCGACATCAGCGACGGGAACGCAAAGGGGTTCAGTGCGTTCTCGTGCAGGTACATCACTGCCGCTTGCTCGGCCACCTCGTGCACCGAGTGACCGCCGTTGAACACCAGCCCAAACGTGCGCCCATCTCGCCATCGGGCGTCGTCGCCCCGCTTGTCGCGAAGCTGTTCGATGACGTCTTCGATTGGCCGTCCGGCACGTCCCAGCTGCTGGCTCTCGGTTGACATGCGTCGGAGAGTAGGCGACGAAGCTCGACGTCAGCCAGGGAAAGCTGCAGCCGAGGGCCGCCTGGAAGATGTTGCGAAGCTGGCTGGTCTCGCTGGGATGCTCTCCCGCGACCGTGATTGCCCAGGTGATGCCGTCAGCTTGCACGAGCACCATGGAATGGGTGTTCTGCATGGTGCCGGTGTGGCCCCACGCCTGGGCGTCGTAGTTGATGACCCCCAGCCCGTAACCCACTCCGAGGCCGCGCATAGCGCTCATGGATGCTGCGGTCAACGACTTCCACCCGGGGGTGGCGGGGTCTACCGAGTTGATGATGCGCACGATGTCGGTTGGGGTGGCGTTCCACGCGCCCGCTGCGCCGAGCACTTCCATGAAGTTCCGCCCCGGGCTCGGGAAAGTGCGACACTTCGTCTGGCCCGATTTCGTACGTCGAAGTGAATCGCATGCCGCCGATGCCCAACGGATCGAGCAGCGACTCTTGCACGACCCGCTCGTACGTCTTGCCGGTGGACGCCTCGATCAGCAGGCCGAGCAGACAGAAGTTCATGTTGCTGTAGTCGTAGCCCATTCCCGAGCCGACCATGGATGAGAGACCTTGCACCGCCGCTTCAGCGCAGGAGGCAGCACCATTGCCGAAGAAGATGCCCTCCGCCGCTGGGAAATCCGGAACGGTGGCTGAGCAGCTGCCGAACCGTCAGGCGAGCGGCATCGGCGTCTGGTACCGCAACGCCGAGCGAGTCGACCAGCAACTGACCGATGGGGTCGTCAAGGGTCAGCACGCCTTGGTCGACCAACTGCATCACCACGACGGCGGTGACGGTTTTCGAGATGCTGGCGATGCGGAAGCGATCGTCGGTGGTGACTGCGTCGATGGTTCCTGGAAGGCGGACGCCAAAGGCGGCTTGGTGCACCAACTCGCCGTCGACCATGACGGCCACTCCGGCCGCAAGGTCTGCGGGCACGAGTCGACGGCTGAGTTCCTCGTCGAATCGCTGCCAGCCAGACTCATTCGGTGCTCGATCTGGCCCGTGTCGTCGACGACCATCAGATCACCGACATCGACCGCTCCATCGGCCGCATCGCCGACCGTGTGCCGACGAGATCGGGTTCAACCGACTGCAGGTCGAACACAATCTGCTCGTCGCCGCCAGCGTCGAGACCACGCCGTGTCAACCGATTGGTCAACACGGTCGGTGCGGCACGCTGACCTGAGGTGAACTCCGGGTCGGGCGGCGAGGCGACTCGGTCTTGTCCGCAGGCGCCGAGCGCAATGCCAACGCCAGCAATGCTTGCGACCAGGCGTAATCGTCCGAACCCTCACCCTCTACATGATGGCGCGAGTTTGCCAAGATTGCACGAGCGAGGCGCCTAGGTTTTCACGCCTGGCAGTTGTTGTACCACGGTGAGTACTGGCTCGAAGAGGTCGCCGTGTTCATCAACACGTTGCAAAACGTCATCGGCAGTAAAGCGCAACTCAATCGAACCCTCTACTGCAGCTTGAACTTCGTCCCACGACACCGGCGTTGAAACGGTGGGATCGTGACGCGCACGCAGGGAGTACGGCGCGATCGTCGTCTTGTGGTGGGCGTTCTGGCTCCAGTCGACAAAGATCTTTCCTGGACGCTCGACCTTGGCCATCACAGTCGTTACCCGGCCTGGCATTTGCCGCTCGAGCACCTGGCCCACTGCGAGGGAAAAGTCGGCGCACCCCGAATGCGTGGCACCTGGCGAGTTGAGCGGCACATACATCTGGAGCCCTTTCGACCCAGACGTCTTGCACCATCCATCGAGGCCCACCGCCGCGAGCACCTCGCGGGCCGCGAGCGCTATCTCACAACACTCGACGATCGTCGCCGGAGCTCCAGGGTCAAAGTCGAACACCAGCGCTCGCGGCGCGTCGAGATCGACTGCAAGCGCCATCGGGGCATGGATCTCGATCGCCGCCATGTTTGCTGCCCACACCATCGCGGCGGTGGAGTCGATGCAGCAGTACTCGATGCCACCTCTCCGGTCGCCCGGCCCGAGCGCCACCTGCACCCAGTCGGGACGATGTCCCGGGCACCGCTTCTCGAAGAAGCCTGCCGATTCGGTGCCGTCTGGATAGCGACGAAACGTCAGCGCCCGACCGCGATAATGGGGAACCGCCACCGGCGCAATGCGCGCCATGTAGTCGATGACCTGGGCCTTGGTGAACCCGTTGGGGTACAGCACCTTGTCGAGATTGCTGATGCTGAGTCGCCGGCCCTCGACCTCGATCTCGACCGAGGAGCCCGCCATGGATCAGGCGGATTTCTTCTTCTTGGCCGCGCTGACCTTGGCCGCGGCGGCTGCTGAGCCCTTGGCTGCGCGGCGCTTTGGCTGCCGAGGTCTTCCCCTTCGCCGAAGGCGTTACGGTTGCGGCGGGAACCTTCTTGGCTTTCGCTGCGGCGTCCGCCTTCTTCGTCACAGGCGTGACCTTCGCCGGAGTTCGTGCCGCCTCGGGTTTGCTGGGGTGTCGGCCCCGGGCTTCCTTGGCGGCGGCGACACTTGCTTCGAGCGCAGCCATGAGATCGACCACGTTCGGCTTCTCACTCGGCGCTTCGGGCATGGTGAACTCTTGCCCAGACGCCTTGATCTGAATCAGGTCGAGCACCTGTTCGCGGTACTCATCTCGATACTTTTCTGGCTCGAATGTGGCGCTCAGCGAGGCGACGAGCGACTCGGCCATGGCGATTTCGCGCGGTGCCACTTCAATTTCGTCGAGCCCCTGCAACTCGTCGATGGTGGCCGGATCGAGCACTTCGTCGGCGTACGACAGCGTCGACATGACCAATCGGCCGTCTTCAGCGCGAATGGCTGCGGTGTATTGCTTGTTGCGCATGACGAATCGGCCGATGGCCACCTTGCCGCTTTCCTCCATCGCCCGCGCCAGCAACACGTACGGCTTCGGGTTCGGCCCCGGCGCCACGTAGTACGGCGCTGTCGAAGTACACCGGGTCTATCTCGTGAAGGTCGACGAACTCTTCCAGCTCTACCGTTTTGGTCGCCGAGGGAATGAACGGCTCGAGCTCGTCTGGGTCGATGAGAATGTAGCGGTCACGCGAGACCTCGTAGCCCTTCGCGATGTACTCGTCTGGAACCACTTCGCCATCGAGCGCCGAGACCTTCTGGTACTTGATCCGCGCCATGGTGCGCTCGTCCAACTGATTGAACGAAACGCTCTGTTTGCGCACAGCATTGTAGAGCTTCACCGGAATCGCGACCAGGCCAAAGCTGATCGTCCCCGTCCAAATCGGTCTTGGCATACGCAACAAGGTACCCGATCGACCCAATCGCAAACCCGTCTGGAAGTTTCAGACGTCGAGGACGGCGCGTGCTACGAGGTCGGTACCGAAGGCGGTGAGAATCGCCAAGTACAGCAAACCCGTCGCTGCCATGACCGCCGAGTACTCACGTTCGCGCAGCGCGGCCTTGGTGACGAACACCAGCACGATCGTGGTGATCGCGCATGCGGCCCAGAACCATCCGAGCACGCCGCCCCAGCCGTCGTCGACGGTGCCGGTCCACACACTGACCATGCCGATGGGGATGAGCAGCGAGATCACTTCAACCGGCCAGGTCCAGCCGACCGCAGTGACAATTTCATTGAGCAGGCGGCGCGGCAGGCCTGGCTGTACGAGGTACCAGTGGCCGAGCAGCATGGCGTCGGTCACCGCACCCAGGAATGCAGCACCGGCCAGCGTGCGCAGGATCGAAGTGGCGATGTCGGCTCCGCCGTTCGGCACCGCATCGACCGCGGCAAACAGCAACCCGATGGATCCGATCGACCGCGGGAATGAGGTCGAGCACCGGCGGGAACTCTGGGCCACGAGGTGATCGAAGCCGAGTTTCGATCACGTTCGATGCCGGTCATCGCCGCCACACGCTCGGTGCGACGGTCGTGTTCCGCCGTTTGCCCACTGACACCCGCTGACTTTCGAACGATCGACACCACCAGCCCGAACAAGCAGCTGGCGGCAACCACGATCGATGCCACTTCGCGGCCCGGCACGAGCCCGTACCGGAACCCGACCACGGCGGCACCTACCGCCAGCAGCAGATAGATGCCCCGCAACAACCAGCCGTACCCAAGGCCGACTTCACGACGCCTGGTGGTGAACCAGCAGAACGCCATGCCGCCCGTTGCCCACTGCAACAAGAACGTGGCGGCATCGAGTCGAATCACGGCTGTGGAGGGTACGCGTCCCTGACCGAAATCGGCGGCCTAGCCTGGCGGACGCATGCCTCCCCGTCGCACCACCCGCAAGCACCAACTCAACGAAAGCGGTGTTCGCCGCGCAATGACGGCAGCGATCGTCGTCGGTTCGATACTTCGTGCTGGCGGCCTGCCAGACCGGCCCCCGACCGACCGTTACCGACGAGCGCAAATCAGACCCGTCGGTACAGGCGGTCACCAGTCGGCTCGATCAGGCTCGCACCAATGGTGATTTCACAGCCACGTACGACATCACACCGACCATGGTCGGTGCATCGACAGCGAACGCCACGATCACGGTCAGCGAGAACTCGATCACTATTGCTATCGGCGACGTGCTCTATGTCATCGACGGTGGCGTCGGCCAAACCTGCAACGCCGATCGCACGGCGTGCGTCGAGGGAATCAACGACGCTCGCATCAGCGACCTCCTCATTACCCACGCGTTTTGGGCAGACAGCGCATCGGCGCGACTCCGCAACGATGCCGGCCGCACCATCGGCACACCGCAACAGACCTCGGAGACCATCGCCGGGCAACCGGCGACCTGCGTCGATGTTCCCGTCGCCGGCGGAACCGTCGTGTATTGCGCACTTGATTCCGGGCCGCTCGCTCGCTACCGCGGCGCCGACACCACGATCGAACTCACTTCGTTCACGCCCGGAAACAGCGGGCCGGCAGGCACCAGCCCCGACGCTTGATCAGGCGTCGACGCAGACGAGTTCGTGACTCACCGTATTGAACGGGTGCGGCCCAGACTCGGTGGCGACCACGATGTCTTCGAGCCGCATTCCCCATTGGCCAGGAACATAGATGCCCGGTTCGATACTGAACGCATGGCCGGCGCTGAGTTCGGTGCGGTTGCCTTCCACGATGTACGGATCTTCGTGCTCTTCGAGACCGATTCCGTGCCCGGTGCGATGCACGAAATACTCGCCGTAGCCCGCACCAGCGATGATGGCGCGCCCGGTGCGGTCGATGTCTTCGCAGCGAGTGCCCAGCACAGCGGCAGCGACCGATGCCTGCTGCGCAGCGAGCAGAACGGCATACGCCTCGGCGATATCGGGAGCTGCGGAAGCGACATCGCCGGTGAACACGCATCTCGTGATATCGGAGCAGTAGCCGTTCATCGTGCCGCCGAAGTCACAGAGCACGATCTCGTTCTCGCGGATCACCCGAGCGCCAGCATGGTGGTGAGGGCTCGCCGCGTTCTCACCCGCGGCAACGATGGCGAAGTTCACCTTCTGATGACCCTCGGCGATGATGCGTGCGGACAGATCAGCAGAAACGGCAGCCTCGGTGCGACCCACCAGCGGAATGTTTCCTGCGTGCAGTTCGGCCGCGATTCGGTCAACCGCAGCACCGGCGGCCGCAAGCGCAGCAATCTCTGCGGCATCTTTCACCACCCTGTGCGGACCGACCACGTCGACCGCCCGACGGTACTTGGCACCCGGCAGCTGAGGGAGCAGCTCGACGAGGAAACGCGCCCACATCTGATCGCCCACCGCAATCGATCGGGCGCCGTTCGCGAACTCTGCCGCCAAGGCCGTCGGGTCGTCAGTTTCATTCCAAGGAACCAGCTCGAACACGCCTGGCTGCTCGACGACACGGGGCGCTTCCAAACGAGGGATGATCAACTTCGCATCGCCGTCGCGGGGCACCACCAACAGCGTCAAACGTTCCAGCGGCATGGCCAGGTAGCCGGTGAGGTACGGCAAATCGTGCCCCACCGACAGCATCAACACATCAACATCGAGTTCGCGCATCGAAGCACGCACCCGATTGAGTCGGTTCAAGTAGATGTCGCTCACACCGGTGAGGATACGAGCCTGGCGGCCCGGTCGTCAGCGGGCAGCTCAAACGCCGGCGGGTTGGTCTTCATCGTGACCTACCCGGCCAGGCCCATCTGATTCGCCTGGTACGTACACGGCCATCGGTGCCGGCAGGGTGAGGCCACGTCCCGACCACGCCAGCACGATGCCCACGATCAATGCCACACCGGCAGAAACGATCATGGCGGTGGTGAACGCGTTCGTGAATGCCTCTCCAGCAACGCGCCGCAAGTCGGCACCCTGCTCGCCACCCAACTGCGCAGCGACTCGCACTGCGCCGCCAATCGATTCTCCGGCAACCTCTGCGACATCGTCCGGCAGAGCCGACGTGTCGATATGGGACCTGTAGCTCCCCGCGATGACGCTGCCAAGAATTGCAATTCCCAGCGCTCCGCCGAGCTCACGAGTGGTGTCGTTGACCGCAGAGCCGACGCCTGCCTTGCTCATGGGCACCGCCGACATGATCGCTCCGGTCGCCGGTGCGGCCGACGAGGCCATGCCGGCCGACATGATGACAAACCCAACCAGCATTACGTAGTACGGGGTGGTTGGCGTGACGAACGAGAGCAACGTAAAACCTACGGCGATGAGCGAAAAGCCAGACGCCACCACTTTGTTCAAACCAAACTTGGCAACGAGACGGGCGCTGCGGGGCGCAACGACGATCATCGTCAAGGCGAACGGCATGGTTGCCAACCCTGCCCGAAGCGGCGAGTAGCCGCGGACGTACTGGAAGTACTGGGTGACCGAGAAGAAGAAGCCGAACATCACGAGGAAGGCGAATGTGATGATGCCGGTACCGGTGGAGAATGCCCGATTCCTGAAGAACTCGAGGGGAAGCATCGGTTCGCTCTTGCGATGTTCCCAGAACACGAACAACGACAACGTCACGACCGCAACGACAAAGGCGCCAATCACCCAACTATCGCTCCAGCCGCGCTCTGGGCCTTCGATCACTCCGAAGAGCAGCGACGCCAATCCCACGAGCGAGAGACCGGCACCGACTGGGTCGAGTGGCGTCGGTCGCTCGTCACGGTTTGCCGGCGCGTAGATGGCGATGACCGTGAGCACCCCGACTGAAGCGACGACGTTCAAGACGAACGCCGAAGGCCACGAAAATGACGGGAAGATCCACCAGCCGGTGAGCAAGAAGCCGACGATGAGCGGCCCAAGCGCAGCGCCTGCACCGGCGAAACCTGCCCAGGTTGCAATGGCTTTGCTGCGCTCGTGAGGCGGAAACACTGCGGTCAGCAACGACAACGTGGCCGGCATGACGAACGCTGCACCAATGCCGGAAACAGTTCGCGAGATGATGATCACCGAGGCCGTGTTGGCAAACACACCTATCAGCGAACCCAACGCAAAGACCGCGAGCCCGCCCATGAGCGCCGACTTACGCCCGTAGCGGTCGCCGATCGCGCCAGCGGAAAGCAGCAGTCCGGCAAAGACGAGTGCATACGAATCGACGATCCATTGGAGATCCGTTGCGCTGGCGTTGAGATCTTGTTGGATTGACGGCAGGGCGACGTTGAGGCCAGACACCGACATGACGACCATGACGAGACTGAGGCACATCACCCCGAGGAGGAACCACCGCTTCTGGTAAATGTCTGGCCGTTCGTACAGCGGCCGGGTATCGGGGGTGACAGTCATGGGGGCTCAGTTCGAGTTGTAAGTTACCGCCTCTCAGCCACCCCGTTCTACTCAGCAGCCGGCCACACCTCAGTGCCAAACGCTGAACGGAACGGGTTAGCTGCCGACCGCTTGGAGGCCTAATCTCACTCGCATGGGAACCATCGTCGACCTCGCCAGCAACCGAGACAACGTCACTGCGGCCACCGCCGAGACCAGCGCTGCCCCGGACGGCCTGACCGGTGCCCGCGGATATCTCAGCATTCCGAAGAGCGGATCTGGCCCTGGAGTTCTCGTCGTACAGGAGTGGTGGGGCCTCGACTCGGGCATCAAGGAGATGGCCGACCGCCTCGCCGCGGAGGGATTTGTTGCCCTCGCGCCAGACCTCTACCGAGGCGAGCTCGCCGGTCACACCGAAATGGACAAAGCCGGCCAGTTGATGAACGCCATGCCGTTCGAGCGTGCTGCTGCCGACATGAGCGCAGCGATCGACTTCCTCGTCGCAAACGACGCGGTCACGACCGACGCGATCGGTGTGATGGGTTTCTGCATGGGAGGCATGCTCAGCTTCTTCATCGCCGCAAATCGCCCCGACGTC
Organism: uncultured Actinomycetota bacterium; assembly: GCA_963738275.1. Classification (GTDB taxonomy): domain Bacteria; phylum Actinomycetota; class Acidimicrobiia; order Acidimicrobiales; family Ilumatobacteraceae; genus Ilumatobacter. The sequence goes on from CAVTVY010000013.1 coordinate 597,219, forward strand.
GTTCGGGCTGTGGTGCCGTTCTATGGTTTCCCGTCTGGCGACGGGCAACCCGATTACCGCCAGATCACCGCCGCCATCCAAGGTCACATGGCCGATCATGACGACTTCTTCCCACCCGACGCTGCCCGCGAACTGGAAGGTCGGCTCCAAGCCTTGGGCCTCGATGTCACACTCACGGTGCACCCGGGTTCGGGCCATGCATTCATGGCGCCGCACAACGCCCTCGGCACGCAAGACAACGATCTGTACCAGCAGATCTGGCCCAAGGCCGTGGCGTTCCTACACGCACATCTCGCATGACCCAACTGCGTGACGTCGTCATTCTGATGACGGACCAGGAACGGGCGGCTCCCCCGTATGAATCGGGCGAGCTGGCGGCGTGGAGAGCAACTACGCTGCGCGGTCGACGCTGGTTCGACGAACATGGCGTGTCGTTCGCTCACCACTACACCGGATCATTGGCCTGCGTTCCCAGTCGCCCCACCATGTTCACCGGCCAGTACCCCGACGTCCACGGCGTCACCCAGACCGACGGATTCGCCAAGGAACCAGACGACACCGGCATGCGTTGGTTGCGCCCCGGCGAAGTGCCAACACTTGGGCACTGGTTTCGTGCTGCCGGTTTCGACTCGCATTACATCGGCAAGTGGCACCTCACCCACGCCGACCTGCACACCGACGACGGTGCGATTCTGGCCACGAACGACGACGACGGCGTGGTCGATGAGGCTGCGGTAGACGCCTACATGAAAGCCGACGTGCTCGACACCTTCGGATTCTCGGCGTGGATCGGCCCCGAACCGCACGGCGGCAAACTGGGCAACAGCGGTCTCCGCCGAGACGGCATCTTCGCCGAACGAGCGGCCACTTGGTTGGCTGACCGGTATGCCCGGCGGGCCGCTGGCGACGCCGCTGCTCTTCGCCCGTTTCTCTTGGTGGTCAGCTTCGTCAATCCACACGACATCGTGTTGTTCCCCCTGTGGAGCCGCGAAGATCCGCTGCCGCCAGACCCGTTCAACACTCCTCGGATTCCGCCGCCGCCAACAGCGGACGAGGATCTCGCCGACAAGCCAACGTCGCAGCGCGCCTACCGTGACGCATACACGTCTGGTTACGCCCCCATCGCTGCCGACGTCTATACCGAACGCGCCGACGAGTATCGGCGGCTCTATTACCGACTACACGCGCAGGTCGACGAGCCACTCGACCGTGTGCGCCGTGCCGTCACCGACGGAATGGGTTCGGCCTACGGAACGGTAATCGTGCGTACCAGCGACCACGGCGAGTTGCTCGGCGCCCACGGTGGCCTGCACCAAAAGTGGTTCAATCTGTACGACGAGGCCACGAGGGTGCCGTTCGTCGTTGCGCTGACAGGCGGCACCGCAACCGGCGGCTCCCGTCACATCGACACGATGCTCACCTCTCACGTCGACGTCGTCCCCACGCTCATCAGCCTTGCCGGCATTGATGCAGCGGCCATCTCAACGTCGCTGCGCACCCGGTTCAGCGAGTTTCACCCGCTGCCAGGACGCGACTTGAGTGCTGTGGTGGAAGGTGCCGACGAACCCGACACGACTCGACCGGTGTACTTCATGACCCGCGATCACATCCTCGACGGCGATTCGGAAGCTTCAGCTGTGGCGAGGGCGCTCGGGCTGATCGACAACCCGCCAGACAACATGCGACTGATCACTCCGCATGATGTGGCGAGCAACTTCGAAGGAATCGTGGTCATTCACGGCGGACACCGCTGGAAGTTGGTGAGAACCTTCGATGACGCCGAAGTGTGGACGACTCGCAAGATCAGAGATGCTCGGTCGGCACCGCTCCCCGACCAGTGGGAGTTGTACGACTTGACCGATGACCCGGTTGAGCGAGTCAATCGCTGGGCAGATACGGATGCCGACGGGGCCGCTACTCGCGAGCATCTGGTGGCGGTACTCGCGGACGAACGAGTTCGCTGCGTGCCGAAGCGCAACAAGCCCTGGCCGTACGTCATGCGCGAATCCTGACCGGACGCAGAAACCTTGTGGGTCGCACTGATGTATTTGCGCAAGCTTAGGATGTATGGAAGTATCCACACCGAGCTCGTGGCGGGATACAGCGAGGTCAGTCCGGGCCGACGAACGTTGGCGCACGGGTCGTTGGAGAATGACGATGGCGGGAACCGCCTTCGACCCTGGGACAAACTCCAACGATCTCGGGAACTGTGCCAACGGTCGGCCCGGAACGGAAGTCTCTGATCGGCAACCCTCTCAGTTCACCGGCTCAATTCATCGGGTCGGTACCGAGACTGCGGCGGCAAGCCGCGACCGCTGAGCCGGGCCTCGGGCTTCGCATCCGGCCACATGGTCGTTGACGAGCCCCATCGCCTGCATGAAGGCATACATCGTTGTTGGCCCGACGAACGTCCATCCACGTCGTTTCAGATCTTTCGACAGGCGCGTCGACAACTCGGTGGTTGCCTCGATCGCTGCCGGCGCCTCGTCACCGAGATCGGCGTGCGGCCAGAAGTAGGAGGCGACCGAACCGAATTCGTCGATCAGCTCGATTGCGCGGTGAGCGTTGTTGATAGTTGACCGAATCTTTCCGCCGTGGCGAACGATGCCCGCGTCGGCGAGCAGCCGATCGATGTCTCGCTCGTCGAACTCCGCTACCGCGTAAGGGTCGAACCCGGCGAACGCGGCACGGAAGTTCTCGCGCTTTCGCAGAATCGTCAGCCACGACAATCCCGACTGAAATCCTTCGAGACACAACTTCTCGAACAAACGCTCATTTGAGGTGACGCCAAAACCCCACTCGGTGTCGTGGTAGGCGACGTAGTCGGGGGTGGAGGTTCCCCACCAACAACGCGCCACTCCGTCCTCGCCTACCTCAACGTGCATGGCTGCGATCCTGCCACAGGAGCATTCCGTATTCGAGGTCGATCCTGGTCACTCTTGACGAGCACCCTCACTGATGGCCAGTCGGCGTTCGATGCCTTTGACCGCCGCGTGCAACGTGTCGTTGATGGGCGTGGGTACTCCTGCTTCCCGGCCGCCACGGCACACAGCGCCGTGAATCACGTCGACCTCGGTGCGGGAGCCCTTCTCGACACTCTGCAACATCGACGCCTTGAAGCCATATGGCAAACCTTCCCAGGCGCGCCGCCAAGGCACCGTCGGGTCGGTGGTGGTGACGGCAACACCGAGCGCTCTCGCGACCAACATCGCCTCTGCGACTGTCGCCACGGCCGCCCGCTCGACGTGCGGCTCGGTCGACAGCTCTCCATACGGCAAACCGGTCAGCGCACTCCAGGCACCGGTGGCGACGTTGACGAACAACTTCTCCCACATGGCGACCTGGATGTCGTCGCTCACCGAGGCCACCATTCCGGCTTGATTGAACATGGCTGCGAGGTCTTGCACACGAGTGGTGCGTCGCCCGTCGAACTCACCCAGCGTCGTCTGTCGCTCGGCCACTCCGAACTCGACGACACCGGGTTGGATGAGTCGACCGCCGATGAACGTTCGCCCTGCGACCACACGATCGCGCCCGACGACATCTGCGATCAGCTCCTCGCAGCCCACTCCGTTCTGCAACGACAATACGACGGTGTCTGGGCCAAGTGCGGGCAGAGCCGCCCGCACCGCGTCGACCGTGTCGAAGGACTTCACGAGCACGATGGCAAGGTCGACCACTTCTACGTCGCCGTAGCCGGCCGCAGCCACGACAGGTGCGAGCACACGTATCGTTCCGTCGTGGAGCCACACACCGCCTGCGCTGGTGATGGCTTCGACGTGATCCTGGTTTCTCGTCACCAGAGTGACGTGATGACCTGCCACGGCCCAACAGCCCGCCGATCACGGATCCGAGCGACCCCGCCCCCACGATCACCACACGCATCGTTCGGAACGTAGCTGAGAAGCGGGCCTCTGCCCCGCTTCAGGACGCCATACTGGTTGCCGTTATGACCCCGACCGACACCTCAACTGACACGGCGCCTCCCGGCGGCACTCCGAGTCGCCCTGCCGACTTCATTCGCGAACTGGTGGCGAGCGACATCGAGCAGGGAACATTTGGTGGGAGGGTTCAGACCCGTTTCCCGCCAGAGCCCAACGGCTACTTGCACATCGGCCATGCGAAAGCCATCACCGTGGACTTCGAGTTGGCGCGTGAGTTCGGCGGCACCTGCAACCTTCGGTTCGACGACACCAACCCCGACACCGAAGAGGCGTCGTACGTCGATGCCATCATCGCCGACATGGCGTGGCTCGGGTACTCAGTCGACACCGTGTTGTATGCCAGCGACTACTTCGAGCAGATCTACGAGTGGGCGGAACTGTTGGTGGTCGACGGCAAGGCCTACGTCGACGATCAGGATGCAGAGACCATTCGGGAACAGCGCGGCGGGTACGGCAATCCCGGCGTCGAATCACCGTTCCGAAACCGCCCGCCCGCGGAAAACCTCGACCTGTTACGTCGGATGCGCGCTGGCGAGTTCTCCGACGGCAGCCGCACCCTTCGCGCCAAGATCGACATGCAGCACGAGAACATGCAGCTCCGCGACCCGGTGATGTACCGCATTCGGCGAGGACATCACCATCGAACGGGTGACGCGTGGGTGATCTATCCCACCTACGACTGGGCTCACGGGCAGAGCGACGCCATCGAAGGTGTCACGCACTCGCTGTGCACGCTGGAGTTCGACAGCCACCGCGCGCTCTACGACTGGTACCTCGATCAGTTGCCATTGCCCAGCGACCAGCCACGCCAAACCGAGTTCGCACGTCTCAACCTCAGCCACACCATCACCAGCAAGCGCAAGTTGGCGCAATTGGTGCACCGATGGTCACGTCGACGGGTGGGATGACGCTCGCATGCCAACACTGCGCGGCTTGCGTCGGCGCGGTTACCCGGCCAGTTCCATCCGTGAATTCATGGCGTTCATCGGGGTTGCTCGCACCAACAGCCGCCACCAGATCGAACTGCTCGAATCATTCGTGCGCACTGAGCTGAACCGAACCGCGCAGCGTCGGATGGCCGTGCTCGACCCGATCGAACTCGTCATCACCAACTGGCCGGTCGACGCCAACGGCACGCCGGCCGTCGAGCACTTCGACATCATCAACAATCCCGAGAACGACGCTGAAGGCACTCGTTCCGTCGCATTCTCCGGCACGTTGTTCATCGAGCGCGACGACTTCATGGCCGACCCGCCCAAGCAGTTCTTCCGGCTGTCACCCGGCCGGGAGGTACGTCTGCGCGGCGCGTACCTGGTCACATGCACCGGGTTCGAAGCCGACGACGCAGGCAACGTCACGCGGGTGCTCGCCGAGTACGACCCCGAGACACGCGGCGGATCCGCGCCGGATGGTCGCAAGGTGAAGTCCACCATGCACTGGGTGTCTGCCGATCATGCGCTCGATGCCACGGTTGCGTTGTACGAGCGTCTGTTCGCAGCCGAGGCGCCGGGCGACGCCACCGGCGACCCGATGGACGATCTGCATCCCAACTCACGCGAAGTCCGCTCTGGCTGCAAGGTCGAGGCGGCCCTGGCCGACACTCCCCCTGGCACCGTCGTCCAGTTCGAGCGTCTGGGCTACTTCGCGCACGACGCGGACCAGCCGTTGCTGTTCCATCGCACGGTTGGACTTCGCGACGAATGGGCCAACATTCAAAAGCGCAGCTAGTTGCGTCACCCGGCGTACCAGTGACACCTGTCATGTTTTCCGGGTCGTGCTGTTGGGTACCTTGCTGGACATGACATTGCCCGGCAGGACAGCATCGACCGCACGCACACATCCGCGAACCCGGTGGGCAGTTGTGGCGATGACTGCGCTCATCGGCGTTGTCGCGACGAGTTGTGCGACTGAAGCCCCGGCTGGTCCGACCGTGGTGGTGCTGGGCGATTCGCTCACCGCACCCATCGGCGACCCGAACAACACAGCCCAAGACTGGTTCGCCACTGCCAACGAGGACGCGAACCTGCAGCTCATTGGCAACGCCGGCGTTGGCGGCGAAACCACCGAACAGATCTTGTCTCGCGTCGATCGCGACGTCTTGGCGCTGGCGCCGGAGTGGACCACCGTGCTGGCTGGAACCAACGACGTATTCCAAGGAATCGACGCCGCGACCATCGAGGCCAACTTGTCGTTGATCTACGACAAGTTGGCGTTCACCAACGTCGGCATCATCGCCTTCACGATTCCGCCACTGTTCTTGCAGGACGAGGTGAAAGCCCAGACCCTTCGCGATGTCAACGCTTGGTTGCGTGACAACGTCGTATCGAAGTGGCCGAACACTCAGCTGGTCGACTGGTCCGACGAGTTGTCTTGGGAAGGCGACGAAGCACTCCCGAACCCGTCGTACTTCGGCGACGGCGTGCACTTCACCGAAGAGGGTGCAGTAGTTGCCGGTGAGGCGGCGGCCCCCACCTTCGAAGCGATTGCCGAGTCAAGCCAACCATCCGACGGCTAGCTGAGCGGGCCGGCGCGGCCCGTGAGCGGCACGGGTGCGATCTCATCTGCCGGTTCGAACCCGAGCACTTGCCCGTAGAACCACAGTTCGGCTTCCATCGAGCGAATCTGGCTGTCGGCTCGTCGAAATCCGTGACCTTCACCGGGGAAAGGTATGTAGGCGACGGGAAGACCGCGGGCGTGTACCGCGTCGACGATCTGCTCCGAGTGGCTGGTCGGCACCACCGAGTCGTCGACGCCCTGGAAGACGATCAATGGAGACGACAGTCGATCCACGTGATTGATCGGTGACCGCTCCGTGTACAGATCCGCTCGTTCCGGGTAGGGGCCGATCAACTGAATGGCGTATCGCGATTCGAACTTGTGGTCGTCGGACAACAACGCCACCATGTCGGTCACACCGAAGTAGTTCGCCCCTGCCGCGAAGCGGTTCGATGAGGCAATGGCGAGCAGCACCGTCGTACCGCCCGCGCTGCCACCACGAATGAGAGCGCGATCGCCGTCGACATCACCTCGGGCCACAAGGAAGTCGACCGCTGCCACGGCATCTTCCACGTCGGCGACGCACCATTGCCCACGCAGCAGATTGCGGTACGCACGTCCGTACCGACTGCTCCCCCGATAGTCCACGTCGACCACTGCGATGCCGCGGCTGGTCCAGAAGCGGTGTGCCCGTCGGGCCACGAAGTCGCGTGGCGCAGCGCTGGTTGGCCCGCCATGCACGTACACCAGCACGGGCGGCTTCTCGCCGTCTTGGAGAGCGACTTCGGGATTCGCCGGCGCGTAGTACAGCGCGTACGCCGTCGCTCCGCCGACGGTTGGGTACTCGATGAACTCAGGCGTCGGCAGGAAGTCGACGCTGAACGGCAGAGGACGCGATGGTCGCAGCACTTCGAGACGACCATCCGACAGGCGCGCCACCTCGGTTTCGCGTTGGAACGACGAGCCGATGAACACCACCCCATCGCCGTATGCGCGCAACGACTGGATCGACGTGTACGGAATGTTTGCTCGGCTGCTCAACGGACCGCTCAACCGGTCGGCGACCTGACCCGCGACGACATGCGCAACAACGCGCGTCGCCGACGACGAATCGCGACTGGCCGAACACCCAGTGCGGCTCGACGATGTCGTAGTCACCGCCCGCGGCGTGGGTGAGTTCACCCGACTCGATGTCCACTCGGTACACATTCCACCAGTTGGTTCTGTCGGTCACCACGAACAGTTCGCCTGAACCACTCCACTCGGGCTGTTGCAGCGCCTCGTCGCCGTTCCCGGCAAGACGCCGAGGCGACGTCGCGGCGACGCCGCCTGGTTCGGAAGAGCTGAGGCTCGGCCAACCAGAGTTCGGTGGCATCCCACGGCATGTTGGGATGCATCCACTGAATCCACACCAGGTGACGTCCATCTGGGGAGACCCGAGGTGCTGCATAGAAGTCGGCGCCCGATGCAAGGACACGAACAGCGAGCGACCCGTCGGTGGCCACCGCTACGAGATCGTTGACCGGTTCCGTGCCAGGCTGACCATGGGACTCACGGACGCACACGAACCAGTCACCGTCTGGCGTGACCCGACCATCGGCGTACCGCAACGCGCGTGGCGTATCCGGTGCGGGAGTGAGCAGCACCGGGTCGGCTCCGGGGCTCAGCCGCCTCAATCGTTGGTCGACGTCGTCGACGAAATACGCCACGCCCCCGCTCGCCCACCACGCTCCCCCGCCGTATTCGTGCACGCGCGTTCGCACATTTGCATCCGGCGGTGTCACCTCGACAGCGGCGCCGCCACTCCAACACACCAGCGCTGTTCGGCCGCCTTCGTCGGGTCGTGACTCTGACCACCAGACCAGATCTCCGTCCGCCACCACCTCGTCGATCGACCTCGAACCGCCTACCAACGAAGCTGCAGTGATCGGCGACGGCCAAGTTCCGGCTGGTAAGCGGTACATCAGCCCATCCTTGTTGAAACTTCGCGTCAAGATGTGATGGAACAGACGCTCCAACTTGTGCACTCGATTGGAACGGTCTACGGCGCCGACTCCACATCACTGGTGTCGGGCGGCCCTTCAGGCTTGCCTCAACAACATGTCCGTGAGCGACGGCCTCGCCGTCCTGGGAAGGCTTCAGGGCCGTCGCTCACGGCACTACGCAGACATGGCAGCATGACCACATGGCTTATGCATCCCCGAAGGCGATGTTGCATCGCTACCTGCAAGTCGGTCGCGAGGCGCTGCTCTGGAAACTCGACGGGGTGTCGGAGTACGACGTTCGCCGTCCGCTCGTTCCTACCGGCACCAACCTTCTCGGCTTGGTGAAACACGTCGCCTCGGTTGAGCTGGGTTATTTCAGCGATGTGTTCGGGCGGCCGTCGAACATCGCCACCGCATGGGACACCGAGAACGCCCCGCCGAATGCCGACATGTGGGCGACGGCAGATGAGTCTCGGGACTACATCATCGACCTGTATCACCAGAGCTGGCGACACGCCGACGCCACCATCGAAGCGCTCGACCTCGAGTCGCCCGGCAAGGTCCCGTGGTGGGGCCCCAAGGGCAACGTGACGTTGCACGACATCCTCGTCCACATGATCGCCGAAACCCATCGCCATGCCGGGCACGCCGACATTCTGCGCGAGACCATCGACGGCGCCGCCGGATGGCGAGCCGACGCCACCAACCTCCCCCGCACCAACAAAGCCTGGCGCGCCGCCTACCTCGCCGAACTGCAGTCAACCGCCGAGGGCTTCCGGGCGAAGGGATAGTGCCAGGCACTATCCCTTCGGGTTACCAATCGGTGGGTTGGTAGTCCTTGAGGAAGCAGCCCCAGACGTGGTTGCCGGTGTTGACGCCGTTGATGATGGGGTCGACGATTCGTGCTGCGCCATCGACGATGTCGAGGGGCGGGTGAAAGTCGTGCTCTTCCCGTTTGCGTTCGGCTACCCCTACGGGATCTTCATCGCTGACCCACCCGGTGTCGACGCTGTTCATGTGAATGCCGGTCTGGTGGTAGTCGGTCGCTGACGTGCGGGTCATCATGTTGAGCGCCGCTTTCGCCATGTTCGTGTGCGGATGGCGCGTGGTCTTGAACCGGCGGTAGAACTGCCCTTCCACGGCCGACACGTTGACGATGTGCTTGTGAGTCCCTGGCGTGCGGTCCATCAGCGGTCGCAGCCGCGCGTTGATGACGAATGGTGCGACCGCATTCACGAGTTGCGTCTCCAGCAGTTCCACCGACGACACCTCGTGCATCAGTAGTCGCCATGAGTTGCGGTCACGCAGGTCGACCTGTTGGAGGTCTTGGTCGAGTCGGCCGGCCGGAAACAGTTCGCCAGCACCGCCAACTCGTAGGGCGTCTTCTGGCAGAAGCTCGATCTGCGAGAGTTCAGCAGCACGCGCCAGTCCAGGCGCCGACGAGGCGAGCGAGATCGAACCAGCCACGGTGCCAGTGTGCGAGTCATAGTCGTGTCAGAGTTCGTGTCAGAGTTCGTGTCGAGTCGTTCGGGCGTCAGCGTCTGTTTCGCCATCCGCTGACAGCATGTGGTAGCCGCGCAACCCCTCGTACTCCCCCACCAAGGCCAGCACCGACGCGGGAACGTCTGCCAGAAGAGCCGTCTCTCCGTCCATCATGTGCTCGTAGAAGCCGGGCGGTCGACGCACCGTTTGGCAGGCGTTGTTGACGATGAAGTCGAGACGATCGCGAGTGTTCAAGATGTGTGAGCAGAACGCCTCCACGCTGGGGGTGTGACGCAGGTCGAGCCCGAAGATCTCCAGCCGGTGGCCCCACTCGCGCGAAGTCAGGCTCGGCCGCATAACGCACCGCTGCATCGCGTGGAAACCGGGTGGCCACGATGAGCGTCGCACCGCACCTCAGCAACTTGATGCCAGCCTGGTAGCCGATCTTGACGCGCCCGCCCGTCAGCAGTGCCACAGTGCCCGTGAGGTCGGCCAGTTCCCCGCGCTTTGCAAAGTTGAACTCTCCGCACGACGGGCACATCTGGTCGTAGAAGTGATGGACTTCCGTGCCGCGTTGCTTGCAGACATAGCAGTGCTGGGGCTCGATGGTCTCTCGAAACTCCAGCTCATCGGCATCGACTTGCACGAAGTCGAGTGGAGGGAAACGGTTCGGTGTGGTGAAGACCGGTTGCGCTCGCAACGCTCGAATGCCCGTCTCGTCAAGTGTTTCTTGATCGCGAAGGCGTTTCTCGGAACGCCTCTTCGCTGTGCGCACCTTGAGTTGGCGGCGGCGCTCTTCAGGATCTGGATTGAAGACGTCGCCCGCGGCGTTGACGAGAGCCGCCCGCTCCTCCACCGACAGCACGCTCAGCAAGTCGAAGTCGGCGGCAACGCTTCGTAAGAGCTCAGTAGCTGCGTTCAGTTGGTCACGTTGGTCACGAAGTGGCGCATCTGAGCTGTCGCGCTGCGCCTCGGTCACCCGGTGAATCTACCGACGACGTGACACAAGCCTGTCGAAGGTGCAAAGACTGGCTCATCCAATCGACGTTTCGGCGAGATACCGGCGATCGCACCACTAGCGTGATCACCATGACTGAACCGAATCTCTCAGATCGGCTCAGTGATAACGATCTGGCCGACTTTCGCACCGCTCTCGACGCTTTGTCGGTCGAACTCGAACGGTTGACCGCGCTGGAACGCGGAGGGCGGCACCAACTCTGGTCCGACGCTCACGTTCGCTCCAAGGTTCGCAGACGTCACCGTGCACGGCCGACTGCCACAGCAGTTGAAGGCAGTGAATCGGGCCCGCGCACGGATCGACGAAGGCACCTTCGGTACGTGCGAAGTGTGTTCGAAGCAAATCGCAGTCGGTCGCCTGGAAGTCATTCCATGGGCCGAAACCTGCGTCACCTGCTCCTGACGGGATCGGACGCAACACTGCTGAACAGTTGGTCAGCAGTGCGATTGGAGCGGCTACGCTGGCGCAATGAAGATCGCGATCGTGGGGACGGGTTCGATGGGATCGGTGTACGCCGGGCTGCTTGGCCGCTCCGCTGACGGTGCCGGGCACGAGATCTGGGCAATCGACACTTGGAGCGACCACGTCGATTCCATCGCGCGTGACGGCCTCAGGGTGTCGGGTGCGAGCGGCGTGTACACGGTGACCAACCTGCACACCGGCCGAACCCCGTCAGACGCCGGGCCATGCGACCTGTGGGTCATCGGCACCAAGGCGGCCGACGTTGCTGGCGTCGCCGCCGACATCGCTCCCCTGCTGCGCTCAGACGATGTGGTGATGGCATTCCAAAACGGGCTCGGCGCTGGCGAGCGGGTCGCGCTGCACATCCCCGAGTCACACATCGCGATCGGCATTGCCGAAGGCTTCGGCTCGTCGGTCACCGAGCCTGGTGCGGTTCACCATCACGGCATGCGGCTCATCCGGATGGGCGAGATGCACGGCGGCCTGTCAGACCGCCTCCTGCACATCGAGCGCACGTGGGCCGACGCCGGTTTCAACGTCAAGGCGTTTGCCGACATCGACAAGAATGGTGTGGGAGAAGTTCCTCTGCAACGTCACCCTCAGCGCGCCGACCGCGGCGTTCGACCTCACCGTCGGTGAGTTGATGGCAAACCCGGAAGCGTGGGCTGTGGCACTGGGTTGCACCGTCGAGGCTTGGCGCGTGGGCCAGGCCAAAGGTGTGCGAGTTCGGTTTCGACGACCCAGTGCGCTACGTCACCGAGTTCTCGGCCACCATCCCCGACGCCAGCCCGTCGATGCGACTCGACCATCTCGCCCGACGACCGTCGGAGGTCGACGTGATCAACGGCGCAGTGGTCGACCTGAGCAACGAGTTGGGTTTCGATGCGCCCTACAACGCGACGCTGTGCGCAATCCTGCGTCAGCGCGAATCACGCTTCGGATGATTGCTCGGCGAACCTTGCGCGCAGCCACGGGTCGACGATCGCTAACCAATCGTTCAGCATCTCGTCGACCCGCGGTACGATCCCGTGATGCGCATCGGACTGACGAGTTGGGCATCCACCGTTGATGCACTTGTGGCACAAGCGGTCGCCGCCGAAGCCGATGGTTTCTCGTCGCTCTGGTACGCCAGCGGAGTCACCGGAGATCCGCTCGTGGCGATGGCAATCGCCGGGCGAGCGACGACTCGTATTGAACTGGGCACTGCGGTATTGCAGACCTATCCGTGCCATCCACTCTTGATGGCAAATCGAGCGACCTCGGTGACCAAGGGCATGGGCCGAGCGGGCTTCACGCTCGGCATTGGCCCCTCGCACGAGTCGGTCGTCCGCGATGTCTATGGCCTGAACTACGACGCACCCGGAGCGAACACCGAGGAGTACGTACGGATTCTCACCGGGCTGCTTCGCGGCGAGACAGTCGACGTGGACGGAGCACATTGGACGACACACAGCGCAGGACGGATGGTGCCAACAGACCATCCGGTACCCGTCTTGGTGTCGGCGCTCGGCCCTCGACTGTTGCGCGTAGCCGGCGAGATCGCCGACGGCACCGTGCTCTGGCTGGCAACTGCCCAAGTCATCGGCGAGCGCGTCACTCCCATCATCACCGCAGCCGCGGCTGCCGCTGGTCGCCCGGCGCCGCGCATCGTCGCCGGGTTGCCGGTGGCCGTTCATGACGACGTTGACGAGGCCCGGCAGGCTCAAGCCGGCGCCGCCGCGCTGTACGCGAATCGCCCAAGCTTTCAACGTGTCGTCGAGTTGGGCGGTTCGTCGTCAGCCGCCGAGACTGCCATCGTGGGCAACGAAGCGTCGGTGACGACCCAATTGCAGTCGCTGCTCGACGCTGGCGCAACCGACATGCACGCAGCGATCTTCCCTGTCGGCTCAGATCCGAAGGCCTCGATTCGTCGCACTCGCGAGCTGCTCGCCTCGCTCTGCACCTGAATCAGCGGCCATGCTTCGACGGGGTTTGCCGATCTCCCCGTAAAGCGTGCTAAACACTTGTACAGCATTGGGGGCCGGTGCTCGCAGACATCAACCCCGAATTTCAACCTTTCTCATCGTCCACAAGTGAGGCCCTCATGATGACTCCTACCCCAGCGTGGTCCGAACCGCGAATTGCGATCGTCACAGGAGGTGGGTCAGGCATCGGCATCGCCATCGCCACCCGACTGGCACGTGACGGAGCTTCGATCGCGATCTTCGACCGCAACGGGGACGGCGCACGCGAAACGGCAGCGGCCATCGTCGCCGAAGGCGGCACCGCAATCGGCATCACCGTCGACGTCAGCAGTCGCGAGGAGATCGAAGCAGGCGTTGCCGCGGTCCGCGAGCAACTCGGTGCGCCGCGACCATCCTGGTGAACAACGCAGGCATCTCGCCATTCTCCAGGTTCCTCAAGATCGACCGCGACGAGTTCGACCAGGTCTTCGCGGTCAACGTGCGGGGCATCTTCGACCTCTGCCAGGTCACCCTGCCAGACATGATTGCAGCCCGTTGGGGACGCATCATCAACATCTCATCGTCGAGTGCGCAAACGGGCAATGCCGGCCAGGTGCATTACTCTGCGTCGAAGGGTGCCGTCATCTCCATGACCCGGTCGCTCGCCAAAGAGTTCGGCCCGAAGGGCATCACGGTCAACGCCGTGCCACCGAGCTTCATCGACACGCCGAGTCTTCGCGATGCAGAAGACTCGGGCATGTTGGGTGAAGGTGTCGAGTTCTGGGAGAAGTCCACGCCGGTTCGTCGAGTCGGACAGCCCGACGACATCGCCTCTGCCGTCGCATTCTTCGCTCGCGACGATTCGAGCTACATCACCGGCCAAATCCTCGGGGTCAACGGTGGCCGTGTCATCGTCTGACTCGTCCGCAAACCCTGCCGGTCGCATCCCACCGTTGCCACCGAACGAATGGCCACGCGACGTGATCGCCGCGGCCATGGCGCTTCGTGCTCCGGAGGGGCACGCCATGGCGGCGGCCACGGGTGCCGACCGTCCGAAGGGTCTCGCCGCGATCGGTGCGTTCGCCCATCACCCCGCGCTGGCGCAGGTGTTCTTCCCGTTCAACGGCCACGTGCTGCACGGCACCACGCTTCCCATTCGCGTGCGTGCCATCGTCGTGTTGCGCGTCGCCGTGAAACGGCAGGCCGCGTACATCTGGGCCCAGCACTTCTTCAACGGTCGCGACGCTGGCCTCACCGATGAAGAGATGGCGCGCTTGGCATACGGGCCAGACGCGCCGTTCTTTGCCCCACTCGATGCAGCTGCGATCCGTGCAGTCGACGAACTCATCGACGACGGCGTCATCGGTGATGCCACGTGGGCCGCACTCGCTGCTGAACTCGACGAACAACAGCTGTTCGACCTCATCTTCACCGTCGGCTGCTACGAAACCGTCGCGTTCCTCATGCGAGTCGATCGGGTTGGAAGTCGACCCGACCATCCCCGACCTGCTCGCTCGAACGGAAGGCTGAGACATGACCGTCGACGGAACCATCGAAGCGGAGCTCGCCGCGCTGCGAGCCGAACTGCGGTACCTCAAAGACCGTCAGGACATTCTCGACTGCGTGATGAACCAGTCGCGCGGGCACGATCGCCACGACCTCGACCTGATGACGAGCGTGTACTTCGACGATGGCGTCGACGAGCACGGCCCGGTGGTGAAGTCCGGCCCGGAGTACGGCGAGTACGCCAACGCCGCTCACGAGTCGATCTTCATCGACCATCTCCACAACATCACCACGCACACCTGCGAAGTCGACGGCGACGTGGCCCACGCCGAGAGCTACGTCATCGGCACCATGCGAGTGAAGGATCACCGCACCGTCGCGCTGATCGGCGGACGGTATCTCGACCGACTGGAACGACGCGATGGCGTGTGGAAGATCGCGCTGCGCCGCTGCACGATCGAGTGGACGATGAACGGCGACACCTCGCAGATCTCACAGGGTGGGTTCGCTGGCTTCATCAAGGGCACGTGGGGCACCGACGACCCGTCATACTCTCGGCCGATGACGCTCGACACGCCGGTCGTTCGCTGGTGAGCAACCTCGCCGCAGTGATGGGGCGTCTCGGCCCGTACCTCCGCCAGCAGGCGTTCGTCGTCGACGACCTTCAGGCCGCCAAGGAGTCGATGACACGATCGTTCGGATGCCCGCGGTACTTCGGGTTCGAGTCGACCTCGCCGTGGCAGATCCATGACGACGATGGTTCCATCCGAACAGTGCAGTGCGACCTCGGGCTTGCGTTCGGTCGCAGCGGGAACATGATGATCGAACTGATCCAGCCGCTACGCGGCGAGGGTGTTCACTTCGACCTGCTCGCACGTCGTGGCCCCGGAGCGCACCATCTCGGGTTCTTCGTCGATGACTACGACGGCTTGCTCGACGCCGCGACCGCCGACGGCTATGCGCCCGTGATGTCGGGCGTGATGGGTAACTCGCGTTTCGCATACCTCGACACCGTCGACGAGATCGGCCTCTACCTCGAACTGATCCACGACCCCGACGAACTGGTCTTCAAAATGATGCCCTGGTGGAATGATTGATGTGACTGAGGTGGCTGACGACTCGCTTCGAGCGCGGCCGATACGTCGGTTCCCGCGTGGCTCGTGTTGAAGATGCGCGACTGATCACCGGGCACGGCACGTACGTCGACGACATCGTGCGACCGGGCATGCTGCACGCGTGCTTCGTGCGCAGCCCCTTCGCCCGGGCGCGCATCGTGTCGATCGACGCCACCGCAGCGCTCGCGCTGTCGGGCGTGCACGCCGTGTTCACGGCAGCCGATCTCAACCACACTGTCCACGAGGCGTGGTATTCGATGATGGGCAAAGACGTGCCCGACACCCCGCGTCCTCCGCTGGCCGAGGGCGAAGCGCGGTTTGTCGGCGACCCGGTCGCCATCGTGATCGCCGACGATCGCTACACCGCCGAAGACGCCGTCGATCTCGTGGACGTTGAGTACGACCCGCTCCCAGCGTTGGTCGACTACACCACGTCCACTGCCAGCGAAGTGCTCGTGCACGATGGCTGGGCGAGCAATGTGGCCGGCCAGTTGGGCGGTCGACCGATCGAGAAACTGGCGCCAGTCGTTCGACGAGGCGCGCTGTGGTCATCGAAGAGACGATCTACCAGCAGGCGTACTTGGCTTGCCCGATGGAGACGCGTGGAATCATCGCCGAGTGGTCGGCACCGGACGGCGACGCTCACCGTGTGGGCCGCCTCCCAGGCTCCCCACGACCTGCGAGCATTCGCCGCACGGCTGCTGGGCATTCCCGAGAACCGTGTGCGCGTGATCGCTCGCGACACCGGCGGCGCGTTCGGCCAGAAGATTCAGGCGCATCGCGAAGACATCTGCGTGTTGCTCGCCGCTCGCAAAGTGCCCGGCGCCGTGAAGTTCATCGAAGATCGGCGCGAGAACCTCATGGCGAGCAGCTCACGCCGCGAGCACGGCAAGGTGAAGATGGCCTTCGACGCAGATGGCACCTGGCTGGCAGGCGCGATCGACGTCGTCCAAGACATCGGCGCCTATCCGGTGCCGTGGCCGGTCGGCGTGGCGGCAGCGGTCGGGCATGATCTTCCCCGGCGGCTACCGCCTGCCCGACGCGACCTGGACCGCACAAGTGCGTGTTCTCGAACACGCCTGGCCGCACCGCGTACCGCGGGCCCTGGCAGTTCGAGACCGTGGCGCGCGAGATGGTGCTCGACATCGCCGCACGCCAGCTCGGCGTCGACCCGGCCGACCTTCGACGGCGGAACCTACTGCGACAAGACGAGCTGCCGTACGCGAACGCAAACCGGATGCAGCTCACCGACATGACGCCACTCGAAACGTTCGACATGGCACTCGACATCATCGACTACGACGGGTTCCGCGCCGAGCAGGCTGCGGCGCGCGCCGCAGGTCGCTACCTCGGCATCGGCACCGCGAGCTACGTCGAGCCGACCGCCAGCGGCATGCCCCACAGCGGCAGCGAAGGCGCGACCATCCGCATCGAACCATCCGGCACGGTCAACGTCTACCTCTCCGGCGGGTCGGCGGGCAACAGCCTCGAAACCACCGCCATCCAGCTCACCGCCGACGCGCTCGGCGTCGACATCTCGCCAGGTCAGCACCGTGCAGGGCGACACCGCCCTCACGCCGTTCGGCGCGGGCACCGGCGGCAGCCGCAGCGGTTCCATGGTCGCTGGCGCCATCCGCGACACAGCCGCCGTGCTGCGCACCAAGATCGCGGCGATCGCTGCGCACCTCCTCGAAGCAGTCGCCCGACGACATCGTCATCGCCGACGGCCGCGCCTCGGTCGCCGGTTCAGAATCGATCGGTTTGACGCTCGCCGAGATCGCGAACATCGCCTACTTCGCCCCTCACAAACTGCCGCACGAGATCGAGATGGGCCTCGAAGCGAGCGCCCGGTACCGCGCTGAGGCATCGAACGTGTGGGCCAACGCGACCCACGTGTGCACGTGCGAGGTCGACATCGACACCGGCATCGTGAAGTTGCTGCGCTACGTGGTCGCCGAAGATTGCGGGCCCATGATCAATCCCAACGTGGTCGAAGGGCAGATCGCTGGCGGCACGGTGCAAGGCATCGGCGGCGCGCTGCTCGAAGACTTCCAGTGGGATGAAGACGGCAACCCGCTGGCCACCACGTTCGTCGACTACCTGTTGCCCACTACCACCGAAGTTCCGGTCATCGAGTTCGGGCACGTCGAAGGCTCCCCCGGGCCTGGCGCAGGGGGCTTCAAGGGCGTGGGAGAGGGTGGCGCGATCGCCGCACCCGCGGCAGTCGCCAACGCCATCGCAGACGCGCTGGCTCCGCTTGGCGTCAAGATCACCCGGCTGCCGCTCAGCCCCGCCACCATCATCGGCCTCATCGATGAAGCGACTGCATCATGAAGGCCACGCAGTTCGAGTACCACTCCCCCGCCACCATCGACGAGACAGTCGCTCTCCTGGCCGAACTCGGCGACGCAAAGGTGATCGCAGGCGGGCAGAGCTTCGTGCCGCTTCTTGCGTTGCGACTCGCATCGTTCGAGCACCTCGTCGACCTGAGGAAAGTCGAGGGAATTCGAGGCGTTGAAGATCGAGGGGACGAAGTGTGGATCGGCGCTGCCACCACTCAGGCCGTCGTGGAACGAAGTGCAACGGTCGCCGCCAAGGTGCCGTTGCTCTCCCGTGCAATCCCGTTGATCGGCCACTTCCAGATCCGCAACCGAGGCACCATCGGCGGTTCGCTCGCCCACGCCGATCCGGCGTCGGAACTGCCAGCGGTCGCGGTCGCGCTCGACGCCACCTTCGAAGCAGCCTCGACCGCGCGGACGACGCGACATACCTGCTGCCCAGTTCTTCGACGCCACGTTCACGACTGCACTCGAAGAGGACGAACTGCTCACCGGTATTCGGTTCCCCGTCTGGTCGGGCCGCTGCGGATTCGCCGTGGAAGAGGTGGCCCGCCGTCACGGAGACTTCGCCATCGCCGGAGCCTGCATCGCCGTCTCACTCAGCTCGCCGACGACACGATCAACCGGTGCGCGATCGGTCTGTTCGGCTTGGGCTCCACTCCCATCCGTGCCCACGCAGCTGAGGCTTCCGTGATCGGCATGATCGCCGGGGAGGTCGACGCTACCGCTCTTGGTCGGCTCGTGGTGAGTCACCTGACGAACATCCCGACGGACCTCAACGGGTCGGCCACCTATCGGGCTCGAATCGGCGCAACTGTCGTCTCACGGGCCACCACCCGCGCACTCCAGGAGGCCCAGCATGGCTGACGTTGCCAGTCGATTCGTAGCCGACCATGCCATTTCCGTCACGGTCAATGGAACCCGCCGAACTGCTTCGGTGCCGCCCCGGCTGACGCTGTCGGATTTCATTCGGGAACGCTGCGGCCTCACTGGTACCCACGTGGGCTGCGAACACGGAGTGTGCGGCGCGTGCTCGGTACTGGTGGATGGCGAAGCAGTGCGCTCATGCCTCATGTTCGCTGTGCAGGCAGATGGCTCGGAGATCACCACGATCGAAGGCATCGCCAGCCCCGAGGGTGAACTGTCGTGCATGCAGGCTGCGTTTCGCGACCATCACGGGCTGCAATGCGGCTTTTGCACACCTGGGTTCATCATCTCGGCAACGGCGCTGCTACGAGACAACCCGGACCCCACCGACGAAGACATCCGAGTGGGCTTGTCTGGAAACGTCTGTCGCTGCACGGGCTACCAAGGCATCATCAACGCTGTGCGGGCCGCAGCTGCGGCGTCACGGTGATCCATAGTCAGTTTCGGCAAGAATGCAGACATGACGAAGCCACGCCGCACCGGAGCTGAAACATCGGAGACCCGTGCCCGGCTCCTCGACGTCACCGAGCAGATCATGCTCGCAGACGGATATGCAGCGGTGAGCTCGCGCAGCGTTGCCAAATTGGCTGGTGTCACCCCGGCGCTCGTTCACTACTACTTCCCCACCCTCGATGACCTGTTCCTCGAGGTGCTGCGCCGGAGGGCGGATCAACAGCTGGCCCTTCGGAACGCGCCGTTGTCGTCAGATCGACCCCTGCGCGCCTTATGGAATGTAAGCAAGCATCCGGCCGGGGCCGGTCTGCTGATCGAACTGATGGCACTCGCAAATCACCGCAAGGTGTTGCGTACCGAACTCGCCGAGTACGCGGAACGATTGCGGGCGGCCCAGCTCGAAGCCCTGGAAGCGCACATCAACGAACGCGGCCTGGATGTTCCACCTGTCACGGTGCTCGTCTTGATTGCGGCAGTATCGCGTGCCCTTGTGCTGGAAGAGTCGCTCGGCATGACCACCGGTATCGCCGAGACCTACGGGGCGATCGAACGGTTCCTCGACAGCATCGAACAACCGCGTTCGACCGATTGACCTCACCTAGTGACCCCGTGCTGAACATTCGTTCAATGCTAGGGACGTCTTCGATGTCTGCGCAACTAGCCCAGCGATGCCGAGATCGGCCTGCGCCAGCGCGGCGGTCCCGATGCGGCGCAGCGCGACAAGATTGGTCGTCGCCGAGCCGTCACACCGTTCCAACCTCGACGTTGTCCCCGAGACCCCGGCGGTGGCCAACAACAGAATCGATCTTCTGCGGTGCACTGGCACGGAGGTATCACGCTGCGATGTCAATCTTCGCCGCGGCAGCGCGAGCTGCGAGAACGGATCCCCTACCGACAGGAAACATCTGAGCGGGCGTTCGGCTCGTCGTTCAGCGCCCGGCTCACCAGATCCGCGAGACCGAAGGGCCCAGCATCGGCGAGCAAAGTTTGGCGATCAATCCGATCGCCTTGCACCCGAAGAATTTGACACCACATCGCGCCATTGCCGCTCAGACACCTCACCACCGAGTTGGAACCACCGAAGCTTCCGCAGCACCTGGTCGACCGCAGAACCCACCCAGACCTCGACGCCCGGAGCAACCAACACACGCTCACGGCCCGCAAGCTGGCGAACATCCAGCGGATCCTCCGACAACGGAAACAAATCGATCTTCATACCCGTCGAGAAGTGAATGAGGTTGAACGACGAGTGCCGCTCGACCGCATCACGAACCATGGCTGCGCTGACGTAGTAGTCCCCCTCGACTGCCGACACGAGCCGGTCGACCTGACCACCATCGAGCGCCACGGCCACGTCGATGTCCATCGTCGACCGCGGCTCACCCACCAACGAACTGGCAAGCGACCCACCCAACACCCACTTCACACCAAGGGCGTCCAAGATCGCGCCAATCGAGACAAGATGATCGAGCGGCGTCACACTCACCAACCTTCGACGTCGGGGTCCCACCCAAAAGCGTCGAACGTCAAGTCGCGACCGAGCCGCAACGCGAGACACGAAGTCGAACCTCGTCCTCACTAGCCAACGGGTAACGAGAACGAACCCCCGCCTCAGCCAGCTGAAGACACGAATCGTTCAACTCAGCAACCAGATCCCACCGCTCCAGCGCCGACAACGCCCGCCAACGCTCCACCATCAACATCTCGACGTCAAGCGGAGTGTCGAACGCCATGGAGCCCACAAACCCCAACAATACCAGGGTGATGAAATGCGAGGCCCCGACTCATAGTTTTCGTCTGTGGGCGCCGAATCAATTCGTCCGAGCTTGGCGTGCTCGCACTCGGCGGCACTTACACCCTCCTCTGTGCGAGTTCGATCCGCGCGTCCTGGTCTCACACCCGGACGATGACCGCTTTCACTCGGCGGGTCCGCAGGAGCGCTTTGATGTCGGCCTCGTCGCTGGTGAGGACTTGTTCCTGCGGCTGCACGAGCAGCGATACGTGGGCGTCTGCAATGTCACTTGAGCCGTTGGCCCGCAGCAGTTCGCCGATCTGCTTCGCGGCGAGGTCGTCCAAGGCGGCGATGTCAACTCCGGTGAGGACGCGGGCGAGGTTGACCTGGCGGCGCGGGTCGCGCCATGCCTGCGAGACGACAGCTGCGCTGGTGACTACCGACACACCATCGCGTTGGAGGACTCGAAGGATTGCGCCGACCGTGCGGTCGCGCTTGTCGATGGCGATCAGCGCACCGGCATCGAGAACAGCGGTCACGCCGCGCCGCGCCGTCGTGTTGCGCTGAGCGCGGCAGCCGCCGTGTTGAGTTCCTCATCGCTGAATGGTCCGTCTTCGGCTTCCCAAAGGTCCAAGGCGACCCCGAGGAGATCGTTTCGCAACCGCTGCGCTGCAGCAACGGTGAGCCACATGGACACGCTCGTGCCCTCGCGGGCGGCAGCTTCGCGGACGGCGGCACCAACTTCGGGTGCCATCGTTACGGAGAGCCGGTCAACCTGTGTCACGCATACCATCGTAACACATACGATGGTATGCGGCCGAGAGCGAGCACGATTCAACGACCGAATTCTCAAGCGATCTCGCACCGATGTTCCAGCCATCTTGAGCTCTGCGGATCCCGTGGGCAGAGTTGCCAGGAACCTGCGTGAGTGCTAAACATACGTTCAGCGCCACACTTGGCGCCACGGGGAGCAAAGATCTCACACGGAGCCACCATGACCCCTACTCACCACCATCGATCCCTGATTGAGGCGATTGGCCTGCAGCTGAACGACTACGCCATCCAAGCGGTTGTGGATCGAGCCCACGCCCACAGACTTTTCCTAGCGGCTCGCCTACTCTCGATACCTGGCGCCCGTCCCTGAAAGGCCTTCCATGACCGAAACCCGAGTGATCGTCCTCCACGCTGCCGGTGTCCTCGACATCGACACCGGCACCGTCATCGACTCCGGCTATGTCCGCGTCGAGGGCAATCGAATCGTCGGCGTGGGCGCCGAGAAGTCCCTCGCCGACAACGCCGACGAGGTCGTCGAACTGCCCGATCTCACCTTGATTCCAGGTCTGATGGACATGGAGGTCGACCTGGTTCTCGGCGGCCCCGGATCTGGGTTGAACGACCCAGTTCGAACCGACCCAGTGCGAATGACGCTGCGTGCAGCCGCCAACGCTCGCCGCACGCTGCTCGCCGGGTTCACGACCGTGCGCAACCTCGGACTCTTCGTCAAGACCGGCGGTTACTTGCTCGACGCTGCGCTTGCCGATGCGATCGAAGCAGGCTGGGTGGAGGGTTGCCGAATCGTGCCGGCCGGCCACGCCATCGTTCCCACCGGAGGCCATCTCGACCCCAGCGCCCAGTCATCGCTCGCTCCGGGCATCATGCCGCTGTCTGTCGAGGAGGGCATCGCCGACGGTGTCGACGAGGTTCGCAAAGCCGTTCGCTACCAGATCCGCCACGGGGCGAAAGTGATCAAATGCTGCGCCTCTGGCGGAGTCATCTCGCCTACCGGCCCGGCAGGCGCTCAGCAGTACTCGACCGAAGAACTTGCCGCGATCGCTGACGAAGCGCATCGCCGAGGCATACGCGTTGCCACGCACGCTCACGGCGATACGGCCGTCAACGCTGCACTCGACGCCGGCATCGACTGCATCGAGCACGGCTTCATGATCAGCGACGAGACGATCCAACGCATGGTCGCCGCTGGCACGTTCTTGGTCTCGACGACGGCGTTGGCCGAGAACTGGGACGTGTCGCAACATCCACCAGCGCTTCAGGCGAAGGCCGCCGACGTCTTTCCCAAAGCAAAAGACTCACTCACTCGGGCGATCGCCGCCGGCGTGAAGATCGCGTGCGGCAGCGATGCACCGGCGATTTGGCACGGGCGCAACGCCGAAGAAATCGTCGTGCTCGTCAAGCGTGGCATGACCCCGCTCCAAGCGCTCCAGGCTGCGACCATCGTGGCAGCAGACCTGATCGAGGCTTCCGACCTCGGGCGTATCGCCCCGGGAATGCTGGCCGACATCGTCGGGGTGCCAGGCGACCCACTCAGTGATATCACTGTCACACAACGCGTGAAGTTCGTCATGAAAGATGGCACCATCTACAAACGATGAGCAGAACACGCTGCTCATGCCTTCGACCCAACATAGGGTCGAAGGGAGTTGACACATATTGGCTTTCGTGCCTCGTCTTGCTGAAGCGATGAGTTATGCTCCGCAAGGTTCAGAGCTCCGGGGGAGCCAACAAACAGGGGGAGTACTAGTGACCAATCAGAGACATCGAACAGGTTCGCGCCGCGCCATAGCAGCAGTGGTGGCCGGATGCTTCGTTTTCGCAGCCTGCGGCAACTCGGACGACGACGATGCAGAACCAGCGGCCACGACAACAGGTGAAGCCGAGGAGACTGCCACCACCGCAGGCGAAACCGAAGAGACAACGGCGGAAACCACCGCAGACACGACGGCAGACACCACCGCTACCGAAGACACGACGGCAGACACCACCGCTGACACCACTGCAGATACCGAGCCCGCCACGACCGAGCCGAACATCGGCACGTTCGAACCGGTCGAGGGCGTACCCGGCGTCACCGACGAAGCGATCAACTTCGCTGTGCTCGGCACTGGCCCGTCCAACCCGCTCGGATACTGCCTGCTCGACTGCTTCAAGGGCGGCGTGCAAGCATTCTTCGACTACCAGAACAGTCTCGGAGGCGTGAACGGCCGCGACCTGGTGATCAGTCGAGTCGACGACGACGAACTCGGCCAGACACAGGTGAAGGCGCTCGAAATCATCGGCGACACCAGCGTTTTCGGCCTCTTCGCAGCTCCGCTGCAATACGCAGGCTTTGCCGACCTCGGCGCTGCAGGCATTCCCACCTACTCGACGTTCCCGGCGTCCGGCGACGTCGCTGGTTGGGACAGCATGTACATCCCCACCGGCACCCTGTGCCTCGACTGCACCAGCCCGTTGTCGGTCAACGGAGCAGTGACCGCCGGCGGAACCAAAGCTGCCTCGATCGGCTTCGGCGTGTCACAGGCATCGAAAGACTGTGTCAACCGCACGGAGTCCGAATATCTCCTGTACGGCCCCGGTGCCGGCGTCGAGTTCGTGTACAAGAACGACGACCTGCCGTTCGGTTTCCCGAACGGGCTCGGCCCAGAAGTCACCGCCATGAAAGAACTCGGCGTCGACTACATCTCCACCTGCATCGACCAGAACAGCGTCCTCGTGCTCCTGCAAGAGCTCGAGCGCCAGCAAATGACCGATGTCGTCGTCGCACTCCCGCAGGGCTACTCTGATGCCCCGTTCGTCGAGGCGAACGCTGCGCTCCTCGAAGGCTCGATCATGGGTGTGCCGTACCGTCCGTTCGAGGCCGATCCAGGCAACTCGAACATCGAGGTGATGCTGGCAGCGTTCGAGGCGAGTGGAATTCAAATCAACGACTACGCCATCCAAGGATGGATGGGCGCGCAACTCGCCGCCGAGGGCATTCTGGCCGCTGGCCCGCAGTTCACCCGGGAAAGTGTGGTCGAAGCAACCAACTCGTTCACCGACTGGACCAACAAGGGCATGACCATCACGGTCGACTGGTCGACGGCGCACAACCCGCCGGTGCAGGGCGACGCCTACCAAACCTGCTCGACCTACGTGCGAGTCGTCGACGGAGCCTTCGAGATGGCGACCGACCCGGCGCTCCCGTGGAGCTGCTTCGACCTTCCGTTGGACGAGTGGGCCGACCCAACACCCACGAACTTCGACTGACAGGACGACTGCCGTTCCATGACCACTGATTCCAACAGCTGCGATGCTCGCATCGGTTGGTGAAGACCTCTTCCGGGCGGCGCTCCAAGGAGCGCCGCCCGGAACGGTCTACGCACTCGTCGCGCTCGGCTTCGTCCTTGCGTACAAGACCTCAGGCATCTTCAACCTGGCGTTCGGCGCGCAGGCGTATGTCTCGGCGGTGGTCTACTTCAAGACTCCATACCGAGTGGGGTTGGCCGATCATCCCCTCGTTCATCGTGTCGGTGGTCATACTTGCCCCGCTGCTCGGGGTGGTCCTCGAGTGGCTTGTCTTCCGGCATCTGAGAACGGCAGCGCCCGTCGCTGGGCTCGTGGTTGCCATCGGCCTCACAATCGCGTTGCCGGCGATCGTCGACGTGGTGATGAAGTTCGAGCCCAAAAACGGGCAGGCGATCCAGGGCATCGTCCCTCAAGGCAATAACGTCTTCTACAACGTGTGGGACGTGTACTCGTTCAGCCGGAACGAACTCGCCGCGATGATCGTCGCGATCTCGGCCACCATCGGGCTTGCGCTGCTCTTCAAATTCACGGTGATTGGCCTGCGCATGCGGGCAGTGGTCGAGAGCCCACGGATGACCGAACTCAATGGAATCCCGGCCGACCGGGTATCAGCATCGGCCTGGGCGCTCTCATCGTTTTTTGCTGGTCTGGCCGGCGTGTTGATCGCCCCACGCTTCACCTCCCTCGCTGCCGCTGAGTTCTTCAACATCGTCGTGGTCGCCATTGCCGCGGCCGCTGTCGGCTACCTGGTGAGCCTGCCCCGAGCCTTTGTCGGTGGTATCGGCCTTGGCATTCTCATCGCGCTTCTTCAATACGTTCATTCCGAAGTGGAGCGACGACTTCACTTGGCTGGCGCCGATTCAGAACAACATCACCCCGGCCATTCCGTTCATCGTGCTGTTCGGCATCCTCGTGTTCTCCCCGAAAGTCCGTCAGACGCAACGGGCAAGCGATCCGCTCGCTGGCGTCGATCCTCCCCCATCGTCACAGACACACGCAGTAGCCGACTCGAAGCGCATAGCCATCCGACGCATCCTGGGCACCGCCTTCCTCGTGGCGTGCGGCGTTGTGCTGTTCACCCGTGGCGACGCGGTGTGGATCTTCCTCGTCACCCAATCGGCGGCGCTCGCCATCGTGTTCTTGTCGATCACGGTGATGACAGGCTTCGGTGGACACATCTCGCTCTGCCAAGGGGCGTTCGCGGCCATCGGCGGATTTGCTGTCTTCCAACTCGTCGACCGTTTCGACGTGCCCGTACTGGTGGGCGCCCTCATCGGCGCTTGCATCGCGGCAGTCGTGGGTGCGCTGCTGTCGCTCCCCCTGATGCGGTTGAACGGCATCTGGATCGCCATCGCGACGCTTGCATTCGGCTTCTTCTTCACCTCGGTCATGGTGAAGTTCTCGTGGGTCGGCGGGTCGGCCAGCGGCGCCGCCGCCACGCTCCCGGTGCCGCGCCCGGTGATTGGCCCTTGGGACTTCGAGAACGACAAGATGTTCCTCGCCCTCGTGTTGGTGATTTTGGCCCTCGCGACCACTGGTGTGACGTTGTTCGGGCTGTCGACAACCGGCCGCACCCTCAAGGCGGTGCGGGGCAGCGAAGTAGCATCACAATCAATCGGCATCTCACCCGCTCGTGCACGCGTGATCACGTTCGCCATTTCCGCGGCCATCGCCGCGCTTGGCGGTGCGCTCGTGTCGATCCACCAAGAAGCCGTCAATTACGACCTCAATTTCGCTCCCTTCAGCGCCCTGTTCTGGCTCGTGTTGGTCGTGACGTTTGGCGCCCGCACCCCTGCGGGCGCGCTCTACGGTGCGGCAGCACTGTCGTTGATGGACAAGCTGATTCTCCAGGGCACGTTCCTCGGGTGGATCTTGCGAGACCCTGGCCGCATCCCTGGAATCTTCCCGATCTCACCGAAGTGGCGCTTCATCCTGTTCGGTCTCGGCACCATCCAGTACGCGAAACATCCTGAGGGCGTCATCGAGATGTCGAGAGCGAAAGCGCAGGAAAAGCGGAGAAGAAAGCGGCCAAGCGCGCCGCGGCCCTGGCCGCTGCTCCCCCGGCCCCAGCCCCAGCCGAGATCGAGGAGCCGGTGTCATGACACCTGTTCTGCGCACACGAAGCATCCAAAAGAAGTTCGCAGGAATCCTTGCACTCGACGAGGTCGACATCGATGTCGAGCCCGGCGAGCGAGTCGGATTGATCGGCCCGAACGGAGCTGGCAAGACCACGTTCTTCAACTGCATTCTCGGCATCCTCAACACAGATGCCGGCACGGTTGAGATCGACGGCACCGACATCTCGAAACTGCGGGTCCATGAACGGGCCCGTCTGGGTATCGGCCGCACATTCCAGCGAATCGAACTGTTCCCCGACTCGACCGTACGAGACCACCTGGTCATTGCAGACCGTGTTCGTCGTGGCGAACGCAAGTGGTTCAGCGACATCAAGCTGTTCGGCAAGCCCCGACCCGACGAAATGCACCGCACCGACGAAATGCTCGATCTGCTGGGGTTCCGGCACCTCGCCGACGAGCCAATCGAACGACTCAGCCTGGGGCAAGGTCGGTTGGTGGAAGTAGGCCGGGCATTGATGACCCAGCCGCGCCTCATGCTGCTCGACGAGCCGTCGTCTGGTCTCGACCGGGTGGAAACCGCGGCCCTCGCCAAGACGTTGCGAGAGGTTCAAGACGAGCGAGGCTTCGCCATTCTGCTGGTCGAACACGACGTCGAACTGGTGGCCTCGTTCACCACCCGGAGTTATCTGCTGGACTTCGGCCGAATGATCGGTTCAGGTGCCACGCCCGAACTCATGGCGAGCCCAGAGATGCGACACGCCTACCTCGGTGATCTGGAGGTGCCTACGTGAGCGCTGCACTCGAGATGCGAAACGTCGACGCCGGCTACGGCGCATTCCGAGCATTGTTCGACGTCTCGTTCACCGTGGAACCTGGTGAAGCAGTAGCGCTCGTAGGACCAAACGGGGCTGGCAAGACCACCATCGCGCGCGTCGCTTCCGGGCTGATCGCCCCAACCTCAGGAACCATCTCGGTCGATGGCACCGACGTCACGGGCAAGCCCTCGTACGAGTTCGCACGCGCCGGCGTCGCTCACGCACCCGAAGGCCGATCCGTGTTCGGCACGCTGACCGTCGAAGAGAATCTGGTTTTGTCGATCCATCGCATCCGCGGCCGCCGTGGCGTGAAGGCCGGGCTGACCGAAGCGTTTGAACTGTTTCCGCAGGCTCGGAGACCGGCGGAATCAGACTGCAGGAACGTTGTCTGGTGGCGAACAGCGCATGCTTGCCATGGCGAGGGTGCTCGTCGACGCACCCAAGCTGCTCATCGCCGACGAACTCTCGCTGGGCCTCGCGCCCACCATCGTCGACCGCACGTACGAAAGCCTCGCGCGCCTCCGCGACGCTGGCACTGCGTTGCTCGTCATCGAGCAACATGTCTCCCACACGTTGAAACTGTGCGACCGCGTCATCGTGATGGAGCGCGGCGCACCGTCATGGGTTGGCCCAGCAGCAGACGCGAATGAGCGGGTGCAGGCCTTCCTCTACGCCGCCGCGGGTTCGGGCGACATCGCACAGGAAGATTCGCCGCCGTCATCTGACATCTAAGACCAGCAGTTGCCAGATGCGACGATGCGTTCCCACAAGCAACGATTTCGACGATGTCAGCCGGACGCGGACGCTGACTCCCAGGCTTTCGGACGAGTTGTTCAAGCACACCGAGATCGATCTGGTCGAGCTTCTTGACGTACACGCAGCTCTTCCCGGTGGTGTGAGGGCCGAGTTCATCGAGGAGCGGGTCGGGCGCTTCGTAGCCATTGTGAATGCCGTACATGGTCAGCGCAGCCTTACGGGGCGCGAAGCCGACCACAAACCACTCGTTGGTGCCGAGGGTGTTGGTGTACGGCACGTTGCCGAAACCGACCATTGATGGGCCCCACATCGCTGCGGGCTCACCCGTGACTCGCTCGAACAGGGCTCGCAGCGTGTGGCCTTCGGCACGCCGACGCTCGTGAGGCACCGAGTCGAGAAACGTCGTGACGTCTTCACCGGTTGGTCGGGTCTTGATGACGGTCATCACCAACTGTGGCACATGGGCAAAGGTCCAACACTTCCGGCTGACCGCTGCGTACGACGACTTCCACATCGAGCACTTCGCGACTGCGCTGAGCCGGACGTCAGTACCCTGACAGCCATGTCAGATACACCGCAACCGGGCACGGTGGCCGAGATCGAGGCGAGCCCACGCGGGAAGCGCACCACGGCTTTCTTCGATCTCGACGGAACCATCATCCACGGATTCTCGGCACAGGTCATGACCGAAGATCGGTTGCGTCGTGGCGACGTGACCGTCGCAGAGCTCCTCAGCCTCGCCCGCTGGGGTGTCAACGCCGGTCTCGGCCGCGCTGGTTTCACCCAACTGCTCGAGACCAGCGTCGGCGCATTGAAGGGCAAGTCGCACGACGAACTCGTGGAAATGAGCCGACGCATGTTCGCCACCAAGATTGCCGACCGGATCTACCCCGAGATGCGCGACCTCGTCGCAGCGCACCGACGAGCGCGGCCACACCGTCGTGTTGATCTCGTCGGCGACGAACTATCAGACGTATCCGATCGCCGAGCATCTTGGCATCGATCACGTCGAGTGCAACGAGCTCGAAGTCGGCGCCGACGGTCTGCTGACCGGCAAGCTTGCCGCTGCCGTGGTGTGGGGCGAGACGAAAGCCGAACGAGCAATCAAGTTCGCCGCCGAACACAAGACAGACATGACGCGAAGCTTCTTCTACGCCGACGGCGACGAAGATGCGGCCCTCATGCGCAGGGTCGGTAACCCGAGACCGACCAACCCACGCAAGGGCCTCGAAGCCACTGCACTGCGGGAAGGTTGGCCTGTCACCAAGTTCCAGAGCCGGGGTTCGGTCGGCGCAGTCGGGGCCACGCGCAACTTCGTCGGCATGGCCGCTCTTGCTCCTGTGGCGATGGGCGGAGTGGCGGTCGGCGTGTTGAGTGGCCGAAGGCGGGCAGGTGTCGATTTCTTTGTGAAGCGGTGGACCGACGCGATGTTCGGTTCGGTCGGGGTCTCCTTCGATGTCCAGGGCGAAGAGAATCTGTGGAGCCGGCGGCCCGCGGTGTTCATCTTCAACCATCGCAACAACATGGACATCATGATGGCCGGCAAGTTGGTGGAGCGCGACTTCACCAGCGTCGGCAAGAAGGAAGCGGAAGCGAACCCCCTCTCCGCCGTTCTCGCAAAACTCATCGACGCCGTCTTCATCGATCGAGACGACACACAGGGTGCGATCGAAGCGATGCGGCCGATCCAAGAGGCGGTGGGCAAGGGCCTCTCCCTCATCATCTCGCCCGAAGGCACCCGGTCGGAAACGGGAGAACTCGGCCCGTTCAAGAAGGGCCCCTTTCGTCTCGCCATGGCAGCAGGAGTTCCCATCGTGCCCATCGTGTTCCGCAACGCCGACGAAGTCGCTTCACGCAATGCCCAGTTCATGAGACCCGGCAAAGTTGAAGCGGTGATCCTGCCGCCCGTGCCGACTGATGCCTGGACGGTCGAGGACCTCCCAGGGCATATCGAAGGCATCCGTAACGCCTACATCGACACACTCGCCAACTGGCCGAGCAGCGCCAGCTGAGCAATCGTCTGGCGTTTGCGCCGCACCCGACATCCAGGCGAACCGATCAGAACATCGGGCTCGACCAGATCAGAACACGCCGACGCCGGCAGCCTCGTTTCGCAACTTCCATTCGGCGCGGGGCATGCGGGTGGTGTCGACATGCTCGATGGCGCGGAGCGCTCCGACCGTTGCGTCAGCTTTGGCAGTGTGCTTGAACGGGTCCCAGTCGAAGAAACGGCAGGCGTTTTCCCAGGTGATCTTGTGGATCTCGGCGTCGGTGCAGCCGGCTTCTTGCAGCTCGCCCCAAGCGTGTTCGGGCGAGAACGGCCATGTGGTGTCGGTGTGCGGGTAGTCGCATTCCCACGCAATGTTGTCGATGCCGATGCGATCGCGTAGCAGCAGGCCCGACGGGTCGGTGATGTAGCAGGCGAGAATATGGTCGCGGAACACCTCAGACGGCTTCTTGCCACCCCAACTGTCGTGTTCCAGCCACTCCTGATTCACCACGTGCCGGTCGATCCGGTCGAAATAGAACGGGATCCAGCCGATGCCGCCCTCGGAAAGCGCCACCTTCAGGTCGGGGAACTTCCGCAGCGTTGGGCCGAACAGCAGGTCCTGCGCAGTGATCGCGCTGATCTGACACGCCAGCACCATCAGGTGGTCGATGGGTGCCTCAGCTGGCCGTTTGATGACGTCGAACCCGGCGCCGATGTGCAGCGAGAGCACCATGTTGGTGTCTGAGAGCGCTTGGAACATCGGGTCCCAATGGCCCGACAGAAAGCTCGGGTAGCCCTGCACGTGCGGGGTCTCGAGGAAACTGATCGAACGGCAACCTTTGGCGGCGACCCGATGGACCTCTTCTACGAGCAGGTCGATGTCCCACATCGGTACCAGACACAGCGGGATGAACCGACCGGGTGCGGCCGCGCACCACTCGTCGAGGACCCAGTCGTTGTATCCCCGCAGCATGATGATGCCGAGATCTTTGTTGTCGCCCTCGGCGAACGTCCTCGCGTTCCACCCAGCCATGGTGGGGAAGTTCATCGAGGCAAGAATGCCGTTGGCGTTCATGTCGCGAACCCGCTCGTGCACGTCGAAACACCCGGGACGCAGCTCGGAGTACGAGCCGGGGTTGAATCCCCACTCGTCTTTCGGCCAGCCGACGGTGGCCGCCATGCCGAACGGAGTAGACGTCTTCGTCCCCTGAAACACCCACTCATCGACGCCTTGGTCATTGCGGACGACCTTCGGTACCTGGTCTCGCCATTTGGCGGGCACGTGGTTCACGAACATGTCGGGCGGCTCGATGAAGTGATCATCGATGCTCACCAGGATCATGTCATTCATTTCCATCTGGGTCCCCTTACTCGATAGGAATGTCTACCAACTGCGATGTGGCTGTAGACGAACGCACCGTCACGTTTGGTTGGGTGCTCGATCTACTCTGGGCCGAACTTAGCTGTTTTACCAATTTTCGTCCCGGTCAGCAGTACGAGCGGTGAGTTCGTGGGTCTTCGGCGGCAGTGCCGGCAACACACGTACCAGTCGGGTTCTAACTGGGACGGCCGATTCGAGACTCGCTAAGGTTCGTGACTTCGACGTCGATTCAGGTTCTTGTTCTGGTGGCGAGCAACCAAAAGGGGTACCCGGTGAACGATAAGGACGCTGGTAACAGCGGGCCCGAACCTTCGATTGTGGTCCGGAGGTCTGGCCGCGACCGTGGCGAGGTGCGCGCCCGACTCGAGTCGTGGTTACACAACCGGTTGCCGGCTGGCACGGGTGTGACCATCACGTCGTTCGAAGACACCTCTGCCACCGGCATGTCGAGCGAAACCATCCTGTTCGACGCCGACTGGATTGGCGAGACACATCACCTCGTCGCCCGAATCGCGCCTCGCCAAGACGACGTGCCAGTCTTCCCCAACTACGACATGCAAAAGCAGTTCGATGTGATCGCAGCTGTCAGCGCACACAGCGAGGTGCCGGTGCCCGACGTGCTGTGGTGCGAGAACGACCCCGCGGTGTTGGGCACGCCGTTCTTCCTGATGCGGCGCGTCGACGGAGTCGTGCCGCCAGACAACTTGCCCTACAACTTCGGCGGCAACTGGCTGTGCGACGCATCGACCGAACAACAGCGCAAGTTGCAAGACACATCCGTCGGCGTGCTTGCCGGTCTCCACGCGATCGACGATGCGCCGCACACATTGTCGTTCCTCGAGTTCCCACAACCTGGCGAGACGCATCTCCGCCGTCATGTAGCGAACGCTCGCGCGTGGTACGAGTTTTCGATGGCCGACGACGGGATCCCCTCGCCCACCGTCGAGCGCGGTTTCGAGTGGTTGGTCACGCACTGGCCCGCAGACGAGGGCGACACCGTACTGAGTTGGGGCGACTCGCGGATCGGCAACATGATGTTCCAGAACTTCGAACCCGTCGCCGTGCTCGACTGGGAAATGGTCGGCCTAGGGCCACGCGAGATCGACCTCGGTTGGATGATCTACTCGCACGCCATCTACGAGGATTACGCCAGAAGGGCCAATCGGCCCGGAATGCCGCACTTCATGCAACCCGCCGACGTTGCCAGCACCTACGAGTCGCTCACCGGGCACGCGCCAGCTCACCTCGACTTCTACATCATGTATGCCGCCATTCAGTGGGCCATCGTTGGCTTGCGTACCGGGCGCCGACAGGTCCACTTCGGTGAGCGCGACATGCCTGCCGACATCGACAAGTTCCTGCTCAACCGCGGGTCACTGAACCGCATGCTCGACGGCACCAGCCAATTCATGAAAGAGATGTCATGACCCAGCCCTCACAACTCGACGAGTACCCGATCCACCAGACCGCGCTGCCGATGCTGCACTCGGCAACCACAGACTTGAACTTTTACGATCGCTGCTACTTCAACGCGCACGACCGCACCGGCGACATCTTTCTCGTCACCGGCCTTGGGTTCTATCCCGCTCGCAGGGTCGTCGACGCATACGCGTGCGTCCGACTCGGCGATCACCAGCACTGCATCCAGTTTTCCGATGCGCTCGACGAACGCACACTCGACGCTCGTGTTGGCGGGTACGCCGTCGAGGTGCTGGAACCGTTGCAGCGCATTCGGGTGGTGTGCGATGGCGACGAACATGGCCTCAGTTTCGACCTCACCTGGCAAGGCTCGTTTCCGGCGGTGATGGAAGAACCCCAGAGCGTTCGGGTGGCCTCTCGAACGATGCTCGACACTTCACGATTCGCGCAGCTGGGTACTTGGACCGGTTCGATTCGCGTGGGCGAGCAGGAGTTCGATGTGAGCCCGGATCGTTGGGTCGGTTCACGCGATCGTTCATGGGGCACGCGGCCCATCGGCGAACCCGAGCCACCTGGGCGACCCGCAGATGGGGCCAATCAAGACGGATTCTGGTGGTTGTACGTGCCGATCCGTTTCGACGACTTTGCCGTAGTGCTGTTGGCCCAGGAACGACCCGACGGGTACCGCACGCTGAACGACGCGGTGCGTGTATGGCCAGACGGGCGGGTGGAGCAGTTGGGATGGCCACGCGTGGAAATCGACTACCGCTCGGGCACCCGCCACCCCGAACGCGCCCGCATCCATCTCACCGACGTGAAAGGCAACCCGTTGGTCATGGACATTGAGACGTTCAATTCGGTGGTCCTCCATATCGGGGCCGGGTACGCCGGTGGATATGGCCCAGATCGGGTGTGGAGCCACGGCCAATGGAAGGGCCGAAACTGGTCCAACGGCATCGTGCATGACATGACCGAACCGTCCATCGCCAAGCGCACCCCGTTTGGCGCGGTGGATTACGTCGCCCGTGCGACCCTCGACGGCGCGGAAGGCTGGGGGCTGTTCGAACACGCCTCGGTCGGCCGTCACGAACCAAGCGGATTCGCCGACGTTCGCTCGGTCGCGCCCTAACTCCGCCAACACCCTTGAGGCGGGCGCGTTACTGCGGTGACGCCGACTCGCCTCTGGCTGCCGTGAGCGCCGCGTTCACGCGGACCATTTCACCAGTGTGGTAGACGTCTTCCTCGTAACACCAGAGACCATCGCCGCCGTAGCACAAGATGGCGATCGGCGATGAACTGGTACGGGTCGCCTCCATCTGGCGCCGCCTTCTGTTGAGGGGTGTAGACAACGCAGAGATCATTGTCGATGAGGTACCAATCCACAGCGATGTGAAGATCCATCGGCTGACTGTTCGTCGCCGATTTCACCCAAGCTCGAATCGCCTCGCGCCCGCGGATGACGCCGAAGCTGTGCTCCACGTACACGGCATCTTCGGTGTACAGGTCAGCCCACGCGTCCCACTCCCCCGTCGCCGTTGAGCGTTCCGCAACCTCGAAGTAGGTGCGCAGTGCCTCTTCAACCTCAGTGCGGGGGAACTGCCGATCCCGACGGACCTCGTTGGCAAGAAACCGAAAGCCTCGTTCGGGAACCTGCGGTGATTGATCAATTGTTGCCATGCTGACCCTTCCATGCTGGTCGTACGGGAGCCCTCACCGCTTTTTCGGCTTGGATGAGCGGGACGACTTCGGCCAGAGCGGGTTGAGTTCTGCCAACGACTCGAACGTTCGCTGCACGTCGGCCAACGTCGACGAAACGCGTTCCGGTGACCCCGCTGCAGTGAGCGCGTCAAGCTGCGATCGCAGCGCACCCGCCATCTCGACCGAACGCCGGGCCGAACTGGCCATCGTCGTCTGATAGAGCTCGGTCACTTCTTCGAGCGAGGTCGACGCGACTTCCAGTCGTTTTCCCACGAGTTCGAAGTTGGCGGCACCTTCGCGCAGCAACCGCAGTGTCTCCGGGAACAACGCAAGTTCCTCTGTGAGGCGGCGAGCCCAAGCCCGCCCGGCACGCGCACGCGCCCGGACATCGTCCACGACACCCAGGCCCGACACGATCACGGCCCCCTCACGCGCGCTCATCGCCCGAGTGTGCCACAGCGACGCACCCGTCATCCTGCCGGGCGGCACCCACTTCCCAAGTTCCTAGTGGGCCATCTCGTCGGTGATCGTCATCAGCGCAACAAGAATCCGAGGCTGAGGCTCGCGCCTGACGTCTCATCGTTGTTGTTTGGGGGCACGCGTGGTCAACTAGGCCCGTGGAGGAACGGTCTTACCCAGCGGCGGAGGGGACCCTGCTCCTCACCACGAAGCTGCACCCACCGCGCCGGCGTCGCAACCTGGTCGCCCGACCTCGGCTCGGCGACCTCGCCACTCGGACCACGCACCCGGCGCTGACCCTGGTGTCGGCGCCGGCGGGTTTCGGCAAGACCACCCTCGTTGCCGACTGGTTTGCGGGTGAGCGCACCACCGCCTGGCTGTCACTCGACCCACGAGACGACGACCCTGAACGGTTTTGGACCTACGTCCTTGCTGCGCTCGCATCGGTCGACGCCGACTTGAGCCCCGACACGACTGCTCTCCTCCAAAGTCGCCAGGCGCCGCTCGAAGCCGTCGTTGCGACCCTGATCAACGACCTCGAGACCGCATCGCAAGACATCGTTTTGGTGCTCGACGACTACCACGTGATCACTGCTGCTGAGATCCACAATTCTGTGGCGTTTCTGCTCGCCCACCTCCCACCTCAGGTCAGTCTGGTGATCGCGACCCGCGCTGACCCGCCGCTTCCGCTCGCTTCGCTGCGAGCAGACGGCGACTTGCTCGAGGTCCGAGCGGCAGATCTCCGCTTCACGGCCGACGAGGCCGCCGCGTACCTGAACGGCGCTATGGATCTGACTCTCACTGCCGCCGACGTTGGCGTGCTCGAGGCTCGCACCGAGGGTTGGATCGCCGCCTTGCAGCTCGCCGCGCTGTCGATGCAGGGCCGGAGCGATCCCGCCGGCTTCATCACCGAGTTCGCAGGCGACGACCGGTTCATCCTTGACTACCTCGCAGATGAGGTCCTGGATCGTCAGACCGCACGGGTGAGGGATTTCCTCCTCGACACGTCGCTGCTCAGCCGGCTCACCGGCCCACTCTGCGCCGCCGTCACCGGCCAAGAAGATGCAAAGGCCACCCTCGAGGAACTCGACCGGGCGAACATGTTCCTCATTCCGCTCGACGACCGTCGCGCGTGGTACCGGTACCACCACCTCTTCGCTGATGTCGTCCGGGCGAGACTCCTCGATGGGCAACCCGACCGGGTGGCAGTGCTGCACCGCCGGGCGAGCGACTGGTATGCGAAGAACGCCGATCCTCAAGAAGCCATCGTCCACGCCCTCGCAGGTGAAGATCCAGTGCGGGCGGCACAGCTGATCGAACTGGCTGCACCAGCGATGCAGAGGGCGCGTCAGGAGTCGCAGCTGCGCAGCTGGCTCGAAGCACTCCCCACCGACATCTACAACGACCGACCGGTGCTCGCCATGGCTCTCATCGGTGCCCGCATGGCGACCGGAAACGCGGACGCGCTCGACCCTCTGCTCGAGATCGTCGACTCCTGGCTCGACCGCTCTGATACGCCGATCGTGTTCGACGAGATCGCGCACCGTCGACTGCCGGCCATGGCCGCCGTGCATCGGGCCGGACTCGCCCTCCTCGCCGGCGACACCGACGGAACCATCAGGCACGCGCACCGCGTGCTCGAACTGGTCGGGGATGACGATCACCTTCAGCGTGGCGCAGCAGCGGCGCTGCTCGGCCTGGCCTACTGGAACCAAGGCGACCTCGAAGCCGGACGCAAGCACTACATCGAGTCGATCGCCTGCTTTGAGACCGGCGACTACCTCTCTGACGTCATGGGTTGCTCGCTCGCCCTCGCCGACATCCAGGTCACCGAAGGCCGACTTCGCGACGCCCAGCGCACCTTCGAGTCAGCGCTGCGGCACACCGTCGATCAACCCGGCCTCCGCGGTGCTGCCGACATGCACGTCGGCCTGAGCCTCCTCGCCGTCGAGCACAACGACCTCGACACCGCTGCACACCATCTCCGCGCCAGCGCAGAGCTTGGCGACCACATGGGGCTCCCGCAGCACCCCTACCGCTGGCGGGTCGCAATGGCGCGACTTCATGAAGCCCAGGGCAACCTCGACAAAGCACTTGAACTTCTCACGGCGGCCGAGGCCCGCTACAACACCGACTACTCGCCCAGTGTCCGACCAGTCACCGCGCTGAAGGCCAGAATTGAGGTCAAGCTGGGAGATCTCGACGCCGGGGCCCGATGGGCAGACGTCCACGGGCTCTCCGTAGACGACGAGCTCAGCTACGTCCGCGAGTTCGAGCACCTCACCCTCGCCCGCGTGCTCCTCGCCCGAGATTCCGCCCATGCGATCGACGAAGCCATCGGATTGCTGCGCCGACTTTTCACTGCCGCCGACGACGGCCACCGCAACGGCAGCACCATTGAGATTCTCGTTCTCCTTGCGGTCGCCCAACAGGCAGCAGGCGACCACACCGGTGCCACCGCTTCCCTCGGGCAAGCGCTGTCTCGGGCCGAGCCGGAGGGCTACGTTCGGTCATTCCTCGACGCTGACCCGACCGTGACGGACTTGCTCCGCCCGCTCGCCCGCACGAGCGACGGATACGCCGCCCAGATCCTGGGACCGGGTCGGTCGTCACAGCTACGCACTCGGAACCGCTCGTCCGACCCCGACGAACTGAGCGACCGCGAACTCGACGTGCTCCGTCTTCTGCGCAGCGACCTCAGCGGACCCGAAGTCGCCCGGGAGCTGCACGTGTCACTCAACACGTTGCGCACCCACACCAAGCACATCTACACCAAGCTCGGCGCCACCAACCGCCGCGAAGCGGTCACCCGCGCCGTCGAACTGGGCCTCTGACCAGGCGCGATCCAAGGGTCGTCCAAGCATCGTCCCAAGGGTCGTCCACGTTCACGACCGCGATCACCACCACGATCACCACCGCAAATCACCACTTCGTGTGATGTGCGCTCACCAGGTCCGTTCGTATGTTCACCTCGTGAGCACAGACGACCACACCAACGAACCATCGAACGGGCAACTGGGTGCGGATCTCGCACCCGCCCCGCAGTACGAAATCCGCGTCAGAGGACACCTCGGATCGCGATGGGCAACTTCGTTCGACGGAATGAACCTCACCGCCGAGGACGACGGCACCACCGTCATCCGAGGGCCCGTCGTCGACCAAGCCGCACTGCACGGAAGGCTCCAGACGCTGCGCGACCTGGGCATCACCCTGCTGTCGCTGATCCCGCTGGTACCGGCCGCGGCGGTCGAGCCGCCGGACGACTCCCACAACCAACCCCATCAACACTCACCAGGAGCAACCTCATGATCACTGTCACCGGAATCACCAAGCGCTACGGCGAACGCACCGCGGTCGACGACCTGACCTTCACCGTGGCCGCCGGCCGCGTCACCGGCTTCGTCGGCCCGAACGGAGCCGGCAAGTCGACGACGATGCGGATCATGGTCGGGCTCACCCATCCCGACCAAGGAGAGGTTCGCTACGAAGGCGTCCGCTACACCGACCTCAAGCACCCGGCCCGGCTGGTGGGCTCGGTTCTCGACGCCCGCTGCATGCACCCGGGCCACACCGCCCGCAATCACCTCCGGGCCATGGCCGCAATGAGCTCCATCCCCGCATCCCGGGTGGACGAGGTCTTGGTCGATGTAGGTCTCAAGTCGGCCGCCGACCAACGCACCGGCGGATTTTCCCTCGGCATGCGGCAGCGCTTGGCTCTCGCGGGCGCCTTGCTCGGAGACCCTCAGGTCCTGCTCCTCGACGAACCATCGAACGGACTCGATCCCGACGGGATCCGTTGGTTGCGCCTACGTCTGACCGACTTCGCCCGCAGGGGCGGCTCTGTGTTCGTGTCGAGCCACCTCATCAGCGAGCTCAGCATGTTCGCCGACGAACTCGTGGTGGTCGGGGGAGGCAAACTCCTCGCCGCCGACACCGTCGACGCAATCACCGCACGGCAGGCAGTGATCGTGGTCGCCGAGACACCTCAACCGGCCGAGCTTGCCCGCGTGCTCGCCAGCTCTCACGTCACTGTCGAGACCGTCGGCGACCGGCTGCACGTGCGCGGCGCCAACAAGGCCACCGTGTCCCAACTCGCCTTTGACAACGGCATCCGCCTGCTCGAGCTCAGCGAGGTGGCGCCGTCACTCGAGGAGACCCTTCTCGACATGACGGGTGCCTCAGCCGAGTTCGCGTCCGCCTGACCTCAACCCGCTCCCACTCGTAGACCACTCGCAGACCACACGAAGACCACTCGAACCAAAGGACCCAAGACCATGAACATCACCAACCCGACAATCCCGTGCACGACAATCCCGTGGACGGCCAGCGACCGCTCAGCCGTGCGCACCCAATCCGACGATTTCCAAGCAGTCCCCGCCGCCCTTCGGAGCGAGTGGATCAAGCTGACCGCCCTCCGAGCCAACAAGGTGATCCTCGCCCTCACTGCGATGATCGGTGCCCTCATCGCCGGGGTCCTTGCGGCAACGACCACCGACCCGACCCTCACTGCCTCCGAGCTGTTCATCTACCCGCTGCCGTTGGTGGCCATGTTGGCCTCGGTCGTCGGGATCCTCATGTTCACCGGCGAGGCCCAGCACGGCACGTTGGCGGTCGCCCTTACCGCCCGGCCAGCCCGTTGGGTGATCGTGGCAGCCAAGATGATGACGGCCACCGTCGTCGGGCTCGCCCTTGGCACCATTGCGATGATCGCTGGATTCGCCGGCGCTGCTTTCGGGGGCGTCGAGTTCGGCAGCGGGTCGGCCCTGACGTCCCGGGCGCTGTGGGCACTGCTGTACATCGCTCTGGCCGCCCTGATCGGCCTAGGAGTGGGCATGATCACCCGGCATACCGCCGGGGCCATCACCGGTCTGCTGATGTGGTCGTTCGTCATCGAGAGCCTGTTCGCACCAGCCATTCCGGAAGGGGTGCGCCACTTCCTGCCGTTCAGCGCCGGCTACCGGCTCCTCGACGCCGGCCCGAACTTCGAGGCGCCGGTGGCCATCGCCAATCAACTGGCTCGTCCGCAGTACGCCCTCATCTTCGGCGGCTACGCATTGGTCAGCCTCGCCATCGGCACCCTCGTGCTCTACCGGCGGGACTCCAACTGAGCGCCAGCCAGCCGAATGTCCATCGAGCCCGGGCCCACGGCCCGGGCTTTCGGCCGTCCCAGGCGCGCTTCCAGCCACAAGGCTCCTGACGATTCAGAAGCAGAGGTGCAGCTACTCTCGTGAAGACAATGAGCATCTCCCGTAAGTCCTTCGCTGTCATCGCCATCGCCGCCATCATCGGCGCTTCCTGTGGAAGCGACGACACGGTTCCGTTGACAGCACGGTCCAGCACGGTCAGCACGATCGCCACGACTACCTCCACGACACCCGAAACGACCAGCACGGTCGGCGGCACCGTCACGACCATGACCACGACCACAACGATGGCTGCCTCGACCACGACCGAAACGACCGGCACTGCCAACACGGCCACCACCACGGCCACCACGACTACCGATGGTGTGGTCCTCGCCCAGCCCGCCATCTGGCCCGCCGCCGACGTGGTGTTCGCGACGCCGGAGGAGGCGGCCGCAGACTTCGTCCGCACCGTGC
The DNA here is from genome assembly GCA_963738275.1 of uncultured Actinomycetota bacterium. GTDB lineage: Bacteria > Actinomycetota > Acidimicrobiia > Acidimicrobiales > Ilumatobacteraceae > Ilumatobacter. Next base: position 638,897 of record CAVTVY010000013.1, read on the forward strand.
TCGGTGTCGAGCCGCTCTTGGGCGAGTTTGTGGGTGGCGACTCGCGCAGTGGTGAGATCGAGGTGTTCTCGCCGGGCGAGGCAGCACCGGTCAGCCGTGGACTGCTCGCCCTTCGAATGCTCCCTCCGAACGACGGCTGGTTCGTCCTCGCCGCGGTCAACCCCAACGCGACGATCAACTCTCCGGAGATGTACGCCGAGGTGCCCGCCGGGCCCCTGACTGTTGAGGGCGTCGCTCGGGGACACGAGGGCACCGTGGTGATCACCGCCTTCTTGGCAGGCGATGCGGACACCGTCTTTGATGAGGTCATCACCGCCGGCGGAGTGTTCGAGACGCCAGAGTCGTACAGCGTGGCCCTTGATCTGACTGGCGCGGAAGCGGGCGACGTCATCACTCTGCTGGTGCGCGGCGACACCGGCCTGGAGAACGACCCTGGCGACTTCGGAGCAACCGCCGTCGTCGTCGCCAGCTGATAAGCCAACGTGGCGACGGCCAGCTGCAACTAGTTACTCGACGTGATGGGGACCTTGTCGGCGTCGACTTTGGTGGGACCAGGGATGCGAATCTCGAGCACGCCCCCGTTCGACTTCGCCTTGATGTCCTTGGCCGTCACTCCGTCAGGGAGCAGTATGGACCGGCTGAACGACCCATAGCGAACCTCGTGACGAATCTGCCCGTCATCCTCCGTTCGTTGCTCTTCTCGGTGCGCACCATCGATCCACAACACTCCATCGGACACGGTGAGCTCGACATCCTTGACCGGGTCGAGGCCGGGCATCGATGCGCGCACGACAAGTGCGTTGTCGGTGTCGCTGCGTTCGACGGTGACGACTTCGCTCTTCCAGCCTGCGAACGGAAATTGCATCCACTCGTCGAACATCTGGTCGAACCGCACTGGCGTCACAGCCGGCGGTTCCTCGACCGGCGGAGTCGGGGTTGGCGCCTCAACTTCAGCTTCAGCCGTGGTCACTTCGTTCGAAGGTTGCGGCGACATCGGGGCATCCGGCTCTGTGGCCGATTCCTCGCTCGCATGCTTGTGCCTGAACAGACTCATGGCGGGTCTCCTTTCATTTGGCCTACCCTCATCATCGACGAATCGTGTTTCCGCCGATAGGGGATTTGGTCCTGCGCTCGATGAGAAGCACGCCGACGTACATCGTCGCGGCTCGTTCGGACTCGTCGCTGAAGGCCCGGTCATCGATCGTCCTTCGTGCCTTGATGAACTGCTGTCGGGCAACGGGATTGCGATACGGAAAGAGCCGCTCCTCGGAGCGGCCTCTTTCACTGACTTATCTGAGTAGCCCGTACGGGATTCGAACCCGTGCCGCCACCTTGAGAGGGTGGTGTCCTAGGCCTCTAGACGAACGGGCCAAGCTACGTACCCGACGTTACCGCCGAGCTATGCGACATTCTGTTGCGTATTGCTGTGTGTCATCCGGCCCGCCGTGACAGCTGACCGAGTGGTTGGGGTGCAAGGAATCGAACCTTGAATAAGAGAACCAGAAACTCTCGTGTTGCCAATTACACCACACCCCATTGGAGCGATCGCAGATTGTACCGGCGCTGAGGGGATTAGCGGATAGGTCGCTTCGCTCCTTTTCATTCCGCTAATTCCCCCGTGTCCATGCGTCGCCAACCGGGCAGCCTCGGCAGGGCCTCGCCTACCCGCTCGGCTCCTAACCTGTCAGCCCACTCAACCGCTCGAACCCGATCACGCGGCCGACGGAAATGCCTGCTGCCTCTAGCACTTGGCGCCGCGCAGAAGTCCACGAACCGACCACACTCGTCGGTGTTGGCGACGACCAAGCGTCGAGACCCACTTCTTCTGCAATGAGTTCAGAGCGCTTGGCGTGGAAAGGGTCGGTCACCAACAGCACCTCGTTCAGGCCGTCGGCGAGCAACATGTCGGCGGCTGCGTCGAGTGAATCGAACGTGTTGCGACCGGCGTCCTCCATCAGGATTGCTGCTTCGGGCACACCCGCATCCACCAGGTATCGCCGCGACGCCTCCGCTTCCGTGAACCGGTCGCCTTCCATCTTTCCCCCGGTGACCATGAGGTGTTCTGCGAGGCCGTCGTTCCACAGGTCGACAGCATGGTCGAGCCTGGCTGCCAGTTGCGGTGACGGGCGACCGTCGTATTGGGCGGCACCGAGCACCACGATCGCGTCGACCTTGCGAGCCTCGTCGGAACGTGCCGCACTCATCACCAAGACGAGGTTGACGAGGTAATACAGCGCTGCGCACGCAACCACGATCACGAGCACTCGGCTTGCGGAGGGCAACCGCCCGACACGACGCGGCGGCGTGTCGGTTGGCCCGAGGCCGACGACCTCGCCCGCCTCGACCACCGTTTGATCAGGCGGCGAGTCGGTCAAGGGCACCCTGCAGTCGACGGAGCGTCTCGGCCTGGCCGAGCACTTCGAGCGGCTCGAAGAGCGGCGGGCCGACGGTGCGGCCAGTGACCGCAACGCGCACCGGAGCCTGCGCTTTGCCGAGCTTCAGATCGAATGGAGTCATCACTTCCTCCAGCGTGGCCTTCAACGACTCGGCGTTCCAGTCACCGCTGCCGAGCGCGGCATACGCAGCAATCGTCGCTGCGAGCAGCGGCCCCGCAAAGTCGCTGGTCATCGTCTTGTCCCACGACTCCTGATCCACGTCCGGTTCGTCGGTGAAAAGAAAGTCCACGACGCCGGGCGCGTCGGCCAACGTGACCAGCCGTTCTTGAATGAACGGAGCCATCGCTGCGAACCGGGCATGGTCCCAACCTTTTGGCAGCTTCGCATCGAGGAACGGCTCGCACGCTTCGACCAACTCGTCGATGCTCAGCGCTCGGATGTACGCACCGTTGAACGCGCCGAGCTTCTTCACGTCGAAGAAGGCAGGCGACAGGTTCACGTCTTCGAGACGGAACGACTGCTCGATCACGCTCCAGTCGACGATCTCGGACCCGTCGGCCGATGCCTCGCCCGGAGACCAACCGAGAGTCATCAGGTAGTTCACCATCGCCGGTGCGAGGTAACCCTCGTCGCGATACATCTCGAGGGCCACCTTGTCGCGCCGCTTCGACAACTTCTTGCGCTGTTCGTTCACCAGCACCGGAACGTGCGCCCACACCGGTGGTGCATGGCCGAGGGCTTCCCAAATCATCTGCTGTTTCGGCGTGTTCGGCAAGTGTTCCTCTGCACGTACGACATGGCTGATGCGCATCAATACGTCATCGACGACGTTCGCCAGCAGAAATACCGGTGTGCCGTTGCCGCGAACCAGCACGAAGTCTTCGATGACGGCGTGGTCGAAGGTGACATCGCCGCGAACCAGGTCGGCGACGACGGTTGACCCCTCAGGCACACGGAACCTCATGGCGCGGCCGGGGCCGGGCCCGAGGCCAAGGTCACGCGACCACCCGTGGTAGCCGTTGACACCTTCAGCCTTCGCCCGTTCCTGAATCTCTTCAGGTGTCATCTCGCAGTAGTAGGCGTGCCCCGACGCAAAGAGCCGTTCGGCAGCCGCCACGTGTTCGGAAGCAAAGTCGCTCTGGAACAGCGGCCCTTCGAAATGCGGGTCAGTCGAATCGATACCTAGCCAGGCGAGTGCTGAAATGATGCCCTCGGTCCACTCGGGCCGATTGCGGGCCTCGTCGGTGTCTTCAATACGCAGAACGAAAGTTCCGCCCTCACGCCGAGCGAGCGCCCAGTTCATGAGGGCTGTGCGCGCTCCACCGACATGAAAGAACCCGGTAGGAGACGGCGCGAATCGATAGCGAGGAGAGTCGTTCATGACCCGCACGACGCTACCCAGCAAACGTCAACCCCGAACGGAGGTGACCGACAGGTTTCGCAGTTGCCGTAGCGCTACCGACAGGTTGGTGATGTTGAACGCATCGGTTCGACGAATCTGCGTGAGCATCGCAGCGGCTCGTTCGAATGAACGACCATTTGCAGTCATCCACGCCGGAACGGATCGATCTGGGTGATCCAACACGCTCCGAGTGAGATCGGCAAGCGCGGTCAGCAGGTCGTCACGCAAAGCTCCGCGCGCCTGAGTCTGCCATCGGTCGGCGCGGGGTAGCGCTCCGATTGCGTCCCACAGCCACAACAGCTCCAAACGGTCGAACAACTCCCAGTAGGTGGACGCCGTCTCGATCGTGGAGACGCCTTCGGCTTCAGCAATCTCGATCACGTCGAACGTCGTGTGCAGCAATCGCCACACCACGGACCGCTCGGCCAGGTCCGCTGGCACACCGGCCGCTTCTCGTTTCTTCATCAGATGGGTGGCCGCCCGCGCCATCGGCCCTCGAAGGCACGACTTCAGTTCAAGGGCAACTTCTTGAAGTGGCCGACGAAACCGGTCGACCTCCGCTGCGATGTTGACCGGTGGGCGACGGTTCCGCAGGAACCACAACGAACACCGCTCGGCCGTACGACGACAGTCGAGGTACATGTCGAGGTGGTCTTCGAGCTTGAGCCCCTCGAGATCGGCAACCTCGTCCCACCAGTCGGGGAAGTCGAGTATCTCGCGCACGGCGATCCATGCCCGAGCGACATCGCCAACTGACGCGCCCGTGTCTTCGGTCATCCGGTGGTCGTACGAGATACCCGACAGGTTCACCATCTGGTTCATCAATTGGGTGATGGCAATCTCGCGGCGAAGACGATGTCGCAAAATCTCGGTTCGGTACTGGTCGCGTAGCGGCGTGGGAAAGTAGTTGACGAGGTCTTCGACGAGGGCTGGGTCGTCGGGCAAATCGGTGACGATGATCTCGGCAACGTTGACGTTCTTGGTGTAGGCGATGAGTACTGCGAACTCTGGTGCCCGCAGCCCTGACCCGATGGCTTGACGTTCGGCAATCTGCTTGTCGGTCGGCAGGAACTCGAGCGCCCGGTCGAGAAAGCCCTCCAACTCGAGCTGATCCAGATATCTGGCGTGCACGTTCACCATCGGAAGACCTTGCGTGCGGGCGATCTGCAACGCCAGAGTTTGCGCCCGATTGTTGTCGAGCACCAGTTCGGCCACCTCGTCGGTCATCGACGCCAGCAGTTCGTTGCGCTGGTCGAACGTGAGCACGCCTTGGTTGGTGACGTCGCGCAGCAGAATCTTGATGTTGACTTCGTGGTCGCTGGTATCGACGCCGGCCGAGTTGTCGATCGCGTCCGTGTAGATCAAGCCGCCCAAAATGGCGTACTCGACGCGACCCAACTGAGTCACTCCGAGGTTGCCACCCTCCCCCACCATGCGGCAGCGCAACTCACTGGCGTTGACCCGCAATGCATCGTTGGCTCGGTCGCCCACCTGCGAATCGAGTTCCGTCGACGCTTTGACGTAGGTGCCGATGCCGCCATTCCAGAGCAAGTCGACCGGCGCCTTCAACACTGCCGAAATCAGTTCCGTGGGTGTCATCTGCTCGGCGGAAATGCCGAGCACGGCGCGCATCTCGGGCGTCGTCGCGACCGATTTCAAACTCCGCTCGAACACTCCCCCACCCTGCGAAATGAGCGTCGGGTCGTAGTCTGCCCACGACGACCGAGGAAGATCGAACAAACGCTTGCGCTCGTCGAACGACCGAGCCGGATCTGGGTTCGGGTCGATGAAGACATGGCGATGATCGAACGCTGCCACCAACTTGACGGTTCTGGAGCGCAGCAATCCGTTCCCAAACACGTCGCCCGACATGTCGCCAATGCCAACCACGGTGATCACGTCGACCTCGGGGTTGATCCCGAGCACCGCTCCGTGGCGCTTCACGCTCTCCCAAGCACCGCGGGCCGTGATACCCATGGCTTTGTGGTCGTAGCCGGTACTGCCCCCGGAAGCGAATGCGTCGTCAAGCCAGAACTGATACTCCGCAGCGATGCCATTGGCAATGTCGCTGAACGTAGCCGTTCCTTTGTCGGCGGCAACAACGAGGTAGGGGTCGTCGCCGTCGTAACGCACCATGCGCGCAGGAGGCACCACTTGATCGTTCACCACGTTGTCGGTGATGTCGAGCAAACTGCTCACGAAAAGTCGGTAGCACGCAACACCTTCTTCTTGTTGTGCCGGACGCGTGGGCTTGGGTTGCTTGACGACAAAACCGCCCTTGGCTCCAACCGGAACGATGACCGCATTCTTCACCATCTGCGCCTTCACCAGACCGAGCACCTCGGTGCGATAATCCTCGGGCCGGTCGCTCCAACGAAGCCCGCCGCGGGCGATTGCGCCACCTCTCAGGTGGACACCTTCCACCCTCGGTGAGCAGACGAAGATCTCGTGCTTCGGACGCGGTTCGGGAAGATCGGGGACGAGACTCGGGTCGAACTTGAACGCAATGGTCGCGCGACCTTGGTATGCGCTCGTGCGCACGGTGGCATCGATCAGGTGCAGAAACGTGCGACAGATTCTGTCGTCGTCGATCGAAGGCACCCGGTCGAGTGCATCGACCACGGCGCTACGCGCCGCTGCGACGGCATTCACGCGAGCGTCATCGTCAAGATCCGGATCAAACTTTGACGCGAACAACTCAACCAGCAGCCCCGCCAGCTCCGGCAGACGCGCCATGGTTCCCTCGACATATCTCTGACTGAACGGAAACGCCGTCTGCTGCGCGTACTTCGCATACGACCGAAGTACCAAGATCTGTTCGGTCGTGAGACCGCCCATGAGCACGAGATGGTTGAAGCCATCGGCCTCAACCTCACCCGTGAGTAACTGGTTGAGAGCTTTGAGCAGTTCTTGCCTGCGAGCCTCATCGACCTCAATACCATCCGGAATTCTGACGCCGATATCGAGCAGGTAGAAGTGCTCGTTGTCGATGACGAATTCGTACGGATGTTCCTCGAGCGCCTCCATACCGAGAAAGCCAAGTATCGGCAACAAGCGAGAAAGCGACACGGGGCTCGACCGTCGGTACAGCCGAACACGCCACTCGGACGGCGAAGCGTCGATCCGCTGGGTCAGCGCCGTCATCAGCTCTGCGCCGCTTGCCGCGAGGACAGCCAAGCGGTCGAGGTCTCCTACGGCGGCCTCAGGCTCCACGCCGGATCTGAACTCGGCCGGCGCAGCCGCTGCAGCCCGCTCGATTCCCGACACTGACGACAACAAGAGGTGACGCCGATGTGTTGCCGCGCGAATCCGGTCGGGCCAAGACGTTGTCACACGATCGATTGCCTCCGACAAACCGTCGAGGTCGGTGGCACCGTTTCCAGCGTCGACAACGGTCATCGTGATACGCGCCAAGCTGCTCGACTCGATCAATGACTCGACGTCGCGAACCTCAGACCCGAAGACCTCGGAAATCTGTCTTGCCACCTGTTCTGGCAGCTGTGCGGTAAACCGGCTCTTGGGTAAGTAGACGAGCACCGTTGCGGCCGTTCCCACAGGCTCCGGAACGGCAAAGACCCTGACGATCTGGCGCTCTTGTAGCCCAACCACATCGATCACGAGTTCGGCGAGATCGTGGGCGTCGAGTTCAAACACAAGTTCCCGAGGCAATCCCTCGAGCACGTTTCGCATCGATCTGCCGGCATGGGTTTCGGTGCCGGCGCGAACCAAGCCCAGCACCTCGCGAGCGCGATCTCCGATGGACGGGATGGTGAGAACGCTCTGCCGATATGTCGATGTGGACAACAAACCCACGAATCGCTGGACGATTTCCCGACCACCATCTCCGGCCGTCCGCACCGTCACCGTTGTCATCCGGTCGGATCGATGAACCGTCGCCACGTTGCGTGAACGGGCGATTGACAGGGCCTGCTGTGACGCCACCGCAATCGAGGGGTCAATCGGGCTTGCGGCGCCGAGCAGACCAAGCGCAGATCCGTGGACGTAGGCAACACGTCCTTGATCGACCAGATACGTCGCCGCCCCGAGGTAGACGAAGTGCTCATCTGCGAGCCAGGAAAGCAACGGGTCTACACCGGCGAGTGCAGCCATTCGAGAACGCATTGTGTCGAAGTCGGCGACAACACGGTGCACCGTGTCGACAGCCGTTCTGAGATCATCAGCCAACGCGGCGGCTCGGTTCCCGTCGCGACGGTCGATTTCGATCTGGGTCCAAGCTTCGACCGTGGCATTGCCGGAAACCGCCGATTCGTGATTGCTGTCGATGTCAGCGAGCCGTGTGATCGTGCCAGCGTCATCCCGAATCACGCGCAGCATCGGATGTACGAGCAGGTGCGAGTTGATCCCATGTCGCTCGAGGACGATGCGCACCGTGTCGACGAGAAACGGCGCATCGTCAGTGACGATCAGTACCACAGAGCGATCCGACTGCCATCCGTCACGGTCCAACTCGGGAGACCGCACCGACACCAGCGTTTCGCCCAGAGTTCGCTGCCGGCCGAGGCTGAAATGCACCAGCGCCGCCGCGTACAGGTCTTCGGTGCGCCGATCGTCGAGGTCGAACTCAGGCAGATCCGCGAGGTACTCCCCCACGAATTCGGCGAATACCTCGTCGTCGGGCCGCCGCTCCCGCGCCAGCATTTTCACCCGATCAATCAAGGTCGCCGCGTCCACCTGCATCGGTTCTCGGTCTTGCAACTGCAACCCTCCGTGGTTCGCTTCCAGGGCGCACAGTACAGGCCACGGTCAGCGGAGGCGAGGTTCGCAGATCAGCCTCTACCCGCATCGACCCCGTGTCATCTTTGCTCGTCGCGCAACCTCACGCCTTTACTGAGTCAGCAAGCGGCGGGCCGCCAGCACTCGAGTTGCAGCTGTGGAGGGGTCTTTGTCCCACACGGTGAGGTGACCCATCTTTCGCCCCGCCCTCGGTGCCCGCTTGCCGTACAGATGCAACGCTGTGTACGGATCCGCCAAGACATTGCTCCAACTGGGCTCACCGTTGTCCCAGATATCACCCAGCAGATTCACCATCGCTGCGCCGCCGGCACGCATCGACGTGTCACCGAGGGAGACGCCGCAGACCGCTCGCACTTGTTGCGCGAACTGACTCGTCTGAGCGACATCGAGGGTCCAGTGTCCACTGTTGTGTGGCCGCGGTGCGATCTCATTCACGACCAGTTCGCCGCCGACCACGAAGAACTCCACGGCCAACACCCCGATGTAGCCGAGTGCATCCGCGATCGCCAGAGCCAATCCCGTCGCTCGACCCGCCAGGCCGCGCGAAACGCGAGCGGGCACCACCGTGAGATCCAAGATGCCGTCCATGTGAACGTTCTCCGCAACTGGATATGCAGCGAACCCCCCAGTGATCGAACGAGCACAGACGACGCTCACTTCAAGGTCCAGTGGTAACGACTGCTCGAGTACGCAGGGCACGCCACCCATAAGCGTCCACGCCGCACGCATCTCGGATGCATCGCCGACCACACGTTGCCCCTTGCCGTCGTAGCCGAGTCTGGCCGTCTTGAGGCGGGCTGGAAACCCAACCGTGACGGGTGCGTCAACGCGATCGATCACGTTGTACGGGCCAACCGGCATGCCGTTCTCAACCAGAAAGCGCTTCTCCGCCACACGATCCTGGGCAATCGCAACTGCGGACGCACTCGGTCGCACCACGGTGCGCACTGCGAGTCGCTCCATCGTTGCCGCCGGTGGGTTCTCGAACTCGGTCGTGACGACCGCACACTCGGCGCCCATGCGGTCGATGGCCTCGTCGTCGTCGTACTCGGCAACCAGATGCACATCGGCGACTCGCCCGGCCGGAGCGCCAGGATCCGGGTCGAGCACCAGTGTGCGATAGCCCATGACCCGGGCAGCCATCAGGGCGTATCTGCCCAACTGACCGCCGCCAAGCATGCCGATCGTTGCTGGCGGAACGACAGGTCTCATGTGGGCGGGAGCGTGGAAGACGCCGCCGCTCGCCGACGCTCGTCGCGATAGGCGGCGAGCGCCTCGGCGAGTTCGGGCTCGTGCGCAGCCAGCATGGCGACGGCGAACAGCGCTGCGTTCGTCGCGCCGGCCTCGCCAATAGCGAATGTGGCCGTGGGAATTCCCGCTGGCATCTGGACGATCGACAGCAGCGAATCGTTCCCAGACAGGTGACGAGAGGGCACCGGTACGCCGAGAACCGGCACCAACGTCTTTGCCGACAACATCCCCGGGAGGTGAGCAGCTCCCCCGGCGCCGGCGATGATTGCCCGCAAACCGCGCCCGGAGGCAGCTTCGGCATATTCGAACATCTCGTCGGGCATCCGGTGGGCGGAAACGACTCTCGCTTCGTAAGCAACGCCGAATTGTTCGAGCACCTCGACCGCTTTCGACATGGTCGGCCAATCGCTGGCAGACCCCATCACGACTCCCACTCGAACGGCTTCCGGCACTCCGCAACCATAGGTCATGAAGGGATCTGCAAGGATCCTCTCATGACGCAAACCAACGTGCTCGGAACCGAATTGATGCCGTGCTCGTACGACCCCATGACGGGCTTCTACCGCAGCGGTTGCTGCGAGAACCGAGGCGACGACCCGGGGCTACACGTGGTTTGTTGCCGCGTCACCGAGGATTTCTTGGCGTACTCGAAGGCGGCAGGAAACGATTTGTCCACCCCGATGCCCGAGTATGGGTTTGCCGGGCTCACAGAAGGCGACCAGTGGTGTGTCTGCGCCGACCGTTGGGCCGAAGCGCTGGAAGCCGGCCGAGCCTGCCCTGTGGTGCTGGAGGCAACTCATGTGAGCGCCCTCGAATTCGTAGATCTCGATGACCTGAAAACCCACGCGGTAGCGCCATGAGCGAACGCGTGCCTGACCAAGCCATCGAACCACCAGCGGTCTACATGGTCCTCGATGCCGTAGACATCGACTTGGTCGCCGCATTCTGGGCCGAAGCGTTGCGGTACCGAAAAGTTGACCAGTTGGATCAATACGTCGTGCTCGTGCCGATGGAAGGCAAACACGGAGCGGTGCTGCTGGTGCAAGGAGTTCCCGAAGCCAAGGCGACCAAGAACCGCATGCACCTCGACCTGCACGTTGACGAGCCCGAAGCCGAAGCAGCTCGGCTCGTAGGCCTCGGTGCGACCAGAACCGGAGACGGCACCATCGGCGCCATCAAGTGGATCTGCATGCAAGACCCCGAGGGCAACGAGTTCGACATCGGCCAGAGGTAGGCCGACAATTCAGCCGTCGGCGAGCGCGTTCAGCAGGTTCTTCGGCGTGTCCGCCGGGGAGATCTTTGGCCAGGCTTTGGCAACTTTTCCGTCTTCGTCGATGAGAAACGCCGAACGCTGCACACCCATGTATTCCTTGCCGTAGTTCTTCTTCATCACCCACACGCCGTACTTCTCGGCGATCGCGTGATCTTCGTCGCCGAGCAGCGTGAACCCGAGGCCGTACTTGTCGTCGAATTTCTTCAACTTGGCTGGCTTGTCGGGGCTGATGCCGATGATGACCGTGTCGCCCACCTGCCCAGCGATGTCACGCAGCGCGCATGCCTGCGTGGTACACCCCGGCGTATCTGCCTTCGGGTAGAAGTACACGAGGACCTTCCGCCCCTTCAGCTTCGACAGCGTGACCTTCGCGTCGTTCTGGTCGGGCAACGTGAATGCTGGGGCCTTCTTGCCCTCGGCTGGAGTCGTCATACCCCGAGCGTACGCGTCGCGGTCAGGCTCCGGTGAGTTCGCGCCAAGCAGTCGGGCATCTTCCCCGCCGCTTGCTCTGGGGTGAGGCGCAAAGTCGACTCGGGCACCAGGTCGGTGATGATGCGACCCTCTGCGTAGTGGTGGTTCACCAGCCCAACGCCTTCGAACAACTCGTGACGCCGTGCGACCAGGTCGGCGGGGGGCTGCTCGATGAAGAATCCCCAGATCGTGAACGCGAGTCGCACATCGTGAACCACGGGTGCCCGACTGAACATCGATGCCCGCTTCAACGCGATGCCCAAGCAACCGCGGACGGCGTCGTTCTGCTTCTCTGCCGGTTGGAGGTGCAGCGTCGGGGCGAGCCGGGCGGCGATCGTGAGAGCAAAACCTTGGTCGGGCCCCTGCGCTCCGCGGCGCGGGCCATCGGGCTGCAGCCCTGGGAACAGGCCTGGCCGGTTGGGGGTCCATGCCGCCGGAACGACGTCGGGAGACGAGTAATACTGCGACGCGTTGACGCCAGCGGGAGCGGACCTGGGAGCAGCCATGGTGAGCAGCATCGTAACCTGCTAGGCGTGAACGAACGAATGACAACGCATCCGAACGTGGAGACGAGTTTGCAGCCAGGATCGCCGACCGATGTGCAGCCAGATCCGCGCACGGACGCAGCGGCTCGCTGGCCGCCCGTGGGTGCCCTCCGCCTCGGAGGCGCTGGTCACCGACATCGCCGCCCAGGCAGCTGCTATCGACTTGGCCTCCATCGATGCGGCAATTCATGACCTTGCAAACGAGAACCGCCAAATCCACGAAGTCGAGTGTGTCAACCTCAACCCCGCCACCAATGTGATGAACCCGCGGGCTGAGGCGCTACTCGCGTCCGGCCTCGGCACCAGACCATCACTCGGCTATCCCGGCGACAAGTACGAGATGGGTCTCGAAGCAATCGAACAGATCGAAGTGTTGGCATCAGAGCTGGTGGCCGAGGTCTTCGATGCCCCGTACGTCGAGGTTCGGGTGGCGTCGGGCGCGATGGCAAACCTGTACGCGTTTCTCGCTGCTGCGCAACCCGGCGATGCGATCATCGTGCCCCCCGCTGGAATCGGTGGCCATGTCACACACAACATCGCGGGGGCTGCCGGCCTGCGCGGCCTCGTCATCCACGAAGCACCGGTCGACGGATTGCGCTACACCATCGACGTCGCGAAACTGCGAACGATGGCCCACGAAGTTCGGCCGAAGATGATCACCGTGGGGTCGAGCCTCAACTTGTGCCATCACCCCGTGCGCGAGATTCGCGAGATCGCCGACGAGGTGGGGGCGGTGGTGTTGTTCGATGCCGCCCACCTCTCCGGAGTGATCGCTGGTGGTGCGTGGCCAAACCCGATGCACGAAGGAGCTCACATGATGACGATGAGCACTTACAAGAGCCTTGGCGGCCCGCCGTCGGGCGTCATTGTCACGAACGATGCGTCCCTTGCCGAACGAATCGACGCCATTGCGTATCCAGGGCTCACCGCCAACTTCGACGTTGCGAAGACAGCTGCGCTGGCCATCACGATGCTCGATTGGTTGGAGCACGGCGAGGCGTACGGGGCCGTCATGTGCGCCAACGCAAAAGCTCTTGCCCATGAGTTGGCAGAGCGCGACCTGCCTGTGTTCCGCTCCGCGATCGGCGCGACCGAATCGCACGCGTTCGCTCTCAACATGAGCGCCTATGGCGGCGGACACCAGGTCGCCCAAGGCTTGCGGCGTAGCAACCTGCTCAGCTCCGCCATCGGGCTGCCGTTCGACGACGGTGCCGGTTTACGAATAGGCACCACCGAGATCACCCGCTGGGGAGCGACGCCCGCAGACATGCCCTCACTCGCGGAACTGGTCGCCCGAGCGTTCACCGACAATCCACAGTCGGTAGCAGCAGACGTCACCGAATGGCGTTCGCGGTTCCCGACGATCCACTACATCCGACCCTGACCACGACGTGTCAGACACCTCGTGGTCAACCACGAGGTGTCTGACACGTCGTGGTTGTCAGAGGGCTGCGGGATGGAGCAGCCCGTAGACGAGGCTGTCTTCCAACGCACGCCATGAGGCCTCGATGATGTTTGGGCTGACCCCGATCGTGGTCCATTCCTCGACACCGTTTGTTGCCGTGAGGAGCACACGAGTGACAGCGCCGGTGGCTTCTCCGCCGTCGAGGATTCTCACCTTGAAGTCGATGAGATGCACCTGCGCCAATTGCGGGTAGGCCTTTTGCACTGCCCGCCGTAGGGCAGTATCGATCGCGTTGATCGGACCGTTGCCTTCCGCGGTGAACACGAAGCGCTCGTCGCCCACCCACACTTTCACCGTGGCTTCGGTGCTGAATGCAGCCCTGCCAACCTCGTCGGTGATGAGACGCATCGATTCCACTCGGAAGAAATCTTGCTGCCATCCGGTTGCCCGACGCATCAGCAGTTCGAGCGATGCGTCGGCCGCCTCGAACTGATAACCCTCGTGCTCCAGTCGCTTCAACTCATCGATGACCGCCATGATCTCCGGCCCGTCAAGCGAAACGCCGATCTCGTCGGCCTTCCACTGGATGGTCGCTTTGCCCGCCATCTCCGACACTACGAACCGCGTACCATTGCCAACTGCCGACGGGTCGACGTGCTCGTAGGCGTCGCGGGCACGAGCGATCGCGCTCACGTGTAATCCGGCTTTGTGGGCGAACGCCGATGAGCCGACGTATGGCGCTTGCGGGTTCACCGCACGATTGAGTGTTTCGGCAACGCGATGCGACACCACGGTGAGCCGCTCCATCCGGCCCTCGGGTAAGCAGGAGAAATTCTGCTTGAGTTGCAGGTTCGGAATGATCGAAGTGAGGTTGGCGTTGCCGGTGCGTTCCCCAAGCCCATTGAGGGTGCCCTGCACGTGACGGGCACCGCCCCGAACCGCAGCCATCGAGTTGGCCACAGCGCAGCCGGTGTCGTCGTGACAGTGAATGCCGATGATGACGTCGTTGCCGACGTGACCGTGAACGGCACGGACGATCTCCTCCACTTCGTGGGGCAGGGACCCACCGTTGGTGTCGCAGAGCACGACGTGTGATGCGCCCTTCAACACCGCAGCCTCGAGTGCCCTGAAGGAGAACTCCGGGTTGCTCTTGAAACCATCGAAGAAGTGCTCGAGGTCGACCAGCACGCGTCGACCGTGGCGATGGAGAAACTCCACCGAGTCGGCGATCATCGAAGCCCCCTCGTCGAGGCTGGTCTGCAACGCCTCGGTGACGTGATAGGCCGAGCTCTTGGCGACGATGCACACCGCGCTGGTGTTGGCGTCGAGCAAGTGCTGCAACGTGACGTCTTCGTCGACCTTGCCGCGTGGGCGTCGAGTTGAACCGAATGCCACGAACGTCGAAGCCGAGAGATCGAGTTCGGTTGCAGCACGGGCGAAAAACTCGATGTCTTTCGGGTTCGCGCCCGGCCAGCCACCCTCGATGTACTGAACGCCGAGATAGTCGAGTTGGCGAGCGATGCGGAGCTTGTCGTCCACGGTGGCGCTGACGCCCTCCACCTGGAGACCATCGCGCAGCGTGGTGTCGAAGATCTCCACCTTCACGCGTGAATCGAGCCGCTGGTCCGCGGTCGTGTCGGCCGCAGTCTGTTGGCTGGTGGTGCGGTGGCTGGTGAGATCGGTCATGGCTTGACTTTCGTTTCGGGCAACAAAAAAGCCGCCCGGTGGGCGGCTGAGCGAGCACGTGGGAGGGCCACGTGCTCTACGGAATGATGATGATCGCGAAATCGGAGAGTTCGGTGCGCATCACGACGTCCATTCAACCGCCCAGACCGCCGTTCGTCAATCAACTCGTCGATGATTGTCGCCCTCATCATCAACAAGCTGGGGACAAAGATGTGCACGACCTTGTGCATGAACGGTGGACGACAACATGTTTCCTGGGGATGAACAGAAAGTTCGGTGGATAACTATGTGAATTCAGAAATACCTCTTGACCTGGGGTTATGCGTCCGCGAATGTATCCCTCGTACCGGAGAGCGCACGCAAACCGGAGTCACGAAACGAGTCCCCATTCACCGCCTTCGGGTGTTGGACGGGGAAAACGGTTCGAGGCTCACGAGGTGAAAGCGAATCTGGAACGGAGCGAGAAGCCACACGTTTCGCACCGAGTGCCCGGGTGACCGGGTGCCACGGACGAAGCAACGCAGAGCACCGAGCAACTGGGAAACCAGGGGCCACGGACGAAGCAACCGGTCAAACACCGAAGGGGGACCCCAACTCTCCCGGAGGCAGACGGTCGGCGGTGCCTCCCGAAGGCTTGGGTAACCGGGTCAGCGTGAATGCATCGGAAGGGGGCCACGAGGCCGCAGGTTCGCCTGAGGTAATCAGCACCTACCGAGGAACGGGGCCGTGGGTAACTGCGGTGATCGGGTTCGGCGTCGGCAACGGAGGTTGCGGGTAACCGCATTCGATCGGGCCGGCAAACGGGCATCGCCCGCCATGCCTTCGGGCACGACGGGCGATGTGATTGATCGAGACGAAGGTTAACGCCCGAAGATCGATCAGTGGTGGATCGCTCCACCCTTTGGGAGGCCCCGGGAGGGTGCGCAAGCTTCGGCTGGCTGCACCGCCCGGGGCCTCACTTCATTTTTCGGCTAGCGTCAGTCGACGCATGCGCCCCTTCTTCATCGACACCGACACCGCTTCCGACGACGCCGTTGCACTCGCAATCGCGCTGAAACACCCCGACATCACCGTCGTCGGCATCGGGGTGGTGGCCGGCAATGTGCCGCTCGACATGGCGCTGCAGAACGCTCTGTACACCCGGGAGTTGTGCGGCCGCGAGGACGTTCCGGTGTATGCGGGTGAAGCAGCACCGCTGGCAATCCCTCTCGAGACCGCTCAGTACGTCCACGGTGTCGACGGCATGGGCGACATCGGCCTCGGCCTCACAGGCCGTACGCCCAACGGTGGCGACGCCGTGGATGAATTGCTGCGCGCTTCACACGAGTACGCAGGAGCGCTCACACTGGTCACACTCGGCCCGCTCACGAACGTCGCAAGAGCGATCGAGCGCGATCCCAGCATCGTCGGCCGCATTCCGCGTACCGTCATCATGGGAGCGGTCGCCGATCACATTGGCAACGTCACGCCAGTAGCCGAGTTCAATATGTGGGCAGACCCGCTTGCGGTCGACGTCGTGGTGAAGTCTGGTCTCGCCATCGAGTTCGTGGGCTGGGACATCTCCCGCTTCTACGCCGTCGTCGACGCCGAGCAGGCCGCTGAACTCCGGTCGATCGGCACGCCGCTCGCCGAATTCTGTATCGACATCCAGGCGACTGTCGCCGCGTTCTGCGCAACCGAAACCAAGCTGGCCGGCTTCGATCTCCCTGACCCCATTGCGATGGCCTACGCGATCGACCCGACAATCGCCACGAAAACGCGTCGACTCCACGTGGCCGTGGAGACCGAGAGCGAACTCACCCGCGGCATGGTGCTGATGGACGTACTCGAACTCGGGCCACCACGAACCCAACGCCCTCGTGGTCATGGAAGCCGACAACGCCAAGTTCATCCAGATGCTGCGAAGCACCCTGCAGGCCGAGTGATCCCGTTCCGGTCTGGTTTCAGACGGCCCGGGCAGTCCAAACGCCGACCAGAACGGGTGATTACACGGCGAGTTCGCACCAGTCTTTGTATTGATCGACCTTGCGACGAACCACGTTGCCATACATCTCAGCGACAGCTTTGGTGAACGGGCCGGGGCACGGGATGGCACGATCGTCGACCGAGTTGACCGACGACACTTCAGCAGCGGTACCCACCAGGAACATCTCGTCCGCGATGTACACGTCGGAACGGGCGAGGTTGTCGCACACGACCTCGATATCGAGATCCCTGCACAAGCGTCATCACGGTGTTCTGTGTGATGCCCTCCAACGCTCCGGCCGATGTGGGCGGCGTGATGAGCTTGCCCTGACGCGACACGAACACGTTCTCGCCAGAACACTCGGCGATGAGGCCATTGGGGGCCAACATCAGCGCTTCGTCGTAACCGCCCTTGAGCGCTTCGACCTTGGCCAACGACGAGTTGACGTAGTTGCCGGTGGTCTTGGCTGCTGGCGGCATGGTGTTGTGGTCATGACGAGTCCACGACGAAATCTTCAGCCGGACACCTTTCGTCACCGCATCGTCGCCGAGGTACGCGCCCCACGGCCAGCATGCGATGGCGACGTCGACCGAGCAGGGCATGGTGTTGAGACCCATCTCGCCATAGCCGTAATACGCGAGTGGCCGCACGTAGCAGGCGGGCAGACCCGGTTGAGCGCGACCGTCGCCTTGGTAGCAGCGACCAACTCTTCGACGGAGTACGGAATCTCCATGCCGACGATCTTGGCCGAGTTGTGCAAGCGCTGGATGTGCTCGGTGAGTCGGAAGATCGCCGGACCGTCCGACGTCTCATAGGCACGGATGCCTTCAAATACACCGGTGCCATAGTGCAGGGTGTGGGTGAGCACGTGGATCTGGGCTTTCTCCCAGTCGACGAGTTCGCCGTTCATCCAGATCTTCGGGGTAGGTGTCAATGGCATGGAGCCATTCTCGCACCACGGGTCCGCGTTGTCATCGCCGACGATGCTTCGAGATGGTGCTGGCAGTACCAGCCGAGCACCGGCCACCAGAAGTCAGCTGCGTTGATATGAGACGGCGACGAGGTCGCCAAACTCACTCGTGGAGATCTGCTGAGCGCCAGGCGATGCCAGATCCGGGGTGGTGAATCCTTGGGCGAACACGTCTTGCATTGCCGCCCAGACGCGGTTGGGACTCTTCCAGCATGCCGAACGAATGCTCGAGCATCATCGCCACCGACCCGATCATCGAGTACGGATTCGCAACGTTCTGACCTGCGATGTCGGGCGCCGAGCCATGCGACGGCTCGTAGTACGCCTTGTCGTGGCCGATGCACGCCGACGGCATCAAACCAAGAGACCCCAAAATGCCTCCCGCTTGGTCAGACAGGATGTCGCCGAACATGTTCTCCATGACCATCACGTCGAACATGGTGGGCTTCAAGCACAAGTACGTCGCTGCCGCGTCGACCAGCACGTTGACCACTTCGACGTCGGGGTAGTCGACGTGGACCTCTTCGAGCACCTCGTTCCACAGCACCGACGACTTGAGCACGTTCGACTTGTGAATGTTGTGCAGAACCTTCTTGCGCGCCATCGCGGTCTCGAATGCGACGACGGAGATCTGACGAATCTGATCTTCGTCGTACGTCAGCGCTTCGGACACATAGCGTTTGCCGGCGGCGTTCCTGCCCACTTCCTTGGCGCCGAAGTACAGGCCACCCACCAGTTCGCGAATCAACATGATGTCGATACCTTCGCCAACGATCTCCGGCTTCAGCGGGGAGAAGTGGGCAATCGCTTTGGGCAGCACAACCGGTCGGAAGTTGGCAAACGTGTTGAGGTAGCGCCGCAAGGGCAGGATTGCACCGCGCTCGGGCTGCTCGTCGACCGGGATCTGTTTCGTGGCCTCGAAGCTCAGACCAACTGGCCCCTTGAGGACCGTGTCGGCAGCATCGATGATCGCCTTCGTCTCGTCGGGGAACGCTGCCCCATGATCGAAATACGCCTGCGCTCCGAATGGTGCTCGCTGCACGATGAACTCGGTGCCGCTGCGTTCGCCGACGAGTTCGAGCACCTTCAGTGCTTCCACCATGATCTCGGGACCGATTCCGTCACCGTCGAGTACTGCAATCGTGTGAGCCATACGGTCAACGAATCTACGGCCCGACTTGCGCGAGTTGGCAAACGGTGTGCTCCAAGCGCGACCGTCCGTACGGGTCGGTGGCCAGCAAGCCGGCACAACCGGAGCAATAACACCGGTAGGCCTCGGCGGCGTACGTCGGCCGCAGAGGTAGCCTCCACCCAACTCACTACATAAGAAAGAACCGATAACCGTGTCCACCACCCAAAGCGACCTTGTAGCGCGGGCGAAGGAGATCACGGCCAGGGAGATGGTGCTCTATTCAGAGCGCACCAAGAACTCCCAGGTCGCCACAGAGCGAGCGAGAAAGGTCATGCCGGCTGGCGTTCCGTCCAGCTTCCAAGCGTATGACCCTTGGCCTGTGGTGGTGAAGCACGCTGCGGGCTCGCGCATGATCGACGTCGACAACAACGAATACGTCGACTACGACATGGGGTTCGGTGCGCTGTTCGCCGGCCACATGAACCCGGCAGTACGTGCTGCGGTCATGAAGCAACTCGACTCGGGCACCCTGTACGTCACGCCGTGCGAGTTGAACGCCGAAGTGGGCGAGATCCTCGCCGACCGTTACGGCTACCCCATGTGGCGGCCAACCAACTCGGGTACCGAGGCCACGATGGACGCCATCCGCGTCGCACGGGCGCGGCGACCGGTCGCCACAAGATCGTCAAGGTCGAGGGCGGCTATCACGGCCACCACGATGAAGTGATGATTTCGAACAAGCCACCGCTCGACAAGGCTGGCCCGGCTGACGCTCCGTTCTCGGTGCCCCAATCGGCGGGCATCACTCCGGGAACCATCGCGGATGTCATCGTGGTTCCGTACAACAATCCCGAGGCGCTCGAGCGGGCGCTGTCGAACAACGACGTGGCTTGTTTCATCGTCGAACCGGTGATGGAGAACATCGGCATCTGTCTGCCCGACCCCGGCTACCTGCAGAAGGTACGCGAGATCACCCAGCGCTACGGCACCTTGCTCATTTTCGACGAGGTCAAGACGGGTATCACGGCCGGGTACGGCGGCGCCACCAGCATCTTGGGTGTGCAGGCAGACCTGGTCACGTTGGCGTCGTAAAGAGGATTTGGTGGAAATCATATTTAAGCGCCGGGTGTCGCTTGGTAAAGGGCTTGCCCTTGTTTATCGTGGAGAAACATACTGATTATCGTTTGCGTTATATTCTTCTTTGCTTGGGGTTGAGAACTTCCGGAACCAAACCGCAATTGATCGCGAGAATCAAGAGAACATGGGATTGTTCCGGGAGATACGAATTTAGGATCCTTCCGAGCTGGGCAATACGATCACTTCGCGGGGATTGGATTTTTGTCCTGTGTATCTTCTCAAAGTGTATCTCAAAAATCATGGACTTTCTACAACCGGCTCAAGATCTGTTCTTGTTGAACGAGCCAGACAACGCCTTGGTGCTGATGGAAGGGTTCTTCCTTCCCATGAAGGGAATAAGAGACTTATAATGAATGAATACGAGACTGCTCAAAATTCTGCTGATCAATCAGGTGTGAAGGAATTTTTGAATAATCCTCAATTAACCACTTAATTAGACCGTAAGTTTGAATCAAAATAATCACAATAAACGGTAATGCTGTCACAATCGTGGCTGTCTTCATGGTATCGAGCGGTGCTTTTGAGAAAATCATCGCAATAGGAACCAAAGTCAGCATCACACACCAAAATAAACGCGCTTTCGGTGAAGGATCTTGCCCTTCTTCTAAACCACGTGTACATGTGGCAGTCACGGCATAACCGACAGCATCCATGTGTGCAGCCAAGAATATCACCATGATGCCAAGGAAAATCCACATCATCACTTGACCCGCAGGCAACAAACCCAGTAACTGACCAATAGCAACTTCACCGCCCTGTTGGCTCAGAACTTGCGGTACATTGACTACACCATGAATAAAGTTATAAACGCTAAAGCTTTCAAATACACCGAAAATAAACCAAATACCAACGCTACCGCCAATCACCATTGCCAAAATAACTTCTTTGATGGTACGACCTTTAGAAACACGAGTAACAAACAGAGCCACACCCGGTGCATAGGAAATCCACCACAACCAATAAAATACAGTCCATTCACGGGTGAATTTCCCATCTCCCATCGGGTCTGTAAATAAACTCATATCGACAAAGTTGGTCGCCATTAAACCAAAGCTCATCAATGAATTATTTAAGATAAATTGTGTTGGGCCAAAAACCAGCACATAGACTGCAAATAAAACCACGCCTAAACAGACAGCGTGACTTAAGCGCTTCATGCCATTTTCCATACCCACATAAGAACTGAGTGCAAATACCACCGACACAGCCAAAATAATAATGACTTTTGTGGTAAAGGTATTTGGAATACCCGTTAGTAACGACAAAATATTGGTAAAGGTCACGGCGGTAAGCACTAAGGAAATCGTTAATGCACCAAACATACACAGCAAGAACAACACATCGACTAGACGCCCGACCATGCCAGTGGCTTTAAAGCCAGTGACCGCTTCCATAATAGACGCTAAACTTAAGCCTTTATTTTTACGGACATGGAAGCTGTAGCATAAGGAAACCGAGGCTAAAGCATAAATCGCCCAAGCACTGACACCCGAATGGAAAAATGAATAAGCTACACTATATTTCAATGCTTCCGCAGATTCAGGGGTTAAGCTTAAACCGGGAGTTTGATAGTAGTAGGCCCAGTCTAAAAAGCCCCAATACAAACTTGAAGATCCAATGCCCGATAAAATGAACATAAAAATCCAAGACAATGTACTGTATTCAGGCTTTCCTTCACCGAGTTTAATTTTTCCATACTTACTAAATGCCAAGATCATGGTAAAAATGATGGATAAAAAGGCAAATAATAAAACAGGGGTGGTAAAAATTGATGTGCTCCACAACATCAATTGGGCAGCCAACTTAATAGAGGCTTCAGAATAAATCGCTAATCCTGCGACTAAGATAAACACAAACGATAAACTGGTTACCGCAAGCACTTTATCTGTATAAATTTTTGGTTTTTGATTTTCCATATCAACAAATCCGTTTTAAATGGATATTTATTCCATGACAAATGAGTCCATCATTTTTTACTAATCAATGATGCAATCGCATCTCCAACTTCATGCGTGTTTGCAGTTCCACCAACATCCGCTGTTTTTGGACCATTCACTAAGACATGCTCAATCGCTTGCATAATGTCTTTACTTGCATCTTCAAAGGCTTGTTCACCATTGCCCAAAAACTCGAGCATCATTGCGCCTGACCAAATGGCGGCAATTGGATTGGCAATTTTTTGACCAAAAATATCGGGTGCAGAACCATGTACTGGCTCAAATAAAGATGGGAAATTACGTTCTGGATTTAAATTTGCTGAGGCTGCTAAACCGATTGTGCCTGTACACGCTGGGCCTAAATCAGACAGAATGTCACCAAATAAATTAGATGCCACAACAATATCAAAACGTTCAGGTTGAAGCACAAAACGAGCGGCTAAAATATCCACATGTTGCTTATCGGCTTTGACATCAGGATATTGTTTTGCCATTTCATCCACACGCTCATCCCAATACGGCATGCTAATCGCAATGCCATTAGACTTGGTTGCTGCAGTGATTTTTTTAGCTTCACGCTTATTTGCCATTTCAAAAGCGTATTTTAAAATTCGGTCTACGCCATGACGCGTAAATACAGCTTCCTGCAATACAAATTCACGATCTGTACCTTCAAAGGCTTTACCACCAATGGCTGAATATTCACCTTCACTGTTTTCACGAACCACAAAGAAATCAATATCACCCGGTTTTTTATCTGCCAATGGAGATTTCACCCCCGGCATTAAACGCACAGGACGTAAATTGACATATTGATCAAAACGGCGACGGAATTGTAATAACGATCCCCATAATGAAATATGATCAGGAACTTTATCTGGCCAACCCACAGCACCAAAGAAAATGGCATCGTATTGCTGTAAAGTTTCAAACCAGTCATCTGGCATCATCTTGCCATGCGCTAGATAGTAGTCACAGCTTGCCCAATCAAAAGCATCTAATTGTAGTTCAATACCGTACTTTTGAGCGGCAGCCTTTACAACTTTCACACCCTCTGGTAAAACTTCTAATCCAATGCCATCACCTGCAATCGTGGCAATCTTATATACTTTAGCCATGCTATCCTTTGACCTTGTTAATGAATATCCTACTAAGTCATTAACATGATCGTTTCAGATAAAATGATCAATATTCAAACCATCAGGCTAATGGACACGGATCGTGAATAATCTACCTAACTTATCGGATTTTAAGGTTTTTTGTGTTGTAGCAAAGCGTCGAAGTTTTGTCGAATCCGCGGAAGAACTTGGATCATCTCCTGCTTATGTCAGTAAGCGAATCAATATTTTAGAAACAAATTTAAACTGTAAACTTTTTCATAGAAGTACGCGGCATGTCAGCCTCACCGAGGATGGTAAATTAATACTGGAAAAAATAACCCATATATTGGATGAATTTGATGAACTCAGTGAACTGGTCAATAACCCACAGAGTTCACCGACTGGGCATTTAGACATTGTCAGTAGTTTTGGTTTTGGTCGTAAACATATTGCGCCCATCCTGTCTAAATTACTAAACATGTATCCCAAACTCACCATTCATTTCAATACCATTGATAATACCAAGGATTTAATTCAACACAGTATTGATCTGGACATTCGAATTGGCAATGAAATTGCACCCAACATGATTGCGAAAAAATTAGCCTCAAACTTTCGTATTTTGTGTGCATCACCCAGTTATTTGCTCAAAAATGGCATTCCCGAAACAGTTGAAGACTTACAACATCATGACTGCTTAACCATCAGCGAACGCGATCAATCGTCTGTTTTACTCAAGTTAAGGCATAAAAGTGAAGATATCGTAACCCATGTTCGACCACGGTTTGTTTCCAATAATGGTGAAATCATTCATCAACTTGCCATTGATGGGCAAGGCATTATTTTACGTTCGGTCTGGGATGTTGCAGAGGAATTGCTTTCAGGTCAATTGCAACACATTTTGCCTGAATATTGGCAAGATGCTGATATTTGGGCTGTTTATCCATCACGATTAAAAACATCGTCTAAACTGCAAACCTGTATTTTATTTATTCAACATGAATTATCGAATCGACTCCAATCGATTCAAAACTTAAATCGGGGTGAATTAATTTCACCTGTAGACAACATTCGCCCTCACACTGAAAAAGTTTTTTTATAACTGACAAAGTTTTATAACATAAAAAAATCGCCCATTAAATATGGGCGATTTTCAAACTAAATAATAAATTTTAAAAATAATAACCTAAAGACAAGTAGAACAACTGATTCCAATGATTACTATCACCCTGTGCTAAACCATTACCACTACCACCTGTCATTGGATCATTCTTACTCCAAATATATTCACCCTGCACACCAATCGCTTTATAATTAAAATAAACACCAGCCATCAAACGCTCAGAATCCTTAAAGCCAGACTCATCTTTTAAAAATTGACTATAGGAAATATAAGGTTTGATATTTTCAAGTTTAAATATCGGCTTTTCCACCGCATAACTGAATTCATTCACCACAAATTTGGCCTTGTTTGCCACTTGGTATGGAAAATCAAATGCCCCGATGGTTGAATACTGAGGATGTAGATCATCGGCATTTTTGATATCTTGTGCACCTGCAACAAATAACCATTGCCACGCATTCAATTCGGTTAATGCAAACACATTCCAAGCATCGCGAGTACCATCGAGATGTGTTCTTTTATTTTCTAAATCGGAATGCCAATACGAAGCACCAATTTCAGTTTTCAAAGCATAGTCTTTATTTAAATCAATTTTTTTGGAAGCGCGTCCAATCCACATATTTTTTTCTTCAATATCGGTTCCTTCATTTAAGTCATCGGCTTGCACAAAGTTACCAGAATATCGACTTGAATCTTTTGAAGAACCTTTATAATTACCACCATCTCTTGGGTAAAACCCGAGTGCTAAATGATAATCCTCATTTTTAAAGCGATATTTCACACCTAAATTTAGAATATCTTCTAAGCCTACAGTGTTCAAAATCGTTTCATAATAACTATTACCCCATAAGCGAGCATAGCCAAAATCGACAAATTGCAAGCCAGCCGTTACGCGCTGCTCCTCATTAAACTTGTAGCCTGCCCAAGCATCTTTTAAAAATACGGCATCGCATAACGAATCATATTGATAACATCTGGTGTCAATTGAAGCGATCCAATCTGGGTTTTCATAACTGAGAACCAGTTTAATATCTGAAAGTTTCCAATCATCATTCTTGGTTCCTTGTAGAGCTTGATCGGCATAATCTTTATGTAAAAAACGGCTACGCACAGCCCCTGACACTTTGAACTGCCCCGCTTCAGTGGCAATATCGCCCCAAGCCAAATTTCCTGCAAAACTGCTAGCGCTAAAAAGTAGTGAAACCAGTCCTATTGAAAGTAACGACTTTTTCATTTGCATCATCCTTGATAAAGATAGTCAAAATGAAGAAAAGCGCTTATTTAATCAATCATATAAATAGGAGTTGAAACTTTACGAAGTGTGTTTAATCTTTTGACTATTACACCTTAAGAAAAACCTGACTCATCCTTAACAAATTAATAACAATCATTATGATATTGCTGATTTTATAAAAGATTTAAGCCATAAACACACTAAAATTAGCGTAATTTACACAGCATGATTGTTGAATATTTTTGTACCATTCATGCAATTATTCTGCATATTCTGCAAAATAAAACTCAAAAATCAGTCATAAAAAAACCCGCACAAGGCGGGTTTTTTTAAAGCAAGAATTCAGATTTGAATTACAAGCTGTAGTACATATCAAATTCAACTGGGTGAGTTGTCGTGTTCAAACGACGAACTTCTTCAGTTTTAACTTCGATATACGCATCAAGCATATCTTTAGTGAACACGCCACCTTTTAATAGGTAGTCATGGTCAGCTTCAAGAGCTTCAAGCGCCATATCTAAGCTGTGTGCAACTGTCGGGATTTTCGCTTCTTCTTCAGGAGGAAGATCATACAAGTTTTTGTCAGCAGCTTCACCTGGATGGATCTTGTTTTGAATACCATCAAGACCAGCCATCAACAATGCCGCGAAACCTAAGTACGGGTTCATCATTGGATCTGGGAAGCGCGCTTCAATACGTTTACCTTTAGGGCTAGAAACGTAAGGAATACGAATAGATGCTGAACGGTTACGAGCCGAATATGCAAGCATAATTGGTGCTTCGTAATGAGGAACCAAACGCTTATACGAGTTTGTAGATGGGTTGGTAATTGCATTTAACGAGCGAGCATGCTTAATCACACCACCAATGAAGTACAATGCCATTTCTGAAAGGCCAGCATATTCATCACCAGCAAACAAGTTCTTGCCATCTTTAGAGATAGACATATGAACGTGCATACCTGAACCATTATCGCCAACCATTGGTTTAGGCATAAAAGTTGCAGTTTTTGCATACTGGTGCGCAACGTTCCAAACAGCATATTTAAACTGTTGTACTTCGTCCGCTTTACGAACCATCGTGTTGAAGCTCACACCAATTTCTAATTGGCAAGATGCAACTTCATGGTGATGTACTTCTACACGACCAGGGCCCATGATGTCTTCGATTTTCGCACACATTTCTGCACGCATATCATGTGAAGAATCCACTGGTGGAACTGGGAAGTAACCGCCTTTAACACGTGGACGGTGACCAGAGTTACCGCCTTCGTAGTCTTTGTTTGTTGACCAAGCTGCTTCTTCTGCGATTAATGTATGGCGCGCGCCAGACATATCGATTTCCCATTTCACTTCGTCAAAAACGAAGAATTCTGGTTCTGGGCCAAAGAATGCAGTATCACCAATGCCTGTTGATTTTAAGTATTCTTCTGCACGGCGAGCGATTGAGCGTGGATCACGTTCATAACCTTGACCAGTAGATGGCTCGATTACATCACAAGTTACAACAACTGTCGCTTCAGCATAAAATGGGTCAAGGAAGCATGTTTCAGCATCTGGACGTAAAATCATGTCCGACGCTTCAATACCTTTCCAACCTGTGATTGAAGAACCATCAAACATTTTACCGTCTTCAAATGTATCTTCGTCAATCGTATCTGACGGGTAAGTTACGTGCTGCTCTTTACCCTTAGTATCAGTAAAGCGAAAATCGACCCATTTTGCGCCACTTTCTTGGATGAGTTGAAGGACCTTGTTCGCCATGCTCATTTTGCTCCGATGATTTTTTGTTGCACCTGCTAAGTGCGTGTTAGTAGTTGGTATCCATTAAGCAATTCTCATACCAACTTTAAAAAACAAAGATAAAATATTGAATTCCTTATCAGAATAGAAGATTTAACGGCTTTGCTTTGAGGCTATTATACTGTGTGAAAATGTAAATGCACCATATTCAAACACTCTTCATTACTTTTGATTAAAAAGTTTCTTTCCGTGTATCAAAATAGTGCAAATTTATTTTTAAAGCTTGTAAAAGATCCATTTTTCGAGCTGTTTGAGTTAAAAATAATCTCTTTATTTCAAAATAAATCCTTAAAATTTATATTTACGCCATGTCGATGATTTAATTGCTGAATATTTTCAGCCCTTTAATGCGAACTGATGAAAATAAATTTAATTTTATCACATGATTATCTTGTTATTATTGCGATATTCCATGCTTTGCCATTTGAGCTGCAAATATTTCACCCGATTAAAAAAACCCAGCCCTGTGCGCTATTTTGGTGACAAAAATGCTAGAGCCTATTCGATGAACTCCGATAAAACCGGATCTGTAACAATTTAAATTTCAACACTATACTTACTGAAAGAGAGTCTATTACTTAAAGTAAAAATAATTTACCCCTTAATTCCCTTTTAAATCGAAATAAAGCCCTTATATCCTTTAGGGTCATTTTAGATTTTAACAATCTCAATGCTTGAAATTGATTCAGCATAACATGCGAATAAATCAGCTTATTTCTCTGCGGAGATCCCTCTAAAATCATTATCATGGAAATAGTTCAGCCGAAAATGCTTATTTTTTGCTATGATTATTCACACTCCATTTTTTACTTATTTTAGCGCCCCTCATTTATATCTAGGTCAGCCATTAAAAACATAGGCACAATGTGAGTATTCTTGGACTATTCGAGCACAGACACGTGCGTAAATTTCAACAGGTTAGCTCATGCTTTTAATGATCGACAACTATGACTCTTTTACCTATAACATCGTCCAATATTTTGGCGAGTTAAATCAGGAA
>CAVTVY010000014.1:0-238443 GCA_963738275.1 uncultured Actinomycetota bacterium
GGCTTCGAACGAGGTACAACCGAACGAGGTACAGCCGTAGGCGCCGGGTCGCCGCTGCTGGACTGTTCAGGCGGCGCGGCGGCCGATGGCTCGGCGGTTGCCGAGTTGTAGGCCTGCGGCGAAACCGGTTGCGGCGAGACCGGCTGATGCCAACCCGGTGGCGGTGCGGCGGATGACGGTTTTGGTGCGCTGGCTGAAGATCACGATTGGCCAACCATGCAGGCGAGCGTGACGCTCGAGCTGGTTGTCTGGGTTGACGGCCACCGGGTGCCCGACGGCGCTGAGCATGGGCAGGTCGCTTTTCGAGTCGCTGTAGGCGTAGCACTGGGAGAGTTCGTAACCCTCCCAACGCGCTAGTTCGGTGATTGCTTCCACTTTGCCCGGGCCGTAGCAGAACGGGCCGTCGAGTTCGCCGGTGTACACACCGTCTTCCACCTGACCGACTGTGCCGATACCGCCGGTCATGCCCAGCGCAAGGGCAAGCGGCTCGACGATCTCCTGGGGAGCGGCGGACACGATGTAGGTGGCGCGTCCGGCGTGGCGGTGCAGGTCGACGAGGCGTCTGGCTTCGGGCCTGATCTTGCCGAGCAGCGCGGGCAGGACGATCTCGTTCAACCCCACGAAATCATCGAAGCGTTGGCCGACCACGAAACTGAGAATACGGTCGCGGGCTGCGTCGCTCTTCTCGTCGGTTGCCGCGCCGAACAGTTTGAACATCGCTGCGCCGCCGGCGTCGCGCATGAGCTCGTGAGTGGGGATGAGCTTCCGCTTGCGTGCTGCCGTAGCGAGGATGAACACCGAGGACCCAGCGATGAGGGTTCGATCGAGGTCAAAGAACGCGGCGCTCGGCCCAGAACTTGCCACCGCGACGTACTCGCTCATGTTCGCGAGGGTACCGAAATGGTTGCCGCCCGCGCACGCGCCCGCAACGGTCTTTTGTCTCACCTGAGGTCTTCTCGATGATCCGAGTGACGCTTCTTACGCGTTGTGATAATTGTCACCGCGGATCCAACAACCGGCGCCGGTCAGGTCACGTCCCTATATCGTCATTGTCTCGTCATTGTCAAGCGCGTCTAGCACGAGGTCTGTGCCTGAATAGTTGGCGAGTTGCCAACTGGTTCGATCGTTCCGAACGGCGCTCGACGAGATCGGCTGGCCGGGCCGAGGCGACATCGGCGATTGT
This sequence comes from uncultured Actinomycetota bacterium, assembly GCA_963738275.1. Taxonomy (GTDB): domain Bacteria; phylum Actinomycetota; class Acidimicrobiia; order Acidimicrobiales; family Ilumatobacteraceae; genus Ilumatobacter. The sequence goes on from CAVTVY010000014.1 coordinate 1,184, forward strand.
GGTGGATCGTTTGAGGCGTCGTTGCCAGGCGACGACGGTCTGACATTGCTTACATCGGTTTTGTGGCGTCGGTATCGGTAACGTGAGCGGTCGATGAAGCAGTCGACAGCCGTGGTCTGGAAGCCGAGGTGTGCGGCGAGGTTGAACTGGTGGTCGTGATCGGCGACTGCGGCGAAGCGGTTCGCCAAACGTGACTTGGGTGGCTGTTGCGAAAAGCGATCCGCTGCGCATCCTCACCGTGTGCACGGCCAACATCTGTCGTTCGCCGGTGGCAGAGCGGCTGTTGGCCAAAGATCTGGCTGAGCTGGGGCGGGCGGCGGTTGTCACCTCGGCAGGAACGCACGGCGGGCGACTCGCCGTCGACGAGAACAGCGTCCGCGCCGCTCTACCGATTGGTATCGACTTGCGAAACCATCGGTCCCGCCTGCTCACCATCGAACTGATCGAAGAAGACGGGCGCGACCTCATCATCGCCATGAGTCGAGAACACCTACGGCAAGTCGTGGGCTTGATGCCCGCCGCGTGGACAAGAACGTTCACCCTGCGCGAGATTGCCCGACGTGTCGGCGAGCCCGGCATGGCTGACGATTCCCTCACCTTCGAGAGCTGGCGGTCGTTGTTGGCTGGCGGTCGCCGAGCCGCCGACATGATGGTGTCGTCGCAGCTCGACGACCTCAGCGACCCCCACGGCGGACCACTCCGAGGCCACGCCCAAATGGTCGCCGAGGTTGCGACCCTTACCACCACCATCGCCCGCCACTTTCCACCGGCAAACGCCCAGCAGTGAAGGTATCGACCGGCATCTCACCTTCCAGCCGATCCACTCCGCCCGGAACCTCAACGGGTCGAGTCGAGTTGGACGTTGTGTCAGTCGAAGTGGTTGACGAGTGTGAGAGGTGAGGACTAACCCTGCGTGGCTGAGGACTAACCCTGCGTGGCTATGGCATAAACGCGCTTTTTGGGGATTCTGAGTTGCTGGGTTACTTGCAGCGACTGCGTCGCGGGTGCTCGCCCCGGTGGCGAGCGCTGCTTGCAGAGCGGCCTGTACTTCGTCATCGGTGACGTCGCCCGGTCCAGCTGCCTTCGCTCCTCCGACCACCACGACGTACTCGCCTCGCGGTGTGCCCACATCGATGCTGCCGAGGGTGTCCGCGAATCACTTCCTCGAACAGCTTCGTCAGTTCCTTGCACACAGCTACCGGCCGGTCGGGGCCGCACACGGTCCAACAAGTCGGCCATGGTTCGCTCTAGCCGATGCGGCGCCTCGTACAGCACGACCGTTCGCTTCTCGGCAGCAATTTCGGCAAGCCGGTCGGCACGATCACGACCCGACCGAGGAATGAAACCCTCATACACGTACCGCGCCGTCGGCAACCCACTGATCGTTAACGCCATGATCACCGCAGCCGGGCCCTGGCACCGCCGACACCGCATACCCAGCATCGAGCGCCGCCCGCACCAGCCGCTCGCCCGGATCGGAAATGCCGGGTGTGCCCGCGTCGGTGACGATGGCCACGTCATTGCCATCACCAAGCACGGCGAGCATGTCGCCAATACGGCGGATCTCGGTGTGGTCGTTGGCAACCGCCAACCGCTCCACCCGAATGCCCGCGTGCTGTCAGCAGCTTGCCCGTGCGGCGTGTGTCTTCACAACACACCAGCGAGCAGGCGCCAGCACCTCAACGGCACGGGGCGGCAGATCGCCAAGGTTGCCAATGGGCGTGGCAACCAACCACAACGTGCCGCTCACGGGAGATCTCATGACGAACTTCGCAGCGACGGATGCCTCGTCGACCGGTTCAAGTCTGCCGATTTGTGCTGCTGGGCATGGTCGTCGTCGGTTCGCACATGAACCACGTCTCCAACCCGCAGCCCCCAACGGGCAAACGCTCCGGCTTCCGCTTCGACGATGAGGCGCGCATGCCACACCGGCACACCGATGCGGCGCTGGCGCATTTGCATGGTCTTCACCACGGTGCCGTCTGCGTCGAGGAACGCCACGTCGATCGGGAACTGCATACCCATGGTGTGCACCCACCTACACGGCGACAACACGATCGCCCCGTCGAGATGGGCTCGGCCGAGCAGACCTTTCCGGCGGCTGGCGCGGCTGTCGGCCACTCTGCTGAAGCAAGCACCCGAGCATCTTCGGTCACCAACCAAGCCACATCTGCAGTGTGCCACGCAGCCGCCAAGGAACGGAATCGCAACACCGACTTCTTGTCAGCGCGTGTGCAAGGCGTCGAGCAACTCCCACTCTGACGACACGATCGTTCGGGCGGAACCCGGGCGCCCGGTGTCGCTACACGTTGAAGCGGAACTCCATGACGTCTCCGTCTTGGGCGACGTAGTCCTTGCCTTCAACGCGAATCTTGCCGACCTCTTTGGCGGCGTTCCACGAACCGAGGGCAAGCAGTTCTTCCCAACCGATGACCTCAGCCTTGATGAACCCACGCTGGAAATCGGAGTGGATACGACCGGCGCACACCGGGGCGGTTGACCCTTCGTAGAACGTCCACGCGCGGGTTTCCTTCTCGCCGGTGGTGAAATACGTGCGCAACCCAAGCAGGTGATACGCCGAACGGACCATGCGGAACAAGGCGCCCTCGCCCAGCCCGAACCCTTCGAGCATTTCCGCACGTTCCGCCGGGTCGGTGATCGCCGCAGCTTCAGCTTCGAGCTGCACACACATGCCGATGATCTCGACGTTGTCGCCCGCATTGTTGAACTCGGCCGCCACCAACGCCTCGGCGGCTGGGATGTTGTCGAGTTCGTCTTCGCCGACATTCACCACGACCAGGACGCGCCGGTTGGTGAGGAGGAAATACGGGGCCAACAGCTCGCGGTGATCGGCCTTGAGGCCCGCTCGATACAACGGCAGGCCCTCCGACAAAGCTGCGTACGCAGCTTGGAGCGCTTCCACTTCGTCGCCGAGCGACTTGTCGAGCTTCGACTGGCGCTGAGCTTGGTTGAGGCGCTTCTCGACGGTCTCGAGGTCGGCCAACGCCAATTCGATCTCAACGATGCGAAGATGCTCCAACGGATCGGATGGGCCGGGCACGTCGTCGTCTTCGAACGCCCGCAACACGAACACGATCGCGTCGACCTCGCGAATGTTCGCAAGAAACTTGTTGCCGAGACCCTCACCCTTGCTGGCGCCTTCGACCAGGCCGCCGATGTCGACCACCTCGACCGTGGCATGAACCGTCTTCTTGGTCTGCGACATGATGGCGAGCCGTTCGAGCCGCTCATCAGGAACACGAGCGACCCCAATATTGGGGTCTTTCGTGGCAAACGCGTACGGCGCCGCCAACGCACCTCCACCAGTGAGCGCGTTGTACAGAGATGACTTACCCGCATTGGGCAGACCGACGAGACCGAACCGTTCCATGAAGTGGAGCAGGCTACCGGCGTAACGAGACACGCGTGGCAACGTCTCGTGACGCGAAACGACGCCGCTCCCGGGGGAGCGGCGTCGCCTCGTGTGAGCTTGTGAGCTCGGGTTCGATATGGTCAGACGTGTGGCGCAGATTGCGTACACCGTAAGCGTGTGGCTGCCATTGTCGATGCGTCGGCGGTGCCGATCCAAGCAGTGGTGCCGGAAGGGGCTGACGCCCGCATGTGGAGGCCGCTGTGCGCCGGCGGCGCCGCCTCCAACGTACTGACTTGGTTCCCGGGCAGGTGGCGGTTGCGGTGTACACGCCACCCGACGCAGTGGTTGTCGACGGCGTCACAATCTCGTAACCGCTCAGACCGCCAGCAGGACCGGTTGCTCCAGTCGCGCCGGTTGCTCCAGCCGCTCCGGTTGCTCCGGTTGCTCCGGTTGCCCGTGGGCCCGGTGAGTCCCGTCAGACCGATGTTACCCTGCGGGCCCTGTGGGCCGATTGGACCCATTGGGCCTTCTGGGCCTGTGCGGTCCGGTGTGCGCCGTCGATGCCTTGGTGCCGGTCGAGCGCCGGTCGGGCCTTCTGGGCCTTGCGGTCCGGTTGCGCCGTCGATGCCGTTGGTTCCGTCAGCGCCGGTCGGCCTTCTGGGCCTTGCGGTCCGGTTGCGCCGTCGATGCCGTCGGTTCCGTCAGCGCCGGCCGGGCCTTCTGGGCCTTGCGGTCCGGTTGCGCCGTCGATGCCGTTGGTTCCGTCAGCGCCGTCGATGCCGTCGGCACCATCGGCGCCGGCGTCACCCTTCGGGCCGGCGACGCCGGGGATTCCCTGCGGTCGCGCCGGCGGCTCCCGTGTCGCCCTTCGGGCCGGCAGCGCCAGGTGCCCCGGCCTCGCCCGGTTGCCCCGACCGGGCCCGCTGGGCCGCTCCCGCTGGGGGCGTCGATGTAATAGCCCATCATGTCGATGACCACCTCAACGGTGCCGAACGCGTTGTAGATGGTCGACCTTGTAATCGTCACTCAGCTTCACCGCGATGGCGTTGGCTTGGCTGGTGGGGCCATTCCAGTTGACGGCGCTCACCGTCGGGCGCGTCCCCACCAGACGGATAGACGGCCAAGAACGAGGGGGCGCTTCCGAGCGTCGTCGTGACGTTGATGTCGACGGCCCGAGTTCCCACAGGAACTGCGTTGGCGAAAGAAACCGTGGCCTCTTCGTTCTGGCCGAGTGTGAACACGGGGCTGTTGGCGAGGCGGGTGTCGAGAATGCGAACCGGTACGCGGGCACGAGGACGGTGCCGCCGTCGCTGGCGCCCGCTCCCGAGACGATTGCAGACCCCGCGAACAGAGCAATGCCCGCTGCGAGCACTCCGATCGTGAGGTGCTTGTTTGGACGTTTCATTGATGCTCCGATGGGTTGACGGGGGCGCCATCCAGCTCGAGGCGTGCCTGCCCCCGAAGGCACGGCACGTTCACCTATCGTCTGGACTTTGTATTTCCTTAACATAATTTCGCAGACATTGGCAGTCGCAGCGGCCAGGTACCGGAACACACCTTTGGCGCGGTTCACAGGTGACGCTGCTGGTTCATTATCCCAGCGGGATTGCAGCCAGCTTGCGGTGCTGTCTTTGTCTGGGCGGCCGTCGTAGCATTTGCAACCGTGCCGTCGAACGACGGCTTCCGTTGTTGCATCCGATGGTGACCAGCGTGTCGATTCGGGTGTTCATCTCGTCGACGTTTCGAGACATGCAACTCGAACGCGATGAACTGGTCAAACGGGTGTTTCCGCGGCTGCGGCGTATGTGCGAAGAGCGAGGCGTCACCTGGAGCGAGGTCGACCTTGCGCTGGGGTGTCACCGATGAACAGAAGGCGGACGGCGCCGTGCTGCCCATCTGCATGGCAGAGATCGATCGCACCCGCCCGTACTTCATCGGGCTGCTCGGCCAACGGTACGGATGGGTGCCCGACGAGATTCCACCGCAACTCGTCGACGAACTCGGTTGGCTGGTGGAAGACACCGGGCGGTCGGTGACCGAACTCGAAATTCTGCACGGCGTGCTCAACAACCCGGAGGCCGCGGGCCACGCGTTCTTCTACCTGCGCGACGCCGCTTGGGTCGAAACGATTCCCGAGGCCGATCGCGCGACGTTCGTCGAAGACTCACCGGTTGGCGTGCAGCGGCTCGCCGAACTCAGAGCGCGCATCGACGCCAGCGCCCACCCGTCATCGACCTATCCGTCGCCCGAACAGGTGGGAGATCAACTCTTCGCAGACTTCGAATCGTTGATCAACCGGCTGTATCCCGTCGACGCGCCAGATGATCCCGCCGCCCGTGCGAGGGCTACACATGAGGCGTTCGGCACCGCCCGTTTCGGGCTGCACATCGATCGTCCTGACGTTCGCGCAGCGGTTGAAGTTGCGCTCAGCGGAGGCAGGCCACTCCTCGTCACCGGTACGCCGGGCGCAGGCGCATCGTCGTTGGTGACGAACTGGGCGTGGGCCGCCGCACAGCCTGGCGGTGAGGCTGACGGTGCGGCTGACGGCGCACGTGTCCTCATCCATCACGTCGACGCCAGCCCCGAAGCCGCCGACTACCGGCACGTTGCCCTCAGAATCGCGCAGTTCCTTGGGGTCGACGGCGACGAAGCACCGAGCGACCACGTCGCCGCTCGCAACCAACTGACGAAGTCGTTTCGGCACACAACGCACACATCGCAGCCGACCCTGGTCATCATCGACGGCGCAGACCGGCTCGACGACGTCGACGGGGCGCCAGATCTGCGATGGCTGCCACTGTCGGTGCCGTCTCATGTGCGGTTCGTCGTCACCGGCGCGGACGACCGCCAGCGCGCCGCAGCGGCAGCGCGCGGCTGGTCGACGGTTGTCGTGCCCGACCTGAGCCTGAGCGAGCGGCGCGCGATCGCCACCGCGGTGCTTGCTGCAGGCAGCAAAGCACTCGACCCGGAGAACCTCGAGGCTCTCGCCACCGCCGACGGATGCGCGAACCGCGCGGTTCCTGCGAACCGTGCTCGACGAGTTGCGTCAACACGGCGACCACTTCACCTTGCGCGCGTTGATCGATCAGCTCACCGCTGCGGCTTCGGTCGACGACCTGCTCGAACTGGTACTGGCTCGATACGAGACCGACTTCGAACGCGACCGCGCCGGGCTGACCCTTGACGTGTTCACCTCACTGTGGGCAGCGCGCAAAGGCATCGCCGAGAGCGAACTGCTCGACCTGCTCGGAACAGGTGGCGACCGGCTGCCGGCAGGCGGTGCTGGGCGCCGCTCCACCTCGCCGCCGAACACGGCATCGTCAGTCGTGGAGGGTTGCTCGGCCTCGCCCACAGCGACCTGCGGCAGCGCCGTCGAAGACCGATACCTGCCCGACCGAGACCGACCGCCGCGCGGCCCACGCCAGGCTCGCCGGCTACTTCGCGGCCCGGCCGCTGTCGGCGATCGTGTCGCCGACGAACTCGGCGTGGCAGCACGCCTCGCCGGTGATCGACGAAGCGCTGCGGGTCACGTTGTCTGATCTCGAGTTCGTGGAGCTGTCGTATCGGCGCAACCCAGCCGACATCCGCCGGCTTTGGGCGCTACTCGCTGAGCTGCGAAGTGAAACGGTCACAGACATGGGCGCTCAAATGCTGGCCGCCTACCAAGCAGTCGTCGACGACCCAGGGACGTTCGACTCGGCGCTGGTTTTGGCTACTTCGGACGATTCCGAACGAGGTGCGGAACGGCAGCTCGTCTGGGGTGTTGCCCGCCTGCTCGCCGACGCAGGAAAACTCGAAGCGGCGATCAAACTGCAGCAATGGATGCTCGCCAAGGCGCGCCGCGACCCGACGCGGAAGCACCGACGGGCCCGACGGCAACAGCCTGCTGCGAGCGGCACTCGTGAACCTCGGCGCCTCGCAATACGCCATGGGCGACCTCGACGCAGCCGCGGCATCGCTCACCGAGGCAACGACGCTGTGCCGAATTGCAGGCGCGAGGTCGCCCGCCGACGCTGGTCTGCTCGACGCAGCGGTGTCCAACCTCGGTCTGGTGAAGCGCGACCAAGGGCAACCGCGCCGAAGCCGACGCACTCTTCACCGAAGCGGCGCAACTGAACCGCGCATCTGGCGACGACTTCGCACTGCAGGCAACATTGGGAAATCACGCCCAACTACTGCGCGAGTTGGGTCGGTACGACGAGGCGCTCGCGATGTTGCGCGAACAGGAAACGCTCTGCCGACAACTCGGTGACCTAACCGCAATCGCCCGAGCGTTGGGCGGCCAGGCGACGATGCTCGCCGACCGGGGAGACCTCGCCGGAGCGTTGGTCGTCATGGAACGCCACGTCGAAATCGATGCGGGACGAAGGTGATGTGCGCGGCCTGGCGGAGGCACAGCTCAACGCCGGGTTCACCCGCCTCCAAATGGGCGACTGCCGGGCGCGACAACCACCCTCAACGAGGCCGAGGCATTGTCGCGACAGCTGGGCGCCCCAGCGCTCTCTGACCCGCGTGCTCGTGTCGCTCGCCAACCTCGCTGGCGCCACCGGCGACTGGACCACAGCAGAACGCGTCGCGAACGAAGCGGCCATCACGGCGCAACAGGCAGGGCTGGATGCGCCACCGCGCGATTGCGTTGGGCACGGTCGGTACAGCACGACGCGAACTCGGCAACCTCGCCGGAGCGCTGCAAGCACACACCGACGAACTCGCAGCGGCCCAATCCGCCGGAGACGAGCACGCCGTCGCGATCGCCCAAACCAACCTTGGCAACGTCGCCATCGCCCAACAGAATTTCGACGATGCGCTCGCTCGCTACCAGTGGGCGGAGAGTGTTTTCCGTCGGCTCGACGTGCCGTCGTCACTGGTGCCGTTGCTCGCCAACCGGGCCCAAATCCATCAGGCATTCGGCCGCAACGCGGAAGCCCTGGCCGACTTCACCGACGCCGCAGAGTTCGCCGCTCGGCTCGGCAACCTTGTCTCGTTAGCGGCTTGGGCCGACCCAGCGGTCACGCTCGCGTACCAGTTGGGAGACGTCGGTCGGGCCGAACGACTCTGGCCGGTGCTCGCCGAATCCGCCCGTCAACGCCACGACGACGCTGCCCTCCAACGTGCGCTCGGTGAGCACGCGTTACTCCTGATCAACCGCGCCCAACCGGCGGGGGCAGTTGGCAACGAAACGAACACCGACCAAGGCTTGCTCGATCAGGCAGCCAAGTTGCTCGACGAGCAGGAGGCGGTGTGTCGGCGTAGCGGTCAACGACGTCGGCCTGGCCGCGTGCGTTGGCAACCGAGCGATCGTCGTGCGCTACCGCGGCGATCTCCCCGGCTCGCTGGCGTGCCTCGACGAGCAGCTGCGCGAGTCGCCACACGCTCGAGCAACGCCAAGGAGCGCTGTTCGCCACGGCCAACCGAGGCGAGGTGCTCGGCCTGCTCGGCCGCACCCGACGAAGCGGTCGCCGCTCTCTCCCAAGCGAGAGCACGGCCGCCCAATACGGCCTCACCCCCATGGTGCAACAACTCGACGGAATGATCGCCACCCTGCAGAGATAGAGCACGCCAGGGGCTCTAACCCTGCGTTACTTGGAAGCCGGCTCTGGCTAGTTGGGCTGGTAGGCGAGCGGCCGTTTCGAGGTTGTAGCGGCGGGCGTCGGCTGGCACTTGGTCCCACGGAACCAACAGCGGGTTCAGCTCGAGCGGCGTCGTCGCGTACCTCGCCGTAGGTCCAGCCGCTGGCGACTCGTTCTGCTCGCCAACGCTCGTGTTCGTCGGCCGCCAGTGCGTCGATTTCGTCGGTCGGTGAACACGGTGTCGGTCGCGCCCCACCGCTGCAGAGGTGCCAACTGGGCGCCGATCGCCGCGAGCCGTGCGACCACCGCGTCGGCGGCCACACGGCTGAGCTCACGTTCGTCGTCGGTGAGCTCCTCCCACGGTCGGTTGAACTGCCCGGCGGTGCTCGCATCGGCCACGTACTCCTCGTGCATCGATCGGGCCAGTTGCTCACGCACCCCACCCTCGATCAGTTCGACCGAACACGCCTTGTCGAGGAACGGAAAGGTGACGATGTGCCCGATCTCATCAGTGGCCATCGTCGCCTGCAAATGCCGCCCAAAACCACCATCGGCATCGGTGCGCACCACGATGTCGACCGGCCTGGTCACCCGCCGACGGACGAACAAGGCGCTCGTCCACGCCAGGTTCTCGTCTTCGAAAGCGATCACCGCCAGGGTCGGCGGATGCTCGGCCATGGTCTGCTCGAACACCTCGACGGCCTGAGGTCGTGGGGCCCCGATGTCGAGGTCGATCGTAGTCGCGGCGACCGCCGAAGCGAGCGCGGGGTGTTGCATGATCAGCGCCTGGAAGCGGCCGGTCGCCTGGCGGTCGATCAGGGTGATCGGCAGCGGCCCGGCATCGCGCTCGGCCCACTGTTGGGCCGCGGTGACGATGACGTTGCCGCCGAGTTGGCCGATGCCCATCACCAGCAGGCGCGTCGGTCGATCAGGGTCGTCCGACGTGAACGGATGGGCCGACAACAACGCATCGCGGCAGCGCGTTCTTGCACGTTGAAGAACTCGATCCGAACCGCATCTCGACCAGACAGCTCGGTCGAGCGCAGCAGGTGGGCCAGTTCACCATCGGTCAGCCGCACCGAACATCGCCGAGCCGCACCAGCAGCCGATTGAGGAAGATTGCGTACCGCTGCCGCAATCGCGATGTTGGCCCCGTCGCTCTCGGTGACCGCGACGACACGGGCGGCACGATCCGCCCGAGCCGCACGCAACACCGAGGTTTCAGTCGGGTCGCCGATGATCACTGGCACACCGATGCGGGCAACGGTCTCTATGCCGGGCGAGTTCGGCGAGTCGTGAACGGCAACTACGGAGCGGCCATCGGCCACCAGCGCCTCGACGAGGCGGGTGCCCACCGGGTTCAGACCGCACACCACGGTGTGGCCCCGGGACCGGCCGGCGCGCCACCGTGCGAACTGCTCGCGGAACACCACCGACGCCGACTGCAACAAGGTGCCCGCCGCCATGACGGGAACGGCAAAGCGCACGACCTGCAAACGCCAGTTGATCGATTGCGACGACCCCTTGTAATCGAGTGCAGCGAGTTGCAACGTGAAGTACAGCTGATCGAGAAAGGTCGTGGAGAGGCCGAGTTCGTCGGATTGTTGGAGGAATCCACCCACACCCAATACCAGCAACACGGCCCACCCAGCAGCGAGCATCCACCATCGCTGCCGCGTCGTCCATCTCCACCTCCTCCAACTTCGACGGCTTCGACGGAATCGGTTCATGATGGTTCTGAACCTCTCGCCACCGGAATGACAGCCATGGACTTGCCGAGCGACTTGGCCAGCTCGATCATCTGTGCGGTGCCGCCTCGACCACGCGCCGGCTTCCCATCCCACACGGCGATCAGGGTGTCGACCGCCTCGACCACAGCCACCCCGGCCCGTTCGTACGCCGACTCACGTGTGCCACCGATGTCTGGGCCTGTGACCCTTACCGAGGCGGCACGTTGCAGCAGTTTGCGGAAGGAAGCGACCGACTCCTGAGTGGCGAAGTCGCGGGCGTAGTCGTCTGGTTCCAGCGGCAACACCACGTGAAGCTGTGCGCTGGGATGGGCGGCGAATACCCGTTCGGCGACGAGACGGTCAGCCCCTTCAGCGAGCGACGTCCAGAACTCCACCGTCGTCGGTTCGCCCGTCGATTCGTCGCCCCCATCGGTTACGGCGGCTGCCACCGCATCATCGACCGCAACATCGACGAGCTGTTGGGTGCCAAGGACGTCGTCAAAGGTTCGGTGGCCGGTGACCCCGAGGCGGCAGGTACCCATCGTCCGCCGACGTTACTTCGGCGGAATCACTCAGCTGTTGGACGTGCGCTGGATGTGCCGTGCACCGGGCGAAGGGATAGTGCCTGGCACTATCCCTTCGCGTCGGCGAGTTGTTGCCTTACTTCGTTCATGTCGAGTTCGCGCACCTGCTTGAGCAGGTCGTCGAGTGCCGACTTCGGCAACGCGCCGGCCTGGTTGAACAGTTGGATGCCGTCACGGAACACCATCAGCGTGGGGATCGACTGGATACCGATGGCACCAGCGAGTTGTTGCTCGGCTTCGGTGTCGACCTTCGCGAACGTGATGTCTGGGTTCTCGCGTGCGGCCTCGTCGAATACCGGGCCAAATCGCTTGCACGGGCCACACCACTCCGCCCAAAAGTCGACGATGGTGATTCCGTCACCAGTGACTGTCGATTCGAAGTTTGCCATGTTCAGGGTGGTGGTCATTGCGCTCCATTGGTTTTCGTTGCTGATGTCTGTTCGCCAGCGCCGGCTCGACGCTGCGGGTGTTGAAACGGGAACGCCTCGGCGAATATTCCCGACGACGCCCGCCTTCCACCCCGACCACGAGGTGTCGACACTTGTGGTCGACCACGACGTGTCTGACACCTTGTGGTACACGCCGGGAATCCACGCTGGCGGAGCCGCACGGTGTTCTAGGCTGCAGCCATGTCGAATGACGAGGGTTCGCACGACGACCAACCAGTCGAACAGCCGCACGACGCGCCGCCCCCGCCACCGCCGCCACCGCCGCCTGCCCCCACCCCAGCCGACCTGGGCGCAACTGCGGCGATGCCGGCGATGCACGCAGGCGACCCCTTCGCCCCGCCCACGGCATCTGCCGCGCCGCTCCAACCACCCATGGTCCCTCTCGCGGCGAACGCCGCACCCAAAGAATCGTTCCTCACGCGCAAGGTGGCAAAGGTTCCCGTCATCGGATGGATTGCGATCGCCGCAGTCGCCGTGGTCGGTGTCATCGCAGCGGTCACCCTCACTGGTGGCGACGACGACGAAAGCGTTGCCATCGAAATCACCGTTCCCACCACCACGTTGGCCCCAGCTACCACCCCGCCACCCACCACGGAAGTCGCAGCAACCACACCACCCACAACCGTGCCCGAGACCACTGCACCGGCCACCACAGAGCCCGCCACCACCGTGCCTTCTACAGGCGATGGGGGTACTCCAGAAACCGCCATCCCGATCGGGGACCCATCAGTGGCTGTGTTCACCTACGAAACGCCGTACAGCGAATCGGCCTGGGAAGGATCGATCATCGCGATCAGCAAGGGAACCGCCTACGACCCCGCGGACGGCACCTGCCTCACCGTGTTCGCCACGCTCACGCCCACCGCCGTAGAGGGGTTGGTTTCGTACGGATACGACACACCGTCGATGTCCTTGATCATCGACGGTGAAGAGCAGGAACCATTCGGATCCTGTGAATACGAAGAGATCGAATCGGCAGGCTGGGTCAGCATCTACGACACGAGGGGAACCGTCGGTACGGAGTTCCCCGTGTACATCGATTTCCAGGTGCCAGACTCGACCGACTTCAACGATCTGCTCCTCGCTGTTGGATCCGAAGACACCAGTCGTACCTACTTCCGTGGCGCTGCCACCGATGCGCCCCAACCCACCTTCAAGCCCGGAGCACCGCTCGGCGCAACGCTGTCACCCATCGGTGACGGAGCGGTGTACGCGTACGAAGACCCCTTCCAGTCCTCGGAATGGGAGTTCACCTACGACGGTCTCGTGTCGGTCGGAGTCGACTCGTTTGCGTCTGAACCGGGGGTCTGTTTCGCAGCGGTCGGAACCATTCGGCCGACGAGGGTCGGCGGCGTCGTGTCGAGCGGCTACGACGCGCCGAGCATCGGCGTCGTCGCCGACGGACGTTATTTCGAGGGCGGCTTCAGCGACTGCGACGACGCCGCAGGGGTACTCGCCGGCCGCGACGATTTGTTCGAAGCAGCGGTCACCCCGGGCACCTTGTTTCCGTACTACAGCGAGATCTTCATTCCCGATCGATTTGCCGGCGCAATGGAGGCGGTACTGGTTGGCGACTCTGGGTACGGCGACACAGTGTTCACCTTTGGGCCCAATGTCGCTGCGGCTGCACCAGCAGTCACGCCAACGCCCGGCAACCCGGTCGGCGGTAATCAGTTGCCCGTCGGCACGGTGGTGAACACCGGAGACGATGGCCTGGGTGAAGCCTGGGACGTCGTCATCCGCGGGCTCATCGAGTTGGCTCCCACACCAGAAGGTCGGTGCTTCGCGATCGTCGGCATCGCCACGCCAACGTCGTCCGATGAAGCTACCGCGCAGGGATTCTCCATCCCGACCATGACCATCGTCGTCGACGGTCGCCAGGTATCAGAGAGTTACGGCTCATGTGATTTGTCGGCGATCGAAGCGGCCGGCTACGGCGACTACTTCAATGCCGACGTGCCGGTGGGCACGCCCTACGCGTTCTACGTTCGCTTCGCGATCCCGCCCACCAACACCGCAGCGCCCGAAGTCGTTCTCGTGGGGGAAGGCTCGTTCGAAGTTCCGCCGCTCGTGCAGGCCACCATCCTTCCCGAGATTCCGCCCATCTAGGCCACGTCGACGTCAAGCACGACTTACAAGCACGAATTCAAGCACGATGAGTTTCGCCACCTCGCCATCGATCGAGGCACCCATGTCGCCTGAGGTGGCGCTGGCCCGGGTGATCCATTGTCTCGACCGCGCCCTGGCCTCGCCCTACAAGACCAAGGCGTTCGTTCGAGCGCTCGATGTGGTGCGCGCGACCGACGAGGTGGAGCTGGCCGAGCGTGCTCGCGACGGTCGGCTGGGCGAGCTCGACGGCATCGGTGACGCCACCGCCTCGGTCATCACCGAAGCGCTCGCAGGCACCGTCCCCACATACCTCACCAAGATCGAGGCCGAGTCGCAGGTGTCCATCACCCCAGAAGGCGCGCAGTACTCGAGCGGCGCTGCGGGGCGACTGCCACCTGCACTCCACCTGGAGCGATGGCGGCGCACCGATTGAAGAGATGGCAGCCACCGCCATCGCAATGGGGCACGAATACATGGTGCTCACCGACCATTCGGCTCGGTTGACCGTCGCCCACGGGCTCGACGAGGTTCGCCTCGGTCGCCAACTCGACGACATCGCTCAGATCAACGCCGACATCGCCGCGGCAGGCATCGACTTTCGCATTCTCACCGGAATGGAAGTGGACATTCTCGAAGACGGCCTGCTCGACCTTGCCGATTCCATGCTCGGGCGCCTCGACATCGTGGTGGCCAGCGTCCACTCGAAACTTCGCATGGAATCCAAAGCGATGACTCAACGCATGGTGATGGCGGTCGCCAACCCGCACGTCGACATCTTGGGGCACTGCACCGGCCGCAAGATCGGGAAGCGGCCCGAGTCGACCTTCGACGCCGACTACGTGTTTGCCGCCTGCGCCCAGTTCGGCACCGCGGTGGAAATCAACTGTCGGCCCGAACGATTGGATCCGCCTCGCGAACTCATCGACTTGGCGATGGAGTATGGCTGTTGGTTCTCCATCGACTCCGACGCACACGCCACGGGCCAACTGGAATGGCAACCGTTCGGCTGTGACCGTGCCGCGCAACGCGAGGTGCCACTCGAACGCATCGTCAACACGTGGAGCGCGGCCGAGTTGACCGACTGGGCAGCTGATTAGGAGCCCATAGCGTTTCTGGTTGGTCCGAGGACTCCGCGGTCGTAGGCTCAGACGCCTATGTCGAAGAAGACCAGCAAGAAGAAGGCCCGCATGCGCCGCAGCAAGGCGAATCACGGCAAGCGCCCCAACATGGGCCGCGGCTGAACCAACAATGACGCCGCCACTCACTCGAAGTGACGTGGTGGTTGACACGTTGCACGGCGTCACAGTGCCAGACCCCTTTCGGTGGCTGGAGAACGGTGACGATCCTGAAGTGCAGCAATGGGTGGCTGCGCAGAACGCGTGCACCCGAACGGCGCTCGACACACGCCCCGGTCGCGGGCTGTGGCACGAGCGCCTTGTCGCGTTGATGCACCTGCCGGTGGTGCAAGCAGTCGAGGCGGCCGGCGGTTTGTTGGTCTTACTCGAGCGTGCGGCTGGTGAACAGCAAGCCCGGCTCGTCGCTCGGCCGATCGATCAACCAGACACGATCACCGACCACGAGGTGGTACTTGCAGATCCGTCCGCCGGCGCCGACGACGACGCCGTGGCCATCGACTGGTTTGCAACATCGCCCGACGGTTCGCTCGTGGCTTACGGCGTGAGCGAGGGCGGCACAGAAGATTCGGTGTTGCGGGTGGTACGCACCGAAGACGGCTCGTTGCTCGACCTTGAAATTCCTGGCACCCGTGCCTGCAGTGTTGCTTGGGAACCCGACGCGAGCGGCTTCTTCTACACCCGCTATCCCGACGGCGACCAGTACCACCGAACGGTCCACCACCACACGCTGGGTGCTGCCTGGCAAGACGACCCCGTGGTGTGGGCCGAACATCCCAATCCCCAAGCGTGGCCACACGTGGCGCTGTCGCCGTGCGGGGAGTTCTTGCTCGTCTCGGTGATGGACGGTTGGAGCCGGGTCGATCAACACCTGCTCGTCCGGTCGTCTGGCACCTGGGTGACGTTGATCGAAGGAGCAGAGGCAGTCTCGTCGTTCGTGTTTGCCGGCGATGACGGCCATCGCACTCTCGTCGGATCAACCACTGTTGGGGCGCCGCTCGGTCGGCTCGTTCATCTCGACATCAACGCAGTCGTCGCCCAGTTCGAAGCTCACGGCACCGCGCCCGATCCTGCCGACTGGCGCACCATCGTGCCCGAGCGCGACGTGGTGCTCGGTTCGCCCGTGGCCGTTGGCAACGTGGTCTACGTCACCGTGTCGGCGGCGGCAGTTGACTCGATTGAACGGTGGACGATCATCGGGGATGGTGCCGGTGTTGGTGCTGACGGGCCGACCGTCGTCGACACGCCACCGCTCACCACGGTCGCCGCGCTGGCCGCCGACGATGGGGCGACGGGCGGCGTCTACGCCATCGTTGCCGGCTTCCAGACGCCGCCTGGGCTCTGGCGAGTCGACGTGCCGCAACCGACGTTGGTGCACCCCACGCTGGCAACTGGCTCTGTGCCTGATCTGTCGGTCAGTCAGGTGCAGTATCCGTCCGCGGACGGCACGTCGATCGGGCTGTTCCTCATCCATCGGTCAGATGTCACGCCCGACCCATCCACGCCGACGATCCTCAACGGGTATGGCGGCTTCGCCATTTCCGAGTCGCCCGTCTGGTCTCCCACCATCGCTGCATGGTGTGGCGCAGGCGGCATGTACGCCGTGGCCGGTTTGCGCGGCGGCTACGAACACGGCGAGGCGTGGCATGCCGCGGGCCGACGCGCCAACAAACAGAACGTGTTCGACGACTTCCACGCTGCCGCCGACTGGCTGGTCAACACCTCGCGCACGTCGCGATCTCGACTCGCCATCGCCGGAGGATCGAACGGTGGCTTGCTCGTTGGTGTGGCGCTCACCCAGCGGCCCGACTTGTGTCGGGCGGTGTGGTGCGCGGTGCCGTTGCTCGACATGATCCGGTTTCCACAGTTCCTCATCGCAAAGTTGTGGACCAGCGAGTACGGCGACCCCGAGGTAGCGGAAGAGTTCGCGTGGCTGCACGCCTACTCCCCGTACCACCACGTGACGCCGGGCCAGCAGTATCCGGCGGTGTTGCTCACCACCGCCGAGGGTGACTCCCGGGTAGACCCACTGCACGCTCGAAAGATGGCAGCAATGTTGCAGCAGGCCGCGACTGACCAAGACGAGCGGCCGGTGCTGCTGTATCAGGAGGGCCGTGCAGGCCATGGTGTTGGCAAGCCGGTGGGGAAGCGAGCCGCCGAAGCAGCCGATGTGCTGACGTTCTTTACCTGGCAGTTCGCTGCCGACGACCTGCTGACGGCGATCTGATTACCTGAAGGTCGACTGAAGCCGCACGCGGTTTACCGGAAGGTGATCTCGGCCATCGGATTCGCCTCGTCGAAGGTCGGGATTGCCTCCATCAGTTCGACCCAGGTGTTACCAGGCCGAAGCTTGATGGGTGCGCCGTTGGTGTCGGTCAGCGTGAAGGGCACGTCGCGGCTCTCGCGTGACCAGCGGCCTTCGATCTTCTTGCCGTCGGAGATCACGTACACCGGGCCTTCGCCGATGGTCTGTGCCTCTGGGCTGCGACGGTCGGCCGAGCTGGGCTTGTACTCCACAACTGGCATCACCACGTTGGTGGCCGAGATGCGGCCATTGACCTTGTCGTTGTGTGGGCTGCCTTCCTGCGAGCGGACAAACACACCGAACTCGGGCGACCATTCCCACGTAACGTCGATGCCACGCAGCTTGATGTCGGCCGCTTCGATTTCCTCGCCGACGAACGTCTCATCTGGCCCGAGGTACTCGAACTGAAGGGCGGGAGGGCCGGGGTGCCCGTACAGAGTGAGGGCCCACAACCGGTCAGTGCTGCTGTACAGGTTGTGGGGCGATTCGCCAGGCCCGCGGTAGTAGGCGGCGCCCTGCTGCCCGTGACTGATGCTGACGAGGCTCGATTCGTAGATCATGCGAGTGACCGTTGGGTTGCCGCCACTCCATGCGAACAGCGGTCGGTTGTACGAACTGAGGATGTCGACGTCTTGGGACCGACCCGAGCGAATCGGCCCGACCGGGTCTGACCCTTGACTGTGGAAGATGGCCGCGAACCTTGTGATTTCACCCTCGACAATCTCCTCGAAGACGATGTCGGCGTTCGCCAGCCCGCTGTGATTCGCTCGTGCTCCGGGCGCGTTGTCGATCTTGACGACGAGTGCGGGCCGAAAGGTATCTCGCTCAAATCGGTCACAACGACCCCGGTCAATGGCTGACGCGGGATCGCCGGCACCGTGGTCGCCGTGGTGGTGGCAGGCGCTGCCGCAGTAGTTGGCGCAGCAGTGGTGGATGGAGCGGCCGTGGTGGGCGGAACCGTTGTGGTCGTGGTGGTTGGGGGTGTTGTGGTGGTGGGCGCGGCTGTGGTGGAGGCAGCTTCGCCGCTGCCACCGCAGCCGACGAGTGCGCTCGCTGCGAGCGCGCCTAAACCGCTAATGAGTTGTCGTCGAGTCGACATGGGCATTCCTTCCGGGGGTGAAGCCGCACGCTGCCATGAATTGTGGCAGGGACCATTCTTGCCGATCGCCACCGCCGATTGGTGGCACATCCGGCAATTCATGCCCAACAATCGGCTCGTAGCGCACCCTTCAGGCGGCCCGAGCCTGACACGCCTGTGGCAGGCACCAGGCGTGTCACCTGTTCGGTCAGTCGCGATCGCGTTGGTGTTGGAGGTAGGTGGTGCCTTCGGCACAGTCGCTGGCCAGCGGGCACCATCGGCACGATGTTCCCGCTCGCTTGACTGGCGCACGGCCCTCGAATCGCAACTCGACCTCGGCGTGAATGGCGTCGAGCGTTCGCCGCATGGCGGTGCGCAGGGTTGCCTCGACGACGTCTTCGACCACTGGGTCGCCGGAGTCGAGATAGAACGACGCCAGCTTGCGCGGTGGCACCTCGGAGCGAAGCGTTTCAACGAGCGCATAGAACCGCAGGTCTTCGCGGTGCTTGGTGTTGGCCCATCCGGTTTTCAAGTCGATGATGACTTTGGTGCTTTCGCGCCCGCTCGGTTTGCCGAGAACCAGGTCGTACTTTCCAGACATGACAATGGGGCCGTCTGTTGGCCAACTGACCCGGGTTTCCGTGCGCGGCACCGCAGACAGGGGCAACGGCGGAAAACATTCTTGGAACTTGGCGACCTTGTCGACGGCGATGCTGCGCAGGTCGGCAACGTCGGCGTCGGCCATGCCAGCAAGCCAGTCTGCGAGCGAGTTGTCGCCGTCTGTGAGCCGCGCGATGGCTTCGCTGACCAAGTGAGCGGGCACCGGCTCGCCCGGCCAGTTGAGCATGAGTTGAATGGCGCGATGGGCGATTTGCCCGCCAGCGTTGGCCGGCGACCACTGGAACCCGTCGTCGTGGAGGTGTTGCACCTCGCACCCCAACACTCCGGCAACGGAGTACTTGCTCACGAAGATACGTTCCGTGGTAGCGGTGATCTCGCCACCGGGTTGGGCCATCGCGATTCGCTCGTGAAACGACTCGAAGGCCTCGTTCGCGGTGGCGAGGAGATCGTCGACAAACTCGGCTGAGAAGACGACGGGTTCGTCGGTTTTGCGGAGCACGTTGAGCGTCTTGCGTTGGAGGGGAGAGAACGCCGCCAGCGCGTCGACCGGAGCAGCGGGAGAGAGATGGTCTCGACCGTTGTCGATCTCCTCGATCTCTGCCCCGATCGTCTCGGCCGGGCCTTCGTCGTTCATGGGGGCGACACTACGCCGGGGCTGTGACGGTTCTGGGCTGACCTACACGAACAGCCAGCGGATGAGCAGGGCCAGCACGAGGAAGAAGGCAAAGACTGCCACACCTGCGAACCGACCGTACTTCTGGTAGATCCACACCGTTGCCGACCATTGCCCCTGGTAGTTGGGGTCGTGTTTGCGTTTCAGCCAGCCAGTGAGCCACATCACGGGGCATCCGAGCAGAGCGACCTGCAGCACCACTACAGCGGTGACCACATAGATGTAGGTGGCGCCGTGCCAGATCGTGGCACCGAAAATGACCAACCCGATCACCAGCGGCATGTGCACCAGATCGAGAATCATCCCGGCATACCAGTACCCAACAGTGCCGCGCCGGGCCGGAGGCGTGGCCGACGGAGCTGCTGGCGCCGACAACGGCGTGGGATTCTCGCTCACGGCCACATTGACAGGCTACGTCCGAACGCAACCATGACGGGACCGGGGGTGCTCACAGCATCGGGTCGGCCGAACGATTTGAGCACCTCGTCGAATCGTCTCGGTGACGTCTGTTGCGCCCTTCAGCGAATCGTCTCGATACGGCCCGGTGAGCTCTTCGCCGAATCGTCTCGGAGTATGGCTGTGGTGTTGCTCCGAGACGATTCGCCTATGGCGGCTGTCGTGTGTTGTTCCGAGACGATTCGCCTATGGCGGTGTGGTGTTGTTCCGAGACGATTCGCCTATGGCGGTGTGGTGTTGTTCCGAGACGATTCGCCTATGGCTGCGTCGAGTTGTTCCGAGAGGATTCCAGCCGTATGTGCTGCGCGGGGAAGTGGTGCCCGTGGCATATCGACGATCGATCCCCAGGATGGGCGAATGACGATGACTTCTGCCGACGCTGTGCGGCTGTTGGCGAGATCCCGGCTACAGCGCCAACGTGTTCGAGCCATCGAAGCGCTCGTATTCGCCCGAATCCGCGACGGCGACCCCAGCCCGACGATTCGTGAGATCGCGACTCATCTCGGCGTTGCCATCAGCACGGCTCAGGCCAGCCTCAGCTACGCACTGGCAACTGGCCGGCTGGTCCACGATGCCGCAACTCCACGTTCGCTTCGGCCAGGAGCGACGTTGCGCTTCGAGGTGGATGCGTTGGCACTCACCAATCACCAGCTGACCGACGAGCAATATCGAGCGCTCACGGCGTCCGTGGAGCGTTCGCGGGAACTCATCGAAGAGCGATTGTTCGACGGCCGGGCCGATTGGTCGGTGGTGGTTGCAGCCGTACACGCCGCCACGATCGCCATTGCCAACGAGCTTTCGCCCGTCCGTCGAGTCGCATGACCCGACCATGTGACCATGGGCAGTGACCATAGACATCTGATCGCAAACTCCTACTAGTCTGCGGGGTATGGCGATCGAGATGCAGGCAAGCGAGTTCAAGGCAACATGTCTCGCGTTGCTCGACCAGGTCGCGGCGACCGGCGAAGAAATCGTCGTCACCAAGCGCGGCCGTCCCGTGGCCAAACTCGTTCCCATTCACGATGACGGTGTGTTGCTCGGCTCGGTCACCTTCTTCGGCACAGACGAGGAATTGTTCAGCACCGACGAAGCCTGGGAACTCGAGTGACTCGTTCCGAGTCGAGTCGTGAAGTAGTGCTCGACACCCACGCGGCGTTGTGGTGGAGCGCTGATCCCTCACGACTTTCCTCTGAGGCCCGTTCAGCCATCGCTGACGCTTCCGCGATCTCGATCAGTGCGATTTCGATGTGGGAGATCGCGATGCTCGTGGCAAAGGGCAGGATCGGGCTCGATCGACCTGTTGCGGTGTGGATGCGACAGATTGGCGAGCAGCCGCGCGTTCGGGTGGCAGCAATGTCAGGCGACATCGCGGTGCGAGCTGCTGAACTCACCGACCTGCACGGCGACCCTGCAGACCGCATCATCGCCGCGACGGCCATCGAAACACGTGCGGGTTTGGTCACCAAAGACGCACGCCTGCTCGCCTGGGCTGCGCCGAGAACAGACGTCACGGCGATCTGGTAGCTGCACTGGCAGCGTGTTGGTACGTCAGGGCAATGTGGCGAGCAGGTTGGTGACGTAGCTCAACACATCTGCAGCAGGCACGTCGGTGCGGTCGCCGGAACGACGGTTCTTCACTTCGAACTCGGCTCCGTCTTCGTTGGCGACGCCGCGCCCGGCCACCACGATCACCGGCACACCGATGAGCTCGGCATCTTTGAACCGCACTCCGGGCGACACACCCTCGCGGTCGTCGAACAGCACACGCAGACCCGCCGCCTCGAACTCGACGGCAAGCGACTCAGCGGCCTCGCGCTGCGGGCCGCCTTCTTTGCCGGCGATGACCAGATGGACGTCTGCGGGCGACACCTCACGGGTCCAGATGAGGCCCGAGTCGTCATGGTTCGCCTCGGCCAAGCAGGCCACAGCCCGCGACACGCCGATGCCGTATGAACCCATGGTGACGGTGACGAGTTTGCCCGAGTCGTCTTGCACCTTGAGGCCCAACGCCTCGGCGTAACGGCGGCCAAGCTGGAAGATGTGCCCGATCTCGATGCCTCGTGCGATCTCGAGTTCAGACCCGCACGTGGGGCACGCATCTCCGTCGCGTACTTCTGCCGCTTCGATCGTGCCATCGGGCGAGAAATCGCGACCGGCGGTGAGGTCGATCACATGTTGGCCCGGGACGTTGTTGCCGGTGGCCCACCGACTGCCGGCGACGACTCGCGGGTCGACGAGATAGCGCACCCCAGAAGCACTTGTTGACCCCAAGGCGCCTGGGCCGATGTACCCCTTCACGAGGAGCGGGTTGGCAGCGAAATCCACCTCCTCGAACGCTTCGACCTCGGCGGGTGACACCTGTGCTTCGAGGCGCTTCGGGTCGACCTCACGGTCCCCCGGTACCCCGACGGCCAACACCTCGGTGGACCCATCGGTGTGGCGCAGTTTCACGATGACGTTCTTGAGGGTGTCTGCCGCGTGCCACGCCCGATCGGTGCGCGGCGCGGCCTGATTCAAGAAGTCGACAAGAGTGGCAATCGTGGGAGTGCCCGGGGTGTCGATGGCCTGCGCGGCGGGGCCGTCGATCGGCAACGCAGCTGGCGCCGGTACCTGAACTGCCTCGGTGTTGGCGGCATACCCGCAGTGCTGGCACCGCACGAACGAGTCTTCGCCCACTTCCATGGGCGACAGGAATTCTTCGCTGGCCGACCCGCCCATGGCGCCCGACATGGCCGACACGATGACATACGGCAAACCCAATCGGTCGAACGTCTTGATGTAGGCGTCACGGTGGCGCTGGTATGACACGTCGAGCCCAGCATCGTCGATATCGAAGCTGTACGAGTCTTTCATCACGAACTCGCGTCCACGGAGAAGCCCAGCGCGCGGCCGGGCCTCGTCCCGGTACTTCGTTTGGATTTGGTAGAGCGACACCGGCAGGTCTTTGTACGACCCATACAGATCGTTGACGAGCAGCGTGAACATTTCTTCATGGGTGGGCGCAAGCAGGTACTCGGCGTCTTTGCGGTCACGCAGGCGAAACATGTTCGGGCCGTAGTCGGTCCACCGGTTGGTTGCTTCGTAGGGCTCGCGGGGGAGCAGGGCGGGGAAGTGCACCTCTTGGAACCCTGCCGCGTCCATCTCCTCACGAATGATGCGCTCGACGTTGCGGAACACGAGCCACCCCAACGGCAACCAGGTGTACCCACCGGGGGCCGCGCGCCGGATGAATCCGCCACGAACGAGCAACCGGTGCGACGCCACCTCGGCGTCGGAAGGGTCATCGCGAAGCGTCCGGAGGAAGAGGTGAGACATGCGCAGCACGCAAGAAACCTACCGTCGCCCGCCGTGTGGTTTCGGCCCGGCCGTGTCGGCAGCCAGCGGGCTATACTGCCGTACTGCTAATTGGTGACAACCGAGAAGGCGTGGGCCCCGGCCCACGCCTTGTTTCATGAAAGGAGGCAATACAGATGGCTGAATCACCCGTACTCAAGCGCGTACGCAAGATCGTCGAGCCCATTGCCTCCGACCTCCAGTTGCACCTCTACGACATCGAACAACGTGGCGGCACGCTGCGCATCACGCTCGACACGTTTCCCGGCTCGCCCGGAAGTGTCGATCTCGCACAACTGGCGCTCGCCACCCGGCTGATCTCTCGTGAGTTCGACCATGAAGACCCCATGCCGGGTAAGTACACGCTCGAGGTGTCGAGCCCCGGGGTCGAGCGGAACCTGCGGCTGCCCGAACATTTCCAGCGCGAGATCGGCAAGTTGATCACCGTCCGTCTCGCCAACGTCGAAGCGGCCGAACGTCGCCTCGAAGGCGAGCTCATCGCTGCCGACGACACCACCATCACGCTGCGAGTTGCTGCCACGAAGAAGACGCCAGCGGCGGACCGTGTGGTCGAGATCGCCGGCATCGATCGGGCAAAGACCGTTTTCGTCTGGGGCCCTGCGCCCAAACCGGGCAGCAAGGCCGCCAAAAAATCGGTCGCCAAGCCAGCTGCTGAAAAGATCGATGAAAGTGCGACCGCCTCGGCGCTCGCGCCGCTGGTGCACGATGAACTCGACGAAGGCATGTTCGACGAACTCGAAGACGATGAAGACGATGAAGGCGATGAGGATTTCGACGACATCGACGACTATCGACGATGACGATGACTTCGACGACGACGACTGACGATGACGACGACGATCTAGAGAACGAAACTGACGACGACGAAAGCAAGGAGCCATCGTGAGCAATCTCGATATGACCGAGGCGATTCGAATGCTCGCCCAGGAAAAGGGCCTGACCGAGGAGGCGTTGCTGCACGTGCTCGTCGACGCCCTCGCCAGCGCCTACAAGCGCCGACAGGGTGCAGCCGACGAGGTCATCGTGGAGGTCAATCCCGACACGATGGAGTTCAAGTTCATCGCGTACGACCTCGACGAAGACGGCAACTGGGTCAACGAACGCGACGACACGCCGAAGAAGGAAGAGTTGGGCCGCATTGCCGCTCAGACCTTCCGTCAGGTGATGAGCCAGCGCATTCGTGAAGTCGAGCGCGATCGCAAGTTCGAGGAATACGCAAACCGCGAAGGCGACATCGTCACCGGCATCATTCAGCAAACCGACACCCGCTACACGCTGCTCGACCTGGGTCGCGTGGAAGCGCTGCTTCCCCAAGCCGAGCAAGTGCCGTACGAGCGCCCAACCCCAGGCGACCGTGCCAAGGCGTACATCGTCGAAGTTCGCAAGACCGCCAAGGGCCCACAGATCGTCGTGTCCCGTACGCACCCTGGCCTCATCAAGCGCTTGTTCGAACTCGAAGTGCCCGAGATCGCCGACGGCATCGTCGAGATCCGCGCCTGCGCCCGTGAACCTGGGCATCGCACCAAGATCGCCGTTTGGTCGAACGACCACAACGTCGATCCTGTCGGCGCGTGCGTCGGCGCCCGCGGCTCCCGTGTTCGCATGGTGGTCACCGAGCTGCGCGGCGAAAAGATCGACATCGTGCCGTTCAGCGAAGATCTGCCCGATTTCGTGGCCAAGGCGCTCAGCCCGGCCAAGGTCAATCAGGTCAACATCTCAGCCGACGGCACGCAGGCCGATGTCATCGTTCCCGATCATCAGCTCAGCCTGGCGATTGGTCGCGAGGGCCAGAACGCCCGGCTCGCTGCTCGCCTCACCGGCGTGCGTGTCGACATTCGCTCCGAGTCTCAAGTCGCCGATGGCGTGCCTGCGGGCGGCTATCTCGACGACACCGAGTACGAAGAGGGTGAATGGCGCGAGAACGCCGAAACCGGCGAGATGGAGTTCCACGCTGCCGACGGTTCGGTGATGAGCCAAGCCGAGTGGAGCGGCACCATGGCCATCGAAGAGACGCCGAAGTCGACCGACCGACGCCGACGTCGACACAGTCGAGGAAATCGCTGCAGTCGCCGAGGCCGAAACCACCGAGGTGGAAGCTGCCGCGGAAACTGCGGAAGCAGACATCGAAGAAGTCGCTAGTCGCGAGTGAAGAAGGCGACGCTGAACAGTGATCCGCATGTTCCCGTCCGCACGTGCGTCGGCTGTCGCAGCCGACGACCGCACATCGAACTCATTCGGTGTGCGTTGGTTGATGGCGTCATCGTCGTCGGCCGCAGCGTGCCTGGGCGGGGCGCGTGGCTCTGCGGCCGCAGTTGCATCGATGCAGCACGGCGGCGGCACGGGTTCGATCGGGCATTTCGCACATCCATTCCTCAAGAGTGGATCGATGCGCTGGAAGAAAGCTTCAACTCCGACATGAGTTGACAAATTGAGCGGGTGGGGATCGTCCCCACCCCTGCGAGACTGCACATAACGAAAGGTTGAATCGCAACGTGGCGAAGAACATCCGGGTACACGAACTAGCACAGGAGCTCGGCATGACCAATGCCGAGACGGTCGATCTCGCCAAAGCGCTGGGCGTGCCTGTCAAGAGCCACTCTTCGTCACTGGCGGAGGCCTACGCCGACATGGTGCGGCGCAGGGCCACTCGCGACGGTCTCACCCGAGAAGTGCAGCCGCCCGAGCCCGAAAAGCCCGGCAAGGTCACCAAGGCCACCAAGGCCACCAAGAAGGTTGCCGAGCCGGCGGTCGACGAGACGCCCGCCGAGGCTGCCCCAGCGGAAGTCAAAGCTCCCGAGGTTGCCGAAGTGGCCGACGGTCGCTGCGGTCGAAGCCCCAGTGGCAGCTGCTCCTGTGGAAGTCGCGCCAACTGCGGCCGCACCCGACGAAGTAGCGCATGCCGTCAGCGCACCAGCCGAGCCGGTCCCTGCGGTCGCGGCGCCTGAACCTGTGGTTGCTGCAGCACCAGTCGCCAAGCCAGCCCCGAAGCCAGCAGCGAACCAGCCCCCGAGCCGGTCGCTGTCGTCCCGAGCCAGTCGCCGCTGAACCCGTCGTCGAAGCACGAGGCCCCAGTCGCCGAAGCACCCGTACCCGACCACCGGCACCGGCACAGGCGCCCGCCGAAACTCGCGAAATGGTCGCGGCATCGGCGGCCCCCGAGGCCCCAGCCGCTGCACCGATTTCGAGCGAACGCACCATCTCGAGCCACGGGCCAATCATCTCCAGCGGCCGACCTGACCAGGCCGCGCCGCCCTGTCGAGGCTCGTGTCGGCGCCCCGTCGGCGCCGGCAACGCCTCGCCCGGCCGCACCGCCGCGTCCCACCACTACGGGCGGTCGCCCCATCCCGCCGCCTCCCGGTCGTCCCACGTCGGCCACCGGCAAAGTCATTCCCCCACCCCCGGGTTCTGCACGTCCCGCTGCCGGTCGTCCCGGCTGGCGCGCCAAGCGGTACCGGCGGCCCCGGCGGTCGCAGCGGCGGCTACGCAGGTCGCCCAGGTGGCGGCGGTGGCGGCGGCGCGCCAGGTGGCTACAACCGCCCAGGTGGTGGCGGCCCAGGTGGCGGCCCAGGCGGCGGTGGCCCAGGTGGCGGCCCACGTCCCGGTGGCGGCCCCGGTGGGCGCCCCAACGCCGGGCGCAGACCTCCTCGTCGCAGCAAGCGTCGTCGCCGTCGTGACCAAGACGAGTTGCAGCCCACCGAGATGAGCTACACCGCGTTCGATGCCCCGGTGCCCGAGGGCACCGTGGTGGTCGAGCGCGGCGTGTCGGCCCAAGAGTTCGGTCCGAAGATGAACCGCACCGCGGCAGACGTGGTGAAGTTCCTGCTCAATCACGGTGAGATGATCACGGCCACCATGGGTCTGTCAGACGACCACATGGAACTGTTCGCGCTCGAACTCGGCGCCGACTTGTTGCTCGTCGATCCAGGTCAGCAGCAAGAGATTCAGCTGCAGGCCATGTTCGACGACAGCGACGACGAAGACGAAGACTTGCTGGAGACGCGCGCCCCGGTCATCACTGTCATGGGTCACGTCGACCATGGCAAGACCACCGTGCTCGACAAGATCCGTTCGGCCAACGTGGTCGCCGGTGAGGCGGGTGGCATCACCCAGCACATCGGGGCCTACCAGGTCCATCGCAATGGCCACAATCTCACCTTCATCGACACGCCCGGTCACGCGGCGTTCACGCAAATGCGTGCTCGCGGTGCCCAGGCCACCGACATCGTGGTGTTGGTCGTCGCAGCCGACGACGGTGTGATGCCGCAAACGATCGAGGCGATCAATCACGCCCGAGCGGCCGACGTGCCGATCATCGTCGCAGTCAACAAGATCGACAAAGACAACGCCGACCCGCAGCGTGTACTCACGCAGCTTGCCGAACACGAACTCGTTCCCGAGTCGTGGGGTGGCGACACGATCGTCGTCGAAATGTCGGCCCTGCAAGACCTCGGTATCGACGACCTGCTCGATCAGCTCATCGTGGTCGCCGAACTCGAAGAGCTCGTGGCCAATCCCACCGGGCGGGCCAAGGGCATCGTGCTCGAAGCCAACCTCGACAAGGGTCGTGGCCCCGTGGCCACCATCCTCATCGACAAGGGCGAACTGAAGATCGGTGACCCGATCGTGGCCGGCCCCGCTTGGGGCAAGGTTCGAGCGATGATCAACGACAAGGGCGAAATGATCAAGGTCGCTGGCCCATCGATGCCCGTCGAGGTGCTTGGCTTGTCGTCGGTGCCAGAAGCTGGCGACGAGTTCCGATCCGCTCCTGATGAAAAGACTGCACGAGTCGTCGGCGAGGCCCGCGAGCATCACCGTCGCATTCGCGATCAGCGTGGAGATGCCCGTGTGAAGACCGGCGTCAAGCTCGAAGACATCTTCAACCAGATCCAGTCTGGTGAAACGGCTGCGCTCAACATCATCCTCAAGGCTGACGTTCAGGGTTCGCTCGAAGCGGTCACCGAAAGCCTTCGCAAGCTCGGTCGCGACGAGGTCAGCCTCACGTTCGTCCACCGTGCCGTGGGCGGCATCACCGAGAACGACATCACGTTGGCGGCCACCACGAACTCCACGATTCTCGGCTTCAACGTTCGCCCAGATCGCAAGGCTCGCGAGCTGGCCGACAAGGAACAGGTCGAGATCCGCACCTACGAAATCATCTACAAGCTGCTCGAAGACATCGAGCAAGCGATGATCGGCATGTTGGCGCCCGAGTACGAAGAAGTGGTCACCGGCGACGCCGAGGTCCGCGAGATCTTCCGAGTACCCAAGATCGGTGCCATCGCCGGTTGCCTCGTGCAAAACGGTGTCATCACTCGCGGTTCCAAGGTGCGCTTCCTTCGCAACGGAACGATCATCTGGAAGGGTTCCATCCAGTCGTTGCGTCGATTCAAAGACGACGCCCAAGAAGTGCGCGCCGGCTTCGAATGCGGTATTGGCCTCAGCGACTTCCAAGACCTGAAGCCGGGCGACATCATCGAAACCTTCGACGAGCGCGAAATCGCGCGAACGCTGAGCTGAACGTTCAGAGTTGACCTGATGGCACGATCCGGCAAGCCCAAGTACCCGCGCTCTGCGCGGGTCGGCGAGACCCTCCGCGAGATCATCGCGGAGGAGCTCGTCCGTATCGACGACGAGCGGCTCACTTTCGTCACGGTCACCGGTATCGAGGTCGACAACGAACTCAACCGGGCACATGTGTACTTCGACTCGCTCGCAGGCGCTGAAGGCGACGCCGACATCATCGAGGCGCTCGGCCAGTACCGCATCCGGCTGCAAGGTGCCATCGCCAAGCAGATTCGTGCCAAGAAGACACCGATCCTCGACTTCCGCCCAGACATCGCCATTCGGTCAGCCGAGCGAATCGATGAAGTGCTGCGCGAAGACCGTCGGCGTCTCACCGGCGACGACGACTAGCTCGATCGGTCGGTAGCCCATGGCGCGGAAGAAACCGCCGATGACGCACGGTCTGTGCGTTGTCGACAAACCCGCTGGCGTCACCAGTCACGACGTGGTGGCCATGCTGCGTAAGCGATTCAACGAGCGTCAAATCGGCCACGCCGGCACGCTCGACCCCGATGCCACCGGAGTTCTGGTGGCAGCAGTCGGCAAAGCGACCAAGCTGTTGCGCTTCGTCGAAAAGACCACCAAGCGGTACGAGGGCGAGATCGTGCTGGGCACCTCCACGTCAACCCTCGATTCCTCGGGCGAGGTCACCGGTACGTTCGACATGTCCGCAGTCACCCTCGAAGACGCCCGGCGCATCATCGGCGAGCATCTCATGGGCAGCATCGAGCAGATTCCGCCGATGGTCTCAGCCATCAAAATCGACGGCAGGCGGCTGCACGAACTCGCCCGCGAGGGCATAGAGATCGACCGGCCCCCTCGGCACGTGCACATCTTCCGCTTCGACATCGAAGCGGGCGACGAACCGGGCGTGTTCAAGGTCGACGTGGAATGCACCGCCGGCACCTACATCCGCACGTTGGCCGACGATCTCGGTCGGCTGCTCGGCGGGGGAGCGCATCTGCGCAACCTGCGCCGCACAGCGGTTGGTGACTTCCTGGTTGCCGAGGCGCTTCCTCCCGATGAGGCGATCTTGCAGCCGATCGGCACCACTGTTCGGGGGCTCGCTCGCGTCGACGTCGACGCGGACACTGCTGCTCTGGTCGCCAAAGGGCGGGTGTTGCCGCTGGGCGGCTTTGCCGGCACCGGCCCATGGGCCCTGTTCGACCCCGACGGCGAGTTGATCGCCGTCTACGAACAGTTTCGTGAGCGAGGCGAACCGATGGTCAAGCCGGCGGTCGTGCTGCCCCCTGGCTAACTAACCGTGCCCTGCCTGCACGGAGATAGCGTCAGTGGCGTGCTGGTCGTCACTGATATCTCCCAGTCGCCGTTTCCCGGCGAACGCACCGTCGTCACCATCGGCGCGTACGACGGGTTGCATACAGGTCACCAAGCGGTCATCGCACGCGTGCGCGAACTTGCCGCCGAGCGCGGCGCCAGGTCTGCCGTGGTCACGTTTGATGAACACCCAGCGTTCGTGGTGCGACCTGAATCAGCACCTCAACTCTTGACCGACCAACACCAACGAGTTGAGTTGTTCGAAGCGACCGGCATCGACGCCGTTGTCATCATCCCATTCGATGCAGCGCAAGCCGACGTTTCCGCACTCGCGTTCATCGAGCGAGTGCTCGTCGACTGCTTGAAAGCTGAACAGATCGTCGTTGGTGCCGACTTCCACTTCGGTCACAATCGCGAAGGCAACGTCGACCTGTTGCGCAAAGTGGGAGACCGCTACGGGTTCGAAGTGCAACCTGTGGAACTCGTCGAACGATGCGACGGCGTCGGCGAACCAGTCAGCAGTACCGCGATACGTCGTGCGCTCGCTGGCGGCAACGTGGCGGTGGCCGCCGAGATGTTGGGCCGGCCGTTCGAAGCTCGAGGTGTCGTGGTCGTCGGAGATCAGCGCGGTCGCTTGCTTGGCTTTCCCACCGCGAACGTCGAGGTGCCCAACCGTATGTGCCTACCGGCCGACGGTGTGTACGCCGGGTGGTACGAGCGCCCAGACGGCTCGGTTCATCCGTGTGCGCTCAATATCGGCCGTCGGCCCACGTTCTATGAACATGCCGATCACTCGCTGTTGGAAGCTCACCTGCTCGGATTCGAAGGCGAACTTTATGGCGAACCGGCGAAGGTTCGTTTCGTCGAATTCCTCCGGTCGGAGCGCAAGTTCGACGGCATCGAGTCGCTCATCGCCCAACTCCGCCAAGACATAGCCCACGCGACCCACATCCTCACGAAGGGATGGTGCCAGGCACTATCCCTTCGAATTGCGATTGGGCAGGGCAATTCTGAACGGATAGTGCCTGGCACTATCCCTTCGCTGGGTCAGGCGGGCCAGATGACCGTTCCATCGCTGTCGTACAGGCCGGCGACGAGGGCGGCGTCGTATCGGCCTTCCGTGGTGGGCGCGCCGTCCGGGTAGACACCGACTGCGTCGTACGCGGCCACTTCGGCGACCAGTTCATCGGCCGAGATCATGCCGGGGAACATGCCGGCGGGCGTAGTGCTGGTGATCAGATCTGGCATCGGTTTGCCAACGGAACGTTTCGCCCTCCTCCGACAGGAAGTTTGGGTTGCCGTTGCCGTTGATCAGTTCGACAGCAACTTTGGCGGCTGCCGAAGGGTCAGCGATGGCATCGTTGAGGCCGCGCGCTGTGGCTCGCATGAAGTCTTCAACTGCCGATGGGTGCTCGTCGAGGAATGCCTGGCTGGTGTAGATGATGCCGAACGACCCGGGCACACCGAACTCGGCAGGGTCGTACAGGTCGAACGGAACGCCCGCCCGTTCGAGGGCGCCCGGTTCGTTGCTCTTCCAACCCGGCATGCCGACGATCGTGTCGACCGCCATGTGCGCGACTGGGTCGAAGCCGTCGAGCAACACGGTTTCGAAGTCGGTGCCTTCGATCAGACCCTCGCCAGCGAGCATCGCGGCAACCGCTGACGGGAGAGCACCCTTGATACCGATGGTCGACCCTGCAAGGTCGGCCAGGCTCGACGCCTTGTCGGGCTTGATGATGAGCGAGTCGATCGCAACGTGTCCGTCGACCGACAATGCAACGAGTTCGGCTTCGTTCGCGGCGGAGAACTTTGCCACCTCACTGAACGAGCCAGCCGATGAGAACTGCACGTCGCCCTCGGCCACCAACGGATAGTTGGCCGTGGAGAACGACGGCGTGATCTGGACATCGAGGCACAGCTCGTCGTAGTAGCCCGCCGCATCGGCAACGAGCACTTCGATGATCGACGCCGCGGCCGCGTAGTCGAACCCGGTGTAGTAGTTGATGGTTCCGGCTGCTTCGTTGGCAGCGCATCGATCAGCAGGAAACGCTGCTCCTGCTTCGACGGCGCTGACGGTGCTGGCGGCGCCGCCGGTTGTCGGAGCGGTCGTGAGAGCTGGTGCCTCGGTGCTGCCGGGTTCGCTGATACCGGGTTCGCTGGTACCGGGTTGGCTCGTGCCGGACGATGCGTTGGTCGTTGGCGTGGTTGTGGTGTCGTCGTCGCCGCAGGCGGCGAAGATCAGGGTCGTTGCAGCAAGGGCCGCAACGGCGCGGGCGCGCTGGTTCATGATTCCTCCAGGAAATCGGATTGGGGGCGTATCGGTTCCAGCGCACGCCAGGCCCGCGGCACCGTTGCAAGAGGTCGGTGGCGGCCCCGGTAGTAGGGCAGTGCAAGAACGAATCTACCTGCCGGTTGCCAGAAGCCGTTCGCTTGGCGCAACGTGGTCTTACACAACGTGGTCTTACCAACGTCTTACACAACGTGTCTACAGCGGGCGCTGTGAGACATGCCAGCGAAGGAGCCTGCGTTCGAGCCCGATCACGATCACTTGCGCGGTGATTCCCAGCAGCGCAGCGCACAAGATCGTCGTCCACAGGATGGTCGAGAGCTGTTGCGCGGCCGCCCGCTTTCCCCAGGCGCCCAATCCCTCATTCGTGAATGTGGCACCCTCGGCAAAATATGCCGCTCCGAGGCCCAACCCGATGTTGATTCGCGGCGGCAGTGAAGATCGACGGAAGGGCCGACGGCAACCGGAGCTTGAACAGCACTTCGTGGCGTGAAGCATCGATGGAGCGAAAGAGTTCGCGCGCTGCTGGGTCTGCCCCGCGCATTCCCGACACGATTGCGTACACCCAGCCGGGCGACGTGACGAACGCCACCAAGAACACAATCGACGGCGTGCCACTGCCCAACCACAACACGATCGACGTGATGTAGGCGACCCACGGCGTGACGAGGATGAGCACGAGCAGCGGTTGCGACGCATGTTCCAACGGGCGGAAGGCTGCCAGAAACGCTCCGATCAACACCGAAACCACCAGCGAGGCAGTGATGCCGATCAACAGATGTCGGGCGGTGACCCACGTGTTCTCGAGATAGAAACCCGGCGTGTCCGCGAAACGCCGACAGCATTTGAGAAGGCGGCAGCAGCTTCATTGGTGCAACGTCGCGCCAACGAACGAAACCTTCCCACAAGGCGATCAAGGTGACAGCCCCGACGAAGGCCCACAATGCGGCAGCGGATCGCTCGAGCGATCTCATTCGCCAAGTCCTGGGTTGCTGGTGTCACTGCGAAGCGCATGGCGAAGCTTTGTGAGCACGGAGAAGAACTCGGGTGTGTCTTCGAGCTCGGGCAGGCGTGGGTGCGGCAGTTCTACGTCGACGATGTCGACCACCCGACCCGGCCGTGCCGACAACACCACCACGCGATCCGAAATGAACACCGCTTCAGGAAGCGAGTGGGTGACGAACATCACCGTCGTGTTGAGCGGCTCGCAGAGTGCAGCCAGTAAATAGCGCATGTCTGCTCGTGTGATCTCGTCGAGGGCGGCAAACGGCTCGTCCATCAACAGGTACGGCGCCCCGAGCGCGAACCCACGAACCAGAGCAACTCGTTGCTGCATGCCTCCCGAGAGTTCGTGCGGGTACGAGCTGTGGAAATCGGACAGACCGACGCGATCGAGAAGCGCCATGACATCAGGCATGCCCGCTGGATTCGAGCCGCTGTTGATGTCTTGCAGCAGCCGAGCATTTGCCTCGACGGTGCGCCAAGGCAGAAGAGCTGGTGCCTGCGGCACAAACCCGATGCGCTTGTGCCGCCGTGCGGTGTAGGGGTCGGCGCCGTCGATCGTGACAGATCCCGAGGTGCTGACCTCCAGCCCCGCGACGATGCGCAGGAGGGTGGTCTTGCCGCATCCGCTGGGGCCGAGAATCGTGACGACTTCACCCGGACGAATCGTCAGGTCAACTGGCGTGAGCGCCTCGACGTCGCCGAACCGCTTCGCCACGCGACGTATCTCGATCGCGGCCCCTGGTTGGGCCGCGTCTCGAAGCGCTGCGTCGACCGTCACGTCGGCGGAGCGTACCGGTTGTGACCCGACGCAGCCCCCCGTAGCATTGCCGAGTCCGTTTGGGCTGGTAGGCCTGTCTCAGGTTCCACCGGCGCAGGCGCGATGCGAACAGCCTGAATGGGCTGACGCGACCTCCAACAATGCTGGAAGGCATACCACCATGGCACTCAAGGCCAAAGCAGACATCGTCGCCGAACACGGCAAAACGGCAACCGACACCGGTTCCACCGAAGTGCAGATCGCGCTCCTCACCGACCGCATCGCACACCTCACCGAGCACCTCAAGGTGCACCAGAAGGATCACCACAGCCGTCGCGGTTTGTTGATGCTCGTCGGCCGTCGCCGTCGCCTGCTCGACTACTTGCGTGGCATCGATGTAGAGCGCTACCGCGCCCTCATCGCCACTCTCGGCCTGCGCCGCTGAATCATCCTGGCTGACGGCCAGGTCACGAACTTTCGCCGAGTTGTTGTTGTGTCCCGTTCGGCACGCATGCGTTGCGATATCTGCAGGGCTGCGCGGGGTCGACACACTCGGCCCTTCGAGGCTGTCGTGTCGAAGTTGCAACAGCGGACGACGGTACGTCTCAGGCCCGTGCCATTCGCGCGAATCGGTTGGTGTCGAGCGCTTTGCGACCAGCGCGGTCAGGCTTGGTGTTCGAGTTGCTGCACGAGTTGGTGGAGGTTTGCCAGCAGCGCTTTGGCTGGTTCGAGGTTCATGCCGAACTGAGCGAAGATCTGCGCCGGCACAGCGCGCGCCTGTTCGCGTAGCGCCTGGCCGGACTTCGTGAGTGAGATGAGCACCCGACGCTCATCGAACGGGTCGCGGTTTCGTTCGACGAGGCCAACCTGGACCAGCCGTTTGATGAGCGGGGTGAGGGTGCCGCTGTCGAGGTGCAGGCGGGCGCCGATGTCGCCCATCGACTTGGGTTCGTCGCTCTCCCAGAGCACCAACATGGTGATGTACTGCGGGTACGTCAAGCCCAGCTCGTCGAGGAGAGGACCGTACGCCCGAGTCACCGCCCGACTCGCGTCGTAGAGGGCAAAGCACAACTGGTTGCTGAGTTCGAGTTGGGGGAGCCGATCGGGCACCTCACCAATCTATACCGTCTTCTGCGTTGTAC
The DNA here is from genome assembly GCA_963738275.1 of uncultured Actinomycetota bacterium. GTDB lineage: Bacteria > Actinomycetota > Acidimicrobiia > Acidimicrobiales > Ilumatobacteraceae > Ilumatobacter. The sequence continues at coordinate 36,650 of CAVTVY010000014.1, forward strand.
AATTAGATCGTGCACAATATAATGTGGTACTACTGATCGGCACACCCCAGAAGGCGCAGCAGGTCTGCATCATCCCAACTGTTCGGAGGAACGACATGAAAGCGATCTATACGGCCACTGCCACGGCCACCGGTGACGGGCGAAACGGACACGCCACCAGCGAGGATGGCATCCTCGACGTCGACGTTCGTGTTCCGAAGGAGATGGGTGGCCCTGGCGGCGCGACGAATCCGGAACAACTGTTCGCTGCCGGCTACGCGGCCTGTTTCCACTCAGCATTGAAGTTGGTGGGATCTGGACAGGCGGCGGACCTCACGGGTAGCGAGGTTTCCGCGAGTGTGTCGATCGGCATGCTCGACTCCGGTGGATTCGGTCTGGCAGTCGAACTCGATGTCGTCATCCCCGCGCTCGATCACGATGCCGCATTGGCGCTGGTTGAACAGGCGCACCAAGTGTGCCCGTATTCGAACGCCACGCGCGGCAATGTCGAGGTCAAGCTGCAGGTCGTGTGACCTACCGTGGTAGGCAGGTATCACCGGATTGACCTGCTCGCCCGGTATGCTCCTTGCGGGAGTGCGGAAGGTCCGCGCTTTTTACAATGAGCGGTAACGGTTGGTTGCCGGTTGCCTACTCCGTGACAGAAGCACTGTCCGATCGAACACCATGGTTTCGAAACAGTGCAGTTGAGCGGGGTTGCCAACTGGGAACCGGCCCATCGCTCCAGAGTGTGGCGACGCGAACGTCGTTGTCGCTGCTGAAAGGAGCCATTCGTGGCTGACCCTATTCGCGTATCTGGTGTCGTTTCCGGCACTGAGAAGACGCTCACCTTCGAGACCGGCCAGTTTGCGCCGCAGAGCCAAGGCGCTGTGGTGGCAACCATCGGCGGTACGAAGGTCCTCACCACTGCCAACGCTGCCAAAGACGTTCGCCCGGGCATGGATTTCTTCCCGCTCACCGTCGACGTCGAAGAGCGTGCGTACGCCGCAGGCAAAATCCCCGGTTCGTTCTTCCGCCGTGAAGGCCGCCCCACCGAAGACGCCATCCTCACCTGTCGTCTCACCGACCGCCCGCTGCGCCCGTCATTCCCCGACGGTTTCCGCAACGAAACCCAAATCGTCACCACCGTGCTCGGCGCCGACCAGGTCAACCCGCACGACGTGCTCTCGATCAATGCGGCGTCGGCCGCCTTGATGATTTCGGGTATCCCGTTCGATGGCCCCATCGGCGCAGTCCGCATGGCGTACTCCGTCGACGGCACCTGGATTCCGCATCCCACCTATCAGGAAGGTGACGAGGGCACGTTCGAGCTCGTCGTTGCCGGCCGTGAACTCGACAACGGCGATGTCGCTGTGATGATGGTCGAAGCTGGCGGCACCGAGAAGAGCTTCCAGTACTACGACAACGGCGCCCCCAAGGTCGACGAGGCCGTGTTGGCCAGCGGTCTCGAGGCCTGCAAGGTCTGGATCAAAGAGTCGATCGCCCTCCAGCGTCGGCTTCTCGCCAGCGTCATTGCGACCCACGGCCCCATCACGCCGCTCACGTTCACCGCGGTGCTCGACTACACCCCCGAGGCGTTCGCCGCCGTCGAGGGTCTCGTGTCGAGTGAAATCGCCGAAGCTGTGAAGATCGCCGGCAAGGCCGAGCGCAACGCAGCCACCGACGCCGCAGCCTCCAAGGCCGTCGCCGAACTGTGTGCCGAAGGCGCCGAGTTCGCCGGTCAGGAAAAGGCCGTCAAGGAAGCCGTTCGCAGCCTCACCAAGAAGCTCGTCCGCAAGCGCATCGTCGAAGAAGGCCTGCGCATCGACGGTCGTGGCGTTGCCGACCTGCGTCCGGTCACCGCCGAAGTCGGCGTGCTCCCCACCGCACATGGCTCCGGCCTGTTCCAGCGTGGCGAGACCCAGGTGCTCAACGTGCTCACCATGGCCATGCCCCGCATGAACCAGATGATCGACTCGTTGTCGCCCGTCGACACCAAGCGCTTCCTGCACCACTACAACATGCCACCGTGGGCCAATGGTGAAACCGGCCGCGTCGGTTCGCCGAAGCGCCGCGAAATCGGTCACGGCGCGCTCGCCGCCCGTGCCGTGCTGCCCGTGGTTCCCAGCCAGGAAGACTTCGCGTACACGCTGCGACTCGTCTCTGAAGTGATGGCCTCGAACGGGTCCACTTCGATGGCGTCGGTCTGCTCGTCCAGCTTGTCGCTCATGGACGCCGGCGTGCCCACCCGTGGTGCCGTTGCCGGTATCGCCATGGGCCTCGTGAAAGAGGGCGACAAGTACGTCACTCTCACCGACATCCTCGGCGCCGAAGATGCCTTCGGTGACATGGACTTCAAGGTCGCCGGCACCGCCGACGCCATCACTGCGTTGCAGCTCGACACCAAAATCGACGGCATCCCCGCCGACGTGCTCACCGCTGCGCTCGCACAGGCCAAAGTTGCTCGCCTCGAGATCCTCGAAGTGATGAACGCCGCCATCAGCAAGAGCCGTGACGAAGTCGCCGAGACCGCTCCGAAGATCAAGACCATCACCATCCCGATGGACAAGATCGGCGAGGTCATCGGGCCAAAGGGCAAGGTCATCAACACGATCCAGCAAGAGACCGGCGCCGACATCAGCGTCGATGACGACGGCGCCCAAGGCTTCGTCACCATCGGTGCGGTTGAAGCATGGCGCATGGAAGAAGCCATGGCCGCAGTGCTCGCCATCGTCGACCCGCCCAAGGCTGAGATCGGCAAGGTCTACATGGGCCGCGTGGTCAACATGACCAAGTTCGGTGCATTCGTCAACATCCTGCCCGGCCGCGACGGCCTCGTGCACATCTCGAAACTGGGCCGCGGCAAGCGGATCAACGCAGTGGAAGACGTGCTCGAACTCGGCCAAGAAATCGAAGTCGTGGTCGAAGAGATCGACGACCGCGGCAAGGTCAGCCTCACCCTCGCAGGCGAGGCACCGGCAGCAGCCGAAGGCGACGACACGTCAAGCGAGTCGGCGGCGCCAGCTGCTGACACCCGCAACAACGGTGACCGCAACAACGATCGGGGCGGCCGCAACGACCGCAACGACCGTGCCCCGCGTGAGCGCACCGAGCGCCCAGCGGCCACGGGCAGTGTTGCCAGCAGTGTTGCCGGCGACGTCGAGGTCGTGTCGTTCGAAGACTCGTTCGACGCCGAACTTGCCGGCGAGATCGGCGATCTGGGCCCGGCCAGCGAGCGTCGTCCCGACGACGACGGTGGCAGCCGCGATGGTGGCCGTGGCGGCCGCCGCCGCCACCGCTGAACGACAGCTGAATTCAGATCTGGCCCTGGCCAGTTGAACTGACGACCGCCCCGGCATCATCCCAACCAGGTGAAGCCGGGGCGGTCTCGCGTCCGGCCCCCGGGATGATGCGGGTTCGTAGCTGTTGCTGATTGAATGGGGCGTCACATGACGGAACAGATTGTGCAACTGCCGTCGGGCCTCACCGTCGCTGTCGAGCCCATGGCCCACACGCGAACCGTATCGATCGGGGCGTTCGTCCGAGTCGGCTCGCGCGACGACCCTGCCGACTACGCCGGGCTCGCTCACTTTCTCGAGCACCTGCTTTTCAAGGGCACAGCCACACGTTCGGCAATCGAGATCTCCCAAACGATCGACCGTGTCGGCGGCGACATCAATGCGTACACGGCCAAGGAGTACACGGCGTACTACTGCCGACTGCCGGCGCGCCATGCCGACGTGGGCATCGAGCTGCTTGGTGATCTGCTCACGGCTCCGGCACTGCGCAGCGCCGACGTGGAGAGCGAGCGTCACGTCATCCTCGACGAAATGGCGATGGACGACGAGAGCCCAGACGACGTCATCCACCAGGCATTTGCGAAGGCGATGTTCCCCAGTCACGCCCTTGGTTGGGAAACGGCCGGCGAACGAGACACGGTCACCGCGATCGACCAGCCGATCGTCCGCGAGTGGTTCACTAACCGATATCGCGCCGGGAACACGGTGGTCTCCATCGCTGGTGCCGTCGACGTCAACGATGTCATCGATCGCATCACCAAGGCGTTCGACGCAATGCCTGAGGGCGACGGCAGCCTGGCCGCTCAGCCAGTCGGGCCCATGGGTTCGAGCATCGGGCTGGTCGACGACACCGAGCAAACGCACCTGCTGGTCGGCGGGCGATCACTCAACCGCGCCGACTCAGATCGTGAAGCGCTCGATGTGGTGAACCACGTACTTGGTGGCGGGTTGTCCAGCCGCTTGTTCGACGAAATCCGCGAACGCCGCGGTCTCGCCTACACCGTGTTTTCCAGTGCGGCGGCGTACGGCGATGTTGGTGCTTGGTCGGTATACGCCGGGTCGATGCCCGAGCACGCAGATGAGGTCGCGTCAATCGTGCATGCCGAGTTGGGCCGACTTGTCGAGGGTGGCATCACCGAAGATGAACTCGCGATCGCACGGGGATATCTCACCGGTTCGTACGAGATGGGCCTCGAAGACTCGGGGGCACGTATGTCACGGATGGGCGGGCAACTGACGCTCCTTGGCAAACTCATCGACATTGAAGATCAGCTCGGCCGATGGTCGGCGGTGACGCTCGAAGATACGCGTCGTGTGATCAGCAGGGTCTATGGCGCCGCTGCTCCCATCACCGTCACGCTCGGCCCACCAGCGCAGGGATAGCTGCCTGACGCCACCTGCGGTGCTAGTCGCTGCTGGCCAGCGGGACGATCCAGATGGCGCTGGTTCCGCCTTCTTCGACCTCGTTGGTCGCGAAGGTTCCACCATGTTGAGCCGCACGGCGAGCCAGGTTTGCAAGCCCTCGACCGGGCGGCCCGTCGGATGCACTCCCCATGCCGTCGTCGGTGACGGTGACCGTGAACCCATCTCCACCTGCTCGGACGAGCACTTCCACCCAACTCGCCGCAGCGTGTCGCGCGACGTTGCTCAACGATTCGCGCACCACCGCGACGATGTCATCGCAGAGCCGCTCGGTGACTACGGTGTCAACGGGCCCGCCGAATCGGACGACGGGCTCGAAACCGAGCAGCCGCTCGTATTCGGCACAGATGTCGAGTACCCGGTGCCGCAACGACCGATCCGTCGTTTGTGATGTGTGCAACTCGAAGATCGCCGCACGAATGTCGCGCACGGTGGTGTCGAGGTCGTCGACGGCTTGCGAGATTCGCGCCTGTGCCCCCTCGTGTTCGACCATGCGAATCGTTGTTTGCAGGCTCAAACCAACTGCAAACAGTCGTTGGATGACCGTGTCGTGCAGATCGCGAGCGATGCGCTCACGGTCGTCGATCGTGGCGAACTCTGCCACCTTGGCGTGCAGCCGAGCGTTCTGAATGGCAACCCCCGCAGCGGCGGCCAACCCAACGGCGAGTTCTTCATCAGCCTCGTCAAAGGGTGCGCCATTGGTCTTGTCGCACAGATACAGGTTGCCGAAGACCTCACCGCGGACCGCAATGGGCACGCCGAGGAACGAGGTCATCGGCGGATGACCATCTGGAAAGCCAAAGCTGTCGGGGTGGCGGGTGAGGTCGGGGAGTCGGAGCGGCTTCGGGTCGACGATGAGGAGGCCGAGAATGCCGTGGCCCTCGGGCAGCTGGCCGATTGTTGCGTGCTGCGCCGCATCGATACCGACGGTGAGAAAGTCGACGAGCCGTGTTCGTGTCTCGTCGAGTACCCCCAACGCGCCGTATTTTGCTCCGACGAGCTCGGTCGAGGTGCGCACGATGGTGTCGAGCACGACGTGCACGTCGAGTTCGGAACCGACGGCGAGAACGCTCGCCAGCAGCCGGCGCAACTGTTCCGGACCAGCGTGAGACACCATCGCTCGATCGTAGGCGATGAGCATCGCTCGTCACCGGCCGCCATGTAAACGGATGCCGGTATGCGAGAATCGTCAAGTGACGCTCCGTATCTTTCTCGTCGACGACCATGAGGTGGTGCGCCGCGGCGTGCGTGAACTGCTCGACGCCGAAGACGACTTCGAAGTGGTGGGTGAGGCCGGCAACGTCGATGAGGCGATCCGGCGGGTGCCGGCGCTCGAGCCTGACGTAGCCGTTCTCGACGTGCGCCTTCCCGATGGCAACGGGGTGGAACTGTGTCGCGACCTGCTGGCCATGCAACCGACGTTGGCATGCCTCATGCTCACCTCGTTCGACGATGACGAGGCACTGTTCGACGCCATCATCGCCGGCGCCGCCGGCTACATCCTCAAGCAGGTGCGCGGTCACGACATCGTCGACGCGGTCCGCCAGGTGGGGGCGGGGCGGTCATTGCTCGACCCGCGGCTCACAGCCAAAGTTCTCGAGCGGGTTCGCCGAGGTCCAGAAGAAGATCCCAGACTGGCGAGCCTCAGTCCGCAAGAGCGCCGAATTCTGGAGTACTTGGCTGAAGGCAAAACCAACCGTCAGATTGCGGCCGAGATGTTTCTCGCGGAGAAAACAGTGAAGAACTACGTGAGCAACCTGCTCGCCAAGTTGGGAATGCACCGGAGAACGGAAGCAGCCGTGTACGCCGCCCGACAAGCCGAACGTCGCCGCCACCCAGACTGAATCGGCAGAGATAGTGCCAGGCACCATCTCTGCCAGGCACTACCTCTTCGTTATGAGGTGCCGGCTGGATCGCGTCGGCGGCCGGTGACGAGTTCTGCTCGGAGTTCAATCAACGTTGCGGCCCCGTCCGCCGCGTCTTGCGGTTCGGCATGAATACACAAGTGGCCGACGATGGCGACACTCCACGAACCTTGTCCAACGCCGCCGGAATCGGTTTGGAAGCACACCACTTGTGCGCGGCGAGCAGCGTTCAGCAGCGCTCCGTCGGCCACCTCGAAGATGAGTGGCTCGGTACGAGCCCCTAGCGCCACCGGCACGACGACGGGTAATGCCCGATGGGTAAAGGCGATTCGGCCGACTGCTGCCGATGCGACGAGTTGCGCGCACGACGGGCCGTCGAGCCGCATCCACCCTTGATCGTCCCACCCGTGGTCCCATCCGTGGTCGCCCCAGCCTGGCTCGCCCCAGCTGCGATCATCCCCCCGATCGTCTTGCCAATTGTCTGGCCGATCGTCTGGTCGATCTGCACTTACGTCCACTCCACGAGCGTCGCCCCAAGAGGTCGCGTTAGATAGGGCCAAACGACACCGTTTGTTGCGGATCGGGTCTTAGGTCCCTGGCCTGTAGGGCCGAACGACCTAACGTCGGCTGACGGCGACTGCCTAGCATGCGGGAATGACCGATGTGGATCTTCGCCCAGAAAGCGACAACGGCCCAGAACACGGCGCCGTGGCAGAACTCGAGCCAACCGTTGAGACGAAAAACTCGGACTCGATGTTCTTTGCGTTCTTTGCGTTTCTGCTTGCCGGAGCGGCGCTCGTTTTCGCCGGCTACGTACTGATGACGTCAGATGACGACGGCGGGTCCGGATCGGGCGAGGTCGCCGGTGAGCAAGTGGTCATCGACATCAGCCTGACCGAGTTCGCGATCACTCCGGCAATGCCCACGGTGTCGGCCGGGTCCAACGTGACACTCCGCGTGACCAACAACGGCACGATGGCGCACAACTTGGTCTTCCCTGACACTGGCGAAACCACCGGCGACCTTCAGCCAGGCGAGACCGGAACGATCGAGTTGACGGGAGTTGAGGCGGGCGAACACAAGTTCATTTGCTCGATCGTCGGCCACGAAGGTTCTGGCATGGTCGGCATGCTCATGGTGGTCGATGGCGAGGTGCCCGCTGGCGCAAATGACGCCACGCACGAGACCATGACTTGGCAAGAGATGGACGCGGCGATGGAAGAGCGGGCGATGCGCTTCGTCGAAGAAGAGAAGACCGAATTCGGCGGGCAGCCGCTCGAGCCAGAGATCTTGGCCGACGGCACCAAGCGCTTCGAATTGACTGCGTCGATCATCGACTGGGAGGTCGAGCCCGGCAAGATCGTGAAAGCCTGGACCTACAACGGCATGGTGCCCGGGCCGGAAATGCAGGTGGATGTGGGCGACAAGGTGGAAATCGTCCTCCACAACGAACTGCCCGAATCAACCTCGATTCACATGCACGGCGTCCTCGTGCCGAACTCGATGGACGGCGTCGACCCGTACACACAAGCGCCCATTCCGCCCGGTGAGTCGTTCACCTATGCATTTACCGCGCGGGAGCCGGCGGTGGGCATGTATCACTCCCATCACAACGCCCAGGTGCAGGTGCCCAACGGTTTGGCCGGAGCGTTCCTGATCGGCGAGATGCCGATACCGGAACAACTCATTGAAAAGGGGTTCACCGCCGAAGCGGATCAGCAGGTCACCATGGTGCTGAATGATGCCGGCACGATCGGTCTCACGCTCAACGGAAAGAGCTTCCCCGCCACCCAGGCCTACACCGCCAAGGTCGGAGAAACGATGCTGGTGCATTACTACAACGAAGGCCTCATGGCGCATCCGATGCACCTGCACCAGCCAACTGGCTGGATCATTGCGAAAGACGGCGTGCCGCTCGAGGAGCCGATGCCCTCCGACACGATCAACATCGCTCCCGGCGAGCGTTACACGGTCGTTTACAAGTTCACCGATCCGGGTGTGTGGGCTTGGCACTGCCACATTCTCAACCACGCCGAAGGGACGCAGGGAATGTTCGGCATGGTCACCGCGATGATCGTCGAGGAGTAGTAGCCGGGCTACGGTGCCGCCATGGCACAAGTCGTTCGGGTAGGGGTCAACGGAGCAGCGGGCCGAATGGGCTCCACGGTGTGCGCGGCCGTCAACGCCGCCGACGGGTTGGAACTCGTTGCTGCGGTTGATGTCCGCGCCGCCGGCGACCTCATCGAGGGTTTGGTGGTGGCTGCTCCAGAGCTGCGGGCCTTCGCCGATGCAGAGTGCGACGTCGTGGTCGACTTCACCGTGGCCGAAGGGGCGCGCACCACGCTTCCCTGGCTGGCGATGCATGGCATTCACGCCGTGGTCGGCACCACCGGATTTTCCGATGACGACTTGGGTCGCATTCGCTCTGCGTTCGGAGACGGCAAAGCCAACTGTCTCATTGCGCCGAACTTCGCAATTTCGGCGGTCTTGATGATGCGTTTTGCTGAACTCGCCGCTCCATATTTCGACACCGCAGAAATCATCGAGTATCACCACAACTCCAAAGATCGATGCTCCGTCGGGCACCGCGGTCACCACCGCAACTCGAATGGCGACGGCGCGTGGCGACGTGGCGTGGGCCACCGACCCAACCACCGATGAGGTGTTGGCTGGTGCCCGCGGAGGCGTAGGCGCCTCCGGAATCCGGGTTCACAGCGTGCGCATGCACGGGATGACCGCCCACCAGGAGGTGCTGCTGGGTGCGCTGGGCCAGTCGCTCACCATTCGCCAAGACAGCTACGACCGCGACAGTTTCATGCCGGGTGTGGTGCTGGCATGCAAGAAGATCGCCGAGCACCCCGGCGTCGTGATAGGCCTCGACAGCTATCTCGGGCTGTAGCACGCGGGTTGGCGCACATCGCGGCGCGGTCGTCGTACACGTCCCCGTCGAAGACATGTGGCAGCAGTTCACGTGCAGAGCTGACGACGCCGCCGACCATGGCAGTCATCGGCGGTCGAGCACCACTGCTGCACCCACGGTCGCAGCAGCAATCGGCACGAGCGAGAGCTCACCGAGCATCTCCGGCACCAGGAAGATCGCAGTGAGCGGCGACCTGATTCCTATGGCGACACCGACGATCATCGCCACCACCATGCCGTCCCAACGGCTGCCCGGTAGCTCGAAGCCGAGCGCTTCGACCAGCTCGAACGTGACGAGTGCCCAGCCACCTGCGATGGCAATGCTCGGTGCGATCGCCCCGCCCGCGGCACCTGTGCCGAGCGATGCGGTGGTCGCAATGATCTTGACCAGGGCCATGCTGAGGCCGATTCCGAGAGCGGGGTGCTCAGCAGCGATCCGCACTGCCTCCATCCCGTTGCCCGCCGAAGATCGGACAGCGACGACACAGATCGTGCCGACGACGACAAACAACCCGAGCAGTGCGGTTTCATGTCCAAAACGTCGGGTGAGGCGCTCGACCGTCACTCGACTGCGAAACTCGAAGAACAGGCGAGCGCCAACAACCGCCGGCACCAGCGCGATCACACCGAGCACTGCCATGCTCGCACGGGTTCCCTCCGTACCTGGGAAGATGGCGTGGCCGTCGAGCAAGCGCACCGCAACCACATGGCCGACGAACGCTCCGACGACTGCGTAGATCACGCTTCGCCGGTGGTGACGCACGCCGAGATGCTCCTCGACGTACAACACACCAGCAATCGGGGCGTGATACGCCGTGGCGAAGGCGGCCACGATGCCTGCAGTTGCCAGGCTTGGCGAGAATCGGCCGTGGCGACCCGCAACCGTTCCGAGACCGCCGCCGACTTCGATGATGGCCGACTCGCGCCCGATCGACACCAGGCCAACGCTGAGGGCCCACGTCCCCGACGAGCGAACCAGCGTCGAGCGGATCGAGGGGCCGTGGCTTTCGCCGCGAGCGGCCGCCGCGACGTGGTGCAGCCCGGTTTGCCCAGAGCCGAACCGCCTCGCAGCGCGCGCCACGAGAGTAGCGAAAACAAGTGTTCCAGCAACGCTGAGCAAAACGGCCCACCATCCCGCGGCGCGGGCGGCTGAGATGGGTTCGCTCGCACCGTGCAGTCGTTCGAGCACCCATTCGGCGCTGCGTTGGAACAAGTTCGCACACACGGCGGCGGTCGCTGACACTCCTATGACGAGTGCTGCACCCCGTGCTTCAACCGCAAATCCGGCGCTACCGAGCGGGAACGCATCCCGGGGCACTACGGCGGAAGCGCGCGACGCCGCTGACATGCTGGCTATTCAGCTCTCCCGGAACCTCGCGAGTTTCGCTTACAGGGCTGCGAGGGCGGCGTCGTAATCGGGCTCTTGAGCGATTTCAGGAACGAGTTCGGTGTAGGTGACGTTGCCCGACTCGTCGAGTACCACGACCGAGCGGGCCATCAGCCCTGCAAGCCTGCCGTCTACCATCTGTACGCCGTAGTCAGTTGCGAACGAACTGCGGAATCCGGAAGCGTTCACGACGTTCTCGATTCCCTCTGCTCCACAAAATCGTTTCTGAGCAAATGGCAGGTCGGCAGATACGCACAACACGACGGTGTCGTCGCGGTCGGCGGCGCGCACGTTGAACGTGCGAACGCTCGTCGCGCAGGTGGGCGTGTCGATGCTGGGAAAGATGTTCAAGATGACCTTCTTGCCCAGCAGCGAGGCGGAAGTGACGTCACCGAGGTCGCCACCGGCAAGCGTGAACTCGGGGGCCGGGGTGCCGACCGATGGAAGATCTGCGTTGGTGTTGACGGCGTTGCCGCCCAGGGTTACTTGAGCCATGCGCCAGTTGTACCAGCACATGCGCCGAATGATGCAGGCGGCCGAGGTTGGTCTGCAGCTACAGCTTGAAGCCGCGGCCGCGGCGCAAGTTGCCTCCCACCGACAACACCACGAGCGCGATCGACACAGCGGTGAGCGGCCACTGGTACTTGCCGATGAAGTCGAGCACCTTGCCGATCTGATCTTCGAACGCTTTGCCGATGTACCAGTACAGCGCCAGCCGAGCTGCGATTCCGACGGTGAGCAACACGGCGAGCCGAGCCGGGTGCATGCGACGAATGCCGGTGATCGCAGCGACGATGTTCGACCCAGCGAACCACGGCACGATCAGCCAATCGACCTTGTCGAAGCCGGCCTGCATGCTGGCGATCGTCTCCCTCGTGAACCCGAGGTACTGACCAAACCACTGCAGCACACGATCGCCATAGGCGCGCCCGATGAGGTGGCACACGACGAACGCCAGGGCGAGGCGCAGTCCTGCGATCAGCACGTAGGACCACCACGAGATACCGCCACCGACCACCAGCAACAGGTGGCGAATGCGGGCGTTGAGCGCAATCAGACCTTCAGGATTGGAGTTCGCCCATTTCGGAGCAACCCCGGTTGCGATGTAGCCGCACACCACCAACGCAACGAATGCTGCCACTGCCACAAACCCCCAGCGGGACGGCGGTTCGATGATCTCCGGGCCATCGATGCTGGTGTCACCGATGACGGTGTCATCAGCGTCTTCGTCGGACGCACGTCGCTGGTGTACCGGTGAGTTCGGCGACCTCGTCGTCTTCTGAAGGTGTTGGCTCTGATGTGCTCACTTGGTCGGCAACGGTAGCTGTGGAACTCGTTGGCCGTGCTCGCGCCGACCCGGCATCTGTAACGACGAAAAGCTACGGTCTCGACTCATGCAGGGATTGATGCAGGACGTACCACTCACCATTACCCATATCTTTCATCGGGCCGAGCGGTATTTCCCTCACAAGGGTGTCGTTACCGCAACCGGAACGGGTCGCCAGCGCACGACCTACGGTGAGTGGGCGGACCGCACTCGACGCGTAGCCACCGTTCTCGATCAGCTGGGCATCTCTGATTCCGGTCGGGTCGCCACGTTCGCATGGAACACGGCACGTCACCTCGAGTTGTATTTCGCCGCGCCCTGTTCTGGCCGTGTCTTGCACACCCTGAACTTGCGACTCTTCCCGGAACAGCTCACCTACATCGTGAACCATGCAGACGACGAGGTGATTTTCGTCGACCGTTCGCTGCTTGCGCTGCTTGGCGCCGCGGCTCGAGTCGTTCGAACGCGTCAAGCACTTGGTCATGATGGACGACGGCGTCGGTGCGATTCCCGACAACTTGAACGGCCACGAGCTGCTCGACTACGAAGAGTTGCTCGCCAACGCCGCGCCGGCAGAGTTCCACGACATCGACGAAAACCGTGCTGCCAGCATGTGCTACACCAGCGGCACCACCGGTAATCCGAAGGGTGTGGTGTACTCGCACCGGAGCACGTACCTGCACACGATGGGTGCGCTCACGGTCGATTCGCTCGGGGCCCGCGAGTCCGATGTGATCTTGCCGGTGGTGCCGATGTTCCACGCCAACGCATGGGGTCTTGCGCACGCGGCCGTCGCATGTGGGGCAACGCTGGTCATGCCCGGGCCTGACCTGTCTGGCCCATGCGCTCGCAAACCTCATCGTTGAAGAGAAGGTCACCGTCGCCGCTGGTGTTCCGACCATTTGGATGCAGGTCTTGCCAGAGTTGAAGGGCCGAGATACCAGTTCGTTGCGAGCCATTCCGTGCGGCGGTTCCGCCGTACCACGCTCGTTGTCGGAGGGATACCGCGCCCAGGTCGGGCTTCCGATCTTGCAGGCATGGGGCATGACCGAGACCAGCCCGATCGCTTCGGTGATGAACATCGACAGCGACGAAGCCGACATGTCAATCGACGAGAAAGCAGACCTGCGCACCATGGCCGGACGCACCGTGTTCGGCGTCGACATGAGAGTGGTCGAACCAGAGTCGCAAGAATCGATCGCGTGGGATGGAGAGGCCAGCGGCGAGCTGCAGTGCCGGGGGCCTTGGATCGCGTGCGTCGTACTACAACGACGAGCGGGCCGGAGACAGTTTCACCGCCGACGGCTGGCTTGCGTACCGGAGACGTGGCAACGGTTGATCCGCGGGGACGTATTCGGCTCGTCGACCGTACGAAAGACCTCATCAAGTCTGGCGGCGAGTGGATTTCCTCGGTTGAGATCGAGAACGAACTCATGGCACACCCGAAGATTGCCGAAGCGGCCGTCATCGGTGTGCCCCACGCACGCTGGTCCGAACGGCCGCTGGCGTGCGTCGTGCCCGTAGCGGGCGAAACGATCACCAAAGAGGAAGTGCTCGAGTTCATCTCCAGCAAAGTCGCCAAGTGGCAGATACCTGATGACGTGGTGTTCATCAGCGAGGTGCCCAAGACCAGCGTCGGCAAGTTCTCGAAGAAGACACTGCGGGATCAGTTCGCGGACTACGTGCTTCCCGGCGAGTAGCGCTCTCTGATCGAACCGGAAACTGGAACGCCTGCGCAACGTCGCGTTCGGTGTTCCCTCGGCATACTCCTGCGGTGCGAATGAACCGCTGTGTCACCATCATGCTCGCCGCCGGCGTTGTTGTTGCGTTGTCGGCCTGCGGCGACGACGCGCCCGACCAAGCGTGGCAGGCAGAGCGAGCGGCGTCCCCCACGACTGAGTCGTCACCGTTGCACCCACCGGTGTGGTGATTCCGGTGGTCGCGATCGACAACTCGTTTCGTCCCGAGCAACTCGTCATTCAGGTCGGCGACGAGGTGCTATGGGAAAACGGGGGCCGCAACGAACACAGCATCCTGAACGTCGAGAGCGCCGACGGCGGCTTCGAGTCTGACGGAGCATGGGGCATCGAAGTGGACGACTTCCAGCCAGGCGACACGTACTCGCACGTGTTCACCGTGCCTGGGACCTATCGCTACTACTGCACCATCCACGGCAACACCGAAGTGGGTATGGTCGGCACCGTCATCGTCGAGGCGTGAATAGTCGAAGCGTGAACAGGCGGGCAACAGATCAGTGACAATTCGAAGTTGCTGATCGCCACAGGGGAGAACGGCCAATGGAGCATCAACTGAAACGACGGGTGATCGCAGCGCTCGCAGCGGCAGTGGTCGTCCTTGCTGCCTGCGGTGGCGACGACGACGCTGCCGATACGGAAATCACCGATACGGCAACCACCGAAATCGCAACCACCGAAGGGGCTGCGACGACCCAAGTCGTTGCCCCGGAGATGACCGCGCAAACCACCAGCGCTGCAACCACCAGCCATGCGGCGGACGGCGTGCTGGATGTTCCCGGCGAGTTCGAGTCGATTCAGGTGGCGGTGGATGCTGCGGCTCCAGGTGACCTGATCCTCATCGCTCCGGGGACCTATAACGAAGCGGTCGACGTCGGCACCGACGAGCTGACCATTCGCGGTCTCGATCGGGACACAGTAATTCTCGATGGCGAGTTCGAACTCGACAACGCAATTCGCGTTCTCGGTGCTCAAGACGTCGCCGTCGAGAACCTCACCACCATGAACTACACGAGCAACGGTCTGTTCTGGGTGGGCGCCACCGGGTACCGGGCGTCGTATGTCAACACCTACCGCACCGGTGACTACGGCATCTACGCCTATGACTCCACCAGAGGGCTCATCGAGAACTCCCACACCGTCGGCAGTTACGACGCCGGGGTGTACATCGGGCAGTGCTTTCCGTGTGACGCTGTGATGCGAAACGTCGAGTCGAACAACAACGGGATCGGCTATTCCGGCACGAACTCGGGCGGCAACCTGCTCATCGTCAACTCCACCTTCCACAACAACCGCGTCGGCATGGTGCCCAACACGGGTACCTACGAGCTGTGTTACCCCCAGCGGGAAACCACCATCGTGGGCAACCTCGTGTACGACAACAACCAGCCCGACTCACCGTCCATCGACTTCGCATTGCTCGTCCAAGGCAACGGGATCCTCATTTCGGGTGGCATCAACAACATCATCGAGCGCAACCGCGTCGACAACCACAACCGCACCGGCATTGGCCTCATCCCGTTCCCCGAGCAATTCCCGTACGACGAGATGCCGACCGAAGACGAGTGGGACATGCCCTGCTCCGAGCAGAAGAACCAACCATTGGTTGTTCCTGAGGGTGCAGGGCAGTGGGAGTCGATGGGCAACCGGGTTGTTGGCAACGTGGTGACGAACAGCCGCGAAGCAGACCTTGCGACCGCTTCCGTGGGAATCGACCTCTCGACGCTGGGTAACTGCTTCCGCGACAACGAGTTCACCACAACAGCTCCAACCGACTTGGAACTGTTGGCCCCCTGCGACGCCGAAGGCAATGGCGGCGACTGGACCGCCGGAGACTTGAACGCCATCAGATGGTACGCAGAACAGGCCGACCTCCCGGGTGAGGTCGACTGGCGCGAGGCGCCCCTGCCCGAACTCGGCACCCACGAGAACATGCCAGACGCCGCAACAGCGCCCGCTACCGCAGCAGTGGGCATGCCCCCCACCGTCGATCTGGCCGCCATCGAAGTCCCCGACCTCCCCTAGGGAAATGCTCCAGAACCAAGCGCGTAACGAAACGTGCCAGGCACGTCTCGTTACGGCACTCTCGCTACGCGGCTGGTCCGTTGGTTGGCACTCGCGGTTGTGCTGACGCTGATTTCTTGTGGGTCGAGCCAGCCTGAGACCGCTGCGCCTGACCGTGTACGTGTTGGGCCTCAGGGTGCGGTTGGCCAGTTCGTGGTGGATTGTGGGTTTGACCGATTCCTCGCCGACGATCCGATCGTGCATCCCGACGCAGCTGGAGCGAGTCATTTGCACCAGTTCTTCGGAGCGGTAGGTGTACACGCGTCGTCGACCTATGACGAACTCGTCGCAGGGGACACCACGTGCGAGCAGCGCCTCGACACCGCCTCGTACTGGGCGCCTGTACTGCTCGACTCGGAGTTCGAACCGATCGAACCAGTCGGCGCCACGGCGTACTACCGCGCGGCCGAGGGGGTCGACCCGCGAAGTTGGTGCCGTACCCAGCCGGTTTCATGGCCGTCGCCGGTGACCACGCGGCCGTGGAGCCGCAGCCCCTGTCGGTGGTGGCATGGAGTTGCGATACCGGTTCGATTCGCTCCGTCACGCCACCAGATTGCACTGCCGGGACGACCCTGCGCCTGATGATCACGTTCCAAGACTGTTGGGACGGCGAGCACCTCCGAAGCCCCGTTGTTGCCGAGCCAGCACGCCACCTGGCATACGGCCATGCCGGCGAATGCCCGGAATCTCACCCGGTGCATGTTCCTCAACTGCAGTTGGCCGTGGCGTTTCCTGCGGTTCCGCCGGAGGACGCTGTCGCTGTCGTCCGGGAGCATCCTGTCCGGCCACGCTGACTTCTGGAACGCATGGCAGCAAGACAAGCTCGAACGCGAAGTGACGTCGTGCCTGCACCTCGACCTCCCCTGCAACATCACCGGCACCTAGCCTCGCCCTTGACAGTGAGACGGATTATCTGTCTTAGTGTCTCAATATGTCTGCGGGGCCGTCATCTGGAGAATCGGTCGAGGCGCGCATTCTCGATGCGGTTGAACGCTGTGTTGCCAAGTGGGGCTTCACGAAGGTCACCATCGACGATGTCGTCGCAGAAAGCGGTGTGTCGCGGGCGACGTTGTATCGCATCTTCCCGGGTGGCCGTGATGTCGTGTTCGAGGCGCTTCGGGTGCGTCGCCTCGATGACTTCTTCGGAGTGCTCCGAGCTGACGTGGAAGGTGCCAGTGACCTGCTCGACGTGGTGGTGCGCTCGGTCGTGTCAGCAACGCTCGAACTGCGAGCCGACGCGCAGCTCGCTTCGATGCTCGCCAGCGAACCGGGCGAAGCGCTGGGCCAACTCACCGTTGAAGGCTTTCCCCGCATCGTTCGTATGGCCACGGTCACGCTCACTCCGTACGTGGCGCAGTTCGTCCCAGCGCCAACCGCCCAGCGACTGATCGATGTGCTCTGCTCGGTTGACCATCTCGTACTTCCTGGCGCCCAGCGCCGATGTCGATCTCGGCGATACCGAGCAGGCTCGGAACTTCCTCCGTCCGGTCGTTCGCGTGCTCGCTGAACCGTCACCCGAACCGCCCCGAACCCTCTCGTCATCGAACCGCCTCTGTCACCCCTCGCGTCACACTAGGAGCCACCCCTTGTCTGCCACTCACGCCAGCAACGAAACCATCATCGGTCGAGCATCGATCAACGACATCGAAGCCATCCTCGCGGTACCGCCGACCGATCCGAACGAAGTCCACCACCTGGTGAACGACAACGCCCCGGCGATCTTCACCTGGGACTATTCGCTTGCTCGTCCGCAACTCCGCAAGCTGTACGAGAAGGCCAAGACTGGTCAGTGGAATGCCTCGATCGACCTCGACTGGAGTACCGAGGTCGACGTGGAGAAGGTCATCTCCGCCGATCAGGCAGCCATTTCGTCCGGATTCACCCCAGACCACTACGAAGGAACACCGGTCGCCAAGTGGGGCGAGAAGGAGTGGCTCAACTTCGGCATCGACCAGCGCCGCTGGTTGTTGTCGCAGTTCCTCCACGGCGAACAAGGTGCGCTGCTCTGCACCGCAAAGATCGTCGAGACGGTGCCGTGGTACGACGCCAAGCTGTACGCGTCAACGCAAACCATGGACGAAGCGCGCCACGTCGAAGTGTTCCATCGTTACCTCGACGAGAAGATGGGTGGCAGTTTCGCCGTCAACCCGCACCTGCGCATGCTGCTCGACGACATCGTCGAAGACTCTCGCTGGGACATGACCTACCTCGGCATGCAGATCATGGTCGAGGGGTTGGCGCTTGCGGCGTTCGGCTTCCTGCACCAGATGACCGAAGAGCCGCTGCTGAAGAAGTTGCTGCGCTACGTCATGAGCGATGAGGCGCGCCACGTTGCCTTCGGTGTGTCTCAGCCTCAAAGAGGTCTACGACGGCATGAGCGACTACGAGATGAAAGATCGCCAGGAGTTCGCGTTCGAGGCGGCCATCCGCATGCGCGACCGGTTCTTGTCGCAAGAAGTGTGGGAGCAACACGGCGTCAACCCGCGCGACGTGATCCCGCTCATGATCAACGATCCGACCCGCGAGATCTTCCAGCAGATGCTCTTCTCGAAGATCGTGCCGAACTGCAAGAAGTTGGGTTTGCTCGATCGCAACGACCAGTGGCTGCGTCGTCGCTTCGAGGAGATGAGCGTCATCCAGTTCGAAGACTGGGAAGACACCGGTTCGGAATACATCAAGTTCGAACTCGAAGGTGACGGTGACGGTGACGGTGACGAAGTCAACGAAGACCGCGACTTTCAGCCGGCCGTCTCCGGCTGATGTCGAGCGAGCCGCATAGGGCTCGGCAGGTAGACAAGTACAATACAAGTTGCTACAGTGAGCTTCGTGGCAGCGACCGACTGGGATCCGCAGCAATACGACAGATTCAAGTCCCAGCGTTCGCAGCCATTCTGGGATCTCGTCGCGTTGGTGCGTCCGGGACGCATCGAACGAGCGGTAGACCTGGGTTGCGGCACCGGCGAACTCACCAGCGAAGTGGCGAGGCAACTCGATGTTGGGTCGATGCTCGGCATCGACAACTCAGCTGCGATGCTCGATCGGGCCCGTAGGTTTTCCCGACCAGGGCTGGCGTTCAGCGAGGGCGACATTCAGAACTGGTCGTCAGCGGCAGACCACGATCTCGTTCTGGCGAACGCCTCACTGCAATGGGTACCGGACCACGTGTCGGTGCTCACTCGATGGTCCGCTGGCCTTCGGCGTGGGTGGACAGTTGGCAATTCAAGTACCGACCAACAGTGACCACGCGTCGCATTCGGCCAGTGTGGCGGTCGCTCAGACCGAGCCATTTCTGTCTGCAATGAACGGCGCACCGCCAGCCGACCCGGTGGCCGAAAATGTGCTCGCCCCCGACGCGTACGCCGAACTGCTCTACTCGCTCGGTTTCACCGAGCCGAACGTTCGGCTGCAGGTGTACCCGCACGTCATGACGTCGACCGGAGCGGTGGTGGAATGGACGAAGGGCACCTCGTTGACGCGGTTTTTCAAGGCGATGCCTGCGGAACTGCACGAGAGATTCATCGACGACTATCGCGCTGAACTGATACGCCGGGTTGGCGATCACTCCCCGTACTTGTTTGCGTTCAAGCGGATCCTGGTGCACGGCGTCCTCAGCTGATCACGATTGGCGGTGCTGGGACGACCGGTGCTGAACATAGAGTTCCGCCAATGACTGTTGCTGTGTTCGCTGCGTTGCGGGTGGAGATCGACCTCCTCGTGGCGTCGCTGGAACATGCCCGTCGGGCCGATGTTGCGCATTGGCCAGTTTGGATCGGTGAGTTCTCGGGAAGGTCGGTTGTGTTGGCGCTTGCGGGCATGGGAAAGGTCAATACTGCGGCACTCGCCGGCGTCGTGTGGGAACGGCATCGTCCGCACACCATGGTGTTCACTGGGGTCGCAGGGGCACTCGACCCCACGTTGCAGGTCGGCGACATCGTCATCGGCGAACGAACGGTGCAACACGATTGGGGCGTCATCGCTCCTGATGGTTTGCAGCGCTATCAGGCTGGACACATCCCCTTCTTCAATCCCACCGACGACTGGGGGTTCACCCCCTCCGCGGGACTGGTCGAGCTGGCCCGCCGCGTGGTGAGCGAAACGGAACTGACCGATGTGTTGGGTCGAATGCCGGATGTGCGGTTCGCCACGATCGCAACGGGCGACCAGTTCCTCCACGACCCGATCACTCGCGACGAACTGTTCGCTGCTCTTGGCGCGGTCGCCATCGAGATGGAGGGCGCAGCACTTGCCCAGGCTGCACAGCGATTCGGCACCGATCATCTCGTGATCCGTTCGATGTCAGATGGTGCGGGTGACGAGTCGATTGACGACTTCGCTCGCTTCCTCCCGGAGGTGGCTGCGAACTCGGCGCGCTTGGTGCTTGGGCTCATCGCCCGGCTCGGCGAGCTGAACGGGGACTCTTGCGGCGCGGGAACGGTCTGCTGAGGCGACCGCCGCGCTGGATACAGTCTCATCTGATGCAAGCGACACCGTTTGGACGACTCATGTCGGCGCTGGTCACCCCATTCGACGCCGCCGGCGCTGTCGACTACGACGTCGCTCAACGACTCGCCCGCCAACTGGTCTCAGAAGGTCACACCGGTCTCGTGGTCTGCGGCACCACTGGAGAGGCCCCCACGCTCACCGACGACGAAAAGCTCGGCATGTTCGCGGCGGTCGTCGAAGCGGTCGATGTGCCGGTGATCGCCGGAACGGTGGGTTATAACACCGCCCACTCGGTCGAACTCACGTTGCAGGCGGCACAACTTGGCGTCCACGGCATTCTCGACGCTCTGCCCGTACTACAGCCGGCCGTCTCAAGCCGGCATCGAGGCCCACTTTCGAGCCATCGCCGAGGCGTGCAAGTTGCCCCAGATCGTGTACGACATTCCCGTTCGTACCGGCCGCAAGGTTGCATTCGACGTGCTTGCCAGACTCGCCCATGACGTGCCGAACATCGTTGGGTTGAAAGATGCCGCGGGCAACCCGGCCGAGACGGCCCGTCTCATCGCCGCCACCCCCCACGACTTCGTGGTGTACTCCGGCGACGACGGTATGACGTTGCCGCTGCTGGCGGTCGGTGCGGTCGGTGTGATCGGTGTGGCCACTCAGTGGACCAGCCCCGAGCATGTGGAGATGTTCGATGCGTTCGAACGCGGTGACATCGCCGCAGCGCAATGCGCGAACGTCCGAATGTTTCCCAGCTTCGAGTTTGAAACGGGCGACCTCGCGCCCAACCCGATCCCGGTGAAAGCGATGCTTCGTCACCTTGGGTGGGGTGTCGGTCAATGTCGATTGCCGCTCGGCGACGCACCCGATTGGGTCGACGCTCGAGCTCCCGAGGTCTGGGCCGCGCTCCAAGCGTCCCGACCCACAACGAATGAGAGTTCCCATGCCTAAGACCGCTTCGTCATCCTCGCCCCAAGGTTCATCAACGTCAACGGCCGAGTCCGTTCGCATCGTCTTCCTGGGCGGCCTGGGTGAGATCGGCCGTAACTGCATGGCGATCGAGCAGGGCGTCGGAGACCGGCGGGCGATTCTGCTCATCGACTGCGGGTTGATGTTCCCCGACGCCGACATGCACGGCATCGACCTCGTGTTGCCAGACTTCAGCTACTTCGCGAGACCACGCCAATGCCATCGTGGGGCTCGTCGCCACGCACGGCCACGAAGACCACGTCGGCGGCATCCAATACCTGTTGCGAGACGATGGCATCGGTACCGCTCGCACGACACCACTGCCGATGTATGGCGCGGCGCTCACCCTCGGGCTCGCTCGCAACCGCATTGAAGAAGGCGGTCTGCTGGGGCGGGTGAAGATGATCACGGTGGCCGATAGCGCAACGGTGAAGATCGGCCCGTTCGACGTGGAATTCATCCCGGTCACCCACTCGGTGCCACACGCCCACGCGATTGCGGTGAATACGGCGCAGGGTTTGCTGCTGCACTCCGGCGACTGGAAGCTCGACCTCACCCCGGTCGATGGCCGCCGTACCGACCTCGGGCGGTTGGGTCAACTCACAGCCGGCAATGGCGTGCGGGTGCTCTTCTCCGACTCCACGAACGCCGAAGAAGCCGGGTATGCACCCAGCGAGACCACCGTCGGGGCTGTGCTCCGCTCGCTGTTCAGCCAACATAGAGACCGGCGCATCATCACAGCCAGCTTTGCCAGCCACCTCCACCGCATCCAGCAAATCGCTGATGCAGCAGTCGATTCGGGCCGCAAGGTCGCAACGCTCGGGTTGAGCATGAAGAAGAACGTGCGGCTTGGCATCGACCTTGGCGTCCTCAAAATTCCGGCGTCATCCATCATCGACATCGACGACATCGACGACTACGAGCCGGGGGAGATCTGCGTCATCTCCACCGGATCACAGGGCGAACCCATGGCGGCACTGTCGCTGTTGGCCAGGGGCGAGAACCGCTTCATCAAGTTGGGTGAACACGACACGGTGATCCTGTCGAGTCATGCGATTCCCGGCAATGAAGGCAATGTCAACAAGGTCATCGACGGGCTGCTTCGCAAAGGTGCCGAAGTCGTCCATTCTGGCGTGATGGACGTCCATGCCACCGGCCACGCACAGGCAGACGAAATCAAGACGTACTTGTCCCTTGTGCGGCCACAGTGGTACGTACCGATCCACGGCGAATTCCGTCACATGGTCGCCAATGCCAGGTTGGGCGAACTCATGGGGATGCCCCGGTCGAACGTGTTGCTCTGCGAAGACGGTGACGTGATCGAACTCACTGCGGACGGCCTCGCCCATACTGGGCGTGTTCCGTCTGGGTATGTCTACGTCGACGGCATTGTCGGTGACGTTGGCCAAGGCGTCATTCGAGATCGACGGGTACTCGGTGAAGAGGGCGTCGTGGTCGTGGTCGTCACGCTCGACATGCAGACTGGCAAGGTGTTGGTCGGCCCCGACATCATCACCCGGGGCTGGGTCTACGCGCCCGAGGCGGAGTCGCTGCTCGATGAAGCCTGTGAAACGGTGCAGCGCGCAGTGGAAGCAGCGTTGGAAAATGGTGAACGCGATGTCGAGGCGCTCGAGCGGGATGTGCGTCGGGCAGCCGGCAAGTTCGTGAGTGATCGAACGAAGCGTCGGCCGATGATCGTTCC
This sequence comes from uncultured Actinomycetota bacterium, assembly GCA_963738275.1. Taxonomy (GTDB): domain Bacteria; phylum Actinomycetota; class Acidimicrobiia; order Acidimicrobiales; family Ilumatobacteraceae; genus Ilumatobacter. The sequence goes on from CAVTVY010000014.1 coordinate 59,780, forward strand.
CGTCGTGATGGAGACGTGAGCCGGGGAAGGCCAACCCGATTCCGTGGCCTCGCTGCGGCGTGCCTCTTGTCTTTTGGCGCGTCGTTCACACTGCCAGCTTGCGAGAGCGGCGCCGTCGACAAGCCCGATGACGATACCGACGTACCCCAGCCGCTGGTGGGTGACATCGACGAGGCCATCGAGGCGGTCGAAGATTGGTACGGCGCTCCCCAAGACTATTTCGAGATCAGCGCAACACTTCAGCAGGTCAGCATCATCGTCGCTGTCGGCGATCACTCCACGACCGAGCAGGCGTTCTTCGTTGACGGCGCGCTGGTCGAGCCGGCCTCCAGCCAGGGTTATGCCGCCGGAGATCCGACGTTCATTGCAGCCGACGTGGATTTCAATCCCGACACAATTTTCGATGAGATTTCGACGAAACTCGACTCCCCGGTGCTGATCGACTTCGCGATCACGGGATCCCCCGACGGCGTGATTTACGACGCCACCGTCGCCAGCGACGAGGGTGGCGTACTGCTGGTGTTGCTTGGCCCAGACGGAGAAGTCTTGGGAGTCCAGGCGAGCTGACGGCGAGATTGGTACCTTTGGAGTTGCCATGACTACTTGGGGCCCATCGAAACCGCCAAAGAAGAACGCGCCACGATCGACTTCGAGGTCGGCCAACGCGTCCCGCGGCAGCGCCTCCACCCGATCATCCACTGGTGCTCGTTCAAATTCCGGAGGGCGTGGGGTGATCGATGCCACACCGCCCGGCAACCGACGCAACTCGGCGTCAACCCAGTTGCGCAGTTCAGTCAACGGTCGCGAGCACGAGTACATCGGTCTCGGGTTGATCGCGCTCGGGGCGCTCTTGGGCCTTGCCATCTACTTCGGGTTGGCAGGAATCATCGGCGATGGGGTCGACACCTTCATCGGGTGGTTCTTCGGGTTGGGCCGCTTCATCGTGCCGGTGGTGCTCATTGCGTCTGGAGTGGCGCTGGTTCGCAAAGGCCAGTCGTCGAGTCCTGTGCGACTCGCGTTGGGTTGGGGGTTGATCGGCATTGCGGTGCTCGGCATGTTGCACATCGTTCGGTCACCGGATTCCTTCGGCGACCTCGATGGTCAAAGCGAAGCTGGCGGCTGGATAGGAGCAACCGCCGTCACCCCGCTCGAGGCGCTCATCGCTTCGGCCGGAGCAGTCGTCGTGCTGATCTGTCTGTTTCTCGGCGGGGTCATGCTGGTCACCAGCACGTCGCTCAAGACCATGGCCTCCAACACTGGTCGTGGTGTCAGCGCCGCCGCCCGACCGCTCGGCCGCGCCGCCAAGAAAGCGATCTCAGATCTTTCGACCCTGTCGAGCGACCGGGGAGCCGCCGAGGATGACGCATCCGGCGGCGATCGATCCGGCCGCCCTACAGCAGCAGGGCAGGGGCAGGGGCAGGGGCAGGGGTTGCGTTGTACAACGGCGCCGAAGACGACGAGCATCTGTTTGTCGCTGGCGATCCGCTGTCGCCGAACCCAGGGAAGAAGCAGCGCAAGCCGGCCGTGTCCGGCGCTCCTGGGCAGATTTCCCTACCGCTCGATGCCCGTCAGGTGGGGGAGTGGTCCTTGCCGCCTTTGGGCTACCTCGAACAGGCCGGCGAGCAAAAAGTCAACATGGCCGAAATCGAAAAGCGCGGGCAGACCTTGCAAGAGTCGCTCGCTCAGCACGGCGTCGAGACCGAGCTCATCGGAATGACCGTCGGCCCCACGGTGACGCGGTACGAGCTCGAACTGGGCGCTGGTGTCAAGGTGGCCCGAATCACCAGTCTCCAAAAAGACATCGCGTACGCCATGGCCGCTGTCGACGTGCGCATCCTGGCCCCGATCCCGGGCCGATCAGCGATCGGTGTTGAGGTGCCGAACCACCAACGCCAACTCGTGGCGCTGGGGGATCTCCTCGTGTCACCCGAAGCCGCAGCTGCGACGCACCCGCTGGAAGTGGCCGTTGGAAAAGACATCGCTGGAAAGGCCGTGTTCCTCGACCTTGCGACCACCCCTCACCTGCTCATCGCTGGTGCCACAGGCGCCGGTAAGTCGTCTGGTATCAACTGCATCATCACGTCGCTGCTCATGCGCACCACGCCGGACCAAGTTCGCCTGATTCTCATCGACCCGAAACAGGTGGAGATGGGTCAGTACCAGAGGTTGCCGCACCTGTTGACGCAACCGGTCACGAACCCCAAGAAGGCTGCGAACGCGCTCGGGTGGGCGGTCAAGGAGATGGAAAACCGCTACGACGTGCTATCGGAAGTGGGCTTCCGAGACATCACGGGATACAACGCGGCCTGGGCGAAGGGCACCATCGAGCCGCCGCCGGGCGTCGCCGTAGAAGATTCGCCGTACCAGCACATGCCGTACATCGTGGTGGTCGTCGACGAGCTGAACGACCTCATGATGGTCGCCGCTCGCGACGTGGAGGAATCGATCACGCGCATCGCGCAGAAGGCGCGTGCGGTCGGCATCCACCTCATCATCGCAACGCAGCGGCCATCGGTGAACGTGATCACCGGCGTCATCAAAGCCAACGTTCCGGCGCGCATGGCGTTCGCGGTGTCGTCGCTCACCGACAGCCGAGTCATTCTCGACCAGCCCGGTGCCGAGAAGTTGGTAGGCAAGGGCGACATGTTGCTCCTGCCAGGCAACTCGTCGGTGCCCAACCGTATCCAGGGTTCGTTCGTCAGCGAAGAAGAAGTGCGCAAGGTGGTTGCCCACTGGCGAGCGCAAGCCCCCGAGCCGATCTATTCGACCAACGTCGAAGGCGACGACGAAGGTGGGTCCGCCGGTGGGCAGCAATCGTTCGGCCAGCAACCGTTCAACCAGCAGTCAAGCAACAGCGACTTCGCAAGCAGCTCGGGCGAGGGCTCGCGGCGAGCGAACACCGGCTTCGGCGGTGGTTTCAGCAGTGGCATCGAAGCGCTCGACGTCACGTCCGACGTCTACTCCTTCTCGGCTGGCGAGGAAGACGAAGACACCGTCATGATGCGTCAGGCGATGGAACTCATCGTGCGCAGCCAACTGGGGTCCACCTCGATGCTGCAACGCAAACTCAAAGTTGGATTCGCTCGCGCCGGTCGAATCATGGACCTTTTGGAACAGCGCGGTGTCGTGGGGCCATCCGAAGGCTCGAAGGCGCGCGAGGTCCTCATGACGGTGCAGGAGTTCGAGTTGCTGCAACAAAACGGCAGCCTGTAACCCGCAGTCGCGCCCTTTCAGCCCAATCATTTCGGCCGCAACGTCAGGCGCCTGTTCGGCGGTCAACCCTCATCTGATGAGGGTTGTAACGTTCCGCGACCTGACAACGGCCGCCTGCGGCCCCGACGAGTTGGACCCCCCTATGCCAGCCCCCAAACGAACCGGACACCACATCGAACTCGCTGATGAGGTGCTGACCGCATTGCGCTACCGAGTGGGCAAAGACCCGTCGGTCGCTACGGATCACGACTGGCTGAAGGCCACGATTCATGTCGTCCGCGACCGGATCGTCGATCGTTGGGTGGCGGCGACCAAAGAGACCTACGAAAGCGATTCCAAGAGGGTGTATTACCTGTCGCTCGAGTTCTTGATTGGGCGCCTCACTCGTGATGCCTTCTCGAATCTCGGGCTGCTCGACGACATGCGCGCCGCATTGGCCGCACTCGATGTCGATCTCGACCTCATCGCCGAACTGGAACCAGATGCGGCCTTGGGCAACGGAGGGCTCGGTCGATTGGCAGCCTGCTTCATGGAGAGCATGGCAACCCTCGACATCCCAGCCCACGGCTACGGCATCCGCTACGTCAATGGGATGTTTCGCCAAGAACTCTCTGACGGCGTTCAGGTGGAACTGCCCGAGAGTTGGCTCGATCATGGCAATCCGTGGGAGTTCGAACGGCGCGAGCGTTCCTTTGAAATCTTCTTCGGAGGAAGCGCGAGCCCGGTCGACAGTGCCTCCGTCGGCGACGACGCTGTGGCCCACGAGTGGGTCCCTGCTGAACGGGTCTTGGCCGTCGCGTACGACACGCCCGTCGTCGGCTGGCGCGGCAACCGCGTCAACACCTTGCGCCTGTGGTCGGCAATGGCTGTCGACTCGTTGCTGTTGCATCGTTTCAACGAAGGTGACCACCTCGGCGCTCTCGAAGACAGCAATCGGGCTGAATCGCTCTCGAGAGTGCTGTACCCAGCTGACTCACACAAGGCTGGGCAGGAACTCCGTCTGCGACAGGAATACTTCTTCTCGTCGGCGTCGCTGCAAGACATTCTCCAGCGGCATCTCAAGACGTTTCCAGACCTGACGAATCTTGCTGACCACGCAGCCATCCAACTGAACGACACCCATCCCGCCGTCGCTGTTCCCGAGTTGCTACGACTGCTCATCGACGTGCACGGCATGACTTTCGATACTGCATGGGACATCACCCGCGACACCTTCAGCTACACGAACCACACGTTGTTGCCGGAAGCGTTGGAAAGTTGGCCGGTGGGCTTGTTCGAGCGGTTGCTGCCGCGTCATATGCAGCTGGTCTATTCGGTGAACTCGCGCCTGTTGGCCGACGCTCGGACGGCGGGCGCGTTCGACGGCTCCGCCATCAGCCGGATTTCTCTCATCGGTGAAGACGGTGACCGGCGCGTTCGCATGGGCAACCTTGCGTTTGCCGGTTCGCATTCCATCAACGGAGTCTCAGCGCTGCACTCGGAGTTGATGCAACAAACGGTGTTTGCCGATTTACATCGGCTGTATCCGGCCCGCATCAACAACAAGACCAACGGCGTGACTCCGCGCCGTTGGTTGTTTCAAAGCAACGGAGCGCTCACCGATCTCGTTCGCGACGCCATCGGTGACGGGTTTCTCGATGACTTCGACCGACTCGTCGAGCTCGACACCTTTGCAGACGACCCATCGTTTCGCGAGCGATTCGCGGCGGTGAAGCGCGCGAACAAGGTGCGACTCGGCGAAGTCGCTGCCCAGAAGACTGGCGTGGTGTTCGATCCGTCGGCGATGTTCGACGTGCACATCAAACGCATTCACGAATACAAGCGCCAACTCCTCAACATCTTCCACGCAATAGCGCTCTACGACCGCCTGCTCACCAAACCCGACAGCCCGGTCACGCCCCGCGTGAAGATGTTTGGAGGTAAGGCAGCGCCGAGTTATCACAATGCGAAGTTGATCATCAGGCTCGCCAACGACGTCGCCAGCATCATCAACAACGATCCAGCGATCAACGGTGCGCTGCAGGTGGTCTTCCTGCCCAACTACAACGTCAGCCTGGCCGAAGTGATGATTCCCGCCGCCGACCTCTCAGAGCAGATCTCCACGGCGGGCCTTGAAGCATCGGGCACAGGCAACATGAAGTTTGCGCTGAATGGCGCGATCACCATCGGCACCCTCGACGGAGCGAACGTCGAGATGGCGAAACACATCGGCGATGACAACATCGTCATCTTCGGGCTCACCGCGCAAGAAGTCGCTGAACGAAAGCTTGCTGGCTACGACCCGCGGGGGGTCATCGAAACGTCGCCCACCCTGTCGAGGGTGCTTGCGTCGGTGGCATCAGGACAGTTTTCGCCAAGCGAGCCCGGTCGATACCGCCAGCTCGTCGACGGCATCTACAACAGCGACTGGTTCATGGTTGCCGCCGACTTCGATGCGTACATCGCAGCCCAAGACGAGGTGGAATCCCTGTGGGCAGACCAGGCCGGCTGGAACAAGGCGGCGATCCACAACGTGGCCCGCATGGCATGGTTCTCGTCGGATCGAACGATCCGCGAGTACGCCCAAGACATCTGGAAAGTCCTGTAACCCTCAAACCTGATGAACGGGGTCAGACACCTCTCGTCAGAAATCTGACGAGAGGTGTCTGACCCCACTCGTCAGGTTGTTAGAGGAGTTCGCTGAGGGCGTGGATGAGCACGCCGGCCAGGCCGCCGACGATGGTGCCGTTGATTCGAATGAACTGCAGGTCGCGGCCCACCTGGAGCTCCATCTTGCGGGCCGTCGACTCGCCGTCCCAGCGCTGCACGGTGGACGAGATGAGCTCGCTCACCTCACTGCGGTAGTTGTCGACCACGTAACCGACGATTCGCTGAATCCAGCTGTCGATCTTGGCCCGAAGCTCGGGTTCGTTCACCAGGCGATCGCCAAATCGCTGATAGCTGCGATTCATCCGGTACCGCAACTCGCTGTCGGGGTCGTTGGCCATGTCGATGATCTGAGCTTTTGTGCCGAGCCACAAGGTTTCGATCCACGCCCGAACTTCGGGATGCGCCAACAGTTCTTGTTTCAGTTGTTCACCCTTTGCCAACAACTCTGGATCATGTTTCAGGCGTTCGGCGAAGTCGCGTACCCGACTGTCGATCGAGGCTCGCACGTCGTGGTGCGGATCGCCACCGACGTCGTCGATGAACCGGTGCACCGCGCCATAGATCTTGTCGAAGATTCGATTGTCGATCGGCTCGGGAACCCACCACGGTGATTCGTCGTCGAGCCGGTTTCGGAAGGTCGATCGGTTCTCGTCGAGGAAGCCGCCGAGCCCCTTCAACGTGGCGTCGAGCAACCTCTGGTGATGCCCGCCATCCACCGTGAGATCGATCGCTTTGCCCACCAAGGGGGATACCGGGGTGGCGTCGATCCGAGCACGGATGAATCGCTCGAGACCAGCTTGCACTTCGTCGTCGTCGAAAACGTCAAGCGCACCGCTCAGTGCGTCAGCGGCGATTTCACTGGCCTTGTTGGCGTTGGCTGGCTGACGCAGCCATTCGCCGAGTCGCTTGGGGATGTCTGCCCCGCCGATGCGCTCGTTGAGCACTTCCTGAGTGAGGAAGTTGGTTTCAACGAACTCGCCGAGGCTGGCGCCGATCTGATCTTTGCGTTTTGGGATGATCGCCGTGTGTGGAATCGGAATACGCAGCGGGTGGCGGAACAGAGCGGTGACAGCAAACCAGTCGGCGAGCGCTCCGATCATCGCTGCCTCGGCGAAGGCCTGCACGTATCCCTTCCATCCGTCGGGCTCGGCAAGGGTGACGATGATGTACAGGGCGGCGGCGGCAACGAGCAGCGAAAGGGCCAAGGCCTTCATGCGACGCAGATCGCGCGCCTTGTCGGCGTCGAGCGCATCGAGTTCCATCAGGGCGACGCTACCGGGGGGTCTTTGGATCACCGGTCCGGGGACCGCACGGCTGCACCGATAGCCTGGCGCCGTCATGTCGCAGCGCTTTTACATCGAGACGCTCGGCTGTCCGAAGAATCAGGTCGACTCCGACAAGCTGATCGGCACCCTGCTGGCCGACGGCATGGAAGCCACCGAAGATGCCGGGCAGGCCGATCTCGTGGTCGTGAACACGTGCGCGTTCATCGACGACGCAAGGCGCGAATCGATCGACACCATTCTGGCGTTGGAAGACCGCAAACGAGATGGTGCCCGACTCGTCGTCACCGGCTGCATGGCAGAGCGCTATGGCGACGAACTGGCCGAAGCACTGCCCGAAGTCGACCAGGTTGCAGGGTTTGGGGTGCGGTTCCACACACCAGACCTTGCTGGGTCAGAGGCTCCGTCGGCTGGGCCGGGACGCAAGCTCATCCCGGTGAGCAGTGCGCCGCTTCCGGAACTCGACCTGCTCAACATGCCGCGGCCGAAGTCGACCAGCCCGTGGGCGTACATCAAGATCGCGGAAGGCTGCGACCGTTCGTGTGGCTTTTGCGCGATCCCGAGTTTCCGTGGGCCGCAGCGCAGCCGCGACATCGATTCGATCTTGCGTGAGGCCGACGAGCTCGAAGTTCGCGAGGTCGTGCTCATCGCACAAGACCTCGCTTCCTACGGTAAAGATCGCCCCAGTGAGCTTGGTGCGGGGTCCATCGTGCCTTTGGTCAACGCGGTGGCCGAACGCGCCGACTGGGTGCGACTGTTGTACCTCTACCCGAGTGATCTCACCGACGAACTGATCGACGCCATCTGCTCCACCGGCGTGCCCTACTTCGATCTGTCGCTACAGCACGTGAGCAAGCCATTGCTGCGGCGCATGCGCAGGTGGGGTGACGGCGACCGGTTCCTCCGTCGCATCGCCGACATTCGTGCCCGTGAGCCGCACGCAGCATTCCGCTCGAATTTCATCGTCGGATACCCAGGTGAGACCGAGGGCGACCACGACCAGCTGCTGCACTTTGTCGAGCACGCTCAACTCGATTGGTGCGGATTTTTTGCCTACTCGCCAGAGGAGGGCACCCACGCGTACACGCTCGACGGGGCGGTCGACCGTGGGCTGATGAACGCTCGCCTGGCCGAGTTGCGCGAACTGCAAGACGACATCACGGCGAGCCGCAGCGACGACATGATCGGCCAGACGCTGAAGGTGCTCGTCGACGAAGTTGGCGTGGCCCGGAGTGCCCGTGAAGCACCTGAGATCGACGGCGTCATTCACGTCGATCAGTCGCTTGCCGTCGGCGAGTTCGCAGATGTTGAGATCGTCGATGCGCTCGGCCCAGATCTTGTGGCCTCCGGCGGAGTGGTGCCAGATTGAAGTGCTGAGCTGATGGCCGTCGACCCGAACGCCATGGCCACTTGGGCCAATGCCATCACCGCTGGGCGGTTGGTGCTGTCGCCGCTCATGTTCCTCGTCATCCCGGAAGACAACCAAGGTTCGTGGGTTGCGTTCAGCCTTTGGTTCGTGCTCTGCACGAGCGACGGCATCGACGGATGGTTGGCTCGCAAGCACGGCACCACTGCCACCGGAGCATTTCTCGATCCGCTGGCCGACAAGGTGTTGGTCCTCGGCGCAATGTTCACCCTGGTCGCCCGCGACGTGTTCTGGCTGCTCCCGGTCGCCATCATTGCCGGACGAGAGGTGATCATCTCGGTATACCGAACGCTGGTTGCTGCCAAGGGCGTCAGCATCCCAGCGAGTCAGATGGCCAAGTACAAAACCGTCTTTCAGCAGCTGGCCGTTGGGTTCGCGTTGTGCCCGTGGTTCGCCACCGAGGCCAAATGGTTGTGGAACACGCTGCTGTGGATCGCCGTGGTGTTGTCGGTGGTGTCGGCCGCGCAGTACTTCTGGTACTCGCGAGTCACCGCAAAGGCGCTTGCTGAGGTCCCCGTCAGGTAGCCGCGTGACAAGCGTCGTGGTACGCGAGGATGACGGCCATGCGGTGTGACGTGTTGGCAGTGGGTACCGAACTTCTGTTGGGGCAGATCGTCGACACGAATTCGGCGTGGATCGGCGAGCAGCTCGCCGCGAGCGGTCTCGATTCGTTGCTCCAGGTCAAGGTCGGTGACAACCAACCTCGGCTCACCGCGCAGCTGCGTCGGATGCTCGTCGACGCCGATGCGGTCATCATGTGCGGCGGGCTCGGCCCAACGCACGACGATCTCAGCCGCGAATCCATCGCGGAGGTGCTCGGCGTCGACCTCGTGTACGACGAGGCGGTCGGAAACGTGATTCGCCACATGTTCGAGGCCCGCAATCGCCGCATGCCAGAGAACAATCTGCGCCAAGCAATGGTGCCGGTCGGCGCGTCGATCATCGAGCAGACCAGAGGCACGGCACCGGGGCTGATATGCCCGGTCACGGTGAATGGCGTCGAGAAGGTGATTTATGCAGTGCCGGGCGTGCCCCATGAGATGCGCGACATGTTCGAACGTGCTGTGTTGCCCGATGCGTTGGAGCGAGCGGGCGAACCCTCGGTCATCGTGAGTCGCGTGTTGCGCACATGGGGTGAATCAGAAAGTGGCCTGAATGAACGACTCGACGGGCTGATCACCGAGTTGGACGAAGTGGGCAATCCTACGCTTGCGTTCCTCGCCAGCGGCTGGGAGGGCATCAAGGTTCGGCTCACCGCGAAAGCAAGCACTGGGGACGAAGCCAACTCGTTGTTGCAGGCGTGGAGTGACCGGTTGGTTGGAGAAGTAGGCGACATCGTGTTCGGTTACGACGCTGACACGATGGAATCGGTCGTCCTCGACCTGATGCGGGCGAAGGGTTGGACGCTCGGCACCGCCGAGTCCGTCACTGGCGGCCTGGTGGCGGCGCGGCTCACAGGTATTTCCGGTTGCAGCGATGTGTTTCGGGGTTCGGTCGTGTCGTACGCGAGTGACGTGAAGTTCGACGTGCTCGATGTACCGCGCGGCCCTGTCGTCAGCGAACGAGCGGCGCTCGCCATGGCCAAGGGGGCGAGTCGTGTGCTCGATGCCGATGTTGTCGTTGCGCTCACCGGTGTCGCCGGTCCAGACCTGCAAGAGGGGCAGCCGGTGGGCACACTCTGTGTCGCTGTGGTCTGGCCGGATGGCGAACTCACGCGCACACTGCACTTGCCCGGCCAACGCGAGCAGATGCGACAGATGTCGGTGATTTCGGCACTAGATCTCGTCCGTCGAGCAATCGCGTAGTGGTGGGCGCCGCAACCACCCCGTGCCCGACAACCACAAGGTGTCAGACACCTTGTGGTCAACCAAGACGTGTCTGACACCTTGTGGTCGGGCTGACCTATCTGCTGCTGCAGATAGCATCTTCGTATTGCCCCTGTAGCTCAGCTGGATAGAGCAAGAGCCTTCTAATCTCTAGGTCGCAGGTTCGATTCCTGCCGGGGGCGCTTTTCCACGTCGTCAGCTCCGCAGTCCTACAGCGGGTCAGCAGGGGGCTCGGCACAACGGGCTGACTAGTGTCTGTGCTGATGAGTGGGGATCTGCGCCGGGTAGCAATCGTCAACCGTGGAGAAGCCGCGATGCGGCTGATCAACGCAGTTCGCGAGTATCGACTCGAGACTGGCAACGACATTCGAACGGTCGCGTTGTACACCGTGGCCGAGGCCCGAGCGATGTTCGTCCGTGAAGCCGACGAGGCTGTGTGTATCGATGAAGGTCGCGACCCGTCGTCGGGCAGCCCATATCTCGACCTCGCAGCACTCGAAGCCGGGCTCGTTGCAGCCCGTGCCGACGCCGCTTGGGTTGGCTGGGGTTTCGTGGCCGAGCGGCCAGAGTTCGCAGAGTTGTGCGATCGAATCGGTGTCACCTTCATCGGCCCCAGGCCTGAAGTGATGCGCCAACTCGGCGACAAGATCGGTGCCAAGCTCATCGCCGAACAGTCGGACGTTCCGGTCGCTGCGTGGAGCGGAGGAGCCGTCGAAACCGTCGAGTCGGCGCGAACCCACGCGGCCGAGATCGGGTACCCGCTGATGATCAAGGCCACCGCCGGCGGTGGCGGTCGAGGCATCCGCAAGGTTGAGGCTGACGCCGAACTCGAAGAGGCGTTCAACAGTGCCCGGGCTGAAGGGCTCAAGGCATTCGGCGATGCCACCGTGTTCATGGAGCGCGTCGTCACGGCGGCACGTCATGTGGAAGTGCAGATCATCGCCGACGAACACGGCAACGTGTGGCCGGTCGGCGTTCGTGATTGCAGCATGCAGCGCCGCAATCAAAAGGTGCTGGAAGAGTCGCAGTGCATTCTGCTCACACCGGAACAAGACGCCGACCTCCGTCAAGCGGCTGCCCGATTGGCATTGGCGGTGGGCTACACGAATGCTGGAACCGTCGAGTTCCTGTACCAGCCAGCCGATCAGTCATACGCGTTTCTCGAGGTGAATACGCGTCTACAGGTGGAACATCCCATCACTGAGCTCACCACCGGGCTCGACCTGGTGAAGATGCAGTTGCACGTCGCCGCCGGAGGTCGACTGGTTGGCGAACCACCGCCCACCGTGGGCTACGCGATCGAAGCGCGGCTGAACGCCGAAGACCCGCAGCGCGGTTTCGCGCCTGCCCCCGGCACCATCGAACTGATGACGCTGCCGGTGGGCCCGGGAATTCGAGTGGACACCGGCGTCGCCGAAGGTGACGTCATTCCGGCCGAATACGACTCGATGATCGCCAAGGTCATCGCATATGGCGCCACTCGTGAAATTGCGCTCTCCCGTCTGAACCGCGCACTGTCGCAGATGACGGTCATCGTTGGAGGGGGCACGACGAACAAATCGTTCCTCCTCGACCTCATTGAACGCCCCGAGGTGCAGTCAGGGCAATTCGACACCGCATGGCTCGACCGCTTCACCGCTGCAGGCGAGCACCTGCCGACGCGCCTCGGAGATGTGGCTCTGGTTGCTGCAGCACTCGACGCCAGCGACCTCGATGCCGAACTCGCTCGCGAGTCGTTTCTCAGTTGGGGGCGTCGCGGTCGACCTCAGGTCGATGCAGACATCGGACGCACCGTGGAGTTGCGCCATGACAACCGCTCGTACGAGGTGGTGGTGCGCCAAGTGGCGTCAGATGCCTACGAGTTGGAGCTTGAGGCTGTGACGATCTCGGTGATCACACAGCATCTGGGTAGGGCTCGGCGGCGTGTCACCATCGGCAACGTCGGGTATCTCGTGACCTCATCGGTTCACGAGAGCGATCACCTCGTCGAGGTCAACGGGGTTGCCCACCGTTTCTCGCGCGATGACGCCGGGGTGGTGCGCGCGCCATCTGCAGCGCTCGTGGTCGGTGTTGACGTGGAAGTCGACTCGATGGTCGAGGCGGGAAGTCGCCTGGCCACGGTCGAGGCGATGAAGATGGAAATTGCCATTACGGCACCCATATCTGGCCGGATCCGCGATGTGTTCGTTGGTCGCAACGCGCAGGTGGTCGCCGGCGCTCCGCTGTTCAAGATCGAGGCCACCGGGGAAGGTGGCGACGCCGACAGCGCCGGAGCTGCCCTCAACTTCGATCTGCTCACAAGCGAGTCGCGGGCATCAGCTGTCGCGTTGGTTCGAGCGTTCCTCCTCGGCTACGACGTCGATGCTCGACAAGCCCGCGAACTGGCCGCGACCATCGAGCCAAACGATCCGAGGTTGGTCGATCTGCTCGACGTCATCTCCGACATCAGCGCGCTGGCGCCGGAACGAGTGCCGACTGATGCCGGCGACGAGATGGGTGGCCGCGGACATGAGTACTTCAACACCTACCTGCGGTCGCTCGACACCGAGCGAGAGGGCTTACCCGCCTGGTTCTGTGATCGTCTCACTCGAGCATTGCAGCACTACGGCGTCGACGGGCTGGACCACACCACAGCGTTGACCGACGCACTCCTGCGCATCTTCATCGCGCACACCCGCGGCGGTGAACGAGCACCGATTCTGTCTTCGTTGCTGGACACCACCGCCGACATTGCGGGTCTACGCGAGGCGCTGGATCGGTTGATCGAAGCGACTCGGCGCCATGACCCGCCACTCGCCAGTTTTGTTCGCAACGTGCGGTACGCAGCGTTCGACGAGCCGCTCATCGATCAGTCCAGGGCAGAGACGTCATCGGCATTGCGACAAATCGCCGCCGATGTTGCGTCGGGGAAACCGGTCACCCCCGAAAGCTTCGCCGCGCTCGTCGCCTGCCCGTTGCCCTTGACGCCCATCCTCAACGAGGGCCAACTGTTTCGATCTATCGCCAATCCGGCACCGTTTCTCGAGGTGCTCACGCGCCGGTACTACCGCATACGCGACCTCAGCGACATCTCCTCGTCAACGGTGGTAGCGACAGACGGCAACGAGCATGTCGTCAGCCGGTCTCATTACGACCATCAAGATCGAACCGTCCATGTGTTGGCGGTGCGGACGAATCTGAATGGGTTGGTCAGCGCCCTCGATGCGGTAGCGGTGGTGGCACGAACCATCGCTGCGCCCGACAGAGTGGTGGTCGATGTATACGTGCCGGCGGGCGATGAGCCACCGCTGCCGACCGACGAATTGGCGGCGCGACTGGCGGTGACGCTCGGCCAGGTCGACCTGCCAGCCGTCTTGCGCCGCCTGTCGTTCATGGCAGGCCATATTGGAAGCCGATCAAATCTCGTGTCGTTCCGCCGAGTCGGTGCCGACGGTATTCGCCCGTATTGGATGACCGAGGCACCTGAGAACACCAAGGTCGAACTGCACGCGTCGGCGTTCGAAGAGGACGTCAAGTTCCGCGGCCTGCATCCCATGATCGCACGGCGCTTGCAGATGTGGCGGCTCGCCAATTTCGACATCCGGCCGTTGCCAGCCGATGGGGAAGTGCACTTGTTCAACTGTGTGGCGCGCGACAACGCCACCGACCAGCGCCTCGTTGCCGTAGCCGAAGTTCGAGACCTCACCCCTGTGCTCGACGAAAACCTGGTGGTCGCCGCGTTGCCCGAGGTCGAGCACGTGCTGGTGGAGTGTCTCGACGCCATTCGTCAGGTCCGAGCTACTCAGCCCGGGGCCGCCAAGCTCGAGTGGAACCGCATCATGCTCTATGTGTGGCCGGTGGTGACGATTCCGCCCCAAGATCTCGACGTGGTGGCACGACGGTTGGCCCCGCTGACCGAGGGTCTCGGATTGGAGCAAGTGGTGGTGAGCGGTCGCGTGTCGGTCACGGGGGACCCGTCGGATGCGCGCGAAGTCGTGTTGCGAATCGGCGCAGAGGTTGGTCGAGGGGTTTCCGTTCGGTATACCGCGCCGCCGACTGAGCCGATGCAACCGCTCGACGACTACGCCCTCAAAGTGCAACAGACGAGGCGGCGAGGACTCACGTACCCATACGAGATGATCCCCATGCTCACCGGCGAGGGCGGAACGTTCGTCGAGTACGACCTCGCCGACAACCCTGCTGGAGACATCGCCTTGGATTCGCTTGAAGCCGTGGATCGAGCCCCGGGCGGCAACACGTCAGGCATCATCGTCGGCGTCGTGTCGCGCCCCACACCGTTGTATCCAGAGGGAATCACGCGTGTCGCGCTGCTCGGCGACCCCACACGAGCAATGGGTTCCATCACCGAAAGTGAGTGTCGCCGGTTGCTTGCGGCGATCGACTTGGCGGCCGAACTGGCCGTGCCCATCGAGTGGTTCGCGTTGTCCGGCGGTGCCAAGATCGCCATGGATTCGGGCAGTGAGAATCTCGACTGGGTAGCCCGCGTCCTTCGTCGACTGGTCGAGCACACGCAGGCCGGCCACGAGGTCAACGTCGTTGTCGCCGGAATCAACGTTGGTGCTCAGCCGTACTGGAACGCAGAGTCGACGATGCTCATGCACACCAAGGGCATCTTGGTGATGACGCCCGAGAGCGCCATGGTGCTCACCGGCAAGCAGGCCATCGACTACTCGGGCGGGGTGTCGGCTGAAGACAACTTCGGAATCGGTGGCTACCGCCGCATCATGGGGCCGAACGGTGAAGCTCAGTACTGGGCGCCAGACCTCGCTGCGGCAGCTGCGCTGTTGTTCCGCCACTACGACCTCACGTATCGGGCACCCGGCGAGCGGTGGCCGCGCCGGCTCGCCACCGTCGATCCAGCAGATCGAGACGTGCGCTCGGTACCTCACGTCATCGACGGGTGCGACTTCACCACGGTGGGCGACATCTTCTCGGCTGAGAAGAACCCCGACCGGAAGAAGCCGTTCGACATCCGCACAGTGATGAACGCCGTCATCGACGCCGACACCGAGCCACTGGAGCGTTGGCCGGAGATGGCGGAAGCGGAGATGGCCGTCGTGTACACGGCCCGCCTCGGTGGACACGCCGTGACATTGATCGGCATGGAATCGCGCCCGTTGCCACGCCACGGCGAAACACCGGCCGATGGGGTCGCCCAGTGGTCCGCGGGCACGTTGTTCCCCCTCTCGTCCAAGAAGATCGCCCGCACGATCAACGCATCGAGCGGCGAGCGTCCTGTGGTCATGTTGGCCAACCTGTCGGGCTTCGACGGATCTCCCGAGTCGCTGCGTCGCTTGCAGCTGGAATATGGCGCCGAGATCGGACGCGCGATCGTCAACTTCGATGGACCGTTCGTCTTGTGCGTGGTGTCGCGCTACCACGGCGGGGCGTTTGTCGTGTTTTCGGCAACGCTCAACGACGGCATGGAAGTGTTGGCGGTGGAGGGCTCGTTCGCTTCGGTCATCGGTGGTGCCCCGGCTGCGGCGGTGGTGTTCACTCGTGAGGTCGATGAGCGCACCCGTGCCGACGCCCGTTTCCAGGCGTCTCCGACGGTTTGGGACGAGGTTCGCATCGAGAAGCTCGGCGAGGTGGCCGCCGAGTTCGACGCCATCCACAGTGTCGCCCGGGCTCAAGCGGTGGGCTCGGTGCACCGAACGATCGCAGCCGCTGACCTGCGGGCCGAGCTCATTGCGGCGGTGGAGCGCGGGATCGCTCGCTGACCAGGCCTGTATAGACGGTGGCTATGGGCGGTGGCTATGGATGGCGGCCCACGTCTGGGTCGGCCCATCGACCGCTACAGTAGAGATTCCTGTGAGCGCAGGTCAGCGCGTGATCGCCCGGTGAGAGGATTCGAGTGAACTTTAAAAAAGGTGACACTGTCATCTACCCGCAGCACGGAGCTTGCGTGGTGAAGGGCACCAAGAAGGTCGAAGCATTTGGTGAGAAGCGTGACTATCTCATCCTCGAAACGGTCATTTCCGAGATGGTGCTGAAGGTGCCGGTCGATATGGCTGAAGAGGTCGGGGTGCGCCCGCCCGTCAGCGCCGACGAGCTCGAAGACCTCGTCGCGGTGTTGGCCAAGCCAGACCCGCGAGTCCCGTCGAACTGGAGCCGTCGCTTCAAGAACCACCAAGAAAAGCTGAAGAGCGGTGACGTGTATCAGGTCGCAGAAGTGGTGCGTAACCTTGCTGCGCGCAACCGTGACGCATCGTTGTCGGCCGCCGAACGCACCATGTATGAGCGAGCCCGCGTCAACCTGGTCAGCGAGATTTCGCCGGCGCTGAAAGTGTCGTCGGAAGCCGCAGAGGAATACCTCGACGAGGCCCTCGCCAAGGGCGTACTGAAGCCGGCCAAGGAAGATGCGAAGGGTGCCAAGGCCAAGAAGCCCGAGCCCGTCGCCGAAGCAGAAGACGACTAAACAGCAGGGTTAGCGAAGGGATAGTGCCTGGCACTATCCCTTCAGGCCACAATCGGGGGATGTCTCACATTGCCTTTCTCGGCCTTGGGGTCATGGGTGCTCCCATGGCTGGTCATCTCGCCGCAGCCGGTCACTCCGTCACCGTCTACAACCGAACTGCGGCCAAGTCGCTGGCGTGGGTAGCCGAGCACGGTCATCAGGCTTCGCCGACGCCTGCAGAGGCCGCAGAAGGTGCCGACTTCGTCATGATGTGCGTGGGCAACGACGCCGATGTCCGCCAGGTCGCTCTGGGCAACGACGGGCTGACGGGTGCTCTCTCCTCGATGCGGCCCGGCGCGGTGTTGGTCGATCACACCACGGCTTCCGCCGAGGTCGCACGCGAACTGGCTGCGGCATGTGCGGCGAAGGGGGTTGGCTTCGTCGATGCGCCGGTGTCGGGTGGGCAAGCGGGTGCGGTGAATGGGCAACTCACGGTGATGTGCGGTTGCGACGACGCTGCGGTGTATGCCGCCGCCGGCGAGGTCATTGCCGGCTACGCAAAACAATGTCGCTTGATCGGTCCGGCGGGCGCTGGGCAAACAACCAAGATGGTCAATCAGATTTGTATCGCCGGCCTCTTGCAGGGGCTTGCTGAAGGAGTCGCGTTTGCGCAACGGGCTGGGCTGGACATCGACACTGTGTTCGACACGATCGGCAAGGGCGCAGCCTCCAGTTGGCAGATGGAGAACCGAGCACGAACGATGGCCGCAGGGGAGTTCGATTTCGGGTTTGCTGTGGAATGGATGCGCAAGGATCTGGGGATCTGCCTGGCCGAAGCGGACCGATTGGGTGCTCGCCTGCCGGTGACTGCATTGGTCGACCAGTTCTACAAGCAGGTCGTTGAACGCAACGGCTTGCGTTGGGATACCAGTTCGCTGGTTGATCTGCTGCAACGCCCGTAACGGCAACCCCGCGAACGCCGCGAACCACGCAGCATTCGACCGGTGTCAACTGCTTCTACGGTCATGCCCACCCGTCGTCGGCGACGGGGACTTCGAAGTGCCGCAGGCCGAACTGAATGCGTTCGATGAGGGTCTCGATGATCTGCACTCGCGCCCAGCGCTTCTGCTCACCCGAAATCACGTGCCACGGAGCGAGCTCGTGATCGGTCTTTGCGAACATGTCTTCAATGGCCTCGTGGTACAGGTCGATCTTGTCTCGGTTACGCCAGTCTTCGGCGGTGAGTTTCCAGCGGCGAAGCGGATCTTCATCTCGGCTCTTGAACCGCTTGAGTTGCTCTTCGGGGCTGATCTGCACCCAGAATTTCACCACGATGACGCCCTCCAAGACGAGATTGCGCTCGAACTGGACGATCTCCTCGTAGGCCCGTTTCCATTGATCTTTGGTGGCGTAACCCTCGACACGTTCGACGAGCACCCGCCCATACCAGCTGCGATCGAACAACGCGAACCCACCCAGACCAGGTAGGTGCTGCCAGAACCGCCACAAGAAGTGCCGTGTCTTCTCATCGAATGAAGGTTTGGCAAATGTGGAAACGGTGTAGTGGCGTGGGTCGAGCGGCTCGACGATGCGTTTGATCGCGCCGCCCTTGCCGCCAGCGTCGGAACCCTCCATCACCACGACGATGCCAGGGCCGAGCGAGGTTCCGTCGAGCAAGCCTGCAGATTCCAGCCGAAGTGCCAGCAGCTTGCGTTGCGCTTCGAACAGCCGCGTCTCGTACTCCTCCCGGCCCATCGTCGCAGTGAGATCAAGATCGTCCAGTCTGCCCATCACTCGCGACGGTAGCGAATCTGATGCAACGGCGAGTAGGCCATGGCATCTCTGTTCGAATTTTTGTCGGTCTGCCTGCGTCATGATCCGGCCGGTTTGAGCGTCTCACTGTTGCGGGCTTGGTGGGGCGTCTGAGCACAGCGGGAGCGTGGCCCTCACCGCAAAGACAGAAGAGGAAGACAGACATGACGTTCAACACGAGCGATTCTCGTGCGACGCATCGTGGACGGGCGGCCCGCACCTTGTTGGTGCTTGGGGTCGTCTCGATCACGAGTGTCGTACCAAGGAGCGAAGTCGCCTTGGCGGCCGTTGACACACTTTCAACTGGCGCACCCGCCGGAGCACACCAAACTGTCGATGGCGGTTACCTTCCTGCCGATTGGTTGAGCGTGCCACCCACCCCCGCCGACGACTTCTCGCTGCATACCTGCGCCACGTACCTGTCGTCGGCCGGTGAGGTCAATGATCCGCTGGCTGGCCCGGTCATCGATCCGGCCGACTTCGGCGATCTGTACATGCGCTGTAACGGGCTCGGTGACAAGAACGAGGGTGACGACCCAGCCGATGGGCTGGTGCAAGTGACGTCCGTGGCCGACCCTGAGGGCGAGCATCCCTTCGACGGGCGTTGGGCCGGCCAGTATGCGGTGGTCTCGCCCCGGACCGATGGTTTGGGTGATGTGGTTCGGCTCGGTTACTGCGCTTTGGACTCAGCAGGTCACCCGACGCCTTGGCCCGGTACGTCGACTGCTGACAACACGCTCAAGGCACTGTTCGGATACTCGACATCACCGCAGCTGGACTACTTGCTGTGGAAGTACGGAAATACGTACGACGATGTCACCGCGGCCGCGGTCTACGTAGCGAACCATTACTTCCAGTCAGACGTGTCTCCGAACGGCTCGCCTCTCGTACCCGATCCGGCAACCGCTACTGACAACCCGGCCATCAATGCGCTGGCGGCGGCGCTGGTCGCAGAGTCGATCGCTCATGCAGGACCTTGGACGATCTCCGTTGACAACAACTTGGCGCTCACCGGTTCAACAGTGAGCGTGTCCGGTCCTGGCGGCCCGATTCGCAACGAGTCGTTCAGCGTTGCCGTGACGAACGCTTCGGGTGCGCCAGCGACGATCGTCACTGACTCGAATGGTCAGGCAACCATCTCCTTCGCCCATACGGGAGGTCCGGTCACGGTTACCGTGACCGGACGTGCGCCGTCGCCGTACCTGCTGTTGTCACCGCCAGCATCAGCGCCTGATGCTCAGGCTCTCGCCTCGGCCGGCCCGGGCGACGCAGTGTCCGGGTCAGACACCACGGTCCCCGGATATGTGCAAGTCGTCAAGACCGTTGCCGGGGAGCGGGCATCGGCTGCCTACACCTCACCTGACGGCACGTTGCTCGAGCTGCGCGACGACAACGGCACCACTCTCGGTCAACGCGCCGTCGCTGGTGGTGTAGCCAACTGGGGGCCGTTCGACGCTGCTGTGAACCCCGCCCCATACCAGGTGTATGAGTTGGACGCCGCCCCCGGTCTCATCGACCCCGACCCAACTGTCCCAGTCGCAACGTACAGTGACGCACCATCGACAGACCCGTACAACCCGACGATCATCGAGGTTGACAACGGCCCGGAATTCAGCGGTCTGGTGATTCAGAAGGTGGTGAGTGGGCCAATCCCCTCTGGCCAGACTCATGCCGGTTTCCAGTTCACGCTCACCCGTGATGACGATCAGAGCTTCGGAACGCCTGCTCAGCTCACCACCGCGGTCGAAGGTCGCACGGAGGAAATTCGTGTTACTCGCGGCGTCTATACGGTTTGTGAGGTTGCGCGGCCCGATTGGTCGTTGGCGATTCAGGAGGCCCCGGTCGCATGTTTGGCGGTCACGGTGACCCATGGCGCCGACGAGCCAACGTTGGTGGTCGAGTTCACGAACGTGTCCAACGAGGTGCGTGCGGCTACACGTATGGCCAACCCATACGCGTCGCCGGGCGACCTCGTGACCGATGACGTGTGGGTTGCAGACACTGTGGCCGGTCGTCGGTACCAGGCGAACATCACGTGGTATCGCTCGCCGGTCACCACCGCAGCCGTCGATGTGGTGTGCGACACGACGACAGCCGGGTTCAGCGGGTCGGCCACGTTCACTGGCGCGACCGGTGAGGTGGTGTCTCAGGTATCCGGAACCGTGCCGCCTGGTGTGGGTATGGCGTACTGGGCTGCTGGCTCGATCATCGATGTGGTGACAGGGGTCGTCGTTGCGGTGTTGCCCTGCGGTGATCCATTGGAGCGGTTGCTGATCCCGTCGATCTCGACTGTGTCGCCGGTCGCGGTCGATCCCGGCACACCGATCCGTGACACCTACACGGTGACCGTCGGAGCGCTTCCCGCGACCGCCACGGCGACAGCGCAGATGCCGTTGCACGACATCTCGACGGGCTGCGACCCAACTTCGCGGGAAGTTGGTGTGCTGGCCGAGCCGATCACCGTGGACGGCACGTTCACAACAACAGACGGCGTGGTCACCAACGCCGGGGTATTCGTGTTCCGCGAGTACATCGAGATCGACGATGAGATCTCGGCTCGGCCACCAGGCTTCGCAACAAACCCTCCGGGCGTGACTGGCGATGTGGTCCCTGTGTCTTGGCGATCGCAACAGATCTACTGCGATCCTGCTGAAACGACCTGGGCGCCCGAGGTCGTCACTCAGGTCCGCGACGGCATCTTGTCGGGGCAAGCGTCGATCGACGATGTCACTCCGGCCGGTTTGCCTTCGGCCGGGTTGGCTGCAGGCGAGTCGGTGACGCTGATCGGCGGCCTGTACTGGCACCCGATCGGTTCCACAGTCGCGAACCGCACGTGCACGGCCGAGAATCTGGTCCGGATGATCACACCCGTCTCGATCACGGGGAACTCGTCGGTGTCCACGGCTGGAATCACCGACTACCCGACCGGTGTCGAACTGTCGTACCAGGAACATCTGGAGGTGGTCCGCGTTCGTGAGATCAACGGGCAAACGGTGACCGAAACGTTCTTGACCGCTCCTCACGGGTGCCGCGAGTCTTCCGCAGACGCAGACCTCACCGACACCAACTGTTCCCACGATCTCGATACCTGATGGTGGGGCGACCGCGGTGACCATAACGCGCAGTGGGAGTCTGCCCACGTCTGGCACGAACGCGTTGGTGGTACTCACGGCCGCTGGTCTGCTGGTGACGGCTGGTGTGGCTGCGTCGGTGGTTGCGCGACGCCGCAACCCCACTGCTTCGGCTGCGAGCTGACGATCGATCGCCGCTCGCGTGGGGTTTGGTGGGTACTCGCCAGACCTGTTGAACCCCACTCCAACCCATTCCGAGTGTCCTCGCGCAACGGTCATCGCAGTCGTCGTCGCCCACTGACGTGGAAACACCGGGGTTGACCTGCCAATCTGGTGCCGTGGTCTCCCCTTTGACCGTGTTCGCCGACGTCGAGCACGATGCGCACGACACGCCGGCTTGGCATCCCGAGCGACACGCCCGACTCGAGGCGGCCGTGGCTGGCATCTCGGGCGCGGAACTGGACGAGGCGACGACCTGGAAACGCCCGCGGCTGGCAACGGAGGACGAACTGGCGCTCGTTCACGGCGTGGATTACATCGCTGCCGTCGAGCGTCTTTGTGCGTCGGGAGGCGGGGAAATCGACGGCGACACTTCGGTGTCGTCCGGCTCATGGAACACAGCCCGTCAGAGCGCCGGTGCGGTGCTTGACGCGATCGAAGAACTCCGCTCTGGTGCAACCAGCTTGGCGTTCGCGGCGGGCCGTCCGCCGGGGCATCACGCGGTTCGCAGTCAAGCGATGGGCTTTTGCTTGTTCAACAACGCGGCCATCGGGGCAGCGTCACTGGTAACCCGGGGCGAGCGGGTGGCGATCGTCGACTGGGACGTACACCATGGCAACGGCACGCAGGACATCTTCTACGACGAGCCGAACGTGCTCTACGTGTCGACGCACGAGTCTCCGTTGTATCCCGGCACCGGCCGCATGCGCGAGCGGGGTGGGCCGGGTGCTCCTGGTACGACATGCAACCTGCCCTTTCCTGCCGGCACTGCAGGCGACACGTTTCGTGAGGCGTTCGACGACATCGTCGTGCCCATCGTCGAGCGATTCCAGCCCGATTGGTTGATCATCTCCGCAGGGTTCGATGCACACCGAGCCGACCCGCTTGCCGGGTTGGCGCTCACTGCCGACGACTACGCCGACCTGGCGCTTCGGTTGCAACCGCTGGTACCGGGTGGCCGTCTTCTGGTAGTTCTCGAAGGGGGCTACGACCTTTCAGCATTGGAACACAGCACGGGGGCGACCCTGAGTGCGTTACTCGGGCAGTCGTATCGGCCAGAGGGTGTGTCGACGGGCACTGTTGGCCGCGACACCATTGCAGTCGCTCGATCGATGTGGGATTTCTCGTGACCAGACAGACCGGTGACGGTTTCATGCGCTGCAGCGACGGGCACGTGCGCTGGGGCATGTACGGCGCTGCCGGAGTGGTGTTCGTCACCCGCAGTGCCGACGGCCCGAGGATCATGCTGCAAAAGCGGTCGGCGTTCGCACACGAAGGTGGCACGTGGTCATGTGCCGGGGGAGCGCTCGACCACGGGGAAACCCCAATCCAAGGCGCCCTGCGCGAAGCGAGCGAGGAAGTCGGTGACATTCCCGACGGTCACGTGGTCATCGGCGAAACGCTGTTTGCGCCAGCTTCCGACTGGTCCTACACCACCTTCGTTGTGGAGGTACCTGGCAAGTTCGGCGCTTCGATGAATTTCGAAACCGACGCGATTGCATGGGATCTGCCAGACGAAGTGGAGCAACGCTCGTTGCACCCAGGGTTTGCGGCGGCCTGGCCCGAGTTGCGCCGCATCATCGACTCGTCATCACCGTCGTAGCCGGTCACGGGCCGGGTAGCTTGTGACACCATGCGCAAGCCCGAGATCGTCGTCCCCGAAACCGACCGCCCGACCGATCTGGTCAAGATCGACGACGTGGTCGGAGAGGGTGTCGAAGCGACCAAGGGCAGCACGGTCAGTGTCCACTACGTGGGCGTGTCATGGTCCACCGGGAAGCAGTTCGACGCCTCATGGGACCGGATGGAGCTCTTCACGTTCGGCCTGGGTCACGGTCAAGTCATTCAGGGCTGGGATGAAGGCGTGCAGGGCATGAAAGTCGGCGGTCGCCGTACTTTGCACATTCCGCCGCACATGGGCTACGGCGCTCAAGGCGCGGGCGGCGTCATCGCGCCGAACGAGACGTTGATCTTCGTCGTCGATCTCCTCGAAGTCCGCTAGGCCGTTTCAGACCTTCAGGCTCGGCGGTCGGGGAGGCCGTTCGCTTTGATGACCTCTCGGTACCAGAAGGCGCTGTCGCGAGGCGTGCGGTCGAGCGTGTCGAAGTCGACGTGCACGAGCCCGAACCGTTTGTCGAAGCCGAGCGCCCATTCGAAGTTGTCCATCAGCGACCACTGGTAGTAGCCGCGTACGTCAACTCCGGCTTCGATCGCCGCGTGGAGCGCCTGGAGGTGCCGGTCGAGATAGTCGATCCGTCGACTGTCTTCGACTCGCCCGTCGATGACCGGGTCGTCATACGCGCAGCCGTTTTCGGTGATGTACAACGGCGGCAGATTCGGGTAGTCGCTGTTGAGCCTGACGAGCAGTTCGGTGAAGCCCTCCGGTGTGATCGGCCAACGCATGTCGGTATGTACCGGGTCAATGTCGGCCTCGGTGGTGCCGGTGACCGTGGGGTACGCGCCCATTCGGTTCGTCGTGGGGTCGCCGCTGCTGGCAAGGCCTTTCAACCTGGTGTCGAAGTAGTAGTTGATACCCATCCACTCGAGAGGTTGGGCGATGACCTCGTTGTCGCCGTGTTGGATGATGTGCTCGAGTGAGCCGTACTCGGCCTCGAAGTCGTCGATGATGTCGGCGGGGTACTCACCTTTCAACGGGGCGTCGAACCACCATCGGTTGAGAATGGCGTCGACCCGGCGGATGGCATCGCTGCTCGCGGCCGGTGAACCAGAGCTGCGCACATTGGTTGGATTGATGACGATGCCGAGGCTGAGCCCATCGCGTTCGGCACGCATGGCCTGCACCGCTGTGCCGTGGGCGAGGAGTTCGTGGTGGGCCACGGTGACGGCCGCAAGCCCGTCGCGCAGACCGGGTGCGTGCACACCTGCGCCGTGACCGAGATACGCGTAACACCACGGTTCGTTGAACGTCGACCACATCGTGACTCGGTCGCCGAGCTCCTTCGCCATCCCCGCGGCGTAGTCGCCGAACCACCCGACGGTGTCTCGGTTGCGGAAGCCACCGATGTCTTCGAGGCCCTGAGGCAGATCCCAGTGGAACAGGGTTACGCACGGAACGATGTCGTGCCTGAGTAGTTCTTCGACCAGTTGTTGGTAGAACGCGAGACCCTCCCGGTTGAGCTTGCCCCGGCCTTCGGGCATGACGCGACTCCACGAGATCGAAAACCGGTACGTCTGGTGGCCGAGCTCTTTGATCATCGCCACATCTGTTGGCATCCGATGGAAGTGGTCGCAGGCGACATCCCCGTTATGCCCGTTCGCTACTTTGCCCTCGGTGTGCGAGAACGTGTCCCAGACCGATGGGCCGCGGCCGCCGTCGAATGCTCCTCCTTCGATCTGGTAGGCAGCAGTTGCTGATCCCCATAGGAAACCATCGGGAAACTGGAGGGCGGGTCGGTCGGTCACGATGCGAGACCGTAGCAATCCGTTGCGATTCCCCGCGTACGATGCTGGCCATGGCGCCGACCTCGCCCCCTCAGATCTGTGTCATCGGTGACTTCGCCTGGGACGTTCTGATCCACACCACCACCGAACTTCGCCGAGGTGGAGACACGTTCGGGCTGGTGGAGTTGCAGCCTGGAGGAAGCGCCGCCAACGTCGCTGTATGGGCAAGTCGCAGTGGCGCCGACGTGACGTTCATCGGCAAAGTCGGTCGTGATCGCATGGGGCAGTTGGCAGCAGAAGATCTCCACGCCGAGCGGGTGGCGGCGTTTCTGCCCGAAACCAGAGAACACCGCACCGGGTCGGTGGCAGTCTTCGTCGACCACACGGGTGAGCGTTCCATGGTGTCAGGGCGCGGTGCCGACTTCGATCTCACACCGGCCGAGTTGCCCGGCGAGGCGCTTCGGGCGGCAGATCACCTGCATCTCACCGCTTGGTCGTTCTTCACCGACCCGCCGCGTGCTGCCGCTCGGCGCGCTGCAGAGATTGCAAGCCAGTCTGGTGCGACTCTGTCGTTTGACCCCGGGTCGTTTCAGATGATCGAGGAAATGGGTGCGACCGAGTTTCTGCGCGTCACCACCGACATCGGCGTCGATGTGTTCCTGCCAAACCGGGAAGAGGGAGCCGCGCTCACGGGTCTCGACGAACCCGCCGATATCGCCGCTGCACTGCACGACATGTATCACGGAGCCATGGTGGTACTGAAACTCGATGCTGATGGCGCCCTGGTGCACGGTGCTGATTCGGCGTTTCCCGTCGATTCGGTGCCAGCTCAGATGATCGACGCCACCGGTGCCGGTGACTCGTTCGCCGGAGCGTTCCTCTCGTTATATCTCACAAACGGTGACGCACTAGCAGCCGCCGAGTTCGCCACACACATCTCGGCGTGGGTCATCGGTCGTGCAGGCGCGCGCCCGCCCGTCGACGACGAGGTCCGCCGCATCGTCGAAAAGTTTGTGCCCCGGTAGCCCGCTGCACGGTCGTTTCGAGCCCCCGAGTTGGGCTGCCTCCGCTCTCTGGTAGAACGACACGATGGAACTCGATCTGCACGTGTCTCGATTCGACTGGGCAGCCTCACCGGTGGCCTTGGGTCCTGGTGTCGCCGACCTGGCGCGACGGTCCGAAGCGCTCGGCATCCGCACGCTTTCATTCATGGATCACTTCTTCCAGATGGACTGGATGGCTCCGGCTGAAGATCCCATGCTCGAGGGCTACACGGCGCTTGGCTTTGTGGCTGGTTGCACAACGCGTCTCCGGCTGCGACTGCTCGTCACCGGCGTGACCTACCGGCATCCTGGCCTGTTGGCGAAGACGGTCACCACGCTCGACGTGCTCTCTGGCGGTCGCGCCGAACTCGGTCTCGGTGCTGCGTGGTATGAACGCGAGCATCTCGGGCTCGGCGTGCCGTTTCCACCCACGGCTGAACGTTTCGAACGGCTCGAGGAAGCGCTGCAAATTTGCCTGCAGATGTGGAGCGACAACGACGGCGCATTCGATGGCAAGCACTACCAACTCGTAGAGACGTTGTGCCGGCCCACGCCGGTGAGTTCGCCGCGACCGCGCATTCTGATTGGTGGGGGAGGCGAGCGAAAGACGCTGCGACTCGTGGCCCAATATGCCGACGCGTGCAACCTGTTCGGCGAGCCAGACGAGGTGGCACACAAGTTGTCGGTGTTGCGGCAACACTGCGACGACGTCGGGCGTAATCCTGAAGACATCGAGGTCACGGCGATGTTCCGTAACCTGCCACCTTCGCCGTCGGTCGAAGACGTCATTGCCGCTGCCAACGCGTTCGGCGCTGTTGGGGTCACCACGATCGTTGCTGGTGCCAACGGCCCCGACCCGGCCGGCTGGTTGGAATCGACCATGGGCCCGGCGATCGACGAGATCCGAGCCATCGAACCCGCCAACTGGTGGTAACTCAACCGGCTGCGTCGCGTTCCTGGGCGAATGGCGCCACAAAACGCGACACGACGCATCAGCGTGAGAAGATTTCGGCATGATTGAACAGCAGGTTGATCTCACCACGGCCGACGGTGAGATGACCACCTTCATCTTTCATCCAGAGTTGCCGGGTCCGCATCCGGTGGTGCTGTACCTCATGGATGCACCGAGCATTCGCCCAGCGTTGCGCGACATGGCGTCGCGGTTGGCGACCGCTGGCTATTACGTGATGTTGCCGTACCTGTTCTACCGCGGTGGGCCGTATCGCGAATTCGGAGCGAGCGATGAAGACATGCACGCTCGTCGTGACCTGATGGCAACCGTCACGCCCACCGGAATCGTCACCGACGCCGAAGCGCTGATCGCGTATGCCGACGCGGACCAGGCAGCTCGACGCGGCCTGTTCGGAGCGGTCGGGTTCTGCATGAGCGGTGGGCTGACGTTGGCGGTGGCGAAGGCCTTCCCCGAACGCGTCAGCGCTGTTGCGTCCATTCACGGTGCATGGCTCGTGCGTGATTCACCCGACTCGCCGCATCTCGGCCTGGAGGGCGTGATGGCTGAGGTGTACCTGGGTTGGTGCGACAACGACCCCACCGCACCAATAGAAGATCTGCACACCCTGACAGCGGCCCTCGATGCCGCCGGGATCGAACACACGCACGACTTCTACACCGAAGCGGTGCACGGCTACGCCCCGCCAGGCACCGACCGATACAACCGCTACGCCTCAGAACAACACTGGGAACGAGTCCACGACCTGATGCACCGAAAAGTCCAAAACGCTTAGAACGATGAAGGGATAGTGCCAGGCACTATCCCTTCGCGGCGGCGATGGCAGCGCAGCGTGGCCGCTCTTTATGGGGCATCCCAGACTCGGACTGTGCCGTTGCTGTTGGCTGTGACGATGCGGGTGCCGTCGGGGCTGTACCTGGCGGTCATGACGTTTGCGTCGTCCAAGGTCAACGTCGAAACCAGATCTCCAGTTGTGGTGTCGAAGATCTCGGCGCTGGTGCCGAAGGGGCGGACGATCACGATCCGCGTCCCGTCTGCGTTGAACATTCCGGAACGGTCAATCGGACCATCCGGGCAGCCACAAGGGATCTCGGAGATCTTTTTCAAGGTGTTCATGTCCCAGATCGACAACGATGCTCCAGGCCCGCCGTTCGGCATCACCGCAAGTCGATTCCCGGTGGGGCTGAACGCCAGTGGATTCCCCGGAAGGTCGAGCACCACATCGCCGGTCGCCGCATCGACGACCTGCGACCCTCATCGTCGGTCTCGAGGGCGATGAACCGGTCGTCAGGGCTCACCAGGAAGGCGTGGCCTTCACCCGACGTTGATCACGACCACTTCTTGGTTGCTGTCGGTGTCCCAGACCACCGCGTTGCCAAAGTGTGACGACGAGCAGGATGCGCTGCCCGTCGGAGAAGTACTCCACGGCCCAGGCGTCGAAATCGGCGCGGCGGTGGATCGCCTAGTACTGGCCCGGTGGTGGTCGAGTACACCGCCGCTGCTCCCGCTCCTCCAAGAACGACGGACGAGCCGTCAGGGCTGAAGTCGACGGTGCCCGAGCTGGCCAGCTCGGCCGGCGACGCTCCCGGTGCTGGTGTCTCGGAGATCTGTGCCGTCGAAGGCGAGCGTGCCGTCTGGACTGACCGGATACCAAAGGGACACTGGTCGGAAACGAGGCCAGGGCTTCACCGGTCGTTGCGTCGATGAACTGCACGTGTGTGCGATTTCCCCGTCTGAGCCGTCGAGACCGAGTGACGGCGATGCGACCTCCGTCTGGGGTGAAATGTGCGGCTGCGCCAAAGTAGCCCACTGCGCCGAACGAAAAGGCTCCTGTGGTGACTTCTGGCGTGGCCGGGGGTGCGCCGGGGTCGAGCTGCAGGTCGGCATCCGGCGCGGCGGCGCGCAGGCTCGGTTCATCCATGATCACGAGCGATGTGAGGAACGCTTCCATCTGTTCGTCGGGTATCACTGGTGCCTACCCACCATATTGGGTACGCCGGTATCGACGACACGGCTGCAGCTCCACTCGTCGACCATCCAGTGACGCACCGTCGAGCACGGTCTGGGTCGGTCCGAAAGAAGGGTCGGCGCTCAGGGCCACGATCGTGCCGGCGATATCTCGTCTGGTCGTGCGGGCCAGCGTCCGCATCTGATAATCGACAAGGTTGAATTGCCCGCCGTCAGTGCACCTGACGAACACCCCGATGTCACCTTTGACGAACTTCGCATCCATGATGAGCGGTGCAGCGTCGGAAGCTTCAAGCCGCTGGAAACCTGCTGGTGCGGTGATCATGGGGTGGTTCCCTCGATGTTGACATGCCCGGCGAGTTCGGACGTCTGCTCGAGATCGAGGCCGACAGCGATCATACGATGCGGTGTATCCGTTCGGGGCTGGCCATTCGAGTTCGATGATCGGGATGTCGTTCGCGATCGACGTCCGAGCGATGGTCGCAACACCTCCGACTGTGGTTGGTTCGATGACGCCGCCCATCGTCGCTGTATTCCCGCTAGCGGTGTCGGTATCGAGAAGACCCCCAATGCCAACGCTCACCACAGCGCGGGATCGTTCAGCAAAGTTGCCGTCGCCCACAATGAGGAAGGCACTACTCGATGGACGGTCATGCAGCGCTCATCCGTTGCAAGGTCCACGTGGGGTCGTCAGACAGGAAGAAGAGCGGTCCATCGGTGGGTGCAGGGCCGCCGAGCAGTGTTGCAACGCTATCCGGCGAGCTGGGCACCGATGTTGGCGCCGTGCTGGAAACGACCGTGCCGGAAACGACCGCGGCGTCCGTTGTGGCGGTCGGCTTGATCGTCGTTGATGTCGTCGATGTCGTCGCAGCGGTCGTGAAAACCGAAAGAGTCGTGTCGAGTGTCTCGGGTTGATCGGCGATCTCAGTGCCGCCGACGTCGGAGTTGCACGCAGCGAGCAGCGAAAGCAGCAATGGCGTTCCGAGTATTCGGCGCAGCTTCATGGGAGCTCCCAAACGTGGACCGACCAATCGGTGCCGATGCCTGCGACATGTCTGCCGTCAGGGCTGATGGTGACCAACTCGAGGTTGGTCTGCGAAGGGAACAATTCTTGCGACGATCGCCGCCGTGGAGGTTTGCCAAGCCTCCACGGTGCCGTCGTCCGCAAGCGTGACCCAGAGATCGCGCTGGTCGGCAAACGTGGCGCCACCGATGTCAGTTTGGGCAAGGACGGAGACTGGATCTCCGATACGGCTGCCGTCCTCGCTGTTCCAGAACGTGACGATCGCCAGGTTTTCGTCGGCCGGGTCGGGTTGCTTGATGACGAACTTGGCTGACCCCGCGAAGTTGCTCCAGGCGGCTTCGCTTTCGCTGGTCTCCAGTTGCTGATCAAATCCCATGGGCTCGCCGGTGGAGCTACTGCGAATCCGTACCCGCCCAGAGGGTCCGATCGACAGCACCATCGTTCCGTCAGGGCTGAACGTGCTTCCACTGTCGGAGTCGGTCAGCCGGGTGAGCTGTTCACCGGTCGCGGCATCCCACACCCGGGTGACGCCGACCTCGCCTTGGGTCATGATCTTGCTACCGTCCGGGCTGTAGACAGCCCAAGTGATCGCGACGTCGTCGGTGGTCAAATCGAAGATCCGATCGCCTGTGGTGGCGTTGAAAACCGTAGCTTGCCCCACGCCCCGCTGGGTGCTGGTGGGAACGACGAGGCGACTACTGTCCGGGCTGAAGTCGGCCCGCACGTCGGTCCTCGTATCGGGCAGGACTGCCAATGTGGCGCCGGTCGCGGTGTCGATCATGCTGCCGAACCGTACGGCACGCAACCCATCGGGGCTCACGGGGCTCGATGCCTCCTCCGGCCCAAATATCAGTGGTGATCCTGCGGCGGCAGATCGCGACGTCGATCCGCTTCAACGTCCCCGAGGTGACCGCCAAGATGCTCGATCCATCGGAACTGAACGTGATGAAATCACCGTCTGCGACCGCCCCCTGCGCCGTCCCGGGCTCGAGGGGAATGGTGAATGCTTCTTGGTCGATGATCACCGGGTCCGCTGCTGCTGCCGTGGTCGGTGGTGCCGTGGTCGCTGTTGTGGATCCCGTTGGAATCAACTCGGACGGTGATGTGTCGATGGTCGTGTCGATGGTCGGGGTGTAGATCGTCGTTGCGACAGGTGGCGGCGCGACTGGCTTATTGATCGTTTCCGGGGTTGGTCGTAGGAGGAGGGCGATCACCGCCCCGCCGGCCAGACAGAGCGCGACGATTGCAGCCGTCGCGCCGACAAGCACCCGCCGGTCGCGCTGCGCGTCGACCTGCGGTTCGACGGTCGGCCACTCGATTGCGGTGTGGTTGAGTTGCGATTGGCCGATCGATCCGTTCGAGCACGCGCAATCGCGTGGGTCGCGGTGCAAGCAGCCGCCGGACTGATCCTCGACCCACTCGAAGTAGCGAGTCAGTTCGCGTTGTACGTCAGTGCCCATGGCGGGTCACCTCCAGTTGTTCGGCCAACTTCTCCAGGGCTCGGGTCTGATGGGTTCGAACCGAGGAGGGCGAGATGTCGAGCAGGTCGGCGACTTCGGATTGCAGCCATCCGTATGCACAGGTGAGCACGACCACAACCCGTTGGTGCTCGGTCAACTGTTCCAACGCGGGAATCAGCTTCGGCTCGAACGGTGCGGGCTCATTCGCCGGCGGGACGGGCAAGAAGGACTGCGGTCGGCGTTCTCGGCGGGCAGCTGTTTGGCCGACCCGGTAGAGGTAGCCGGCCGGGTTGGACATACCGGACAGTCGGTCCCAGTGCTCCCATCCGTAGGCCAGCGCCTCCGCCGTTGCGTCGAGCCCGGTCTGGACCCCGTACGCAGCGATGAGTCCGGCTCGCAGACGCCTTCCGGCGGTCTGAGCGAACTCCTCGAACGTCACAACCATTGAAAGCATCTAACGCTCGCAATTCGTGACGCGTCAAACGAAAGTCTTGCGACGGCGAACCCGGTTCGGGCGCGCTGTGTCCGCGCTAACTGTTCCGAGCGGCCGTCTGGAGCCCGGGTGTCTTGGCCGATGCTGCAAAGTTGCTCGATGGGCGCAGCGCCACGAGCACCCCTGCCACCAAGAGGGCTCCGCCAACGAGTTCCCCCGCGGACGGTTGATCGTCGAGCAGCAGCCAGGCTGATGCCATCGCGACAGCAGGCGCGAGCAAGACCCACGGCACCACGGCGGCCGATGTGTACTCGCCAAGCAGAGAGTTGAAGATGGTGTATCCCACCAACGAGGCGAGCACCACGGTGTACAGCGTCGACACGCCTGCCTGCCATGAGACGTTCGAGATGGCATCACCGATCTCGGTGGGTCCGTCGACCATCAGCGACAGCGCGATCATTGGAATCGGCACCACCATCGCCGACCAAACGGTCAGCGACAAGCCACTCGACGCGCCGGAAGCCCGCGACACCACATTGCCGATGCCCCACGACAAAGCGCCCATGAGGCACAACAGCAACGGCACGATCGGGCTGTCGCCGCCGCGACCCACCGCGACGACGACGAGCCCGATCGTTCCGATGATCACGCCGGCGACCTGCAGCGACGACGGTCGTTCGCCCAGTGTGATGGCAGCGATGACAATGGTGAAGATCACCTGCGCCTGCAGGACCAGCGCAGCCAGGCCCGGCGCGAGCCCTTGGTCCATCGCAACGTACAGAAACGCGAACTGACCGAACGACATGAATGCGCCAATGGTGGCCACGGTTCGCCAGCGCACATTCGGTCGGGGAATGAAGAACACCGCAGGAACCGCCACCAGCGTAAACCGAATGGCGGCAAACAGCAGCGGCGGCACCTCGCGTCCCTCGCCTGACATGCCCCAATGAATGACGACGAAGTTGAAACCCCAAATGGCAGCGACAGCAGCTGCCATCAACGAATGGCGCGGAGACATGTGATGTGTGGGGCGGATCGTCGCGGAGGGCACGGTGGACACGGTTGACACGGCGACATCTTGGCCCGCAGCACCCGCTGTGGAGGAACGGGTTGTTGTGATCCCCTAAGTTGCGGCGATGACCGTTCTGTTGTATCCGGGCGCCGGGTCCGATTCGACACATTCATCGTTGGTGACTTCGCAAGCGACATTGGCGCCGCATCCGGTTGTGCTGGCCGACTTTCCGTATCGCAAGGAGGGCCGCAAGGCGCCCGACCGTGCGCCGAAACTGTTGGCAGCGATCCGCGACCAACTCGACGAGCTACCCACTGACCAGCCATTGGTGATGGGCGGGCGGTCGATGGGCGGGCGTATGTGCTCGATGATCGCCGCGGGCGTTGACGACCTACCGCCTCCAGCCAACCTCAAGGGTTTGGTACTCATCAGCTATCCGCTGCACCCGCCAGGCAAACCAGAGTCCATGCGGGTGGAACACCTCGCGTACATCAACGTGCCCACGTTGTTCATATCGGGAAGCAACGACACGTTCGGCACCCCGGATGAAATCCGAACGTGGACTGCAACCATGCCTGCCAAAGCGAAGGTGCGCCACATCTTCCTCGACGGCCTCGGTCACGACCTGAAAGGTGCAGATCACACGATCGCCGGAGCCATCAAAGACTTTCTGGTGCGGCTGCGGATGATGTGAAACTTGAGCCGAGAAGACTGAGCCGACCTGTGCGACCGGCAGCAGTCATGTCTCGGCAAGAACAGCCGGCAGCGGGTCTTCGGGGTTGAGGTCTTCCAGCTCGCGGTGGGCAGTTTCGGGTAAGCGCGCCAACACCAAAACCACTACTACCAGCTGAGCGAGCGCGACGACGCCCATCACGTGGCCATACGAACGGCCGCTGTCGAGCAGTCGGCCGACCAGCAAGATGCTGGCGCTTCCGCTCAGCAGCGCGGCGGTGGTGAGAAAGCCAGACGCCTTCCCACGGTTTCCGGTTGGGAACATCTCGGCGCGGTAGACGGCGAGTGCCGGATACGCGATGCCGCCGACGAAACCGCCGGCGAATGCCGAGATCCACATCGCCGCGCCGCTCACCACGAACGAGATGACGAGCAGCGAGGTTGCGAGAGGGATGGTGATGGCAATCAGGTGACGGCGGCCGCGCACGTCGGCCAGGCGACCACCCACCACCAGGCCAAGCGCAGCGGGCGTGGCCGTGGTGAGGGTGAACACCGACACCATGCTTGCGCTCAGCCCACGCACATCGTTGAGGTACCGGTTCTGGAAGAAGCTGGCGGGGGCGACGAAGAAGTTGGCGCACACCACAATCGCCGCCAGCACCGCGAATCGTCGATAGTTCATTTTCGGGGCCACCTTGTGCGGCACTTCGAATCGAATCGTCTCGGGAAGCCGCCGAGAGATGTCGACGGCGGCAACCAGCCAGATGAGGGTGACGACGTAAACGAGCCGCCAGCCGTGCTCGCCGAGATCGGCCAACGGCAGCGCCATGACCGCTATGCCGGCGCCGAGACCGCTGGCCATCGCCATCAGGCTCACGGCGTAGGCGCGGCTGTTGCGAGGCATCTCCTCGGCGGCAACGACAGCGATGAGCAGGTCGAGTGCCAGTCCGAGTGGGCGACCGACGGTCTGTGTGGCCACGAGGAACGGAAAGGTGGGAGCAAGAGCTCCGAGCGAGCAGATCAACGGTGCCGCCCACGCGACGATGCGAATTACCCGACGGCGCCCGATGTGGTCAGCCATGATCGCGAAGGGGAGTGCGAACACCACACCGAGACGCACGGTCGCTCCGGCCCAGCTGACGCCAGAGTCGCCAACGCCGAACGAATCAGCAGCGAACGTGGCCGTCTGCGTGAACAGCGTGTTGGTGAACGCGCTCGCCATCGAAGCAAGGGCGAGCAACCCCAACACCATCGCTTGCCGGGGATCGAGCCGGTCGGGTGGAGCCCACCACGGGTTCGTCGGTCGGCCTGGTGGCGGGGTGTGGTGCCGAGCGAGTGCCCTTTTCACTGGCCATGCGAAGAGCCAACCGAACCAGGGGATCTCGAGCCGATAGTTGGTGGTCTCGATGAGTTGATCGGCAGCGGTGTGGCACGGTTCGATGGTGCGCGTGTAGGCCGTGAACGGCCCGTGTTCCTGTTCGAACAACCATCGATCGGGCAACGGACCGGTGCTCGGTATGTTCGCAGGGTTTGCGATGTCTGCGCGCTCCGCGACGAAGTCGCTTCGGGCACAGGTGAGTGCTGCCAACGACTCGGGGCTGTTCGGCCATGAGCGCACGATCGCCCGATCGTTTCCGAACACGGCCGAAATGCTAACGCTCAACCCGTTAGTCGTGTCGCGTCGCGTTCTGGGGCGGATGCCGTCAGAGATCGCGACACGGCGGGCGGGTTTGGGTGCGTCGGTTCTGAGGCCGATGACGCTGGGAACCGAGGTGACTAGCGGGAGAGAGCCTCGAGGGGGCCGATGGTTTGGCGGATCAAGTGTTCGCCTGGTCGGTAGGCCAGGTAGTGGTGCGTCGGTGCATCGAGGATGACGGCGTGGCCGAGGGCTCCGGGAGACAGACGGCCGACGTCAGTGCGGTGAAGTGCCGCTGCTCCACCGATCGTTACTGCCTGCACCGCTTCGTCGATGGTCATGTGCATCTCCCGAACGGCAAGGGCAATGCAGAACGACAGCGACGTGGTGTAGCTGGTCCCCGGATTGCAGTTCGATGCCAGAGCAACCGTCACGCCGGCGTCGATGGCTCGGCGCGCTGGTGGATACGGCTGACGAGTGGAGAAGTCGGCCGCGGGCAGGAACGTCGCCACCGTGGTGCTGTGCGCGAGGGCTTCGATGTCTATGTCCGACAGGAACGTGCAGTGATCGACCGATGCGCAGCCACACTCGACCGCGAGTTGCACACCCGGGCCGTGCCCGAGTTGGTTGCCGTGCAAGCGCATCCCCAAGCCGGCTGCAGCGCCAGCCTGGAGGACAGCCCTGCACTGGTCGGCGTCGAATGCTCCCACTTCGCAGAATGCGTCGACCCAGCGCGAGTGGGCTGCGGCGCCCGCGAGCATGTCGCCGATGACCAGGCTGACGTAGTCGTCGGGCCGCTTGGCGTACTCGGCTGGCAGCAGGTGGGCACCGAGAAATGTGGACTCGGGGGTGTAGCGCGATGCCAGTTCCAGCGAACGAATTTCGTCGGCGACGTTCAAGCCGTAGCCGGACTTGATCTCGATCGTCGTGGTACCCGATCGGTGGGCTTCCAACAATCGTTTGCGAATCAACCGATCGAGTTCGTTGGTCGACGCAGCGCGCGTGGCATCGGTCGTGACCCGAATGCCGCCACCGTCATAAGGCTGACCGGCCATCCGCGCAGTGAACTCTTCGGAGCGGTCGCCGGCGAACACCAGGTGGGTGTGCGAATCGACGAAACCGGGCAACACGCATGCGCCATCGGCGTCGATGCGCTCGTCGGCGATGGCCCCTGCGGCCCCTACGGCAACGACGACTCCGCCGTCGATCACCACCGATGCGCTCTCGAGAATTCCCAGCGGCCCCCGCCCGTGTGCAGGATCGTTCGTGATGAGCGACCCGATGTTGTCGATCACCAGTGATGCGGGCACGGCCGGTGCGCTCATTCGGCGAACAACTCGGTGATCGAAGCGTGGAGTTCGGCGGCGACGTCACCGTTGCGGTGCCGTCCGTCGGTGACGATCGCCGTGCCGTCGACAACGACGCTGGTGACGTCAGCTGCGCTCGCTGCGAAGACCGCCGTGGCGATGGCCGAGGCAGGCGTGGCTCCGGCAGTGCGAACCGAATCGAACGCAATGGTGGTGAGGTCGGCGCGACTACCCACTCGAATCGCTCCAGCATCGTGCCAACCCAGGCTCGCGTGGCCGTTGATGGTGGCCATGCGCAAGAGATGAGGCGCGCTGTGGTTGCCGCGCTGGCGCGACCCGAGGCGTTCGTGCAGTTCCACCGCGCGCGCCTCTTCCAACAGGTCGATCACTGCATGCGAATCCGATCCGAGGCAAAGGCGCGCGCCAGCCGTGACCAGTTCGCGAGTCGGCCCGATGCCGTCCGCCGAGGTCGCGTTCGGTCGTTGGGCACATGCACACATTGCTCTCGCTCGCACCGAGCAGAGCGATGTCGGCTTCGGTGAGATGGGTGGCGTGTACTGCAGTGAACCGTTCGCCGACGAGCCCAGCCCGGGCAAACACCGCGCTCGGTGTCATGCCGTGAACTGCCAGACAATGCTCGTTCTCGTCAGGCTGTTCAGATACGTGGGCGTGAACCGGAACGTGGCCTGCCCGAGCCCACTCGGCCACCTGTTCCATCGAGTTGGGATCTACCGCTCGCACCGAATGAATCGCAGCACCGACCCTCTGCGTGCGCTCGTCGACATCGGCGGCGAGCAGTTCAACCCGCTCGATCCACGCGTCCGCGGAATCGTCGGAGTAACGAAGTTGTGCCCCTGACGGCGCGACGTAGCCGCCATCTGCGAGGCCGCCATGCAGATACAGCGTGTCGAGCAGCGTGATGCGAATGCCAGCGTCGGTCGCCGCCGCGAGCAGCGCGGCGCCCATCGCATTGGGGTCGCTGTAGCGGGTTCCGTCCGGCTGGTGGTGGACGTAGTGGAACTCGCCGACGGTGGCGATACCAGCAAGGGCCATCTCTGAGAACGTGGCACGGGCGAGGCGAAAGTAGCGGTCTGGGTCGAGGCGTTCAGCGGCGCGATACATGACTTCGCGCCACGTCCAGAACGTCCCGGCACCAGACTGGGTTCGGCCTCGCAACGCGCGGTGAAACGCATGACTGTGAGCGTTCGCAAACCCAGCCACCGTCAGCCCTCGCAGAAGAGTTGACCCGGAAGGTCGTAGGGAATCGAACTGGACCGAACTGATGCGACCGTCGACCACGTCGATCGTCACCCCTTCGGCGACTACCTGGCTGGCGGGTTCGGCGCTGGAGGTTTCGGCGTTGGAGGGCGTCGGCCGCGGCGTCGTCGACAACCGCCATCTCGCACCAGTACGTCGAGCGACTCTCCCCGGAGGCGTCGGTCACGAGCCCACCCGGTCGACGAACTCCGTGATGCGTTCGATGAAATGCGGCGCGATGGTGTCGCTCGAACTCTTCCCAGGTCGAGATGGTCGTTGGGTCGGTCACCCGGTCGATGAAGAGCACTCCGTCGAGGTGGTCGCACTCGTGCTGCCAGGTGCCCGCCGTGAGCCCGCGCTTCACCTCATCGTGTTGCGCGCCGTGACGATCGAGATAGCGAACCCGAATGTTCACGTAGCGCTCGACGTTGCCGCGTAACGGTACCGAGAGGCAGCCTTCGTTGATGTCGACGAGCTCTTCGTCGAGCGGTTCGATCACCGGGTTGACGGCGACCGTGAGAGGGATGTCTGGTTTGTACGGGTAGCGAGGATTCTGCGACACCTCCATCACTGCGATACGCAAGGCAGCCCCCACCTGTGTCGCGGCGAGACCGGCACCGTTGGCGTGGTGCATCGTGTCGATCAGATCATCGATGAGGGCCTGAACTGGTTCTGACGCTAGCTGCTCGGTGGTGACCTGTTCGCCGGGTACTCGCAGAGTGGGGTCGCCGATCTGGAGGATGGGACGAACCGCCATCACCCCTCCCGCATAGGGATGCGGACGCCTCGCTCGTCGGCGACTTCGATCGCCCGGTCGTACCCGGCGTCGACGTGGCGAATCACTCCCATGCCTGGGTCGTTCGTGAGTACCCGTTCGAGCTTCTCGGCGGCGAGGTCGGTGCCGTCGGCGACGCTCACCTGACCGGCGTGGATGGAACGTCCAATGCCCACTCCGCCACCATGGTGGATGCTGACCCACGTGGCACCCGAACACGTGTTGATCATCCCGTTGAGCAGTGGCCAGTCTGCGATCGCGTCGGAGCCGTCGATCATTGCCTCGGTTTCACGGTAGGGCGACGCGACCGAGCCCGAGTCGAGGTGGTCGCGGCCGATCACGATTGGTGCCTTCAACTCGCCCGAGCGAACCATCTCGTTGAAACGCAGGCCAAGGCGATGGCGTTCGCCGTAGCCCAGCCAGCAGATGCGCGCCGGAAGTCCTTGGAACGCGACGCGCTCGCCAGCGAGCTTGATCCATCGGGCCAGCCCCTCATTGTCGGGGAACTCTTCGAGCACCGCCCGGTCGGTGGCCGCAATATCGGCGGGGTCACCAGACAGAGCAACCCAGCGAAACGGCCCAAGCCCTTCGCAGAACAGCGGCCGGATGTAGGCCGGAAGAAAGCCGGGGTAGTCGAACGCTCGGTCGTAGCCACCGAGTTTCGCTTCGGCGCGGAGGCTGTTGCCGTAGTCGAACACTTCGGCTCCGGCGTCCATGAAGCCGACCATCGCCTGGCAGTGTGCGGCCATGGCCGCACGCGAGCGACGTGTGAACTCCGTGGGGTCGCTGATCTTCAGTTCGGCGGCGGCTTCCGGGGTGATGTCGTTGGGCAGGTAACTCAGCGGGTCGTGGGCGCTGGTTTGGTCGGTCACGATGTCGGCCTCGACTCCGTCTGCCAGTAATCGTGGCACCAGGTCTGCAGCGTTCCCCAACAGCCCCACCGAGAGAGGTGTGCGTGACCGTTTGGCGGCCATCACGCGGGTGACGGCGTCGTGGTAGTTGTCGGCAATCACGTCGAGGTACCGGTGATCCACTCGGCGTTGCAGCATGTGCAGATCGACGTCGATGATCAGCACGACGCCGTCGTTCATGGTGACTGCGAGAGGTTGTGCCCCACCCATGCCGCCAGCACCGGCGGTGATGGTGAGCGTGCCTGCAAGTGTGCCGCCGAATCGCTTGCGGCCGATCTCGGCGAAACATTCGTACGTGCCCTGCAGGATGCCTTGCGTGCCGATGTAGATCCACGAACCGGCCGTCATCTGGCCGTACATGGTCAGCCCTTGGTGTTCGAGTCGGCGGAACTCGTCCCAGTTCGCCCAGTCGGGCACCAGGTTCGAGTTGGCGATGAGCACACGCGGCGCCCATTCGTGCGTGCGCATGACGCCCACGGGTTTGCCCGATTGCACCAGCATCGTCTCGTCGCGTTCGAGGGTGGTGAGGGTGCGCAGCATCGCCCGGTAGGCATCCCACGATCGGGCGGCCCGGCCAGTGCCGCCGTAGACCACCAGCTGGTCAGGATTCTCGGCAACCTCAGGGTCGAGGTTGTTCTGCAACATCCGGTAGGCCGCTTCTTGCTGCCACCCCTTGCAGGCGAGTTCGGTGCCGCGAGGTGCTGCGATGTTGGTGACCGGTGTGCCGAGGTCGTTGATCATTCCGAGAGTCTCCGTCGCCCGTCGCCTCCGGTCAACCCGGCGGCCTATCCCTGCTGGTCTCCATTGTGGTCGGCTGCTGTTCGCCGGGTCGGGCGATGCGAGACTTCGGCAATGAACGCCTCGAACGAGTCCAGCTCCGACCACCCCGAGGTTCGGCTCGACGGGCCGGGAGTCACCATCGCTGACGTGGTGGCAGTCGCTCGTCGAGGCGCTGTGGTCCACCTCACTGATGCAGCACTCAGCCGCATGGCCGCCGCACGGGCGATCGTCGAACGGCTCGCCGAGGGCGAACCGAAGTACGGCATCTCCACCGGCTTCGGCGCCCTCGCCACGGTGTCGATTCCTCCCGAACGCCGCCAAGCACTGCAGACCGCGCTCGTTCGCTCTCACGCGGCGGGCATGGGCGACCCCGTCGAAGATGAAGTGGTGCGAGCGATGATCTTTCTTCGCGCGCGAACGCTGGCGCTCGGAGCCAGCGGCGCCCGGCCTCTCGTTGCCCAGGCGATGATCAGCCTCATCAACGCTGGGATTTCGCCGGTGGTTCCCGAGTACGGCTCGCTCGGCGCCAGTGGCGATCTCGCGCCTCTCGCACATGGCGCGCTCGCGCTGCTGGGCGAAGGTGAGGTCGACGTAAAAGGCGTTCGAATGCCTGCGACGGCTGCTCTGGCCGCGGCTGGCCTCGCACCCATCACGCTGGCGGAAAAGGAGGGACTGGCTGTCACGAACGGCACCGATGCGATTCTCGGCATGTTGTGTCTTGCGATCGACGATGCGGAATGTCTGTTGGCTCAAGCCGACATGATCGCGGCCATGACGGTGGAAGGCTTGCTGGCCACCGACGCTCCGTTCGCCGCCGACCTGCAGGCGCTTCGTCCGCATCCGGGCCAAGCGATCAGTGCTGCCAACTTGCGAACGATGCTGGCCGGGTCGCCCATCGTTGCCAGTCACGCCACCGGCGACACGCGGGTGCAAGACGCGTACTCGATTCGCTGCACCCCGGCGGTGCATGGCGCGGTTCGCGATTCGCTCGATCATGTGCGTCGAGTCGCCGAGTGGGAACTCGCCTCGGCGATTGACAACCCGATGGTCTTGCCAGATGGCCGGGTGGAGTCATGCGGAAACTTCCACGGCGCACCGCTTGGGTTTGCCGCCGACTTTTTGGCGATTGCGATGGCGGAGGTTGGTGCCATCGCCGAGCGACGGATGGACCGTCTGCTCGACAAGACACGTAGCAACGGTTTGCCTCCGTTTCTCGCTGACGATGCGGGCGTCGATAGCGGGTTGATGATCGGTCACTACACCGCCGCGGCGATGGCGTCGGAGAACAAGCGACTGGCGGCGCCGGCTTCGGTCGACTCGTTGCCAACGTCGGGCATGCAAGAAGATCACGTGTCGATGGCATGGGGTTCGGTGCGAAAGCTGCGACGATTGATCGACAACGTACGCCGCATCCTCGCCGTCGAGTTCGTGGTGGCGGCTCGGTCGATTGATTTGCGTGCTCCGCTGTTACCTGGAACCGCGACCGGCGCATTGGTCGACCTGCTGCGAGTCGATGTGGCCGGCCCCGGGCCGGATCGGTACTTGTCGCCCGACTTGCGCCGGGCCGAGCAGCTG
Organism: uncultured Actinomycetota bacterium; assembly: GCA_963738275.1. Lineage (GTDB taxonomy): Bacteria > Actinomycetota > Acidimicrobiia > Acidimicrobiales > Ilumatobacteraceae > Ilumatobacter. The sequence goes on from CAVTVY010000014.1 coordinate 101,901, forward strand.
CTGGCCAAACGGTCACTCGAAGCAGCGCTCGTGGCAACCGGCATCCACCTCGCCTGACCACAAGGTGTCAGACACCTTGTGGTCGCTGGGCCACGACGTGTCTGACACCTTGTGGTCGCTGGGCCAATCGTTGCTCGACACCGGGTAGGTTTGGGCGATGGGTACCGCTATGCAGGAAGTCACAGACGTTCGCTGCCACGGTGGAGCACGCGTTCGAAGTTGTACTTACGGCCCCGCTGACCGACATCTTCAGCCGCCGATACCTGGCGATCGCATCCATCGCCGAGGTGACCGGGCAAGAAGGGGATTGGGGCGCATCCGTCAGCCAGACGCGAACCATTCGGCTGAGCGACGGGGCAACGATGCTCGAAACGCTTACGGCGATCGATCGCCCGAAGCACTTCGCCTACTCCATCAGTGAGCTCACCGGACCGCTGAAAGCGCTCGTCTCGGGAATCGACGGGCGATACGCGTTTGAACCAGATGGTGCAGGAGTCAAGGTCACCTGGAGTTGGGACGTCACCCCGAAAGGCTTGGCAGGCAAACTGGCGATGCCCGTGTTCGCCGCCATGTGGTCGCGCTACGCGGCCAGGGCAATGGGTCAGATCCAGCTACTCCTCGTCGCCTGACGACTCCTGCGATCGGCGAACGCCAGTGCCAAGGGCGAGGACCCGCTGCACCCGCGGGTCGGTGCCGATCAGTGATTCCACCGTGTTGGCAACAAGGCTCACGTCGATGGTGCCGGCTTCGACCATCTCCTCGATATCGAGCCAATCCTTCGGTCGATCGAACAACGATTTGAAGATGGCCAAGTCGTTCGCCGCGAGAAACGGAAGGGTCGAGTGGGCAAATCGGTGCCAAACCGCAGGTGCGTGGATCGTTCGTGTAATAGGCCAGCGCAAGCGCTCCACCAAACGCGTGTTGGATGTCGTGCCGGTCGAACGCTGCATGAAGCGCCAGGATCTTGTCGACGAGCGTGGGTTCAGCGTCGCTCACACAACTGCCGGAATGTTGGTGCGTCGAGCGGACGGCGTGGCAGCGGTGGAAGCGCGTCGGAAAGTTCGAGCAAGTCGACAAGGATTCGACCGCGCTCAATCGTGCTGAGTTCTGGCCGTGTTCTGCTGGCGCCCGCATCCACGATGCGTCCGTGAGCCAATGGTACCCGCGGCCTGTCGGGGCCTTGGCCAGTAGGTCATCGTTCTGTAACACGGGGGTAGATTGGCCGGATGCCTCGTGTTGAGCGTCCGGCGATGTCTGATTACGGGGTCCCCGCCGACCTCGAAAATGCGCTCCCGTGGGAGTGGGCAGACGAGCGACTGACAGCGAACCGCAACTACTGGGTGGTCACGGTCGACGCCCACGCTCAGCCGCATGCCATGCCCGTTTGGGGGGTGTGGGTCGACGAGTCGTTCTGGTTCTCGTGCTCGCCGAACGCGCTGAAGGCACGCAACATTGCCAATAATCCGAAGGTGGTGGTCGCCACGAGCGACACGGTGGAAGTGGTCTCGGTGGAGGGCACAGCGGCGGCGATACCAGTGCCGTACGAGGTCTCGCTTGCGTGGGCCCACAAGTACGGCGATGGCACACAGTCGGTCGACGAGATGGTCGAGTTCTTCTCATCTCACGCAGCGTTTCGAGTAACACCGTCCAAAGCGATCGGCATGATCGAACGCGCCGAAGAGTTCGCCGAACGTGCCACTCGCTGGTCGTGGACCGCATGACCGAACCGTCGACTGGGCACGATGGCCGGCCGCTCTCGAGCTACATCGAGGTGCAACATTCCGCCCCACTCGCTGGCGAGGTGGTGGTACCGGGCGCGAAGAATTCCGTGCTCAAACTCATGGCCGCCAGCCTCATGGCTGATGGCGTCTACGAGATCAGCAACGTGCCCGACATCGTCGATGTGGGCATCATGGCCGACCTCCTTCGGGCGATTGGTTTGCGCATCGAGATCGATCGCTTGCACAGCGTCATCACCATCGAGAACCGAGGTGAGCTCACCCCGGTCGCCCCCTATGAGCTGGTCGAACGAATTCGGGCGTCGATCAACGTGCTCGGCCCTCTCCTCACGAGATGCGGTCACGTCACGCTGTCCATGCCGGGCGGCGACGACTTCGGATCGCGCCCGATCGACATGCACATCGCCGGCCTGAAGGCCATGGGTGCGACCTTCAAGTTCGGAAGCGGCTATGTGGAAGCCTTTGCCGAACAGCTCCAAGGGGCCGACATCACGTTCGAGTTCCCCAGTGTCGGCGCGACCGAGAACTTGCTCACCGCTGCCGTGTTAGCCGACGGCACCACCACGATCGCCAACGCTGCTCGTGAACCAGAGATCATCGACCTGTGTGAGTTTCTCCAAGCGATGGGTGCCCAGATCGACGGCGTCGGCACGCCGATCCTCACCGTCACCGGTGTGCGGCAGGCAGACCTTCACGGGTGTGAACACGAAACGGTGCCCGATCGAATTCAGGCCGCCACGTACATTGCGGCCTGCGCAGTCACCGGCGGCTCGATCGACATTCTCAACGCGCGGCCCGACCACATGAAAATCGTGCTCGATCGCTTCACCGAGATGGGAATGAAGTTCGAACCGTTGCCATATGGTCTTCGCGTCTCAGCCCCTGGTCGGCTCAGAGCTACCGACGTCGCCACCCTGCCGTATCCCGGCATCGCCACCGACTACAAGCCGCTCATCATCACGATGCTGTCGGTCGCCGACGGTGTGTCCATCGTCACCGAAAACTTGTATCCCGGTCGCTTCCGGTACGTCGAGGAATTGCAGCGACTCGGTGCCGATATTCGCACGGCTGGTCACCACGCCGTGATTCGAGGGGTGCCGCGCTTGTCGGGCGCTCCCGTTGAGTCACACGACATTCGGGCAGGGGCCGCCATGGTCGTCGCCGGGCTGGCTGCCGAAGGCACCACAACGATCACCGGTGTACATCACATCGACCGCGGTTACGACAACCTCGTCGGCCGTCTCAGCGCCATCGGCGCCAGCATCTCACGAGTCGACGTCTGACACCTGGTCGGTGAGATCGTCGACCTCGCGTTGCTTGGTCTGCGCGTCGACCCGTCGTTTTGCAACCGCTAATGCTGCGGCGATGACGACGATGGGGCCGAGCACAAGGAGAAACTCATCCCAACCGCCCTGGTGGGCGAGGAACGCCAACGTCGCGGCCACCCGGCGAGCGTACCGTCACAACCGGAACCGGGTTACGGCCTGATTGAATGAGTAGGGCATGAGTACCGATACACACACCGCCAACATGCACTCCAAAGTCGAGGCGTGCATCGAGGTCATTCGTCCCGCATTGCAGGCAGACAAGGGTGACATCGAACTCATCGACGTCGATGACACCACTGGCATCGTCACCGTGCGACTTGTTGGCGCCTGTGGTACGTGCCCGGTGTCCACTCAAACACTCAAGGGCGGCATCGAGCGCATCATGCGCGACCGAGTCGACGGCGTGACCGAAGTCATCAACGTCGCCGAGGTCGAAAACGATGTCGAAGCGGCGTACCACGGCCCGTTCTGATAGCAACGTGGGCCATGGCTCGCACGTCGGACCCGGCTGAACTTTTTGAACTGGCACTCGGTGGCGATCGGGGTGCGATTGCCCGTTTGCTCTCGTACATCGAACGGGGCGGAGAGGCCGGTCGCCAAGTGGGCCGACTCGCATACTCCCGCAGCGGTCAGGCCTACACGGTTGGTCTCACTGGGGCTCCAGGCGCCGGAAAGAGCACCCTCACCAGCGCCACCATCGGTCACCTTCGCAAGCAGGGTCTCGAGGTCGCCGTGCTCGCCATCGACCCATCGTCGCCGTTCACCGGTGGAGCGATTCTTGGCGACCGGGTACGAATGCAGGATCACGCCACCGACCCCGGGGTGTTCATTCGTTCCATGGCCACCCGCGGTCACCTCGGAGGGCTCTCGCTGGCAACACCTGAAGCGGTGCGCCTGCTCGACGCCATCGGTCGACACTGGATTCTCGTCGAGACCGTCGGCGTGGGCCAGGTGGAAGTCGAAATCGCCGGCAAGGCTGACACGACTGTCGTGGTGGTGAATCCCGGCTGGGGTGACAGCGTGCAGGCCAACAAGGCCGGCCTCATGGAAATCGCCGACGTGTTCGTGATCAACAAGGCGGACCGCAAAGGTGTCGAGGAAACACGTCGCGACCTCGAACAGATGTTGGAGCTGTCGGACCTGCCGCACGAGTCGTGGCGACCGCCGATCGTGCCCACGGTGGGCAACACAGGCGAAGGTGTTCCGGCGCTGTGGGATGCCGTGCTCGCCCACCGGGAGTTCGCCGAATCGAGCGGCTTGCTGGCCAAGCGGCGGTCGTTCCGCACCAGTGAGGAGCTTCGCGAGATCATCGCCAATCGCCTCCGCGAGCGAGCTCGCGAGATTTGTACGGGTGAGCGCTGGGATGAACTCGCGGCCGCCGTGGTTGGCCAAACGGTCGACCCGTGGACCGCCGCCGACGAAATGCTCGCCGGTCTCGCCTGAAAGGGTCAGGCCTGAAGTAGGGGTCTGACCACTCCTTACTGGCAACATGGCGAGATGACCGCAACCGATTCGGATCTGGTACTGCTCGAACGACGCGACGACGGCGTGGCTGTCGTCACGCTCAATCACGGCAAGGTCAACGCTCTGTCGAGCGCCGTGATCGGGCGTTTGCACGAGATCGCCAACGAGCTCATCGCCAATCCACCTGGTGCGGTGGTTGTCACCGGTGGCGAGCGAATCTTCGCCGCCGGGGCCGACATCACCGAGTTTGGTGGACCTGAAGAGGCTGCGCACATCACCGCCACGATCCACGGGGCGCTCGATGCGATCGCTGCGATCCCCAGGTTCGTGATCGCCGCTGTCGCCGGGTATGCGCTCGGTGGTGGCTGTGAGCTGGCGATGGCGTGCGACTATCGCATCGTCTCGGAACGTGGCGTGTTCGGCCAGCCAGAGGTGCTGCTCGGCACCATCCCGGGCGGCGGCGGCACACAGCGTCTGCCGCGCCTGGTGGGGCCAAGTCGAGCCAAGGAAATCTGCGTCACCGGTCGCCAAGTCAAAGCCGACGAAGCCCTACGAATTGGTCTCGCCGACGAAGTTGTTCCGGGCGATCAACTCCACGAACGCGCATTCGCACTGGCGGCCGAGTGCGCCCGTGGTGCGGTACTCGCACAGATGCATGCCAAACAAGCGATCGACGAAGGCATGTCGATGTCGTTGGCGAACGGTCTCCTCGCGGAACGTGACCGGTTCGTGGCGTCGTTCACCACCAACGACAGCCAAATCGGCGTGCAAAGTTTCCTCGCAGAAGGCCCCGGCAAAGCCAGCTTCACCGGCACCTGACCCGTAACGAGACGTAACGAGACGTGCCTGGCACGTCTCGTTACGTGCTGGTTTGGAGGGCTGCGTTGAACACGTCGAGAGTTCGGGCTGCGATGGCATCCCACGAGTAGCTGGCAACCAACAACGACTTGCCCGCCGCGACCATCTCGTCACCAAGCGCACGGTCGTTCAGAATCCGCTCGATGCACATCGCCAAGTCGTCGGCGTTGCCCGGTTCGAACAAGAGTGCCGCCCCCGTACCAGCGACGAGTTCGGCGAGTCCGCCCGTGTTGGCGACGACGAGCGGGGCACCTCCCGCCAGCGCCTCCAGAGCGACCACGCCGAACGGTTCATACAGCGATGGGATGACGACACAACCTGCCCCGTGAACACATGCCCGAAGTTCGTTGTCGTTGACGAACCCCGGCAGCTCGATGATGTCACCGACACCGGCGATATCGATCTGCGATTGCAGCTCCGGTAAGTACGAGCCGCGTCCGGCAATGGTGCACTCGAGGCCTGGTTCCCGGACGCGCAGCGTGGCCACGGCGCGGGCCAACACCTGAAAGCCCTTCTCGTACTGCACGCGTCCCCAAGCAAAGATGCGGCGGCTTCGTTCGTCAACCATTTCGTCCGGGCCGATGGTCTGCCACCAGGTTGGATCGATTCCAGCCGGCACGCGGGTCACCCGATCTGGATCGAGTTCAAACCCTTCGACGATTTCCCGTGCCAACAGTTTCGTGGACGCCGTGACCCGCGCCGAGCGGTACGCCTGCCACCACTCGACGGTGTTGATATCGGAAGCGTCACCGGGCGGGAGGTGGCCGCCGTGACGGCCACGCTCGGTGCCGTGAAACGTGGTGACCATTTGTGCGCCATGAATTTCGGTGAGCGCGTTCGCCGCCCAGGCCACCGACCAATCGTGCGCATGGACGATGTGCGGGCGCCATGCCAAGAGTCGCGACGACAGCGCAACGAACGCGTGGTTGGCCGAGGCGGCTTGGGTGACGGGATTGTCTGGCAGCCAGGGCAACTCCACATCGGCTCGCAACACCCTGACGGACCCGACCCTGGTGTCTGTGGGCGTTCCGGGAGTTCGACGAGTGATCACCACCACTTCGTGGCCCTGTCGGCTCATTGCTTGTGAAAGTCCATCGACGTGCGCTGCGGTGCCACCGGCCGAACTTGGCGGGTACTCCCATGTCAGCATGAGGATTCGCAAGGTGAGCCAACCCCTACGCCGGGTTGAAGTGAGCCGCGAGGGTGCGCAAATTGCGCCGCCACACCGGTCTCAAGATGAGTGGCGATGCGATCGCCCGACCCAGCCGACCACCGAAATACCAAGGAAACTGCAACGTCTCGGTCCATGTGAACCGGGTTCGACGAGCCATGTCGATCGGCTCGAGTTCGAACACACCGCTGCCCGAGACGAGACCAGTATGCCGAACTCCCATTCGCTGCTCAGCTACCCACTCGGTGATCTCCATGCGATCATCGAGACGGATCGGACCGAACTTCGTTGCGCAGTTGAAGGCGGTGCCAACGCCCCGTTGCTGCAGCGACTCGAACGTGATCGACTCGGCATCGGCCATCCACTCGACGTGCCGTTCCACCTGTTCAAGGTAGGCCCATACCGTTTCGGCCGGCGCGTCGAGTTCGACGGCGACCCGAATGCCCGCCACGGGTAGTTCAGCGTCCTGTCAGCGCAGCAGCTTCGCGTAGCTGCGCCGCTGCCTGCTCGGGCGGCACGATGTTGATCAGCACACCGGTGCCGCGCTCGAACCCGGCCTGCGTGACGAGGTTGGGCCAGATGTGGATGTGCCAGTGGTACTCGCCAACGTGCGTGTGCGGTGCAGTGTGGAAACCCACGTTGTAAGCAACGTCGCCGAGAGTGCGGTTCAAGAATGCGGTGGCGTCGCGCAGCGCCCGCCCAACTGCCCGCAACGAATCGTCGTCTGCATCTTGCAGGTGGAGATCGTGACGGCGAGGAACGATGAGCAGTTCGTATGGAGAACCGCTCCAGTACGGGCAGATGACTGCGACGTCATCATTTTCGTACACCACACGTTCGCCGGTAGACGATTCTGCTTCGACGGTGGTGCACAGCAGGCAACCTCCTGCAAAGCGAGCAAAGGCACGTTCTTCGTCGAGCACTTCGCCGGGAACAAATGGAAGGCCGAGCAACTGACCATGCGGATGCGCCAGCGAAGCGCCCGCTTCTCGGCCGTGGTTGACAATCGCCTGGGTGTATCGAATGTGCGGGATGGCGGCGTGCTCGGTGAAGCGACGTTTGAGTGCCATCATGAACTCGCCAGCGGCCTCGTCGTCGAGCGAATCGAGCGCGACGCTGTGGTCGGGGGAGTACACGAACACTTCGTGTAGGCCGGTGCCTTCGGCGCGAACATGAACTGGGCCTTCGTGATGAACGGCAAATCCGTCGTCGCCCTTGAACGCCGGGTAGAGGTTGGGAACGACCCGAAAGGTCCAACTGCCTCCTGCGTCGATGGTTTCGAGCGCGGGCGGGGTGGCTTCTTCGTTGCCGGGGCAGAACGGGCACGGACGGTCGTTGTCGAACTCGAGCTTGGCGCGGGGAGCGAAGTCGGTCGGCCGCTGTGCACGCTCGGCAACGATCGTTACCCACCGCCCAGTCAGCTGGTTGAGACGCATCTGACTCATTGCGGTTCAGGATACGCCGCGCGCGCAGCGCGATCCGACCATTCGTGACCAATCCTGACCAATCACGTCGTGCGAGCAAGCCGATAGACCGAAACGTGACGATTCGAGTCCTCGTCGAACGAATTGGGGTACGCAGCGTCACCAAACGACTCCCATCGGTGTTCGAGTTGGAACCCGGCCGACGAGGGCGTAGCACGTCGAGTTGCGCTGGCGTGGCGTAGCGCACAGCCCACGGACGGAGCCGAACCCCGCCAGTTTCGGTGAACTCGATGAACTGCCCCTCGGCGCCGTGATGTTCCGGCGAGTACTTCGTCACCGACAGAACAACACGATCAGCAGCGATGGTGCGAACGCTCACGTCGTCGCCCGACCGCGGCGGCTCGTCGGGCACGAACGCTTCCACCACGAATCGGCCACCGGGAGCAAGTCGCTTCGCCATCGCCTCGAAACACTTGGCGTGCTCCCCGTCGGCGGTGAGATTGAACAAGGTGTTGTACGCCACGAACGCCAGGTCGAACGGCCCGTCTGGCGCATCATCGACCATGTGGCCGCAGCACCACCGCAACGAGCCCGGCTCGGGTCGCGCTTGGCAAGCCCGGCGAGCATCGACGGGCTGGAATCGACGCCGACGACCGTGACGCCAATGGCAGCGCCAGCTTCGGCCAACGGCACGGCGAGCCGACCCGTACCGACCCCCAGTTCGAGAATGCGCCCACCGACGTCGACGAACGCGAGCAAGCCAGCGACCGTCGCCGCCACATCAGACACATCGTGGTACCACTCGTCGTACACGTCGGCAAACGCCTCGCCGTAGCTCTGGTGGTCGTATCCGTCCATGCCAGCGAAGCTAACGGCGCAGACCAGTCCCGTGGAGGCTCGGCCTCGGGCAGAGCAGTTTGCGTCGGTAGCCTCAACGACGTGGGCATCACCTACCTCGATCATGCGGCGACGACACCGGTTCGGTCGAGCGCGGTCGAAGCGATGTTGCCGTTCTTCAGCGAGCGGTTCGCAAATCCCAGCGGGAGCCATCGGTTCGCACGAGATGCCCGCAAGGCGCTCGACGAGGCCCGTGACCGGGTGGCAGTGGCGCTTGGCGTGCAGCCCGGTGAAGTGGTGTTCACGGGCTGCGGAAGCGAATCAAACAACACCGTCATCGCTGGCGTGGCCGGTCGCTTGCTGTTTGCTCGGCGGCCGAGCACCACGCGGTATTGCACCCGATCGAACAGCGCGACGGCATCATCGTCGGTGTCGACTCCACCGGCCACATCCGGCTCGACGAGCTCGAAGCTGCGCTCATTGCGAACCCGGTGGGTCTGGTGAGCGTCATGGCGGTGAACAACGAAGTTGGCACCATCACAGACCTGGCGCTCGTGTCGCGGCTCGTCCGCCGTTTTGCCCCCAAGGCGCTGTTGCACACCGACGCAGTGCAGGCCCCGAGCTGGATCGACTTGCGAACCATCGCGCCCCTGGTCGACCTCATGTCGTTCAGTGCCCACAAGTTCGGTGGGCCCAAAGGTGTTGGTGTCCTCACCATCCGGCAAGGTGTGAATGTCGCCCCGCTCATCACTGGTGGCGGCCAGGAACGTGAGCGGCGCAGCGGCACCCACAACGTGGCTGGCGTGGTTGCCATGGCCGAGGCACTTGCCCTCACCGATAGCGAACGCTCGTCGGAACTTGTCCGCATCGCGACGTTGCGAGACCGGTCTGGTCGACAGCCTCGTGGGCGCGGTCGACGGCGTCACCGAAACGGTCGCCCGCGACCGGAAGGTCGCAGGTTCGGCCCACGTCTGCATCGAGGGCATCGAGAGCGAATCGTTGCTGTTCCTGCTCGACGAGGCTGAGGTGTGCGCCAGCGCAGCCTCGGCATGCGCAAGCGGCGCGATGGAGCCTTCCCACGTGCTCGCCGCAATGGGCGTCGACCGGGTCCGCTCGTCTGGCGCATTGCGACTCACGCTCGGGCACACCACCACCGACGCCGACGTCGATCGCGCGATCGAAGTGATTCGAGGCTGCGATTCATCAACTGCGGAAGTCGGCTGTCGCGATGCAGCACGTGTCGCGATGAAGGGCGTCTGCGATGAAGGTCATGCTTGCGATGAGCGGCGGGGTCGACTCGTCAGTGGCCGGTGCGCTCTTGCTGCAACAGGGTCACCAGGTCGTTGGGGTAACGATGAAGCTGTGGGGCGGCGACAGCGATACCGGTTGCTGCAGCGTCAGCGATGTCGACGATGCGCGCCGCGTTGCGCAGCAACTCGATATCGACCACTTGGTGTTCAACTTCGGCGACGATTTCAACGAGCACGTGGTCGACCCGTACATCGCCGCGCACACCATGGGCGTCACGCCCAACCCGTGCATCGAGTGCAACCGTCACGTGAAGTTCAGTCGTCTGTTGCACCGCGCCGATCAACTCGGTTTCGATGCCATCGCGACGGGCCACCACGCCAGAGTCGAGCAGCACGGAGACCGCTTTCGCCTCGTTCGTGGTGCTGATGCGGCGAAGGATCAGAGCTATGTCGTGCACATGCTCGATCAAGCCGCACTTGTCGCGGACGTTGTTTCCTGTCGGCGACATCGACAAAACCGAGGTCCGTCGTCTAGCGGAGGCGATGGGGTTGCGCACCGCGTCGAAACCAGACAGCCAAGATGTGTGCTTCATCACCTCAACCGGCGGGCGTGAAACCTTCCTCGGGCATCGCATCCCGTTTCACCGGGCAGAAGTGGTCGATCAATCTGGTGAGCGTGTGGGTGAGGTCGACGCAGTCGAAATGGTCACCATCGGTCAACGGCGTGGGTTGGGCTTGCCCGGTGGCGGACCGAAACGTTACGTCACCGAAGTTGACGTTGCCACCGGTGTCGTAGTTGTCGGCGACGACGTCGACCTACACGACGCGGCCATCATGGTGTCGGCGGTCGGTTGGGTTGACGAGCCGGTGACCGGCTCGGTTCTCGTGCAATGCAGCGCACATGGAACGCCGCGTCTGGCTCGCATCTCAGTCGAACGCAGAAGGTAGCACCCAGCGTCGACGTGGTGTGGGATCAACCCGAGCGGCGCATCGCCCCCGGCCAATCGGTGGTGTTCTACGACCCAACCGATCGCTTCGTGTTGGGCGGCGGGCTTGCAGTCGACTTGGCGGCACGAAGCTTGACGTAGCAGTGACATGGCACACCGTTTCAGCCGACGGGGAGCCGCCGCTCCGCGATCGCATGCAACGCTTGACCCGGGCGTGACGGCGCCACCAAGCAAGCCGTGAGGTGAATGACTTTGCCGCGCGGTTCCTTCGGCGAGGCGGCCAGGATCACGGTGACCGATTCGGTGGTCGAGATCTCGAGCGCGTGGCCGGAGGCCGGGCCGGTGAGGTCGAACGCCTGCGTGTCGGCCGGTGCCAGACGTACGCCGGCCAACTTCCTGGCGGCGCAACATCAGCGTCTCCCCGAGGATGAGGTGGTCGTGAATCACCACACCGACTGGCACGATCACCAGCCAGCGTCGTGACAACTTGTGCCAACGCGGCCACGACCAGACAGCAATGATGATGGCAAGACATGCACACGACAACGCCGGCGATCCATTGCTTCTGGGCAAGGAGCAAGTGGCCCAGCCAGTACGCCCGCCGCTCATCAGCATCCAGGCGGCGGCCGCAGCTACGAGGTAGGCCGGTGGTGGGCGAAGCGGGTACCGCTGCTCGTGGCCGTATGCCGAGGCTTGGGCGAACGCTCGGCCGAACTCGGCCGAACTGACCACCGCTGCGCTCGCCAGCGCCAGCCCGACCGACATGCGCCGGCCCTGCGCTCGCACCGGCAATCCAGGCCGTCGCCATTGCCGGAATGGCGAATGGGCACGATGGCCCGTGACGCGGTGAGGGTGACCACGCCGGCCAGCTGGCCATGGCGATCACACCGACCAGCCACAGCAGGCCTCCACCCCAAATGGCAACAGCCTGAACGGCGTCGCTGCGACCTGCCGTGGCCTGTTCGACGGCCTCGCCGCCAACTACTAGCAGGCCAACCCACGCAGCCCGAAGCACCCATGGTAGGAGGCGCTCGGTGTTGGTCGAAGACGGCACCCCGACAGTGTGCCGCGAGGAGTGGCCGGAAAGAATCCGAAAGAATCGTCGTCCTCGTCACGTGACCTGCCACGATGGGTCGATGGGATCGGTCGGAGGCCAGCGGACGGTGATTCACCGACGCGCGCTCGACATCATTGCGCCCGGCAGCACCACAGGGCCGGGGAGCCTGCCGCACCGCCGGGCGTCGAGCGCCATCGCCTTTTCGTTCGATACATACGACGTTCCGGTACTGCCGTCGTTGCCGCGCCGTTCGCCGGCTGAGTCGCCGATCGCACAAGCACTCGCGGGCGTTCCAGGCGTCACGTTCGGCCAGTACGGCACCTTCGTACTCGATGCATCGGGTCTCAGCGACACGGCCCCAGTCGTCACCGATGTTGGTTCCGATGCGTTCGGTTCGTTCCGGGCGGGGTTGGCTCACATGGCCGAGATCGACTACGCGGGGCCAGTGACGTGGCGTCTGGTAGGTCCGATCACGCTGGGTTTGGCTCTGCGTCGTGCAGGGTGTCGCGCCGAGGTTGCCTTCCAGGTCGCCCAGCACGCCGTTCGTAGCCATGCGGTCGCGCTGGCTCAGGCCGTGCGCGCCGCTGCCCCTTACGCGGCCCAGATGGTGGTGTTCAACGAACACGACATCGGAGCCGTCAGCCAACCAGACTTCCCGCTCGCTCCTGGCGAGGCGGTCGACGTGCTGTCCGGAGCGCTTGCGGCGGTCGAGCACCTGGCGGTCGCCGGGGTGCAGGTCGGCCGCGACTGCGATATTGGGCTCGTGCTCGATGCTGGGCCCGACGTCTTGGCGGTGCCGACGCTTGCCGACGTCGGCGCGGCGGCGGGTCACATCGACCAGTTCTTGCGTCGTGGCGGTTGGATCATTTGGGGCGCCGCCGCCACCGAAGGCCCCATCAGCGACACACCCAACCGAGCCTGGCAACGACTCACCCAGTCGTGGTGCAAGCTCGTCCAACAAGGCTGCGAGCCGCTGCGATTGCGCGAGCAGTGCATGTTCGCTCCGGCCGGTGGGTTGTGCGGGCACAACAAACCTGTCGTCGACCAGGTCACCTCCACCGTTGCCGACATCGCTCGCCTCGCTCGCGGCGAGGGTTCGTCGGCGCGCTTCCTGCTCGGGGCCTGACGCGCCGATGGCTCCGGCGAACATTCCACCCGACAGGGCTGCACATCTTGACGGTCGTGGTCTCGATACCTCTGATCTCGAAGTCGTTGCCGATCGCATCGACGCGCTGCGCGCTCAGGTCGCCTATCACAATCGCCTGTACCACACACTCGACGCGCCCGAACTCCCCGACGGCGACTACGACGCTCTGGTGCGTGAGCTACGCGAACTCGAAGCGAGACCATCCGGAACTCGCCGACGCAGGTTCGCCATCAATGGATGTGGGTGGCGCACCGGTCAACACCTTTGCTCCGGTCGTTCATGCGGTGCCGCTCACCAGCCTCGACAACGCCATGAGTCGAGACGAGCTGATGGCATGGGCAGATCGGGTGCAGACGCGGACTCGATGGCGCAACGCCTCGCTTCGTCGCCGAGCTGAAGTTCGACGGCCTCGCCATGAGCTTGCGGTACGAGCGCGGTGAACTGGTGCAAGCCGCAACTCGCGGCGACGGCAAGGTCGGCGAAGACGTCACGGCCAACGTTCGTACCATCGCGGACATCCCTCACTTCCTCAGGGAAGGCGACGTGGCCATCCCTGAGGTCTTCGAAGTGCGTGGCGAGGTGTACATGTCGAGCGCCGTGTTCGCCGCGCTCAACGAGCACTATGTGGCCAACGGTGATCGGCCACTCGTCAACCCCCGGAACGCGGCTGCTGGCAGTCTCCGCCAGAAAGACCCGGCGATGACTGCCAAGCGGCAACTGTCGTTCTGGGCGTATCAGTTGGGCGAAGTGAATCGGTGGGCCCGAGTTCACGAGTCACCAACACACCCTCGACGTCATTGCCGCTTTGGGGCTTCCGGTGAATCCTGAACTCCGAGTGTTCGACACGATCGAAGAGGTCGCCGAGTATTGCGCGTTTCGCCAAGATCATCGCCATGACCTCGGCTACGACATCGACGGGGTGGTCGTCAAGGTCGACGACCTCGGTCAGCGCGAACGGCTGGGGTTTACTTCGCGCGCTCCGCGCTGGGCAATCGCTTTCAAGTTTCCCCCGGAGGAACGGACCACGCTGCTTACGCAACATCGAAGTGTCCGTTGGTCGCACGGGTCGAACGACACCGTTCGCTGTGCTGGAGCCGGTGTTCGTTGGTGGGTCGACCGTGCAGATGGCGACGCTGCACAACCAAGACCAGGTTGCGCTGAAAGACGTTCGGCCCGGCGACACCGTCATCGTGCGCAAGGCTGGCGATGTCATTCCCGAGGTTGTCGGGCCGGTGCTGTCGATGCGACCGCCGAATACGCCGCCATGGGAATTTCCCACGACGTGTCCGTGCCCGCTGCAGCAGCGCGCTGGTGCGACCTCCAGGTGAGGCCGACACCCGCTGCGTGGAGCCCGAGTGCCCGTTCCAGCGCGATCAACGAATCATCTATTGGGCATCGCGGGGGGCGATGGACATCGAGGGCTTGGGCGAACGCACGGTGCAGCAACTCACCGAGGCGGGGTTGGTTCGTGATGCGGCCGACATCTACGCGCTGCAAGCTGAACAGCTGGCCGAGCTCGACGGCTTCGCTCTCATGAGCGCCCAGAAATTGGTCGACGCGATCGCGGAGTCGAAGGGTCGTCCGTTGCCGCGAGTGCTCACTGCGCTCGGCATCAAACACCTCGGGCCTTCCGCTTCGCAAGTGCTTGCCGCACGGTTCGGAACCCTCCGCCGTGTCTTTGAGGCCACCGACGACGAGCGCGCCGCCGTCGACGGCGTTGGCGGGGTCATCGCCACCGCGCTCGGCCGGTGGTACGCCAACGATTCCAATCGCGAGTTCATCGATCGTCTCGAAGCGGCGGGAGTCAACTTCGGCAGCGAACAGGAGATGGCTGCGCGTGAGGCCGCCCGGCTCGCGATTCCCCAAATCCTGGAAGGCAAGATCGTCGTGGTCACAGGCGCTGTGCCGGGTTACACCCGAGAGCAGGCCGAGGAAGCGATCGAGTCGCGCGGCGGCAAGAGCCCAGGAAGTGTCTCGAAGAAGACATTTGCATTGGTCGTCGGCGAGGGTGCTGGTGCGAGCAAACTCCTCAAAGCAGACGCGATGGGAACCCCGGTGGTGCCGGCAGACCGATTCGACGAGCTGCTGCAGACGGGCGAACTGCCCATCTGATCTGCCGGCAAACAACCCTTCCGGTCCACCGCTAGACGACGTTGAACGTCCAGGTGTACAAGCGGGCGGTGTTCTGGCCCTGTTCCATGTTCCAGTAGCGCAGTATCACCGTATGTACGCCTTCGCTGAACGACTCGATGGGCGCGCCGCTGCTCGGGACAAACGTCAACGTGGCGTTGCCGGGCTCAAAAATCGTTACTGGGGGAAGCGTGGTCTGCTGCCCGGGTTGTGGGTTTTCGATGGCGACATCGCGAATGCTTGCGGTATCGATGGCGATGCCGTCGATGGTGAATGTGCCGGTGAAACCTTCGGCGAGGTCGGCAAACACCTGCGTCTGGCTGAGCGCCTGCACCGCCTCGGGCACCGGGGTGACCTGTTCGATGTTTGTGGGAAGCGGCGAGCGGTCGTCACCGGTGACGCTCACCAGAAGGCCGCGTGCCACGAAGGCGACGCCGAGTGCCAGAAAGAAGCAGGCGATCACGACCACCTTGTCGAGACGGCGCCACCAAGCCACTTGGGGGGCGCCATCGTCACGTCGTCGGTCGTCACGGTCGTCACGGTCGCCGTGGTCGGCGCCGTCGGTATTGCCGGGGTGGTCGAACGACGTGCTGTCACCGATGACTTCGGTCGTGACCACGGGGTCGACCAGGTCATTCGGGTCGATTTCAGGGTCGATTTCGTCGAGGGTGTCTTCGGAACTGTCGTTCACAGCCATCATCATGCCGCGGTTTACGACGAATTCTGACCCGCTTTCAGACTCGCCGAACCACACCGCTCGCGCCGGGGGCGTCACCCCACAGCACTGAGGCAGCCGGTAGCGTTCACGCTTCGTGGAACCGAGCGATGAATCTCCCACCAGCCCGTTTGTGCTGGAAGACCTGGTCGGCACCACTTTGGCCGGCCGTTTTCGAGTGCTTCGATTGGGGTCCCAAGGCTCAACCATGGCGCTGTACGACGCCGTCGACGACCAATCAGGGCGGGTCGTCACGCTCAAGCTGATTCGGCCAAAACTTGCGGCCCCGCCATCGTTCCGTGAGCTGTTCGATGAGCGCATGCGTGCCGCATCGGCGCTGAGCCATCCGAATATTGCGGCCATCTACGACTGGGGAATCGCTCCAGTTGGCGATGTTTCCACTGCTTACGTCGTCGTCGAGCAACTCACCGGTGGCAGCCTGCGCGACATGTTCGACCGCGGCCGACGGCTCACCCCGTCACAGGCCCTAGCGGTGGGCCTCGACGCGTGCCGCGGTCTCGATTACGCACACCGCAGAGGTCTCGTCCACGGCGAGCTCACACCGTCCAAGTTGGTGTTCGGCGACGACCGTCGATTACGCATCATCGACTTTGGTTTGGCACGGCTGCTCGGCGAAAAGTTGTGGGAACGGCCAGAGTCGGTATCGACGCACATCGCCTGGTACGCAGCACCAGAGCAGGCCGATGTCAGCCCCGATGCACCTCCGATCGATGGCAAAGTCGACGTCTACGCATTGGGGCTCACACTGCACGAAGCGGTCAGCGGGACGTTGCCGTTCAAGGCTGACTCCACGGTTGCCACCCTGTCTGCCCGCATCGGGCGGTTGATGCCCGTGTCCGCAGATCTTGGGCCATTGGCGTCCGTGCTCGAGCGGGCCGGTCGACCCGAGGCCCACGATCGGTCATCTGCAGCCGAGTTCGGCAAGGCCCTCGTCGGCGTCGCCAGCAAGTTGCCCCGCCCCGAACCACTGCCATTGTTTGCCACCGGGCTGTTCGACATCCCCGAATCGGATCTGCGGTCACCCGACGACCCAACCGGCGGAGTGCACCGGCCGGTCGGTTCGCTCGCCCCCACCGAACCGCTCGTTGTCGTCGCTGCCGCCGAGCCGACATCCAGCCCTGAGACTGTCGTCGAGCCATCTCAGGTCGACACGCCGAGCGATCGACCGAGCGACTCTTCCATCGACACGCTGGGTGGCACGTCGATCGAGTCCGACCCTGATATTCCCGTTGCTAGTCGAGCGGACGATCTGGTGATCCTTCCACTCGACGCCGGCATCGAAGATGAGTTGCCCTCCGACTCTCAGGTGACAGAGGCCGTCGGCCCACGCCCGGTGGTAACGACTGCACAGATGCCAGCTGTTGCAACGCCACGGGTGAAGAAGCAGCGCCGGTTTCCTTGGAAGATCTTGCTCGGTCTCGTGGTCATCGCGTCGTTGGTCGCGCTGGGGGTGCTTGCCACCAGGCTCTTTCGCACGCCGAGCTACATCGTGCCCAACCTCACCGGCCAACCCGAGGCCGAGGCCCGCAACATCATCGCCGCCAATGGCTGGGTGGTGTCTGTGGAGCAAGAACGCAACGACGACGTACCTGTCGCCGGTCAGGTCATTCGCACGGTGCCCGAGGCGGGTGTTGAACTGGCGCAGGACGAACCATTCCTCATGGTCGTCAGTCTCGGGCCAACGTTGCGGCCGTTGCCCGAGTCCACCGGGCTGCCCGTCAGCGAGGCGCAGACGGCATCTGGTTGGCATCGGGCTGGTGCCAACAGTTGTCGAGCAATTCGATGAGGTCGTGGCCCCGGGCGTGGTGGTGTCGTGGACGGTGCCGGATCAGCCAACGCTGGCCGCAGGTGCCGAGGTGTTGCCCGAAACTGTCGTGCAACTCGTGGTGTCCACCGGGCCAGCGCCACGCGTGGTGCCTGACGTCTTCCGGTTCCTCGTGGCCGATGCAGTGGCTGCAATGGAGTCGATCCAACTCACGGTTTCTGCCGCAGGACAGGAGTTCAACGACGAAATTCCGGCAGGGGCGATCATTTCCCAGGCGGTTGCGCCCGGTACCGAGGTGCCACGTGGCACTGACGTCCCCGTGGTTGTTTCGCTTGGGGTCGATCTGGTGTCGTTCCCAGACCTCTCGGTCGTCACCACGTTCGAGGAGGCGCAAGCGCTGCTCGAAGCAGAGGGCTTCACCGCAGTCCTCACCTTCGGCGATGCCCAAGGTGCGGTGCAGGAGTACTCCATTGCCGGCGTGGTGCCCGAGATCGGGCAGCAGTTCCGGCGCGGTACGCAAGTCGACATCGTGGCCCTCTGATCGCTACGGTTGCGTCGCGGTGACGCCGGGCGGCGCCGCCCAGAAAGGTATCCACATGAGTTCCCTCGCGGGCAGAGTTGCGGTCGTCACGGGTGCCGGTCGTGGGCTCGGGCGCGAGCACGCTCTCATGCTGGCCAGCCACGGTGCGAAAGTGGTCGTGAACGACCTCGGGGTTGCAAGCGACGGGGCCGCGCCAGATGCGAGCCCCGCCGACGAGGTGGTCGCTGCCATCGTTGCGGCCGGAGGTGAAGCCGTCGCCAACGCCGACGATTGCGCTTCGTGGGCCGGGGCGTCGGCCCTCGTCCACACCGCGCTCGACGTGTTTGGGGAACTCGACATTGTCATCAACAACGCTGGAATTCTCCGCGATGCCTCACTGGCAAGGATGACCGAGGAAGACTTCGATGAGGTCGTGCGCGTGCACCTCAAGGGCCACTTCGCTGCCAAGCCATTTTGCTGCTGAGTATTGGCGAGATCAGTACCATGCGGGTAGTCGCCGCCGTCGCAACCTGGTGCATACCAGTTCCACGTCGGGCATCTACGCAAACCCAGGGCAAATCAACTACGGGCCGGCGAAGTCGGGCATCGTCACGCTCAGCCAGATAGCCGCCAAGGAATTGGCACGGTACGACGTGGTGTCGAACTGCGTCGTGCCCGGAGCACGCACCCGGCTCACGCTGGCTTCGCCCGGCTTGCCCGAGATCATGGAAGCACCTGCCGAGGGCTTCGATGTGTGGAACCCGGCGAATGTGGCTCCTCTGGTGGCGTACCTGTCGGGCTCGGACTGTCCGTTCACCGGGGAGACGTTCTATATCCAGGGCGGCACGGTTCGCCGGTTGGAACCGTGGACCCTCATCGGCGACTCCATCGAGAACCCCACGCGCTGGGAGCTCGAACGACCTCGCCGAAGCGATGAAGGCGTTCACCCACCCGCGGTAAGAGGACGACTATTCGGCGGTGACGGCGCGGATTTCGGCTGCGAGATCGTCGGCAAATTCAGCGTCGGGCGCGGCACTTTGGAGGGCGAGCAGTTTGGTCATGTCGCCCTGCACTTTGATCCGGCCACCGAGGAACGCTTGCATCAGAAACGCCGGGTCGGCGTCGACGATGAGCGACTTCGCCACGTGGTAGTCGGTCATGATGACCGCATCGGGCTCTTCGAACTCACCGAGTTCCACCTGCATGGTGCCGCTGGTGGTGTCGAGGTAGGCCCACACGGTGCCTTCCCCGAACGGGACGTCGGTGACGACCAAGTTGATCTGAGCTGTGATCGCGGTGGCGGGCGCGTCGCCAACGCGGCGCTGACGAATTTCACTGACCGCTTCGATCCACTCCACCGACAAGAACTGGTACATCTCAGGGATGCTAACCACGACGTGTCTGACACGTCGTGGTTGCCACGACGTGTGCCACGACGTGTCAGACACGTCGTGGTCAGGCGTGAAGGGTGGTGACCGAGGTGGTGATGCTGTCGAGGAAGTCGTGGTCCAGTTCGAATCCCATGCCGGGAGCCGTTGGTACCGCTACCTGGCCGTCGACCACAACGATGGGTTCGGTGACGATGTCGCGGGCGTAGAACCGGGTTGACGCGCTGATGTCGCCGGGCAGCGTGAAGCCAGGCAGCGCTGCGAGTGCCGCGTTGGCCGCTCGGCCGATTCCAGTTTCCACCATGCCGCCGCACCACACTGGCACGCCACGGTTCACACACAGGTCGTGTATCCGTCGCGCGGTGAGGTAACCACCGACCCGGCCCGGCTTGATGTTGATGATCTCGGCAGCACCCAGATCGATCGCATCAGACGCAGTACGCAGCGACACGATCGACTCATCGAGGCACACCGGGGTAGCGGTGGCTCTCGCGAGTTGGGCATGGCCGAGCAGGTCGTCTTCGGGCAGCGGTTGTTCGATCAGCAACAGGTCGTACTCGTCGAGCCGACAGAGATGGGCGATGTCGCCGCGGCTGATACGCAGTGTTGGCATCTACCTGTAGCGGCATCCTCGGGCCAATGAGTTCGCGCACGAGGCGGACCGGTTCGAGATCCCATCCGGGCTCGATCTTCAGCTTGATCCGCACATACCCGTCGTCGACGTACCCCTGCACCTGTGCGAGTAGCACGTCGAGTGAGTCGAAGATGCCTACGCTCACTCCGCTCGGAATGCGGTCGCGCGTGCCGCCAAACAACTTGTGCAACGTAGAACTGCTGGCGCGGAGTTCGGCGTCGAGCACCGCAGCTTCGAGTACGGCCTTCGCCATGGGATGACCGGTGTATCGCTCGAGACTCGGACTGACCGCGGCAGCGGTGACGCCGCTGTCGGATGACGCCGCGACGAGGGCTGGCCACAGGTGATCCGTGATGACGAGTTGTGCTCCATCGACCCACTCGGCCGAGTAGGCGGGTTCTTCACCCGCAACGCATTCACCCCACCCGTGGATGAGCCCGTATGGGCCATCGACGGTCACGCGGGCCAAGAGGATGTCGCGGTGCAGGTCTGTTCCGAAGCTGGTGCGAAACGGTGTGACCAGATCGAGTGCGATTCGCCGCAGCTCGAGCTCGACCAGGCGCATGCCGCTCATGACGATGAGCTCATCGGACGGTGCAACTCATGTTGCGTTCACTCGATGCCGTCGGGAACATGCACGATGTAGTCGCCATCGCGGGTGAACTCGGTGACGACTGCACCTGCTGCCATGCGGTCGCCAAGTTCCCTTCGCACGCGGAGTCGCCACTCTGCAGCGGCAGCGGGGTCGGTGCGTCGCAACACCACGATGTCGTCGGGAGTGGCGACGCGCACCACCCGGCCTGGGCCCGCTGGTACCGGACGTTGGGGCTCGCTGGCTGCGTCAGTGGACCAGGCGATCACCAACCGATCGGACTCTTCGTCGGTGTTGATCGAGTCGTTCATCTGACCGTAGAAGTTCACCAGGTAGTCGGCCACGTGAGCCTTGAGTACCTCGAGATTGAACCAGGCGTTGCGGCGCACGAGCGGATCGAAGGTCCAGGTGATCCACGGGATGTTGCGCTCGGCAGCCCATTCGCGCTGGTGGTCTTTGACAGCCCGGCCGACACCGCTGTGTTGCACGCCCGGAAGAATGCCGGTGATGTGACTGTGGAGTGCCTCTTGGCCGTCGTGCCTCCCAAGAAACCCTAACGACGCCCCGATGAGGTGATCCGCAACGAACGCCCCAGCCACGTAACCACCACTGTATGCCAACGCCCGCAAGAGTTCGACGCCCACGATTGGCTCGACGGACCCCCATACCTGCTGAAACATGGTGGCGATCGACGCCATGTCTTCGGGCGTCTCCAGCGTTCGGATCTCGAGCCCGGGGTCGTGCATGCCTGAAACCGTAATCGCTTGGAACGGGCTCATCCCAGGAAACGATGGGTGAGATCTCTTTACGACTCGTTCAACCCGTTGGGTTCCGGGTGGTCGCGGCTGTAAGCATGACGATCGTATGGCTCGCATCCTGGTATCTGAAGCAATCGCCGATGGCGGACTCGACCGTCTTCGTGACGCCGGACACGACGTCGACGTCCAACTCGATCTGTCGCCCGAGTCTCTGCTCACAGCGATTGTTGGCGCAAACGCGCTCATCATCCGCTCGTCGACACAGGTCACAGCAGAGGTACTCGCTGCTGGCACCGACCTCGTGGTGGTTGGGCGGGCAGGCATCGGCCTCGACAACGTCGACGTGCCAGCCGCCACCGAGCGCGGTGTCATGGTCGTCAATGCGCCTCAGTCGAACATCATTTCCGCCGCCGAACACACGATGGCACTTCTGCTGTCGCAAGCTCGCAATGTGCCACAGGCTCATGCCGCGCTCGTGGCCGGTCGCTGGGAACGCAGCAAATGGGAGGGCGTGGAACTCGCCGACAAAACCCTCGGCGTCGTGGGCCTCGGGAGAATCGGCAAACTGGTCGCAGACCGCGCCAAGGGCTTTCAGATGCGAATCGTCGCATACGACCCGTTCGTGTCTGCCGACCGTGCCCGCCAGATGGGCGTTGAGCTGATGCCGCTCGACCAGCTGGTCGCAGAGTCTGACTTCCTCACCATCCACCTTCCCAAGACCGCCGAGACGAAGGGCATCATCAATCGTGACCTGTTGTTGAAGGCCAAGCCGTCGTTGCGTGTGATCAACGTCGCTCGGGGCGGCATCGTGGTGGAATCCGACCTGGCCGAGTGCATCAGCGAGGGCATCATCGCCGGCGCTGCACTCGACGTATTCGATGCTGAACCCACTACAGAGTCCCCGCTCTTCGAGTTGCCGTCGGTCGTGGTGACGCCGCACCTCGGCGCATCCACCCGTGAGGCGCAAGACAAAGCCGGCGACGCCATTGCCGACATGGTGCAGCTGGCACTGGCCGGCGACTTTGTGCCGTGGGCAGTCAACGTCGACGCGGTGGAACCGCACGAAGCGGTGCGTCCCTTCCTCCCTCTCGCCGAATCATTGGGCCGCCTGTATGGGGCGCTTGCCGGTGGTTTGCGTGACTCGTTTGAGGTGTCTTGCAACGGAGATCTCGCACAGTACGACACCCGCATGATTGGCCTGGCGACGTTGAAGGGATTCTTCAGCCGTCTCAGCGAAGATCCGGTGAGCTACGTCAACGCGCCGAACATGGCCAAGGCGGCAGGTTTGTCGATTCGCGAGGTCACCAGCCCAGACACCGACGACTACGTCAACCTGGTCACCATCAGTGATGGCACACACTCCATCTCGGGCACGTTGGCAGGTCGTCGCGCCGAGCAGCGCATCGTCGCCATCGACGGCCACTCCGTCGACGTGCCGCCATCTGAACACATGGTCGTCATCACGAACGACGACCGGCCCGGTGTGATCGGCCTCGTTGGCGTCACCATGGGCAAGCACGGTGTGAACATCGCCGATATGGACGTGGGTCGCATGCCGCAGGCCGGCACGGCGATGATGGTGCTCGCCACCACAGAAGAGCCACCCGCGGAAGCAATCGATGTGTTGAGAGCCTCCCCAGGCATCCTCAGCGTCACCGTGTTACGCGGCTGACAGAGTTGTGAACATCGCCACCGTGACAATGGTGGACGTGGGTCGCATGCCGCAGGCCGGCACGGCGATGATGGTGCTCGCCACCACCGAAGAGCCACCCGCGGAAGCAATCGATGTGTTGAGAGCCTCCCCAGGCATCCTCAGCGTCACCGTGTTACGCGGCTGACGCTGTTACGCGGTTGCGCCGCCGACGGGCCGCTCAACCACTACTTTGCGGCAGTGGGTTCGCAAGCTGTTCGATCCGGAAACCGAGGATTCCTGGGAATTGCTGCCACGAAGTTCGGATGAGGGTGGCAGCCGCGACTCAGGAGTCCGTACTTGGTGCGGGCGGCGGCGGCGGTGGCGGCGGTGGCGGCGGTGGCGGGGAATCTGACGTGGCATCGGCTGCTGGATCTGCTGCTGGATCTGCTGGAGCGTCGTCTCCTGCATATTTCTTTGCCGCAGCCGTTGCCTTTGCCGACACGTTGGCGGTTTTGCCTTTCGTGGCTTTGTCGAGGGTGGCGGCGCCCTTTTCGACTGCGCCCGACACCTTTCCTTTGTTCTTGTCGAGAAGGGCTTTCGCCTTCATCATGTTCTTGGAGCTCATGAGTGCCATGTGACGATGATACGCAGGTGCTAGGTGCCGGTGGGAAGGGTTGCCAAGCGAGATTCGATCGCCACTCGGCGCGCCGCCTCGGCGAAGTCGTCGCTGCTGCTCGCGTAGAGCACCGCGCGTGACGATGAAATCATGAGCCCGTATCCGTCGGCGGCGCTTCCAGCTCGAACGGCTGCCGCAGCGTCGCCGCCCTGTTGCCCGATACCTGGCACCAAGATGGGGAGTTCGGTGGCCACAGCCCGCACCATGGCGAGTTCCTCGGGATACGTAGCTCCGACGACCAACCCGCACTCGCCAAACCGCGACCAGTTGTTGGCCACCAAATCGGCAACATGCACATACAGGGGCCGAACGCCGTCGCCGTGGGCGACCAGGAGGTTTTGTAGGTCGGCTCCGCCGGGATTGCTGGTGCGGCACAAGGCGATGATGGCACCGTGCTCGAAATACGGCTGCACCGAATCGAGCCCGAGGTATGGGTTCACGGTGACCGCATGTGCGCCGTAGCGGCTGAACGCCTCGAGCGCGTACTGCTCGGCGGTGGAGCCGATATCGCCGCGTTTTGCGTCGAGGATGAGCGTGACCTCGGGATGATTCTCACGGATGTAGGTGCACACCCGTTCGAGCGCAGGCTCGGCCCGTTGCGCAGCGAAGTACGCGAACTGGGGTTTGAACGCGCACACCAGATCTGCGGTTGCATCGATGATGGCGACACAGAACTTGTACACGGCGTCGGCATCGCCTTGCAGGGGAGTTGGCATGCGACCGGCATCTGGGTCGAGGCCGACACACAACGACGACTTTGACCGATGCCACGACGCCCGAAGGTGTGCGTGGAAGTTCACGTCTGGCAGCCGACCGAAGTCAGGCTTCGAGCGTGATTGCTGCAGTGGGGCACATTTCAGCTGCTTCGGTCACCGCTGCGTGCAAGTGTTCTGGTACCTCTTCTTGCAGGATGTAGAGATACCCGTCGTTTCGGACCTCGAACACTTCGGGTGCGATTTGGGCGCACCCACCGGTGGATGCACATACATCGAAGTCGACGACAACCTTCATGTTTCCGTTCCTTTCAGAATGATCCCGCCCGGCAAGGTCGAGCTAGCTCTTTGCACGACGATAGCCGTCGGCCTCGGCGTCTTCTGCTACGCCGTAGCACCGTTCGGCCCGGGTCTGGTCGTAGAAACGGCCACCAGGCACGTGAAAGATGCCCGAGTTGCTGTTCGCCTTGATCGGATGGCTTGCAGGACAGGAGCCACCGTCCGATGCGACCCACGTGAGAGCCGAAGGGGCCGACGGACCCTCTTGTAACGCGGCGATCAGCGCCACGTCGATCTTCGCCGAAGGCTGCGAGACAGCTGTCACTTCGGCGTGCGCCTCGGTTGGCGAAGTGGTGGGTGGCTCGATCGGCGGCCATTCGGGCGGCCCACCAACCACCGATGACTTGCGTCGACTCCACACACTCCAACCGGCGAAAGCAGCGCCACCAACTACAGCTAGCCAGAACACTCGTCGCAGCAGGATCACCATTGAAGTGACCCTAGTCATCCGCCGTCACGCGCCCGAGTCAACGCACGACTCGACGCGATCGGAGTGGGACATGACGAGCGGTGTCTGACACCAATCGTCAGGTGCGCGCCACGCGGCGCATGTTCCGCCGCTGCTCGGCGAGTTTGTAGTTGGCTGACCGGACCGCGACAATGGGGGTAGGAAGTCGTAAAGCCGGGGGAAGTCATGCATTTGTCGTCATTGGTCGAGATGGTCGAGTCGGGCTTCGACGACCGGGTGCTGCTGGGCACCGCCGACGATCCCGTCACAGGAACTCGCTTTGGCCAGCTGGTCCGCGCCGGTGCATCCACGCTGCAAGGAGCGACGGCCCTCGTGTATGCGGGTGAGAACCACCCCATGCTGCCCATCGCCCTCTTCGCCGCAGCGTGGGCGGGAATTCCGTTCGTGCCGGTGAACTATCGGCTCGAAGATCATCATCTGAACGCGCTCATCGCCCGACAACCGGGTGCATTGGTGCTCGCAGATGCCTCGACAGCCCCGCGCCTCAGCGGCGAATCCACCCCGATCGTCTTTGACGATTGGCTCACATCGCTCCCCGCCGATCCGCCGGCCATCGATCCACCGTACGACGACGACGAGGTGGCCGTGGTGCTGTTCACCAGCGGCACCACTTCCGAGCCAAAGTCCGCACTGCTACGTCACCGCCATCTCATGGCCTACCTGCTGGGCTCCGTCGAGTTCGGCGGGGCTGGCCCCGAGGAAGCGGTGCTGGTAGCCGTGCCGCCCTACCACGTAGCTGGCATGGCCAACATGTTGTCGAACACGTTCGCTGGCCGTCGGCTGGTCTACCTGCGGTCCTTCGAGCCGGCACTGTGGCTCGACACCGTCCGCCGCGAAGGTATTACGAACGCCATGGTCGTGCCCACCATGCTGTCGCGAATCGTCGACGCGCTCGGCGGTCAATCGGCCGATGTGCCGACCTTGAAGTCGTTGTCGTATGGCGGTGCCAAGGTCTCCGAGCGCGTACTCGTCGACGCGCTGGCGCTGTTTCCCACCACCGGGTTCGTCAACGCTTATGGCCTTACCGAAACGGCGTCAACGATTGCAGTGCTCGGGCCAGACGATCACCGGGCTGCGATCGAAAGCGACGATCCACTCATCAAGCGGCGTCTCAGCTCTGCTGGTCAAGTGCTGCCAATGGTCGAGATCGAAATCCGCGACGAACTGGATCGACCGGTACCTGCGGGCGAGTCGGGAATGATCTTCCTGCGCGGCGACCAGATCTCGGGCGAGTATGCCACCGGCAGCTTGCTCGACGCCGACGGTTGGTTCTGCACCCGCGATCGAGGGTTCGTCGATGCCGACGGGTACCTCTTCATCGAGGGCCGTTCTGACGACACGATCATCCGCGGGGGTGAGAATATCGCCCCAGCCGAAATCGAAGAGGTGTTGCTCGCTCATCCGGCAGTGGCCGAAGCGTGCGTCGTGGGGCTGCCCGACGAAGAGTGGGGTCAGCGAATCGTCGCTGCGGTGGTGCTGCGTAAAGGTGCGACGGCCGACGCAGACACGCTTCGCGAGGCCGTGAGAGCTGAGCTGAGGGGTTCCAAGACGCCCGAACAGATCGTGTTCAAAGACGAACTGCCCCACACCGAGACCGGAAAGATGCTGCGCCGGTTCGTGCTACAAGAACTCGCTGAGACGTTGTAAATCAACGTCTCATGACAGAATCATCACCTGAACCGCTCGGCAGCGTTGAGCGCATACCACTATCTGTTACAAGGAGTATCCACGAATGTCCACCACCCTGAAGCCTGGAGCCCGACTGTTCAGCGCCGTCTGCACCACCGAAATGATTGCCGTCAAGGCACCGGCCGATGCTGTCGACCTCACCATCGGCGGTGCTGCCCCTGTTGCTTCGGCGGCCGACCGCGACGGCTCCGGAGCGGTCGCTGAAGGTTTCGGAGGCGGGTGCGCCATGGGCAAGCGGTACGTCGATGTCGACGACACCGTCGAGTTGCTCTGCACCAAGCCCGGCGACGGTTTGCCTGCCGTGGGTGGCGTGCTCATGCAGCTGAAGGAAGCCAAGGCGCTGCCCGCCAGCGACTGATCTCTGGTGTCACATCTGGGAAGAGCCGTCGTCGTCCAGCGACGCGGGCCGTTAGCAACCGTTCTCATCGATCACGCCGTCAAGCGAAATGCCATGTCGGCCGTGGTGCAAGATGGCCTGATCAGCGCGTTCGAGGCACTCAGCGAAGACTCGTCGGTCGCGATAGTCGTGCTCACCGGCGTTGGCGACACGTTCTGCGCGGGTGGCGATCTCGTCGAAATTCAGGCTCACAACTCCGCCGATTCAGCGCGGGCGATGGCGACACAAATCCGTTCGGTGCTCGATCGGATTCGTCGTTGTGCTGCGCCGGTCGTGGCAGGTCTGAACGGCGACGCAATCGGTGGTGGGTCTGAACTCGCCCTGGCGTGCGACTTCCGGGTCGCCGTGCACGACGCCCACCTGATGTTCGCGCAGGCCCGCCAAGCCGTGTCGCCGGGCTGGGGTGGTGGCGTGGACCTCGTCGAGCGAGTCGGCCCATCGGTTGCGCAGCGGCTTCTCGGTACTACGGCTCGCGTCAGCGGACCCGAAGGTCTCCTTCTCGGATTGTTCGATGCTGTCGCCGAGCCAGACGAAACCATCGACGACGCAGTTGCCGCGTTTGTCGAACCCTTCCTGCGTCGACCACCGCAAGTGCTGCGGGCCAACAAAGCACTGGTGATCGCGTCGCGCTTCGACCAGCGTCGTGCTGCGCTCGAACAAGTGGAACTCGACAACTTCGTGTCGACGTGGATGCACTCCGACCATTGGGCTGCTCTCGACGCGTTCATCAACCGACCGCGTTGATCTAGCTCAGGCGATCGGCGCCCTGCCACCGATACGGGTGGGATGGCGGCTACGGATACATGCGCGAATACTCGATCGCCCGGGCCTATGCGAATGCGCGGGTCACCACGATCTACGGTGGTACCAGCGAGGTGATGAAAACCATCATCGTCACATCAATCGGGCTCTCGCCGAATCACGGCAGGCCCACGTCAACATGCGACGTCACGTCGAACTGGGGGAGACATGACACAGACCAAACTGAAGCGGCGCGAGCCGGTTGTCACCGTGCTCGGTGGAGGGTCGTGGGGTACGACGGTGGCTTCCATCACGGCGCGCAACACACCGACGATCCAGTGGATGCGTGACCATGAAGTCGCCGAGGCCATCAACACCACCCACCAGAATCCGAAGTATTTGGCGGGGCACAACCTGACGCATTCGCTCACAGCGACAACCGATTTGGAACATGCCGTGTCGATTGCCGACGTCATCGTCATGGCGGTGCCGTCGCAGCATTATCGGTCGGTGCTCGAAGACATTTCACCGTATTTGCGCCCGTGGGTACCGATCATCAGCCTGGTGAAAGGGCTTGAAACCGGCACTCGGTTGCGCATGAGCGAAGTCACCGCTCAGATCCTTCCTGGCCACCCCGTGGGTGTGTTGGCCGGACCGAACATTGCCAAGGAGATTGTTCAAGGCTTCGCTGCTGCGGCGACCATTGCGTTGCCCGACCATGGTCAAGCGGTGCGGCTCCAGCGACTGTTCAACAGCGCTCGGTTTCGCGTGTACACCTCCGAAGACGTGGTCGGCGTTGAAGTCGCTGGTGCCATGAAAAATGTGTTCGCGATTGCCGTCGGATTTGGTGACGGGCTGGGTGCAGGCGACAACACGCGGGCGATGGTCATCACCCGGTCACTGCGCGAGCTCACCCGGATCGGTGTCGCCGTCGGCGGTGACGCCGAAACGTTCATCGGGCTCGCCGGCATGGGCGACCTCATCGCTACCTGCACCAGCCCCTTCAGTCGCAACCGCCACGTCGGTGTGGAACTCGGCAAGGGTGTGAAGTTGCCAGACATCATCGCCGAGATGAACCAGGTTGCCGAGGGCATCAAGGCAGCCGCTTCGGTCATCGCGATCGCCGACGAGTACGGCGTGTCGCTGCCAATCGCCACTGAAGTCGATCGGGTCATCAACCACAACCAGCCTGTCGCCGACTCGTACCGGGGCCTACTTCGAAGCGCCCCCGGCCACGAAGTCCACGGCTCAGCCTGGTGACCTGACGAACGGGGTCAGACACCTTTCGTCAGAATTCTGACGAGAGGTGTCTGACCCCGTTCGTCAGGTTTGACGGTGAACTGCATTACTCCGTCATCGATCGGGGTGTTCATCAACTTCCGGTCGGCTGCGAGGGTCTGCGGGTTGCGCCACGGGTCGCGATCGCCTTGCTTGGGTAGCAGCGGCATCATCCGCTGCATGTAGCCCGAGGAGAAGTCGACGATGAACGGCCGACTCGGCATGTCGAGGTCACTCAGCCGCAGCCGCGGCGTGCACTGCTGGGTGCCAGTTGCGGTCATGTGATTGAGCAGCCGGCACACGAAGGTACCGATGAGGTCTGACCGCAGTGTCCACGACGCATTGATGTAGCCGAACGACGACACCAAATTCGGCACGTCGGAGTAGCCCAGTCCACGATAGGTCCACGTCGCCGAGAAGTCGACCGGCACCCCGTCGACGCTGATCTCCATGTCGCCCACCGTCACCAGTTGTAGCCCGGTGGCGGTGACGATGATGTCGGCATCGAGGTGGTCGCCCGACTTCAGTTGGATCCCGGTTTCCGTGAACGACTCGATGTGATCGGTCACGACCGACGCCGAGCCACGTCTGATCGCTTTGTACAGGTCACCGTTCGGAATGAGGCAGAGGCGCTGGTCCCAGGGGTTGTAGGTCGGAGTGAAGTGGTCGCGGGTCATCTCGGGCCCGATGGCCTTCTCGGTCCATCCCAGCAAGGTGGCCTTCACGCGTTCCGGGGCTTTGCGGGTGCGGCTGTAGAAGAGGTTGCCCATGGCGATGTTCTTCTTGCGCACGAGCTTGTAGGCCACGCTCTCGGGAAGTACTCGGCGCAACTTGTTGGCGATGACGTCATGATCCGGCCGAGAGAGTACGTAGGTCGGCGACCGCTGCAACATGATGACGTGAGCGGCTTCGGCGGCCATGGCCGGCACCAACGTCATTGCGGTGGCACCCGAACCGACGATGACGACACGTTTGCCCTGGTAGTCGAGGTCGTCAGGCCAGGCTTGGGGGTGGACGATGGTGCCTTGGAACCGCTCTCTGCCGGGAAACTCGGGTGTGTAGCCGCCCTTGTACGAGTAGTAACCAGAGCACATGAACAAGAAGTTGCACTCGATGGGTTCGCGTCCCTCGAGGTTGAGAGTCCATCGGGCCGTGTCACTCGACCAATTCGCTGCAGTGACCATGTGCTGGAACCGGATGTGCTGATTGACCCCGTACTCGGCCGCGGTGTCGCGTAGGTACGCCAGGATGGACGGGCCGTCAGCGATCGACTTCTCGTGTAACCACGGCTTGAAGCTGTATCCCAACGTGTGCATGTCGCTGTCGGAGCGCACGCCGGGGTAGCGGAACAGGTCCCACGTGCCACCAAGGTCGTCACGCCCCTCGAGGATGACGAACGTGCGGTCTGGGCACTCCCGCTGCAGGTGCACCGCCGCGCCGATGCCCGAGATACCCGCTCCCACTACCACGATGTCGAAATACTCGGCCACGTCGGCCGACCGTATCGTCAGCCCACTACCACGGTCGTGCTGGCCGACCGACCGAAGGTTTCTGGTGCGTAGATTTCTTCAGCTCGTGCCGGCGGTACCACGAATGTTCCCGGAGTCGTGGCTCGAGCAACGTATCTGTACTCGTATGTGCCGCCAGGCAGGAAGGTGGCGAACGCTTCCACTCGGTCGTCGCGAAGGTTATGATGGTCGAACCAGCTTCCAAACCAGCTGCGCCAGTACGGGATGATGTCGGACTCGCCGTCGTCGCCATCTTCAACTGGGGGAACGGTCTGGGCAACGGCGAGTGCCGGATTGAGCGGCTCCAACCCGGCCGGGAGCGGGTCGACCAACGCGACGTGTGTGCGCTGGGCATCGGCGACCATGGTGAGTGTGACTCGCACTTTGGCCCCGGCGCGGATCCGCCAGGTGCCGTCTGGGTCGCGGGTGACATCGTCGGGGTCATCGACGCCTTCGTATAAGCGCTCGACCACGAAACCTTCGTCTCGGGCATCGAGCACCAGGTCGTCTGGCGCGTACCGCAGGCCAAGTCGGTAATACAGGCGGCCGACCCCGTCGTTTTGCACCGTGATGTTGCTCGTTCCGCCGTCGGCGCTGGTGTTGGCGATGAGATCGGCCGTCGGTAGCAACGTGTGAGCCCGGTCGGTGGTGTACCCCGAAAATTGATGCTCTGATACGTACAACTCTCCGAGCCACACTCGGGCGACGAACTCGGGTGTGATCGACTCGAAGGTGTCGAAGTACCGGTTGAGCGCAATCAGGATGAACGCGTTTTCCAGCACGTTGTTCCAATGGCCCGCGTTCGACTGTCCGGCCATCAGCCCTGCGACAGTCTTGGGGATGAGTTCACTGTCTGGCGTTTGCGTGATGAGGGCGTCGAGCACGATGCCGTCGGTTCGTCGGTCAGAATGGGCGATGACGAACGCATCTTCGGTGTACTCGGTGGCGAAGGTCACCGCCCCGGCGGTATCGACAGCGCGGTTCAAGAGCGACGTCTCGATCTCTTCCCGCAGGTCGGTGTCGATGATCGACGGCCACAACCATGCCACCGCGTCAGGCTGCAGCACGTCGCGCTCGTCGGTATAGAGCGCTGTTGCCTTGGTGGAGTCGACGTCACCGGCGACCCCACGAACGTAGATCGCATACGCCCGCAAGGTGTTGCGCGACATGTCGTCGTATTCAGCGGGGATGTATTGCTCGATGTCGGCGAGGTGCGCAAGCCCACGATCGATCGCCGACTGGTTGACCGAGTAGCCGGCCGCCTTCGCCAGCAGGAGGGCATGCACCGCTTGGATCGACACCATGGGAATCGATGGCCGACCGCGTTGCCAATAGGGGAACCCGCCATCGTCGTTCTGCAACGAAACGAGGCCGTTGATGTCGGTAACCATGCTGGCATCGAGTTCGTCGGGGCTGGGCAAACCTGCAGCATCGAAGGCATCGAGTACGTCGCGCAGGCTGGCGATCGCCATGATGCGGCTGGCGTATCCATCAGCTGATTGGTACGGGTACTCGTTGAGGTAGATGACGGCGTCGGTGAGCGACTGAAGTGCCGTGGCCGACGTGTTGATTTCCAGCCCGCCGAACTGCGGGATGACTCCGGTCGGTTTGGTGACGGGTTGGTTGGTAATCGCCGGCCCGTCGAGCACGCCATAGGTGGCGAACGCTTCCGCTGTGGCGGGCGTGTAGACGGGCATTTCGCCTTCGCTGGCATCGGCGTAATCGGTGCTGGCGGCCACCGCTCGGAAGCGGGCGGTGCCGGCGGCGACGGTGGTGGCATGGAAGCGCACTTCCACTCGGTCGTTGGCTGGAACGGTGACCTGCTTGCCGATGTCGCCGGTGAGGGTGAGGTTGTTGACTTCCACTGCGACGTCGACGACGAGGTCGGTGTCGGTCTGATTCTGGAGCACCACCGGCAACTCGAACTGGTCGCCGAAGTTCAAGAAGCGTGGCGCCGACTGGCGAACCATGAGCGGCAAGCGGGCGGTGATGTTCGACTCGCCCTTGCCGAACTGAGCGGCCCCGGCCACGGCGACCGCCATCACCCGGTACCGAGTGAGGTTGTCTGGCAGGTCGAACTCGACGGTGACCGAACCGTCCGCGTTGGTGGTCTCGTCGGGAGCAAAGACCGCGAGGGCCTCGAAGTTCGAGCGCACGTCGATGGGGGCCCCGTCGGCACCGACGCGATTCGCGGCACCGCCTTCTCCTGACTCCTCGGCGTAGTCAGCCGATTCGGGCTGCGGGGCAGCGTCGAGCCCGTCGGCCGACGCTGCGGTGGTGTCGGTGGCTGCATCGTCACCACCGCTGGTGTTTCCAGCGAGGAGATCCGACCGGGTGAGCAGGATGCTTGCGCGGGCGTACTGGGCCTCGAGGTAGTCGTAGACCGGTTGGTAGAACACGTCGAGCGGGTCGGCGAGTTCGTAGCCGGTGAGAGCCAGCACCGCTTCGTCCACCACCACGACGGCGACGTTGGCGCCGGCAACGGGGTTGCCGGCGGCGTCGAGCACATCAACGGTGACCGAGGTGCTCGCTCCGGGTTCCAACTCATCGGCGGCAGGTGTGGCGGTGACCGAAAGGGTTCGAGTGATGGGCGGCACGTTGAGAGTGATCGTCCTGCCGGCGTAGGCCGGCCGGTTCGGTGCGTCGGGTGCAGGGGTGCCGTCGTCGGCGACACGCGGCGTGCTGCCGACCATTTCGATCTGCACGTTGAGGTTCGGTATGGAGGACTCGTCGATGGGAATGGCGACAATCGCGCTGCCGTCGTCGGTGGTGAACGATTGAGTCGACACCACACCGTTGTGCATGACGGTGACCAACCCGGTGGCAGGTGCAAATGGTGCTTGCACCATCAGCTCGGCGGTGTCACCCACCGCATACTCCTCGCGGTCGGGCACGATCGTGAGGTCATCGCGAGCGACGGTGCGGCTCGGACGGCTGGTGCCGCCGCTGACCCAGACCGTGAGCTCGGTGCGGTTGCGGTGCCCGTCATCGTCGGTGACGACGGCGGTGATGCGGTACTGGCCGCCAACTTCGGTGGCGAACTCGCAACGCATCGTTTCTTCGCGAGCGGAAGCGTCGGCGTCGTCGACGGAAGTGATCGAACACGACTGGGGGTCGACCACTTCCTCGGTCCATACACCGTCGATGTAGTTCGATTCGAGGCGCCCGGCGACGATGTCGAGCTGCCGGTCGGCGACGAGCGCGCCGTCAACGTCGGTAACGATCGAATCGATGCGGATGGGTGCGCCCTGTTCCACATACGGTCGGTCGCTGCTGAGACCTACGTAGTACTCGGCTGGGTGCACGAGCAGATTGGTGCTCGACGACCAGGCCTGACGGTTGACGTCGTACACAGTGGCATTGGCAGTGACGGTGCTGGGGAGGTCGACGTCATCGCCGTCGAATGCGAGGTTCAGGTAATGGCTGCCGTCGCTGTCGGTGACGCCCGAGAACTCCTCGTAGGTGGTGTTGCAGGAGTCGAAGCATCCCGGCCCGCCGAACGCGACGTCGCCCCCGAACGAGTCGGCCATGTACGCGTAGTCGAACCACCAGGGGGTCCAGATGCCAAAGGAGTATTCGTCCCAGTTGGGAGGGGAGTAGCTGGTCGTTGTGGTGCCGACGACCCATTCCACGTCGGCAGCGGGAAGCGGGCCGCCCGCGTAGTAGGTGGCATCGACCGCCACCGTGGCCGGGTCGGCCGCGAAGTATGGGCCGGGTGTGTCGTTGCGGGCGGTGACTTCGAACTCGGGTCGACGGAATTCTTGTATCTGGAAGTCGTGCTGGGCGAACGCGCCGGGCTGACCTTCGAGACTGAACTCCACCCATGAGTAGCCGAGGTTGGCACCGTCGGGGATGTCGAAGCTCACGTTGAATCCACCGAGCGCGTTGAGTTCGGCGGTGCCAGTAGCGATTTCGTTCCCCTGGCCCTCAACTGCGCGGTACGTCACCACGGCGCCTGGGTCGTACAGTCCGAGCGACCCGTCACCCGACAGCTCGACGTTACGTAACCAACCGGCAAGGCGCACCGTCTCGCCGGGTCGGTAGATGCCACGATCGTCAAAGGTGTACCAGCGGGCTTCGTCGGTGCGTGCTGAACCAGTCCACCCTTCGCGCCAGTCGGCGGCGAGCAGCGCGTCGCTGTCGCCGGCTTCGGCGAACAGCCCACGTATCGGCCCGTTGCCGAACTTGATCTGGGCAACACCTTCCGCGTTGGTGGTGACGCTTCGCCCGTCTCCCAGCAGTTCGACGGGCACGCCGCCCACCGGTTCGCCGGTGCGCAGGTCGGTCGTCCAGATGATCAGGTCTTCCTGATCGAAGAACGCGTCGACACCCAACGTGGTGCGCTGCACCCAGGAGACAGTCGGTCGATTCTGCCAATACAGCTCGTCGTCGGTGCTGTAGTCCTCGGTTGGTGAGACACGCACCACGACCTGCGAGCCGGCTTGGTCGAAGGCGGCGGTGAGGTCGATAGCGGTCTCAACGGCTTTGTCGGTCTCGGCTTCAATCGCCACCTGCGTGTCGAGCAGCACGGGCCAGTCGGGGTCTGGGGGAGCGACATCTGAGTAGCGACTGTCGAGATAGTCGTGATATTCCTCGAGGTCGGCGGGGGACACGGCCCAGACGGTGAGGTTCACCGCATCGTGGTTGACCGTGACGATGCTGACGCTCGCTGCTTCGGCCGACGGGTCGGTGGTGATCCACGGTCGTTCCAGCCCGCGCAGCGATGGTGTGGCTGGGCCAACCTCGAACGTGAGATCGAGGTCGGTGCCTAGTGTCTGCCCGAATACGTCAGCGAGCGCGGCGCTGAGTGTGACGGTGTAGGTGGTTCTGCCCGCGGTAGCACCCCACAACTGGAGGAAGCTGCCGTACACGTCGATGCGAAGACCGGGCACCGCGGGTGTGATGGTGACCTGGTTGGCGTCGAAGAGTTCCAGGTCGAGCTCGTTGTTGAACTCGATGCCGAAGGCGGTGTTCGGCGTGCATCCTGTGCCGTCGTCGCACGTCTGGGTCACGACCTTCAACGCTCCGAAGGTGCGCGCTGAGTAGGAGTCGACCGACTCGCTGGTGAGCGGCCCTTCGAGCGATGGGGTGTTCGGGCCGATGTCGATCGTGAGTTCGGTGTCGACAGGCAACGGTGCGGTCGGGGTGAACGCGAGCCATCGTCCGTCGAGCGCGGCATCGGCTGTGGCGGTGGCGGCGGCAGCAGCATCGTCGGCCGCGATTTCGTCTTCGGTGGCGATCCGAAGTTCCGGCTGTTGGTCGGCGGCGCTCAACGTGATGGTGTCGAGCACCGCATCTGGATCGATCAGCTGGTCGAACACCGCAACGAACACAGGGGTCGTTGTGAGGGAACGGTCGGCGCCGACAAACCTGATGATCGTTGGCGTTGGAGTGGTGAACTGCCAGGTGACGGCTTCTTCGAGCACGCCGCCATTCACCGACTCGGTGCCCGCCGGAACCGTGACGGTGTACGCCGTAGCGGCCGGAAGTCGATCCGTCGCTCCGGGTAACACTTCGAATCGCAGCGTTCGAGTGCCGATCCAACGCCAGCGACCTTCCACCGCCGGGTCGAGGGTGGCCGGCGGGTCGACTGCCTCGAGGCCGTCGAGCGTGGCCAACGGAACCATCGGTTGGTCGAACGTGACCGACAGGAATGCAGCAACGTCAACGGCACCTTCGGGCTGAAAACGCACGACGTTGAGCGGCGTACCCGCTGGCGCTTCGGGGGTGCCGGGATCTGCCGCTGGTGGGAACGGCGTGTCGATGGTCTCGCCGGTTCGTGGCGGCGTGAGGGTGGCGGTGGGAAACTGGAGGTCGTTGTTGTCTTCGGTCGGCACGTCCCACGCTGGTAATCGGGTCAACACGCCGTTGTATTGCTCGTCGGTCAGCGGTTCGCCTTCCGTCACCGTCACTTCAGACGCCGTCGGCTCCACTGGGGCGCCTTCACTCAAGTCGACTCCGAGCACCGTGGTGGGCGGAGCATCGAGTTCGGTCGAGCCGTTGACGGTGATGATCGGTTGGCTCGTCGGCGTCGTGGATGAATCGGTGGTCGTCGTGGCGTCTGGGTCGGTGACGACGGGGTCGTCGGCGTCGTCCGATTTGCCGCGTGAACACGACGTGGCGACAACCACGCATACCAACATCGTTGCGATAACTCGTCGTGTCGTTCGCCGCACGTGATCCCCTTTGTTGCTGCTCCACCTTAGAACTCTGTATCGACGATGACCTGGCGCATATCGAGACGTTTGATGATCGAGCCGTTTGATGCCGAGACGTTTGAAGATCGAGATGTTTGATGATGAAGACGTTTGATGCCGAGAGGTCACTGACCGCCCGACACCTTGGACGTCGTCGAGCGGCGACGGGTTCCCCACTTGTCCGTTTGCCCGAAACCACCCGCGAATGCGAGGCTCTCACTGATGTCCGACCAAGATGCCCTCAACCTGGCCTTCCTCGCATTCCGGTGCGCCATTGGTGCGGTCATGCTCGCTCACGGGTACAACCACATCTTTGGTGGCGGCAAGATCAAGGGAACGGCCGGATGGTTCGGCTCCATGGGCATGCGGCCGCCACTCGTTCAGGCGTGGCTGGCGAGCCTCACTGAACTGGCTGCTGGCGTCGCGTTGGTGGCTGGTTTCCTCACACCACTCGGTGCGGCAGGCGTCATCGGCGTCATGACGGTTGCTTGGATCATCAACCATCGCGGTAATGGGTTCTTCATCTTCCGGCCCGGCGAGGGATGGGAATACGTCATGACCCTGTGGTTTTGCGGCGCCTTTCTCGGCGTCGCCGGCCCGGGTGAATGGTCGCTCGACCACGCCTTCGACCTCACCGATGATCTCTCCGGTGTCACTGGGTTGTTGCTGTCCGTCGGCGCGGGCGGGCTTGGCGGTTTGGCGCTGCTCGCCGCCTGCTGGCGTCCACCCCAGAAAACCGCCAAATAGCCCTAACCACAACGTGTCAGACACGTCGTGGCACGAACCACGACGTGTCTGACACCTTGTGGTTCGTGGCGACAGGAACGAAGGAGTTCCAATGGACCGCATTCTGATCGACGACCTCCGTGTGCTCACGGTGATCGGTGCTTTACCGCACGAGCGCGAGGCGGCCCAACCGCTGCGAATCGACCTGTCGATCGGCGTTGACCTGCATGAGGCTGGTCAGACCGACGATCTCGGCGCCACGGTGCATTACGGCCTTGTTGCAGAGCGCGTGATGGCAGCGGCCGAAGCGAGCAAACACGTGTTGCTCGAGCGCCTTGCCGCCGAGGTCGCCGACATCGTGCTGTCGTTCGATCGTGTTGAAGTCGTCGAGGTATTGGTGACCAAACTGCGGCCACCGGTTGCTTTGTCGGTCGGCACCACGGCCGTTCGAATGATCCGCACTCGCGCCGAAGCCGTGTCGATACAGCCCGGCTCGCGGGCGAGTTCGCACGAGGCGATCATTGCGCTTGGCTCGAACCTGGGCGACCGCGAGGGCTTCTTGCGGCATGCCATTCGCCAGTTGGGCAGCATGGTCGCAGGGTCTGTTGTAGCGGTGTCAGACGTGTACGAAACCGATCCAGTTGGTGGCCCAGACGAGCAGGGCGCCTATCTCAACATGGTGCTGAAAGTCGAGACCTCGCTCGACCCGTATGCGTTGCTGCGGCTGTGCCACCGCGTCGAGGCCAGCGCGCAGCGCGAGCGATCGGTGCGCTGGGGGCCGCGGACGCTCGACATCGACCTACTGTTTTACGACGACGCGCGTATCGATTCCCATGCGCTGACGGTGCCACACCCGCGCATCGGTGAACGACGGTTCGTGTTGGCACCGCTCAGCGATGTAGCGCCCGAACGCTGCCCAACTGGATGGGACGAATCGTTGCCGTCGGCGGCCGTGGTGTCACGCGGCCAGCTGTTGCTGTGAGCAGCCGACTGTTATCGGTCGGCGTGGCGGGCTTCGAAGCGGCGAATCTTCGCCGGGTAATGCGCCCGCCCGAACTCGGGCTTGCCGGCAATCACGATGTCGAGCAGCTCGTCGTGCTGTTCGGTCTCCTTCCAGGGGAGCGCGATGTACAGCGGAAGACCAAACACGCGGAGCGCGTCGAGGTTGGAGTACACGATCTTCTGGTACAGGTACCGCTCTTCCCACGGCCAGTTGGAAGGTGCAAAGCCGGTGCCAGGGTCGATCACACAACGGTGGCGAAGTCCGTAACGGTCGGCGTCAGCGAGGCGCGCCTCGAAGAAATCGACGATGGTCTGCACCGGATCGGTTCGCACATGGTCCATTTCCCGCGGGTTCGGGCCGGACAGGAACGGCACCACGATCGGCACGTCGTAGTCGGCAGCAACCTGCCACATGGCGTCGGTCTGCATGCCGTCGGCAGCGTTGATGACGGTGGCTCCGTTCTCCAGAGCCAACCGGGCGACTTCGGGGCGCCACGTGTCGACACTCATCGGCACGCCGAGTTCCGCCAATGCCGGAATGATGGCCGACAGGCGACCCCACTCGGCCTCCCAGGGCACCACCGTGGCGTTGTCGGTGGATCCCTGGCCTCCTACGTCGAGGCCATCGGCGCCGTCGGCGAGCAACGCTGTGGCGCGAGCCATCGCTGCCGCAGGCGTGGTAGCAATCGAGTCGAGGTTCAGCGAGTCGGGGCTGGCGTTGACGACGCCGTACAAGAACACGAGTTGGGAGGTTACCGATGAAGACCGTGCGCACATTCGAAATGGCCACGTGTTCCACCCAAGAGTTGGTGGACGCCAAGGCCGGCCGCACCGTGTCGGTGTGCATTCCATGCCGCGACGAGGCAGCCACTGTTGGCCCACTCATCACCTCCATTCGCAAGGCGTTGATCGAGCGGGTGCCATTGGTTGACCAGTTGCTCGTCATCGACGACCGCAGCACCGACGACACCGCCGGTGTCGCAAGCGGAGCGGGTGCCGAGGTGGTGCCAATCGAGAAGATTCATCTCGCCCATGGCGAAGGTCACGGCAAAGGCAACGTGTTGTGGGCCAGTTTGTTGGCGAGCTCGGGCGACTTCGTCGTTTGGCTCGACGGTGACATCACGAGTTTCCACCCCGACTGGGTCGTTCGGCTGTTGGCGCCGCTGCTCGACGACGATTCGGTGGCGTTGGTGAAGGCGTTCGCACATCGGCCGCAGACGATGGGTGGCGGCGGCCGCACGACAGAGTTGGTCGCACGGCCGTTGATGTCGTTGTATTTCCCCGAGATCGCAGCCTTACAGCAGCCTCTCGCAGGTGAGTACGCGGGGCGCCGGTCGGTGCTCGAGCAGCTGCCGTTCGTACAGGGCTGGGGAGTGGAGATGGCGCTCTTGATCGACGTCGCTCAACGTTTCGGCGCAGATGCGATTGCTCAGATCGATGTTGGCGTGCGTGAACATCGGCATCGGTCGCTCGAATCGCTCAGCGTTCAAGCCGCAGAAGTGATGGCCACCATCCTCGGACGTGTTCCCGGCGGCTCGTTGGTTCCAGGGGTGTCGCCGTACCTGCAGCGAGCCGACGGTTCGAGGCTGAGACTGAACCTGGAAGAACGCCCAGCCGTCGCCACGATCCGCGGCTAGCTCAGGGTCTGTCGCGCTGTGTCGCGATTTGAGGCCAATGGCGCCACAAAACCCGACACAGCTCAGGGTTTGTCGCGCTGTGTCGCGATCTGAGGCGAATGACGCTTGAGAACGCGACACAGCGCGATGGGTGGGCTCAGGGGGCCCAGGCGATGGGGGTCCACTTGAGGATGTCGATCGGGGTGTCGAGCGCATTGGTCGCGTCGCCGATCTTGGTGCCGATCACTTCGAAGCGCATCAGGCGTCCGGTGCCGACGGCCAGTTCCTCCACGAGTCGGTGACGGAACTCGAGCAGGTCGCCCTCGAACGCAGGGCCGATGTGATCGCAGCCGTCCCACGCCACCACGGTTGCCAAGCCGGGCAGCATGCGGGTGAGCGACGCCTGAGCCAAACCCTGCACGTGGCCGCCGTACACCAACCGGGCACCGGTCGCAGCTGTGGTGTAGTCGCGGTGAACTGCGGCTTGGTTGAAGGTGACGCGGGCGAGCGGTGCGGCCATGTCGATGTGGTCACGCAGCGGGTCGAGACGGTTGTCTCCGGTAGGCCAGTTGGTTGCGGGCAGCCCAGCGAGATTCCACGAAGGAACATGATTGGCGAGGTCGGTGAGCGGTGTCGGATCTGACGGCCCGGGTATGTCGTCATCGTGCCCGGGTTGGCCGGGTCCGCGGCCACGAACGAGGGCGCAGCGTTCGTACTGGATTACCGGGCCAGCGTCGGTCGCCGTGGTGATGCCCAGCCACACCTTCCCCCGGAACTGATCACCCTTGGGTGCCGAGTCTTTCAACCCCAACACTGTGGTCGTCGTACGCACAGTGTCTCCCACCTCGACCGAGCCGAGCACGCGCACCGACCGGTAGTACAGGTTTGCGATGGCCTGGCGGGTGGCCATGGTCGTCTGACCGATCGAGCACTGCATGACGAGTGCGGGGTTTGCGAGCGCTCGCCTGCTTCCCGACGCTGCGGCGTAGGCGGTGAGATCAGACACCAGCACGTTCTGATCGCCGGTGATGGCGCGGTACAACACGTTGTCGGCCTCGGTGATGGTGATCGACGGCAGGGGCGGCAGCGTGGCACCCACGGTGAAGTCTTCGTAGAGCGGCCCGTGCTTCGCTGTGTCGAACATGGTGCAATCGTTGCATTCCAACCCGTTCTACTCAGCATTTGGCCACCACGGGGCGGGCTGTGTCACCACGGGGCGGGCCGTTCGCTGAGTAGAACGGGCTTGCGGGGTTCGACCGGCTAGGTGACTTAGAGTGCCTTGCGGTCTACGGTAGGAACTGTGACTGATGAGCAGCGTCCTTACGGCGGCCACGCAGCCGACCCCGCACTGAAGCGGGTTCGCACGCGCCACTTCCAACGGGCCAAGGAACAGGGCATCAAAATCACTGGGCTCACGAGTTACGACTGCTTGTCGGCGTCGATTTTCGACGACGCAGGCATCGACTTCTTGTTGGTCGGCGACTCCGCCGGCAACACGGTGTTCGGTTACGACACCACGATCCCAGTCACGCTCGACGAGCTCATTCCGCTCACCGCGCGGTGGCGAGTACCGTGAGGCGGGCATTTGTCATCGCCGACATGCCGTTTGGAACCTACGAAAACGGCCCTGACGACGCGTTGAAGACGGCCATTCGATTCATGAAGGAAACCGGCGCGCACGCGGTGAAGTGTGAAGGTGGCGTGCGTA
Organism: uncultured Actinomycetota bacterium; assembly: GCA_963738275.1. Classification (GTDB taxonomy): domain Bacteria; phylum Actinomycetota; class Acidimicrobiia; order Acidimicrobiales; family Ilumatobacteraceae; genus Ilumatobacter. Next base: position 144,338 of record CAVTVY010000014.1, read on the forward strand.
GCTCGAAGCAGATCAAGCGCATCGTGCGCGCCGGCATCCCGGTGATGGCGCACGTTGGTTTCACACCGCAAAGTGAGCACGGTCTGGGCGGGCACATCATTCAGGGACGCGGCGACAGTGCGCAGGAGTTGATGGAAGATGCGCTGGCGGTCGAGGAAGCCGGGGCGTTCGCAGTGGTGCTCGAAATGGTGCCGTCGGAAGTGGCTCGCGACATCACGGCCAAGTTGACGATTCCCACGATTTCCGTCGGCGCCGGCCCGCATTGCGACGGCCAGTTGATGGTGTGGAGCGACTGGGCCGGGTTCACACGCGGCCGAATTCCCAGGTTCGTCAAGCGCTACGCCAACATCGGTGAGACGTTGCTGGAAGCGGCAAAGACCTACCGGGAAGAAGTGGAAGCCGGCATCTACCCGGCCCCAGAGCACGAGTATTCGGAATAGTTGCTGCGGCGCGCTCGCGGCCCGGTCTGATGCGCACCGTTTGATGCAACACCGTTTGATGCGTACGGTGATTCCTACGGTCGATCTCGCTGGGTCATTCAACGATGCTGCCGCGGCGATCGACCGAGCCTGCCGCGAGGTGGGTTTCTTCCAGGTCGTCGGCCACGGTGTCGACCTTGCGATCGAGAACGCGGCGTGGGAGGTGGTCGGTGAGTTCTTCGCTTTGCCGCTGGAAAGCAAACTTGCGCTGACCATTCCACCGGGCGACGCCTATGGGTACGGGCCGTTTCAGGCCGAACGGTTGGCGGCGAGCCTCGGCGCGGTCACCCCGCCCGATCTGAAGGAGACGTTCTCGGTTGGGCCGCCGAACACTCCACCGATAGCGCTCGATGACCCAGCGGCCGCCTTTGTGTACTCGCCCAACCGGTGGCCAAAAGACCTGCCAGCACTGGAACCAGTGCTGACGGCGTACTACCACGAGCTGTCAGCGTTGGCCGATCGTGTGATGTCGCTCATGGCCGCTGGGCTCGGTCTGTCGACCGACTACTTCGTCCCGTTCATCAACCGACATACCTCTGCGTTGCGGGCGCTGCGTTACCCCGATCTGGGTGGCGTGCGGCCCGAACCCGGTCAACTGAGAGCTGGCGCCCATTCCGACTACGGCACGCTCACGCTCCTTCGCCAAGACGATGCTCCTGGCGGATTGGAGGTGCGTGGCGTCGACGGCGGCTGGCATCTCGTTCCTGCTCTGCCCGGCGCTTACGTCGTGAATGTGGGCGATGCGTTGGAGCGATGGACCAACGACCAGTGGCGCAGCACCGTTCACCGAGTGGTGGTGCCAGGTGACGACGCTGGCCGAGATTGCACGCGCCGGTCCATTGCCTTCTTCCACAATGCCAACTGGGACGCGGTGATCGAGTGCCTCCCCACCTGTCTCGCCTCAGACGGCACTGCCAAGTACGTGCCCGTAACAGCAGGTGATCACCTGATGTCAAAGTTCCGCAGCACTCAGAGCTACTGAAAAGCGCGATAGAGCATCTGAAGAACCAGAAGTAGGAAGTAGTAGCCACCGCACCTGCCACTATGTCCCCATGGCGGCTGCTACCGAGACGATCAAGAATCACGCATCGTTCATCTGGTCTGTCGCCGATTTGCTGCGCGGCGACTACAAGCAATCGGAGTACGGCAAGGTGGTCTTGCCACTGACCGTGTTACGGCGGTTCGACTGTGTACTCGCCCCGGTGAAGGGCGACATGCTCGCCCGTTACGACCAGCTGAAAGGCAAGGTCGAGAACTTCGGTCCGATCCTCGATCAGCTCACCGAGATCGATGGCTTGTGGAACATCAGCGAGTTCGACTTCCCCAAGCTGCTGAACGACCCAGACAACATCCGCGACAACTTGCTGACCTACCTCGCCGGTTTCTCACCTGAGGCGCGTGAGATCCTCGATCGCTTCGAGTTCGCCACCCAGATCACTCGCCTCCACAAGGCCGGCCTGCTCTACCTGGTGATGAGCAAGTTCGCCGACATCGACCTGCATCCCGACCAGGTGAGCAATCTCGAGATGGGCTACCTCTACGAGGAGCTGATCCGCCGCTTCTCCGAACTCTCCAACGAGACAGCTGGTGAACACTTCACCCCGCGGGAGGTGATTCGCCTGATGGTCAACCTGCTGTTCATCGAAGACGACGACATCTTGTCCAAGCCCGGCGCGAAGGCCACGTTGTACGACCCAGCGTGTGGCACGGGCGGCATGCTCAGCGTGGCCGAAGACTTCGTGCGCACCCACAACCCGCAGGCCACCCTCAACGTGTACGGCCAGGAGTTGAACGCCGAGACGTACGCGATCTGCCGGTCAGACATGATGCTGAAGGGCCAGAACGCCTCGAACATCAAGCTCGGCAACTCTCTCAAGAAATACGACCCTGAAGACCCCGGTGACCAGGGTGATCAACATCCGACCGAACGATTCGACTACCTGCTCGCCAACCCACCGTTCGGTGTGGAGTGGAAGAAGGTGGCCAGACTCGGTGCAGCACGAGCACCAGTCGCTCGGCTTCGCCGGTCGCTACGGGGCGGGCCTGCCCCGCATCAACGACGGCAGCTTCCTGTTCCTGCAGCACATGATCTCGAAGATGAAGCCAGTCGATCAGGATGGAGCGGTGGCTCGCGTCTGGCCATCGTGTTCAACGGCTCGCCGCTCTTCACCGGTGCAGCCGGCAGCGGCGAGAGTCGAGATCCGAAGGTGGATCATCGAGAACGACTGGCTCGAGGCCGTGGTGGCCCTGCCCGACCAGCTGTTCTACAACACCGGCATCTCCACCTACTTCTGGATCGTCACCAACCGCAAAGCCACGAACCGCAAAGGCAAGGTGCAGCTGATCGACGCCCGGCAGAGCTTCGCCAAGATGCGCAAGAGCCTGGGCGAAAAGCGCAAAGAGATCAGCGAACAGCAGCTCAACGAGATCGTCCGCCTCTACGGCAACTTCGATCAGCAGCAAAGCGAAGAAGACGACGCAAGAGTCAAGATCTTCAACAACGAAAAGTTCGGCTTCCTGCGAATCACGGTCGAGCGACCGTTGAGACTGAAGTGGGAAGTGACCGACGCGTCCGCGGACACGCTGCTTGCCGACAAGCGCCTGGCCAAGCTGGAGAGCAGCAGCGAGAAGCGTTGGCCGACACGGGTCCGCGGACGCGTGGGGGAGAGCTTCAAGAGTGACGCCGAAGCACGGAAGGCAGCCAAGCAATGGATGGCCGATCTGGACCTGCCCGGCAAACCAATCGAGCAAGCAATCGTCGACGCACTGGCGACCAGGGATCCCGAAGCTGAAGTAATCAGAGACAGCAAAGGCAACCCAGAACCCGACGCCGACCTGCGAGACAACGAAAACGTCCCCCTGCCAGACGAACAGGTGAGATACGAACCCGACCCCTCAGAACGCCTGGCCACGAACTCGTACAAGCAAACGGTCGAGAGCTACGTCGAAGAAGAAGTCCACCCCTACGTCCCCGACGCCTGGGTAGACCACAGCAAGACCAAGATCGGCTACGAAGTCCCATTGACCAGGCACTTCTACGTCTACACCCCACCAAGATCGTTAGAAGAAATAGACAAGGAGATCAAACAGCTGGAAGCAGAGATCCAGGAGCTGCTCCGCGAGGTGACTGAGTGACGACGACGGTGCTGCCTCCGCTGTGGAGATCCCTACGGAACAAGGTGTTCATGCGAGAGGTCGCTTCGCCGTCTGTCAAAGGCGAGGAAGAAATGCTGTCCGTCTCCCATCTCACGGGCGTGACTCCAAGGTCAGAGAAGACGGTCTACATGTTCGAGGCCGAGTCCACGGTCGGCTACAAGCTCGTGCACACCGGTGATCTCGTGATCAACACGATGTGGGCGTGGATGGCGGGCAGCCGGCACCTCCCGAGTCGACGGCATCGTTAGCCCTGCGTATGGCGTGTATCGCATCGATCCTGCAATCACAGATCCGAGGTGGGTCGACTACATCGTACGAACGCCTTGGTACGTGACCGAGATGACTCGGTATAGCCGAGGTTGACTTCATCCCGGCTGCGTCTGTACCCAAATGAGTTCCTGAGATTGTCGATGCCGATTCCGCCGCTGGCTGAGCAGCGGGCGATCGCCGACTACCTGGACGCCGAAACCACCCGCATCGACGCCCTGATCGCCAAGAAGCAACAACTCATCCACCTTATTGAAGCCCGTTTCGACGCCAACCGGGAGCGACTCCTGACATGCCCACCGGGCGAAACGCTCGTGCCGTCGCGAACGGGGTTCTTTGATGCAGTTCCTGAACGCTGGCAGGAGACAACGCTCCGTCACTTGGGCGTCGAAGTGCAGACCGGCCCGTTCGGGAGCCAGCTCCACGCCGAGGAGTACGTCGAGGGTGGATGGCCCGTCGTGAACCCGGCAAACATCCGTGCGGGGCGGATTCGGCGAATAGACAACATGTCGATCTCGGATGAGAAGCGCGACGAACTTGCACGTCACGTGCTACGAACTGGCGACATCGTGTTCGGCCGACGCGGTGAGATGGGTCGCTGCCGGCCTCGTTGGTGCAGCAGAGGAGGGCTGGCTCTGCGGTACCGGATCGCTACGACTTCGAATCGTGTCGCGGCGGCTCGAACCCGCGTACCTTGCCGAGCTGCTGCAAACCGAGGCATTGCGCAACTACTTCCTTCTGACGTCCGTGGGTAGCACGATGGACAACCTCAACTCAGACATCGTGCTCGGCATGCCGTGCCTGGTTCCAGGACTGCCTGATCAGCGTCGTCTCGTCGAAGAGCTAGATCGGGTTCGTTCCAGGTTCACGGAACTGACCCAAAGACTCGGCGACCAGATCAGCCTCCTCGCCGAACACCGTCAAGCGCTCATTACGGCTGCTGTCACCGGCGAGGCTTCGGTTCGAATGTTGGCGTGACGTTGTATGGGCTGCGTCGCGACGGCTTGGCGTCAGCAAATCGATCGCAGTCCGTTCGCTGCGTGGCTTCACCTTTCAAATTCTGAAAGGGCGGTCCCACCATGTCTGCTGCTGATCGCCTGGACCCGATTCGCCGAGCTTCGCAGCTGTTGCATGAGGCGGAGGTCGAGCGGAACCGGATGTTGCGCTCCCTGCGATCGCAACGGATTCCGCTCACGCAGTTGTCCGAGGCTGCGAACGTGTCGCTCGGCGAGGTGCATGGCTTGACTCGGCCCTCCACGATCGCCTCGGTCGGGTATGAAGGTCGGTCGGCTGACGAACTCGTCGAAGGCTCGCGGCCGCCGGTGTCGACGCACTGGTCGATGTGCGGCAGAACGCGATCAGTCGCAAGCCGGGGTTGTCCAAGACCGCATTTGGCAGAGCGCTGTCGAGCGAGGAGCATCGCCTACCTGCATGAGCGAACCCTCGGCAATCCTCGCGACAACCGAGACGACTTCCGAGCGGGCAACGCTGTCGGTCGTGCAACCTATGAGCGGTACCTCAACGAAAACGGCGGTGACGCTCTGCAGCGAGTGGCAGCGCTACTCAGAGTTCAAACAGTCGGCCTTCTATGTTTTGAGGCGGATCATGACTCCTGCCATCGGTCGATCGTGGCAGATCACCTGATCCGTCTCGACCCGTTGGCGTCGGTGCGACAGGTGTGACGCCCCGAGCAACCCGAGCATCAGAACCGCGAGGGCTTGGTACTGATGTGCGAACCGGAAGACGGGCTGATGCTCGACGGGACGGAGAGCGCCGGGTATGGCCGTCAGGCGGTCGCCTTGCCAGCGATCAGCCTGTTCGACGCGTCCGCGGTCGTGTTGGTCGATTGACGGTACTTCGGCGGGTTGCGGTGGGGTTGCTGCGCTGCTCTGTCGGATGTGTGTGCCAGTCGCGCTAGCGCGACCCATCGTAGTTGACGGGTGTGGCAAGTGAACCGGGCTCGATTGTTGGCGCCGGCACTTTGCCGCGAGGTCGCCGGTCGACCGGACGGCGCCACGCGTCCGCTGACGCGTGCCGGCTGCTCAGCGTCGCCTTCAGCTGTGCAGGAACTTGGCTGACCGCCCAACAGCCCGCGGATGACTTCGAAGTTCGGGCACGTTGATTGGTCGGCGCATCGAGCTACAAATGCTCGAAGGTGTCGGACATGGCCGAACCGCTTCGTCCCGACTGGATCTGGCTCGCGAGCGGTGCGATCGATGAGTTCAAGATGTGGCGGATTCTGGATGGTGCGACTGCGGCGTCGGCAGCGTCCTACTCGACCGGCGCACGGAAGTTTGTCCGCTATTGCCGAAAGGTCGAGCGGAAGCCGAGCGAGGCCATCGATTCGTTCGACGATCATCTGGCGCAGCTCGACTATCTGGCCGCTAGCTCTCGGTCTGACTACCGATCACACGCACGCGCTTTCGTGAAGTTCTTGGATGGCAGGGTCGGGCCTGGCCCGTCCGCCCCGAACAGCGCTGCGAAGACTGCGGGCATGAGCGAGCCGATTCGCCCGAAGATCTCGTCGGTCGGCCCATATGCCTCTCGCTCCCGCCCAGGTCGGGCAGTCGATATTCCGGCTTCTGTCGATGCCGACGTGCCTGGTTGGATTGACCAACTGGGTGATGCGTCGACCCCAGCGCTGCTCGCCGGGTATGCACGGACGATCGCCGTTCTGCGTGCACGCGGCGTGATCCGAACATCCAACGCTCCGCTTGGTGACTACGCCGAATGGCTGGTCTGGCGAGCGGTGGGTGGCACTATTGAGCCGAACTCGACCAAGTCGCACGATGTCACCGATACTTTTGGGCGGCGTTTGCAGGTGAAGGCACGACTGGTGTCGTCGCCGCCGACGGCGGGTCAGCTACAGACATCGGTGTTTCGATCGTGGGACTTTGACTTCGTCGTGCTGGTTCAACTCGCTGAGCGCGACTACTCGGTGGTGCGGGCGTCGATGCTGCCAGCCCGCGTGTTTGAGGGCGGCCGTGCCAACACGAGGTGGAGTCAACATGTGAAGGGGTGGCTGGTGATGATGACGCCAGCGATCATGGGCCATGGCGACGCCATCGACATGACCGATCAGCTCCAATCGGTCGCATCGACGGCGTAGTACCGCTGACGAGATCCATCGCGCTGTGGGTGCCACCGCTGCGCCCGGCCCAGCTGGCGGTCGACGCGTCAGCGGACGCGCCGGATCAGGCGTGATGAACAGCAGAGTTTGCTTGGGTTTCCTGCCCTTCCGACTCGGATGATCGTGCCAGTCGCGCTCGCGCGACCAAGCCTAATCGGGGGGTGTGGCAAGAAAGACGGGGCGGCGCCGCTCGCCTGGACGTGGCCACTGTCGGGACCAGCGGTGCGTCCGCAGACTAAGGCATAGTGGTGCAGCCGAGCTGAAAGACAGGCTTCCAGCGGGTGCAGCGACGGCGTAGCGCCGGGTGGTCGATCATCGCTGGAGCCTCGCCGCATCGGGTGTTCGACGCGTCCGCTGGCCGCGTGGGCTGGGCGACGGTGATACGTCGGGTTGGTGTGGTTGTGCTGCGCTGACCTGTTGTTTGTGTGCCAGTCGCGCTCGCACGACCCATCGTAGTTCGGGGGTGTGGCAAGCGAACCGAAGAGTCTGGGGTAGTTCCGTTGGCTCCCGATCCGTCGGTCATGGGGCCGTGGCCATTGCCCTTCGGCTTGGGCAATCGACGTGTCCACGGGCGCGTCGCGGAGGGAGAGGCTCAGCCATCAGGTCGGCGTTTGTCTCTGTGTGGCTGAATCTGTCGAATCTCTTGACTTCCGGGTCTCCATGAATAACTATGACTGATAGATAATCTATGAGTGATAGTAAAGCCTCTTCCAACTCAGCGCAGTCACCGGCTTCGTCGGACCGGCGCGGTCAGCGCCACATGGCCAAACGACTACTGATCGTCAACAATGCGTGGTCGCTGGCACGACGCGATGGCCTCGCTGGTATCTCACTTCGCGACCTTGCCGACAGCGTCGATCTACGCCAACCATCGTTGTACGCCTACTTCGAGTCGAAGTTGGATCTGTACGACGCGATGTTCGAAGACGGTCAGCATCAGCTGCTGAATCGCGGTCTGGCACGCGAACCGCACGCCGACCCGGTGGAAGAACTCGTCGCGATCGTGGAGGATCTCGTCCGCTTCTCCAGCGAGGACGTGGTTCGCCACCAGCTGCTGTTTCAACGCACGATCCCCGGCTTCGAACCATCGTCGGCGGCCATGGAACCAGCCCACAGGTTTGTCGGTCTGATGACCGACCGGCTTCGTGCCGCAGGCGTCGATGGGCCGAACGACGTCGATCTCTTCTCGGCGATGGTGTCGGGGTTGGCCCACCAGCAGGTTGCAAACGACCCTGGCGGAGATCGATGGGTGGGTCTTGCCCGACGGGTCGTGATGGCCCTCGTCGCCGACATCGATCAGCGCTCCGCTCGCCCACGAAAACCACAACCATGACCACCACCATGACCACAACCACAACGACCAGGAGGCCGAAAAAGTGAATCAGACCCCGACCGCAACCATTGACGTCGCTTCGATCACTCGAATCGGCCACGACGAAGCCATGCAGATCACCGCCGTCGAGAACCGAAAGTTCGGCGAGCTGATGAAATCGCTCAGCCCGACGCAGTGGAGCGCGCCAACCGAGTGCGCCCTGTGGGACGTTCGCGCAATGGCAGCGCACCTCGTTGGTTCAGCTGCGAGCCAGGCTTCGCCATTGGAGTTCGCCCGCCAGAAGCGTGGAAGCAAGCCGATCTGCAAGGAACTCGATTCGCCGTTCTGGTGGGATGGGATGAACGAGTTGCAGGTCCGCGAGCGCGCCTCGCTGACGACCGAACAGCTGATTGCCGAATGGGCCGCTGTGTCCGCCAAGGCGCTGAAGTCCCGTACCAAGATGCCCCGGCCGATTGCCAGCCTGAAGCTGCTGAAGCTGCCGGCACCCGTTGGTCGCCAGCCGTTGTCGTACCTGTTCGACATCGGCTTCACCCGTGATGTGTGGGCTCACCGCATCGACATCGCCCACGCCATCGACGTAGAACCCGACCACGACGCGGCCCACGACGGGCGCATCCTCGCGGACATCGTCGCCGAGTGGGCTGTCACTCACGGCGAGCCGTTCACGCTCGTACTGTCTGGCCCTGCGGGCGGCACCTTCGTGCAAGGGGATGGCGGCGAGGAAGTGCACGTCAGCGCCGTCGACTTCGTTCGCACCCTCTCCGAGCGGGCTGCGGGAAGCGGCGTTCTTCGCCACGCCCTGCCGCTCTGAAGCGTCGACCGGGATGACGGCTGTCCGTGTTCAGATCGTTGTGATCGCGAACGTCATGCCCAACTTTCGTGCGGCTGGCCACCGTCTGTCGGTCGTGATGAGGTCGTCTGCAGCCCGGTGCTGCGCCGCCGCAAGCACAAGTGCATCGGGGAGGCGAAGCGAGCTGTGCTGTGCCCGCAGGGCAGCTGCTTTCTCGGCAACGTTGGAGTCGACTCCGACGATCTCGATCGGCAGTCGGCTGACCAGATCCCGTACGATCCCGACCGCTTCGTCGCCGATCCGTGACGGGCCGACGAGGCATTCCGCGTAGGCGGATGCGGCCATCTCCAGTCGACTCCCAGCTCGCACCGCAGCCGCGATCGACTCTTTGGCGGTGTGGTGGTGCGCGTCGGCAGCGTTCAGCAAACCGATCACCACGCCGGCATCGAGATGGGTCAATCCCATTCGGCGCGTAGCGTTTCGAGTTCGTTTTCGGCGTAGACACCCGTGAGGGCTCCAGCGAATTCAGCGAGGATGTCGATCTCGCGTTCGAGGATGATTCGCCCGGGGCCGTCGGCGCGGGCAACCACACGTTCGCCGGCGGCGAGACCGGCCGACCGCAACTCCGATACCGGGATCGTGATCTGGTTCTTCGAGCTGATAGTCGCTGCCCCTCGGCCAGCTCTCTTTACATTTGTCACATAAGTAAAGGTAGCCAGTCGGCTGACAGGAGGCAATGTTGTTCCAGCGTTGTTGTCGGTCACTCTCATGCCGCGGTCTCCTGGTTGTGCCTCTGTTGGTGACAGGGGGCGCAGCGGAGCTGTAACTCCTCAACGACCGTGTGGTGGGTGATGTCGAAGTCGGGGACGTGGTCGTACTGGAGGAGCGTTGCTGCACCGCAATCGACACAGACTCGGTCGCGTTCTTTCACCACTCGCTTCTGGCGGGTGCTCGGATGGCGACGCTTGGCGCTGGCGTTGATGGGGCGACCATCGGCATCGTGCATCAGTGCCCTGATGAACGCCTCGGGCGCGATCTGCTCGACGGTGGTCATCGGGAGCGGCGAGCCGTCGTCGAGCGTTGCACCGTCGGCTCGCACATGCAGAACAACCTCGGTCGTCACACCACCGCTGCCTTCCTTCAACAGATAGGCCAGCGCATCCGCGTTCTGCTGCGCAAGGCTCGGCCAGTCGAAGATGTTGGTGGCCGATTGCCGGGTCGTCATCACATGTGTGGTGAGCTGGCTGATCAGCACTCCAGCGATCAGCGGCGGGAGCCTGGCGGTGAAGGTGACCATGCCGTCTGGCTCGTTGCGCCACGAGACCGATCGCTGCTCGTGCTGGTGGCGTTCCAGCTCCGCGTCGTCGCTGTTGCGATGCAACCACGCCGCGATCGCCCGGGCGAGTTGTCCCGCGGGCACGTCTCTGGCGATCGCTGCGAGCTGATGTTCGTTCTCCGGCGTGGCCAACCTCGACAGGGTTCGCACCTTGCTGTACGACAACTCATCCGCTTCGAACATGACGGCGATCACGCCAAGCGATCGCAGTCGTCTGCCCACGCGGATCCATTCCCTTGCGGTGCACACCTCGATGTCGGCCACTCCGGCGATCCAGTGGGCTGCGGAAGCGGCGTTGGACACCACCCACTCACCTGAGTCGGCAAAGTCGGCAGCCAAGCCGATGACCGCTCGCTGACTGGAGGACCAAGTGGTGAGGGCCACGTTCAAGTCGTGAGTGAGTTGCAGCGCGGTCATACGAGCCTCCAGAAGTGTCTGGTTGTTCGGACCACCCGGCAGCGCAGCGAGGGGCAGGTCGAGCTCGCTTTCAAGGTCTTCCCGAATGGTGCGGGTCGCTCGCGACCCAGCCTAATCAAGGGGTCTGACACAGTTGATTGAAAGGGGAAATCGGCCGTTCGGCGCGTCCGCGGACGTGTCTACGGCTGCTCCGTGAGCTGGGTCCACCCACGTTTCCGCGGGCGCATTGGCTTGGGGGTTATGGTTCGAGGCGATGGCGGGACCCTCCGAGCACGCATTCGAGATGGCGATCTGTGAGTCGCTGGCCGGGGCCGGTGGCTACGCAGCAGTCAAGGTCGGCAACGCTGCTGCCCGCCATGCGGACGGTAGCGACGATGGCTTCTCGGCCGATCTGGCGCTCGACACGGCTGAGTTGTTTGCGTTCATCGGGGCCACCCAAGCCGACGAGTGGGAGAAGGTACGCCGTTCCCACTCCACCGCCGACGGCGCGCAACGCGCCTTCGCCAACCGCCTTTCGAAAGAGCTTGACAGTCGGGGCACCGTCGATGTGCTGCGCCACGGCATCGTGTATGCCGGTCATGAGAAGGCTGAGTTTCGGCTGGCGTACTTCCGTCCGGCGTCTGGTCTGAACGCTGACCTCGAGGCCAAGTACCAGGCGAACCGGCTGACGGTCACTCGGCAGTTGCCGTACGAAGCATCGTCCACCAAGACCATCGATGTCGGCCTGTTCCTCAACGGCGTTCCCGTGGCCACCGCTGAGATCAAGAACCATCTCACCGGGCAAACAGCGGAGGAGGCCAAGCAGCAGTACCGCAAAGACCGCGACCCGCGCAACGCGCTCTTGCGGCGGGCGATCGTGCACTTCGCCGTCGACACCGAACAGGTCTTCATGACCACGCGCCTGGCGGGGGAGAACACCCGGTTCCTGCCGTTCAACCAGGGCAATGGCGACCGGGCAGGCAATCCCCAACGAGTCGGCTATCGCACCAGCTACCTATGGGAAGACGTGTGGTCGCGGGACGCATGGCTCGATCTGCTGGCACGGTTTGTCCTCACCACCACCGATGAAGGCGGCAAGAAGATCACGCTCTTCCCTCGGTATCACCAGTGGAGCGCGGTCCTGCAACTGGTCGCCGACGCTCGCGACCAGGGTGCCGGCCATTCGTATCTCGTGCAGCATTCGGCGGGGTCGGGCAAGTCGAACACGATTGCGTGGCTCGCCCACCGCCTGTCGTCGCTGCACGACGCCGAGGACCGGAAAGTGTTCGACAAGGTCGTCGTGATCACCGACCGGCTGGTGCTCGACCGTCAGCTGCAGGAGACGATCTACCAGTTCGAACACACCCACGGGGTCGTCGAGAAGATCGACCAAGACTCCAAGCAACTCGCCGAAGCGCTTGGTGGCGAACGCGCCCGCATCGTCATCACCACGATTCAGAAGTTCCCGTATGTGATGCGTCACGCCGAGAACGGGCTGAAGCGCGCCGCTACGCGGTGATCATCGACGAGGCCCACTCCTCACAAACCGGTGACTCCGCAAAGGAGATGAAGAAGGTCCTCGGAGGCGGCGACACCGACCCAGCTGTGCTGGCCGAGCAACAACTCGCCGCTGCGGAAGCAGCCGAGATGTCTCTAGTGGCTGAGGTGGCCGACCCGGTGCAAGATCTGCTCGCTGCCGAAGTGGCCGCCCGCGGGCGGCAGGCGAACATGTCGTTCTTCGCCTTCACCGCTACCCCGAAGGGACGCACCCTCGAGCTGTTCGGGCGCCGCAACGATGCCACCTTCAAGTACGAGCCGTCCCACCTCTACTCGATGAGACAGGCCATCGAGGAGGGGTTCATCCACGACGTGCTCGCCAACTACGTCACATACGACACGTACTTCAAGATCGACAAGGCGATCACCGACGACCCCGAACTTGACAAGTCACGCGCCAGCTCGGCCATCGCCCGCTTCGTGTCCCTCCACGAACACAACCTCGCCCAGCGCGCCGACGTCATGATCAACCACTTCCGCATTCACGTCGCCCCAAAGGTTGGGGGCAAGGCGAAGGCGATGGTGGTCACCGCTTCGCGCCTCCACGCCCTGCGCTACAAGCGCGCCCTCGACAAGTACTGCGCCGACCACGGCATCGGCGACGTCGGTGTGCTGTGCGCCTTCTCCGGCAAACTCACCGATGGCGAACCCGACGACGGCCCCGATGGCATCACGGAGTGGACCGAGTCGAAGGTGAACGGCTTCCCCGAATCGGAAACGCCGAAGCGGTTCGACACCGACGACTGGCAGATCCTGGTCGTAGCCGAGAAGTACCAGACCGGTTTCGACCAACCGAAGCTCTACGCCATGTACGTCGACAAGACGCTCACCGGGCTGGCCGCCGTACAAACGTTGTCGCGCCTCAACCGTACGCACCCCGACAAAACGGGCACGTTCGTGCTCGACTTCCGCAATGCCCACGAGCAGATTCAAGAGTCGTTCGCTCCGTGGTATGTGCGCACGCATGCCCCACCCACCGACCCCCATCTGCTCTACGACACGCACGCCGAACTCGGCCCGTACGACGTACTTCGCCACGAAGAGATCGAGACGATGGTCGGTCTGCTGTTGGTCGACCCCGAGAAGAACCACCAGCGGATCCACACGGTGATGCAGCCCGCCGTCGAGCGTTTCCGAGCGCTCGCCAAGGACCGGCAAGAAGAGTTCCGAGACGTGCTCACTCGCTTCACCCGGATCTACAGCTTCCTGTCGCAAGTGGTGTCGTTCACCGACGTGAAACTTGAGCGCGACTACCTGTTCTGCCGCCGGTTGGCGCAGTTGGTGCGGCAAGAGTCGGTTGGCGGCGTGGACCTTGGCGATTCGGTCGAGCTCACTCACCTACGGATGGAGAAGTCGTGGGCGGGCGATGCCTCACTCGACGTCGACGACGGCGAGGTCGTCACCATCTACGGCGGATCGGGCCGCACGCAGCAGATGGAGGAGGTGCTGCTCTCGGAGATCATCAAACGCATCAACGAGAGGTTTGGTACGCACATCTCTGACACCGACCGGTTGTTCGTCGACCAGGTAGCGGACGACATCGTCGCCAACGAGACCATCCAAGTGGAAGCGCTCGCCAACAGCGAGGACGCATTCAGCGTCGGCTTCGACAAGACCTGGGTGAGCGCGCTCACCGGACGGCTCTCCACCAACGAGAAGTTCGCGTTCCAACTCCTCGACAACGAAGACCTGCGAGGCGCACTTCTCGATGAGTACCGGCCCGACATCTACCGGAGGGCGCGAGTGGCCCGCCAGCGGACGTGTCCCATCGGCGAGCTGATCCAACCCGATGGAGAGAGTCGGTTCCTCGAGTACAAGTCAACGTTCCGGTGGGATGTACAAACGGGGGAGAAGGCTGGCTACCTGGAAGACACGGTCGTCAAGGCGATCGCCGGTTTCGCGAACAGCGCCTACGGCGGCACCCTGCTCGTCGGCGTCACCGACAACGGCGGCATATACGGTCTGGAAGACGACTACGCCACATTCTCCAAACGTGGCGAGCGCGGCGACCGCGACCTCTGGGGCCAACACCTCAAGAATCTCCTCGATCGGCTGGGGGCGGCCGTAGCGTCGCTGGTGGATTGGGAGTTCTTCAGGATCGACGGCAAAGACATCTGCCGCATCAGCGTCGAGCCGAGCGACCACCCGGTGTTCGAGACGAAGGGCGATCAGCGTGCCTTTTGGTGGCGCACACCCGGTGGAACCGACCGGATCGACGACGAGCGAGAACGGGATCGTGTCATTGCGCGGCGCTGGGGACAGGGCTGACGATCCGTACTATGAGGTCTGTGGCAAAACCAGACAATGTGCGGGCGCTTGGCGGGTTCATGCGGGCGACTTGGCGGTTCGAGCGGCCAGACAGGTTGGCCCGCAACCTCATCGCTAGCGCAACGGTTGGGCGAACGCTCGCGGGGGCTGTGGCCGGAGCTGCTGCCCGCTACCCCCACGGCCGCGCCGTCGTCACGCTGCCCGATCGCCACACGATCACCTATCGAGAGCTGTGGATCCGTAGCCGCGGTGTCGCCGCTGACCTAGCCGCGCGCGGCATCGGGGAATCGTCGACCATCGGTGTGCTCGCGGACAACTCGCCTGGCTTCGTCATCAGCGTGGTGAGCGCTTCGATCGTTGGAGCCGATGTGGTGTTGATGAACCCGGGGTTCGCCGCACCGCAGCTGGCCGACGTGAACGATCGCGAGAACGTCGACCTGTTGCTCATCGGTGACCGCTTCGAGCTAGTGGCGAGCGACGCCAATGTCCGCTACGAACGAATCGACCGACTCACCGACGTCGCCGCTCTCGAGGTGGTCGACATCACGCCGAGCCGCCGAGTGGCCCGCATGGTCATTCTCACTTCCGGCACGACCGGTCGCCCGAAGGGAGCGCAGCGTGGCGTTACTCCTGCTGCACCGGTTGGCGGAATGCTGTCGATCATCCCTATCCGCAGTGGCGACACGGTGTTGGTGGCTGCACCAATGTTTCATGCCTGGGGGTTTGCTCACACGGTGATGTCGCTCACGCTGGCCTCGACCATTGTCACGGCGCCTTCGTTCGACGCGGAGGCGACGCTGGGCACCCTCGGTCGCGAGCGGGTCGACGGATTGGTCGCAGTGCCCGCCATGTTGCAGCGCATGCTCGACAGCGCGCGCGCCGGTTCCCCGGTCGACGCGTCATGGTTGCGCTACATCGCGTCGAGTGGTTCTGCGATTCATCCGTCTGTTGTTGGTGAGTTGTTGGCGACCTTTGGCCCAGTGCTGTACAACACGTATGGCTCGACCGAGGCGTCAATTGCCACCATCGCCGTGCCGAGCGATTTGAAGATGCATCCTTCAACGGCTGGTCGTGTGGTGCCGGGCGTACAGGTTGCGGTGCTCGACGACCGGAACATTGCAGTCGCCGACGGTGTGCCGGGCCGAATCTTCGTCAACGCCGGCGGCGGGTTCGAGGGGTACACCGGCGGCGGAGACAAAGAGCGTGTCGGGGCCATGGTTTCCACCGGTGACACCGGCCGCTTCGTCGATGGCCTGCTCTTCGTCGAGGGCCGATCTGACGACATGATCGTGTCTGGCGGCGAGAACGTGTTCCCCGATGAGGTGGAGGCGGTGATCGCGGCGATGGAAGGAGTCGCCGACGTCGCTGTTGTCGGAGTGCCTGACGACGCGTTCGGGCAACGGCTTGCGGCGTTCGTGGTGAAGCGGCCAAAGGCCAGGTTGAGCGCCGATCAGGTACGCGACGAAGTGCGCGCCAAACTCGCTCGTTACAAAGTGCCCCGCGATGTGACGTTCATCAAGGCGTTGCCGCGAACCGAGTCAGGCAAAGTGAAACGCCGTGAACTCGCCGAGATGGGTACCGGGTGAGATGGGAACTGGGTGAGACACGTGAACACATAGGCCGCAAGTCGACCGATCACTCGGACCTTCAAACCGCGCCGCCGGCGGATGAGCGCCACCCGTGCAGACGTGTTGGCGCGACTCGGTCCCGTGTGGTTCATCGATGACCAAGGGCCGCCGCTCGACGTTGCCGACTTGTTCGAATTGCCGGGCGCCGGTCGTCGTAGAAATCGGGATTGGTCTGGGAGAAGCGCTCATCGAGATGAGCGCAGCGGATCCCGCGACAAACGTGATTGGCATCGACGTGCACACGCCTGGCATGGCAAAGGTGCTGGCCGCCATCGAAGCCGACGGGCGTGCCAACGTTCGGCTGGTTCACGGCGACGCGTTGCTGTTTCTCGACCGAGTTCCCGAGGAATCACTTGCTGGAGTGCGGGTGTTCTTTCCCGACCCATGGCCCAAGCCAGGCCAACATCACAAGCGAATCATCTCGATCGAACGGTTGGCCAACATCGTTCGGCGAATCGAACATGGCGGTTGGTTACACCTGGCCACCGACATCGATCACTATGCGGAGCAGATGGTTCGGGTGTGCGGCGAACACCCCGAGTTGACCGGTGGCGTCATCGATCGCCCGTCAGGACCGGCGACTCGGCCGGTCACTCGTTACGAGCGCAAGGGCCTCGACGCTGGCCGCACCGTCGACCGACCTGTGGTACATCCGCCAGTAGTCCCGAAGCGAACCGTGTGAGTCACCAAGCCGTAACGGTATGAGTCACGCGAGTAACTGTGCGAGTAACTGTGCGAGTAACCGGGCGTCAGCGGTCCATTCGGTACCATTCGGGTGATGACGGTACCAACGACGCAACCTCGCAGCCGTCGGCCGCGCCCGCTGCTCTCGCAGCGATCTGAAGAACATCTTGGTGCTCGGCATCGCGAGGTGCTCGACCAGCTCGAAGCGTTGTTCTTGCAAGACGGGTTCGCGGGCGTGAGCGTTCGCGAACTGGCAGCTCATGTCGGCTGCTCGCGTCGCACGTTGTATGAACTGGCGCCGTCGAAAGACGACTTGGTGCTCATCGTGCTCGACCGGTTCTTGCATCGGGTGGGTCGCGACGCGTTGGAAAAGATCGACGAGTCGGCCACGGTCGCCGAGCAAATCGCCGCCTACTTCCGGGGTGGGATCGAGCTGCAGCGCCAGACCAGGATCTTCGCTGAGGACTTGGCGGACGAGCCGGCGGCGCGCCGCTTGTTCGATCGCCATTACGCCTACGTGATGGAAGTCACCGAGGGTTTGGTGGAACAAGGCGTCGCGGCCGGCGAGTTCCGTCCGGTGTCACCAGCAATCGTCGCTGGAGTGTTGGCCGGAAGCGGCCTGTTCTTCAACCAGGCCGACGTGCTCGCCGACACCCCAGCCGATTTCGAAGCAATAGTCGACGCCCTGCTCGACTTGGTCCTCGTCAGCCTGACCAGCTGAATGAGCGTGACCAGGCGACGGGGTTGCCGAAGGCTCTCGTCAGGGCCTACAGAGATGTCTGACCCAATCTCGTCAGGTGGCACCTCATTGCTCAGGCGTTGGTCCAGGTGTTCAATCGTTCGACTGACTCGATGAACTCTTCGATCATTTCGTAGACCACGCGGGCGGCCGGCTTGGCTTCGTTCATCTGACCGACGATCTGGCCGACGAAGTAGTTGGCGAGTTGCTCGGCACCGCTGCCGGCCTTGTGGGCAGCGTGGTCGATGCGACGAATCGCCTGGTCGACCAGGATCGGCTGCAACGGCATCCCGAGCGGGTCAGGGGTGTCTGGGCGATCCCACTCCTCGGTCCAGGCCGACTTCAACTGTCGTGCGGGCTTGCCGGTGCGCGACCGCGACCTGATGGTGTCTGACGACTGTCGCTGCCAGGAACTTCTCCTTCACGGCCGGATGGGTCTCCGCCTCATCGGTGGTGAGCCACACCGAACCACACCACACCCCCTGCGCACCAAGTGCCATGGCAGCAGCCATCTGGCGGCCTCGACCGATGCCACCCGCACCGAGCACAGGAATGTTGCCGACGGCATCGACGATCTCGGGGATGAGCACCATGGTGCCGATCTCGCCGGTGTGGCCGCCGGCCTCCCCGCCTTGGGCGATGATCACGTCGACACCAGCGTTGACATGGCGTTCGGCATGTTGGGCGGCGCCCGCCAGCGCACCCACGAGTCGGCCCTCGGCCTTGACCCGCTCGATCATGTGAGCCGGCGGCGGCCCGAGTGCGTTCACTACCAGCGATGGTCGATGGGCGAGCGCGATCTCGATCTGTGGGTCGGCCCGTGAAGCAGAAAACGGTGCGGCGCCACCCGACGACTGAACCAGGCCACGACCCTCTGAGTCGGGAATCTGGGGCACGTCGTAGCGACGCAAGATGTCGTCGACGAAGGCACGATGCTCGCTGGAGATCATTCCCTGCAGGTCGCTCATCTGCAGGCCACCTTCGTCGGACCCCGCATATTTGGCTGGGACGATGAGGTCGATGCCGTACGGCTGACCGCCCGAGAGTTCGTTCTCGATCCAGTCGAGATCGATCTCCAATTCTCGGTCGCTGTGGGCCACGGCCCCGAGCACGCCCATGCCGCCGGCCTTCGACACGGCGACGACAACGTCGCGACAGTGGGTGAAAGCAAGGATCGGAACGTCGATTCCGAACATGTCGGTGATGGCGGTGCGCACAACGAGAACGGTACCAGTCGATGCAGTTTGGTACCAGGCCGGAGGATTGGGGTGCGGGTCGGACGTGCAGGTTGGACGGTGCAGGTTGGACGGTGCGGTTGGACGGTGCGGGTCATATCGTCACGGCGTGCCGTTGCAGCTGGAAGGAATCCGGGTCGTCGACCTCACGTCAGTCGTGATGGGGCCGTACGCCACACAGATCTTGGCCGACCTCGGCGCCGACGTCATCGTGATCGAAGACCGCAACGGTGACACGAACCGGTCGATGGGTGGCGGCTCGTACGCCGGTCTCTCGGGCGTCAGCCTGAATCTGATGCGGAACAAGCGCAGTGTCGGGCTCGACATCAAGTCGGCCGACGGATACGTCGTGCTGCAGAAGTTGATCGCAACGGCCGACGTGTTCGTCACCAATCTTCGCCCGGGTTCTCGCAAGCGAGCGGGTCTCACGTACGACGACATTCGATCGACGCGATCCGACATCGTGTATTGCGCCGCCGCCGGTTTCCCGGTTGATGGTCAGCGCGCCGACGCCCCCGCCTACGACGACATTGTTCAGGCAGCCAGCGGCATGGGCGACATCGCTCGCCGTGCCGGTCTGCCCGTGAGTGTCGCCCCCACGATCATGGCCGACAAGTTGTCGGGCATGGCGATGGCACAGGCCATCACGGCGGCTCTGTTCCACCGACTTCGCACCGGGGAGGGCGCAGACGTGACCATGGCGATGACCGACGTGATGCGTTCATTCGTGTTGGTCGAGCATGGTGCGGGCCGCATACTTGAGCCGCCGGTTGGCCCTGCGGGTTATCCGCGGGTACTCGATCCTGGCCGTCGCCCACAGCGAACGACCGATGGCTACATCAGCGTGCTTCCGTACGAACGGCACCACTACCAGGCGCTGTTCACGGTTGCAGGCCGCGAAGACCTCGCCGCCGACGAGCGGCTGGCCACTCGCGAGTCGCGACTCGAGCACAGCCCCGCCCTGTACCAAGAGGTCGCGGCCATCATCGCCACCCGCACCACCGCCGACTGGATGAGCGTGCTGCCCGGAGTTGGCGTGCCGTGTACGCCGATTGCCACCCTGGAAGATCTGATCGACGACCTCGACGTGGCGGTGCATCCGATGGCGGGTTCGTATCGAGTGGTGCCGCCCATCGTCGCGCCGTTGATACCAGCCGACGAAGTGGTCCGCCGCCCTGCCCCGCTTCACGGCCAGCACAACCGCGAGGTCTTGGGAGAGCTCGGCTACACCAGAGAAGAGATCGACGCGCTGGCTGCCGGCGGCACGCTGTTCCCGTCGGCTTCGCGTGCGTCCGGGCGCAGCTAGCGTTGCGGCCGTGAACCCAGAGTCGAACGACATGTTCATTGGTCGGCCGCGTGCTGTGGTGGCTGGGTTGCCGGCATATCGGCCTGGTAAAGGCATCAAGCAGGCAGAGGCCGAACATGGCATCACCAACGCGATCAAGCTGGCGTCGAACGAGAATCCGGCGCCTCCCGTCGACCCGATCGTTGCCGCCGTGCAAGCCGCCGCGACCGGGCTGAATCGGTATGCCGATCATCGCGCCAGCGAGTTGCGGTCGGCGATCGCGGCGTCGCTTGGAGTCAACGTCGACCAGGTCACCGTGGGTGCCGGGTCGTCCGGGCTGCTGCAACAGCTCTGCATGACGTACATCGACCCGGGCGACGAGGTGGTCTACCCGTGGCGTTCGTTCGAGGTGTACCCGGTGTTCACGGCGTTGATGGCCGGCGTGCCGGTTCCGGTTCCGCTCGACGCAGATCTCGGTTTCAACATCGATGCGTTGGTCGCCGCCGTCACGCCGCGCACCAAACTGATCTTTCTGGCTACGCCGAACAACCCGATCGGCAGCGCCACCACCGTCACCGAACTGCGGTCGTTGTTGGAACGGGTGCCATCAGACGTGGTGGTGTGCATCGACGAGGCGTATCGGGAGTTTCTCGACCCAGGCTTTGGTGACCCGGTGACCGAGCTGTTGCCCGAATTTCCGAACGCCGTGGTCACCCGCACGTTCTCGAAAGCGCACGGCCTGGCCGGGGCTCGTGTTGGGTACGCCATTGGCGACGCTCGCCTCATAGCCGCAGTCGACCGCACACTCCTGCCGTTCGCAGTGAGCGCTCTGGCGCAGGCCGGCGCCATGGCGGCGCTCGCCAACCCAAACGTGATCGCGGTTGGTGTCAGCAAGATTCTGGCCGAACGCGCCCGTGTCGAGGTCGAGCTCGCATGCCGCCGGCTGGACCTTCCCGAACCACCAAGGCAACTTCGTCTGGCTAGGTGTTGGCCCGGCAACCGACGAACTGGCGTTGGCCATGGAACGAAACGGTGTGATCGTGCGCCCGTTCAGCGGTGAAGGCATCCGCGTCACCATCGGCACCTCCGACGAGAACGACAGATTCCTCGAAGCGCTGGAAACGGCGTGCGAAGCCGCCGGGTTCGAGCCGACCTGACGCCCCCAGGCTCCCGTTCTGGTTCAGCATTTGGAACTGACCCGTTGGTGCCAAACCGCTGAGCAGAACGGGCTAGCTGAACGATCGGGCGAGGTCGATGACGATGCCGATGCAGGACACACCCAGCAGTACGAGCACCATCCGGTGAAACCACTCAGCGGGTAAACGCGTTCGAAGGTGCGACCCAATTGGCACCGTGATCAGGACGATCAGCGCGACCACGGCTATTGCGCCCCAGCGACCGGCGTACTTGCCTTGCGCTCCGAGCACGACTGCTTGGGCGGCTCCGGTGAGCGTGAACACGGTGGCGATGGAGAACACGAACGCATCGCGGTGCAGTTTCAGACCGTGGTGCCACGTGCCAACGATGGGTCCTGAGATGCCGATAGCTCCTTGGAACAAGCCAGAGATCGCGCCAATCGGGATCGTGCCGATGCGCTCGGCGTGGTCGTTGATTTCAAAGTGTGGGTGGGTCACTGTCGAGATGAGGTAGCCAACGACCATCACCAGCAGAGCGATCTGCAACACGCGTTCGTCAACCACGTCGAGCGCATACGTTCCAGCAAGTGCGCCCAACACCCCTGCGATGCAAAACGCGGGAAGCCGCCCAACCGACGAGCGCCATTGCCGGAACTTGTACACCAGGAAAATGTTCTGGGCGACGTTGGGCATGGCGATGACCGCGACAGCGGTTTCGGTGGGCATGAACAACGTCATGATCGGTATGGCGATGAGCGGCAATCCCATGCCGGTGATGCTCTTGACGAGGCCGCCAATGAGCACCGCGGCAACGACGACCGCGAGGTCGGTGCCACTCATGCTTCGGGCGTCGCGCTAGCCGAAGCGAACGGCGACTTCAGCGAGGATGGAGCCCTCTTGGGGTGTGACGTCGTGGTCGACACCGGCAACCTCGCGGGCGGCCGAAAACAACGCCATTCGCAACACGCGGCTGCTGATGCGGGTATCGATGTCGTCGATCATTTCCACGACTGCTCCGTCGGTGATGGCCTGCTGTGCCTTGGCGATGGCTGGGCCGAGGTACTTGTCGAAAGTGAAGTCGCCATCGCGCCAATCGTCGGTGATGGCCTTGATGGCCTCGCGCTCGATGTCGTCGATCTGGTCGTCGGCGGCGATGACCAGAGCGAGGAGCTCGAGCGCGGCAATGTGTTCGACGTTGGCATTGGCGTGAACAGCAACGCCCCGGTACAGCTCGCTCAGGCGGTCTTCCATGATTCGCCCACCGTAGTCACTCCAAGCGTTCGGCGCAGAAACGACAGCTGGTGCAGTAACAAGTTTTCGGCAACGACTTCTTGTGGCGTCATGTGCGTGACGCCGACGAGCGGCAGCACCTCGTGCTCACGGCCGGCGGCAAGCAGCGCTGACGACAACTGCAACGTGTGGGCGGCGACCACATTGTCGTCCGCCAATCCGTGCACGAGCAGCAATGGCCGAGTGAGCAACGGGGCGAGCGGAATGAGCGAGTTGGCGTCGTACACCTCTGGATGTTCGTTCGGATCGCCGAGGTAACGCTCGGTGTAGTGCGTGTCGTACAGGCGCCATTCGGTCACCGGAGCGCCGGCGATCGCGCTGTGAAACACATCGGGTCGGCGCAACACGGCGAGCGCGGCGAGGTACCCACCGAAGCTCCAGCCGCGAATGCCGACACGTGTGAGATCGAGTTCGGGATGCAGCTGGGCGGCGTACTGCAGCCCTTCCACCTGGTCGTCGAGCACGCCAGTTGAGAGGTCGTGGAAGACGGCGCGCTCGAACTCGGTGCCGCGCCCCGGTGTGCCACGACCGTCGACGATGACGACGGCGAACCCTTGGTCGGCGAACCATTGCGGCGTGCAATAGGCGTTGTAGGTGCTGACGACACGCTGCGGCGTGGGGCCCGCCGTACGGGTCGAGCAGCACGGGCAAGGGAGTGCCGTCGTGGTCGTGGGGAAGCACCACCGCTACCGCCAGGCCACTCGCTGCCGTACGCAAGATGTGGACGTTGGGTGTGACGAGCGGGGTTTCGGCGAAGCTGGGAATCGTGCGGCCCGATGGCAGCGTCCACCTAGTGCCGGGCAGGTCGAGTCGGGCAGTTCCGATCACGGTCGCCTCAGCGCCCACCACGATGTTGTGTACGCCGTCGTCGTCGGTCAACTGCTCGAACTCGCTGGCGTCGGTGCCCGAACGCCAGCGATAGACATGCTGCACGGTGGAATCTGCGAGCGGGTTGCCGATGACGACAACTTCTCCAGACTTGGCGCTGACGATGCGGCGAACCTGCACATCTGGAGGGCTCACCGGCGTGCCGCCCACCAACAGTCGCCTCGCACCGTCGCGATCGGCGCAGGTGATCGGGAACGCCGTCCCCGACGAGCTGGCCGCTACCTGGCACCAACTCCACCCAGCGGTCGTCGGTGTCATCGGCAACGACGGTGGTAGCGCCCGTCGCTACATCTACTCGGACCATGCTCACTCGTCGCTGATCGCGAGTCTGGCCAACGGCGGCCAGACCGCTCGTGCTCCAAGTGACCTCTGCGAGGTAAGGGAGCGCGTCGCGATCGATGTCGACTCGAGTTCGTGCTCCCGAGCCGTCGAGTGCGCACACGTAGAGGTCTACCTGCGGGTTCGTGGTCCCTGCCGCTGGGTAACGCATTTCGCGCGGTGGTGTCGCCGGGTTCGCCGGGTCGGCGATGTGCCAAATGGGCACGCCGGCTTCGTCTACTCGGCAAGCGGCGATCGACATACCGTCTGGGCTGAACCAGTGGCCCCGGAAGCGGTGCATCTCTTCGGCTGCAACGAAGTCGGCCGACCCCCACGACACGGTGGGCGAGCCGGGGCCCTCTGGTTCGGCGATGAGCTGCGACGGTTGCCCCAGTGCGGTCGACGACGTGCAAGTCGGCCCCTCGGACGTACGCAATCCGCTGGCCGTCGGCGCTGGGTCGCGGGTCGAAGACGGGGCCATCCACCGGTAGTTCGGTGGTGACAGCATCCGCGGTGTCCGTCACCCAGAGCCGACCGGCAAGGGCGAAGACGGCGATTGAACCGGAAGCGTCGGTGGCGTACGCGGTGATGCCGCCAGCCGATTCCCGGGCGCGTTCACGGCGGGCGCGTTCCTCGGCTGGAAGGTCATCGTCATCGGCACCAAGCAGTGCAGCGGGGTCGGCCAGCAACGTTTCCGCGCCCGACTCCATGTCGATCTTCCAGAGACGATTGACCGGGTCGCTTCCCGTGGCGCTTCGCAGAAACAGCACAGCTGTGTCGTCCGCGACGACGGTCAAGTTGCGAGGCTCTCCCAGCGTGAACCGCTGAGTACGCGCATACTGCCGAGGAAAAGTGTCACTCATTGCTGCCCAAACTACGCACCTGCGGTCAGGAGCGGGAGAGACCTGCTATTCTGCGTGTCGAGCAATCTTGTGGGGGAGTCGAGTGGCTTGTAGACCGGTGATTCGGTCATCGGGAAGGTTCCGGCAATGTCGACCACGAGGTCGACGTCGGCGAGTGAGTACAGGCAGACGTAGCCATCGGCATCGGGACGAGCGATGGTCATGGTGGCCGTGACGCTGCCGACTGCCTGATAGTTCACGTTCGACGTTGTCGGACGCGCCACGTCGCAGGCGTGCACCGTGATGAAACCTGGTGCTCTGGGGTTGACTGCGGTCACGTTGAGCACGGCTGCTGCGGCGGGTCCGGCTGCTGACACGTCGGCGACCTGCAGAGCGAGTGTTTCGCCAGCGACCAGGCGCCTGAACTCGCCGCGAACTCCAGTGCCCGTTCCTGTCCGCGTGTCGAGCAGTCGGGCGGGCTGCGCGAGGGGTGCGTAACCCGAGCTCTCGGGGAAGGTGCCGGCAAGATCGACCACCACGTGGACCGCCGCTGTGCTGTAGATACAGATCGCGCCAGACTCGTCGGGCCGCACGATGGCCGCGTTGGCCCGCACGCTGCCGCTGCCTGGTGCGCCGTAGTTCAAGGTCGACGTCGCTGGGCGTTCCTCGCCGCACGCGAAAGCTGTCAAGAAACCGGGTGTCGTCGCACCGACCGCTGTGATGTTCACCACCGCTGCAGCCGTGCCGGGAGCGACACGTGCGATCGCAACACCGCCGGCCGGTACGACACCGGCAGGCACTCCGGCGCTGCCAAGCCGCGTGTCGAGCAGGCGCGAAGGCGTCGTCTCCGCGACGAACCCCGTCGCTGCCGGTTGCTCGCGCGGGGTTCCCAGGCGGCCCCGCAGGCGGAGCGACAACTTCAGGGAACGTACCGGCGACGTCGACGACGAGGTCGGTGGCCGCCAGCGAGTACACGCACACGTCCCCGCTCGCATCTGGACGGACCACCGCGGCATTGGAGGTGACGATGCCACCGCCCGGCATTCCGTAATTGACACTGGAGACCGTGGGGAGCGGCCGGTCGCAGGGGTATGCCGAGATGAACCCCGGCCCACCGGGGCTCACTGCCGTGATGTTGAGCGCCGCCCCAGCGACATGTCGCCCCACCGGGACCTTGAGCACTTGGGTCGCACCTAGCCGATACGGCGGCACCGCAACCGAGCGGAACGATGGCCGGTAATAGACGTAGGGCGACACGGGCTCCCAGAGATTGTTCGAGATGGCGAACGTCAGCTCACCTGGGCGGCCAGCGGCGGCCGAAGGTGGTATCCACGTGGCGAAGTAGGTATTGCACTCGGCGCACTTCGGTTGTGTGGCGAGCTTCTGGTACACCTGGAATGGTCCCGTTGGCGACTGTGACCACGACAGGTACACCGTGTCACCCCACCAGTCGCCTTCCTTGTTCACCGACCAGAATCGGTTGCCGGCGACGACGAATTGGTCGGCATTGATGTGGCGTCCCGTCGTGGTGATGATCGGTGCGGCCGTCGCCGGGTCTGGGCCCCACGATGTGCCATTCCAGTACGCGAGTGGGCTGAGCGGTTGGCCTCTTGGCACTCGGGCAACCGTGATGATTGGCGCACAGTCGCGATCAAATCCAAGAAATGGCTGCCAACCGAATTGGCGGTGGCACTGGGCGTAGAGATACGTCCAGTCGGCGTCACTCGTGATCGACCAGCCGTACAGCGACGCCGACGCGTCCGCTGGAGGGGCGGCTCCTACCACGTTGTCGGTCGCCGGGTCGAACACTGCAACCCGTGTGGCGATGGGCTCGGTGTGTTCGAGGTATCGGGTGCCGCGCTCGACCATCTCGGCGGTGAAGACGTACACCAGCCCGTTTGCCCCGACGGTGGCGGCAAGTGGCCAGTACCAGTGGCCGTAGTTGACGGTGTCGTTCGCGAAGACAAACGATTTCGGGTTCTCGGGCGTGCCGCCGTAGCGAACATCGAAACATTTCCCGTCTTGCAGCATGGCCATGTTGTGCACCACGTGCACGACGCCGGTCGGCACGCGCACGAGGGCATCTTGAAACATCCAAAACACGCGGCCGTCCGGCAGGGGTGTTGCCCGCTGGTAGTCGGCACCGATGACGTTGCCAGGGGCAGCATCGAACAGGGTGTCGAGCACGTCGGGCGACGTGCTGGTGAGGCATACCGACCCCTGTGAGAACGGAGCCGTTGCGGTTGGGACCGAATCGGCCAGCACCGCGCGCTCGCCGATTGCGTGGGGGCCGGCGGAGCCCGCGAACGCCGCAATTCCGCTGATTGCCCCTACCAACACCGCCCGGTGTGCCCGCCGCCTCATCATCGAGATCCGTGATCAACTCACCCTGCTGGACGCGAGCGCGATGGCATCGAGTACCACGTTCCAAGCGGCACCTGCATCGACGCGTTCGAGTACGTCACAGTTCGGCGGCTCGCAGTCGTGCATGCCGCGCCGGTCGATGATCGTCTGGCCGGCCGTGTGTCGTCCGATCGTTTCGATCTCCACGTGGCGTGAACGACGCTCGAAGAGGCTGGGATGGGTGAGCGCAAGCACAGCGAGCGGGTCATGCAACGCGGCGCCCGCAATGTGTTCGTGGCGTGCGATGTAGTTCGCCGAGAAGTAGCGGAACAGATCAGCGAGCACCGCGGCGAGATGGCCGGGCAACGCGGCGACCTGTTCGATCCGTTCGGGAAGCACGATGAACTGATGGGTGACGTCGAGCCCAGCCATGGTGAGCGGCACGCCCGAAGCGAACACGATGGACGCCGCGTCGGGGTCGGCCCAGATGTTGAACTCTGCAGCGGGAGTGCGGTTGCCAAACGTGCCGCCACCCATGAGTGAAATGCCGGCGATACGCCCGGCGAGGTCGGGAGCGGCGCGTAACGCCAGCGCGATGTTGGTAAGCGGCCCGGTGGGAACGAGGAAGACGTCGTCGTTGCTGCGCACCGTGTCGATGATGAAACCAACGGCGTCCGCGCTGTCGGCTCCACGGTCGGGCTCCGGCAGATCGGCTCCGTCGAGCCCGCTCTCCCCGTGTACGAACCCTGCGAACTTTGGCTCGGTGACGAGGGGGCGTTCGGCTCCGGAATGGACGGTGGTCTCGAGCGCGAGCCAATCTCGCATGAGGCAGGCGTTGTGGGTGGTGCGGTCGAGGGGTGCATTTCCGGCCACCGTGGTGATGCCCAACAAGTCGGTGTGCTGTGCGGCGACGATGATGGCGACCACGTCGTCATGGCCTGGGTCGCAATCGAGCACGATGCGCGGTCGCTGCTGCATGCCCGCAACTATCGCGCGATGCGTGAGTCGAGTACGAAGGGATAGTGCCTGGCACTATCCCTTCGTGCCACGATGGCAAGCTGTGATGGTGGCGGAGCAGCGGCGCATCAAACAGACATCTCATCCGCGTCGGCGGTCCTCCCGTCAACGTGCTGGTGTTCTTCTCGGCATTGTGTTCTTGACCAGCGCCGCATGTTCGGGTGACGGCGACGATCTCGCAGATCCTCCGCCCGCCACCGCTTCGTCGTCGATCACAACCACAGCGTCGTCCCCGCCTGATGCGACGGATGGTTCCGGAACGACAAATGCTGGAGGCGTCAGCGCTCAACCAACTGCACCGGCCTCCGCTGCTCCGACGTTTTCCGTGGTTGAAGTGCCCGAGACGGGTGTCCCGGGGCTCGACAGCCTCGATCAGTTCTGTTCGTCTTGGAGTCGTTTCGGCGGCTCGTTCCAGGTCATCTCTGTCGCGTCTGCCTTCCTATCTGAAGACCCAGCGGCGGCATTCGGCGTTGAGGTTGCTGCAGCGCCCGTGGTGACCGACTCGTTCGAGCTCTTGCTCGCGGGCTGGCCCGAAGAGTTGGTAACCGAGTTCGACACCGTTGCCGAATCGGTCTTCGGGCCATTTGCTGCGCGTTCCGCCGATGCCATGACAGCACTCACCAGCGCCGGCGCCACCGAAGCCGATATCGCCGACCTCAGCGAACTTTGGATCTCGGCGTTGGCAAAACGCGACCCCACTACTCCCGAAGTCGCGCTCGACCTGCCGGCGAACCTGCAAACCCTGGTGGACGCGGCCGCCGCGGACTTCGCCTCCAGCCACCCCAGCGTGTTCACCGACCCGGCCTTGGTCAACGATGTGGCAACGCCACTGACCGACCAATACCTCGCCGTGAGCTGCCCCGACCAGGGTTCGCTCGCCGGAGGCGAAGTCGGCGGCTGAGTCGGGGGCTGAGTCGGGGTCTGTGTTTGCAGTGTGTGGAACCTCTGGCTCCTACACTCGCACCGATGACAACGATTGCTTTCGGGTCCGACCATGCAGGTTTCGAGCTCAAGCAGCACCTCGTTGCACGGCTGAAGGCTGCTGGCTACGACATCATCGACCACGGCACCGACTCGACGGAAAGTGTTGACTACCCGGCGTTCTGTGCCGCAGCAGCGCGGTCCGTGGTCGTCGGCGACGCCGACTTCGGCATCGTCATTGGCGGCAGCGGGCAGGGTGAGCAACTTGCCGCCAACAAGGTGCGCGGCGCGCGTGCTGCGCTGTGCAACTGCCTCTACACGGCGCGCATGGCGCGGGAACACAACGACGCCAACGTGTTGGCGATCGGTGGCCGCGTCGTGGGCGAGGGCCTCGCCGAGGAGATCGTCGACCTGTTCCTCTCCACCGCGTTCGAAGGTGGCCGTCACGCCCGACGTGTCGACCAGATCAAAGAACTCGAAAACCATTTCTGAACGACCTGCACTCAACGACCTGAACTACTGGAGCACTCTGATGCCGTTTCCTACCGACACCACGCCAGATACTGAAATCGAAGACCTGATCGAGCAGGAGTTCCAGCGCCAGATCACCGGCTTGCAGCTCATTGCCAGCGAGAACTTCACCTCGCGAGCCGTCATGAGCGCCACCGGCTCGGTGTTGACGAACAAGTATTCGGAGGGATACCCGGGCAAGCGCTACTACGGCGGCAATGCTGTCGTCGACAGCATCGAATCACTCGCGATCGAGCGGGTCAAAGCCCTGTTCGGCGCAGAACACGCCAACGTGCAGCCGCATTCAGGTGCGAACGCGAACATGTGTGTCTACCAAGCGCTGCTCGAGCCAGGCGACACCGCGATGGGCCTCACCCTGGACCATGGCGGCCACCTCACGCACGGCGCAGCGGTGAACGCCAGCGGAAAGCTGTACAACTTCGTCGGCTACGGCGTCGGTGCCGAAGACCGCATCGATCTCGACAACGTTCGCGAACTGGCGCTGGCCAATCAGCCGAAGATGATCGTGGTGGGCACCACGTCGTACCCTCGGCGCCTCGAACCAGAGCCGTTCCGGGCGATCGCCGACGAGGTCGGAGCATTGTTGATGTTCGACATTGCGCACCTTGCGGGCCTGGTCGCAGGAGGCGCTCACCCGAACCCCGTGCCGTATTGCGACGTGGTCACGTTCACCACACACAAGACGCTTCGCGGGCCGCGCGGTGGTTGCATCCTCTCCACCGCCGAACACGCCGCTGCCATCGACAAAGCCGTGTTCCCGGGTTGGCAGGGCGGTCCGCTCGAGCACGTCATCGCAGGCAAGGCCATCGCGTTCGGTGAGGCTGCCCATCCATCGTTCGCCGTGTACGCGCACCAGATCGTCGCCAACGCATCGGCGCTGGCATCAGCGTTGGCGGGGGAGGGCTTCGCCCTGGTGTCGGGTGGCACCGACAACCACTTGATGGTGGTCGACCTGCGCCCGTTCGATGCCGAGCTCACCGGCAAGGTTGCGCAGCTCGTGCTCGACGAAGCCGGCATCACGCTGAACAAGAACACAGTACCCAACGATCCGCGCAGCCCGTTCGTCACGTCGGGGCTGCGAATCGGCACACCGTCTGTCACCACACAAGGCATGACCGAAACGGAAATGCCGATCATCGCCGGGCTCATCGCTCGAGCGTTACGTGGCCGCGACGATGCCGTCGAGTTGGCAGCAGTCCGTACAGCAGTGGCCGACCTGTGCGCAAAGTTCCCTGCCTACCCGGCGGTCTAGTCGCAGCGTCGGAGCTTTCGGCCGGAGTAGCTCGCTTGCAGCTGAGCTGCCCCCCAATCTTCGGGCACGCCTACCGGGTCGCCCTCTAGTGTGGCCAACGTGAATCCGACGTTCGGCGACTACCTCATCATCGGGGCAGTGGCGATGATCGTCACCACGATTTGCACTCCGCTGGTTGGCATGCTGGCTCGCCGGTGGGGGTTTGTGTACGAGCCCAACGAGCGATCGGTGCACACAGCGCCGATTCCCCACGTTGGCGGAATCGCCATGCTGATCGGCTGCCTCACCGCCTTCATCACGGCGTGGTCGATGGATCGTTTCAACAGCATCTTCGACGGCAACACCGAACCCAAGGGTGTCGTTCTCGGTGTGTTGATCGTCTTCGTGATCGGTCTGCTCGACGACGTGATCGACCTCGCCCCGCCCATGAAGGTGACGGGCCTCGTGGTGGCTGGCGTCGTGCTGGTGTATTTCGGAGCCACCATGTTCTACTTCCGAGTGCCGTTCTACGACGTGCTGATTCTCTCGGGCGACTGGGTGCCGTTGGTCACCGTGCTCTGGCTGCTCGGGCTCACTCAGGCGATCAACCTGATCGACGGGCTCGACGGACTAGCGGCCGGAATCGTTGCCATTGGCTCGACGGCGTTCTTCCTGTACGCGAACAAATTGGCGACGCTCAATCTGCTGTCCGACGCCAACATCGGCCCGCTCATCGCCATCATCACCGCCGGTATCAGCCTCGGCTTCCTCCCCCACAACTTCAACCCGGCACGGATCTTCATGGGCGACTCGGGCGCATTGCTGTTGGGTAGCTTGCTGGCCATTTCCACCAGCGTCGTCGGCGGACGTGCGGCCCCCGACACCCAAGACTTCGTGGGCCAGACGTTCTTCTTCTTTGCCCCATTGGTCATCCCCCTGTTGATCTTGGGTGTGCCGATTCTCGACACGATGTTCGCCATCGTGCGGCGCGCATCCAAGCGGCAGGCCCTCGACGTTGCCGACAAAGGCCATCTTCATCACCGGCTGATGAACCTGGGTCACGGCCACCGTCGCAGCGTGCTCATTTTGTGGACGTGGACGGCGTTGCTCTCGGCATTCGTGCTCTACCCGGTGCTCACTGGGGAGAACCCGAGTTACCTGACGCTTGGCATCGGGGCGTCGGGCATCGTCCTCTACACGATCCTGCATCCGGCGGTCCGCCGTAAACGTGCCGAGGAACTCGAAGCCGTCCTCGATCGCCCGGCCTCAGAACAAGTCGACCCGTCGCGCCCCGAACGTCAAGAGCAATCCCGTTCGGGAACCTGACGACCGAACATGACGAACCGGTGACAAACCGGACGGCTGCGATGTGTTTTCGGTGTGGCAAGTTGGCGCGTCGCGGTTCCGCGGACTAGCTTGTGCTCGCGTTCACAATCTCCCCTGATCATGAGGTGGTCATCCGGGTGGTGGCGCGGTGCCAACTGCAGTGTTGTCATCCGTCTGTGCCATTCTGTTGGGGCCGTTCGTGCATCGTTTGTCTCGCCATGAAGCCACAAATCCTGAAACTCAGCTCCGGCACCGCGGACGGAACCGAACCCGCATCGCGCGCCGCGAGCCGTGGGGGTCACTCCGGCGATTCGCTCGGCAGGGGAATGGACATTGCGCTCACGTTGCTCGTGTTCCTCGGTCTTGGCGCCTTGATCGATCGTTGGCTCGGCATCTTCCCGGTGTTCACGATTCTGCTGGTCGTCATTGCGTCCCTCGGCACGTTCTTACGCCTGAAATACACCTACGACGCCACGATGGAGCGTCTCGAAGACGAACGTCGCACGGCCGTGGCAACACGAAACTCCCATTCGTCGGCGCCGACTTCTGTGGAGCGTGCTGCGTGAGCCAGTCGAACCAGCAGATGCCGGCCCAATCGATGCCAGCAATGGTCACCCGGCTCGAAGGCGAGTCGGTGGAGATTCAGGTCACCGCAGACATGGTGAAGCGTGGCCTCGTCGTTGCTCCGGTGCTCGTCGCGATCGCGGCAGTCATCTGGGGAGCGAATGGTGCGTGGTCTGCCACGTTCGCAATTGCGCTGGTGATGTTGAACTTCTTGTTGTCGGCGGCGCTCATCTCGTCCACCGCCAAAATCTCGCTCGGGCTCATGATGGGAGCCACGTTGTTTGGCTATCTCATCCGCCTCGGGCTCATCATGTTGGCCGTACTTCTCGTCAAGGACGCCAACTGGATTTCGCTTCCGGCACTCGGAGCGACCATCATCGTGACGCACCTTGGGCTTCTCATCTGGGAACTCAAGTACGTCGCTATCTCCCTGGCTTACCCCGGCTTGAAACCCGCCCGCTCATCATGACCCGATCATTCACGCCCTGAACGGACCAACCATCGTGCTCGCACTCGAATTCCCACCCATCAACGAACTGCTGCGTTGGCAAGACATCTTCCCAACGTTCAACAAAGTCGCGCTCATCGCGGTCTTGGCGACGTTGGTGACGACGGTGATCTTCCTCCTCGCAGTCCGCCAAGACGGTCTGAAGGCGCCCAAGGGCGTTCGCAACCTTGCTGAGACGATTGTCGAGTTCATCGAAAATCAGATCATCATGCCGACGATGGGCAAGCACGGCCTGGGCTGGACCCCATTCCTGCTGAGCCTCTTCATGTTCATCTACCTGTGCAACCTGCCAGGCATTCTTCCGTTCTTCCAGTTTCCGGCCACCGCTCGAATCGCGATCCCGTTGTTCCTCTCGCTCCTCGTGTGGGTGGTGTTCATCGGTGTCGGCTTCAAGCACCAGGGCCCGAAGTACATCAAGAACTCGCTGTTCCCGCCAGGTGTGCCTGGGCCGCTCTACATCTTGGTAGCGCCCATCGAGTTCATCTCGACATTCCTCGTGCGTCCGTTCTCACTCACGGTGCGACTCTTCGCGAACATGCTTGCAGGTCACATCCTGCTCGTAACGTTCGCGCTGCTCACGCAAGAGCTCATTCAGTCCGACACCCTCGCGCTGAAGCCCGTGGCGATTCTGCCGTTCTTCATGTTGTTGTTCCTCACCGCATTCGAGGTGCTGGTCGGCTTCCTGCAGGCGTACATCTTCACGATCCTCGCCGCCGTGTACATCGGTGGCGCCGCTCACCCCGAGCACTAAGCCTCGTTCTCGTTCCAACAGTTCGTTATTCCCTCTCCCATCCAGACAGAAATCAGGAGATCACCCAACATGGAAGCATTCAGCATCCTCGCCGCACTCACCGGTGACGAAGCCAAGGCAGCATCGGCCGCTAGCTCCGCAGGCTTCGCCTACGGTCTCGCCGCCATTGGGCCCGGCATCGGCATTGGTTACCTCGTCGGCAAGTCCGTCGAGGCCATGGCCCGTCAGCCCGAGGCTGCCGGCATGGTGCGCACCACGATGTTCTTGGGCATCGCGTTCACCGAGGCGCTCGCGCTCATCGGCTTCGTGGTGTTCATCCTCATCGGCCTCTGAGCCGACCGAGGACCGTGCCAGTTATTTTGGCCAATCAATTTGTATTCGTCCACTACTCCCACAAGGAGCTGACGTGCTGACAGCCGTCGTCACGAGGGGCGCAACGATCGAGGTGGTGTTCGTTCAGGCCGAAGAGGCCGAAGGCGAACACAGCGAACCGATCGATTGCGAGTTCTTCGAAAAAGATGCAGAAGGCAACGAGACCACGGAATGTGCCGAGGGTCCGAGCCCGATCGCGCCTGAGGTCAAGGAACTTGCGTGGGGTGCAGGCTCGTTCATCGTGCTCGCGCTCCTCATGCGCTTCTTCCTCTTCCCGAAGCTCAAGGCAGGGATGGACGCTCGCTACGCGCACATTCGCGAAGGGCACGAACATGCCGACACGGCGCGTGCCGCCGCAAAGGCTGAAGTGGCGCAGTACGAGTCAGCACTCGCAACGGTCAAGGCCGAAGCCAACGAGCGCGTCGATGCCGCACGCCAAACCCTTGAAGCCGAACGGTCAGAACGCATCGGTCAAGCCAACGCCGCTATCGCGGCCAAGCGTGAAGCAGCGGCCGCCGAAACTCGTGCAGCTCGTGAAGCGGCCAACGCCGACATCGCGGCTGCTGTGGCCAGCGTCACCAGCCGCACCGTCGAGTTGTCGATCGGCAAAGCCCCCGACGCGTCAGTGGTCAGCAACGCAGTGAACGGCGTCATGTCAGCAGGAGTTGGGTCATGAATTCGACATTCATCAGCGCCCTCATCGCCGCTGCAGCCGAAGAGGAACACCATGCCGATCCAGCGAAGTCGCTCTCCCCGTACTGGGCCGGAGATGCAGAGCTGATCTGGGGCACCATCGCGTCGATCATCATCCTGGTTGCACTCTTCAAGTTCGCTTGGCCGATGGCCAAGAAGGCCATGGACGCTCGTACCGCTGGAGTCCAGAAGGAACTCGACGATTCGGCCGCAGACGACACGTCGGCGATTGCCGAGGCCACCGATATCCGCCAGGCCGCCGGTGACATCGAGGCCGAACGGCAGCGGCTCATCGCCGACGCCGATGCGCAGGCCGAAGCGTTGCTCAGCGAAGGACGCGCCCGGCTCGAAGTCGACGTGGCTGAACTCAACGCACGGGCAGAAGCAGACATCGTGTTGGCCTCGGGCCGGGTGTCTGACGAGATGCGCGGTGAAATCGCTCGCCTCGCCAACGCCGCCACCGAGCGCACGCTCGCAGCAGGTGTGCTCGACGACGCAACGCAACAGCAATTGATCGAGGCCTTCATTCAGAACGTCGGCCAGAAGGTCAGCCAAGATATGGGGGCCACGTCATGAGCGACGCACGCATCGAAGGCTACGCACGGGCACTGTTCGAAATCGCTCGCGCCGAAGGCACCCTCGACGAGGTTGAAGACGAGTTGTTCAGGTTTGCCCGTTCGTACGAGTCGAGCGACGAGCTGCGCAGCGCCCTCACCGACGACATGATCCCGGCCGCGAAGCGCCAGGCAATCGTGGAAGATCTGCTGGGTGGCAAGGCCACCAGCACCACGACACAGCTCGTGTCCATGGTCGTCGGTTCCGGCCGCGGCCGAGACCTGCCTGCCATCATCGACAAGCTCGTCGCACGGGCATCGTCGGCGAAGAACTTGGAAGTCGCCGAGGTGCGCAGTGCCGTTGCGCTCACCAGCGACCAGCAAGATCGCCTCAAAGCAGCCCTGGCCAACGCCACCGGCAAGCAGGTCAACCTCAAGGTCATCGTCGACCCGTCCATTCTCGGGGGCATCGTCGCCACCGTCGGCGACTCGGTCATCGACGGCAGCGTCCGCACCCGTGTCGATCAGTTGAAGAGTCGGATCTAAGGCGCCAGCGCCTCATCCGGCCGAATCTCGTTCGCAATCCATTACGGAGCATCACCAACATGGCAGAACTCACCATCTCCGCCGCCGACATTGCGTCGGCGCTGAAGAAAAACCTCGAAGGCCTCGAGACGTCACTCGAAGCTCGCACCGTGGGCCGCGTCGCCGAAGTCGGCGACGGCATCGCCCGCGTGTCTGGCTTGCCTGACGCGTCGGTCAACGAATTGCTCGAGTTCGAGAGCGGCGCCATCGGCCTCGCCCTCAACCTCGACGAAGAGTCGATCGGTGCCGTTGTGCTCGGCGACGCCAGCAGTATCGAGGAAGGCCAGACCGTCAAGGCCACTGGTCGCATTCTCGCCCTGCCAGTCGGCGACGGAATGCTCGGCCGCGTGGTCAACGCCCTCGGCGAGCCGATCGACGGCAAAGGCGAACTCGTCGGCGTGCAGTCACGCCGTATGGAGATCCAGGCGCCTGGCATCCTCGGTCGCCAGCCCGTGCACGAGCCGCTGCAGACCGGCATCAAGTCGATCGACGCGATGACGCCAATCGGCCGCGGTCAGCGCCAGCTCATCATCGGTGACCGCAAGACCGGCAAGACCACCGTTGCCATCGACGCCATCTTGAACCAAAAGGGCCTCGGCGTGAAGTGCATCTACGTCGCCATCGGCCAGAAGGGTTCCACCGTCGCTCAGACCGTGGAGACGCTACGCCAGGGCGGCGCCATGGAATACACCGTCGTCGTGGCCGCTCCGGCCGCCGACTCGGCTCCCTTCAAGTACCTCGCCCCCTACGCCGGTTGCGCCATTGGTCAGCACTGGATGGAGAACGGCGAGCACGCCCTCGTGGTGTACGACGACTTGTCGAAGCAGGCCGAGGCCTACCGTCAGGTATCGCTGTTGCTCCGCCGTCCACCAGGCCGCGAGGCGTACCCCGGTGACGTGTTCTATTTGCACAGCCGGTTGCTCGAGCGCGCTGCCAAGCTCTCCGACGAGTTGGGTGCCGGTTCACTCACTGCGCTCCCGATCATCGAGACCAAGGCCGGCGACGTGTCGGCGTACATCCCCACCAACGTGATCTCCATCACCGACGGTCAGGTCTTCCTCCAGGAAAACCTGTTCAAGTCGGGTATTCGCCCGGCTGTCGACGTGGGTGTGTCGGTCTCCCGCGTGGGTAGTGCGGCTCAGACCAAGGCCATGAAGTCCGTGGCAGGCACGCTCAAGCTCGACCTTGCTCAGTTCCGTGAACTCGAAGCGTTCGCCACGTTCGGTTCCGAACTCGACGCGGTGTCCAAGGCCCAGCTCGAGCGTGGCTACCGCCTCGTCGAACTGCTGAAGCAGCCTCTCAACAGCCCGATGGCAGTTGAAGAGCAGGTCGTTTCGGTGTTCGCTGGTACCCGTGGCTACCTCGACGACGTGCCAGTCGTCGACGTGCGTCGCTTCGAGTCTGAACTCCTGGCGTTCATGCGCAGCCGTCACGGTGGCCTTCTGTCTGCCATCCGCACCGGTGGCGTGCCCGACGAGCTCGCTGCCGCCGTTGCCTCTTTCAAAGAGCAGTTCAACTCCGGTGTGGCCGGTGGCCACGCTGTCGACCCTGCCAGCGTTGCCGCGGACGAGTTGGGCGACGCCGCATCGAACAAGACCCTCGCTACAGAGTGAGCTTGCGAACGGTGCATGGAATAGTGAGCTTGATCTAAATGGCAGGTGGACAGGAACGCATTCTGCGGGGGCGAATTCGCTCCATGCAGGCCACGAAGAAGATCACGCCGCGCCATGGAACTCATCGCGGCGTCGCGCATCGTCAAGGCCCAGCAGCGCGTGCAAGCCGCCGTCCCGTACTCCGAGCAGATCACCGAAGTCGTGAAGGATCTGGCCGCAGCCGGGGCATCCAGCGGTTCGCCGTTGCTCTCCGGACGCCCCGACATCAAGAACAAGTGCTACGTCGTCATCACCGCCGATCGCGGTCTGTGTGGCGGTTACAACGCCGGCGTGCAGCGCGCCGCGGAGGGTGAGATCAAAGCCGACGTGCTTGCGGGCAAGGGCTACGAAATCATCCCGGTCGGTAAGAAGGCCGAGAGCTACTTCCGGTTCCGTGAGTATCGGCTCGGTCAGTCGTTCCAGGGCTTCAGCGAAAACCCAACGTACGAGAAAGCCAAGGAGATCGGGCAACACGTGGTTGGCTTGTATGCCAGCGGACACGTCGACTCGGTCGAGCTGGTGTACACCCGTTTCATCAGCGCCGGTAGCCAAGAGGTTGTGCTTCGACCGTTGGTGCCGCTGTCGACCGAGACGGTTGCCGGCGGTGACGGCAAGGCTGGTTCCAGCGACGGCAGCGGTTCCGACTATGAGTTCGAACCAGACCCAACCACCATTCTCGACACCCTGTTGCCGCGTTACGTCGAAGCCCGCATCTACGCAGCGCTGTTGAACGCGGCAGCGTCCGAGCACGCGTTCCGCCAGCGGGCCATGAAGTCGGCGACCGACAATGCCGACGAACTCATCCGCAACCTGTCGATCGTCATGAACCGGGCACGTCAAGACTCCATCACCACCGAGATCATGGAGATCGTCAGTGGTGCGGAAGCGCTTGGTTCGTCAAAAGACAAGCACGTTCGCTACGTCGACGTCGGCAACTGGGGCGTTACTCCCGTTGCCTCGTTTGCCGCAGCTGATATGAACTCTGAGCACACCGAAGGAACTTTGGAGACACAGCCATGACCATGACTGAACCCACCACCTCAAGCCAAGACGGACGCGTCGTTTCGATCGCCGGCCCAGTGATCGACGTCGAATTTCCGTTGAGCTCGTTGCCCGAGTTGAACGCGGCCGTCGAGTTCGACGTTGAGATCGAAGGCAAGACCATCAAGGTGCTCGCAGAGGTCGCCCAGCAGCTCGGCAACGGTCGCATCCGCGCCGTGTGCATGAAGCCGACCGACGGCCTGAAGCGTGGCACCCCGGTGCGCAACACCGGCCACGGCATCCAGGTGCCCGTTGGCGAGAAGGTGCTCGGCCACATCTGGAACGTGTGGGGCGAAGCGCTCGACGAGGCCCCCGAGGGCTACGAGCAGATGGAGCGTTGGGACATCCACCGCGAAGCGCCCGACTTCGCGGCGCTCGAACCATCGGCTCGCGTGTTCCCTACCGGCATCAAGGTCATCGACCTGCTCACCCCGTACGTAGCTGGTGGCAAGATTGGCCTCTTCGGCGGTGCTGGCGTGGGCAAGACCGTGCTCATCACCGAGATGATCAACCGAGTTGCCTCCCAGCACGGTGGTGTGTCGGTGTTCGCGGGCGTCGGCGAGCGCACCCGTGAGGGCACCGACCTCCGTCTCGAAATGATCGAGTCTGGCGTTATGGAAAAGGCAGCCCTCGTGTTCGGCCAGATGGACGAACCACCGGGCGTGCGTCTCCGTGTTGCCCTCTCGGCGCTCACCATGGCCGAGTACTTCCGCGACGTGCAGAACCAAGACGTGTTGTTGTTCGTCGACAACATCTTCCGCTTCGTGCAGGCTGGTTCGGAAGTATCGACCCTTCTGGGTCGCATGCCGTCGGCAGTGGGTTACCAGCCCACACTCGCCGACGAAATGGGCCAGCTGCAAGAGCGCATCACCTCCACCCGTGGCCGGTCGATCACCTCGCTGCAGGCCGTGTACGTGCCCGCCGACGACTACACCGACCCGGCGCCGTTCACCACGTTCACGCACCTCGACGCAACCACCGAGTTGTCTCGTCAGATCGCATCGCTCGGCATCTACCCGGCGGTCGACCCGCTGGCGTCGACGTCGACGATTCTGTCGCCCGAGGTCGTTGGTGACCATCACTACGCCATCGCCCGCCAGGTGCAAGAGACGCTGCAGCGTTACAAGGAACTGCAAGACATCATCGCGATTCTCGGTCTCGACGAACTGTCCGATGAAGACCGCCTCACCGTCAACCGGGCCCGCAAGATCCAGCGCTTCCTCAGCCAGCCGTTCTTCGTGGCGAAGGTCTTCACCGGCATCGAGGGCGAGTTCGTGCCCGTCGCCGAGACCGTCGAGTCGTTCGAGGCCATCCTCAAGGGCGACCTCGACGACATCCCCGAGCAGGCGTTCTTGAACGTCGGCGGCGTCGAGCAGGTTCTTGCCAAGGCCAAGGCATTGCAGGAAAGCTGAGCAACATGTCGAGCAACGCCATGACCGTCGAGGTCGTTTCGCCCGAGGCAGTTCTGTTCTCGGGTGAGGGCACCATGGTGATCACGCGTACGTTGGGCGGCGGCGAGATCGCCTTCCAACCCGGCCACGCCCCGTTCCTCGGAGCGTTGCAGCCGAACCATACGCGGGTGTTCCTCGTCGACGGTTCGGTGCAAGACATCGCCATTCACGGCGGCTTCGTTGAAGTGTCGAACAACAAGGTTTCGATCCTTTCCGATGCCGCCGAGGTGGCTGGAGCGATCGATGTCGAGCGGGCACAGGCCGCGAAGGCAAAGGCCGAAGAACACCTGCGGCGCGAGCACGACGCCGAAGCTGCAGCAGCGCTGCTCCGGGCCCACGCCCGGTTGCGCGCCGCCGGCATCACCATCCACTGAAGACATAGTGCCAGCTTGTTGACCAGCGGTCAGTGCAACACCTGACTTTGTGAGGTGTTGGTATGGCTGCTCGACGGTTTCCTGTTGGGGTTCGGCGTTTGGTGTTGCTGGGCCGGTTGGATGGTCGGCCGGCCCGGGAGGTGGCTGCGGAGTTCTCGATGTCGGCCGAGACGGTTCGCCAGATCTGCC
Source organism: uncultured Actinomycetota bacterium (assembly GCA_963738275.1). Lineage (GTDB taxonomy): Bacteria > Actinomycetota > Acidimicrobiia > Acidimicrobiales > Ilumatobacteraceae > Ilumatobacter. The sequence continues at coordinate 185,198 of CAVTVY010000014.1, forward strand.
GTGAGCCTGCGGTCATGGCTGATGTGTATGCATGTTCGGGTGCCCGGTTGTGTTTTGCTGATCGGGAGGTGATCTCGCGTGGGTTGGCAGCGGACCGTTCGGCACGCTCGATCGCAGCCGAGCTGGGCAGACCGCCCTCGACGGTGACCCGCGAGATCAACCGCAACGGTGGCCGCGTGAACTATCGGGCGTATCGCGCTCAGACCGATACCTGTGTGCGTGCGCGGCGTCCCCGGCCAACGGTATTCGAACAGAACCCGGTGCTAGCGGGAGTCGTGGAGGACTGGTTGGAGAACGAGCAGTGGTCACCGTGTCAGATCAGTGCGAGGCTGCGTAAGAAGTTCCCAGACGACGAGACGATGCGAGTGGCCGCCGAAACCATCTACCAAGGGTTGTATGTGTACGGGCGTGGCGGGCTCCGCAAGGAACTCGCGGCCCATCTACGGACCCGGGCGGAAGTCGAGTTTGGAGAGCGGCGAGTAGATATCGGTGGTGCCGACCAGTTTGATCTTGGAGTTGACGGAAGCTCGTGATCCAGGCGTTCGTGCGTTCGACCACCAGCGTCGTCGGAGATCGTCGAGCTGAACGCGTCCCTGGCCGGGCATGTTGCGCATCGTCACGCTGACGTCGCCGATCTGATGGCCAACAAGTTTGGTCGACGCGATGATCGTGTCGCTGTACGCGGGCGGGATGACGATCCGCGACATCGGTCATCATCTCGTCTCGACGATCGGCACCGAGCTTGTCGCACGAAACGACTCGAAGATCACCGACGCCGTCTGTGACGAAGTCATGGCCTGGCAGAAACGCCCGCTCGAATCGTTGTATCCGGTGATCTACCTCGATGCGATCATGGTCAAGGTCCGCGACGGCGGCCACGTGCGCAACAAAGCCGCCCACATCGCCGTCGGGGTCGACATGGACGGCATCAAGCACGTGCTCGGGATCTGGGTGCAAGCGACCGAAGGCGCCAAGTTCTGGGCGTCGGTGTGCGCCGAGCTCGCCAACCGCGGTGTGCGTGACGTGCTGATCGGTGCTGTGACGGGCTCACCGGGTTCCCCGAAGCGATCTTGCGACCTGGCCGCAAGCAACCGTTCAAACGTGTGTCGTGCACCTCATCCGGGCTGCGATGCGCTTCGCCAACTACAAGGATCGCAAAGCCTTGGCTGCTGCGTTGAAGCCGATCTATCAGGCCGCCAACGACGACGCTGCCCTGTTCGAGCTGGAGACGTTCGCAGCGACTCCGCTCGGCCAGAAGTACCCGTCGGCGGTCAAAGCGTTCCTGATGCGTGGGAACGGTTCATCCCGTTCCTGGCGTTCCCGCCGGCGTTGCGGCCGGTGATCTACACGACGAACTCGATCGAGTCGCTGAACTACCAGCTCCGCAAAGTCACCAAGAACCGCGGTCACTTCCCCAACGACCTGGCCGCCGTCAAGCTGCTCTGGCTGGGGATCTGCAACATCGAAGACAAACGAGCCCGGGAACGCATCAAAGAACGTGGGCTACCCAGCACCCAACGCCGAGCACCCGGCCGCCTCGTCGAAGGCCAGATCACCACGAACTGGAAACAAGCCCTCGAGCAACTCGTCCTCGTCTACCCCGACCGCATCAACCCCTACATCTGAACACCCGGAACCGGCCCGCTTACACAAACAACTTGCACAGGCCCTCGCCGCCCCCACGCCGTGACGGCCCGGAACAAAGCAGTCACATCGATCCCGAACCCGGTGTCGATCGCGGAACGACCTGACGAGGTCAATGATCGGCTCGTGCCTGGCCATTGGGAGGGTGATCTCATCATGGGCCGCAACGCCACCTCCTACGTCGTGACGTTGGTCGAGCGCACCACCGGGCTGTTGATGCTGGGCCAGCTCGATAACAAGCAGGCAGCCACGATCGCTGACCGGCTACAGGAACGCATCCAAACCCTGCCAGCGGTGCTCCGGGGATCGCTGACCTGGGATCGGGGCACCGAGATGGCCGACCACGCCAGGTTCACGATCGCGACCGGGATCCAGGTGTACTTCTGTGACCCACGTTCACCCTGGCAACGGGGCAGCAACGAGAACATCAACGGGCTACTGCGCCAATACCTGCCACGCAGCGCCGACTTGTCCACGTTCACCCAGCACGACCTCGACGCAATCGCTCACAAACTCAACACCCGACCACGCGCACGCCACGGATTCCTGACACCATTAGAAGTCTTCGATCAACTCGTGTTGCGCTGACCGCTGGAATCCAAGCAGGCACTATCTCTTCCAACGCAGGTTCGCCCGATCCCAACAGGCAGAGATAGTGCCTGGCACTATCTCTGCATGGCAGGCTTGGAGAGTGAGCAAGCCACTGATCACGCCTGCGCCCGTCGCATGAGCACGTACCCATTTCGTACGGCGCTCGTCACGGGGGCTTCGTCGGGGATCGGTGAGGCGATGGTGGAAATCCTCGATGCTGCTGGCGTCGCCACGGTGGTGGTGGCCCGCCGAGCCGACCGTCTCGAAGCGCTGGCCGAGCGTTTGATGCTCGTGGAGGTGCTGGCGGCCGACCTCACGACGAACGACGGCGTTGAAGCAGTCGGTCGCCGCATCGCCGACGTCGATCGTCCCATCGACCTGGTGGTGAACAACGCTGGGTTCGGCACTTCGGGCGACTTCCACACGCTCGATGTCAGTCGGCTCACCGATGAGATCGACCTCAATGTGCGAGCGCTCACCCAACTCAGCCATGTTGCGCTGACGACGATGGTGCCGCGTGAACGTGGTTGGCTACTCAACGTCTCGAGCGTGGTGGGCTTTCAACCGGCGCCCACGCTCGCGGCGTATGCGGCGACGAAGGCATATGTCACCAGCCTCACGGAAAGCTTGCACGAGGAGATGCGTGCGCATGGTGTCAACGTGTCAGCGCTCTGCCCAGGGCTGACCCGCACCGAGTTCCAGTCGGTCAGCAACATTGCCGGCGATGAGTCGGCGTATCCGGGTTTTGTGTGGGCCGACGCCCAAGATGTGGCCCGCTACGGCCTGGAGTCGGTCACCAAGAATCGTGCTGTCGCGGTGCCAGGCACGCTCTACAAGGCGCTGGTAGCAGGCAGCGCACTGACGCCCAGGCCAATCGCACGCCGCCTCGCTGGCCTCGCCCGTAACCGCTGACTGCAGTCCGCCAGCTCTTGGCGGCTAGTTGATGACTCGGCCCGTGTATGTGCCGGTCAGTCGCACCGTGAACGTCTGGGCGGAGCGGGCGGTGACTTCGATGGTGACCCCGTTGACGGAGACTGAATCGCCAACGTCGAGTACCCGATCACACATCGGGGGGTAGCTCCCGCAAGAAGTGGCCGGCGTCGCCGCAAGTGAAGCCTGCCGCTCCATGCCGTCGACGAACCTCACGATCACCCCATCACGATCGAGGCTGATGTCGTAGCCAGACCTCACCCTCGACTCGAGGATGAGGGCCTGTGACGCTGCGCCGGGGGACGTGGCAACAAGAAGTTCGGTGGCGCCGGCGTCGTCAGCACCCACGGTGTAGAGCTGGCTACCAGAGCTGTGCACCGACACCGACGACTCGTCGAGCCAACCGCTGGCAAATCGGTTCGCCGCTTGAGTCATTTGCCCGTTGATGCAATCGGCAAGTGGAGTGTTGACAGGGGCGTACGGGCAGTCGCGGGACCAACCCATGATGTCGTAATGGTCGCCGTATGGGAAGCCATTGTTCGAACGCGAGTGCCTCCAGAACAACGCGTGCCCGATCTCGTGGCTCAGCGTTGACAGCTCCCCGTCAACGACGGCTTGACCCGACACCCAGATTCCGCCAGGGCGAGATGCCCCACCCTGCGTGATGATGCTGGTGAGCCCGATCTGACCATTCACGTCGTTCGGTACGTCATCGACACCGACCGGCAGGTCGTACGCGTCGCCCAACGACTCGACGGAACTCAAGCAGTCGTTGTGGCCTTGGCTCGCGTTGAGCTGAATCGTGCCCGCCGCCACGAACGTTGGCACATACCGTCCGTTGCTCATCTCGTCGAAATACGGCGTGGTGAACTCGTTCGCGATCTCTGCAAGGCTGGCCGCCGTGTCGGGGTTGCGGTCAGCAGTGTCCCGGTAGTCGGGTGATGTGGTGTTCGTCGGAACCAGACAGATGAACACGCCGATCGTTGGCCTCCCGCGGGTGGTGGCGACATTCTCGAACAGCGCCCGGCGCAGCGACTCGACCGCCGATGGCTGAAAGCTGCCGTACCCGCCAACATCCACGAGGACGTCGGTCGATGCGGTGGTGTAAATGCACACGGTGCCGGTGCCAGACAGTTTCGCCAAGACGGCGTTGGGTCGAACGTCGCCGCCGGCGTAGTTGACGTTCGATGCAAACGGACGCGGCGCGTCACACGGGTAGACGGTGAGAAAGCCTGGCCGTTCAGGGAACGACGGCGGTGACGTTCACCATGGCGTACTGCGCGTCCGCAGGAACTCCGCCGCGTCCTGCCACATCGAGTTCGATTACCTCGCCCCGGTCAGCGCGGCCGATTCCCTCGAAGAGCCGGTCGATCGTGGCGTTGCCCGGCCCGCCGCGGGTGTCGAGCAGGCGAGCAGGAAGCAAAGTGTTCGTCGTTGCACCGGGCTGTGCGAAGCCGCTGACATCGACCACCATGTCGGTTGCAGCGAGGGTGTAGATGCAGACGGTGCCAGCGGCGCTGAGTTGCACGAGTACCGCGTTCGGAACGACCTGCCCGGCCTGGTAGTTCACGTTTGAGGTCTGAGGGCGCAGCGAGCCGCACGGATACACGGTGAGAAACCCTGGGCCGTCGGGGAAGACCGCGGTGACATTCAGCCACGCTGACTCAGCGCCAACCGGCACATTGGCTCGGCCGGCCACCACAACCGTGGTCTCCGAACCGCTGCCTGGTCGCCCAGTGCCTTGAGACTGGCCGTCCACCGTGGTGAACCCAGAGATGAGACGCGTCTCGAGGATGCGGGCGGGCACCACCGTTTGCAGCAGGCCAGCGTGAGGTACGTACCCGGTGACGTCAATGACGATGTCGGTGGCAGCGCTGTTGTAGACACACACGTTGCCGCCGTTGCCGACCTTGGTGAGCACAGCATTTGCGACGACCGCGCCGCTGGCGCTGTAGTTGACACTTGACGTGTTCGGTCGCTGCTGACCACATGGGTACAACGTGAGAAAGCCGGGGCCGTCGGGAGAAACTGCGGTGACGTTGAGCATGACCGCGTCGGCGTCGACCGCGATGCGGGCGCGACCGCGAACCTTGAACGACGTGATGGTGTCGTTGCCACGACGCCCCACATGGTTGTACCGACCGTCATAGGTGAGGTACTTCGAGTCGGCGGTGTCGGCCCGGGTCTCGAAGATGCGGGCAGGTGTGAGCGGTACGACTGACTCAACCGTGAACGGAGTCGCCGCATCTGCTTGGGCACCTTGTGGTGGCAGCGCCACGAGCGAAACGGTGACCGAAACGGTGAGCGTTGCGAGCGAATGCGCCGACCGTGGTAGCGCAGCGCGCCCTGAAGGGCTGCGCCTCATGGGAACCATGCCAGTTGCACGCTGTGACCGTACCTGAACCTCAGGTGTAGTCGATCATGCTGAACTCTTGCAGCTTGCGCATGCGATGGCGCGCGTCGATGAAGCGCACCGTGCCGCTGCGCGACCGCATGACCAGGCTTTGGGTACGTGCCCCGCGGGCATCGAAGCGGACACCGCGCAACAACTGCCCGTCGGTGATGCCGGTGGCTGCGAAGAAGCAGTTGTCGCCTTGAATGAGATCGTCTTGATTGAGTACTCGGTCGAGGCTGAGGCCCGCTGCGAGCACTGCGGCCATTTCTGCGTCGGATTGCGGCGCGAGACGAGCCTGCATCTCGCCGCCCATGCTCTTCAAGGCAGCTGCGGAAATGACGCCTTCAGGCGTGCCGCCCACGCCGAACAGCACGTCGACCCCGGCATCGGGCCAAGCACTGGCGATGGCGCCGTACACGTCGCCGTCGCGAATCAGCCGGATGCGTGCCCCAGACGCACGGACTTCTTGGATGAGTTCGACATGCCGCGGCCGGTCCAGGATGACGGCGGTGAGATCGCGAATGCTCTCGCCCTTTGACTTGGCGATCCACCGGAGATTCTGGGTTGCGCTGGCCGTGATGTCGATGGCTCCCACACAGTCCGGGCCGACAGCAATCTTCTCCATGTAGAAAGAGGGGCCAGGGTCGAACATGGTGCCGCGCTCGCCGACGGCGATTACCGACAGCGCATTGCTCATGCCGTTTGCCGTGAGGGTGGTGCCGTCGATGGGGTCGACGGCGACGTCGACGAGTGGCTCGCTGCCATCGCCGACCATCTCGCCGTTGTACAACATCGGCGCTTCGTCTTTCTCGCCTTCGCCAATGACGACGAGGCCATTCATCTGAACGCTCGACAGGCTCATACGCATCGCGTCGACGGCCGCGCCATCGGCACCGTTCTTGTCGCCGCGCCCCACCCAGCGGGCCGAGGCGAGTGCAGCGGATTCGGTGGCCCGCACGAGCTCCATCGCCAGGTTGCGGTCGGGTCGTTGAGCGGCTGAGCTGGGCATGAGAAAAACGTAGTTCCCTCACGCCCAGCTCGTTGCATCTACTGATATGCGAGCTCTACCGAGAGCGCGCACGGTGACGTCGATCGCGTCTGGCGTCGCGGCGCAGGCGGCTGGTTGCCGCGCTCCGTCGCAGTTGCTCGTGTCGCTCGGCGGCGACGACGCGGTACAGCGCTTCATCATTGGAATACATGGTGGCAGTGCCTTTCAGGTTCTGGGTGTGGTGTTCTGTGGGATGGAGGGCGTCGACGGTGGTTGTCAAACGTCATCGGATGACGAGCAATGGACGCTCCGGTGGCAGCGCGTCTCAGACCAGGGGCCGCGTGATTCGCAGACGGATTCGGAGAGCGCAGGGCGTTGAACGGCGCCTGGGCGCCGCGGGTTCAGCTGCCAGGGACGAGTCGGAGAGCGCTCGCGGGGACGCAAGTGACGGCGGACATGTCAGCAGCTGCTGTGTTGATGTCGGTGTACTTGATCATGGGGCTCTCCTTTCTCGGTGTGTTCGGTGTGTTTGTCGTGGCGTGTTTGCCACCGACGACACTGTTGCACGCAGCCAGCGTCCGTTCCAACGAGGTTTCTTTGCTGACATTTCAACGCTGGTCGAACCCTGCGGGGAGTTCGCGCGGTGGTACCAACGTTCGGCCAGTAGCGTTTGATCCATGCCTTTTGTTCAAAGCCGCGGTGACGACGACGAGGAAGCCTCGACCAGCGTTGCAGCGGGTGCCCCGCCCAACCGCGGTGACGACATCGAGTGGACCGATCCCGACCTCGTGAAGGTTCATTACGATCTTTCGGGTTGGACCTTCGAACAACGCGCCGAACTCTCCGAGACTCTCGCGGAGGGCGACATTCCGCACCAGTGGGATGGCGATGAGCTCGTCGTGCCCGAGGCGATAGAGGCCGAGGTCGATGCGATGTTCGAGGTGCTCGAAGCCGAACTGGGCCCGTTCCCGGTCCATCTGTCTGCCGACGAAGCCGGTACTGAGTTCGGGCTCACCGAATGGCCCGCAGCAGATCTTGAAGTGTTGCAGTCGGCGCTCATCGAGGCAGAGATTCCTCACCGATGGGAAGGTCGCACACTGCTCGTCGCGACCGACGCGGAGAATACCGTCGACGATCTACTCGACGCCATCGAAGCGGGTGAGGTGGCTTCGCTCGATGAGGGCGCCGACGCTCCAGACGGGGCGCTACACGACCTCTATGAAGTGGGCGACCGTCTGGCGCGCGACGCAACCAACGGGCCCGCCCGCGAGATGTTGCTCGCGTTGGCGCCCGACCTCCATGCCAACCGTCCGCCGTATGGAATCGCCGGCCACGCGTGGGGAGTCATTGTTCGTCAGGCCCAGGCGCTCGTTGGAGTGTTCGAAGTTGGCGGCTCCACTGAAGACATCGAAGCAGCGGCGGCAGAGCTCCGCTCGGTGGCGCGGCCCTACGTGTAGCGGCGGCTGCGACTTTCATGCTGCTCGCTGAACTCGAGGTCTTCCACACTCGACCCGCTGTGCCAACTCGACGCTTGTCGCTTGGTCACCTCGTCCTTCCGGTCGAACCCGCACCTGGATTCGGTGGGCTACTGCTAGGTGCGGTGATAGCGAATCACATCGCCGGTGTCCAACCCGAACTGCTGGGCGATGTCGGCCGGCTCATCTTGCAGGTTGACCGGGGCGATCGTGTGGTGCAGCCCCGCCTCCGTCATCGCTTCCAAGTCGACCGGCACGGCTTGGCATCGAGCCACCATCGCATGTTGGGCGAAGGCGACGACATCGAGTTCGACTTTGGCACCACCGGTAGCGATCTCGCCCAGGTGCTCGGCTCTATTTACGCGCTGGAACGATTGGCCCCTGAGGCGCGGCGCAGCATCGCCCCGGTGCTCCTGAAAGCCATGAAGTGGCGCGGCCCCATCGGTCCCGCGCTGATTGCCCACCTTGCAGGCTCGCAGTCTGCTGCGTTGTCGGCCATGGCCGACCCTCTGGCGTGGGCGTTGGAGACGCTCGGGTTCCCGCTCGGGTCGGGCCAGCCACCAAAGAAGGAAGTCACCCGGAGGTATCGCGAGCGAATGCGTGACGTGCACCCCGACCATGGTGGCGCCAGCGCTGATGCCAGCAAGGCCATTCTCGAACTCAACGAAGCTCGACGGATTCTCAGCGCCAAAGCCGGTTAGCGGATCAGCGGATAGGTAGCGGAATGCCGGCGCCCGGCGACGCCCGAACGTCAGACGGTTGACGGCCAGCAGTGGTACTGGGCGAGTTCCAATGTGCTGCCGCGCTGGGTTCGAGAGATGCGCTCGCGCCGTTCGCGTTCGCGCCGCACTTCCGGCCACTGCTCGAGATAGGCGGCCAGCACGCGTGGGTCGGGTCGGTACTCGGCGAGTGAGTCGGCGGTGGCAGCGCGAAAGGCGACCGCACCGTTGTATCCGCCAAATCCCTGAGTTGCGCAGATCGCCGCTCCAGATTCGTTGCCGAGGAACGGGTCTGCCGACAGCGTGAACTGCTCGGCGGCAGTGCCCAGCGCTGGGTCGAGGTTGCGCAGCGTGGGAACCCCCACGCTGGGTTGCCCAAGGAGATAGGTGATGGCATGGGACACAGCCTTCAAGCCGGTCTCACCCATCGTGTGGCCGTCGCCGAGCGCCTTCGGTGTGCCGACTCGCATGGGTGGCAGTTGGTTGTTGTTGCCGGATCGTTCCATGGCGATGGAACGTGCAGCCGCGGCGGCCGCCAGATCGGTCTTGGAGTTGGTGCTCGTACCCGTGGCATGCGCTACCAGGTACTCAAAGTCCGCAACCCCTATTCCGTGGCCTTCGCGGGCCATGTCGTAGGCGTGAATCATGGCGTTCTCGCCACCGAAACCCACGCCAGCAAAGTGTGCCTTCCCGCCTGTCTCGCCGCTATGACCCCAGCCGACGATGATCGACGTGATGTCGAGCTGGTTGCGGAGCGCGAAGTCCATTGTGGTCACCAGCACTCCGGAGCCGCCGTCGCCGATGACGGTGCCGTTGGCATCTACATCGAACGGGGCGAGCGAATCGGCGACGCTTCGTTGATCCCCAGCGGCGCGACCTTCATTCATGGTCTCGAGCTTTGTCGAGGTCACCAACGCGTTCGGGCCAAAGCCTTCGAGGACTTGATAACCGGGCAGCGTGGGCGCGTCGGCTGCGGTCCACAACACCACTTCGGGTCGCCGGAAACCGGGATAGTCGAACAGCATCTGGGGCGCCGCTTCGCAGAACGCGATCAAGCTCGAGGCACACGCGGCAGCAGTGTTCAACGGCGCCTGTGGAACTCGCATGTAACCGGCTGGCGACCGCAACGATTCGAGCGTCTCGGGGTTTTTCACCGTACGGCTGAGCGGGTAGGAGGGCGACAGCATGGTCGACACCAGCGCCGACCCGTGTGACGCAAGTGAGCTGGCAAGGCGAGCGGCGAACTTGTCGCGCTTCCCTTCACTCTCTGGCTTGCTTTCGAAGTCGCTGTTCGGGTGCCGCAGCTCGGCCCAAGAATCCAACCCTGGAAATGATGAGCCCGCCACGACGCGAAAGAGCGATGGGTCTTCAAGCATCTGCGAGAGCGGCCGCGGTAACCCAGCGAGAGCGCCGAGGCCGGCGTACGCGAACAACTGTGATTGCAGCGATGGTCCGAGGCGCGGGTCGTCGTCGAACAACCCGTGCATGTCGCGCAGGTCGGAACTGCGAATTTCGGCTGTACGACAATCCGGCCAACCTGCGAAGGCCGCCCGTTGCGAGGTCGTGAGGTAGCGGTGCGGCAATGTCGGTGATGGCGGCACCGGCCAGCTCGTCGATGACGCGAATGCCGAGGCTCGCTCGAAGTCGTCGTCCGTGGCTGGCTTCCAGCCCATCGCTGGTGACTCGAGTTCCGTCGGTCAAGTGAGCCTGAAGCGAGCCGTCGGGCTGGACGGACAAGTCAACGAGCCCGGCGTCGAAGGCGGCATGAAGAATGAAGTCTGGGTCACCCGCCACCAGTGCACGGGTCGTTTCGGTTCCGCCAACGGCCGACAGCGTGCATGGAGTGCCAACTGTGACGAGCACACGGTCTGATGTCAGCTTGGCCGGCACGGCCGAAACCCTACTGATTACTCGCTCTGCGTGCCGTATTGCTGTCGCGCTGCACCTAGCCGATGCCGCGGGCCACCTGGTCGAGATCGAGCGCCCTGGCGACCGCCGCTGCGTCGACGCCCAGTTCGATCGCTGCGTCGATGATCGACAGGTCCTGAGTGGCGGCATGTTTGACGATGGCCTCGACCCTGTCGTAGCCGAGAAGTGGGTTCAGTGCGGTCGCCAACGCCGGGCTGCGGGCAGCGAGGGCTCGGCATCGCTCCACATTTGCGACGATGCCGTCAACGCAGGTATTGGCCAGGGTGCGGCTGCTGTTGGACAAGAGTTCGATCGACTCCAATAGGTCGAGTGCGATGACCGGGATGGTGACGTTGAGCTCGAAGTTGCCCTGCGATCCGGCGACCGTGATGGTGGTGTGGTTGCCCATCACCTGTGCTGCCACCTGGATGACCACCTCGGGAATCACCGGGTTCACCTTGCCTGGCATGATCGAAGATCCCTTCTGCAGCGATGGCAGCGAAATCTGTGCGAGCCCGGTGCTCGGCCCGCTCGACATCCACCGCAGGTCATTGCAGATCTTGGTCAGCGCAACCGCGGTTGCGCTCAGCGCCCCCGAAGCTGCTACGAGCGCCTCGTGTCCACCCTGCCGGGCCATGCGGTCGCCAGTTCGGTTGTAGCTGATCGGCTCTGTGCCGAGTTCGGCGACATCCAGCGTGGCAAGTACTCGGCGAGCGAAGTCTGGGTGGGTGCCGAGCCCGTTACCAACTGCGGTGCCACCGAGGGGCACGCGTGCCAGCGCGGTGCGAACGAACTCGATGTGTTCGACGCACTCGGTGAGTTGTGCCGCGAACCCGGCGAACTCATCGCCGAGCAGCACCGGCACCGCATCCATGAGATGGGTCCGCCCCGGGGCGACTACGTCTGCGAACTCAACCGACTTGGCATCGAGCGACCCGATCAGCGAGGCGAGCGACGGCAGCAACCGACCAGTGATCGCCGCGCAAGCAGCGAGCCGAACCGCAGTGGGCACCACATCGTTGGAGCTTTGCCCGAGATTCACATGATCGTTCGGGTGGGCGAGCGCGCCGGTGAGCGCGGCGATGACCTCGTTGACGTTCATGTTCGACGAAGTGCCCGAGCCGGTTTGGAAGACGTCGACGGGGAACTGGTCATCGTGGTGTCTGGCGATGATCTCGTCGGCGGCCGCGACGATCGCCGCGCTGACATCCTGGCTGACGAGCCCGAGTTCGTGATTCACCACAGCGGCCGCCCGCTTCAACTTCGCCAGCCACACGATGACCTCAAGAGGAAAGCGGCGGCCCGAGATCGGGAAGTTCTGGATCGCCAGCTCGGTCTGCGACCCCCAGAGAACTGTCGTGGCGGAAGTTAGCGTCCTCTGCCGCTGTCGACAGGCCACGGAAGGTTCAGGACGTTTGGCCTGCTCGCCGTGCGCTTCATTGGGGTAGACAGTCACTATGACGACAGTACTCATAGCGGTCGATCAGTCAGATGCGTCTCACGCTGCTGCACTCTCGGCCGCTGAACTCTTCGGTCCAGATGCGACGTACCTCGCCATCAACGTGGTCGATGCACCGTTTGACGAATCGGCGTTCGTGTACGGGTACGCCTTTCCTGTGGTGCTGCCAACTCTCGACGACCGGCCTATGTCGGATCGGGTGTTTGACACTGTCACCAGCGCGCGCCTCGAAGCGGGCAGGATCTCGGAGGAGGCTGGCGTTCCGGCGACACCGCTCGGTGACATGGGTGACCCGGTTACTGCGATTCTCGAGGCGGCCGACGAGTACGAAGTCGACGTCATCGTGACTGGTTGGCACGACCGCAGTTGGTTCCGCGGCCTGTTCGACCGGCCGGTCGGCGAGACGCTGGTCCACAAGTCGAGGATTCCGGTACTCATCGTCCCAACTCATCATCACCCCGCCCCCGACGAGTAGATCACTCCCGCAGTTGACCGTTCAGGTGAGCTGCCGAAGTACCGCCGTCACGGCGGCACCGATGACGATCACCGCAATCTACCGGCAGCCGACGCCAAGCTGCGAGGACCGCGGCCGCGACCCCTGCGAGCCGAGCATCGACGACGAGGTCTTGACCGATGGTCAACGTGTCCTTGGCGATCAACGCTGCGATCATCGCTGCCGGTATCAGGGCGAGGCAGCGATCGAGCATGGGTGGCATGTCCCGCTGCCCGAGAATGACCAGGCCAAGCACCTTGAAGAAGTAGGCGCCCAGCGCCAACCCGAACACGAGACCCCAAGTCATGTCGCCGCGCCTGTCGGCTCGCCACCAGAAGGGTCAGCTGCCGATGTCTGTTGGGGTGCGGTGGGTGCGGGCACAGCGATGAAGATCGCCATCGCCGAAACGAGGATCGGTAGTCCGATCGGGAGAAAGGGCGTCGTGACCAGGCACAGGGCGGCACCCAGCGCAGCCGCTCGGCGACCGTTCTGGGTCCGTAGATGTGGCCAGAGCATGGCCACGAACGCCGACGGAATCGCGGCGTCGAGGCCGTAGGTCAAGGGATTGAACGCGCTCCCTGCGAGGGCGCCGATCAGGGTCCCAAGATTCCAGAACACATAGACCGAAAGCCCGGTTGCCCAAAACGCCAAACGTTGCAGGTCGGGTTCGTCCTGGCCGGTAGCCATGGCAGTTGACTCGTCGAGTGTCAGTTGGGCCGCGACGAGGCGTGTTGCCAGGCTGCCGGTGATCGTCTTCGACAAGGTGAGCCCGAAGACGCCGTTGCGTACCGCACAGCAGCAGCGCTCCGCTCAACGCTGACGGAACCGACCCACCACCAGCGATGACGGCCACGGCGCTGAACTGTGAGGCGCCGGTGAAGACCAGCAACGACATCGCGCACGCTTGCCAAATGGAAGCTCCGGCCGCCACGGCTCCCACGCCGAACAACGAGCGCGAACACTCCAACGGCGAAACCGAGAGTGACCGACGCAGTGAGCACCTCCCGCTTGCGGGGCTCCAGCATCACTGTCAGGTCCGCCACGGCCGTGACGGTAACGCAGGCTCAGCCAGATTTCCGATCTGTGATCAGGGAGCGCTTGTCAACTCGGCAGTGAACTGGCTTCGCCGTCGGTGACCCGTCGCCGTCGTCCGAACAGGTACAAGGTCAGACCCACTGCAAGGCTCGCCCCACCACTCGCCCCGGCATACAGGGGGAGGCGATCTGACGGAGCAGGTGCCACGCGGAACGGGATGGCGCGATCTACGGGCAGTGACAGCGGGTCGACTGCGACGATTCGCAACGTGTGTTCCCCGGATTCCAAGGCTGCGGGCAGCATGATCGTGGCATCAACGACCCCTTCCGCACCGGTCCAGAAGACGCCGAGTGTTTGCGGTGTCGAGTTCACGACGACCTCCATGTGGGTGGCCGGCGCCAGTCCCTCAACTCGGATTTGGTAGGGCAAGCAACGCTGTAGCAACTCGGTCGGTGACGAGATATCGAGTGGTGTCGGCGTACCGAGTTCGGTGCACTGCGTTGCCGGTTCGGGCGGTGGCACCGTGCGCAAGAACTGTTCGACGTCGTCGGCGTCGCTCGACGTCGACCATCGGATGAGTGCGCGCGTGACTGCCTGGTACCCAAGTTGGTTCGGATGGAACAACTCTTCGAATGCCCCGCTTGACCCAATCGATGACGACCCCTGCGAAGCGTTCGTTCAGGTAGGCGAGCTTCTGCTGTGGCGTTTGGAACGGGTTGATCGCAACGAAGAAATCCTTGATGCTGAGATTTGCCTGGGCTGCGGCACCGTTGAACGAGTCGGCGCCACGGGCGTACGGTTCGCGATCGCACACCGAGTGATCGGGAAGGAAGGAGTCTTCGACAAACGGAACGAAGAATACGGGCACGCGGTCGGGGCCAGCTCGAGCGGCTTCGACGGCAGCCTCGACGTGCCCGTTCAGGTCGCTGATGAAGTCGTTGACAAACCGGACTTCATCGCCCTCGAAGAAGTCGGTGGTGGTACCGCCAAGGTTGAGGCCCATGCCGCCGCAGGGGCGGTCGGTCGACGGAACCGGACGTGGATACCCGAGCACCACGATCGGCGCAATCGCACCGCGACGTCTGAACGCCGACGCGTCATTCAGGGTGGCGTGAATCGCCCGATACGCCGGCACGAGTTCATCGACGAGCGTTGCGAGCTCGCTCTCCGCGAACGGTGCTGCCGGTCGACCGGCGATGGTCTCGGCGCAATTGCCGAAGACGCAGGCTTCAGCGATCTGACGAAAGCCGACATTGTTGCCCCCGAGGCTGAGCACGACGACGTCTACTGGCGAAGCGGCTGTCTGCAGTTGCCTGAGTTGAGAGACCTGCGACGGGATATCGTTGGCGAAGTCCGGCTCGCCGATCTGCCCGGTAACTGCTCCGGAGCACGCGAGAATCGCAACGTCGTCAACGTTGAAGGTCTGCACGGCAACGGTGTACCTGCTGCGATGGCAGGTGTTGTTCGAGGTGTCGGTACCAGCCAAATAGTCGTCGGATCCCTCGCCAGCAGCGTATGAATCACCCATGATGGCTAGCTGCTTACCTCGCAACGTGTGACCCGCTTCGCCAGCAGCGACAGGGTCGAGGACGTTCACCGAACCGTCTTGCCCGATGTCGCTGGGCATGTTGTCGGCGCGAACGATCACCGAGAACTCAACGGCCGTCCCAGCGGTCAAGAGCCCAGGACGGAACGTCCAAACTGTCCTATTCGAGGTTGTTCCAGGTTCGATGTTGCCCAGCGCCCGAACAGGCCCGATCACGCCGACCGACGTGGAGTCGAACTGCAGTCGAACTTGTGTGTTGAGTGCCGCGGTTTGACCGTCGTTGCTGACGACAGCGGTGACGGTCACGACCCCGGTGTCATCTTGGCCAACCTCGGCCACCACCTCGTCGGGATGATCGACCGACAATGACAGGCGCGGAACCGAGACGTCACGAAGGACCTGTTCGAGTTGATCGCTGTCGTCGATGTCCACGTAACGCCCGCCGGTTGTCGAAGCGATGCACTGAAGTTCTTCGGCGCCTTCGGCCGAAATGCGAAAACCGACCGTGATGACCTGCACGCTCAACCCGGAGGCGACGATGTTGCGCGCCGCTTCGCACGGATCGGAACAGGTCGATTCGCCGTCGGAGACCAATACCAGCGTCGCCGACGGAAAGCCCGATGCCCGTATGTCATCAGCGGCGGCGAGCAGCGCTTCCGCCGTTGGCGTGTCGCCGCTTGGTTCGAGATTTCGGATGACGGCCGATACGCCGGCGGGTTCGTGGCGCTCGACGGGGTAGCGCAGCCGACCCGAGTTGCAGGCGCCACCGGTTGGGTCTGGGTAGGTGCGCAGGCCCAACGCAGTGCCGAGTTGCGCTCCATCAAGGAACTGCAGCAGTGCAGACTTCGCACCCTCAATTTTGATCCGACCGGTCGGGTCTGGGTCGAGCATGGAACCCGAAGTGTCGACGACCAGGTGCACGGCATTCGTGGCCACGATTCGGGCCTTCTTGCGCGATTGCCGTACGAGTCGCACAGAGGGTCGCCAGCCCGATGAGGAGCAAGGCGACAACTATTCGTCTGATCATGGTTCGCCGGTCATGAGTTGGACTCCTCGAAAAGGCGGGTCACAGCGTCCAGCCCTCCAGACAGCCGAGCGGACCCCCATCCTGCGTCGGTGTCGCAACAGGATTCGTTGGCATCGGCACGCCACGCTTCCAATGTCACTCGAAGTGCACCGGACACCGGGACGCTGATGTCTTGAGTGGTGCCGTACGAGACGGTCGACTCGAACGCCGGCTGGCCGTCGACGAGCACACGGAAGCGAGTCGGAACGCCGACCTCGCTGCGATCGTCGATACCAATCGTCGCCTCGAAGAGTTCGACCGCTCGGTTGAGGACATACTCCACGACTTCGGGCTCGTCGTAGGCCGGGCTGCATACAATGGATCCTGGATGATCAACGGCATTCAAGGTGACGTCGTCGATGCTGCAGTCGGAGGTGTTGGCGCGTAGGTCTGCAAGAAACACGCTCGAGGCTGCCTCCGAAACCTCGAGCGACATCTCGGTCGGGAGGGCCTCGCCGGGCCCCGGAGTGCTGGAAAGAACCACACCTTCGGGCTGCCCGGCCACGTATCTGGTGACCACCTCAATTCGTACCCCGAGGCCGGACAACACGCCCCGGGCGTCGGCAACTCGTGCCCCGACCATTTCAGGAACAGCGGTTGGCTGCGAGTACGTAAGGGTTGCCGAGCCGCCCGAGGTTGACCCGCCAGCTGGGTCTTGTGCGACCACTTGCCCGCCGGGTCCCGCATACGGCGCTGGTACTTCGCTGATATTGGCCACGCCTGCATCCATCAGTGCTTGGCGAGCCTGGTCCAGGGTCAGCCCGACGACGCTGGGCATAGCGCCGGGTGTGCGCGATTCGTCGTTCAGCACCAGGACGGGGCGATCAACTTTTGCCTGGATCGTGATTGCCGCAGGCGGCTCCTCCACTCGGGCTCGCAACTGCCATCCGCCCCAAATCCCAATGCCCATCGCACCCGCGAAAGCGAGGATGGCGCCTCCGATTCGCAGCCGGCGGCCAGGCTGACCGCGGACGGACGTGCTCAATGCCGCCGGCGAAGGAGGGTCGCCGGGCGCAGAGGAAGCGGGTTCAGGTGTCGGTTGGCTCATGATCGCTCCGGTGTGATGTGAAACGGCGGAACGCGACCAAGCCCACGGCGGTTGCACCGACGACCCCCGCTCCTACCGCGAGTTGGGTGCCGTTGTCATCGGGCGATGCCGCCGCTGCTGGGCCCGGTGAGTTCGACGTGGTCTCGCTGCCGACCATCAGCTCCGTTGCGGGTGCTGCGACCTGTGGGGCCGACCACGTGGACGTGGTGCTGGAGATGGCCGTGGAGGTGGTAGCAGGTTCGGTCGTGACGACTGGGCTGGCGGGCGAAGTGGCTCGCGGGACAGGAAAGATCTCACTAGCGTCCGCTGCATCGCTGGCAGCATCAGTTGACTCGACCGGCGATGGAAGGGCCACCCGCAATGCCGACACCTCCGCGCGACAACGCGTCGCGGACGAACGGGTAGAAGGTATCGCCGGGACACGTGGTCTCGCTCATGTCGCGGTGACCAGAAATCGTCGCAGCGGTGACTTCGGTGCCGGCCGGCCATTTGTTCGATCCACGGCTGATGAACGAGACGATCGATCCTGGGGTGGTCGCGACACCGTGGCGATCGGCGAGCCACGCGAGCACTCGTGTGAGGGAGGTGATCGCTTCGTTCGATGGCATCGTGTTCGTGAAGTCACCGAGCAAGCAGACCAGTTGCGCGAATCCCTGACTGCCGCCGGTGGCGTCGGCGACGACGGCACCACCCAGGCTGCCAGCCCGGGCCTCGAACATGCCGCCCGAAGCGATCGACAAAGAAGTTGTAGGCGACGTCGTGGCTATCCCTTCTCTGGGCCGGTGTGGAAGTCGTACGCAGTTTGCATCTGCGCAAGCGCGCCATCTTCGGAGTAGTCGTTCGCCCCCGCAGTGTGATGGACGAGGAGAAAGCGCACGTCTTCGGGTTGTGGATCGGTGAGAGCGGGTCGTCCGGTAGCCCATGTGTCACGCGGCCAAATCGACAAGGTCAGCGGTGACGGCAACTGGGCCAGGTTCGCCTGGCTGGCCGTGGGATGCCTGCGCCGTGCGGGGTTGCCCGTGCCGAACCGACAGGTGAAGCTGCGACGAAGAGTCCAGCGCCGGCGAGAGTAAGGGCACGTCGGCGCGTCGCACAACGTGGGGCCCGGACAGTCGCCGCACATTGCTAGGCGCAGTCGACGACGTGGGTCGAAGGATCCGTCGTCGACAGGCGTCGAACATACGCATCTGTCGGCCCTAATGCGCGTTGTGCACAGGCCGTGGGACTGTCTGGGACCGGGCCGAAGAACACCGTGTAGATCGCGTTCCCGTCGAGATCGGGCCTCAATCGACGGGCACGTTTGATCTGTTCGAAGGTACTCGCTGCCTGGGAATCTGAGGAGGAGGTCGGCGATCACCGTTGCGTACTGGGCCGGGTCGGTGGCGTTTCGCGCACCACGGTGATGTAGGTGCTGTCGCACGGCGGTCGCACCATCGGACGGCCCGGGATTCCGAGGTCGCCGGGGATGATTGGCGGAACGGTTGTGGCTGGAGCGTGGGGGCGACGGTGGGCGCGACGGTGGCGACCGTCGCCTGCGTCGTGGGTGCCGGCGGGGCAGTGGGAATGGGGACCACCACGGTCGCCAGAGTCGTCGCCGCCCCGGGAACTGTGGGAGCAACGGTCATGACTGCTGCAATCGTGGTCACAACCGTTGTGGTAGCCGCTGTCCTCCTCGCCGAGTGCACCGTCGTTCTCGTCGTTCTCATCGCCTTCGTTGCTGGCGATCGGCCCGGCCGCGAGGTCGTCATCGTCGCCGCTGCGGGTGATGACCAGAACCGCTACCAGCGTCGACCACGACGAACGCCGCTGCGATAGCAATCGGCACGATCGGTCGCCGACTGGGATGACTCTGCACCGAACTGCCTGTCAGTGCGTGGGTGGTGACTGGTACGAAGGCCGTGGGTTCGCTGTCCGGTGAAGGGGTCTCGAGTGGGTTGAACTCGGCAAGCACCTGCGTGGGAGCGACCGGCGGCGGTGGAGGGTCCGATGCGGCCAACGACGCGTTCGGAGTGGTCCAGCCGCAGCTACCGCAGAACCGCGCGTTCGGCGGCAACGGATTGCCGCACGCGCCGCGAGAACGAACCGATTGACGTCACGAGGTGACCTCGATATTGAAGAACCCCGAGCTGCCCTCATAACCGTTGACGATCACTTGGTACGCCCCGCGGACGAAGTACTGCGAGATCTGTGGATCGACATCGATCGTGTCGTCGGCGTAGTAGTACTCAACGGCATGGTCCGGCGAGCCGAACGGCCCGTTGACCTCCATCTGAGCGTCGAAGTCACTGCTCACCGTGATGGTGTGGCTTCCTTCGTTGTCGACCTGTAGGCAGAAGGTCTGCGATTCGTAGGACTCGATCGGGCTGTCGAGCGTGACACCGGACGTGAGCACTGGAACACCGCCGAACTCGACTGCGCACGACCCGCCGGCGAGGGGCGCATCGAAGTACGACATGTCTGACAGCGAGCTCGCTCGGCTGAGACCCTCCCAACCAGCGGTCTGCAACGACACGTCGAAGAAGAGCGACTCGGGGCGTGTGCGCTCACCGATCGTGGTACTCGAGGACCTCGTATGTGGAGCCATCTTGAATGGAGAACACAATGGTGTCCCCGCTCGGAGAGTAGATCGCCCGCTGCACCGACGACGCCTCGTCGGCGAGTTCGACTGCGCCGTCGAGCGACAGGTTGGCGACCGCCTCGTCGCTGCTGTCGACATCTTCGCTTCCCACGATGACGACGGAGGAACCGTCGGGTGCCACGTCGGTGATTCTCGAGCTGACTCCAGCCCTCGACGAGCCAAGAATTGGTCCCATCGGCCAGGTTCACCGTGAGTACCCCGGTCGTGAAGAAGTCGCTCGACTGCGACGTCACCTCGACGAAGAGATGGATCCCGTCAGGGGAAACTCGTGCATTCTGAACGGATTCGAAGTCGTTCACGTCGACCTCGATCACCCCGACCTCGGTGCCGACACTGAGGACAGCGTCGGACTTGTCGAACGCCCCGCTGGCCAGCACGAAGGTTCCTTTACCGACCGGATTCGACACCGTCAAGGCTTGGAAGGTGTCGGCTGTGCCAAGTTCTTCGAGGGCGACCTCGGCACCGTCGGAGGACTCGACGAGCGATCGATGCGATCGCCCCGTCGGCATTCGCTGTCACCACGAGCACGTCATCATTCGTGCCATTGAGGAGCGAAGCGCTGATGGGACCCTCGTTGCTTGTGATCTCGCGCGGCTCGGCGTTCGGAGAGATCACCTCCAGAAATGCTGCACCGTCTCCATCGTGGCTGGCCACGAGCACCGAACTGGCTGCGTTGACATCGAGGACGCTGACGCTGCTCGCCCGCGTCGACTCGGTGACCAGTTCGGTGGTCTCGAGATCGGTGATGACGGCAGACATCTGGTCGTTCGATCCGTTGAAGCTGAGCAGATAGCGCTCGTCCGGCAAGAACGAGGCGTATTGCGCCGACTCGCCACTGGTGATCACTCGCTCGTCTCGATCGACTACCTCGAAGCTGTTCGTGCCGTCGTCATCGAAACTTTGCGACAGCACGTAGCGACCGGACGGACTAAAGGTGCAATCGTCCCCGCGGGCGACCCGTCGCAGCTCGGCGTTCAGGGGGCCGGCATAGCACCTTGAGCCCGAGGAATCGCGGTACTCCACCACCTGCAGCGAGTTGCTCGACGGATCGAAGACGACGTTGTAATCGCTGCCACCATCGAGGAGCTCGGTGACCTCTCCGGTGCCGCGGTCAACGGTGATCACCATGGCTTCGCCGTCTTGAGTGATGGATCCGATCAGCGGACCGCCAACCGATGCGAGCGACGGTGCGTTTGGGCCCGGCAGACGGGCGGAGTTGAAGAAGCCGTCGGTCAACTCCGTCGGCCGTTCCGACGAGCCGTAGACAGCAAACGTGGTTTCATCGATGGATTCATCCGACGTGTAGCCGCTGAGCAGCAACAGGTCGGTGTTCGGTCCCCGGTAGTCGGAACCACTTGCGACCGCTCCCTCATCGTCGCCGCCGCTGAACAGAACGAACGCGCCGACTGCGAGCAACGCGACAACGGCCACGCCGGCGACAATGAACCACAGCTTCGACTTCGATCCTCCGGCACCCCCATTCGTATCGCCGAGTTCGACCAGCGGTGACGCGGCCGCGGGTGCCGGAATCGTCGCAGCTGGCGCAGCAGTCAACGGGGGGGAGTGAGGGGCATGGCCGAACCAGACGGC
Organism: uncultured Actinomycetota bacterium; assembly: GCA_963738275.1. GTDB lineage: Bacteria > Actinomycetota > Acidimicrobiia > Acidimicrobiales > Ilumatobacteraceae > Ilumatobacter. Next base: position 206,723 of record CAVTVY010000014.1, read on the forward strand.
GCACGCTCCGGTTCCGATGAGCTCGTTGGCGAACCCGTTGTCCCGATGTCGTCAGCATCGGCGTGAGTCGAGACGGTCTCCGCAGCGGACATCTGGCTGACGGCGGCACCGCAACCCGTACAGAATCGGTTTCCGGGAACTAGCTCTGTTCCACAGGAGTGATAGTTAGCCACGCCGCCCACTTTCGTTCAGGTCCGTCGAGTCGGCAGAGTAGCTGAACGCTCGGGGCGGCTGAAACTCTCCCAGAGGTTGACGCTCTGGGGGCATTTGGTGCGGCGCAGGCTGTGAGAGCCATCGCCCGCTGATGTTGAAGCGGTACAGTCGGCCGCGTCTCGGGCCGAGACGACGATCGATGATGAGTCGGTGTGGACGGGAAGGTTGTCAGTGTGAGCGGTTACTTTTGCGGCGGTTGTGGCCGCCCGATGTCGGCCGGCGAACGTTTCTGCGGTTCGTGCGGTTGGCAAGAAGCGGTGCCGTCCGAGGCAGCGACCTCTGCGTTTGATGCCTCGCCGACCGAGTCTGCCGCTGCAGCTCTCCCAATTGCAGCGGGAACGAGTTCGAACCGCCGATGGATCGCTGCGGCAGCGCTCGTTGTCGGCGTTGTGGTGGTAGCGGTGGTGTTGCGCAGTGCCGATGACTCATCCGATCAGATCACAGCCAGCACCGAAACGACCTCCCCGCCGGATGAACGTGGATCGACCACCACGACACCGACCACCACGACGTCGTCGTCCGTCGCCCCGGTTGCCGCATCCACGACGTTGGTGACAGTCGTTGTGCCCATCGTGTCGGCGCCCAACTCGACCGCGGCGCCGGCGACGGTGCCGGTCAGTTCCCCGACAACGACCACCCAAGCGCCTCCGCCGCCCACCACCCAACCGGCGGCGACCGTGGTTCAAACGGTTTCGCCCGCAGTCATTCCAGCACCTGCATTCTCCATTCCAGTCGTGTCGGGGGTCAACGCATATTGGGGCGAAGGGCACGGTGCCGGATACCGCGCTGCCGATGTCTTTGCGGACTGTGGCTCCGGGGTAGCTGCACCAACGAACGGGCTACTCCTCGAAGTGCGTCGAGAAAACTTGTACGACGAAGTCATCGACAATCCAGCTCTGCGCGGAGGAAAGTCTGTGACGATTCTTGGTGACGATGGGGTGCGGTACTACATGGCTCATTTCGAGTCGATCGTCGATGGAATCGAGCCTGGCGTCCGGGTTGTGGCGGGCCAGTTGATTGCGGCGATTGGCACCACCGGTCGGTCGAGCGCATGCCACGTGCATCTCGGTTTGTCGCCACCGTGCGGCGGAACTGAGTGGGCGGTCCGGCGAGGGGTGATTTGGCCCAAGCCGTATCTCGATGACTGGGCGGCAGGTGGGCTCAGCAGCCCGAGGACCGAAATCGATGCGTGGCTCGTTGCGAATCCGAACGCATGTTCCGAGGCCCTCGCCGATCCGAACGCGGGCGACGCCTGACGACCGCACCACTTCGCGTTCCCAACGCCGACCGCCTGTTGTGACGAATGTCATGCAATCGAGACAGGCGTCGTGCAATAGATGTGAAGTGCCGCCGGTTGCAGCCCTTGTCGGGCCAGAATGGTTCTGACGGAGAGGATCCACATGAACGTCATGGAAGTAGCTCGATCGATCGGCCTCACCGCCGACGACCGCGGTGAGATGTTTGGCACGATCGACGAGACCGTCGTGTTGACCGCGATCGAGGCGCTTGCCGGACGCGTTCCCGGATTCATCGGATTTGCTGGCCGAGGCGGCGTTGCATGTGCGACTCTCCCGCTCGGCAGGAACTGAAGTGATCGAAAAGGGCAGCGTGCTCGGCCAGACGCTCGGCGTCGGTACCCGCCAGCTTCGCTACCGCTCGGAGATGGGGGAGTTGTTCACCAACCTCGCCATCGATATCGGCATTCGCAATACTCAGTCAGTAGAGAACGCCGTCGGTTAGCTCAGCTCTCGGCGGCAACGCACGGGCGGCAGTTGCGTTAGGTTGCCGACATCATGGATGCTGCACCGAACCAGCCGTCCGATGTCGGTGAGTTGATAAGCCCCAGGCAGAGGATCATTGTTCCGCTCGCAAACGGTGAGCCGAGCGCGGTGCTCGACGCCATTGAAGAGATGGCCGCAACTCCGGGCAGTCTGCAGAATGTTGAGATTCACCAGATGCACGCGCTTCGTGATCGTCGATATTTGAGCGGAGCGTTCGGCGACGACTTGCGCCACGTGTCGTACTTCCTCTCCCATGTCACGCGACCACACTTCGCCGCCGGCACGGTCGATCTGGTGCCCAGCCATTTCTCAGAGGTGTACTCGCTCATGTCGTTGGGCGCTGCCGATCCGTTGGTCATCGCGGCAGCGTCGCCGCCCGACCGGCATGGATATTGCTCGCTCGGCGTGTCAGCCGACTACACCGCAAGTTTCATCGGCAGAGCCAAGTTCTTCCTCGAAACCACCGATGCAATGCCGCGGACGTTCGGGCGCAACCAGCTGCATGTGTCGCAGCTCGCCGGCTGGTGCCGAAGCGACCGACCGTTGCTGGAAGTGCCGCCAGCGGTGCCAACCGATCTCGACCAGCGAATCGGTGCTTTCGTAGCTGAACGAATTCCCAACCGCGCCACTCTCCAGACCGGAATTGGCGCAATTCCCAACGCGATCATGGCGGCGCTCAGCGGGCATCGTGATCTCGGCGTGCACACCGAACTGCTCTCAGACGGGGTGGTGGATCTCATGGAGTCGGGCGTCGTCAACGGGGTGCACAAGCAGCTCAACCGTACGAAGACGGTCGGGTCATTCGCTCTCGGTACCAACCGTTTGCACGACTTCCTCCACGAGAACACGGCGATCGAGTTGCACGCTGCGCGCTACGTGAATGACCCGCGCATCATCGCGAGCGAACGGAACTTCGTGTCGATCAACGCCACATTGTCGGTCGACTTTCTTGGCCAGTGCGCTTCTGAAACCATCGGCGGTAGGTACTACTCATCGGCCGGCGGTCAGAACGACTTTGCTCGTGGCGCCATGTATTCCGATGGCGGCCAGGGCTTCATTGTGTTGCACTCAACTGCTGGCAACGGAGAGTCGCGCATCGTGTCGGCGCTGGCCGCTGGTGATGCGGTCACGACCCCGAAGAACACCGTCGACAAGGTCGTCACCGAGTGGGGTGTTGCCGAACTTCGCGGCCGGTCGATTCGCCAACGCTCGAACGCACTCATCGCTATCGCCCACCCCGACCATCGAGAGCGACTGAAAGCAGAAGCAACGAAACTCGGCTACCTGTAACAGAACACGATTGAAAGGTCGTCGTGTACGGTGCCGACAGGTAAGCACGCGCTACTCGAACCGGGGGACCCATGACCACGATCACCAACGTCGCCGGAGCGCCGATGGGCTCTGTCGCTGCAGCGATCGAGGCGGCAGGCGGGGTCGAAGAGGAGTTCTTCATCGCGGGAAACGCGACGACGTACGCGCTCGCCGGAGGGCTCACGGAGTATCCGACTGACGGTCGCTGGCTCGCCGAACCAACCGATCGACACGCTGAGTTTCGTACCCGAATGATCGTGGTACGGCCCGATGACCCGGCGACCTTCAACGGCACCGTCCTCGTGAACTGGAACAATGTGTCGGCTGGCGAATCGTTCGTCCAACCCGACCGCGCAGCGCAGCTGGTCGGCGATGGTTTCGTGCTGGTGGGTGTCAGCGCGCAGGCTGTTGGTGTGGAAGGACGCGGTGGCGGCCTGCCCGCGCTGAAAACGGGCGACCCCAGTCGGTATGGCGACCTCCATCATCCTGGTGACGACTTCAGCTATGACATCTTCACCCAAGCTGGCCAGCTGGTGTCTGCCAACCGGAACAGCGCCGTCGACCCGCTCGACGGGCTGGATGTCCAACACGTTCTGGCGATGGGTGGGTCGCAGTCCGCCGCCCGGTTGGCGACGTACATCAACGGCATCCAACCCCTCACGAACGCGTTCGACGCCTTCTTCCTCGTGGTGTTTCCGAACGCGCCGTGCTCGCTCACCAAGGCGTCGGCGCCGGTCGAGGTTCCTCAGGCTGGCCGTGGCAACATGGCCGAAATGCTCCGCTGGTACGAGCACACGGTCCGCGACGATCTCGATATTCCAGTGATCGTGCTGAACTCCGAGTGGGAAGCGGCGCAGTGCTACCCCAATCACCAAGATGACACCGAGTTCGTTCGATGGTGGGAAGTGGCGGGCGCTGGCCACGTGGGGAGCGCCACGCCCGACGAGATAGGAGTCGCGGCGGCATTCGGCTTCGTCACGTCGACGGTGTCGTTCGCGCCGGCCCTTCGAGCTGCGGTGCACGCATTACGTGACTGGCTCGATGGTGGCGGCCCACCGCCACGACAGCCTCGTTTACTGCGTGAGGCTGGTAGCCGGGCGCTGCGCCGTGATGAGCACGCCAACGCGTTGGGAGGGATCAGGTGGCCCGACCTCGAGGCCCCGCTCGCTACGCATGTCGGTGAGAATCTCACCGACGACATCTCCCTCGTCGGGGGCACGAGCACGCCATTTCAGCCAGACAAGGTGCGAGCCCTGTACCCCGACCACGCCACCTGGTTGGCGAAATACGAGGCAGCGGTCAACCAACTGGTGGCGACCAAGGTGGTCGTCCCCGACGACGCGTCGAAGCTGATCGACGGCGCAAAGTCGTTCCGTCTCCCGTACTGACACCCCATTTGGAGGACCCGAACACCCCTACGGCACGCCGAAAAATCAAACGATCCGGACCCTGATGGGAGTCCGGACCGTCCGGGATGTCTCGCGACATCACATACATGGAGCGGGTGAAGGGAATCGAACCCTCATCATCAGCTTGGAAGGCTGAGGTTCTAGCCTTTGAACTACACCCGCAGGCGACGCCACGATATCGGACGAAGCGATGACTGACCCCGAAATGGCTGCTGCGGATCGGTCGGTCCTCAACCCTGTCACACCGACCAGTCAGACTGACTCACATGACGACGCCCTTCACCTCCTCCGCCGAACCGTCACCAGAACACGGCCTCGTGGCCAAAGTTCGCAAACTGCTGGCGATGGCCGAGCGCACGTCGAACCCGAACGAGGCCGATGCGTTCTCTCGCAAGGCAGCCGAACTCATCGCGGCGAACCGAATCGACCCTGCCCGGTTGCGAGCCGAGCCCAAAGGTGACTTGGCGGTGCACGAGGTCGAGCTCGGCCGTGGTGCTTATGTGCGCGGCCGACTTTCGCTGCTTATCGCTGTCGCCGTACCACAGGGTTGCAAAGTGGTGTTCGAAGTCCGCGAGCACGGCACGGTTGCCTTTGTTGCCGGCTTCCGTTCAGATCTCGAAGCGGTCGACTTGTTGTACACGTCACTGCATCTGCAGGCGGCCGCACGCATGTCGGCAGAGCGGCGCGCCACCGCCGCGGCAACGCAGCAGTTTCGGCGATCGTTCCTTTTCGGTTACGCCAAGCAGATCGGCGACATGCTCGCAGCGGCCGCCGACGACGTGGGGCAGCAGGCGCATCCGGCGCAGTCGGTATTACCGGCGCTGCGTGCACGCGAGCGGCAAGTGGCCGACTTCGCCAAGAGCGAGTTTGGTCCGGTGCGGGCCGCCCGGCGACCGACAGCACCAACCGCCGTCGGGTGGAACGCTGGTCAGCAGGCGGCCGCCCACGCCGATCTCGGTCGGCAGCAGGTCGCTACCCTCCGCGAGTTGCCGCGCGGCGCGTAGCCGAGATCGTGTGGGATCTGCCCTGCGGGAGTGCCCTGTGGGATGAGTGCTGCGGGATGAGTGACTAGTCGTGGCGGCTGACCAGGGGCGAGCCGATGTGTATGCCGCAGAGATCGCGGCATTCGAAGGTACGACATACGAGCAGATCACAACGCTCGATGAACTCGTCGCGTCTGGCCGACCGCCTGTGCACCGCCAACTGGTGGCCCCGCGGACACATTGCAGTGGCCGCCTCTCGTTCCGATGCACTGGCGTCCAGCACCCGTCAACGTGGTGATGGCGTTCCAGCGGTTCGGCTGGCCGCTCCGCAGATGACACCCGCCACTCTCGTTCACGAACTCGGTCATGTTCTTGCGGGCGTCGCCGCTGGCCACGGCCCACTGTTCAGGCGTGCGTATGTCGATCTCGCGAGAGCGGCATTCGGCGCCGAGCCCTCGTCGTGGCTGGAAGAGCAGTTCAACCTTCACGGTCTTGGGCTTGCGCGGCGGGCGTGGGAAGCGCCCCAGCCGTACCGCGGTCCCATCGCTCTCTGAACGAGATCACCGAGCCTTCCTCGCATTCAACATATTCTCTACTAACTAGGTAGTGAATACGCAGAAGTCCGCTATGGTCTATTCCTGACCAAGTTGATCGACTTTAAGGAGAATGCGATGAGAACCCCCGTGAAACACCTGCTCGGCGTACTAACGGTTGCAGCGGTAGCACTCGGAGCGTGCGGAAGTGATTCCGATGACGAAGCGACCGTCACGACCGCTGCGGCATCGACGGAGACGTCGGCCGCGACCGGAACTACCGACGCTGATACGGAGGACACCAGCACCACCGAGGCAGCAGCAGCGGCCACCACCTCAGCAGCAGTCACCACCGCAGCAGCCGCGTCCACCGCGCCTGCCGGCCCGGTGGACAACGAGATCAGCATTGTTGGCTTCGCAGTCCCCGAAGCGGCCAACAAAGCAATCGCCGAGGCGTGGGCTCAAACGCCGGAGGGCGCTGACGTGGAGTTCAAGACTTCCTACGGCGCCTCGGGCGACCAAAGCCGCGGCAGTTGTCGACGGCCTCGCTGCCGACTACGTGCACTTCTCGGTCTCGAGCGACGTGACTCGTTTGGTGGACGCAGGTCTGGTTGCCGACACCTGGGCCGACGGTGACAATCATGGAGTCGTCTCCAGTTCGATCGTCGTCTTCGCGGTCCGTCCCGGCAACCCGCTCGGCATCGAGACCTGGGAAGATCTGATCGAACCAGGAGTCGAGATCGTCACGCCGAACCCGGCATCGTCTGGATCGGCGCGTTGGAATGCACTCGCAGCGTGGGGGCAGGTGATCGAATCTGGTGGAACCGAGGCACAGGCCGCCGAGTATCTCACCAAGTTCTTCGAGAACGTCGTCGCCCTGCCCAACAGTGGTCGCGATGCCACCACGGCATTCCTCGGAGGCACCGGTGACGTGTTGATGGCCTACGAGAACGAAGCGATTCTCGCCCGCCAGAACGGCGAGGAGTTCGACTACATCATCCCGGAGACGACGATTCTGATCGAGAACCCTGGTGCGGTATTGATCGATGCGAATCCGAAGGCCACCGATTGGCTGAACTTTGTGCTCAGCGCCGACGGCCAGCGCGAGTTCGCACTCAAGGGGTTTCGCCCCATCATCGATGGCGTGGAGTTCGGGGAAGTCCAGGGTGCCAATGACCCCGCCAACCCGTTCCCCGAGGTGACCAATCTGTTGACAGTCGCCGAGGACTTCGGAAGCTGGAGCGAACTCTCCTCGAAGTTCTTCGACGAAGACGACGGGATCGTGACGGAGATCATCTTGGCCTCAGGCAAGGCAGAGTGACCGCGGCAGCCATCACAGCAGAGCCAAGGTTCCGGCGGCGTTCGGGGCGCGAGCAGGCGGAAGGAACATTCCGCCTGACTCGTGCCTCGGGTGCGGCCCTCGGCGTGGCGATGCTGTGGTTCTCGATCGTGGTGATGGTTCCACTGATCGCCGTGATCGTCACCGCATCCGAGGGCGGGTGGAGCGAGTTCTGGCGTTCCATCACCAACGAGCAGACTGCCGCTGCGATTCGTCTCACCGTGGGCGGTGCGTTCATCGTGACCATCGTCAACGTGGTGATGGGAACGGTCATCGCCTGGGTGCTCGTTCGTGACGAATTCTTCGGCAAACGCGCTCTTGAGGTGCTGATCGACATTCCGTTCGCGTTGCCGACCATCGTTGCCGGTCTGGTTTTGTTGTCGCTGTACGGGCCGAAGAGCCCGCTCGGAATCGACGTCGCCAACAAGCGGCCGGCAGTGATTCTTGCCTTTCTCTTCGTGACGCTGCCGTTCGTAGTGCGAACAGTCCAGCCGGTGTTGTCAGAAATCGACCGGGAAGCCGAAGAGGCAGCTGCATCTCTCGGTGCGAGCCGATTCACCATCTTTCGCCGAATCGTGCTGCCGGCGCTTGGCCCGGCGATCGCCGCGGGTGCCGCACTGTCGTTTGCTCGTGCGGTGAGCGAGTACGGGTCGCTCGTGCTGCTCTCCGGAAATCTTCCCATGAAGACCGAGGTCACCTCGGTCCGCATTCTCAGCAGCATCGAGAATGACAACCCAGCCGGTGCCGCCGCAGTTGCGACGATCCTGTTGGTGATATCGCTGGCGGTGATCGTCGCGATCGGCGTGCTCCAACGAAAGATTGCCCGTCGTGGCTGAACTCGTCGTGGCTGAACTCGTCGTGGCCGACGTCGTGGACTCTCCGGCTCCGACTTCCCGTGCTCCCCGGCGTCCACGGGACCGGTCGTGGATCAGCCGATATCTCCTTCGATTCATCACCATCGCCTACCTTGTGCTGCTCGTTGCGTGGCCCGTGGCGCTCGTTGCCAAGAACGCCTTCGCCGATGGCTTCACCGACATCAACGCCATCCTCGACGACCCGGATGTTCGGCATGCACTGAGGCTGACGGTACGAGTCGCCATCATCTCGGTGATCATCAACACGGTGTTCGGTGTGACGATGTCGATCCTCATCGTCCGATATGAGTTCCCCGGGCGACGCTTCCTGAACTCGTTGCTCGACCTTCCGCTGTCGGTCTCCCCGGTGGTGGTTGGCTTAGCGCTGATTCTCGTGTTTGGTGGGCGCAACGGTTGGCTAGGCCCCACGCTCGAGGACCACGGAGTCACCGTGATCTTCGCCACGCCGGGGTTGGTGTTGGCGACCGTGTTCGTGTCGTTACCTCTCGTAATTCGTGAGCTCGTACCGGTGCTTGAAGAGATCGGTATCGAGCAAGAGCAAGCGGCCTATAGCTTGGGCGCCAACGCGTTTCAGACATTTCGACGAGTCACGCTGCCGAGCATCAGGTGGGCTCTCGTCTATGGCGTCGTGCTCACCCTGGCCCGCTCGCTCGGCGAGTTCGGCGCGGTGAAGATCGTGTCTGGCAACGTGCTCGGTGAGACCCGCACAGCAACGCTGGTCGTTGAAGAGAAGTACCTGAACTTCGACAAGGGTGGCGCGTACGCAACTGCGTTCTTGCTCGCACTCGTGTCGGTTGCCTGCATCGTGATCGTGACGATCATCCGTCCCAAAGAAAATCGGTAGGAGAACAAGTGAGTATCGAGGTCAAGGGTGTCGGCAAGCGGTTCGGCGACTTCATCGCCCTCCACGATGTGTCGGTCAACATCCCATCCGGAGAACTGATGGCGTTGCTCGGACCGAGCGGCGGGGGCAAGTCCACGTTGCTGCGCATTATTGCCGGGCTGGAACAAGCAGACAGGGGATCCATCGAAATCGAGGGCGTCGACGCCACGCACCTGTCGCCCCAGCGCCGAAACGTCGGGTTCGTGTTCCAGCACTACGCCGCGTTCAAGCACCTCAGCGTGCGACGCAACATTGCGTTCGGACTCGAGATTCGCAAGGTCCCGAAGGCGGAAGTGCGCCGCAAGGTCGATGAACTGCTGGCGCTCGTGCATCTCGAGCAGTTCGCCGATCGGCTGCCGAGCCAGCTGTCCGGTGGTCAACGCCAACGGATGGCACTCGCACGTGCCCTGGCGGTCGAGCCGTCGGTGTTGCTGCTCGACGAGCCATTCGGTGCCCTCGATGCAAAGGTTCGCAAGGAGCTTCGCGACTGGTTGCGTCGGCTGCACGACGAGGTGCACGTGACCACGGTGTTCGTCACTCACGACCAGGAAGAAGCTCTGGAGGTTGCCGACCGCATCGTGGTGATCAACAACGGTCGCATCGAACAGATCGGCACCCCCGACGAGTTGTACGACCAACCGGCGAATGACTTCGTCATGTCGTTCCTAGGCCCGGTCACCCAACTCAATGGTCACTTGGTGCGCCCACACGACATTGAAGTGTTTGCAGGCGACCCAGGTGAAGCTACGCAGGGTCAAGTCGTGCGCATCAGCCGAGTCGGTTTCGAGGTCCGGGTCGAAGTGGCGGCCGGAAACCAAACAGTCCTGATCACCCAGACCCGGCCGCAGTTCGCGTCGCTCAACGTTGCCGAGGGATCGGCCGTCTGGCTGCGTGCTGGTCGAGGGATGTCGCATCTCCAGTCAAGCGAATTCGCTGTCGCAGCGACCGCCGCAACACTGGGTGGGTAATTCAATCACCCAACAGGTCAGCTGAACTGGTCCGAGATTCGAGTCGCCTCGTCAGCGATTGTCGTTTCGTCGACAAGCCCGGTCGTGCTCACGATGTCTTCCCACGTCGACAAGAGGTTCTGGGCCACACCACTGTCGAACAGCGACTTTTGCAGTTCGGCAAGTCGGGTGTCGTAGAGCTCCTGCCAAGCATCGACTGCCAAGAATCGCTCCACCAGAATGTTCGGGCCGCCCATCATCCCGCCGCCAGGGCCACCGGCGGGAAAGTCACCAGTGGGAAAGTCACCAGCGGGAAAGTCACCGGGCACGAAGTCTCCCGGAGGCGTCTCGCCTGCCGGCAATCCTCCGGTCGGAAACCCGCCTGCCGGCACGGAGCCACCAGCCGGAGGGGTAGGAGGCTCGCCATCGGTCGGCGGTTGCCCGCCCATCCCACCACCCGTCGGGCCGCCGCCACCCATGCCCGGCATTTGGCCGAACGCGAGGTTGTAGTCCCACGGCACCACGGTGAACTGATCGGTATCGACGTCGTAGAAGAGGTACGAGTTGTTCCCCGGGCCGTCGATGTCGTCGAAGTTGCCCAAGAGGTCCTGCATCGCGAGGTAGGTGGCGAACCTGTCCACGTCGAGGTGTTGTGCGAGTTCCGATTCGAAGGTTGCATCGTCGCTGTTGTTGATGAAATCGAGGAACTCGATTAGGGGAGTGAGGTCGGTGTTGTCCTTCCCGGCTTCCTGGTCGAACACTTCGGCGTAGGCCTCGGGGTCATCACCTCGGTAGCTGTAGTCGCCGCTTGCTTCGGCCTTGAACAGCGCTCCGCTGGCATCGAGTTCCTCGGCCATCCACTCGTCTTCTGGGTTGTCGATGACCAGTCGCAAGGTCGGTTCGCTGCCGTTGACGCTGAAACCGGTGGCGATCGCATCTTGGGATGCAAGACCAGCAAGGCCCAGCAGTTCGAGCGCAACCGCTTCGTTCAACGATGTCGACGAGCTGTTCGACCGCACCACCAGTTCGGTGAGCCCGTCATGGTTCTGACCGTCGACGAACTTGTCGAGTTTGATCAGCCACGGCAGCGTCTCCGGTGATTCGGAGTCGGCGACGTCGGCCGTGGCATCGATTGCTCCGCCGGGGCCTCCGCCCATGATGCCCCGCAGCGACGAGTTGCCCTTGAGCCGGATGCCGGCTTGTTCATAGGTGACGCCGTCAATGGTGACGGTGGCTTCGATCCACTCCTTCTCCTGCGTGTCGGTGTAGGTCGCGATCATGGTGTCGAAGTCCGCGTCGTCGAAAGCGATCGAGATCGAATGGGCCGTGGAGCTCTGCAGCGTGCCGACGGCGCCCAGGTCATCAAGGCCGACCTCGGCGTCAGTCGACGTCACCGGCTCCGCCAGGTCTGGATCGGAGGTTGGCGTTTCGGTCGATTCAACTGTCGTATCGGCTGTCGATTCACCTCTTGAATCCGTCGAGTCAACCGACGAACCGGTGGGAGATTCGGTTGTCGTGGACGTATCTGTGCTCGCGACGGCAGCCGTCTCGGCGATGGTCTCGTCGGCGTCCAGTTCGGCGTCTAGTTCGGCGGTGGAACAACCGACCAGCAGGGAGACAGTCACCATGGTGATTGCAGCAACCACGATGTGGCGCAGCGGCCCGGAAGTCGGCCGTCGGTGCTTCATGGTGACGATCACACTCGGTGAACCTGTGGGTTTCTCCGGCTGAATGCTGGGAGTTTGCTGAGAGCGACGAGGACGCACTCGGTGACTGTGTTCGTCGGTGATTCAGGGAGCTATCAGTGCGCTCTCAGACAACTCTCAGATTCGTGGCGTACATCTTCCGAATGCCTCTCGTTCAACTGTTCGCCATCGACATTCTGGCGATTTCCATCCTGACATTCGCCATCTACTTCCCGCGCCACCGTCGCCGCGACATGGTGCTGGCGTTGCTCGGCATCAACGTGGGCGTGCTGGGCGTCACGCAAGCGCTTGCGTCCGCTGAGATCAGCGCCGGGCTGGGTCTTGGGCTGTTCGGCGTTCTGTCAATCATCCGCTTGCGGTCGGCGGAAATGGATCAGGGCGAGGTGGCTTACTACTTTGCAGCACTGACACTCGGACTGTTGGGCGGGTTTCCCGTGACGCCTGCATGGGTCAGCCCGGCGCTGATGGCAGCGATCCTGGTAGCTGTATTCATCGGCGACCATCCGGCGCTGTTCCGTCGCTACCGCACAGCGATTGTCACGCTCGATCATGCGTTTTCAAACGAGTCTGAAATGCAGGCCCGCTTGGCTCAACTTCTCGGGGCGAAGGTTCATCGCACCAACGTGCTCAAACTCGACCTGGTCAACGATCTCACTCTGGTAGACGTGCGCTACGAGTTGCTGCCGGGCATCGATCCAACAGCTGGTCGAAACAACGGCGGGACTGCGGAATACCTGACCGCCGAGTTAGGGGCCAATCGGTGAGTGGCATCGACGTGCTTGCTCGCTTCGACCACCTGAGCCCGGTATCGATCGAAGAACTCAACGTCGCAGCGGCTCTGTGGACGCGGGTGGACCGAAAGTATGTGTTGACCGTTGCCGCGGTCGACGCTCTGATCGATCGTCTTGACCCTGACATTCGAGTGCTCGACCTCGATGGTCGTCGGCACCACAGATACGAATCGATCTACTTCGACACGCCCGACCTTGCCGCGTATCACTTGTCTGCTTGGCGTCGCGCCCACCGTTTCAAGGTTCGAACGAGAACGTACGTCGACACCGGCGAATGCATGTTCGAAGTGAAGCTTCGCAACGCTCATGGAAACACCGTCAAGCATCGATTCGACTACGACATCGGCAAGGGCGGCCGGCTCACCGACGATGCCTTGACCTTTCTCAGCGGCTTCGAGACGCTCGCGCCCTTGCGGCGACAGCTCCACCCCACCTTGATCACGCACTACCAGCGCACCACGCTGCTGTCGGGCGCCAGCAGAACCACGCTCGACATGGACGTGACCTGCGACCTGACCAGCGATGCCACCTGCGATGTCACCTGCGAAGGCGACGACCAGGCAGTCCGGCCTCGGGCGACGTTTCGAGATCGGGTGATCGTAGAGACCAAGAACCATGGCGGCGTCGGGCACATCGACCGGCTGCTCTGGTCGATCGGAGCCCGTCCGATCGCTGTCAGTAAATACGCGACTGGCATGGCGGCGATCCGCCCCGAGTTGCCACGCAATAAGTGGCATCGCACCCTGGCCCGCCACGTCACCGTAGAACCCTGAATTCACGCGGCGTGGCCCGCAGCGTCGCTTCCGCAAGGTCTTGCAGCCGTCCTTCCATGGGGTGACTCTTCTACGCTTTGACCGTGCTGAGAACGGCCGCCGTCACGCTTTCGTCGGGCCTGCGCTTGTCGTTCGCGGAACAGGGCGCAAAGTCGGGACCAGCGGTTCTTCTCGTGCCCGGGCCAACCGACTCGTGGCGATCGTACGAATCTGTACTCAACCGCTTGCCACACTGGATTCGAGCGATTGCCGTCTCGCCCCGAGGCCACGGTGACTCCGACAAGCCCGAGAGCGGGTACGAGGTCAAGGACTTCGCGCAGGACGTGGTAGAGCTTCTGGCTGCGCTCCACATCGATCGGGCTGCGTTGGTCGGCCACTCGGGCTCGTGCCTGGTCACCCGACGGGTCGCCCTCGATCATCCGGAACAGATCACAGGTCTGGTCCTCGAGGCCTCGCCGGTCAACTTGAAATTCGAGGCGGCGCAGGTGTTCGTGAACTCAGTCATGGGGTTGGCCGATCCGATCGACCCAGACTTCGCAAGGTCGTTCATCGCGGGCACTTCCTCGGAGAAGGTGCCGGCCGAAACGACCGACATATTGGTCGCCGAGGTCTTGAAGGTTCCGGCCCGAGTGTGGCACGAAATGTTCGAGGGTCTGATCGCTTACGACGACACACACGAATTGGGGGAAGTTGGCGCTCCCACGCTGCTCATCTGGGGCGATCAAGATGGTCTCGTTTCCTACGAGATGCAGGCACTACTCGCGGATCGGATTCCTCACGCTGAACTGATCGTCTATCCAGGAGTGGGACACACGCCCCGCTGGGACGACCCACGACGATTCGCCGGCGACCTTGCAGCCTTTGTCAATCAGTTGCCCTGATCGCCGTCGCAGCGATGAAGAAGAGGTCGAAATGAGAGGATTCGAACCTCCGACCCTGCTCCCTGCTCCCCAAATCTGACATCGTTGCCAATATCAGTCATAGGCGAGCACCCCGCAGACCGCGGCCACCAACGCATGCACGATTGCGGCGCCACGCCGACGGATAGGGAGCCGATTTCGCTCGCGGGATGAACGGTCTCTGGCGCGTGCTGCCCCCGTACGAAGCGGGTTTATGGGGCCTGGCTCGTGGTCGATGTGTCGGGCTGGAAGCGGTAACCGAGGCCGGCATCGGTGATGAAGTACTGAGGCCGCGTCTGGTCGTGTTCGAGTTTGTGGCGGATGTGGAGCATGTGAACGCGCAGGAGGTTCTGGTCGGGGTCGTAGTCGCCTCCCCACACAGCGGTGATGAGTTGCTTGTACGTGATCAGTTGGTGTGGATGGCCAACGAGGTAGGCGACGATTCGCCATTCGGTGCGTGTGAGCCGCACTTCGTTCATGACGCCGAGGACGCGTTCGGCATCGCTCTCGTCGGGTTCTGCGAGTACGAATGCTCGGCAAGCGGTGAGGTCGAGTTCGAACTGTTTCGTTTCAATGTGCGCCGGATGCGTGTCGGTGACTGACGAGCGGCGGAGCGCTGCTCGTACTCGGGCGACCAGTTCGGCCATACCGAATGGTTTGGTGACGTAGTCGTCGGCGCCGGCGTCGAGGGCGCGGACCTTGGAGTGTTCGTCCTCGCGTGCAGTCAAGACGATGATCGGGACGTCGGTCCAGCAGCGAACTGCTTCGATCACCGCGATGCCACCCATGCCTGGCAGACCGAGGTCGAGCAGGACGAGGTCGGGGTTGGATTGGGCGATCTCGTTGAGGGCCATCTCGCCACTCGATGCTTCGGACGTGTCGAACCCGCGGGCGCCGAGGTTCAGGGTGAGGGCTCGTCGGATCGGGCGTTCGTCGTCGACGATGAGGACCTTCGTCATGGGGTGCACCCACTTTCTGCCGTCGGGCCTGGGTCCCGCTGGAGTTCGATGGTCACGGTGAGTCCGCCGCCAGGTGTGTCGTCCAGGGTGAGCCTTCCGCCCATGGCTTTGATGAACCCGTGTGCGATGGAGAGCCCGAGGCCTACGCCGACGCCGACCGGGGTGTCGTCGAGCCGTTGGAAGGGTTGGATGACGTTGTCGCGCTCGGAGACTGCGATGCCGATCCCGTTGTCGACGACGCGGATGTGAACGTCGTTCTCCAATTTGTGCAGCTTCGACGCGAAAGGGCACGTTCATCGGGCTGAATCGCTCGGCGTTGGCCATCACGTTGGCGAGACTCCGTTCGAGCAGGGTGGCATCGCATCGTACGGCACCGAGGTCCGTCGGGATATCGACGCGGACTCGTTCGCTCGGCACGTTCGCGCTGTGGAGCGCCGAAGTGACGATGTCGGATACGTCGGCTGGCTGCAGGCTGATTGCCAGCGTGCCTATCTGGAGGCGGCTCGCGTCCAGAAGGTTGCCGACGAGTTGGTTGAGACGGTCGGTCTCCTCGTCCACGGTGAGCAATGCCTCCGCGAGTTCGTCTGAGCTCCATGAGACGCTGGGATCGCGCAATCCCGAGACCATTGCCTTGATCGAAGCGAGCGGAGTCCGCAGATCGTGGGACACGGCGCGCAGCATTGCGGTGCGAACGGCGTCGATATTGGCGAGTGCTGCTGCCTCGTTGGCGTCGGCCGTCAAGGCCTGATTGTCGAGTGCCAGCGCGAGTTGATCAGCGAGGGCGCGGAGTAGTCGTTCATCGTCGGGCGACAGTGCCCGGCCGAACAGCGCGAGGGTGCGCGCCGGGTCGGTCACGTCCTTTCGTGCCGGCGGTCCGAGTCCCGACGACAGGACCAACGTCATCGTTGGCTGCGTTTCGATGTCACCGTCGGTGGCGATCACGGGATCGTTCCCGACGGTCGATGACAACCTCACGCCGGCGAGGTCGAACGTAGATCGGATCTGTTCGACGAGTCGTTGCACGGGTTCGGGGTCGACGGCCAAGCTCGTGGTCGAACGGACGAGCGCTTCGGCTTCGAGGCGTGCCCGGCGGGCTTCGATCGAGCGACGGGAGGCGATGTCGACGAGGGCGCCAACCGCCACCGCGACGGCGATGAACACGATGAGCGAGACGAGATTCTCGCTCTGACCGATGGTCAGTGTGCCGTATGGGCGGACGTAGAACCAGTTCAGTAACAACGACGCGACGACGGCCGCGGCGACGCCGACGAAGCGGCCCCCGGTCGCGGCAATAGCGAGCACGACGACGAGCGCGAGGAGAAGTTCGGTGGACAGGTCGATCGACTCACGGAACGGCACCGTGATGGCGACCAGGAGCGGCAGCCCGAGCACGATGAGGAGCCACGCGATGGTGGTACGCCTCCGCACGGATGGGAGCTGAGTCCGATGATTCGTGCCGGCGGGTGAACCGCCGCTGCGGGCGATGATGTGCACGTCGACGTCCGGTGCCAATCGAGTGACTCGTGCGACGAACGAGCCGTGGAGGAACTCGTGCCAGCGGCTGCGGAGGCTGGCACCGATGACGAGTTGTGTCGCCTTTTCCCGTCGGGCGAACGCGGCCATTGCTTCCGCGGTGTCCGACGCGACGACGTCATGCACAGTGCCGCCGAGCTCGGTCACGAGCTTGCGTTGAGCGTTCAGCGCTGCGTCGTTCAGTTGCGACAGGCCGTCGTCGACGGCGACGTGCAGCGCAATCAGTTCGCCGCCGACGCGCCCGGCCATACGCGCCGCACGGCGGATCACCGCCTCTCCGCCCGGAAACCCCGTCAGTCCGACGACGACACGCTCGCGCGTCTCCCACGCTTCGGAGATGCCGTGGGCGTCGAGGTACGTGCTGAGAGACTCTTCGACCCGGTCAGCGACCCACAGCAGCGCCAACTCGCGGAGCGCTCCGAGGTTGCCCGGCCGGAAGTAGTTGGCGAGTGCCGCGTCGACCCGTTCGGCAGGGTAGATGTTGCCGTGGGCCATTCGTCGTCGGATCGCTTCGGGGGCCATGTCGACGAGCTCGAGTTGGTCGGCGCGGCGGACGATGTCGTCGGGCACGGTTTCGCGCTGCGTGGTGCCGGTGATGCGGGTGATGACGTCGTTGAGTGATTCGAGGTGCTGAATATTGAGGGTCGAAATGACCTCGATTCCGGCGTCGAGTAGTTGCTCGACGTCCTGCCAGCGCTTCTCGTTGCGTGAGCCTGGGGCGTTGGTGTGTGCGTATTCGTCGACGAGCACGATCTCTGGCCGTCGTGCGAGGATCTCGTCGACGTCCATTTCGTAGAGCACGGTGTCGCGGTACGCGACTTCGCGCCGCGGCATCACCTCCAGATCGCGCAGCTGGTCCGCTGTCTGCGCGCGCCCGTGGGTCTCGACGATCCCGACCACGACGTCGGCACCGCGCTCATGGCGACGGACGCCTTCGCCGAGCATCTTGTACGTCTTGCCGACGCCCGGTGAGGCACCGAGGTAGATCCGCAGCGAACCTCGAGCCATCGTGGCGCACCCTACCGGTCGGATTCGGGCGAGGACGGGGAGCGAACCATCAGGACTGTTCGTCCAGGGCGAGATTGAGCGGGAGGACTTGGACGGCCGGTTCACCGAGCACGAACACGTTACGTCCGTCGGTGTGGTCGTCGATGAGTGCCAGCACCGCATCGACGTCGAGGCCCCGTTCGGCGGCTACTCGGGAAGCTTGGAGCCGCGCGTTGGCGATCGAGATCGCCGGGTCGAGACCGGATGCGGACGCGGTGACGGCGTCGACGGGAACGGATGCGTCGGCGGGCAGCCCGTTCTCCGCACGATAGGACGCCGACGCGTTCGTCGACCGCGGCGAGGAAGTCCGGGTTCATCGGACCGTAGTTCGAGCCGGAACTGGCCGACGCGTCGTAGCCAGCGCCGGCGGCAGAGGGTCGGGAATGGAAGTACTCGGGAGCGACGAAGTTCTGGCCGAGCAGTTCACTGCCCACGACCTGGCCGTCGACCTCGATGAGCGACCCGTTCGCATTGTCGTTGAAGGCAACCTGTCCGATCGCCGTGACGACGAGCGGGTACACGACGCCGAGGAGAACGCTGAACACGACGACGGCCAGCACGGCTGGACGAAGTTGGCGGATGAAGGTTTGCATGTCAGTTGACTCCCAGCGCGGTGACGATGATGTCGATGAGTTTGATGCCAATGAACGGCGCGATGATCCCGCCGAGCCCGTAGATCAGTAGGTTGCGCCGCAGCACCAGTGCAGCGGCTTCGGCGCGGAATTTGACGCCGCGCAGCGCCAGCGGGACGAGGGCGACGATGATCAGGGCGTTGAAGATGACCGCCGAGAGGATCGCCGAGCGCGGGCTCGACAGGTTCATGACGTTGAGGCTGTCGAGTTCCGGCAGCGCTACGGCGAACATCGCCGGGATGATGGCGAAGTACTTGGCCACGTCGTTGGCGATGGAGAACGTGGTGAGCGAGCCGCGGGTCATCAGTAGCTGCTTGCCGACCTCGACGATCTCGATCAGCTTGGTTGGGTTGCTGTCGAGGTCGACCATGTTGCCGGCCTCCTTGGCCGCCTGCGTGCCGGTGTTCATCGCCACGCCAACGTCGGCCTGGGCGAGTGCCGGCGCGTCGTTCGTGCCGTCACCGGTCATCGCTACGAGGTTGCCGCCGGCCTGCTCGCGCTTGATCAGCGCCATCTTGTCCTCGGGCGTCGCTTCGGCGAGGAACCCGTCGACTCCGGCCTCCTCGGCGATCGCGGCCGCAGTCAGCGGGTTGTCGCCGGTGATCATGATCGTGCGGATGCCCATCGATCGCAGTTGATCGAACCGTTCGCGCATGCCCGGCTTCACGGTGTCCTTGAGGCGGATCACGCCGAGCACTCGCCAGGGTTCGGCGGGCCCGGCCTTGTCGATCACCACGAGCGGGGTCGCCCCGTCGCGCGAGACCTGCTCGACGATCGGGAGCAGTTCGAGCGGCACCACCCCTCCTTCTGCTTCGACGAAGCGGCGGACCGAGTCGGCGGCGCCCTTGCGGACGAGGCGCCCGCTGGTGAGGTCCATGCCCGACATGCGGGTCTGGGCGGTGAACGGCACGAGGGCCGCCGTCGGATCGTCGACCGGCGAGAGATCGAACATCTCGGCCGCGAGCTGCACGATGGAGCGGCCTTCCGGTGTTTCGTCGGCGAGCGACGAGGTCATCGCGCTCTCGGCGAGTTCGGTGACGTCGACGTCGTGGACGGGGATGAACTCGGCGGCCTGACGTGACCCGTAGGTGATCGTGCCGGTCTTGTCGAGCAGCAGCGTGGTGACGTCACCCGCCGCTTCGACGGCGCGGCCGGACATGGCCAGCACGTTGCGTTGCACGAGCCGGTCCATGCCGGCGATGCCGATCGACGACAGCAGACCGCCGATCGTCGTCGGGATCAGGCACACGAGCAGCGCGACGAGGACGACGACGTTCTGTTCGGCGCCCGAGTAGATGGCGAAGGGCTGCAAGGTGACGACGGCGAGGAGGAAGATGATCGTGAGGCCGGCGAGCAGGATCGTCAGGGCGATCTCGTTCGGTGTCTTCTGCCGGTCGGCGCCCTCGACGAGGGCGATCATGCGGTCGAGGAACGTCTCGCCGGGCTTGGCCGTGATCTGCACGACGATCTCGTCACTCAGCACCCTCGTGCCGCCGGTGACGGCCGAACGGTCGCCGCCCGACTCGCGGATGACCGGGGCGGACTCGCCGGTGATCGCCGACTCGTCGACGGTGGCGATGCCCTCGACGATGTCCCCGTCGCCGGGGATCACCTCGCCGGCGGTGACGACGCACAGGTCGCCGAGTTGCAGGTCCGAGGAGGATGTCTCGACGATCGTGCCGTCGGCCGTGCGGACCCGCGCGTGGTCTCGGCCCGGGTCTTGCGCAGCGTGGCCGCCTGTGCCTTGCCGCGGCCTTCGGCCATGGCTTCGGCGAAGTTGGCGAACAGCACCGTGAACCAGAGCCAGAGCGACACGAGTCCGGCGAATGCGTTCTCCTGGCCGGTGCTGCTGGCGAAGTCACGGATGAAGATCAGCAGTCGTGATCAGGGAGCCGACTTCGACGATGAACATCACCGGGTTGCGGTACATCGTCCGCGGATTGAGCTTCCGGATCGCGTCGATCGATGCGGACCCGATGATCGCCCGGTCGAAGATCGACTTCGATGCCGATTCCTTCGTGCGGACCTTCGGCGCGCGCAGGGTGTCCGGATTCGGGGCTTCGGGGATGATGGTGGCGGTCACGCGTTCCTCACAATGATCAGAGCGAAGGTGTTCGAGGATGGGGCCCAGCGCAAGGGCCGGGAAGAACGTCAGGCCGGCGACGATGACGACGACGCCGACGATGAGGAAACCGAACAGCGGAGTTGTTGGTCGGCATGGTGCCGGCGGTCGCGGGGACCTTCGGCTTGGCGGCGAGCGAACCGCCGATGGCGAGTGCCGGGATGATGGTGAAGAAGCGGCCGATCAGCATCGAGATGCCCTGGGTGGTCGTGTACCACTGGGTGCCGGTGCCCTGGTAGGCGAACGCCGAGCCGTTGTTGTTGGCGGTGGAGGCGAAGTTGTAGAGCACCTCCGACAGGCCGTGCGCGTCCGGGCTGGTACGTCGCCGCACTGCGCAGGAGCACCGAGGCGGCGGCGAACGGCAGCAGGGCGAACGGCATCGCGAGGATGTACAGCGTCACCAGCTTCATCTCGGGGGCCTGGATCTTCTTGCCCAGGTACTCGGGCGTTCGTCCGACCATCAGCCCGGCGATGAACACCGCCAGCAGGGCGAGGATCAGCATTCCGCCGAGCCCGACGCCGACGCCGCCCGGCGAAACCTCGCCGAACATCATGTGCAGCATCGGTGACAGTCCACCGAGCGGGGTGTAGGAGTCGTGCATGCTGTTCACGGCGCCGGTCGAGGTGCCCGTCGTGGCGCCGGCGAACAGGCCACTGCCCGGTGCGCCGATGCGCACCTCCTTGCCTTCCATGTTGCCGCCCGACTGGGTGATCGACAGCGACTGATCGGCGCCCAGCGGTGGTGAGGTTCGGGTTGCCGTTCTGCTCGGCGAACATGGCGAACGCGCTGAACGCGATCAGGATCGTCGCCATCACCCCGATGAGCACCCGAGCCTGACTCTTGTCCTTTACGAGCCGGCCGAAGGCGACGACCAGCGAGAACGGGATCAGCAGCAGCGCCCAGATCTGCAGGATGTTGGTGATCCCGTTCGGGTTGCTGAACGG
Organism: uncultured Actinomycetota bacterium; assembly: GCA_963738275.1. GTDB lineage: Bacteria > Actinomycetota > Acidimicrobiia > Acidimicrobiales > Ilumatobacteraceae > Ilumatobacter. The sequence continues at coordinate 228,404 of CAVTVY010000014.1, forward strand.
GTGCGCCGAGTTGGCGTTGAAGAAGCCGCCACCGTTGGTGCCGAGCTGCTTGATCGCCTCCTGGGAGGCGAGCGGCCCGCCGGGGATCTGCTGTTCGGTGATCGCCGTGGCCGGGTCGCCGGCATCGAGCGGGGTCTGGTCGACGGTGACGGCGACCACGCCGTCACCGAGGTTCTGGATGACGCCCTGGGAGATCAGTACGACCGCGAACACGAGGCTGAGTGGCAGCAGGATGCGCAGCAGCGTCCGCACCAGGTCGACCCAGAAGTTGCCGAGCAGCGCGTGATCCGGTGCGGGTGATCCCACGGATCAGCGCGATCGCGACGACCATGCCGGCGGCCGCAGAGACGAAGTTCTGCACGGTGTTGCCCAACATGTTGGTGAGATTGCTGATGCTGAGCTCGCCCGAGTACCACTGCCAGTTCGTGTTGGTGACGAAGCTGATCGCCGCGTTGAACGATCCCATCGGGCTGACACCGGGCCGGTCGGTCGGGTTGAACGGCAGGACTCCCTGCAGCCGGTGCAGCGCGTAGAGCACGAGCACCGACACGAGGCTGAACGCGACCAGCGAGACCGCATAGACGTTCCAGCGCTGCTCGCGCTTCGCGTCGACGCCGAGGATCCGATAGATCGCCCGCTCGATCGGGCCGAAGAACCGGTCGCCGGGCGCCGAACCGTCGGCTCGTGCGCCGTACACGTCGGCCATGTACCGGCCGAGGAACGGCACGGTCGCCGCCGAGCAGCACGACGAGGACGAGGGCTTGGACGAGCGCCTGCCAACTCATCAGAAGCGCTCCGGATGGATCAGCACCAGGAACAGGTAGACGACGCCGAGCCCGGCGATCCCGAGCGCGATCCAGTTGTCGAGATCGGCGACGGCGATCACGCCGTCACCTCCGAACCGATGTCGACAGATCGACACGCCGCGTATCGGAGTCCGCTCCCGAACCTTCGAGCTCTGGCGTTGACGAACTCGTCGGGCCCGATGATGCGGTCACACCAGCGGATGTAGACGACGCACGAGTGCGAAGAACGCACAGATGACGGCGACGAAGATGACGTCAGCCATGACGGTTGCTCGTTGTTTGATTCACGACCTCCGTTGTACGCCGCTCGACGATGCGGTGCCGAAGATCTTCGCGGCTTCTTCACGGCCAACCGCCGAACATTCACGATTCCTTCACGGCGCGTGTGTCGACGGCGCGGGGAAGTAGATGCGGACTCGGCGGTGGCCCGACCACGCCGTTGAAGCCGACGGTGACGGGGCGCTACGTCGTCGCGGACGTCTTCGTGAGCCGGTCGGCAATCGGTGCGGCGTTCTCGCGCCCCGTCGGCGTCGGAGCGGAGCTTCGCCGACCCGTGCGATCGACTACGACGTGGAACCACAAACACCGAACCTCCTGTGACGTCGCCAACCTCTACGCCAACTGCCTCAATTTGGGTGGGACGTCACCCGGTGGCTCACGCACCACGCGCTCGACCGGGTCGCCGACGTGCACGTCGCTGGGGGAACGTCGCGCGGCGGCCATTACCACGACACCCACTCCCACGACCTCGACCAAGGCGTCCTGGCCCGGGGGCACGTGTGGACGGATCAGTCTGGGACACCCTCACTGGCATGGGGTTTCTTTGGTCGGGGCGAGAGGATTCGAACCTCCGACCCCCTGCTCCCAAGGCAGGTGCGCTAGCCAGGCTGCGCTACATCCCGGTCTGTCGACGATGCTACCGGCAGCTTGCGCCGGAACAGATCAAGTTGTGGCGATCTCGTCGACGAGACCCCAGCTCAGGGCAGTCTCCGCATCGATCACGCGCCCGGTCAACGCAAGTTTGGCCGTACGTTGACGGCCGATCCGGGCGGTCACACTGACCGTTCCGCCAGCACCGGGGATCAGACCCAAGCCGAGCTCCGGCAACGCGAACTGTGTGTCTGGCGCCGCGACGACCTTGTTCGCGAACGCAGCCATTTCAAGGCCGCCGCCCATGGTTGCGCCGTGGACCTCGACTGTGATCCGATCTTTCAGGCGATGGATCAACCGAGCCGGGCTCCGAGCGAGCCGGGTGACGTGCGCCGTCGCCGGATCTGGACGTTGACCGAACTCGCCGAGGTCTCCGCCGCTGCAAAACGAGTCGCCGTTCCCACGCAGCAGCACGTGGCGGATCGAGTCGTCAACGCAGGCCAACGACAGGGCGGCCCACAGTTCGTCGCGCATGCGCGTTGATCGCGTTGTGTCTCCGCGGCCGATTGAGCGTGACGGTGAGAGCGTCGTCGAGCCGTTCGGTCGTGACCACGTCGCCGGTGTCTGGCGCCATCTTGTGGTGAGCGCTCGAACGCCAGGCCGCGAATTCCGGCCCTGCTTGCAGCACTGAGTACGCTGCCGATTCGGCCGCCAACCCATCGTCGACCAACATCGCTTCGATGCCGCGGAGCAGCACGCACAGCGTGGCTGACGCAAGCGGCGCAGCACCAATGCGCTGCAGCACCATCGGCACCTCGCCATGGGTCGCCACCAGGTCAGCTTCGGGCGGACCCGGGTCGTCCGGTTTACAGACGACCACGACCACGACGGGGAGCGAACCGGGCGGAACAATTCGCTGAGGTGGTCCCGACACGATGATCGCCGCCCGCCGGTCATCCCCAGCGAGGTATTCATTGCCAATCGGCGACGAGACGAACGAGTTGTACTCCACGGGGGTCAGCTCGAGGAGCTTGATGCTGCGACATTAGGTGGCTTGAGCGTCATCATGAAGGAGTGCAGGAAGTCAAGGATGGTGCCGACGTTGACGTTGACGTAGACGTTGACGTGGCGGGGCCTTGGGCGACGTCCGGCGCACAATGGCTCACGGCAGCCCGGGGTTGGCGTGCCAGGCGGGGTTGGTTCGCCCGAGTCGTTCAACTCACCACCGACCTCCCACGCAGCTGGGGCCCGAGTTTCGGGCGGCATCCGTCGGTTCATCCGGTCTCGGCATCCTCGGTGAACACGACCGCTGCGGTCGGGATCTTCCCTCCCGTCCGGATCGATCAGCGCGGGTGGCTCATGCCACCTAATGTCGCAGCATCAAGTACCTCGAGCTGACCCCCGTGGAGTACAACTCGTTCGTCTCGTCGCCGATTGGCAATGAATACCTCGCTGGGGATGACCGGCGGGCGGCGATCATCGTGTCGGGACCACCTCAGCGAATTGCTCCGCCCGGTTCGCTCCCCGTCGTGGTCGTGGTCGTCTGTAAACCGGACGACCCGGGTCCGCCCGAAGCTGACCTGGTGGCGACCCATGGCGAGGTGCCGATGGTGCTGCAGCGCATTGCTGCTGCGCCGCTTGCGTCAGCCACCCTGTGCGTGCTGCTACACGGCATGAAAGCGATGTCGGTCGACGATGGGTTGGCGGCCGAATCGGCAGCGTATTCAGTGCTGCAAGCAGGGCCGGAATTCGCTGCTTGGCGATCGAGCGCTCACCACAAGATGGCGCCAGACACCGGCGATGTGGTCACGATCGAACGGGTCGACGACGCACTCACCGTCACGCTCAATCGACCGCGGCGACACCAACGCGATCAACGCGCAACTCCGCGACGAACTGTGGGCCGCCCTGTCGTTGGCCTGCGTTGACGACTCGATCCGCCACGTGCTGCTCCGGGGCAACGGCGACTCGTTCTGCAGTGGCGGAGACCTCGGCGAGTTCGGCCAACGTCCAGATCCGGCGACGGCGCACGTCACCCGGCTCGCTCGAAGCCCGGCTCGGCTGATCCACCGCCTGAAAGATCGGATCACAGTCGAGGTCCACGGCGCAACCTTGGGCGGCGGCCTCGAAATGGCTGCGTTCCGCGAACAAGGTCGTCGCGGCACCAGACGCACGGTTCGCGTTGCCGGAGCTCGGGTTGGGTCTGATCCCCGGTGCTGGCGGAACAGTTGCAGTGTGGACCAGCGCGGATCGGCCGACAAACGCGCGGCCAAACTTGCGTTGACCGGGCACGTGATCGATGCGGAGACTGCCCTGAGCTGGGGTCTCGTCGACGAGATCGCCACAACTTGATCTGTTCCGGCGCAAGCTGCCGGTAGCGTCGTCGACAGACCGGGACGTGGCGCAGCCTGGCTAGCGCACCTGCTTTGGGAGCAGGGGGTCGGAGGTTCGAATCCTCTCGTCCCGACCAAAGAAACCCCATGCCAGTGAGGGTGTCCCAGACTGATCCGTCCACACGTGCCCCCGGGCCAGGACGCCTTGGTCGAGGTCGTGGGAGTGGGTGTCGTGGTAATGGCCGCCGCGCCACGTTCCCCCCAGCGACGTGCACGTCGGCGACCCGGGTGCCGACCGCGTGGTGCGTGAGCCACCGGGTGACGTCCCACCCGAAATTGAGGCAGTTGGCGTAGAGGTTGGCGACGTCACAGGAGGTTCGGTGTTTGTGGTTCCACGTCGTAGTCGATCGCACGGGTCGGCGAAGCTCCACTCCGAGGCCAACGGGCGCGAGAACGCCGCACCGATTGCCGACCGGCTCACGAAGAAGACGTCCGCGACGACGTAGCGCCCCGTCACCGTCGGCTTCAACGGCGTGGTCGGGCCACCGCCGAGTCCGCATCTACTTCCCCGCGCCGTCGACACGCGGCGTGAAGGAACCGTGAATGTTCGGCGGTTCGCCGTGAAGAAGCCGGGAAGATCCGGCACCGCCGGCAGCGGCGTACAACGGATCTCGTGAACCAGACAACGAGCACCCGTCATGGCTGACGTCATCTTCGTCGCCGACATCTGTGCGTTCTTCGCACTGTGCGTCGTCTACATCCGTTGGTGCGACCGCATCATCGGGACGGACGAGTTCGTGCCCGCCGAGCTCGACGTTCGGGAGCCGACTCCGATACGGGCGTGTCGACGTGACGATCACGGAGCGGAGGTGACGGCGTGATCGCCGTGACCGATCTCGACAACTGGATCGGCGCTCGGCATCGCCGCCCTCGGCGTCGTCTACCTGTTCCTGGTGCTCATCTTCCCGGAGCGCTTCTGATGAGCTGGCGGCGCTCGTCCAGGCGCTCGTCCTCGTCGTGCTGCTCGGCCGCGACGGTGCCGTTGCTCGGCCGGTACATGGCCGACGTGTACGGCGCCCGTGCCGACGGCTCGGCGCCCGGCGACCGGTTCTTCGGCCCGATCGAGCGGGCGATCTACCGCATGCTCGGCGTCGACGCCAAGCGCGAGCAGCGCTGGAACGTCTACGCCGTCTCGCTGCTCGCGTTCAGCCTCGTGTCGGTGCTCGTGCTGTACGCCCTGCAGCGGCTGCAGGGGTCCTGCCGTTCAACCCGACCGACCGGCCCGGCGTCAGCCCGATGGGGGCGTTCAACGCCGCGATCAGCTTCGTCACCAACACGAACTGGCAGTGGTACTCGGGCGAGCTGACCATGAGCCACCTGACCCAGATGCTCGGCATCACGGTGCAGAACTTCGTGTCGGCGGCGGCCGGCATGGCCGTGGCGTCGCGCTGATCCGCGGCATCACCCGCACCGGGACCCGCAACCTCGGCAACTTCTGGGTCGACCTCGTGCGCACGATGCTGCGCATCCTGCTGCCGCTCAGCCTCGTGTTCGCCGTCGTGCTGATCTCGCAGGGCGTCGATCCAGAACCTCGGCGACGGCGTGGTCGCCGTCACGATCGACCAGACGCCGCTCGATGCCGGCGACCCGGCCACGGCGATCACCGAACAGACGATCCCCGGCGGGCCGGTCGCCTCGCAGGAGGCGATCAAGCAACTCGGCACGAACGGCGGCGGGCTTCTTCAACGCCAACTCGGCGCACCCGTTCGAGAACCCGAACGGGATCACCAACATCCTCGAGATCTGGGCGCTGCTGCTGATCCCGTTCTCGTTCGTGGTCGCCTTCGGCCGCCTCGTCAGCGACAAGAGCCAGGCGCGCGTGCTGCTCGCCGTGATGGCCGCGATCCTGGTCGTGTTCAGCGCGTTCGCGATGTTCGCCGAGCAGAACGGCAACCCGACGCTCACCACCGCCGGCGTCGACCAGTCGCTGTCGATCACCCAGTCGGGCGGCAACATGGAGGGCAAGGAGGTGCGCTTCGGCGCGCCCGGCTGCGGGCTGTTCGCCGGCGCGACGACGGGCACCTCGACCGGAGCGGTGAACTGCATGCACGACTCGCTTCACGCCGCTCGGCGGGCTGTCGCCGATGCTGCACATGATGTTCGGCGAGGTGTCGCCCGGCGGCGTCGGCGTCGGGCTGATCGGCATGCTGATCTTCGCCCTGCTCGCGGTGTTCATCGCCGGCCTGATGGTCGGGCGAACGCCGGAGTACCTGGGCAAGAAGATCCAGGCCGCCGAGATGAAGCTGGTGACGCTGTACATCCTGGCGATGCCGTTCGCGCTGCTGCCGTTCGCCGCCGCGTCGGTGCTCGCTCGACACGGCGGCGACGTTCCAGCCCGGGGCCCACGGGCTGTCGGAGGTGCTCTACAACTTCGCCTCGAGCGCCAACAACAACGGCTCGGCGTTCGCCTACCAGGGCACCGGCACCCAGTGGTACACGACCACCCAGGGCATCTCGATGCTGATCGGCCGGTTCTTCATCATCATCCCGGCGCTCGCCATCGGCGGCTCGCTGGCCGCCAAGCCCAAGGTCCCGGCGACCGCGCGGCACGATGCCGACCAACAACGCCGCTGTTCGGCTTCCTCATCGTCGGCGTGATCGTGATCGTCGCCGGCCTGACGTTCTTCCCGGCGCTGGCGCTGGGCCCGATCCTCGAACAACTGTCCTCTGATCACTGTGAGGATCGCGTGACCGCAACCATCATCCCCGAACCCCGAGCCCGGCACCAGCGCCCGCCGAAGGTCCGCACCAAGGAGTCGGCATCGAAGTCGATCTTCGACCGGCGATCGTCGGGTCGGCATCGTCGACCGCTCCGCAAGCTCAACCCGCGGACGATGGACCGCAACCCGGTGATGTTCATCGTCGAGGTCGGCTCGGTCCTCACGACGATGCTGTTCATCCGCGACTTCGGCAGCAGCACCGGCCAGGAGAACGCGTTCGCCGGCCTCGTGTCGCTCGTGGCTCTGGTTCACGGTGCTGTTCGCCAACTTCGCCGAAGCGATGGCCGAAGGGCGGGGCAAGGCGCAGGCCGCCACGCTGCGCAAGACCCGGGCCGAGACCACGGCCCGGGTGCGCCGCGCCGACGGCACGATCGTCGAGAAGCCGTCGTCGGACGCTGCAGCTCGGCGACCTGTGCGTCGTCACCGCCGGCGAGGTGATCCCCGGCGACGGCGACATCGTCGAGGGCATCGCCACCGTCGACGAGTCGGCGATCACCGGCGAGTCGGCGCCCGTCATCCGCGAATCCGGCGGCGACCGGTCGGCGGTCACCGGCGGCACGCGGGTGCTGAGCGACGAGATCGTCGTGCAGATCACCGCCAAGCCGGGCGAGACGTTCCTCGACCGGATGATCGCCCTGGTCGAGGGCGCCGACCGGCAGAAGACCCCGAACGAGATCGCCCTGACGATCCTGCTCGCCGGGCTGACGATCATCTTCCTGCTCGCCGTCGTCACGCTGCAGCCGTTCGCCATCTACTCCGGCGCCGAGCAGAACGTCATCGTGCTCGTCGCGCTGCTCGTCTGCCTGATCCCGACGACGATCGGCGGGCTGCTGTCGGCGATCGGCATCGCCGGCATGGACCGGCTCGTGCAGCGCAACGTGCTGGCGATGTCGGGCCGCGCCGTCGAAGCGGCCGGCGACGTCACCACGCTGCTGCTCGACAAGACCGGCACGATCACGTTCGGATCGCGCCAGGCGGCCGAGTTCATCCCGGTGCACGACGTCGACGATCAGCGAGCTCGCCGAGAGCCGCGCTGATGTCGTCGCTCGCCGACGAGACGCCCGAAGGCCGCTCGATCGTGGAGCTCGCGGTCGAGCAGTTCGATCTCGTCGCCGGTCGACGACCCGACGGCGGTGCTGGTGCCGTTCACCGCCCAGACCCGCATGTCGGGCATGGACCTCACCAACGGCCGGCTCGTCCGCAAGGGCGCCGCCGACTCGGTCCGCCGGTTCGTCGAGGCCGAGGGCGGCGCGGTGCCGCTCGAGCTGCTCCCGATCGTCGAGCAGGTGTCGCGCGACGGCGCGACGCCGCTCGTCGTGATCGACAAGGCCGGGCCGCGCCGAACCCGTGGCGAGTGCTCGGCGTGATCCGGCTCAAGGACACCGTCAAGCCGGGCATGCGCGAGCGCTTCGACCAGCTGCGGTCGATGGGCATCCGCACGGTGATGATCACCGGCGACAACCCGCTGACCGCGGCGGCGATCGCCGACGAGGCCGGCGTCGACGACTTCCTCGCCGAGGCGACGCCCGAGGACAAGATGGCGCTGATCAAGCGCGAGCAGGCCGGCGGCAACCTCGTCGCGATGACCGGCGACGGCACCAACGACGCGCCGGCGCTCGCCCAGGCCGACGTCGGCGTGGCGATGAACACCGGCACGCAGGCGGCGAAGGAGGCCGGCAACATGGTCGACCTCGACAGCAATCCGACGAAGCTGATCGAGATCGTCGAGGTCGGCAAGCAGCTGCTGATGACCCGCGGCTCGCTGACCACGTTCTCGATCGCCAACGACGTCGCCAAGTACTTCGCCATCATCCCGGCGATGTTCGCCGTCGTGCTGCCGGCACTCGACTGGCTCAACGTGATGAACCTGGCGAGCCCGCGCTCGGCGATCCTGTCGGCGGTCATCTTCAACGCGCTGATCATCGTGGCGCTGGTGCCGCTCGCCCTGCGCGGCGTCAAGTTCCGCGCCGAAGCCGCCGCGCTCGTGCTGCGCCGCAACCTGCTGATCTACGGCCTCGGCGGGATCATCGCCCCGTTCATCGGCATCAAGCTCATCGACATCATCGTCTCCGCGCTGGGAGTGAAGTGACATGAAGACCTTCATCCGCCAACTGCGGCCGGCCGTGATGGCCGTCGTCGTGTTCACCGTTCTCCTCGGGGTCGTCTACCCGCTGGTCGTCACCGGCGATCGGCCAGGTGGCGTTCAACGACAAGGCCAACGGCTCGCTGATCAAGGTCGACGGCGTGGTCGTCGGCAGCGAGCTGATCGGTCAGAACGTTCGTCGCCCCCGAGTACTTCCATCCCCGCCCTCGGCGGCCGGCGACGGCTACGACGCGTCGGCCAGCTCCGGCTCGAACCTCGGGCCGACGAACCCCGACCTGCTCGCCGCGGTCGAGGAGCGGGTCGCCGCCTACCGCGCGGAGAACGGGCTGCCCGCCGACGCAGCCGTGCCGGTCGACGCCGTGACCGCCTCGGCGTCCGGTCTCGACCCGGCACATCTCGATCGCCAACGCCCGGCTCCAGGCGTCCCGAGTCGCCGCCGAACGGGGCCTCGACGTCGACGCGGTGCTGGCGCTGATCGACGACCACACCGACGGCCGCGACCTCGGCGTGCTCGGCGAACCGGGCGTCAACGTGGTCGCGCTCAACCTGGCCCTCGACGACAGACCGACGGCGCTCGGACCGCGCCCGAATCCGACCGGTAGAGTGCGCCACGATGGCCAGGGCTCGCTGCGCATCTACCTCGGTGCCTCGCCGGGCGTCGGCAAGACGTACGCGATGCTCGACGAGGGCGTCCGCCGCAAGGAGCGCGGCACCGACGTCGTCGTCGGCGTCGTCGAGACCCACGGCGCGCCCAGACCGCGGACCAGATCCGCGATCTCGAGGTGATGCCGCGCCGGGAAGTCGACTACCGCGACACCATGTGTAGGAGATGGACGTCGACGCGATCCTCGCCCGGCGGCCCGAGGTGGTGCTCGTCGACGAGTTCGCCCACACCAACGCCCCCGGCTCCCGCAACGAGAAGCGCTGGCAGGACGTCGAGCAGCTGCTCGACGCCGGCATCGACGTCATCACCACCCTCAACATCCAGCACCTCGAATCACTCAACGACGTCGTCGCCCGGATCACCGGGACCACGCAGCGCGAGACCGTGCCCGACGCCATCGTGCGACGCGCCGACCAGATCGAACTCGTCGACATGTCCCCGAGGCGATCCGCCGACGGATGGCCCACGGCAACATCTACCCTG